>CAWEIS010000004.1:0-599268 GCA_963809205.1 uncultured Actinomycetes bacterium | reverse complement strand
GGGTGCCTTGAGCGGCTACGCCTCGGTGCGAATGCGCTGCCAGTCGTCGACGCTGCGCAGCTCGGACTCCTCACCGGACTGCGAGTCGAGCACCACCACGCAGCACGCTCCCGCGCCGACCAGGCGGATCGCCTGGACGCGCCAGCGGGTCTGCGATTCCTTGATGTGCGTGGCCAGCTCGTGCGCGTCGGTGCTGCGCATGATGTTCGGGTCGACGGGGTCGGGCCCGAATGTCATGCGGACGGGGCGCTTCTGGTACGAGCTTCCGGACTGGCGGGAACGGCGGGCCATCACGACCACCTACCCAGGGGCGGGGTCGGGCCAAACGAGTATCGGACTGTCAAGAGAACTCGCCTCCTCAGCGGACGACAGGCGGGCATTGGGGGGAATCGGGCATCGGCGCCTCGGCTGACGCTCCTGGCGAGCGCCGCCCGGACGGCCGGCAGTTCCCCGGCATTGACTGTAGCAGGCGCCACCGGGCGCCCTCGCAGGCGCGTCTACTCGTCGTCGTCGTGGCGGCGCCCAGCGACCGCACCGCGGATCCGTTCGCGCAGGCTGATCGGCTGGGTGTCCTCGACCGACAGCCGGTCCTCGGCGTCGTCCTCGGCGAGGTCGAACTCGACCTGGTCGGCGGACTCGTCGTCGAGCCGGAACTGCTCCTCCATCGACACCGGGACGGTGCGCTCGGAGAGCTCGCGCTCGAGTTCGTCGATCCGGTCGAGCAGCATCAGGATCGCCCGGCCCATCGCCGCCCTCTCCCCATCGGCGCGGCTGAGAGCATCTGCCCAGGCGCGCAGTTCGCTCTGCTGGCTCTGGTTCATGCGAGGATCCTGGCACATTGCGGCCGCCACGTCGACCCACACCGTGGACAACCGACGTTGATCGACCGGATATAGCATCTGAATCGATCTGGTCAGGTCGCCGATTTGGGGAGGGGAGCCATGCTTCGCAAACTGTTCTTGAGCGCCGCAGCTGCGGCGCTCGTCGCTACCGTCGTCGGCGGCGTTTCGCTGGCGTCTGCAACTGGACGGGGCGGCGACCGCGAGTTCGTTCTGATCGAGCATCAGGTGTCGCAGCACTTCGTGGATCTCGGCGCCACCGGCCTCGGCGTTGGCGATCACGCCGTGTTCCGGAGCGTGTTCAAGACGCCGGGCGGGGCGAACGCTGGCGATGTCAACGTCGTTTGCACTCTCGTCAGCAAGACCGCCGCCCGGTGCGAGGCGACCGCCAGGCTGCAACGCGGAACGCTGGAGCTCAGCGGACTCTTCAACATCACGAGCCCGAACATCCGCCTCGCAATTGTCGGTGGAACGGGGGTGTACGACCGCGCCCGCGGCCAGCTCTCGAGCCACCACCTCAACGGAGACGTATCACGCGACGCGTTCGATCTCGACTCTTACATTAGCTCTTGGCCTGGTAGAGATGCCATGTGTCGGGGATGCCCTTGAGCTGGTACTCGCCGCGATCGGTGAACACGATGCCGGAGCCGGTGGTGAGATCCTTGATCGTCTGCGAGACGAGTACCTCTGACGGTTGGCGAGCGCGCCGACGCGGGCTCCGATGGCGACGGCGACCCCGGAAACATCGTCCCCGTCGAGCTCCACCTCGCCGGTGTGCAGCCCGGCGCGGATCTCGAGACCGAGTGCCTCGGTGCTCTGCATGATCGCCTGTGCGCAGCGCACGGCGCGCGTGGTCCGTCGAAGGTTGCCAGGAAGCCGTCGCCCATCGTCTTGACCTCGCGTCCTCGAAACTGCGCGAGCTGGCTGCGAACAAGCGAGTCGTGCCGCTCGCGAATCGAGCGCCATCTCGATCCCCAATCGCCATGGCTTGCGCGGTCGAGTCGACGATGTCGGTAAACAGCACGGTGGCGAGGAGGCGGTCGAAGGTCGCCTGGTGCTCTCTGAGGTTCGAGATGAAACCGCCCCACTTCAGCAACGATCTGATCAGCACCGTGGTACCACGGGAACCTCGGCATTCCCACGGCGTAGCTCGACCAACTCGGCACTGGGGACATGCCGCGCGACGTACGCGAGCGTTCTCAGGAACCAATAGTCCACCGCCCTCAGCGTCTGCGATCACGAGCGTCGGAACATGGATCGACGGAAGGACTCCGTAGAACTCAAAACGCCGTCGACACTCGGCGATCAGGCGAACCTGGGGCAAACGACGCACGCTGCCACCGCGGAAACCACGCCTCCTCCACCGCACCGCGACCTTCGGCACCCTGCCACCTCGGAGTGCCCCAGTCGGCGCGGATCGTCGCGATCATGCCGTCCCACCACTCATCCGTCGCGCCCCATGGAGTCTCCTCGGTGCGATGCGTCGCGACCAACGGCGATTCCAGGATCAGACCGGCCGTTCGGTCGGGATGACTGGCCGCGAAAGTGCGCACCGAGATAGCCACTGAAGTTCGTCGCGAACACGACCGCTCGCTCCGAGCCGGCGGCGTCCATCACCGCAAGCAGGTCATCGACCGTGGTATCGATCGGCGGAACGTCTGAGGGCGAAAAACGGTCCGAGCACCCATAGCCGCGACGATCGGTCACGATCAGACGAGCATGACGCCGCCAAACCCCGCAGGAACCTGGCATAACCGGGACTCTCCCAGTTCAGATCCACATGAGACGCATAGCCCTCCAGATACACCAGATCGACAGGACCGTCACCGAGCACCTGGTAGGCAAGCGCGAAATCCTCGCTCCACGCATACCGCGTCTTCGGAACCTCCATGGCACGGGCATGCTCCCACATCACACCGCCGGCCCACCAGGTGGGTTCAAGAAAGTCGCAGAGCGAGGCCGCCCTTATGGGTCGGGCCAATCGATGTCCAGGTGCAGGCGTGCGGCTACCGCGCTGATGTGGGCGACAGTGCGGACGCGAAGGTCGTGGACGGCACACCGAAGGGCGCCTGAGTGGCGTCGGCGTCACGGGCCGCCGTGTACGCAGCCTCATAGGCGTCGACCACGCGGTCGAGGCCGAAGCGCTCCCTGACCGACGCGCGGCAGGCAGCCGGGTCGATCCGGTCGAGCTGATCGATCGCCAGCGCCATCTCAGCGACGTCCTGGACGAGAAACCCGGTCTCCCCGTCGTCCACGATCTCTGGTGCCGATCCACGGTTGAATGCGATCACGGGGGTGCCGCAGGCCAGGGCCTCGACCATGACCAGGCCGAACGGCTCGGCCCATTCGATCGGCATCAGCAGCGCTCGTGATCGGGCGAAGAGCTGCGCGCGCTGCTCCCCCTCCACGGCGCCGAGATAGCAAACCTGCCCATCGTCGAGATGCGGTGCGACCTGGGATTCGAAGAAGTCGCCGTGGTCAGGCTGCACGGGTCCTGCCAGGATCAGCCGGCGGCCGGCCAGAGCCGCCGCTTGGATCGCACGGTCAGGACCCTTGTCCGGATCCATCCGTCCGATGAACAGCAGCGAATCCTCCTTGTCGGCGCTGAAGGGCCATTCGTCGAGATCGAGCGGATTGGGGATGACGCTTTCGATGACGACTCCTTCGGGCGCCTGCGCGCGCTGGTCGGCGCTGATCGCGACCAGCGTTGCCTTATGCCCATGCCGGCGGTAAAGCTCCGCCCGGCCGGCGTCAAACGGCCCGTGCAGTGTGTGCACCACCGGCACATCCACCCGGTCTGCCATCGCAACAGTGACGCCCGGGCAGTGGTCGTGGAGGATGTCGAACGGCCGCCCGCATCGTCCTGCGTGGTCGATCAGGTCGAAGGCCATGCCCACGTGGGCCGCCTCCACGATGGACACCTCGATCTCCTCCGGGTGCGCGCAGTCCAGCAGCGGTACTACCTCGGCCGTCGACGTCGAGCCCGGCGGGGCGAACAGCGTCACGTCGTGGCCCCGCGACACGAGCCCGCCGGAGAGCAGCCGGATTACCTCCTCGATGCCGCCGTAGCCAGGCGCAGGCACCGGCATCCAGGGCGGCGCAAGCATCGCCACGCGAAGGCGTGGGGCGTATTCGGCGACGGGCAACATCGTGTCCATTCCATCTGGGTAGTACCCCGTTTTGGCCTCGCGCTACCGCTCACTTGGTACGACGTCGATTCCGTCAGCGTCCGCATGCACGTTCCAGCGACGACCGAACGCCGGAATTCCGGTCAGGCTGAGACTGCCTGCCCACTCCGGGAGGCCTGCTCCTGCCACGGTGAGTCGGCGGTCCACGGGGTCCGGCTCGAGGCCGAGCAGAAGGCGCAACAGTAGCAGCGGCGTGCCCGCTGCCCATGCCTGCGGCCGGGCGGCAGTGGGATAGGCGATCGGGAACGGTGTGTCGTCCCGGTCGAAGCCGGCGAAGACCTCGGGGAGCGACCACCCGAAGTGCAGGCACGCCTCGAACAGCGCGCGCACGATCCTCAAGGCGTCCTCGTGACGACCGCTCCGCATCAGACCCCAGGCGATCAGCGAGCTGTCGTGGGGCCACACGGTGCCGGTGTGGTACCCGAGTGGGCTGAATGCAACGTCGTCGATCGCCATCGTGCGGACGCCCCAGCCCGACCACAGCGCCGGGTCGAACACCCGCTCTGCGACCGCGCCCACCCGTCCCTGGGGGACGATGCCGCTCCAGAGCAAGTGTCCCATGTTCGAGCACCTCGAGTCGATCGGCTGCTTGTCGCGGTCGAGCCCCAGCGCGTAGAACCCGCCGCCGGCATCCTCCACCCAGAAGCTTCGGTCGAAGCGCTCGCGGAGGTCGTCCGCCTCCCGCTCGAGTCTCTGCGCCAACTCGTTGTCTCTCCAGACCCTGCGAGCGAGCTCCGCCATCCGGCGCTTCGCGTCGTACACGTAACCTTGCACTTCGGCCGGCGCGATCGGCGTCTCGGCGTACCGTCCGTCGTGGAACCGCTGGGAGTCATGCGAATCCTTCCACGACTGATTCTCGAGACCCCGTTCGGTGCACCGCTGGTACTCCACGAAACCATCGGCGTCCCGGTCTCCGTACCGGTCGATCCACCCAAGCGCGTTCATCGCCGGCTCGCGGAGATGCTCGGCCACCGCCGCATCCCCTGTCCACCGCCACACCTCCGAGAGCAGGATCAGGTACAACGGCGTCGCGTCCGTGGTGCCGTAGTACCGCTCGAACCAGCGATCGGCGGCCCGGCCCTCGCGTACCTCATGCACGATCTTGCCGGGCTCAGCGTCGATCGACGGGTCGAGCGACAGCGCCTGGAGGTCACCGAGCACCCGGAGCGCACCGACCGCAAGCTCGGGGCCGAGCAGCAGCGTCTGCAGCGAAGTAATCAGCGTGTCTCGCCCGAAGACGGCCATGAACCACGGCATGCCGGCCGCGGGCAGTGGCGTCTCCCCGTCCCTGCCGCGCATCCGCAGGGACGCGAGGTCCTGCGCCGAGCGGTCAAATGAGCGCTGGATAACCCTGCTCTCGGATTGCAGCGAGGGTGTCTGGAGGTTCCAGTCCTCGAGCGAGGCCTGCAGATGCTCGCGCTCCTCACCGAACCGCCGAATGGCGTCCTCCCGCGCGGCCAATGCCCCGTTCAGCGACGGGATCGCGACCAGCCGTATTCTCCACTTCTGGTGACTCTCAAGGGCCACCCGGTAGCAGAGCACGCCGTCAATCGGATCGACCGGACGCGAGACCAGCAGCTGCGTTCGAGCAGTCCCGCCGTCCGCCTCCTCGACGACCAGTTGGTTGTGCTCCGGCCCCCCGATAACCCGGCCAGCCGGAGGCAGCATGGGAGCGTGGCGTGGGTCGCCGAGCGAGAAGTCCCGCTGCTTGACCGAGAGGATGTCGGCGAAATCCGCCTCGACCTCGATAGCGAGCTCCAGCTCTACAGGCTCCATCCCCAGGTTTTGCAGGGTGATCGTCTCCTGCATCGCTCTGCCGACGAACCGCTCCCGGACAATGGTCACCGCATCCTGGGCGAGGCCACCGGCCAACGGGTTGCGAAGGTAGAAGGCTGCCGAGAAGTACTGAACCGGCCCCGACGAGAGCAGCAGCGGCCGGCCGCCATTCAGACGGAGCCTGAACGCGGACAAGAAGCGCGTGTCCTGCGAGAAAAACCCGCTGGTTTCCGCGCCAATGTCACCGATCTCGTCGGAGATGCAGAAGGTCGACCCTTCGAGGATGGTGAGCGCCATCCCGATCACCTCTTCTCTGGCAGTTGCCGAAGGGGGTGCACCATAGTGCGTCCTCGCGGCCAGACCGGCGGGCATGTGCGTCGGCCCTGCTGCTGGCGTGTATGCAAGCCCGCTCGGGGATTGGCCGGGCCGGTCGATGGGAGGGACAGGATTCGAACCTGTGTAGGCATAGCCAACGGGTTTACAGCCCGTCTCCTTTAACCACTCGGACACCCTCCCGAGCGGCTCGCAGTCTACCGGCAGGAGTGAGGGTCCCGCTCCGCACTGGGCGTTGCGGGACCCTCGGTGGGAGGGCAGCGTGCCGGGGAGCCGGCTCTCAGGTGCCGTCGTCGAACAGGCGGGACGTGCCCGCCGCGATGTCCGCCGAGATGCGGGTGAACACGCCCGCCAGGTCGGTGGCACTCGGATGGTCGTAGAACGATCCCGGATCGGCCAACTGCTGCAGGGTGGCCTGCGTCGTGATCGACGGCGACTCGGGATTGCCCGTGTTGGCGTTCTCGCAGATGTTCGCGCCCGCCGCCGTCGAGTTCAGGTCGTAGCCGATGGCGTAGACCAGGAACTTCTCGTTCTTCGCGATCAGTGCGGAGTTGATGCCCTGGTGGCACGGCTGCGTCTTGTACGGCGAGTTGGTCGAGTAGTAGCTGGGCGCCGTGTTCGCCGCGCCGTCCGTCAACAGGATGATCACCTTCCAGGCGTTCGCCCTGCCGTTGGTCTCGAGCTCCGTCCGGGCCTTGTCGATGGCGGTCGCGTACGCCGTGCCACCGCCGCCCTTGACGCAGTTGATTGTCGAGACCAGGGTGGACGCCGGGTTGATCGCCCCGGTCGGCCCCGGCGCTTTGTAGGTGTTGTTCAGCGGCACGATCACATACGGCGCGGACTGCGAGTTGTACGCGTAGTTGTTCGAGCTCGACGGCGTATTGCACTTCGTGCCCATGCTGGCCGCCGGCGGGAACACCGCCAGGCCGACACGGTCGATCGACGAGTCCATCTCGCCCAGGAAGGCCATCATGCCGGAGCGGGCGTTCGCCATGTCCGAGCACCCCGGGTCGTTGTTGCCGTTCGAGTCCTGGCACATCGATCCCGTCCGGTCGAACACGAACATCACGTCCAGCGGCACGGCGTTGCACGGCGAGCAGGCCGTGGCGTGCACCTTGACCGGGATCGACTTGATGCCGATCAGCTGCAGGAACGTGGTCGGCACGCTGGCCGTCTCGTCGACCACCACCGTGTTCGCACCCAGGCACGTGGGCAGCGTCTTCGAGCACACCGTCTGCACGTTGACGGCCACGTTGGGCACGCCCGGGATCGAGTTCTTCGATCCCGTCTTCGCGCTGTACTGGTACGCCGTGCTGTTCGCGACGGCGCTGTCCGGGAAGCGCGCCGCGCCAGCCAGCGACGCGGCGTCAGCGGACGCCTGCAGCTGGATCCTGGTGCGGTACGCCTGGCCCAGATCGATCACGAGGCCTGCAAACAGCAGAATGCAGACCATGAACATCAAGATCATCGGCAGCGTCTGGCCAGCCTCGTTGCGGCGGCGCGATTCCGACATCCCCGACCCCCTCAGAGATGGTTTGAAACCCCACTCAAAAGGTAGTCAGGATGGCCGAGCCGGCCAATGCCCCGCTGGGGGTATTTGCCTACTCCGCGTTGCGGAGAGCCTGGGCCTCGGGTAGGCCCTCGAGCTTCTTCAGCGTGTTGTTCTCGATCTGCCGGATCCGCTCGCGGGTGACGCCGAAGGCCCGGCCGACCTCCTCGAGCGTGCACGGATGCTCGCCCTTCAGGCCGAAGCGGAGCTCGATCACCTTGCGCTCGCGCTCGGGCAGCGAGTCCAGCGCGCGCTCGATGTCCTCCTTGCGGAGCGTCATCGTCGCGGAGTCGAACGGCGACACCGCCTGCTCGTCCTTGACGAAGTCGCCCAGCTCGGACTCCTCCTCCTCGCCGATCGGCTTCTCCAGGCTGACCGGGAGCTGCGCCATGCGCAGGATGTCGCGCACCTCGTCGGCCGTCATGTCCAGCTCGGCGGCGATCTCCTCGGGCCGCGGGTCGCGGCCCAGCCGCTGCACCAGCTGGCGCTCGATGTGGACGACCCGGTTCAGCTTCTCGACCATGTGCACCGGGATGCGGATGGTGCGTGCCTTGTCGGCGATCGCGCGGGTCACCGCCTGGCGGATCCACCACGTCGCGTAGGTCGAGAACTTGTAGCCCTTGCGGTAGTCGAACTTCTCGACGGCGCGGATCAGGCCGAGGCTGCCCTCCTGGATCAGGTCGAGGAAGGAGAGCCCGCGGCCCAGGTAGCCCTTGGCGATCGAGACGACCAGGCGCAGGTTGGCCTCGATCATCTGCTGCTTCGCCGTCATGTCGCCGCGCTCGATCCGCTTGGCCAGGCTGACCTCCTGGTCGGCCGTCAGCAGCGGCACCTTGCCGATCTCACGCAGGTACAGACGCAGCGAGTCGAGGCTGGGCTCGACGGTGAGGTCGAGCTCCGGCGGCTTTTCGCCGTGAATCAGCCGGTGCTGCTGTGCCTGCTGCTTGGACTCCCCGTCCAGCAGCTCGATGTTGTGGTCGAGGAGGTAGGTGTAGAAGTCCTCGAGCTGTTCCTTGGTGAGCTCGATTTCCTCGAGGGCCTGGGCGACCTCGTCGAACGTGAGGTACCCCTTGTCCTGGCCTTCCTGAACAAGAGCCTTCAGCTCCTCGATGTCCGGCAACGAGATCTCGACCGTCAGCATTGGCGCCCTCGTACCTGTTCGATATGTGGAAGAAAACAAGCCCCTTCCACCGTCGCCGGGCAACCGGAGAATGCAGCGGCCTCCGAGTGCCGAATCGGCAGTGGATGAAGCGCAGACGAAGCGGAGTATACCCGCGAAATTTGGGTACGAGAACTGAATTTCGCCCGAGGTTGCGACCCGGTGTCCGATTCGGGTCGACTTGGTGGCACGCCAATGACGATCAGGTTGACCGGTTGACGAGCCGCACGTCGCTCACCAGCTCGCCCACGATCTCCTCCGAGGCGTTGAGCAGCGGCGGCCGTCGGAACGCCTCCAGCGCGGGCTCGTCGATCTCGCCCAGCAGCTGCAGCAGCACGTCCGCCGCGGCCGGGTCGACCGCCCGGAAGGCGCCGTCCTCGACCCGCACCGCGACGCCCAGCCCCTGGTCAGGCAGCGCGATCGCGCGCAGCGCCTCCGCACCTCCCTTGGCAACGGCGCCGGGCACCGAGCGCATGACGACGGTGTCGAACTCGCCCTCTCCGGACACCAGCTGCGGATGGGCGCGCATCGCGTCGGCCTGGCGGGCGAAGTCCAGGGGCAGCCGCGCGTAGAGCGCGGCGATCTCGCGCAGCGACAGCTCGAAGGCGACCACCCCGCAGCCGTCGACGCAGGTCGGGACGGTCGACGGATCGCGGCCGGTCGCCGCCGCCACCGCCTCCAGCGCGGCCTGCTGCGACGGGTGAGAGGCGTCGCGGTAGCCCTCCAGCGGCCACCCCTTGGCGGCGGACAGGGCGAGGAAGTTCAGGTGGTTGCCGCTGCAGTTGTGGCGCAGCCGGGTCTCCAGGTCGCCCGTGCAGTTCCGCAGCAGCTCGGGGTCGACGCCGGCCAGCCGGAACCCGCGGCGCACGGTCTCGGCGTGGATGTCGGCACCCGCATGGGAGGCGCAGCAGACGGCCAGGATCGCGTCGTCCCAGCCGGCCGCGTCGGGCACGCCGGCGTCGAGCAGCGGCTGCGCCTGCACCGCCTTGGCGGCCGAGCGCAGCGTGGTCGGCCGGTCGGGATCGCCCGCCGACGCGACCAGCGAGCCGTCCCGCGGCGACGACCGCGACGTGCACCTCGTGGCGGCTCTCCGCAAGCCCACCTCGCACCACGGTGACCGACATCGGCGTACCGTACAGAGATGCCGGAACTGCCGGAGATCGAAGCATTCGCCCGCGCGCAGCGCGAGCGGCTGACCGAGGCGCCGATCGAGTCGGTGCCCGTCGCGCATTTCGCGACTGTGAAGACCATCGATCCACCGATGCGGTCGCTGGAGGGCCAGCGGTTCACGGACGTCACCCGGCGGGCGAAGCGGCTGCTGCTCCCGGCGTCGGGCGGCCACACGCTGGTCATCCACCCGATGTCGGCCGGCCGGATCAACGTGGCGGACAAGCACGGCAAGTCGGCGCTGCTCGTCGTCCGGCTGGAGTCCGGCGTCGAGCTGGTGCTCAGCGAGCCTGGCAGCAAGCGGCGCGCCGCAGCGTGGCTGTGGTCGCCGGCCGAGCTGGAGGCAGAGCTCGCTCACACCGGCCCGGAGCCGCTCGACCCCGCCTTCACAGCCGAGGTGCTGCGCGAGGCGATGCAGCGCAGGCCGGGACAGCTTCACGCGTTCCTGCGCGACCAGCGAAACGTTGCCGGCATCGGCCGCGGGTACTCCGACGAGATCCTGCACGAGGCGAAGCTCTCCCCGTTCGCGCGCACGGCGACCCTCGACGACGAGCAGGTCGCTCGGCTGCACGCCGCGATCGTCCGCCAGCTGTCGGACGCCGTCGAGCGGATGGTGCCGTTGTCCACCAAGGGCCTGGCCGGCCACGCCCACCGCGGGTACACCGTGCACGACCACGCGGGCGAGCCCTGCCAGGTGTGCGGCGACACGATCCGCACCGTCTCCTTCGAGGAGCACACGGTGCACTACTGCCCGACATGCCAGACCGGCGGCCGCATCCTCGCCGACCGTCGCATGTCGAAACTGCTGCGCTGATGGCGGGTGGCGTGGGTGTGCCATACGAAGCGTGAGCAGCGTGACGGTCGCGCACCCGGCTGCCGCTAGGATTCCGCCCATGCTTGAAGGGACAACCTTCCGCGAGGACCTCCAGGCCACGGAGCCCGAGGTGCATCTCGCCCTGACGCGGGCGGGCGTGACCGGCGTCCAGAAGGTGATCCGCATCGCGCATGCGGGCACCGAGCTCCTCTACTACGCCGACATCGACTGCTACGTCGACCTCGACCCGGCCCAGAAGGGCGTCCACATGTCGCGCTTCCCGGAGACGGTCGCCGAGGCTGTCGACCAGGTCGTGATCGGCGAGTCGCTGCACATCGAGGACCTGGCGCAGCACATCGCCGAGCTGGTCGTCGAGCGGCAGGCGGCGGTGCGGTCCGAAGTCACCATCCGCGCGAAGTTCCCAGTCACCCGCACCACGCCCGTTTCCGGGCTGCCGACGCAGGAGATCTACCACCTGATCGGCCGCTCGCTGGCGAACGGCGGCGCATCCCGGCGCCTGGTCGGCGTCGAGGTGCGTGGGCTGAACGCCTGCCCGTGCGCGCAGGGGCTCGTCCGCGAGCGCGCATCCGAGCGGCTGACCGACGCCGGCTACGACTCTGCGCAGATCGCCGAGATCTTCGACCTGCTGCCCGCGGCCACGCACAACCAGCGGGCCGAGGCGACGCTGATGATCGGCACCAAGCGCGAGATCGACGCGCGCGACCTGATCGCCATCGCCGAGAACTCGATGAGCGCGCCGGTCTTCGAGCTCCTGAAGCGGCCCGACGAGCTGTACGTCGTCGAGCGCGCACACCTCCACCCGCGCTTCGTCGAGGACTCGGTGCGGCTGATGGTGGCGGGCACCCTCGATCGCTACAGCGACCTCTCGAACGGCTGCTTCGTGCAGGCCCGCCAGATCAATTTCGAGACGATCCACAACCACGACGTGCTCGCCGAGCGCCACGGCGTGGTCTCGGAGCTGCGCGCCGAGCTGGCCGGCCATCGGCCCGAGGGTGAGCACACCACCGCCGACGCCTGGCTCGGCAACGGCTAGCTAGTACACGATCACGGTGCGCGCGCCCTCGCCGCGGCGCATCAGGTCGAACGCGTCGTTGACGCCGTCGAGGCCCGTGCGGCCGGTGATCATGCGGTCGACCGGCAGGCGCCCGGCCAGATGAAGTCGCGCCAGCCGTGGAAAGTCTGCGCCCGGGCGTGACGAGCCGTACGTGCAGCCGAGCAGCGTCTTGCCGGCCGACGAGAAGTCGAGCGGGTCGATCCGCACGTGCTGGCCGCTGGGCGTCATCCCGACCAGGGTCAGCGTCCCGCCCTTGGGCATGATCGAGAGGCCCCACTCGATCGTGGGGACGAGCCCGATCGCCTCGAACACGTGGTCCGGGCCGCCGGGGATGATCGCCGCCACCTCCGCGCCGGCGCCGTCGCCGCCGCGCACGGCGTGGGTCGCGCCGAGGTCGCGCGCCATGTCCAGCTTCGCGTCGTGCAGGTCGACGGCGACGATCGGGTCAGCGCCGGCCAGCGCCAGGCCGAGCACCACGGACAGGCCGACGCCGCCGCAGCCGATCACGACCGCCGACGAGCCGGGCTCGACCCGCGCGGTGTTGACCACCGCGCCAACGCCGGTGGTGACGCCGCAGCCGATCAGCGCTCCCACCTCGGCGGGCAGCTCGGCCGGCACCGGCACCGCCGCCGCGGCGGACACCACGGCCCGCTCCCCGAACGAGCCGACCCCGAGGTACGAGCGCACCGCCTCGCCGCCCGAGCGGCGCAGCCGCGCCGTCCCGTCGCTCATCAGGTGGTCGTCCGAGCTCGAGCGCTGACAGATCCACGGCCGGCCCTCGAGGCAGCGGTCGCACATGCCGCACGGCGCGTACCAGGAGAGCACGACGCGATCGCCGGCGGCCACCGATGCGACGCCGTCGCCGACCGCCTCGACCTCGCCGAACCCCTCGTGGCCGAGCACGATCGGCGGATCCTCCGGCCACTCGCCCTCCACCACATGGAGGTCGGAGTGGCAGACGCCCGACGCCAGCATCCGCACGCGCACCTCGCCGGCCTGCGGCTCGTCGACCTCCAGCGTCTCCAGCTCGAGCGGGCGATTCGTACCCGTGAACACGGCAGCCTGCATGCCTCGACCCTACTCGGTGCCCGACCGCCGTGCCCGGGGCAGGTTGAGGCGGTTCTCGGTGCCAGCCCGCAGGCGGGCGACGTTCTCACGGTGACGCCACAGCACGAACAGGGCCGCCACGAACGTGTAGGCGGTGATCGCCCAGGGCTGCCCCGAGATCACGCACAGGACGGAGTAGCTGAAGGCGGCCACGATCGACGCGACCGAGACGTACCGGGTCACCAGCCCGACCACGATCCAGATGATGAAGACGGTGACGCCGATCCAGGGCACCAGCGCAAGCATGGTGCCTGCGCCCGTGGCAACGGCCTTGCCGCCACGGAACCGCAGCCAGAACGGGAAGGCGTGGCCGAGGACGGCGGCCACCGAGGCGAGCACGGCGGCATCCGCGCCGCCGATCTCGCCGCCGATCCACGCGGCCACCGCGCCCTTGGCGATATCCAGCACGATTACCGGGACCCCGACCTTCGGGCCGAGCACCCGCACGGCGTTGGTGCCGCCGGTGTTGCCGCTCCCCACCGTCCGCAGGTCGACGCCCTTCAGGCGGCCGGCCCAGTATCCGAACGGCAGCGAGCCGAGCAGGTATCCGACGATCAGTGCGAGGAGGCTGTCGTTCACGCCGGGGCCCGCAGCACGTCCCGCGCCGAGATGAAGTAGTCGATCCCCGACCAGATGGTGGCGGCCACCGCGGCGGCGACCAGCACCGTGGTCGCGGTGTGCGGCGGGTCGTCGACGATCAGGGCGATCACGGCCGCCACCTGCAGGGCCGTCTTGATCTTGCCCCAGGGGGAGGCGGCGATCACCATGTCGTGGCTGACCGCGATCAGCCGCAGGCCCGTGACGGCGAACTCACGGGAGATGATCACCATCGCCACCCACGGCGCGAGCCGGTCGAGCCCGACCAGCGAGATCAGGGCGGCCGAGATCAGCAGCTTGTCCGCCAGCGGGTCGAGCAGCGTCCCGATCGTCGACACGGCGTGACGCGACCGTGCCAGGTACCCGTCGAGCGAGTCGCTCGCCGCCGCCACGGCGAACACCACAACCGCCAGGGCGTCGCCGCCGGGCACCGAGCCGAGCAGCGCCACCATGAATACGGGGATCAGCAGGATGCGGAAGAGCGAGATCCAGTTGGGGAGCGTCATGGAAGGCGGACAGGGTACCGATTCAGCCGCTAGACGGGATGGCGGCGCCAGAGCTCGGCGGCCAGCAGCTCGGCGACGACCGTCTCCGTCAGGCAGGCGACGACGTGCTCGTCATGACCGGCGATCGGGATGGTCGCCGTCGCCCCGGTGACCTCGCGACCGACGCACACGACGTTGAACCCCCGCTCCGCGCGCCACTCCATGACGCCGGCGTCGTACCGCGATCCGGGCATCAGCAGCAGGCGATAGCCGGGCCGCTTGGTCAGGTAGACGTCGACGTGGAGCCAGTCCCCGGTCTCGCACCCGTCGGCGACGATTCGCGGCGCCTCGCGCAGCATCAGCGCGGACTGCAGCGAGGAGCCGATCCGCTCGGCAGGTGCCGACGCCCACACGCCCGCGCCGCCCTCGGCCAGGTCGGCCAGCGGCGGCAGCCACTCCGACCGCCGGGCGATCAGGCCGGCCGAGGACTCGGCCGCGCGGCGGACGGCGTCGCCGTCCGCGCCGGCAGCCAGCAGCAGCACCGCCAGGGTGCAGACGTACGAACGGCATGCGATGCCGCCCGACTCCGGCCCGGCGAGCACCGGGATGACCACGTCGGCGCCGCGCGCCAGCTCGCTGTCGTCACGGTTGGTGACGGCGACCACGGTCGAGACGCCGCTGTGCCTGGCCATCGCCTCGACGGTCTCCTCGGATCCGCCCGACGCCGAGACGACGAGCGCAAGCGTGTCTGGGGCCGGCGGCTGTGGCGTGCCGGTCGACGCCAGCTCGACGTGCGCATCGTGGCCGCGAGCGCGCAGCAGCGCGGCCGCCGTGTGCGATGCGTAGGTCGACGACCCCATCCCGATCAGCAGAACCCGCCGGCCGTCGACCGCGGGCAGGCCACCTGACCCGTAGGCGTCCGCCACTCGCACCAGCGCCTCCGGCTCGGCCAGAATGTCCGCCTGGAACCCCTCGACGTTCACGCCGGATGCTCCAGCAGCCAGCGCATGCCGCCGGTCGCGACGTGCGTCCAGTCGGGCAGGAACGTGGCCGCGTAGACGTACTCGTACGTCTCCTTCTCGAACTCGAGCGCCCGCAGCAGCACCGGATCGTGGTCGCCGTAGGCGTCGAGAAACGCAGCCCTCGTGCGGACGAGCCAGTCCTCGATCGCGGCCGTCGTACCCGGCCGCACGTCGCGATCGACGTGCCGGGCCAGATGGTCGAACGACCGCAGCATCGCCGCCACGTCGCGGAGCTGGGTGCCCGGCCGGCGGCGCTCGGCCAGCGGCCGTCCCGGCTCGCCCTCGAAGTCGACCACGCGCAGCTCGCCGACCGACTCGAGGATCTGGCCGACGTGGTAGTCGCCGTGCACGCGGGCGAGGACGGGCGGAGCGGCCGGTCGCTCCAGCGCGGCGAGCTCGTCGCGGACGGCCGGCGCCCACTCCCGCAGCACCTCGCCGTCGGCACCGCCGACCAGCGCCAGCGCGCGGTCGAGCTGCCGGTCGGCGGCCTCGCGCCAGCCGCGCAGCTCATCCGCGCCGGCGATCAGCGTGCCCATCTCCCGCAGCGCGGCATGGAGCGCGGCCGTCTGCGCGCCGAGTCCGGCGAACGGCGCCGCCTGGCCCCCCATGGCGCACTCGATCGCCCAGTCCCAGCCCCCGCGCGCGTCGGGCACGTACGCCTGCGCCATTGCCAGCGCGTGATCGCCCCAGCGGACGGCCCCGGCGTAGGCGGGCGCGAAGGCGACATGCGCGTGCTCGGTGAGGAACCGGCCGATCTCGATCTCCGGGTGCTCACCCGGCTCGACCCGCCGGTAGACCTTGACCACCAGCCGTTCGCCGACCACGTACGAGGTGTTGGTCTGGTCGTCGGTCAGCCGCCGCGACGTGCCGCCGGGCGGCACCAGGCCGGCCAGCGCCGGGCCCGGCTCGAAGCGGAACTCCGCTGTCCGGCCGGCCAGCGTGCGGCCCTCGACCAGCGCCGTCGCCAGCGCCCGCCCGGCGCCGTCCTCGTCGTCGATCCACAGATACCGCTCCCTGGCCCCGCCGGCGTCTGTCACCGAGAGCACCCGCACGGCACAGCCGTCGAGCTCCATCCGGTCGTCCTCCTCCACGCCGGCGATGGCGGCGCCCTTGCCGCCGTACCAGCGGGCGGCGGCGATCAGCTCAGGATCAACCGCCGGCGCCACGTTCGATCAGATCGGCGGCCCGCACGGTGCCCGGGCTCGCCTGCAACCCACGGGCGATGTCGGCCATCCGCTGCTTCAGGCCGTCGTCGGCCAGCAGCCGGTCGATCGCGTCGCGCATCTGCTGCTCGGTGAACGCGTAGGTGTCGAGCCGCACGCCGAAGCCGGTCTCGTCGACCCGCTGGGCGTTGTCGTGCTGATCCCAGAACACCGGCATCGCGATCATCGGCTTGCCGTGGTGGAAGCACTCCGTCGTCGTGTTGTTGCCGCCGTGGGTGATCACCAGGTCGACCAGCGGCAGAATCGCCGGCTGGGGCACGAACTCCTCGCCCCACATGTTGTCCGCCAGCTCGAACAGCTCCGCCTGCGGCCCCTTGGACACGATGAACCGGTGCGGCAGGTCGGCCAGCACCTCGACCAGACGCTCCATCACCGGCACGTCGGCCGAGGCCAACGAGCCCAGCGAGAGGTAGATCAGCGAGCCCTCGCGGTCACGTAGGTTCTCGGGAATCTCGAAGCTGTCCACCTCGGGCCTGCGCACGCACGACCCCAGCCGCTGCCAGGTCGGGCCGAGCGGCTGCGCCCGCCGGTAGTCGGCCTCCTCCGGATACAGGTACAGGTTCAGATCCGGGGACTGGTGGATGAACCGCAGGTCATCGAGCGACGGCGCGCCCTGCGCCTGCGACCACTCGTCGAAGTCCTGCCACATCGTCCGGTGCGTGCGCTCGTACTCGGCGCGGAAGGCGTCCCAGCCGGAGCGGTCGGCCGCGGGGAGGCCCGAGAAGACGGGCGCCAGGTCGGCGTCGGGCATCTCCAGCGGGTTGCACGACATGATCCGCACCCACGGCGCGTCAGCCGTGACAACCGCCGGGAACCCCGGGACGTTGTCCTCGACGATGACGTCCGGCTGCACCTCGGCGAAGATCTCCTTGAGCCGCGGCTCCACGTAGCGGCTGCCGTCGAGCAGCGCCTGCCACGTCGGCTGGATGAACGTCTCCAGCTGCTCGATGGTCGGCGTCCGGAACACCGGAGCCGTGTCGCGGATGAAGTCCTTCCAGAACTGGCCGGGCGCCTCCTCGACCTCGGGTGGCGGCCCCAGCCGCATCAGCGCCTCCTCGAAGCCGCGGGCGGCCAGCGTGCCGGCGAACGACTCCTCGATGATGAACACGACGCGGTGACCGCGCGCGAGCAGTTGCTCGCCGATGCCGACGCAGTTGTTGGTTGGCCCGAAGGCGCCCTCCGGGAAGAAGACCACGGTCTTTCCGCTCACTGAACCCTCCGCCGAGAACGAGAAAGCGGGGGCGGGGCGATGGCCGCCCGCCCCCGCACGCCTGTCGATCAGACCGCTGCCGCTGCGGCGCGCGCGCTGGCGTAGCGCTCGGCCACCGCCGACCAGTCGATCACGTTCCAGATCGCGGCCAGGTAGTCGGGCCGCTTGTTCTGGTACTTCAGGTAGTACGCGTGCTCCCACACATCGATGCCGAGCAGCGGCGTCTGGCCGTCCGAGATCGGCGAGTCCTGGTTGGCCGAGCTGGTGACGGCCAGCTGGCCGTTGTCCAGCACGAGCCATGCCCAGCCGGAGCCGAACCGGTTGACGCCGGCGTCGACCATCTTCTGCTTGAACGCGTCGAAGGACCCGAAGGCGTTGTCGATCGCAGCAGCGAGGTCGCCGCTGGGCGTGCCACCGCCGCTCGGGCCGAGAATCGACCAGAACAGCGTGTGGTTGGCATGGCCGCCCGCGTTGTTGCGCACCGGGCCCTGCTTGTCGGACGGGAGGCTGGTCAGGTTGGCGAGCACCTCCTCGACCGGCTTGTCGGCCCACTCCGTGCCTTCGAGGGCGGCGTTGGCCTTGTCGACGTACGCCTGGTGATGCTTGTCGTGGTGGATCCGCATCGTCTGCTCGTCGATATGCGGCTCAAGCGCGTTGTAGTCGTACGGCAGGTCGGGAACCTCGTAAGCCATCTCGTCACTCCTTTGCTTCGCAGTCGCTGGCTAGCATACCCCTCCATGGCCGCTCCCAGACACGCGTCGCGGTGAACGTCGAGGGGGCACGGATCCTCGTTGCCGGCGGCGCGCAGCGCGTGGGCCGCGCGATCGCGCTCGACCTCGCGCGGGCGGGCGCGGACGTCGCCGTCAGCTACCACACGTCGAACGCCGAGGCCGAGCTGACGCATGCCGAGATCGCCGCGCTGGGCCGCCGCACCGCACTGATCCGGGCCGACGCGACCCATCCTGAGGAGATGCGGACGATGGTCGAGGAGGCCGCCGCCGAGCTGGGCGGCCTGGATGGCTACGTGCATACGCCGTCCGGCGGGTTCCGCCCGATCGACCCCCAGCAGATCGACCCCGCCCTGTGGGACCTGGCGATGGACAGCACCGCCAAGGGGTTCCTGTTTGCCGCCCAGGCAGCGTTTGCTGCGATGCTGCCGAACCGCCACGGCGTCATCCTGGCGGTCAACGATGTGGCGGCCCGCCAGCCGTGGCCGCGGTTCGCGCACCACGCCGCGGCGAAGGCGGCGCAGGCCCAGCTGATCAAATGCCTAGCTGCGGCCTGGGGCCAGGACGGCATCCGCGTGTGCGGCGTCGCGCCGGGGCCGGTGCTGATGCCCGACGGCGTCGCCGGCAACCCCGATGAGACCGCCCTGCGGCGACTGGGGAGCCCCGACGACGTGGCCGGCGCGATCCGCTACCTGTTCGAGGCGGAGTTCGTCACCGGCACCATCCTGGTCGTCGACGGCGGTCGGCTGCTGCGTCCGTAGCCGGGCGTAAACTGTCGGCCGTGAGCGTCGTGGAGGATCAGGTGCAGGTGGGCGACTCGATCGACGTGCTCGACCACGGCTTCGTCCGGCTGGACGGCTGTATGGCCGACGATCTGTCGGTCGTCAACGGCGCCCGGGTCTCGTTCGCCAGCCGGGTGGAGGAGATGACCGAGCGCGAGGAGGGGCTGATCCGGTTCCTGATGCGCGAGCGGCACGGCACGCCGTTCGAGCACAACTCCTTCCGGTTCCACGTCAAGTGCCCGATCTTCGTCGCCCGCGAATGGATGCGGCACCGTACGAACTCATTCAATGAGTGGTCGGGCAGATACTCGAAGCTCGAGGCGGAGTTCTACGTCCCGGCGGCCGAGGACGTCCGCACGCAGGTCGGCAAGCCGGGGTCGTACACGTTCGACCCGGTCAGCGACGAGCTTGCCGAGGAGACGCGCGAGGCGCAGCGCGCTGTCTACGAACAGGCGTACGCGACGTACGAGCACCTGCTCGCACAGGGCGTGGCGAAGGAGATCGCGCGCAACGTGCTGCCCGTCGCGATCTACACGCAGTTCTACTGGACGGTCAACGCCCGCAGCCTGATGAACTTCCTGTCGCTGCGCAATGCCGAGACGGCGCAGCGCGAGATCCGCCGCTACGCCGAGGCCGTCGAGCGGTTCTTCGCCGGCGCGATGCCGGTCACCCACGCCGCCTTCGTCGGCAACGAACGCCGCGCGCCCTGACGTGATCCGGGAGGCGGTCGCAGGCGACGTGCCGGCGATCGAGGCGCTGGTGCGCGATGCGTACGCGATGTACGTGCCGCGGATCGGGCGCGAACCGGCACCGGTCACGGCAGACCATGCGGGCCTGGTCGCGGCCGGCCGGACGAGCGTGGTCGAGGCTGGCGGCGAGATCGCCGGAGTGATCGTGCTGATCCCCGGCGGCGATCACCTGCTGGTCGAGAACGTTGCAGTTGCGCCGGCGATGCAGGGCCGCGGCCTGGGCCGCGAGCTGATGGCGTTCGCAGAGCAGCGCGCCGCCGAGCTAGGGATGGCCGAGCTCCGGCTCTACACGAACCAGTTGATGACCGAGAACCTCGCCCTCTACCCGGCGCTCGGCTACACCGAGACCGGGCGCCGGGCAGAGGACGGGTTCGCGCGCGTCTACTTCAGCAAGCGGATCTAGACGGCGCGACGACCACGATGTCCTCGATCTGCGGGACACGAGGATCGGCGATTTGTGGACTTGTGCGCACGCGCGGCCCGAAGGACTATTGACGTGTGTCCAATCTGACAATGGGGAGAACGGCGGACAAGCGAGATTATCGCCCCCGGCTCGGCGCAGGGCTGAAGCGGGCGGTGTTCGCTCTCGCGATCGTGGTGGCCGCGGGATTGTCGTCCCCGGTGCCCTCCTCGGCGCGCGACGCAGGTGTACAACTGCCATTGGGCAGCCCACGCTCACTGGTGCTCGACGAAGCCCACTCGCACGTGATCTTGACTGGCGATCCGATGGTCGTCACCGATTACGCGGGGGAGATCGTCGCGACACTCGACGATGAGGGCGGAGCGTCCGGCATGGTGCTCGACGACGGGTTGCTGTACGTGGCGCGGTGCAGCGCGTCGCGGATCGACATCATCGACACGGCCACCCTCGCCCGTGTCGAGTCGATCCCGATCTCGATCGGCATCGGGACGACCAACCAGGGACGCTGCGAGCTCGCCGAGGCGGGTGGCCAGCTGTGGTTCGACACCACCAGTGATGTCGGTCCGCTGGGTTCGATGGCGGTCGCCGCGCCTCACACGCTGGTCACTCATACCGGCATCGACGTTGACAACTCGTTGTTTGCGACCACTCCGACCAATCCAAATCTGCTGGTGATCGCCAGCTCCAAGTACTGTCCGTCGGCCGTCCAGGTGTACGACATGTCGGCCGCGACGCCGAACCTGCTGAGATCGACGACGGCGGCATACGAGTGCATGCGATCGATTCAGTTCACGGCAGACGGGCGCGACCTCCTGATCGCGAGCGGAGGCGTCGAGAAGCTTCGGCTGTCGGATCTGGCCCCGGTGTCGGGCACGCCGGCCGCGAGCTACACCACGGCGTTCGCCCAGTCGGGAGACGGCTCGTACCTGTCGGTAGGCTCGGATCGGATACCGTCGGTGTTCGATTTCCGCGGCGGTGCTACGACGTCATTTCGTCAGCACAGCTGGGGGATCAGCTCCGGTGTCGGCTGGGGCGCCATGGCCATGACGGCGGATGGCTATCACCTGTTTGCGCTGGCGGCAAACTACCTCGAGGTACTCGACGGGCCCGCACAGACCCGCCCCACGCTGACCTTGCTGTCGTCGCACTCGACGATTCGGGACGGCGCAACAGTGACCCTGTCGATCCATCTCTCGGGCCACTCCACGAACAACCACGTCGCCATCTACCGGACGCCCTACCACGCCACCCGCACGCTGGTTGCCAACGTTCAGGTGAACTCACGTGGAGACGCGAAGCTCACGTTGCACCCGCAGACGAGCACGACCTTCCAAGCGGTGTTCACTGGAGAGGACGCTTACGCCTCGGCGGCCGCGAGCCGACTCGTGTCGGTGCGCGCGGCGGTGTCCATCTCACAGAAACGGTGGTACGCCGTATCGGGCAGCTATCGGCTCTACCACGCTGGGACGGCGCCGCTCTTCACGGCGGTCGTTCGGCCGAACAAGAGCGGCCACTGCGTCCGCTACTCGCTCGGCGTACGGCTCAGCGGCAGGTGGCATCAGCAGACCAGCTCGTGCTTCAAGCTCGGCCCACGCAGCGTGAGCAGCGTCATCGTTACGCACCTGGTCGTCGGGCGCAACTATCGGATCCGCGCGCTGTACGCTGCTGACGGACTCAACGCAGGCGGAGCATCGTCCTACACCTACTACGGCGTCACGCGGTAGCAGGGCTCGTACCGCCGCCTGCAGATACCTCCCTCTGCCCGGCGGTCGGATACACCGAGACCGGGCGCCGGGCAGAGGACGGGTTCGCGCGCGTCTACTTCAGCAAGCGGATCTAGACGGCGGCCTCTGGCGCGGCGGCCGGGCCCTGGTACTCGGCCTCGCCGAATCCAAGAATCATGTAGAAGAGCCACGGCAGGAAGATCAGGCCAACGGTCGTGCCGGCCCCCCTGGCGTAGCTCTTGGAGAGGTCGTTGCACACGATGATCCAGATCACGAGGCCGAGGAACGGGATGATCAGCAGGATGATCCACCACCAGGCCCGGCCGACGATCTTGAGAATGATCAGGGTGTTCCAGATCGGGATGATCGCCTTCCAGCCGGCCTCGCCCGCCTTCTGGAACATCATCCAGAGTCCGGCGATGAACACCACGACGGCCGCGATGGCGATGATGGACCACAGTGCGCTCATGGTGCCTCCCGATACGTTGACAAGGTTGGCCCGACCCTAGCAGCCGAGCGGGACGCCATCGCGGCGCGGCTCGCTGCCGCCGCGCAGCACGCCGGCGTCGTCGCGGACGAGGATATGGCCGTTGCCGTAGCCGATCTCGTCGTCCAGCACGGAGGCGGGGCGGTCGAAGGTGTCGACCAGCCCGGCCAGCGGCGACTCCACTGTCACCGTACCGTCCTCGTGCAGCCGGTAGCGCGGCGCGTCCAGCGCGGCCTGCGGTCCCATCCCGTGGTCGAGCAGGTTGACGACGACCTGCACGTGGCCCTGCGGCTGGTACTGGCCGCCGGTCACGCCGAATACGCTCGACCAGCGGCCGTCGCCGTCCAGCAGGGCGGCAGGGATGATCGTGTGGAACGGCCGCTTGCCCGGCGCGAAGCGGTTGGGATGGCCGTCCTCGAGCACGAAGCCGGCGCCGCGGTTCTGCAGCATGAACCCGAAGCCGGGCACCAGCACCTGCGAGCCGAAGCCGTAGAAGATGCTCTGGATCAGCGAAACGCCCATGCCGTCGCCGTCCGCCGCACAGACGTAGGCGGTGTCGCCGCCGATGCTGGCGTAGCCCCGCTCGTAGGCCGCCGCAAGCGCCCGCACCTGGTGGGCCGGCTCCGGCGACGCCAGCGATTCCAGCGCCCAGCCGGCGATCGCGCCCTGGCCGTTGGGCGGCAGCTCGAGCAATGTGGAGCCGCGGTAGGCGAAGCGCAGCGGATCCACCCAGTCGTGCGAGTGCGCCGCCAGGTCGGCTTCCTCCAGCCAGCAGACTGACGCGATCGCCCGGCCGACCGGCCCGGAGTAGAAGATCCCGGCAGCCGCGTGCTCGAGCGCGAGGGCGATCTGGGGATTCGCAAACGGCACCGTCAGGCGGAACTGCTGGGCGGCGTCGCCGGACAGATCGGGCCAGTCGGCCATCCAGCAGTTGCGCGCCTTGGGCGGCAGGACGAAGCCGTCGCGGGCCAGCGCGACGGCCGGCTCGAGCGCACGCTCGATCCCGTGCCGCGAGAAGCGCTCTGCCAGCGCGCGCCATCCGTCCACGCAGCCGGGCACGGTCACGCTGCGCGGCCCGAACAGCTCGGGCAGCGCACCCCCTGGGTCCGCCGGCGCACGGCCGCTGGCGTTCAGCGCCGCCGGCTCGTCGCCGTCGCGGACGACGATCGCGAACAGATCGCCCCCGGGGCCACACTGGTTGGGCTCGGTGACCGCAAGCACGCCGGCCGCCGCCAAGGCGGCGTCGACCGCGTTGCCGCCGCCCTCCAGCGCGCGGATCCCCGCGATCGCCGCGAGCGGCTGGCTGGTGGCGACCATCCCGCGGCGGCCGATCGCGTCGGGACGGGAGGGGGACGCCGTGAACACGGCCGCGATCCTACTGAAGCGGGAACGGCGACTGCCACCACGACGGCAGCTCACTGGGCTCGACCGACCGCACCCACTTCACCCACCAGAAGCCGCGCCTGCCCGGCGCGACCAGCCGCACGGGGCCGCCGTTGTCCCGCGGCAGCGGGGCGCCGTCCAGGTGCGTCGCCAGCAGCAGGCCGTCCAGGTCGCCCGGGCCGAACCGCCGGCTGTAACCCGTGTCCGACCGCACGACCACGCTGCTCGTGCCTGCGGGCAGCGGTCCCAGGACGTCGGACAGCGGGACACCGCTCCAGCGGTTCACGGCGTACCAGCCGCTGGTGCAGTCGAGCGAGCATGTGACCTCGCGCACCGGCAGCCCCGCCAGCCGGCCGTCCCACGATGTCGGATCGCCGGGCGCCGAGTCGTTCAGCCACGAGGTGGGCACCGGGGCGTCGCGGCGGAGCGATCCGGTCGCCGCCCGCGGCGCTCCCACGGCGCCCAGCGCGAGCTCGCCCGCCGCGGCCAGTGCGGTCAGGCCTGCCAGGCGCAGGAACGTGCGCCTGGTCAGATCGCCCCGCCGGGGCCGCTGGGGGCGATTGGCCAGGTGGACGGCGATCAGCGGCACGAGCCCGAGCGCCAGGCCGATGTGCCAGCCCAGCGTGGTCAGCGGCCCGAGGTCGGCGGCACCGAACGCGTGCGCGATGCCGGTGGCGAGCGTGGCGACCGCCAGAGCCGCCAGCATCAGCGCCAGCAGCCGGTCGGGTCGCGCCCGGCGGATGCCGCGGCGGGCGATCGGCACCTTCCAGCGGACGAGCGCGATCACCGCGATGCCGGCCGCACCGTGCAGGAACACGACGGGGCCGGCGCTCCCGATCGAGACCAGGAGCACCAGCACACCGCTCGCGAAGGCGAGCCCCAGGGCGAGCAGCAGCGTCAGATTCGCGCGCCGCGTCACGCCCCGGAGCGTAGATCTCGGGCTACATCTCGACCGCGGCCGTGTGAGCCCGCTCGCCCTGCGGCTCCGGCGGCGCCTCGGCCGCGCGGGTGCCGCGCAGGCCGAAGAAGGACGTCAGGCATGCCGCGAACGCGAGCACCGCACCCGCCAGCATCGCGCCCTGCACGCCGTGCACGAACGACTCCAGCGCCGCGGTCTGCGCCGCCTGGCCGCCGAACTTGCCGATCAGGTCGCCCTGGCCGCCGATCACCAGCTGCTCGATCTTGTCGCTGTGCGCCGCGGCCGGGGCGTTCAGCCCGTTCAGCTTGTCCTCCCACTGGCTGACGGTCAGGGCTGCGCCGATCGAGCCGAGGATGGCGATGCCCAGCGCGCCGCCGATCTGGCGCGAGCTGTTGACCACGCCGGACGCGATGCCGGACTTGGTGTGGTCGACCGCACCCATCGCCGCCGACGAGACCGACGGCATGGTCATCGAGATGCCGGCGCCCATCAGCACGTAGAACGGCCAGATCGCGTTGTACGACGTGTCCACCTGCAGCCGCGACAGGCCCAGCAGGCCGATCGTCATCATCAGCATGCCGGCCGACATCAGCGGCCGCGGCCCGACCTTGGTGTTCAGCCGGCCCGCGATCGGCGCCACGATGATCACCATCATCGTCAGCGGCAGCGAGCGGACGCCCGCCTCCATCGGCGAGTAGCCCTGCACGTTCTGGAAGTACAGGGTGATGAAGTAGATGACGCCGAACATCGCGAAGCCGACCATCAGCACGACGATGTTCGAGATGCTGAACACGCGGTTCTTGAAGAAGTCGAGCGGCACCATCGGATCGCGCTGCCGCAGCTCCCACGCGATGAACCCGGCGAGCAGCGCAGCCGCAGCCGCCAGGAAGCCCAGCGTGTAGGCCGACGTCCACGAGTGGGACGAGGTCTTGATCAGCGCCCAGGTCAGCGAGAACAGGCCGCCGGTGATCAGCACGGTGCCGACGATGTCGAGCGTCTTGGCCGACGGATCGCGGGACTCGGCGACTGCCCACAGGCAGACGGCCGCGGCGACCACGCCGATCGGCACGTTGATCCAGAACACGGCCGACCAGTCGACGTGCTCCGTCAGGAAGCCGCCGAGCAGCGGGCCGATGGCCAGGCCGAGGCCGGAGATGCCGGCCCAGATGCCGATCGCCTGCGGCAGCTGCTTGCGCGGGAACGCGGCGACGATGATCGACAGCGACAGCGGGTTCAGCATCGCGGCGCCGACGCCCTGGACGGCGCGCGAGGTGATCAGCTGGGTGTCGGACGTGGACAGCGCGCACGCCGCGGACGACAGGGTGAAGATCGCCAGACCGAGCAGGAAGATCCGCTTCCGGCCGAACCGGTCGCCGAGCTTGCCGCCCAGCAGGATCAGCGACGCGAACGACAGGACGTAGGCGTTGACCGTCCACTCGAGGTTCGCGGGCGTCGTGTGCAGATGGCTCTGGATGCTGGGCAGCGCCACGTTCACGACGGTGTTGTCCAGCATGATCATGAACAGGGCGAAGCACATGGCGAACAGCGTCCACCACTTGTGGTTCGGGTGTTCCTCCGTCACGAGGACACCTCCTTTGAAGCTGGTGTCTTGAGCAGTGTCAGCAGCGTCTCGGGGAGCTGCGAGAACGACCTGTGCGCGCGGTCGCCGTAGACCGCGTAGCGGAACCCGGCCGAGATGACGATCCCGAAGTACAGCCACGCAATCTGTTCGGGATCGACGTCGGGGCGCACGCGCCCCGGCCGCCTGCTGGTCGGCAACCGCCTTCGCCACGCGTTTGCGCATCCGGTTGGCCGTCGTCTCCAGCGCCGCCCGGATGTCCGGGTTGTCGTCGACCAGGGTGACGGCGAGCATCCGCAGGCGCATGATCTCGAGCACCCGCGGCTCCTTGCGCAGCGAGTGGAAGACGTCGGCGAGCGACCGCAGCGGGTCGTCGGACTGCGCCGTCAGCGCCTCGACGCGGAGGCACATCTCCTCGCCCGCGGCCTCCAGCACCGCGGCGAACAGCGCCTGCTTGGAGGGGAAGTGCTTGTACAGCATCGGCTCCGAGCAGCCGGCGACGGAGGCGATCTCCGAGGTCAGCCCGCCATGGAAGCCGCGACGCGCGAAGACCTCGCGGGCGGCCTCGAGGATGGCAGTGCGCCGGTCTTCCGCGGACAGACGGCGGCGCGGCTCGGCGGTCTGGTCGAGCACCATGGGCCGGAAGTTAGTGAATCTTCACTTCGCCCGCAAACCGCTTAACAGCATCTTCACGAGGACCGCACCCGGGCACTAGGCAGCGGTGCTCTCGGCCAGCGTGACCGCGCAGACGCCCTCGTCGAACCGGTCGAACGAGTGCAGCCACGACGTGCCGGGCCAGCGGTACTCGGCCTCCCCCGCGCGCGGCCGGTAGACCGCCGTGTAGAGCGTGCCGAATCCCTTGGAGTAGTCCGTGGAGTAGAGCGGCGGCTCGAGGAACGCGCGGGCGAAGGACTCGCCGTCCTGGCCGGGGTCGTCGAGCAGCGTCTGCAGCCGGCGCTCGCGCTCGATCGACCGCGTCGCCGCCGCGTGCTCGGTCCACTCGACCGTGCCCTGGTGATTGGTCGCCGCCGCCTGGCGGTGGAACTGCACCTCGCGGTCGGGCGCCAGGTAGGCCGTCAGGATCGCGCCGGACGCGTCGACCAGCGTCAGCGTGTGGGCGAGCTGATGCGGCAGCCGGGCGAGCACGCGCTGCGCCTCGTCGACCGTCGAGCACGTCTGCAGCACGTAGCGCATGACCAGCGGGACGCCGAAGCCGTCGCCGACCACCGGCCGGCCGCCGAACGCCAGCGAGATCGCCAGCCCGTCCTCGTTGACGCCGTCCAGCAGCCCCCACAGGCAGTCGCTCATGCCGATCACCCGGCGGTCGGCCCAGCCGGTCGACCAGATCACGCCCTCCAGCCGGGTCGGCGCGTAGTCGTAGTTGCGCGCGAGGATCGGATCGCCCGCCACCAGCACGCCCTGCGAGCAGCCGGACAGGTACGACGGCGGCCGCCACATCGAGAGCATGCGCGCCGCCACGTCGCCGCCGCCGGCCAGCTCGACCAGGCGCTCCCAGGTCGGCACCAGCTCCGGCATGTGCTCGCGCAGCATCCGCCGCGACTCCGCGTAGCCGGCCCGGGCGGCCTCGCCCTCGTGCAGGAACCACCGCCGGTAGGCGGGCCACATGCTGTCGAACAGCGCCTGCCAGCGGGCGTCCGGCTCCCGCTCCTGCACGGCCTCGAACTGGATCGCGATCGCCGTCACAGCATCTTGAACGAGAAGGGCTCCGGCTCGGGCAGCATCTCGCGGGTCGTGGCCGGCTCGCCGTGGAACTCGCCCTTGATGGCGGTGATCCAGCGGTGCGCCCGGTCGGTCAGCTCGCCGTCGTCGTCCATCAGGTTGCCGCGGGTGACGAGGATGCCGAGGTCGGCCCCGGGGTAGCGGTAGTTGCCCGCGTCGGCAATGCGCAGATAGAACGCGTGATCCTCATCGGCGATAGTGTGCCAGTCGGTGTCCTTGCGCGCGAAGCGGATCGTCCCGTTGGTCTGCATCCGCCAGATCCCCGACTGGGGCGCGCCGGTCAGCATCTCCACCTGCTCGTCGGTCTCCTTGAGGATGAACTGCGACCAGGCGTCGATGTTCTGCGGATGCGCCCACCGCTCGTTCAGCTCGTCGACGTCGATCTCGTAGTCGACGTCCATGAACTCCAGCAGGTGGAACAGGAACAGCGGCATGTCTCCGTAGGCAACGGCGGTGACGTTGGTCATCGAGCTGGCGCCGGTGACCCGCGGGTTCATCTCGCCCAGGTACATCTCGCCGGTCTCGATGTCGGCCAGGAAGTCGAGTTCGAAGTACCCGCGATAGCCCTCCTTGCGCAGCCGCTCGCCCATCTGCATGGTGCGGGCGCGCGCCACCTCGCGCACGTCGTCCGAGAACAGCGAGCCGTGCACGTCGTTGCCGCACCAGCCGCCGCCGTAGGGCGTCAGCTCGGGGAAGCCCGCCAGCTCGGTCATCAGCGGGCCGACCAGCGTCCCGTGGCGGGTGATCACGCCCTCGATCGCCGCCTCCCGGCAGGTGATCCGGCGCATCACCTTGAGCTCCTCGTCGACCAGCTTCGACGCGGACTCGTCCCAGTCGGCCCGAGAGGCGATGAAGAACGTGGTCTGCCCGGAGTCGCCGTACGGGGTCTGCACGACCAGGTCGTCGCCGATGCCTGCCGACTCGGCCAGCGCCGTCAGCTCCTCGAAGCTGGCCGCCCGGCCGAGGACGTTGGGCACGCTCGGCACGCCCGCCTCGTCGGCGATCCGCGTCGTCTCGATCTTCGAGTCGAGCCGGGTGCGGAGCGCGGCGCTGGGGAACGCGACCTCGAGCCCGACCTCGTGGGCCAGCGCCTCGGTCTCCTCGTCGAACATCAGGAACACCGCCTTGCCCGGCCCGCGGGCGGACACGTAGTCGACGATCTCCTTGTGGCCGAGCAGGTAGTTGCAGATCTCCTCGATCGACTCGAACGCGCGCGGCGAGCGCTCGCCGGGGACCACCACGTTCGGGTGGTGGCCGTCGAACGAGTCGTAGTAGTTGAGGTACCGGAGGTTCCGCACCCAGCGGTCCATGCCGAGCAGGTTGAACGCGGTGGCCGAGACGAAGTAGACGGGCGTCGGGTTCGTGCGAAAGAACCTGCGGATGTCCGAGATGCCCCGGAGCGGGGTGCTGGTATGCGACACGCCGTCCTCCTGCTTGCCGTTGTCAGCCGATCCTCCACCAGCGCTGGCCGCTTGTCCAGTCAACCGGTTACCCCGCACCAGTCGCGGATGAAGAGCGCGAGCACCTGCGCCGTCTGCACCACGGACGGCACGTACACCCGCTCGTCGACGCCGTGGGCGGCCTCGGCGTACGGCCCGAAGCAGACGCTGGGGATGCCGCCGTGCAGCCCGAACGTCCGCGCGTCGGTCGTGCCCGTGGTCGCGATCAGGGCCGGCGCGGCCTCCGCCTGCCGGGCGTACGTCGCCGACAACGCCGTCACCAGCGGCTCGTCCGCGGCGATTGCGTAGCCCTCGCAGGCGAAGCCGTCGTAGGTGACCTCCGGCGGATGCTCCGCCAGGTAGGCGTCGGTGTCCGCGGCGGAGGCGACCACGGACTCGATCCGCTCGCGCAGCCCCTCCACGGACTCGCCGGGGTAGAGCGCGAGCCGGAACCGGGCGCGGCACTCGCCGGCGACCGTGGACGGCCAGTCGCCCCCGTGGATCACGCCGACGTTCAGGTTGATCGGGTGCGGATAGGCGTCGTAGGGCGGCGGACGCACCTCGTTCAGCTCGGCCTCGAGCGCCCGCAGGGCGCGGATCACCGGCACCATCGCCTCGATCGCGTTGTTGCCCGCCGCCGCATCCGCGGCGTGCGCCGGCACGCCCGCCACCCGGACATCGAACCACACCACGCCCACCTGGGAGGTGGTGATCGCGGCGCCGAACGGCTCGACCACCACGGCGGCTTCGGCCGTATGGCCGGCGAGCAGGCAGGCCAGCGCGCCGTTGCCGCCGCACTCCTCCTCGACCACCGACTGCAGCGTCACCTGCCCGGCCGGTGCCAGCCCCAGCCAGCGGAGGCCACGCACGGCCCCGACCATGGCCGCCAGCCCGGCCTTCATGTCGCCGGCGCCGCGCCCGTACATCCAGTCGTCCTCGACGGTCGCCCGGAACGGCGACGTGCGCCAGAAGCGCACCGGCTCCGGGCTGACGACGTCGATGTGGCCGTTCAGGAGCAGCGAGCGCCCGTCGCCGCCGCCCCAGCGCGCCACCACGTTGCGCTTGCCGGCCACGTCCCACGAGAACGGCGCGCACGCCGGGTGGGCGCGCAGCGCCTCGGCGTCCATCGGCACGTCCTCCGGCTCGAGCCCGGCCTCGCGCAGCCCGCGCTCCATCACCACCTGCCCCAGCTCCTCGTCGCCCAGCAGCGTTGGCGCCTCGACCAGGTCGGCCAGCAGCTCGACGATGGCGTCGCGCTCCGCCGCCACCGCGGACAGGATCGAGGCGTCGTCCGGGTCCGCGGTCGCCATCGGCGGCACCGTAGCAGCGGGTCCGGCCGGCGCCATCGCCCCGTTGAGCTCGCGAACTAGCTGGCGCCGAGCGTGTTGCCGAGCCCGCCGAGATCGGCGACCTGGCCGGCCGGCGGCGCCGTCACGTCGACCGGCACGCCAAAGTCGAAGTAGTCGACCTGCACGTGGGACTGCACCGACTGGCCGTTCACGTCGAGGCTCGTCGCCGTCACCATGCGCACGATGCGGCCGTCGCCGTCGACCCAGATGTCGACCGGGATCGACGAGGAGCCGAAGTTCTTGACGATCGCCTCGAAGCCTCGCCGCTGCGACGCGGGCAGGCTGGCCAGCACCTTCGCCATGCTCGTCTCGGCGTGGTAGTGCGTCGCCTGGACGCCGCGCACGTCGTCGGATCCAACCCGGGTGACGCCCGCGCTCAAGCCGCGCAGGTAGTCGAGCATCTTGGTCGGATCGCTCTGGCCGGTGCCGAGATCCGTGGGGCCGCCGGCGCCGAGGTCGCCGAGGTCGACCTTCACCCATTGCTTGCCCGAGCCGGTCAGGCCGGCGAACAGCGGCGACTGGATGTAGACCGCGCCGTCGACGACGCGCTCGGTCATGGTCATGCCGTTCACGGCGCCGAGCGCCTGGTCGCCTGAGAAGCGGATCGCGATCTGCGCCTTCGGTGGCTGGAATCCGGTCACGCCCGTGCCGGTCATCGTCATCACCTTGACCGAGTTCGCGGAGACGGACATCCGCATGGCGAACCGCGCCGACCCTGCGTCGCGGGTCTTCGTCGCCGAGCTGATCAGCTCCATCCTCGGCGAGGAGCGCGCCGGACGTGGCGCCGGCGGACGAGCCGCCGGAGGAGCCCCCGCCGCAGGCGGCAGGGACGAGCAGGCTGAGGGCCATGGCGGCCGCGGTGAGTCGTCGCATGGTCATCTGATCGGCACGTTCACCGCCGAGGTAAAGGATCCCTGCCTCCCCGCCGATATTGCGGGCATGACCCCCCTGTCCCCCGAGGACGCCCTGGCGCTTCTGCTCGCCCCCGGCGAGGCGGAGCTCGAGATCTCCTCCGGCGCGTACGTCCGCGTCCGCGCCGACTCGGTGGACGGCCGCCGGGCCGATGCCACCGCCCCGCGCCTCAGCGTCGCCAGCGGCATGCAGGTGACGGGCCGCGTGATCGACGAGGACGGGACGCCGTGGGAGCTGTCGATGGTGATCGACAACGCGACGTACCACTCGCCCGACCTGGCCCTGATCGCCCTGCGCGTGCTCCAGGTGGACGTCGACGCCTCGCGCCGCGCCGACCAGCGCGTGCCGATCGGCGGCGTGGCCTGGCTGGTCGCAGTCAGCTGCCGGGACGTCGTCGACGGCGACCGCGTCGAGGGCTCGCTCGAGGATCTGTCCAAGAGCGGCGTCGCATTCGCCACCCGGCGGGTGCTGCGGATCCACGACCGTCTGATGTTCCACGGCCGCTTCTTCGCCGACGAGATCAACGGCGAGGTGCGCGTCGCCTCGCTGCGGCCGGCGCAGGCGCCCGGCCAGATGATCGTGGGCTGCCGCTTCCTCGACCTGGACGCCGAGAGTGCGGCGCGGATCGACCGGATTCTCTCCGGCGGCAGGTCGGAGCCGGCCCGGCCGGCGACGACGCTCGACCTGGGATCGCTGCGGCAGGCCGCGCGGGCCTCGGACGAGGAGCCGCCCGAGGGCGACCCCGGCAGCTGGAAGTCGCGCTTCCGGCGCAGCTGACCCGAGCGGCTATGCGTCCGGCTGGTACGGCCTGTCCGGCGTGCCGCCGATGCAGAGCACGGTCGTCGGCGTGACCAGCGCGACCGCCTCGCGTTTGACCTCGGGGCCGCAGAGCAGGATCTCCCGCTCGCCCAGCTCGACCTCGCTGCCGTCACACAGGAACCGGGCGCGGCCGTCGAGGACGATGTACAGCTCCTCCTGAGCGCCGTAGTCGACCTCGTCGTGGGGCACGATCAGCTCGCGGCCCTCGTCGGCCGTGCTCGCGTTGACGCCGAACCCGCGGATGCCGAGCTTGTCGCCGATGCTGTGCCAGCCGCCACCGAAGTCCGGCTCGCGCGCCCACTCCTGCCAGAACTCCGTGGTCTGCGCCGTCCCGATGTCGTCCAGCCGCGCCGTCTTCCAGCTCATCGGGTCACCTGGGACCCGCCGACGATCGCGTCGCGCCCGTCCGGATAACGCACCCAGGCCTTGTTGGTGCCGTCGTAGTCGGGCGCCCACAGCACCAGCGTCGCCGGCTCGCCGCGCACCATGCACTGTTCGTCGCCCTCCGGGTCGAGGCCGCGCCAGACGCGGATGAACGGGTTCGACTCCCACTCCTCGCCGATCGTCGTGGGCAGCGTATGCCCAGGATGGACGACGGTCGCCGGATCGAGCGACATCAGCTTGTCCATGATCGACGTCTTGATGTCCGCGTAGCCGGTCGGCCCGCCGCCCGCCGTGCCACCGACCGTGCCCTTGAACAGCACGTCGGCGGTGAAGCAGTCGGTGCCGTTGACCAGGAAGGCGACGTGATCGGTGCAGTGGCCCGGCGTGTGCATCGCCGTGATCTCGAGACCGCCGGACGTCACCACCTGGCCGTCGGTCAGCTCGGGCCAGCGGAGCACCGGCACGCCGTAGCGGCTCGCCATCGCCTCGACGTCGACCACATGGTCGCCGTGGCCATGCGTGACCAGCATGTGGGTGATCGCGATGTCATCTTCGGCAACACGGTCGAGCAGCGGGCCTGACACACCGTTGCCGTCGATCAGCACCCCGCTGCCGCCCGGCCCCTCGGCGACCAGGTACGCGTTCGACAGCCAGTCGGGATTCTCGGTGCGCTCGACGATCAAAACGCGATCACGCTCCGGATCCCGTCCTGGGCCTCCATCAGCTCGAACCCGTGGTTGACGTCGTCGAGCGTGATGCGATGGGAGATGAACGGGTCGACGTCGATGTCGCCGGCCAGCCATCGCTCGACGAACGCCGGGACGCCGTCGCGGCCCTTGACGCCGCCGAACGACGATCCCGCCACCCGGCGGCCGGTGATCAGGAACCGGGGGACGACGTCGAGCGTCTCGCCCTTGCCGGCGACGCCGGCCACCGTGGCCAGGCCCCAGCCCATGCGGGCGGACTCCACCGCCTGGCGCATCACCTTGACGTTGCCGGTCGCCTCGAACGTGTAGTCCGCCCCGAAGCCGCCGGTCTCGTCGAGGATCCGCTGCACGGTGTCCTCGTCGCCGACCATCGTGTCGGTGGCGCCCTGCCCGCGGGCCAGCGCGAGCCGCTCCTCGGACAGGTCGACGCAGATGATCCGCTCGGCGCCGGCCAGGCGGCAACCGGCGACGGCGCCCAGGCCGACCATCCCGGCGCCGAACACGACGCAGGTCGAGCCGGGCTCGACCTTGGCGGTGTTGAGCGCCGCGCCGAGGCCGGTCGAGAGGCCACAGGCGAATAGCGCCGCGCCCTCCAGCCGGGCCTCGGGGTTGACCTTGGCCAGCGCGATCTCCGGCATCACCGTGTACTCCGCGAAGGTGCTCGTCCCCATGAAGTGGCGGATCGGCTCGCCGTCGCGGGAGAGGCGGGTGGTGCCGTCGGGCAGGTAGCCCTTGTTCTGCATGTCGCGGATGGCCAGGCACAGGTTCGTGCGCGGGCTCTGACAGTGGATGCACTCGCCGCACTGCGGCGAGAAGAGGGTGACGACGTGGTCACCGGGCGCCAGCGACGTGACGCCCTCGCCGACCTTCTCCACCACGCCCGCGCCCTCGTGTCCGAGCACGGTCGGGGCATAGCCCGACGGGTCGGCGCCGGAGGCGGTGTAGAGGTCGGTATGGCAGACACCGCAGGCGACCAGACGGACCAGGGCCTCGCCGGCGCTGGGCTCGGCGAGGTCGATCTCCTGGACGCTCAGCGGGCTGCCGAACTGCTCGAGTACGGCTGCGCGGATCTTCATGATCGGCGAGCATACCCGCGATGAACATCGACGACGCCATCCACACCCGGCGCACCAACAAGGTCTACGACCGCCGCCCGGTTCCGGCCGAGACGCTCGACGAGCTGTTCGAGCTGGCGCGCTGGGCGCCGAACCACCATCTGACCGATCCGTGGCGGTTCCGGGTGCTCGGCCCCGCGTCGCTGGGGCGCCTGAAGGACGCCGCGGGCGAGGGCGCCGCCAAGCTCGACCGGGCACCGACGCTGGTCTGCGTCAGCCAGGTGATTGCCGACGACGACCAGCAGAACGAGGAGGATCTGTGCGCCGTTGCGTGCGCGGCCTACATCGTCCTGCTGGCCGCCCATGCGCGGGGCATCGCCTCCTACTGGCGGACGCCGGGCGTGCTGCGCAGCCCGCAGGGGCGGGCCGCGCTCGGACTGGGCGACGACGAGCGGGCGATCGGCCTGCTGCACCTGGGGTGGAGCGACCGCGAATGGCTGCCGCCGGAGCGGGCGCCGGTCGCCGACGTCGTCACGTACCTGGACTGACCGACCCGGCCGGTAGGGTGGTCGCCCAGTGAACGGCGACGCCGAGCAGCGGGTGCGGCTGCCCAGCAACCGGGAGCTGTTCCGGATGCTGGCGGTGATCGGGCTGTTCGTGCTCGGGTGCTACGTGCTCGTCACGATCCGGTCGGCGCTGTTCGACGTCTTCATCGCCGTCTTCTTCGCGATCGTGCTGGAGCCGCTGGTGCGGTTCATGGAGCGCCGGCTGCGTCTGCGTCGGAGCTTCGGGGTGCTGCTCGCGATGTTCCTGGTGCTGGCGGCGGCGGTCGGCGCCGTGCTGATCATCGTGGCGCCGTTCTACAGCCAGCTGCGCGACCTGGCCGATGCGCTGCCGACGCTCTCGCAAGAGCTCAAGAACCAGGACGTCGTCAAGCAGGTGAACAACGACGGCGACTTCACCGGCTCGCTGCACTCAGCAGCGGAGTGGCTCGCCCAGAACCTGCCGGGGATCACGGCTCGGTATTCGGGCTGGCCGGCAGCATCTTCGGTGCCGTATTCACCGGGGTGACGATCCTGTTCATGACCTCTTCCTGTCGATGGAGGGCAACGACGCGGCAGTAGCCCGGCTGCAGAAGGCTGCGGTGCGTCCGAGTCGAGCCGCCTGGTGGCCAGCTACGTGGCGGGGGCGCTCGCCATCGCCCTGATCGCCGGCACGGTGCAGTTCGTCGCGATGAAGATCGCCGGCGTGCCCTTCGCCGCGGGGCTGGCGGTGCTGGTCGCAGTGCTCGACCTGATCCCGATGATCGGCGCGACCATCGCCGGCGCCGTCGTGGTGCTGGTGTCGCTGACGGTGAGCACGGAGACAGCGGTCGCCATGCTGCTCGTGGTCATCGTCTATCAGCAGATCGAGAACAACATCATCCAGCCGCTGGTGCAGAAGAAGACGATCTCGCTGTCGCCGTTCGTGATCATCGTGGCGGTGCTGATCGGATCCACGCTGCTCGAGGTGATCGGAGCGCTGCTGGCCTTACCCGTGACCGCATCGCTGAAGGTGGTCGCCGAGGAGTTCTTCCTGGACGAGAGCCTCCTCGAGGACGAGTCGAGGCGGCGAGGTGGCGGCGGCCAGCCAGTAGCATCGGGCGCATGGGCACGCCCGAGCGGAGGAACATCGAGGCGATCGCACGCGACGGCATCGCCGAGCTGCACACGCACCTGGGCGGCGCGGTCGACTCGGCGATGATGTGGACGCTGGCGCACGAGCAGGGGATCGCGTTGCCTGTCAAGGACTACTGGGAGTTCGACGAGCTGGTCACAGTGTCCGACCCGCGCGGCGTGCCCGACCTCGATGCGCTGGACGCGATCTACCACTGGACGGAGCTAATCCAGTCGTCGCCGATCGCCGTCGAGCGGTCGGTGCACGCCGCGATCTCGGGGGCGTACCGCAAGCAGAACATCACGACGCTGGAGATCCGTTTCAACCCGATGAAGCGCAACCGCGGCGGCGAGCGCGACCTCGACCACATCCTGCTGGCCGCCGCGCGCGGCCTCGACCGGGCGGCGCTCGAGTATCCGCAGGTGCGGGCCGGGCTGATCGTGATGATGGATCGCACGTTCACGCTTGAGCAGAACGCGATCGTCATCGACAAGGCGATCGTCTTCTCGAACCGCGGCGTTGTCGGTGTCGACATCGCCGGCCCGCGGCCGGACGGCGCCCGGTACGACTACTCGGCGCTGGCGCCGCTGGTCGAGCGCGCGCGGCAGGCGGGCCTGGGCGTGACGATCCACTGCGGCGAGGAGGGCGGCGACGTCGCCGTCGAGGAGATGTGGGAGGTGCTGGAGAGCCTGCGCCCGGAGCGGATCGGCCACGGCATCCTGGCGACCCGGGACGCCGGGCTGATGACGGAGATTGCGTCGCGCGGCGTCGTGCTCGAGCTCTGCCCGACGTCCAACCTGCTGACCAGAGCGTTGCCCGACCAGGCGGCGCTGGCGCGGACCATCCGCCGCCTCTCCGGCGCCGGCGTGCCGTGGACGGTGGCGACGGACGGGCCGGAGATGATGCGCACGCGGCTCAAGGACGAGTTCGAGCTGCTGCTCTCGTGCGGCGCGGCCACGGCGCCGGAGCTCGACCGCGCCAACCGGCGCGCGCATGACGCCTCGTTCATCGGCTGATGTAACAAAGGGGTCTGACCCCGTTGTTACACGCGCCAGCCGACCGAGCGGGCCCAGTCGGCGGCCTCGCGCAGGCGGGCCTCCGGGTCGGCGGGCGGGAACTCGTCCGCGGCCGACACCTCGCGGGCCTGCGCCTCCAGCGGCGGCAGGCCGACGGCGGCACGGCGCTCGTCGACACCATCGGGATCCTGGATCGTCCAGGGCCGCAGGCGGCCCTCGGCGTCCCAGTCCCACATCGTGCCGTACACCTGCGGGCGGCCCTCGTAGAAGCGGATGCCGTCCTCGAGCGTGGCGGCATGCCAGGGCGGCGCGTCGCCCTGCTGCCACGGCGGCCTCGACCAGCGGCAGCATCCGCCGCTGCAGCTCCGGCTGGGCGATCGCGTGCTTGCAGATCAGCCACGCCGCGTCGGCGCCGTCCTCGCCGACGAGGTCGAACCCGGGCCAGCCGAACGCGTCGACGATGTCGGCCAGGTGATCGCCGTTGCGGCGGTGGACGATCGCCATCAGGCTGTTGTAGCCGTCGAACAGGCTACCGTCCGCGGCCAGCCGCTCGCGCACCTCGCCGTCCTCGGCCGCCAGCCGCAGCAGCGTCTCGCGTAGCTCCTCGACCCGCATGGGGTTAGGGTATCGGCCGTGCGCGTGTTCATCGTGAGCGACATGGAGGGCGTCGCCGGCATCACCAACTGGCCCGGCGTGACCGGCGGCGACCCGCTGTACGACGAGGGCCGCAAGCTCTACACCGAGGAGATCAACGCCGCCGCGCGGGGCGCGTTCGACGCCGGCGCCACCGAGGTCGTGGTCATGGACTGCCACGGCGCCGGCGGCGGCTGGTCGTTCAACTCGCTGATCGCCGAGCAGCTCGACCGGCGCGTCGAGTTCGTCGTCCAGCACGAATGGACGGAGTACACCGGCGCGCTCGAGGACGGCTGCGACGCCGCGCTGTTCGTCGGCATGCACGCGATGGCCGGCACGCCCGGACGGGCTGATGAACCACACCGTCTCCGGCACCGACTGGCGCAGCGTCACGTTCAACGGCGTCGAGGTCGGCGAGACCGGCATCAACGCCGCGCTGTGCGGCACCTGGGGCTGCCCGGTGGTGCTCGTCACCGGCGACCAGGCCGCCTGCCGTGAGGGCACAGCCCTGCTCGGCGACGGGCTCGAGACGGTGCAGGTGAAGACGGCGCTCGGCCGCTTCAGCGCCCGGCACAAGACGCCCGCCGTCGCGCGCGAGCTGATCGAGGCGGGCGCCCGACGCGCCGTCGCCAACCCCGGCGCCGTCAAGCCGTACGACCCCGGCCACCCGTGCGAGATCCGGGTCGAGCTCGCGACCTCCGACCACGCCGAGCAGTACCGCCACCGGCCCGAGGTGGAGATCGTCGAGGGGCGCACCATCGTCTCCCGTGCGGACGACTGGTGGACGGCCTGGCGGCAGTTCTACTTCTCGCACGTCTGGGCGGATTGACCCCGCCCTACCGGATCGAGACGGCGAGGCTGGTCGTGCGCTGCTGGCAGCCGACCGACGCCGCGGCGCTCAAGGAGGCGCTCGACCCCAGCGTCGAGCACCTGCGCCCGTGGCTGCCCTGGGCGTACGAGGAGCCGAAGCCGCTGGCCGAGAAGGCGGAGCTGCTGCGCAGCTTCCGCGGGCTGTTCGACCTCGACCAGGACTACATCTTCGGCATCTTCGAGCGCGACGAGTCCCGCGTGCTGGGCGGCACCGGCCTGCACACGCGGCTGACCGACGACGCCCGTGAGATCGGCTACTGGATCCGCCAGGACGCCGAGGGCCACGGCTACATCACGGAGACGGTCTCGGCGCTCAGCCGGGTCGGGTTCGAGCTGGGCGGGTTGAGCCGGATCGAGATCCGCTGCCATCCCGACAACCACCGCAGCGCCGCCGTGCCCAGGCGGCTCGCCTTCCGGCTCGTTGACACCGTGGACGACAGCGACGGCGACCCCTCGATGATCTGGGCGCTGGACGTCGCCGGCTACGCGGGCTCGCCCGCGGCGGAGCTCGACCTGGCCGCGTTCGACGTGCTCGGCGAGCGGCTGCTCTAGAGGACGACGCCGAAGCGCTCGGCGAGCACGGCCCGCCACTCGTCCTCACCCGCCAGCTCGCGCTCTGTGCGGCGCTCGCCGTGCTCCTCGCTGAGCACCAGTTCGCGCAGCGTCAGCCGGCCGTCGGGCAGCGCCAGCGTGCACTTGCGCACCCGCACGAAGCCGGACTCCGGCGACGTCTGCTGGTAGGTGCACATCTCGGCGAACTCGTCGAGCGACCGCGGGGTGCGCGTGAACACGATGCTCTGGTGGCCGCAGGGGATCGTGCCGCCGGCGACCTGCGCCAGCGGGATCGGCACCAGCGAGGAGCCGTCGCCAAAGCCGACATCGGCGATGTACGGCTCGTCGAGGTCGACCAGCAGCAGCAGGTGGGCGAGGTCGACGCTGGTCGTGTGCCCCGTGACCCGCGACCCGAGCAGTGTCACCCGGAACCCCAGCTCCTCGAGCAGCCAGCCGAACAGGCCGTTCAGCTCGTAGCACCAGCCGCCGCGGCGCCGCTCGACGATCTTGGCGTAGTTCTGGCGGTGGTCGAGCACCAGCGTCCGGCCCAGAGCGATGTCCAGGTTCTCGAACGGCACGGTCAGCATGTGCGCCCGGTGCACCGCGGTCAGCGTGTCGAGCGTCGGCTCGCGCGAACCGGTGTAGCCGATCCGCTCGAGATAGCGGTCGACATCCATCCTATGCAGATGCCGGTTCCGGCAGCGCCTCGGCGCGGCCGACCAGGGCGCCGAACCAGACGGCCGCGTACAGACCCACCATGTCCAGCCAGCCGTAGCCGCCGGCGATCCCGCTGGGCGGGTTGCCAAGCGTGGTGACGCCGACGAAGTCGTGGTGGGCCCACGCCCAGGTGCCGATGCTGGTGCCCAGCAGCTCCAGGTAGGCCGTGACGAAGAATGCGGCCGCGTACACCGACGGCTGCCGGCCGCGCAGCAGGAAGCCGGCCAGGAACAGGAAGAGCAGCGCGCCACCGGTGTCCTGACGCGACGAGATCAGCACCCCGTAGAACGCCCACGCCGCGGACAGGCCGAGCGCGGCGTACACCAGCCGCCGGTTCCACACCGTGCCCAGGGCCGCGTTGCCGATGGTCAGCGCCGCCAGGTAGACCAGCCCGTGGCCGGGCGGAACGAACGACGGCACGTTCTCGAGGCGGTAGGTGTAGAGCCCGAGCAGCGGCGACGCCGTGTACTCGAGCATCGTGGCCGCCACGATCACCGCCGCCACCTGCACGCGCACGGAGCGGGTCTCGCCCCGCAGCAGGACGATCAAGAGTCCCCAGGTCGCCACCCCCAGCGCACGCTGCCCCCAGATGCCGGCGCCGGCGTCCAAGAGCAGCACCGCGGGGATCCACAGCGCACTGACGATCGTGATCAGGAGCGGACGTGACGGCGAGCGCACGAACCGAATACGTAGCGGAACCTGGCGGGGTTCACAACCCCTGCCGGATCAGACGAGCGTCGCCGCCACCGTGATCTCCGCGTTCCCGCGGAACAGGTTCGACACCGGGCAGCCCTGGTCGCCCAGCAGCGCCAGCTCCTCGAACCGCGCCTGGTCGACGCCAGGCACCTCGCCCTCCACCTGCAGCTCGGAGCGGTCGATCGCGAACCCGCCGCCGTCCTGCGGCGTGAAGTGCACGGTCGCCGCTACCTCCAGCCGGGCGGGAGGGTGTCCCGCCCCGGCCAGCGTGCCCGAGAGCGCCATGGCGTAGCAGCCGGCGTGGGCCGCGGCCAGCAGCTCCTCCGGCGAGGTGGAGCCGGCCGGCCGCTCGGTACGGGCGTGCCAGGTCAGGCTGGCGTCGGCGACGACGCCACTCTCGGCGCTCACCGACCCGCTGCCGCCGACCAGGTCACCGCTCCAGCTCGCACGTGCGCGGGACACCGCCATGTCATACCTCCGTCTTCGTCGGCGACGGGTCGAGGGCGAACCCCAGCACCTCGTCGATCGTCATCACCGGGTGGAAGGTCATCGCCTCCCGCACGTCCTCCGGCACGTCCTCCAGGTCGGCGCGGTTGCGCTCGGGCATGATGACATCCGTCAGGCCCGCCGCGTGTGCGGCCAGCACCTTCTGCTTGAGGCCGCCGATCGGCAGCACCCGTCCCTGCAGCGTCACCTCGCCGGTCATGCCGACGGTGTGCTTGACGTTACGGCCCGTGAGCAGCGACGCCAGCGCCGTGACCATGGTCACGCCGGCGCTCGGCCCGTCCTTGGGGATCGCGCCCGCGGGAACGTGGATGTGGAATCCCCGGTTCTCGAACGCGGCCGGGTCGATGCCCAGGTCGGCCGTGTGGCCCTGGACGTAGGAGAGCGCGATCTTCGCGGACTCCTTCATCACGTCGCCCAGCTGGCCGGTCAGCTCGAGGGAGCTGCCGCCCGGGACGGACGTCGCCTCGACGAACAACACGTCGCCACCGGTGCCCGTGACCGCCAGGCCGGTTGCCACTCCTGGCACCGCCGTGCGGATCGCCGCCTCCTGGTAGAAGCGCTGCTTGCCCAGTGCGTCGCGGACCGCCTCCATGTCGACCTCGACCGGCGCCTCGGCGGTGCCGGACGCGATCCGGGTCGCCGTCTTGCGCAGCGCCGTGCCCAGCTCGCGCTCGAGCTGCCGCACGCCCGCCTCGCGGGTGTACTCGCTGACGATCGTCTTCAGCACGTCGTCGGAGATCGTCACCTCGTCCTCCAGCAGGCCGTTTCGCTCGACCTGGCGGGGCCACAGGTAGCCACGGGCGATCGCGACCTTCTCGTCCACCGTGTAGCCGTCGAAGCGGATGACCTCCATCCGGTCGAGCAGCGGGCCGGGGATCGAGTCGGCGACATTGGCCGTGGCGATGAACAGCACCTCGGACAGGTCGAGCTCGACGTCCAGGTAGTGATCGCGGAACGAGTGGTTCTGCGCGGGGTCAAGCACCTCCAGCAGCGCCGACGACGGGTCGCCGCGCCAGTCGGCGCCGACCTTGTCGACCTCGTCCAGCATGATCACCGGGTTCATCGTGCCGGCGTCGCGCAGTGCGCGCACCAGGCGGCCCGGCATCGCGCCGATGTAGGTGCGGCGGTGGCCGCGGATCTCCGCCTCATCGCGGACGCCGCCCAGCGACATCCGAACGAACTCGCGGTCGGTGGCGCGGGCGATCGACTCGCCGATCGAGGTCTTCCCGGTGCCGGGAGGGCCGATCAGGGTGAGGATCGCGCCGGAGCGCTTGTCCTCGGCGACCCCCCGGTCCTTGCGCAGCTTGCGCACGGCCAGGTACTCGGTGATCCGGTCCTTGACGTCCTCGAGGCCCGCGTGATCGGCGTCCAGCACCTCGCGGGCGTGCGCCGGGTCGAGCCGCTCCTCGCTCCGCGCAGACCACGGCACGGCGATCAGCCAGTCCAGGTACGAGCGGATCACGGAGGACTCGGCGTTGCCGTCGCCCAGCCGCTCGAGCCGCCCGAGCTCGCGCTCGGCCTGCTCCTTGACGGTCTCGGGCATGCCGGCTTCCTCGATCTTCGCGCGGTACTCCTCGACGACCGACGCGTCGTCGTCGCCGAGCTCCTTGCGGATCGACTCCATCTGCTTGCGCAGCAGGTACTCGCGCTGCTGCTTCTGGGCGCCGGACTCGACGTCGTCGCGGATGCGGCGGCGGATCTGGGTCTCGGCCAGCGCGTCGCGCTGGGCGGCCAGGGCCAGGCGCAGGCGCTCGGTCACGTCCAGCTCCTCCAGCAGCTGCACCTTCTGCTCGAAGGACAGGTCGGGGGAATAGCCGGAGCTGTCGGCCAGGGCGCCGGGGTCGGTGATCGACCGAAGGAACGCCGAGACGCGGCCGTCGTCGCCGCGCAGCTCGAGCTTCTCCTCCATCACGGCGCGGTACTCCTGCTCCAGCTCGCGCGTCTTGACCGGCGCGGGGGCGACCTCCTCGTGCTCCTCGACGGAGACGCGGAGGCGGCCGTCGGTGTCGGTCTGGGCGGCGCCGAGCACGGCGCGGCCCTGGGCGACCAGCGAGACGGCGGTGATGCCGCGGGGCAGCCGGGTGACCTCGACGACGTCGGCCAGAACGCCGACCTTCGCGTACTCACCGTCCTTGGTGGGCACCAGCAGCACGCGCTCGTCGTCGCCGACATCGATCGGCAGGGTGATGTTCATATTTGGGAAGACGACTGTGTCTTCCAGCGGAATGAGCAGATACGTAGACATGACGGGAAGAGTGGCAGAAATACTTGAGGTTGTCAAATATCGAGGCTATGGACTATTATGACCGCATGAGTACTTCGGGAAGCGAGGCGTGGGGCATGCTGCTGCGGCTGTTCGTGTCCCAGCGCGGGCGCGTCCCGAGCGTCGCGGCCGAGTTCGAGCTCTCCCCCATGCAAGCCCACGTGCTGCGGCTGCTCGAGCCCGATCAGCCGTTGCCGATGCGCGCCCTGGCCGGCAAACTCTGCTGCGACCCGTCGAATGTGACGGGCATCGTTGACCGGCTCGAGGAGCGCGGCCTCGTGCAGCGGCAGTCCTCGCCGGCAGACCGGCGGATGCGCGTGCTGGTCGTCACTGAGGACGGCGCCCGGCTCCGCGTCCGCATGCTGGAGCGGCTGGCAGCTCCCCGGAGCCGATCGCACGGCTCTCCGAGTCCGACCAGCGGACGCTGCACGACATCCTCAGCCGGGCGATGGACGGATGAGCGACCCGAACACGCGCCGGATCGTCCGGCTCTTCACTCCGTACAACTGGGCGCTGAGCTCGCTGCTCGGCATGATCGTGGTCGCCGCCGGGCTCGCGATGATCCCGGCGTTCCTGCTACGCGACCTGCTCGACAACGTCCTGTCGAAGGGCGACCAGCTGGACACGACGCGGCTGCTGGTGCTGGTCAGCGGGATGGTGATCATCCCCATCGTCACCGGCGCGATCGGCGTCGCCCAGACGTGGCAGTCCAACCGGATCGGCCAGAAGGTGATGCACGACCTGCGGGCGGCCGTCTACGCGCACCTGCAGCGGCTGTCGCTGGCGTTCTTCACGCGCACGCGCACCGGCGAGGTGCAGTCGCGGATCGCCAACGACATCGGCGGCGTGCAGACGGTGGTGACGACGACGGCGACGTCGATCGCCTCGAACGTGACCACGGTGATCGCGACGACGATCGCCATGGCGATCCTCGACTGGCGGCTGACGCTCGCCTCGTTCGCCGTGTTGCCGCTGTTCGTGTGGATGACCCGGCGGGTCGGCCGTGTGCGGCGCGAGATCGCGAACACCAAGCAGGGGTCGCTGGCCGACATCTCGACGCTGGTCGAGGAGTCGCTGTCCGTGTCAGGCGTGCTGCTCGGCAAGACGATGGGCCAGTCCGACGAGCTGACGACACGGTTCACGGACGAGTCGCAGCGGCTCGCCGACCTCGAGCTCAAGCAGCGGATGGCCGGCCGCTGGATGATGGCGACGGTGCAGACGACGTTCGCGGTGATGCCGGCGCTGATGTACGGGATCGCCGGCTGGGCGATGGCGTCAGGCAGCCCGGCAGTCTCCCTGGGCACCCTGGTCGCGTTTACCACACTGCAAACGAGGCTGCTGTTCCCGATCGGATCGCTGCTGGGCGTGCAGGCGGACGTGCAGACGTCGATGGCGCTGTTCGACCGCGTGTTCGAGTACCTCGACCTGCCGGTCGAGATCGAGGAGCGGGAGGATCCCGTCGTCCTCGATCCGCGGGAGATGCGTGGCGAGGTCGAGTTCCGCCACGTCGGATTCTCGTACGAGCCGGACGGCGGGCGGACGCTGAGCGACGTCAGCTTCGTCGCGGATCCGGGGATGAAGGTGGCCGTGGTCGGCGAGACCGGCAGCGGCAAGACGACTCTCGGGTACCTGGTCGCGCGGCTGTACGACGTCGACGAGGGCGCGGTGCTGATCGACGGCGTCGACGTGCGCGACTTCGCCTTCTCCGCCCTGCGCGGCGCAGTGGGCGTGGTGTCGCAGGAGACGTACCTGTTCCACGGCACCGTGCGCGAGAACCTGCGCTTCGCCCGGCCCGGCGCGACCGATGACGAGGTCGAGCAGGCGGCCCGCGCGGCGCGCATCCACGACCACCTGGCGTCGCTCCCCGAGGGCTACGACACGGTCGTCGGCGAGCGCGGCTACCGCTTCTCCGGCGGCGAGAAGCAGCGCATTGCGATCGCTCGCGCGATCCTGCGCGACCCGCCGGTGATGGTGCTGGACGAGGCGACGAGTGCGCTGGACGTCGAGACGGAGCGGGCGGTGCAGGAGGCTCTCGACGGCCTCTCCCAGGGGCGGACGACGATTACCATCGCGCACCGACTCTCGACCATCCGCGATGCCGATCTGATCCTGGTGCTCGACCGCGGCGTGGTCGTGGAGCGCGGCACCCACTCCGAGCTGGTGGAGCACGCCGGCCGCTACGCGCAGCTCGTCGAGCGCGACGCGCTGGTCGTGTAACAACGGGGTCAGACCCCTTTGTTACACCGCATGACCGTTGGCGCGCTCACGCCCAGGTGTGCCGCGATCTCCCGAAGCGTGAAGCCTGACTGCCGCGCCCGCCGGATCTGCGTGGGATCGAGGACCGTGACCAGTTGCGCGAGGTCGAGCGGCCACTCAAGGACGTGCTGCTCGTACAACCTGCGGGCCTCGTCGCGATCGTCGGCGAACAGGTCGAGCGTCCAGTCGACATCGAGAAACGACGGTGTCGGCTCCAGGCCGGCAATCGCCCGGAAGCTCGACCACTCGTAGTCGCGCGGGTGGTCGCACTCCCCCGCCTTCACGGGGTTCATGGGCAGGTAGGCGATCAGCCGCATCAGATGCTCGTCCTCGATCACCGGCTTCGCGCCGTATCGGCCCTGCCACAGATGTCCGTCCCGCTCGTGAGCCGTGTTGAACCGTCGCGCGTATGTGCCGTTCAACCACTGCATGCCGACCGGGAGGTTTGGCTCGGGAGTGATCAGCAGGAGGTGGTAGTGGTTGTCCATCGCGCAGTAGCCAACGCACCGCCACCCGGAGCGCCGCACGGCCGCGCCCACCGTCGCGAGGAACACGGCGCGATCTGTTCCCGTGAGCACGACTGGCCGGCGATCGTTCCCGCGCAGGTAGACGTGGTAGAGCATTCCCGGGATCAGGACACGAAGCGAACGTGGCATGGCTCGAGGCTACGGGCGGTGTGCGTCACGAGTCACCGCGTGAGCGGTGGCAACCGTGAAACAAAGGGGTCTGACCCCGTTGTTACAGCGCTACACTTTGGATCCAAACTATGGCCGAGCGCACCGCCGATCCCTACCGCGACCTGGACGTCATCGACGCCCACGCGCCGCGTGTCAACCAGGCCGTGATCGGCGCCGTGGCGCTGCTGGCTGTCGCCACCGGCTGGTGGCCGCTGCTCGGGCTGCTCTGCCTCCAGCTGGTGCTCGGCCTGACCATGGGCCGCCGCTGGTGCCTCGCCTGCGTCGCGTACTTCGAGCTGCTGCAGCCGCGCATCGGCGAGGGGCCGCTGGAGGACGCGAGGGCTCCCCGCTTCGCCAACCTGATGGGCGCGGTCGTGCTGGGCGCCGCGACGCTGGCCTACACGGCCGGCCTCCCGCTCGTCGGCGCCGTGCTCGGCCTGCTGGTCGCCGGACTGGCGCTGCTCGCCGCGGTCACCGGCCTCTGCACCGGCTGCGAGATCTACCGCTTTGGTGCACGCCTCCGCGGCATCGGCTCGCGCCGCATCACGCGGATCGACCCGGCCGACGTCGGTGGAGTCACGGACGGCGCCGTCGTCCAGTTCACGCACCCGCTCTGCTCCGAGTGCCACCGCCTCGAGTGCGACCTCCGCGGCCAGGGCCGCAGGGTGATCACGGTCGACGTCCGCCACCGCCCGGATCTCGCGCGCAAGTACGGCGTCGCCATCGTCCCGACGGCGATCGCAGTCGACGCCGCGGGCGGCGTGCGCTCGAGAATCGCCTGAATCTCCCCCCTTAAGGGGACGCGACGTCCCCCTGCTTGGCGGCACAATCCAAGTGTGCGCGTACGGGCACGTGCGCGTACAGGGAACGGGTCGTGAGCGCTCTCTGGGGTCAGATCCAGGGTTTTGCGCACAATCACGGTCCGGCCGAGGCCTCGGTTGGAGCCCCGAGGCCTCGGCATCCCTGCCTCAAGACGGTGTCGGGCAGTCCCCGGGTGCCCGACACCGTTCTGCGCGACGACCGCGCAGCAGGATGACCGGCGCCGCGAGCAGGATCAGGGCGGCCAGCAGCAGGGCCCACTCGATCGACGCCACCGACGCCACCACGCCGATCGCCAGGCCACCGGCGATCTGACCGGCCGCATTCGCCTGCGAGACCATCGAGATCACGGTCGCCCGCGTCTCCGACCGCAGGTTCGGGTTGAGCCCAATCAGGATCAGCGGCCCCTCCAGCTGTCGCGCTGATCCGCCGGTCAGCGAGCAGGCCGCCGCGACGCCGAACCGGCGACTGACGGCGAACAGCGCGACACTCGCCGACATCACCACGTACACCCAGGCCAGCGCAGACGGTGCGCCGGCTGCCCCGCGCCGCTCGATCCGCCCCGACAGCCGGCCGAGGACGACGATCGAGATCGCCGCCTGGATTGCAAACAGCCCGCCGAGCCAGACGACCGGCTCGAACCCACCGGCAGCCGGAGTTCCGACGTCGCGCAGGAAGTGGGCGGTCGAGAGCCGGTCCACGCCCTCGCTGAACGCACCCGCCACGACGGCTACGATAGTCAGCCGCCGCACCAGGCCGGTCGTCCGGACGACGGCCAGCGACTCCGCAACCTGCGCCCGCATCCCCCCAGCAAGGCCCCTGCCTTCGCCGACGGGCCGCCGGGTCTCCGGCATCACCGCCGCGAGCAGGACCGCAAGCGCAACCAGACCGAGACCGCCGAGCACGATCGGCGTCGTGATCGTGCGCTGCGCGATCAGCACGGCGACCGGGATCGCCGCCAGCGTCGCGCCGTTGTCGAGCCGGGCGCCGGCCAGGAACAGGCCGGCGGCGGCCGTCTCCCCGACCTCGTCGGTCAGCCATGCCTGCTCGGCGCCGCTGGTCAGCGTCGCACCGACGCCGAACAGCACGTTGCCCACCAGGATCGCACCCAGCTCCGGCACCAGGCCCTCCAACGTGAATCCGGCGCCGATCAGGGCGATGCCGGCGACGATCGCCGGCCGTCGGCCGACCAGGTCGGCCAGCGCGCCGGTCGGCACCTCGCACAGCACGCAGACCAGCTCCAGCACGGAGCCGACCAGCACCAGCTGGAACGCGGTCAGGCCGACGGTGGCGGCCTGATAGATCAGATTGACGGTGACGATCAGGGTGAAGCAGAAGCCGTAGATCGACTGCATCACCAGGTAGACGCGGGCAGCGTCGTCACGAAGGCGCATGCGGAAACTCCATCGCTCGCGTTGGCGGGAACCGGGTGGTTAGCGAGCGGCTGGCATGGCCGGGCGACTGTACCATGGGCTGGCAATGGCCCGGGACTACCCCACCGTCCTCGACCTCGTCGGGAACACGCCGCTCGTCCGCCTGCAGCGGATCACCCGCGGCCTCGCGCCGACGGTGATCGCCAAGCTCGAGTACCTGAACCCCGGCGGCTCGGTCAAGGACCGCATCGGGATGCGGATGATCGAGGCGGCGGAGCGCGACGGGAAGCTGCGGCCAGGCGGCACCATCGTCGAGCCCACGTCGGGCAACACCGGCGTCGGCCTGGCGATCGCGGCCGCCCTCAAGGGCTACCGCTGCATCTTCGTGATGCCCGACAAGATGAGCCAGGAGAAGATCTCGCTGCTGCGCGCGTACGGCGCCGAGGTGGTGATCTGCCCGACGGCCGTCGAGCCGGAATCGCCGGAGAGCTACTACTCCGTCTCCGACCGGCTGGCCGAGGAGATCCCCGGCGGGTTCAAGCCCAACCAGTACGCCAACCTGGCCAACCCGCAGGCCCACTACGAGACCACCGGGCCGGAGATCTGGGAGCAGACCGGCGGCGAGATCGACGCGGTCGTGATCGCCCTGGGCACCGGCGGCACCGTCTCCGGCGTCGCCCGCTACCTGAAGGAGCAGAACCCGGCGATCCGCATCGTCGGCGCCGACCCCGAGGGCTCGATCTACTCGCAGCCCGATGACGTCCACCCCTACCTGGTCGAGGGGATCGGCGAGGACTTCTACCCGACGACGATGGACCTCTCGCTGATCGACGAGTTCGTCACTGTCTCCGACCGCGACAGCTTCCTGACCGCCCGCCGGATGGCGCGCGAGGAGGGCCTGCTGGTCGGCGGCTCGGGCGGCACCGCCGTCAAGGCCGCGCTGGAGGTGGCGGCCGGGCTGGGCGCCGAGGCGACCGTGTTCACGCTGATCCCCGACGGCGGCCGCGCGTACCTGTCGAAGTTCTACGACGACACCTACATGATCGAGCACGGCTTCCTCGACCGGGAGAGCCCGCCGACCGTTCGCGAGGTGATCGCCGCCAAGCGCAGCGAGGGCCACGAGGTGCCGGAGCTGGTCGTCATCGAGGCGACCCACAAGGTCGGCGAGGCGATCGAGCTGATGCAGCGCTGGAGCATCTCGCAGCTGCCGGTGGCGCGGTCGTCGCCGGCCGACTCGATCACCGACCTGGTCGGCTCGCTGCACGAGCGCGGGCTGCTCGACCGCGTGTTCAAGAGCGCCGACGCGCTGGGCGACGACGTCGCCTCGGCCATGCAGCCGCCGCTGCACGTGGTCGACGCCGGCGAGTCGATCGACCGCGTCTACGCCGACCTGACCGGCGGCAGCCCCGCGGTTGTGGTCGCCGACGGCGCCCGGCCGACGGGGATGCTGACCCGCTCCGACCTGCTCGAGTACCTCGCGCACCGCCGGAACGGTTCGTGACGCAGCCGGTCAAGGTCGCCGAGCTGCGCGAGCGCGCCGTCGCAGCCCAGGGCTTCGCCGCCCGGGCGCGCACCGCCCGCCCCGCCGAGGTGGAGGCGATCATCGACCGCCTCTCGGCGGTGCAGCTCGACTCGATCTCGGCCGTCGACCGCGCCCACCGGCTGACGATCGGCTCGCGCGTCGGCACCTACCGCCGCGGCACGGTCTCGAAGCTGCTGGGCGCCGGCCGCGTCTTCGAGTACTGGGCGCACGAGGCCTGCCTGCTGCCGATCGCCGACTGGCCGCTCTACCGCAGCGTGATGCTGGCCTCGACCGAGCACCCATGGTGGGGCCCGATCCTGCAGAAGGAGCCGGAGCTGACCGACCGCGTGATGGCCGAGATCGCCGAGCGCGGGCCGCTCGGCTCACGCGACTTCGAGGGCGAGGGCTCGGGCGGCATGTGGGGCTACAAGCCGGCGAAGCGCGTGCTGGAGGCGCTGTGGTCGACGGGCCGGCTGGTGATCGCCGGACGGCAGGGCTTCCAGCGGCTGTACGACCTTCCCGAGCGGGTGATCCCGGACGACGTGCTGGGCGCGCCGGTGCCGGACGAGACCGGGATGCTGCGCGGGCTGATCGAGCGCGCCGTCCACGCCCGCGGCGTGCTGACCGAATCGGGCGTGGTCGAGCACAACCGGCTGCGCGGCGGGATCGCCCGCATCCGCGACCACGTCGCGGCGCTGGTCGATGAGGGCCGCCTGCAGCGCCTGGAGGTTGCCGATGGCGGCGCGCCGGTGCTCGTACCCCCGGGGGATCCGGTGGATGGGCGCGGCGCCGCGGTGCTGCTCTCGCCGTTCGACAACCTGCTGTGGGACCGGCCGATGGCCGACCGCCTGCTCGGCTTCCGCCACCTGATCGAGGTCTACAAGCGGCCCCACGAGCGGGTGTACGGCTACTACGTCCTGCCCCTCCTGCATGGCACGCGGATCGTCGCCCGCTGCGACGTGCGAACCGACCGCAAGGCCGGCGAGCTGCGCCTGCTGGCCCTCCACCCGGAGCCGAAGGTGCGCTGGACGGGATCCCGCGACGAGGCGCTGGACAGGGCGCTCGCCCGGCTTGCCACGGTGGTCGGCGTCTCGACTATCGTCCGCGCAGCGTGACCGAGTTCGAGACCCGCGCCATCCACGAGGGCCAGGAGCCCGATCCCAGCACCGGCGCGGTCGCGGTGCCGATCTACCAGACCTCCACGTACGTCCAGGAGGCGGTCGGCGAGCTGAAGCAGGGATACGACTACTCGCGTACGGCCAATCCGACCAGGCGCGCGCTGGAGCGCTGCCTTGCGTCGCTGGAAAGCGCCGAGCACGGGTTCGCGTTCGCCTCCGGGATGGCCGCGACGACCACGATCATGCATCTGGTCGATCCCGGCCAGCGGGTGGTCTCGGTGAACGACGTCTACGGCGGTACCTACAGGCTGTTCTCGAAGGTCTACGCGCCGAAGGGCTACGACTTCACCTACGTGTCCGCCGAGCAGGCGAACGCCGGCCTGGCCGCGCACCTCGACGACCAGACGCGAATCGTCTGGCTTGAGTCGCCGACCAACCCGCTCCTGAACGTCGTCGACATCGCCGCCGCCGCGCGCGCCGCGCACCAGGTCGGTGCGCTCGTCGTGGTGGACAACACCTTCGCCTCGCCGTACCTCCAGCGGCCGCTGGAGCTGGGCGCCGACATCGTCGTCCACTCGACCACCAAGTACCTGGGCGGCCATTCCGACCTGGTCGGCGGCTTCGCTGCGACCAGCGACGCCGCGGTCGCCGAGCGGCTGGGGTTCCTCCAGAACAGCCTGGGCGCGGTGCCCGGCCCGCTCGACGCCTGGCTGGTGCTGCGCGGGCTGAAGACGCTGGCCGTGCGGATGCGCCAGCACTGCGCGAACGCCCGCGCCGTGGTCGAGCTGCTGGAGATCCACGCCGCCGTCGAGCGCGTGCTCTGGCCGGGCCTCGCCGCGCATCCGGGCCACGAGATCGCCGCCCGTCAGATGGACGACTTCGGCGGCATGGTGTCGTTCCTCGTCGACGACGAGCGGCGGGCGCTCGACCTGGTGGCGAAGACCCGCATCTGGTCGCTCGCCGAGAGCCTGGGCGGCGTCGAGAGCCTGATCGAGACGCCCGCCCAGATGACGCACGCCTCCACGGCCGATGCGCCCTTCGCAACGCCGCCCAACCTGGTGCGGTTGTCCGTCGGGATCGAGGCCGCGGACGACCTCGTGGCCGATCTGGCCGGCGCGCTCGATTAAGTCCGGGCACATCCGTATGATCTTCGGCGCTCGCGCTCACCGACGGAAAGGGGAGGGCACCAATGTCCGAGACCGAACGGACGCTCGACGCCGATTCCAGACAGCTGAAGGAGCTCGGCTACGACCAGGAGCTCGAGCGCTCCTGGGGCCAGTTCACGAACTTCGCGATCTCGTTCTCCATCATCTCCATCCTGGCGGGGTGCTTCACGACCTATGGCCAGGCGTGGAACAACGGCGGCCCGATCGCGATCAGCTGGGGCTGGCCGATCATCTCGGCATTCATCCTGATTATCGGTTTCTGCATGTCCGAGATCCTGTCGGCATTCCCGACGGCAGGCGGCATCTACTACTGGTCGCTGCGGCTCGGCGGACCGGCCTGGGGCTGGTTCACGGGCTGGTTCAACCTGGTCGGCCTGATCGGGGTGGTCGCCTCGGTGGACTACGGCTGTGCGCTGTTCGCGTCGTACACGCTGGGGCTGTTCGACTCGAGCTACAACGCCTTCGACCTGACCAACATCTTCATCATCTACATCATCTTCCTGACCTGTCACACGATCCTGAACCTGTTCCCCAGCCACATCCTCAAATACTGGAACAACACGTCGGCGTACTGGCACATCGGCGGGCCCGTGGTGATCGCCCTGATCCTGATCTTCGGGGTGGACAACCACCAGAGCATCTCGTTCGTGTTCACCGAGCGGATCAACAACTCGGGCTTCGCCGAGGGCAAGTACTGGTTCTACATCCTGCCGCTCGGGTTCCTGCTGACGCAGTACACGATCACCGGCTACGACGCGTGCGCCCACCTGTCCGAGGAAACGCGGGCGGCATCGACGGCAGCAGCCAAGGGGCTGTGGAAGGCGATCTTCTACTCGGCCGTCGGCGGCTGGATCCTGCTGCTGCTGTTCACGTTCGCCGCGTCGCACGTTGACTTCATCAACAACGTCAACGGCGACAACCCGTACGGCGCCGGCTACGTGGTCGGCATCTTCGCCTCGGCACTGGGATTGGCGGCGTTCAAGACGGTGATGATCATCGCCACCGTCGGCCAGTTCTTCTGCGCCGGCTCGGGCATGACCAGCGCCTCGCGGATGACGTTCGCGTTCAGCCGCGACCGCGCGATCCCCGGCCACCAGATCTGGTCGAAGGTGACCAAGTCGCATGCGCCGGTCAACGCCACGCTGCTGGTGGCCGTGCTGTGCCTGATCGTCGCCCTGCCGGCCCTGTACGGCAACGAGGCCAACATCCCGTTCGCGTTCTACGCGCTGACCCAGATCACCGTGATCGGCCTGTACATCGCGTACGCGATCCCGATCTACCTGCGGTGGCGGATGGGCGACTCATTCGTCACCGGCCCCTGGACGCTGGGCAACAAGTACAAGTGGATGTGCCCGATCGCCGTGCTCGAGGTGATCATCGTGTGTATCTACTTCTCGATGCCCTTCTCGCCCATCGGCATTCCGGGCAACGACGGCTTCGCTCTCGACAACGGCGCCGTCAACTACGCGCCGATCCTGGTGTTCGGCGTGATCATCGCGACCGGCATCTGGTGGGCCGTCTCGGCGAAGAACTGGTTCACCGGGCCCGAGCTCCCCAGCGCAACGGCTGCGGAGTCGGAGCTGAACTAACGCACGCGACGGAGGGGGCCGGGCGACCGGCCCCCTCCGCGCCTCGCGGCGCTGAAACGTTAAAAGGATTCGCCGCCCCAGCGTGCCTTTCGTCCGCCGGCCGAAGGAACGTTCGAGTCGCCTCTACGATCCCTCCGCCCGGTTTCAACCTACTTGGCTGCCCTGAGCGGCGCAAAAGGAAAGCTACGCCAGCCGGTCACCGGATGCAACCCGGTTTTTCACGCACTTTGCGGGGTTCCGTCAGAAACCGGCGCGTAGAACGGCGTCGTGCCCGCGGCGTGGTCGGTGACGTCAACGACGCGCGTGATCTCCGGCACGCTGGAGAGGATCGCGGCCTCGATCCCCTGCTGCAGGGTGACCCGGGACATGCCGCAGCCCTGACACCCGCCCATCAGCTGCACCATCGCAGCGTCGCCCTCGACGCCGACCAGTGCGCAGGCGCCGCCGTGCGAGGCGATCGCCGGGTTGATGTGGTACGCGATCACCTGGGCGACCCGCTCCTGCACCGTGCCCGACAGGCTGTCCGGCGCGGCGCCGAACGCCGGGCTTGGCGTGTTCGGGTTCTCGATCACCAGGCCGCCGCCCAGCTGCGGGTCGACGGCGATCGTCGCCCGCTCCAGCTCACTGGCGCAGTGCGCCGGCCAGACCAGGGTCAGCCCGCTCTGCTCGGCGACCAGGTCGGTGGGATCGATCTCCTCCCGCCGCAGGAACGCCATGTCATAGGTGAAGGCGTTGCCGGAGACGCCTGCGACCTCGACCCACAGGGCGAGATCCTCGGAATCCGGCTCCTTGGAGCGCACCTCGAGCACCCGCTCGAGCGCGTCTGGCGTGATCGCGACCATGCCCGAAGGATAGCTTCGGCGCTTACGCGGCCTGCCGCCGCGCCAGGTACAGGCGCTCCATCTGCTCGGCCGGGACGGCCTTCGAGAACAGGAAGCCCTGGCCCAGCGGGCAGCCGCGGGCGACCAGGAACGCGTGCTGCTCCTCGGTCTCGATGCCCTCGGCCAGCGGCTGCAGCCCCAGGTTCTTGGCCAGCTGCACGATCGACGTGACCAGCACCGCGGCGCTGCGGTCGGCCGGCAGGTCGGCGATGAACGAGCGGTCGATCTTGAGCGTCGTCACCTGCATCTGGTTGAGCCGCGACAGGGACGAGTGGCCGGTGCCGAAGTCGTCGATCGCCAGCCGCAGCCCGCGCTCGTGGAGCTCGGCGATGATCGGCTCGGACCGCAGAGCGTCGGCCATCACCGTGGACTCCGTGATCTCGATCATCATCCGTTCCGCCGAGAGGCCGAACGACTCGATGGTCTCCAGCACCTGGCGCATCGCGGTCGGCTGCCAGAAGATCGCCGGCAGGTTGACCGAGATGTAGACGTCGATTCCCCGCTCGCGCCAGCGCGCACCCTGGCGGCAGGCCTCCTCGATCACCCAGTCGGACAGCCCGGCGATCAGGCCGGTGCGCTCGGCCAGCGGAATGAACTCGCCGGGCATGACCACGCCGCGGTCGCCGTCCTGCCAGCGGAGCAGCGCCTCGGCGCCGACGATCTCGCCGCTCTGCAGGGCGACGATCGGCTGGTAGTGGAGCATCAGCTCGTCGCGGTCGACGGCGCCGCGCAGGCGGCCGGCCATCGACAGCTGCGCCCGCGGGTCGCGGCCGGTGGAGGTGAACAGCTGGTACTGGTCGCGGCCCGACTCCTTGGCCTTGTACATCGCGATGTCGGCGTGCTTGAGCAGGGTGGTGGCGTCGCTCGCGTCCACCGGCCACAGGCTGATGCCGAGGCTGGCGCTGGTGTAGATCTCGGTCTCGGACAGCACCATCGGCCGCGACACCGCCTCGCGCACCTCCTCGGCCACCTTGCGAGCGACCTCGCCGATATCGAGCGTCCGCTGGTCCTCGACGTCCACGTCGGCGATCAGGATCAGGAACTCGTCGCCGCCCTGGCGGGCGACCACGTCTGACGAGCGCGTCGACAGCCGCAGGCGATTGGCGACCTCGCACAGCAGCTCGTCGCCGGCCCCATGCCCGAAGCTGTCGTTGACGAGCTTGAAGTCGTCCAGGTCGACGTACAGCACAGCCACCCCGGTGCCGGTGCGCTCGGCGCGGGCCAGCGCCAGCTCCAGGTGCTCCTGGAACAGGATGCGGTTGGGCAGCCCGGTCAGCGAGTCGTGGTACGCCAGGCGGGCCAGCTCCTGCTCGGCCTTGCGGCGGTCGGTGATGTCCTCGCCGATCCAGGCGCTGCCGGTGACCGTGCCGTCGCTGTCGCGCAGCGGGGTCGCGTTCCAGGAGAAGAGCCGCGTCTCGCGGGTGCGGGTGAGGATCGCGCCCTCGCGGTGGGGGATCACGCGCCCCTGGGCCAGCTCGGCCAGGAATGCGCGCTCGCCGTCGCTGCCTTCGCCGGCGACGAACGTCTCAACCCACGACCGGCCGAGCAGCTCGTCGTCCCACCAGCCGGAGAGCTCGGCGAAGTACTCGTTGACGAACACGATGCGACCCTCGAGGTCGGTCGTGATCGCGGCCAGGCGGACGTTCTCCAGCAGCTCGCGGAACCGCTGCTCGGACTCCAGCAGCTGCGCCTCGTTCTCCTTGTGGTCGGTCACCTCGAAGATCACGCCCTGCATGAAGCGGGCGGTGCCGGACGCGTCGCGCACGGGCGCGGCGTCGTCGCGGAACCAGCGGACGCGGCCGTCCACGTCGATCAGTCGGTACTCGGCCGAGTACGAATCCCCGGCCTCGACGGCATCGCGATAGCGGTCGGCCGCGAACAGGTCGTCCGGATGCATCCGCTGGACCCAGCCGTCCGGGCCGCTCGTCCACTCCTCGGCGGGCACGCCCATCAGCGTCTGCAACTGGGGGCTGACGTACACCGGGTCGCCGGTGCCTGCCACATCCACGTAGGTGACGGCGGGCAGGTGCTCGACCAGGCTGCGGTAGCGGTTCTCGGCCTCCCGCTGCTGCTCGTTCAGCAGAGCGGTGTGGACGGCGGCGCCGACGATGTCGGCCAGCGAGCGGAAGAACTCCAGGTCGTGCTCGTTCCACACCCGGTCGGCGACGTCGACGATCTCCAGCAGCCCGACAGAGTCGCCGCGCGAGACCAGCGGCAGCATCAGTAGCGTGCGGTAGCCGCCCTCCTCGAGCAGCGCCCGCTCCGACGCATCGGCGTGCTCGTCGGCGACGCTGACGACCACCGGCTGCTGCTCCGTCATCACCGCCATCGAGGCGGGGAAGTCGGCCAGCGCATACTCCATGTTGGCCTCGGCGATCTCGTCGATCACGTGATCCTCGTAGTCGGTCAGCGTGACCAGCAGGTCGCGCTCCCGGTCCCACATCGAGACGGCGGTGCCGGACGCCCCGGTGAGCGTGATCGCGTGAGCCGTGAAGCTGCGCAGGACGTCCTTCAGGTCGAGGCTGGAGGAGAGGGTCCGCGAGAGGTCGACGAGGGCGCGCAAACGGTCGGCCGCGAGCATGGAGTGCGTATCGGCACCTGGCGGCGGTTCATTGAGGATGGTTCGCGGAGGGTCCTGATTGACTGATCAGTCAGGGGTGGGGTAGCATCGCCGGCCATGCCCGATGTGATCGTCATCGGCGGCGGGTTCGCCGGGGTCACCGCCGCCCGTGAGGCCTCACTGCGCGGGCGTTCCGTGCTGCTGCTGGAGGCCCGCGACCGGCTCGGCGGGCGCACCTGGACGGCGCCGTGGGGGGATCTGCGGATCGAGCTCGGCGGCGGCTGGGTGCACTGGCACCAGCCTCACACGTTCTCGGAGATCACCCGGGGCGGGCTCGAGGTCGTGCTCAGCCCTGAGGATGAGGACGTCGGCTGGTACGTCAACGGCGCGCGGCGCGAGGGCTCGGCCGCCGACCGCGACGCGATCGCCGAGCGCGGCTGGAACCGGTTCGTGCAGGGCGTCGAGGATGCACTGCCCAACCCCCATGATCCGCTGCTCGCTATCGACCGGCTGGAGCGCTTCGACCGGCTGACGATTGCCGAGCGGATCGCGCAGCTGGAGCTCGACGGCGAGGAGCTCGACGTGCTGTGGGCGGAGCTCGAGTCGCTGGCCCACGGCCACCTCGAGGACGCCGGCGCCGTCAGCGTCCTGCGCTGGCACGCCCTGTCCGGCTACAGCCTGCGCCTGACGCAGTACACCGGTGGCCGGGTGACGCTGAAGGACGGCACCGTCTCGCTGCTGCAGGCGATCCACCAGGCCGCCCCGGTGGACGTCCGCCTGGCGACGCCGGTCGCGGCCGTGCGCCAGTCAGACGACGGCGTCGAGGTCGAAACGCGGTCCGGCGAGGTGCACCGGGCGGCTGCGGTGGTGGTGGTGGCCGTGCCGCTGAACGCGCTGGGTGCGATCGACTTCACGCCGCAGCTCTCGGAGCGCAAGCGGCAGGGCATCGCGCTCGGCCAGGCCTCCCGGGGCATCAAGATCTTCATCCGCGTCCGCGGCAGCGAGGTCACGCAGAACTCGATCCAGCCGCGGCACCCGTTCGGCTACCTGGCGACTGAGGAGGTATTCGAGGACGGCACCCAGATGCTGATCGGCTTCGGGCGCGACGCCTCGGAGTCCGATGCCACGGACATCGCCCGCGTCCAGCGGGACATGGACGCGATCATGCCCGGGTTCGAGGTGGTCGAGGTGACCGCCCACGACTGGCTGGCCGACGAGTTCGCCAACGGCACCTGGGCGATCCACCGCCCCGGCTGGTACACGACCTATCACCGCGAGATGCAGCGGCCCGAGGGCCGCGTCGTGCTCGCCGGCTCCGACTTCGCCGACGGCTGGTCGGGCTTCATCGACGGCGCCATCGAGTCCGGCCTGCGCACGGGCAAGCTGGCCGCCGCGCGGACGGTCAGACCGCTGACTCCAGTGAGGGGTCAGACCCCGTTGTTGCGCTAGAGGACGCCGCAGGCCGAGGCCGAGTTCGGCCACGGGGTGTACCCGCGGACGCGCACGGCACGCATGGCCACGGCGAGCTGGTCGCCGGGCACCCAGTACCGGGCGTCGCGACCGCCGTAGCGGGCCAGCTTGTCCGGCCCGTAGGTGCGCATGAACGACCAGTCCATCTGGAGGCCGCCGTAGTAGCCGGCCGGGCTGTACGCGTTCCACGCACCCTCGTGGACGTGGATGCAGATCAGCTTCGGATAGTGCGTACGCCAGAACGCGACCCAGCCCCCGTTCTTGACGGCCCAGGTGTGCACCATGTGGCGCAGCTTCCGGATCGACGAGACGCGCCGCTCCCGGTGACCCCAGCTCGGCCGCAGCCCGATCATGTGGGCGTGGCGGAGGGCGGTCGCCCGCGTCGCCGCGACGCGGTGTCGCCACGCCTTGACCTTCTTGCTCGGACCGCCCGTCGGGTGGTGGACACCGCTGGTGACCCACGCGGACGAGGTTTCGGTGTTCGACGAAGACGCGAAAAAGGCCAGTGCGGCCAGCGCAATCGCGGCAACAGTGATTGCCTGCTTCAGTGTCGTGAACCTCCACTCGGGGACAGATCGGGCCTCCCGCGCGAGTGGAACGGCCCGGAGGGCCGCGGGGGCGGGAGGCGCGCACGGCGCAGTCGTGCCACGCCGCTGCTTGTAGTTGGAGTGGTCTCAAGGTAGCGCCAATTGCCCGTTTAAGCGACGCTCCGGGCCCACGTGTATGCTGCAGAGCGTCCTTTGCAGCGCCCAGACGACGAGAGAAGGAGGTGGTGACCGTGTTCGAGCTTGCACCGGCAGAGCCGCGGTCCGTTACGCCCCTTCGCTCCCGCTCGCGCCGCTGAACGGCACCGGCCGACGGAGGGGATCACCCATCTCCGGAGGTCCAGAGTGACGACATCTCCCTGGTGGCCGGCCGACGTGCCGGACACGCCGGAATCACACCTCGAACTGCTCGGCTGGGATGCCGGGTGGCGGGAGGCATTCGACGAGCACGCATGCGCCGGCGCCATCCCGGCGCGCGTCTCCCGCGTCGATCGCGGAGCATGCACCACCCTGGCCGGGGACGGCACCGTCCGCGCACTCGTCCCCAGCCGCGACCTGACGCCGGCCGTCGGCGACTGGGCGGCGGTCGACCCGAGTACGCCGCAGTCCGACGCCGTGCTGCGGGCGATCCTGCCCCGGCGCACCCACTTCACCCGCCACGCCGCGGGCGAGGAGACCGCCGAGCAGGTGGTCGCGGCGAACATCGACAACGTGTTCATCGTCAACGCCCTCGACCAGCGCGACTCGCCCCGTCGCGTCGAGCGCTATCTCGCGCTGGCGTGGCAGAGCGGCGCAAACCCGATCGTGGTGCTGACCAAGTCCGACCTCCGGGGCGACGTCGAAGCGGCCGTCGCGGAGATCGAGGCCGTCACCTTCGGCGTCCCCGTCCACGCGGTCAGCGCCGTCGACGGCGCCGGGCTGGCCGACCTCGATGCCTACCATGCGAACGGTGAGACCGTGGCGCTGATCGGCCTCTCCGGCGCCGGGAAGTCGACGCTGATCAACGCCCTGCTGGGCGAGGAGCGGATGCGGACGGCGGAGCTGCGCGACGACGGACGGGGCCGCCACACGACCACGCACCGCGAGCTGCTGCCGCTGCCCGGCGGCGGCGTGCTGATCGACACGCCGGGCATGCGCTCGGTCGGCCTGTGGGAGGCCGAGGAGGGCGTCGAGCAGACGTTCGCCGACATCGAGGAGCTGGCCGAGCAGTGCCGGTTCTCGGACTGCACGCACGTGCACGAGCCCGGCTGCGCCGTGCAGGCGGCGATCGCCGACGGCCGCCTGGACGCCGACCGGCTGCAGAGCTACGAGAAGCTGCTGGCCGAGCTGCGGTTCCAGGAGCGCAAGCTCGACGCGCGGGCGCGCTCGGAGGAGCGCAAGCACTGGCGGCAGCTCTCGAAGGACATGCGCAAGACGCCGCCCTGGAGCGGGCGCCGGTGACGGCGCACCCGGCGACCACGCTGCGCGCCTCCGACGGCGTGCTGGAGGCGGCGTTCGTCCCGTCCCTGGCGATGCTCGGCAGCTCGCTGACGGCGGACGGCGTGCAGCTGCTCGACCTGCGCGACGGCGTCGACGCGTACGCCAAGCGCGGCTCGACGATGGGCATCCCGCTGCTGCACCCGTGGGCGAACCGGCTCGCCGAGCCGGGCTACAGAGTCGGCGACCGCGAGGTGGCGGTCGACACGTCGTCGCCGCTGGTGCACGTGGATGGCAATGGCCTTGCCATCCACGGGTGTCACCCGGCGGCGATGCCCTTCGCGATCGCCGACCACGACGAGGCCGGGCTGGTGGCGGTATTCGACACGGCCGCCGCACCGGCCGTGCTCGAGCTGTTCCCGTTCCCCCACCGGCTGACGATGGAGGCGCGGCTGGACGGCCGTACGCTGCGGATCACCAGCACGCTCGAAGCGACCGGGGACGCGGCCGTGCCCGTCGTGTTCGGCCATCACCCCTACCTCCACCTGCCGGACGCGCCGCGCGACGAATGGCAGATCAGCCTGCCCGAGATGTCGCGGCTCGAACTCGACCAGCTGATGATCCCGACCGGCCGGCGGCAGCCCCGCGACCTCGAGCCCGGGCCGCTGGCCGGCCGCGACCTGGACGACGCGTTCGCCGACGTCGCCGACAGGGCGGCGTTCGCGGTGGAGGGCGGCGGCCGCACCATCACGGTGCGGTTCCTCGAGGGCTACCGGTTCGCGCAGGTGTACTCGCCGCGCGGGTCGTCGCTGATCTGTTTCGAGCCGATGACCGCGCCCGGCAACGCCCTGCGCAGCGGCGACGGGCTGCAGGTGCTGGAGCCCGGCCAGAGCCACCGCGGGTCGTTCGCCATCGAGATCGCCGGCTAGATCTAGACGAACGGCAGCGGATGCACCTGCGCGGCCCGGTCGCCGTCGGGCGCACGCACCACGAAGCCGGCATCGTCGGGCACGGCGGCATCGAGCAGGGCGATCGCGATGTTCGCCTCCAGCGCGAAGGAGTAGACCGCCCAGCGGACGACGCCGACCCCGACGCCGCCGGCGGCCAGCGGCCAGAACTGCTCCATCCGGCCGAACCGCGGGCCGTCGCAGCGCAGGCCGATCGTGCGCCGCGCGGGACCGCGCTCGCGCACGGCTCTCAGCGCCTCCCGGCCTGCGAACGGCGCACCGTCCAGGTCGAGCATCGCCTCCATGCCTGCCTCGATCGGGTTGATCCGCGAGTTGGTCACGTACTGCGTGTCCGAGATCGCCTGTTCGACTGCCCGGACGATGTTCGGCCCGGTGACCAGGAGGCCGTGCGGCTCGCCAGCCTCGACCAGCGCGTCCCACAGCTCCTCGGCGCGCTCGGAGGACAGCGGGTAGATCTCGTAGCCCGCCTCGCGGCTCCAGCCGGTGTTCGAGACGACGGCGTCGATCCCGGCGACCTGCACCTGCGCGCAGCGATAGCGCGGCAGCGTACCGATTCCCGGCGACACGACCTCCATCACCGCTCCGGCTGTGGGCCCCTGCAGCTGCAACGGCGCGACGTCAGGCTCCGTGGCGACGGCGTCCAGCCCCAGCCAGCGGCCGAGGCCGATCGCCCACAGCGTCAGGTCGACGTCGCTGTGCGAGAACCAGACGGCGTCCTCCCACGGCCGCAGGACGATGCACTCGGCCATGATCTCGCCGGCGTCGTCGCACACCGGCGAGAAGCAGCAGTCGCCGACCGCCATCCCGCTCAGGTCGCGCGGGCTGAGGTAGTCGGCGAGGCGCAGCGCGTCGGGGCCGCGCAGCTCGGTTTGCCGCTCTGCGCCGACATCCCACAGCGTCGCCCGCTCGACCAGCGCGTCCCAGTCCTCACGCGGATCGCGGCCGTAGTCGATGGGCATGTACGTGTGGTTGTAGACCATGAAATCGACCGCGCCGGCGGCCAGCGTCCGGTCGAAGTACGGCGACCGGCGGACGTTCGGGTGCAGCGGGATGCGGGCGGCGGTGCGGGTGGTCATGGCGAGGTCGGCGAGTGTAGCATCGGGCAGATGACCGCCTACGAAGCCCTCCGAGCCGTCTGCGACGCGTGGGAGAACGAGGACGCCGCCGCGATCGGCACCCTCTTCACCGCCGACGGCACCTACGAGGATCCACTCGCGCCGCGCACGTTCACCGGCCCCGACGACATCTCCGAAGGCGTGCGCCCGGGGGTCGAGGAGATCACCGAGACGAAGATCACGCTGGAGAAGGTGGTCGAGCAGGACGGCCTAGTCTGGGCCGAGGGCATGTTCCTCTCGAAGTTGCGCGCGTCCGACGGCCGGCTCGACTTCCCGTTCGCGATCATGGTCGAGATGGACGGCGACCGCATCCGCCGGCTGGTCGAGTACTTCGACACGTCCCCGTTGACCTGACACGCGTCTGCGTCATCGGCGCCGGCCTGGCCGGGCTGATGGCCGGCGAGCAGCTCGCAGCCGCGGGCGCCGAGGTGGTGGTGCGGGAGAGCCGCGAGCGGATCGGCGGCCGCGTCCGGTCGCGCACGCTGCACAACGGCGCGACGGTCGAGATGGGCGCAGAGTTCGTCACCCAGGGCTACGAGCTGCTGCCGGCGACCGTTCGAGCGGCTCGGCCTGTCGCTGGCCCCGATGGGCATGAGCTTCAGCCGCCGCGAGCCACGCGGAGGCATCGGCACCTCCGAGCCGGCGCTGCAGGCGGCGTGGGAGGCGACGGAGTCGGCCGTCGAGTCGGGCGCGGCCGACGGGCTGTCGGTCGCCGAGCTGCTGGGCCGGCTCGACATTGACGAGGGTGCCCGCGAGCTGCTGGACTGCCGGATCGCCGTCTCGTACGCCCAGTCCACCGACCGGATCTCGGCGACGGCGGTGCGCGACGTGGCGCACCTGTTCGAGCCGGTCGAGGCCCACCGTACCGACGGCGGCAACGGCCTGATCGCGACGGGCCTCGCGGAGTTCCTGGACGTCAATACGTCGGCGCCGGTGTCGTCGATCCGGCACGACCCGACCGGCGTCAGCGTGGACGGAGAACCGCCGGTCGACGCATGCGTGCTCGCCATCCCCGCTCCCGCCGTCGCCCGCATCGCGTTCGACCCGCCGCTGCCCGACTGGAAGTCCGCCGCCATCGACCGCGTGGTCTACGGGCAGGCGACCAAGCTGTTCGTCCCGCTGGCTGCACCGGCGGAGCCGAGCTCGGTGCTCTCGGTGCCCGACCGGTTCTGGACGTGGACCGCGCGCGGCGGCAGCGGTGCGGTGCTGCCGGTGGTGTCCGCGTTCGCCGGCTCGCCGCAGGCCGTGGCCGCGCTGGCCGACGGCGATGCCTACCTGCAGCGCCTGCGCACGCTCAGGCCCGACCTGGCGCTGGACGAGGCGCACGCGCTGGCGTCGACGTGGTCCGAGGGGGCGTACTCGACGGTGCCGCCGGACCGCCCGCCGGACGACGCTGCGCTACTCGCCAGGGCCGTCGGGCGCCTGCACTTCGCCGGCGAGCACACCGAAGACGTGTGGTACGCCACCATGGAGGGCGCCCTGCGGAGCGGCGCCCGCGCCGCCGGCGAGGTCACATCGGCAGGTCTCTGACTGCGAACTGGATCGCCTCGGAGAACGTCGGATAGGGCTGGATCGTGTCGCGCAGGATGTCGACCGGCACCTCCGCGCGCACGGCCAGCGTCAGCTGGCCCAGCCACTCGCCGGCCTCCGGCCCGACGGCGACTGCGCCCACCAGCACGCCGCGCTGTGGATCGCCGAACACCTTGAGCAGCCCCGGCCGCTTGGGCCGCTCGTAGGTCGAGGTGCGGGACACCTGGTCGATCCGGCGGCTGCCGGTGACCAGGCCGTCGCCGCTGGTCGTTCCCACCGAGGCGACCTGCGGATCGGTGAAGGTCACCGCGGGCACGGCGCGGTGGTCGGCGCGGGCGGGCTCACCGGCCATGTCGGCCGCGGCGATCCGCGCGTGGTACTTGCCGACGTGGGTGAACATGGCGATGCCGGTGACGTCCCCGATCGCCCACACGCCGGGGCGCGGCGCGCATCCGCTCGTCGACCTCGACGCCTCGCTTCGAGATCTCGACGCCGAGCTGCTCCAGGCCCAGCCCGTCGGTCTGCGGACGCCGCCCGGCGGCGATCAGCAGCCGCTGCGCCTCGATCCGGCGGCCGTGCTCGAGTGCAATCGTGATCCCCGGCTCGACGCCGGCGATCCCGCCGCCCAGGTGCAGCGCAACGCCCTCGTCCTCGAGGGCCTCGGCGAGCATCCGCCCCGCCTCCTCGTCCACGCTGGGGAGCAGCCGGTCGGCGACGTCCACGACCGCGACCTGCGACCCGAGTCGGGAGAACAGCTGGGCGAACTCGCAGCCCACCGGCCCGGCGCCGACGATGGCGATGCTCTCGGGCACCTCGTGCGTTCGCGTCGCCTCCCGGTTGGTCCAGTACTCGACGCTGTCCAGGCCGGGGATCGGCGGGATCGACGCCGACGACCCGGTGGCAACCGCCAGCCGGCCGTAGGGCAGCTCCTGGTCGCCGACCGCGACAACGCCGGGGCGGGCGATCCTCGCCTGGCCGCGCACCAGCGTGGCGCCGTTGGACTCGAGCCAGTCGGCCTGCGACGAGTCGTCCCAGCCGTTGGTGATCTGGTCGCGGTGCCAGAACAGCCGCTTGGCGTCGACCAGCCCGGTCACCGCCTCCGCGGCGCCGGGCACGTTGCGCGCCGCGGCAACGGCCTCGGGCGGGCGCAGCATCCCCTTGGTCGGCATGCAGGCGTAGTAGGAGCACTCACCGCCTGCCAACTCGCGCTCGACGATGGTGATCGGTGTGTCGGCCTCGTAGGCGCGGACGGCCGAGACCAGGGCCTCGCCCGTCGATCCGGCTCCCAGAATGACGATCGGTTCCCCGCTCATGCGTCCTCCCTTCCCAGCGGTGGCGTCAGCCAACCAGCAGCGCGCGGACGACGTCGCCCGCGTCGGCGACAGCACCGTAGTCCGCATGGCGGAAGATTCGCGCATCGGGATCGCTGTTGACCGCGACGACGGTGGTCGAGTCGCGCATGCCGAGCAGGTGCGGCAGCGCCCCGGAGACGCCGAACGCGAGGTAGACCGCCGGGGCGACGCTGTTTGACGAGACGCCGACCAGGTCGCGGCGCCCGGCGCGGCCGGCCTCGACCTGCGGCCGGGAGACCACGAACCTGCCGCCCAGCCGCTCCGCCAGCGCGCGGTAGGGGCCGAGATCCTCGCCGGCGCCGCGACCCGCGCAGACGACGACGTCCGGCGCCGCGCCAGCCAGCAGCTCGCCGATCCTCACCGGCGCGTCGGTGTCCAGCAGCTCGAGGTCGCGGCTCCGTGGCACGGGCGGCAGCGGCAGCTCGAGCAGGCGGCCGGGCGGCGGGTGCTCGACCGGATCGTCGAGCGGGCGCTCCCGCAGGTACGGCAGGGCGATCTCCGGATCCGGCGAGTCGATCTCCCGAGCCAGCCGGTGGCCGTCGAAGATCGCCTCGGCCAGCAGCCGCGGAGCCACGCAGTCGCCGATCCGGTACAGCCCCTCGCGTACGCCGTCGAGCTCGTGGAACAGCGCGTCCCGGGAGACGCGCTGGGTGACGAGCACCACCCCGGCGGACGACAGCTCGTGCGGATTGCCGAACTCGTCCTCCACCTCGAGCGCCCGGTCGCCGACGCCGACCAGCGAGGTTCCCCGCCGGATCGCGACGCCCAGCTCGTGGAGGCGCTGGATCACCAGGTAGGCCTCCAGTGTCTCGTCGGCGAACGGTGCAACCATCCCGTAGCCGGTGACGAACTCGACGTCCCGGCCCTCCAGGGCGAGCAGCTCGGCGATGCCGGACGCCATGAAGTAGCCCTCGCCGTCGAATACCACGACGCGGCCATCGGACGGCGGTCGCTTGCCCTCCAGCACGACTTGCTCCGGTGTCAGCACGTGCTGCAACGCCGCGTCGGCGCCCGGGATCGGGCCGCGAGTGAAGCCGTTCAGGCCATCAGTCGACCAGCTGGAGCCGGTCGCCAGGACGACGATTCCGGCGCCGCTCGCCCGGATATCCGCCGCGTCCAGCTCGGTGTCCGAGACCATCTCGACGCCCAGCCGGCGCAGCTGCACCATCCGGTGGGCGACCACGCGGCCCCACTCGCCGAGCCCGGGCAGACGGGTGACCATCGCCATGTGGCCGCCCATCAGCGGCGCGCGGTCGACCAGTCGGACCCGGTCGAAGCCGCGTTTCGCCAGCGTCATCGCGCACTCCATCCCGGCCGGCCCGCCACCGACGACCAGCGCCTCCTGGTCCGCGTTCGCGGCACGGCGAAATCGCTCGGGGTGCCACCCGCGGCGGAACTCCTCGCCGGCCGTGGGGTTCTGCGTGCAGCCCAGATGGCGCCGGGTATCGGCCTTGGAGATGCAGATGTTGCAGCCGATGCACTCGCGGATCTCGTCCAGCCGCCCGTCGTCGATCTTGCGCGGCAGGAACGGGTCGGCGATCGACGGGCGCGCGGCTCCGATCAGATCCCACGCGCCGCTGCGGACGATCGAGGCCATCAGATCGGGGTCGGTCAGCCGGCCCACACCGACGATCGGCTTCGCAGTCGCCTCCCGCACGCGGCCGGTGCTCTCCAGCTGCCAGCCCTCCGCGTAGAAGCGCGATGGCCCGGAGTCCTTGTGCCACTCCGAGATCGAGCCGACGTTGACGTCCCACAGGTCGACCAGGTGATCGGCCAGCGTCACGAACTCGAGCCCTTCGTCGAGGTCGACGCCCAGCGCGTCCAGCCGGTCGACGGCCACCCGGCAGGCGATCGCGCAGTCGTCGCCGACGGCTTCGCGTACGGCCTCCAGCGTCTCCAGCCACGCCCGTGCGCGGTTGGCCAGCGAGCCTCCGTACTCGTCGGTCCGCCGGTTGTAGTGCGGCGACAGGAACTGGCCCATCAGGTAGGTGTGGCCGCCGTAGACGTAGACGATGTCGAAGCCGGCCTCGCGGGAGCGGCGGGCGGCGACCGCCCAGTCGTCGACCAGCCGCCGGATATCGCGCCTGGTCATCGCCTTCGGCACGACGCCCGTCGCGAAGTCGCTGGCGAGCTGGGACGGCGCGGCCGAGGGCAGCCGCGACTCCGAGTTCTCGGCCTGGACGCCGGTGTGCCCGAGCTCGATGCCGGCCAGCGCGCCCTGCTCGTGCGACTCATCGCACATCCGGGCCAGCATCCGCAGGTCGTGGTCGTCCCAGATCCGGGCCGAGATGTACGGCGTCTCGTCGGACTCGGCGTTCACGGCCGCGTATTCGGTACAGACGGCGGCCCAGCCGCCCTCCGCCTTGACCGCTCGATGCCTCGCTTGCGACCACGGCTTCTCGACGCCGAACCCGGTGCAGTGGGGCACCTGGTAGAAGCGGTTGCGCAGCGTCTTGGGCCCGATCCGGACCGGCTCGAAGAGGATGTCGTGACGCGGATCGCGGGGCATCGCGGGGCGCTGTGACTCTACCGAACCCGCCCCCGGCCACGTATGGTCATGGGGTGCTCCGCCGGCTCCTGATCCGGCTCGCAGCGCTGGCCCTGGTGCCCGTCGCCGGCGCCGCGGCCGCGCCCGTCGGCGTCCAGGTCGCCCCGTGCCCGGGCCAGCCGGGTGTGCTGTGCGGATCGCTCGACGTGCCGCTCGACCGGAGCCGGCCGGCGCTGGGGACGATCACCGTGCACTTCCAGATCCACCGTCGCACCGAGACCTCGAAGCCGGCGCTGGAGCCCGTGCGGGGGATCGAGGGCCGCCCACTCGCCGGTCAAGCTCGTCTTCCACGACGCCCGGTTCGTGCCCGGGCTCCGCATCTCCGGCCCGGCGGTCTGGGACCGCCGCTCGCTGACGATCGACGCGCACGTCACGGTGACCGGCCCGAGCGGGCTGCGCGGCAGGCTGCACATCACCTGGCGCACCAATGTCCAGCGCGCCGTCGCGACCGCCACCGGCACGGTCGGCGGCGTCGCGGTGAGGGCGACGACGCCCGCCCATCTAAGCTTCCGATCGTGCCGACGATCGAGCTGTTGTGGTGGGAGGGCTGCCCATCCACCCCCCGGGCGCTCGACGACCTGCGCGCCGCGGTCGCCGAGCAGGGTCTCGACCCCCGAGTCGTGATCGTCCGCCAGGTCGCGACCGATGACGATGCGGCCCGCGAGGCGTTCGTCGGCTCCCCCACCGTGCGCGTCGACGGCGAGGATCTGTTCCCGCCGGGCGACGACGAGCCGGTCGGCCTGACCTGCCGCATCTACCGGCTGGCGGACGGCCGCATCTCACCGACACCCGATCCCGCGCTGTTGCGCGAGGAGCTCTCCAGGAGGCTGACCGCGTGACGACCGGAACCGCCGCACCCACCTTCCAGCTGACCGATACGGCCGGCCGCGAGCACGATCTCACCGGCCGCACCGGGTCGCCCGCAACCGTGATCGTGTTCACCTGCAACCACTGCCCGTACGCGCTGGCCTGGCACGGCCGGATCGCCGCCGTGGCGGACGACTACGCCGGCCGCGGCGTCGAGGTGTGGTGCGTCAGCTCGAACGACGCTGCCCGGTTCCCGGCCGACGCGCCGGAGGCGATGCGCGAACGGGTCGAGGCCGAACGCTGGCACATGCCCTACCTGTACGACGAGACGCAGGACGTCGCCCGGGCGTACGGCGCCCGCACCACGCCGCACGTGTTCGTGCTCGACGGCGAGCTGCGCGTTCGCTACGAGGGCGCGCCGGACGCCGATCACGACGACCCCTCGCTCGACGCCGTCTGGATGCGGTCGGCCCTGGACGCCGTGCTCGGCGGATCGCAACCCGATCCGGCGGAGACCGAACCGGTGGGCTGCTCGATCAAGTGGCGCGCGTAGCTTCACCGGTTCGTTGCCGCGGGCACACCGCATCGCCACCCAGGCGCGCGAGCGCCCGGGGCACGATGCGGGCATGACACGACGAGAGATCGCGCCTCAGCCCCTGCTCTGCGAGCTGCACTCGCACACGACCTGGAGCGACGGCACGTTGTCCGTGAAGGAGCTGGTCGACCTGTACGGGACAGCCGGGCTTCGACGTGCTCGTTGTCACCGACCACGTCGTCCGCGCTGATGACCCGACCGGCCCGATGATCGACCGCACCACCTACGACGCCTACCTGGAGACGATCCTGGAGGAGTCCGAGCGGGCGCTGGAGACCTACGACTTGCTGGTGATCCCCGGAGTCGAGCTGACCGACTCCGACCCCGATCCCGACCGGGCGGCGCACGCGCTGGCCGTCGGCCTCGACCGGCTGGTGACGCTCGACCACGGGCTCCCGGCCGCGCTCCGCGAGGCACGGGCCGCAGGCGCGGCGACGATCGCCGCCCACCCGCATTCGAGCGAGCAGGATTCCATCCCGGGACGAACGACTCGCCGCTTCTCGCGCGAGCCCGACCGCCTGCGCCCGTTGATCGACCGCTACGAGCTGATCAACCGGACGGACGTGTTCTCGTGGGTCGCCGCCGAGGGATTGCCCGGCGTTGCCTCGGGGGACTTCCACACGCGAGCGCACCTGGAGACCTGGAAGACCGTGTTGCCTTGCGAGAAGACCTCAGCGGCCGTGATCGCGCACCTGCGCTCCGACCGCCCGTCATTTGTGACGCGGTTCGCCGCCGTCGCGTCCGTGGTCGCCGCCTAGATGATCGATTCCGTCTAGGGCGTCGACGAGTCTGCCGCCGGCGACGATCCGCTGCTGGTGGGCGGCGTCGTCTCGGTCACGGTCTGCGTCTCGGTGGCGGTGTCCGTCACCGTCTCGGTCGTCGTCTCCGTCACGGTTTGGGTGACCGTGACCGGATCGGGCACATAGACCGTCAGCGGCGTGGCGCTCTCGGCAGCCGCTGTCAACGCAGGCACCTGATCGACCGGCAGGTAGGCGACGACCTCCTTGCCGCCCGTGTGGATGACAATCACGCGGGTGGGGCCGACGCCCTGGATCCGCACGGTCTTCGTCCGATCGCTGACGACAGTGCTGACAACGGGCTGCGAAACCGTGATCACGCGCAGCTTCGGCTGTCCGAACTGTGTCACCAGATGGGTCCTAACATGTGCCGACGGCGGCGGCGAACCGGCCTCGACGCCGATCACCCAACCGCCCACGAGCAGCACCAACAGGCCTGTGCCGACGAAAAATGCCCGCAAAGGATGCTGAAAACCGCCATGATAATCGCCGCGCGCCATGAGAAAACGCTATCACGCGCGCTCGGAGCCGCCCTAGGATCACGTGCATGCACGAGATTGCAGAGTTCCTGCGGCTGCATCCGCCGTTCGACGCGCTGCGCGACGACGACCTGGAACACCTCGCAGCGGCGTGCGAGATCGAGTTCGCGGCGGCTGGATCCGTGTTGCACGAACAGGCAGCCGCGCCGTCGCGATTCGTGTGGGTTGTCCGCCGAGGCGCCGTCGCACTGCACGACAACGGCACCCTGGTCGACCTGCTCGGCGAGGGTGAGATGTTCGGCCACACGTCGATGCTGACGGGCGACCCGACCAGCTTCTCGGTGACCGCGCAGGAGGACACGCTGCTGTACCGCATCGCCGAGGATGCCATCCGGCCCTTCCTGACCGCGCCGGAGGCGCTCGGCTTCGTCGTCCGCTCCCTGGCCGGCCGCGTCGAGGTGCGACGACGCCCGCCCGAGGAGCTCGAGGCCGCGATGCTCGACCCGTCCCGGCGGCCGGTTGGTGAGCTGGTCCGGCGTCCCGCCGTCATCGTGTCGCCCGACGCGTCGCTGCGAGACGCGGCGCGGCTGATGGTCGCTGCCGGCTCCAGCTCACTGTTGGTCGACCTCGGCGAGCGCCTGGGCATCGTCACCGACTCCGACTTCCGCAGCCGGGTGGTGGCGGCGGCCGTCCCTCCGAACACCCCGGTCTCGGCGATCATGACCGTGCCGGCGCACACGGTGTCTGCGGAGACGACGGGCACGGACGTGCTGCTGGAGATGCTCGAGCGCGGGCTCCGCCATCTCCCGGTGCTGGACACGCGCCGCAACGTGATCGGGATCGTCGCGGACACCGACCTCGTGGCGATCGAGCGGCGCACGCCGTTTCTGTTGCGCCGAGAGATCCGCGAGGCCGGCGACCGCGAGACGCTGGCGTCGGTCAGCCGCCGCATCGGCGAGACCGTGATCGGCCTGCACGACGCTCGGGTGGCGCCCGTGGCGATCAGCCGGGTGATCAGCGCCGTGCACGACGCCACCACGCGTCGCCTGCTGGAGCTGGCCGAGGGCGAGCTCGGGCCGCCGCCAGAGCGGTTCACCTGGTTCGCGCTGGGCAGCTTCGCCCGCCGCGAGGCGACGCCCTCCTCCGACTCCGACAGCGCACTGGCGTGGGCCGGCGACGGCGACGACCCGGCGATCAGGGAGGAGCTGCTGCGCCGCGCCGCGTGGGTCGTCGAGGGGCTGGGCATGGCGGGCATCCCCGGCTGCTCGCAGGGCGCGGTGGCCTCACGCCCGCTGTTCGCCCGGTCGGCGGCCGCCTGGGCCGAGGCGATGCGTTCGTGGCTCGAGAGCCCCGGACAGGAGAAGGCGCTGATCCTGATCTCGGTGCTGGTGGAGGGCCGCCCCGTGTGGGACGCGGACGCCGCGGCGGCGACGCTGGCCGGCGTCCTTCAGACGGCGCCGAGGCACAGGTCGCTGATCCGCGGCCTCGCCCGGATGGCGGTCGCCCGCAAGCCGCCGACCGGCTTCTTCCGCGACTTCGTCGTGTCCCACGATGGCGGGCGCAGCGGCACCCTGGACATCAAGCGAGGCGGGTTGCTGCCCGTCGTCGACATCGCCCGGTGGGCGGGCATGACGGCGGGCGTGGGGTCGGCGTCGACGCCGGAGCGGCTGCGCGCCGGCCGCGACGCCGGGGCGCTGCACGAGGACGTCGCAGCCACGCTCGAGGTCGCCTTCGACCTGTTCACCGGCCTGCGGATGAGCCATCAGGTCGACGCGCTGCGCGCGGGACAGCCGCCGGACGACAACATCGACCCCCGGCAGCTGGACGCGCTCACGCGGCGGTACCTGAAGGACGCATTCCGAGCGGTGGCCTCGGCCCAGCGCGGCCTGGCCAGCGACATCGACCTCGGCGCACTGTGAGGCGCAGCCCGTCCTGGCGCGAGGTCGAGCTGATCGTCGTCGACCTGGAGACGACGGGGCTGGACGCCGCGTCTGACGAGATCGTCTCGTTCGGCGCGGTGCCCGTGATCGGCGGCCGGCTGGCCGCCGCGGGAGCCGTCTACGGCCTGGTGCGGCCCGATCGCGAGCTGCGCCGGGAGTCGATCGAGATCCACGGCATCCGGCCGCAGGACCTGGCCGGAGCAGCCCGCGCGCCTGACGCCCTGCTGCCGCTCGCCGAGGCCATCGGCGAGCGCCAGGTGGTCGCGCACGCCGCGTGGGTCGAGCGCACGTTCCTGCAGGCGCCGCTCCGGCAGCTGGGCCGACACCCGCCCCGCACGCTGATCGACACGGCCATGCTCTGGCGGCTGCTGAGCATCGACCGTGGCCGCCCCGACCCGGGGTACACCCACCTCGGCCGGCTCGCGGCCGAGCTCGGCCTGCCGGCGCATCGAGCCCACCACGCGCTGGGCGACGCCCTGACCGCCGCTCAGGTGTTTCTCGCACTGGCAACCCACCTGGAGGCGTTCGGCCGCCGCACGGTCCGCGCGCTTGCCCGCGCCGACCGCCCGGTCGAGCAGCACACCGCGCTTCACGGACGGGCGAACCGCACCTGAACGCACGCCTGCGGCGCGCCGGCCACGGGGAACCAGGTACGCAGCAGCTTCCCGCCCTCGGCGATCATCGGCTCGTGATCGGCCAGCTCGGGCTCGACGACGCCGACCACGATCCGGCCGGACGCCGCCTCGTGCAGGCCGAGCAGGTCCACGCGCCGAGCCTCGCCCAGGTAGAACGCGGCCAGCGCCAGGGCGGGGAGCAACGGGTTTCCGTCGCGGCGCGCGTAGCCCAGCCGCTCGCGGGCAGCGTCGGCTGCCTCCGCCGCAATCGCAGCAACTTCGGGCGACGGGCGGCCGGCGCGGTGGGTCGGCGCGGCGGCGCCGCGCGCGTGCTCGAACAGCGCCGCCGCGGGAGCGCCGTCCGGCTCGAAGTGTCCCGGCTGGGCCAGATGCTCGATCGCCGGATGCAGCTCCACCGTGAGCGCCAGGCAGCGGTCGAGCAGCTCCTCGGCGAGTGCGTCGGGATCGTCCGTCATCGAGGTCGGAGCGTAGAGTCCCAGTGACGTGCGCGACCACCTGATCGAACGGTTCACCCGCGGCGCGCCGCCGGTGGGGCTTCGCGGGCACCTCGAGGCGTCGGTCACCAGCCTTCTGGCGCTCGCCGTGGTCACGGTGGCGATCGCGGCCCTGAAGTCGATCGGGCCGGTGATCAGCCTGGGCGTGCTCTACGTGTTCGCGGTGCTCCCGGTGGCGCTGGCATACGGCCTTGTCTACGCGATCGCCGTATCGATCGGCGGCATGCTGCTGTTCAACTTCTTCTTCCTCTCCCCCGTACACACGTTCACGCTGGAGGACTCACGCAACTGGTTCGCGCTGGCCGTGTACGTGTTCACCGCCGTCGTCGTCAGCGAGCTGGCGGCCCGCGCGCGGCGCCGCGCCAATGAGGCGGAGCAGCGCGAGGCGGAGACGGCGCTGCTGGCCGAGATCGCCACGTCGCTGCTGCAGGGCGGGGACGTGGCCGGCCGGATCGACTGGATGGGCGAGCGGGTCGCCGCCGTGCTCCACGCGCCGTCCGCATCGATCGTGCTGGACGGCGACCGGCCGCAAGCGCCGAACGCGTCGCCGATCGAGCTGCGAGCAGGCGGAAGGCGGGTGGGCACGCTCGAGCTGGTCGAGGGCGGCGAGCCGAACCTGGCGGCTCGCAAGCGCCTGTTGCCCGCACTGGCGTCGCTGCTGGCCGTCGCGATCGACCGCGAGCGGCTGGCGCGCAGCGCCGTCGAGGCCGAGGCGCTGCGGCAGTCGGACACGATCAAGACGGCCGTGCTGCGCGCCGTCAGCCATGACCTGCGCTCGCCCCTGACGGCGATCCGGGCGGCGGCGGACGGCCTCGGCAACCCCCAGCTGCAGCTCAGCGAGGAGGACCGGAGCGAGTTGCTCGACACGATCACGGTGGAGGTGCGCCGGCTCGAGCATGTGATCGACAACCTGCTCGCGCTGTCGAAGCTGCAAGCCGGAGCCGCGGCCGCCCAGCTCGAGGTCTGGCGGGTGGACGACATCGTCTACAGCGCACTGACCGAGGTCGCGGGCGCGGACCGGGTGGTGGTGTCGATCCCGGAGGACATGCCGCCGGTGACCGTGGACGCGGTGCAGGTGCAGCGAATCCTCGTCAACCTCCTGGAGAACGCCGTCAAGTTCTCACCCGAGGGCACGCAGGTGACGGTGCGCGGGACGAAGACCCGCAAGGAGGCGATCCTGCGGGTGATCGACCAGGGGCGCGGCGTGCCCGAGGAGGAGCTGGAGCACGTGTTCGAGCCGTTCTACCGCGGCGCGCCGGCGCAGGACCAGACCGGCACCGGACTGGGACTCTCGATCGCCCGCGGCTTCGCCGAGGCCAACGGCGGCCGCCTATGGGCGGAGTCGCGGCCGGGTCAGGGCGCGGTGTTCGCCCTGGCGCTGCCGACCGCCGAGGAGCCGCCTGCGTGACCGAAAGCCGGGGGCTGATCCTGGTGGTGGACGACGAGCCGCAGATCCTGCGCGCGCTTGGCACCAACCTCCGCGGTGCCGGCTACGACGTCGTCCAGGCCGCCAACGGCGAGTCGGCGCTCTCGACCGCGGCAATCCGGCAGCCGGACGCGGTGGTGCTCGACCTCGTGCTCCCCGACCGCTCGGGGATCGACGTCTGCCGTGAGCTGCGGACATGGAGCGAGGTGCCGATCCTGATCCTGTCGGCGGTCGGCGAGGAGACGCAGAAGGTCGCCGCGCTGGACGCCGGCGCCGACGACTACGTCACCAAGCCGTTCGGCATGGACGAGCTGCTGGCCCGGCTACGCGCCGCGATGCGCCGCGCGGTACCGGTGCCGGACGAGCCGATCCGGATCGGCAGGCTGACGGTCGACCTGGCACGGCAGTTGGTGCTCGCGGACGGCGAGCCCATCCACCTCTCGCGGATCGAGTACAACCTGCTGGCCGTGCTCGCGCGCAACGAGGGCAAGCTGCTTACCCACCGGGCGATCCTGCGCGAGGTGTGGGGGCCGTCCTACCAGGTCGAGTCGCACTACCTGCACGTGTATATCTCGCGCCTCCGCCAGAAGATCGAGCCCGACCCACAGCACCCGGCGTACCTGATCACCGAGCCGGGCGCCGGCTACCGGCTGGTGGCTGGAGCCCCGGCCGCCTGAGGACGGAGTACGCTACGGGTATGGGAACCGGTGACCGGTTCACTGCGGAACAGCCGCCGCCGACCGACGCATTCAGCCGGGCGCTGTCGGGGATTATTCTGCCGATTGCGCTGACCGCGGCGCTGGTGGTCGCGATGTATCCGTTCCGCCAGGATCTGAACACCGGGACGATCGCTCTTGTGCTGCTGCTGCCGCCGCTGCTGGCAACGATCGGCGGCCTGCGCACGGCGATGGCGATGGCCGTGGTCGGCGCGCTGACGTTCAACTTCTTCTTCACCGAGCCGTACAACAGCTTCCGGATCGAGACGTCCGAGAGCATCGCGGCGTTCTTCATCTACCTGCTGGTGGCGTTCATCGTCGCGCTGTTCGCGAGCCGGTTGCGCGACCACGACAGCGCCGCCGCCGAACTGCTCGCCCGCGCCGAGGTGCTTCAACAGGCAACCGTCGAGCTGCTGACGGCGGAGCATCCGCGGCAGGTCGCGGAAGCCTCGCTGGAGAGGCTCCGCGCAGAGCTCTCGCTCCAGGCGGTGCATGTGACCACCGGCGGCAGGGTCGAGGTCACCGCCGGCCGGAACCTGGCGCCGGAGGAGCAGCGACTAGTCGATGCGTATACCCGTGTCGTCGAGCTCGCCCTGCAGCGCGAGCGCACGCCCTTGAGATCGCATTAAGACCGGACGCCCGAGCTTTGAGCGCCGGTTGACCTGACCGTCCCTAGCCTGACGGTCATGTACGACATCTACGCAATTCTCATCACGGGCGGATGCTTCGCGTTCACCTACGTGCTCATCCGCGTCCTGGGGCGCGTGTGATGAGCGCGGCGAATCTCTTCGGGCTGATCGTTTCGATCCTGATCGCCGCGTACCTGATTTACGCCCTGTTCCGGGGGGAGCGGTTCTAGATGACGGGCAACGGCGTGCTCCAGATCGCGTTCTACACGGTCGTCCTGATCGTGCTCGCATATCCCCTCGGCATCTTCATGGCGCGGGTCTACAACGCCCCGCTCGGGTCGTTCGGCAGGCTGGGCGCCGTCGAACGCGGATTCCTGCGTCTGGTCGGCTCGAAGCCGGACGACGAGCAGGACTGGAAGGGCTACGGCATCACGGCGCTGATCTTTACCGGCGTCTTCGTCGTCTTCCTCTATCTGATGCTGCGGATCCAGGGCGGCCTGCCGCTGAACCCGGACGACCTGCCCGGCGTGTCGGCCCCGATCGCACTCAACACCGCCGCCAGCTTCGTCACGAACACGAACTGGCAGTACTACGGCGGCGAGTACACGATGTCGTACCTAACCCAGATGGCCGGCCTGGCGGTGCAGAACTTCGTGTCGGCCGCCGCCGGCATGGCCATCCTGGCCGCGGTCGTGCGTGGGTTCGCCCGTCGCTCGACGCGCGAGATCGGACTGTTCTGGCGCGACCTCTACCGGTCGCTCGTCTACATCCTGCTGCCGCTGGCCGTCGTGCTCACGATCGTCCTGATCAGCCAGGGCGTGCCGCAGACCTTCGACGGCCACGCCACCGCGCATACGGTCGAGGGCGCGACGCAGACGATCGCCCGCGGGCCGGTCGCCTCGCAGATCGCGATCAAGCAGCTGGGGACGAACGGCGGCGGGTTCTACAACTCCAACTCGGCCGTGCCCTTCGAGAATCCGAACGGCCTGACGAACTTCCTCGAGATGCTGGCGATCCTGCTGATCCCGGCCGCCCAGGTGTTCATGTTCGGCCGGATGGTCGGCAGCATGCGCCAGGCGAGCGCGATCCTGGCCGCGATGGTGGTGCTGATGCTGGTCGGCGTCGCGATCGCCTACCCGACCGAGCAGCATGGCTCCCAGGTGCTCCGCGACTCCGGTGTGAACCTGGCCGCGAGCGCCGACCAGAGCGGCGGCAACATGTCCGACAAGGAAGTGCGGTTCGGCATCGCCAACACCGCCCTCTGGGCCACCGTGACGACCGACGCGTCGAACGGCTCCGTCAACGGCGGGCACGATGCGTTCACGCCGATCGGCGGCTCGGTGCCTCTGGTCAACATGTTCTTCGGCGAGGTCGTCTTCGGCGGTGTCGGCTCGGGTCTGTACGGGATGTTCTTCTACGTGCTGATCGCGGTGTTCGTGGCCGGTCTGATGGTCGGGCGCACGCCGGAGTACCTGGGCAAGAAGATCGAGGCGCGGGAGATCAAGTACGCAGCTCTCGGGGCGCTCTTCGTCCCCTCGATGGCACTGGTGCTCGCCGGAATCGCCGTCGCCACGCAGGGCGGCCTGGCGTCCATCTACAACCCCGGCGCCCACGGCTTCAGCGAGGCGTTGTACGCCTACACGTCGCAGGCGAACAACAACGGCAGCGCGTTCGCCGGGTACGGGGCGCTCCCGTTCTCGGCCAACCTGGGCAGCGTGGCGCTCTACCTCGGACGGTTCGTCCCGATGTTCGCGGCGCTCGCTCTCGGCGGTGCGTTGGCTGCGAAGAAGACGGTACCGGCGTCCGCGGGCACGTTCCGCACCGACGGCGCGACGTTCACCTTCCTGCTGGTGGCAATCATCATCCTCACCGCCGGCCTGATGATCTTCCCGGCGCTCACGCTGGGCCCAATCGTGGAGGGGCTCTCATGATCCGGATCGCGCTTCGCTCGGTCCTCGCAATGCTCGTGCTGACCGTCGTCTTCGGGCTCGTCTACCCGGCCGTGATGACGGGGTTCGCCCAGCTCGCCTTCAGCTCGAAGGCGCAGGGCAGCCTGATCACCCGCGATGGCAAGGTGATCGGATCGAGCCTGGCGGCCCAGAAGTTCACGGGGAAGCAGTACTTCCACGTCCGGCCCTCCGCCACTGTGCCGCCGTACAACGCAGGCGCCACCACGTTTGCGAACCTCGGTCCGACCAACCCCGCCCTCGCGAAGGCCGTCAAGGCGAACATCGCCTCGGTGCTCAAGCTGGAAGGCCCGTACAACCCCGGCCTGACGGCGGCCGGCATTCCCGTCGACGCCGTCACCACCAGCGGCTCGGGAATCGATCCCGATATCACCCCGGCGTACGCCGACCTCCAGGCCAAGCGAATCGCAGCCGTCCGCGGCATCCCGCTCGACGAGGTCGAGGGGCTGATCTCGCAGCACACAGACGGCCGGTTCCTGGGGTTCCTCGGCGAGCCGGGCGTCAACGTCCTCCAACTCAATCTCGCTCTCGATGAGGTGAACCACTGATGGCCGCGCGTTCGGCAAGCATCTTCTCCCGCGACATCGTGATGTCGGCGATCCGCGACGCCCTCCCTAAGCTCGATCCACGGCAGCAGATCCGAAACCCGGTGATGTTCATCGTCGAGATCGGGAGCGTCATCACGACCGGCATCCTCCTGCTCGATCTCGCCCGCGGCGACACCGACGGGCTGTGGTTCGTCGCGGCGATCGCCGTCTGGCTCTGGCTGACCGTGCTCTTCGCGAACTTCGCGGAGGCGATCGCCGAGAGCCGCGGCAAGGCGCAGGCCGAGACGCTGCGCGCCGCGCGGACGACGACGCTCGCCAACCGGCGCACGTCGTCGGGCGAGATCGAGCAGGTGCAGGCCCCCGACCTGCAGAGAGGCGATCTGGTCGTCGTCGCCGCCGGCGAGGTGATCCCCGCCGACGGCGACGTGATCGAGGGCGTCGGCTCGGTGGACGAGTCCGCGATCACGGGCGAGTCCGCGCCCGTGATCAGGGAGGCCGGCGGCGACCGCTCGGCCGTCACCGGCGGCACCCGCCTGCTCTCCGACCAGTTGGTGGTGGAGGTCACCCAGGAGCCGGGCCAGTCGTTTCTCGACCGCATGATCTCGCTGGTGGAGGGCGCGGAGCGGCGCAAGACGCCGAACGAGATCGCCCTCAACATCCTGCTCGCCGGGCTGACCTTCACCTTCCTCGCGGCCGTCGTCACGCTGGCGCCGTTCGCCAACTACGCTGGCTCGCCCCAGTCGCAGACCGTGCTGATCGCCCTGCTCGTCGCGCTGATCCCCACGACCATCGGCGCGCTGCTGTCGGCGATCGGCATCGCCGGGATGGACCGCCTCGTGCAGCGCAACGTGCTGGCCATGTCCGGCCGCGCAGTCGAGGCTTCCGGCGACGTCGACGTCCTGCTGCTGGACAAGACCGGGACGATCACCCTGGGCAACCGCCAGGCGTCCGAGTTCCTGCCGGTTGAGGGGGTCACCGAGCAGGAGCTTGCGGAGGCCGCTCAGCTCTCGTCGTTGTCCGACGAGACGCCGGAGGGGCGCTCGATCGTCGTGCTCGCCAAAGAGCGCTACGGCCTGCGGGAGCGGCGGTTGTCCGGCGTCGAGCACGAGTTCGTCCCGTTCTCGGCCACCACCCGGATGAGCGGCGTGGATATGAACGGCAACCGGCTGCGCAAGGGCGCGGCCGACGCCGTCAAGACATTCGTCACCCAGCAGGGAGGCCGCGTCCCGGAGCGTCTGGACGCCGAGGTCGACCGCATTGCCCGATCGGGCGGCACGCCGCTCGTCGTCGCCCAGGACAACTTCGTGCTGGGGGTGATCCATCTCAAGGACATCGTCAAGGGAGGGATGCGCGAGCGGTTCGACGAGCTGCGGCGGATGGGCATCCGCACGGTGATGATCACCGGAGACAACCGGGTGACGGCCGCCGTGATCGCCCAGGAGGCCGGCGTCGACGACTTCCTCGCCGAGGCGACGCCCGAGGCCAAGATGACCCTCATCCGCGATGAGCAGGGAAAGGGCCGGATGGTCGCGATGACCGGCGACGGCACCAACGACGCGCCGGCGCTGGCACAGGCCGACGTCGGCGTGGCGATGAACACCGGCACGTCCGCCGCCAAGGAGGCGGGCAACATGGTCGACCTCGACTCCAACCCGACCAAGCTGATCGAGATCGTCGAGGTCGGCAAGCAGCTCCTGATCACCCGCGGCTCGCTGACCACGTTCTCGATAGCCAACGACGTGGCCAAGTACTTCGCGATCCTGCCCGCCATGTTCGCGTTCACCTACGGGGTCAACGGCCGGCGCGGACCGCTCGACCAGCTCAACGTGATGAACCTGGGGACGCCGAAGAGCGCGATCCTGTCGGCGATCATCTTCAACGCCCTGATCATCCCGGCCCTCATACCGCTGGCGCTGCGCGGCGTACGCTACCGGGCGATCGGCGCAACCGCGCTGCTCCGCCGCAATCTGCTGATCTACGGGCTGGGCGGCGTGATCCTGCCGTTCGTCGGCATCAAGGCCATCGACCTGGTCGTGCACAACGTGTTCGGCGCATGACCGCGGCGCGTGCCCGGGCGTAGCATCAGGCGATGCGCGGGCGATACCGGATCCTCCTCGGCGCCGCCGCCGGCGTCGGCAAGACGTACCGGATGCTGCTCGAGGGCCGGCAGGCGGCGGCCGAAGGTGTCGACGTGGTGATCGGCTACCTCGAGCCACACGACCGGCCGGAGACGTCGGCGCTGGCGGAGGGGCTGGAGACGATCACCCGCCGCACAGTCGGCCACGAGGGCATCGCGCTGCAGGAGATGGACGTGGACGCGATCACCCGCCGGGCGCCGGAGCTGGCGCTGATCGACGAGCTGGCCCATACGAACGCTCCGGGATCGAGAAACCTGAAGCGGTACCAGGACATCGACGACGTTCTCGACGCGGGCATCGACGTCATCTCAACAGTCAACGTCCAGCATCTGGAGAGCCTGAACGACGTCGTCTTGGAGCTGACCGGCGTTCGCGTGCGGGAGACCTTCCCCGACCAGATCCTCGAGGAGGCCGACGAGGTCGTGCTCGTCGACCTCGCCCCCGAGGAGCTGCGTGAGCGGCTGCGGGCGGGGAAGGTGTACGAGGCAAGCCGCGTCGACACCGCGCTCGAGAACTTCTTCCGGTCCGACAACCTGGCGGCGCTGCGGCAGCTTGCACTGCGTGAGCTGTCCGAGGACGTCGAGGCCAGGCGCGAGGCCTCGATCACCGTCAGCGCGATGGCCCAGCAGGCGATCATCGAGCGGATCCTCGTCCTCGTCGAGCCCGGGCCGAGCTCGCAACGGCTGCTGCGGCGGGCGTGGCGCTCCTCGCAGCGGCTGGGCGCGGAGATCGACGCGCTGTGGGTGCGGCCGCCCGACGAACGGCTGACCGAGGAGCGCACCGTCGCGCTGGCCGCCCTGCGGCGGCTGGCCGCCCTGCTCGGCGTGCACTTCCTCGAGGAGGAGAGCTCGGACGTGATCGGCGCGGTGCGGGAGACGGTCCTCGAGCGCGGCGCGACCTACCTGTACATGGGCACCCCGGCCCGCCGACGGGCTGACGAGGTGCTGCACGGATCGCTGCTGACACGGCTGATCGAGGCCCTCCCCGGCGTCGACATCCGGATCGCCGCCGACCGCAGCAGGCGCAAGGAGCTGCGCGGATGAGGTGGCGGTTCTGGCGGCGGCCGGTGCACGCTCAGCCCGGCGCACGACGGCTGCTTGTGCCGTTCTCGGGCGGCCGCCTCGACTCCGAGGTGCTCGCCGCCGCACTGCGGATCGTCCGCGCCGAACAGGCCGTGTTCGTCCCCGCGTACCTGATCGTCGTGCCGCTGTCGCACAGCATGGACGCACCGCTGACCTCCGAGGTGGCGATGGCGCTGCCGCTGCTGGAGGCGGTCGAAGTGGCTGCTCTGGACGAGCGGGTCGCCGTCGACGCGCGGCTCGAGCGGGGCCGCACGCTGCGCGACGCCCTGCGCCGCCTGTGGGACGCCGAGCCGTTCGACCGGATCCTGATCCCGGTGACGCCGGACGACCGCCACGGCTTTTCGGAACGCGAAGTGGCCTGGATCCTCACCCACGCGCCGGCGGAGACGCTGGCGCTGCGGCCGGCCTCGCGCGGGATCGTCGCCAACGGGCGGCTTCCTGTCGCCGTGTGAGCCGCGGCGCTGGCATGCTGCGCGCATGCGCGCAGAGCTGACCGATCTGGACGACGGGGTCACCCGAGTGACCATGCCGCTCCCCTGGGCGCTCGATCACGTCCACTGCTATGCGGTCGCCGGTGACCACGGCTGGACGATCATCGACGCCGGCCTGGGATCGGGCTCGACCCTCCGCTGGTGGGAGCAGGCGCTGGCCGAACTCGGCAATCCGCGCGTCCGCCGCGTCGTCATCACCCACTACCACCCCGACCACATCGGGGCCTCGGCCGAGCTGGTCGCGCTGACCGGCGCGACCGAGGTGGTGCAGGGCGCGCACGATGCGCACCTGACCGAGCTGGCCTGGGGCGAGGACGCGGACGTCGACGGGTTCCAGCGGCATCTGGAGATCCACGGGATGCCGGCCGAGATGGCGGCCCAGTCGACCGACGCCGAGGAGCGGACGCCGGTGCATGCGGCCGCTCCGACGCGGCTGGTCGAGCCGGGCGACGAGCTCGACCTGGACGGCGAGCAGTTCCGGGTGCTGCTGCTCCCGGGTCACGCAGACGGGCACATCGCGCTGCACGGCCAGCGCAGCGGACGGCTGTTCGGCGGCGACGTGGTGCTCGCGGAGATCACACCCAACGTCGGACGCTGGCCGGATACCGCCTCCGACCCGCTGGGCGCCTACCTGCGGACGCTCGGTGAGGTCGACCGGATGGCGCCGACTCGCGTCTTCCCCGGCCACGGCCCGGTGATCGTCGACGCTGCGCGGCGCACGGCCGAGATCCGCGAGCATCATGCGGAGCGCCTCGATGCGCACGTCGCGGCGCTGCGCACAGGGGCATCGTCTGCGTACGACGTCGCCGGCGTCGTCTGGGCCGGCGACGGACTCGGCTTCCACGAGCAGCGCTTCGCGCTGGTGGAGGCGCTCTCGCACCTTGAGCGGCTGGAGGCGGAGGGGCGGGCACACCAGGCAGAGCCGAATCGGTGGTCAGCCTAAACGCCCGCCGCACGAGGACAGGGTCAGACCCCTTTGTTGCCTTCGCAACAAGAGGGTCAGACCCTAAGAATCAAACCCCAGCCCGACGCGGTCGAGCGAGCGCAGCCAGAGGCCGCGGCGCCCGTGGTTGCGGTCGGCCCGGTCGAGCGCTCGGCGGGTGAGCTGGATGCCGGCCCAGCGCAGCGGCTCGGGCGGGAAGGGCAGCGGCTTGGAGCGGACGAACTGCAGGCGCGTCCGCTCGGTGTCCAGCCCGTCGACCAGGTCGAGCGCGACCCGCGCGCCGAACCGCGTGGACGCCACGCCCAGGCCGGTGTAGCCGACCGCGTAGGCCGCCTTGCCGGACAGGGCAGTCCCCCACATCACGCAGAACCGGCTGCACGTGTCGATCACCCCGGCCCAGCGGTGCGTGAAGGTCAGCCCCTCCAGCTGCGGGAACGTCTGGAAGAAGTGCTCGGACAGCAGCGAGTACGTCGCGTCGCGATCCTCCAGCCGCGGCGCCACCGCGTTGCCGTAGTGGTAGATGGCGTCGTAGCCGCCCCACAGGATGCGGTCGTCCTCGGTCAGCCGGTAGTAGTGGAACTGGTTCGTGCAGTCGCCCGTGCCCTGGCGATTCGCCCAGCCGATCGCCGCCCGCTGCTCAGCCGAGAGCGGCTCGGTGACGAGCACGTAGTCGTAGACCGGCACCACGTAGCGGCGGATCGCCCGCACCAGCGGCGGGAAGCCGTTGGTGGCCAGAACCACCCGGCGGGCGCGCAGCCGGGCCTCGCCGACGGTCAGCTCCACGCCGCCCGGCGTGTCGGCGAGCGACGTCACCCGGCTGTGCTCGTGGATCCGCACGCCCAGCTCGGACGCCGCGCGCGCCAGGCCCCACGCCAGCCGCGCCGGATCGATGATCGCGTTGCCCGTGCGCTGCCACAGTCCGGCGATGTACGTCGGCGAGTCGAGCTCGCGCCGCACCGCCGCCTGGTCGAGGTACTCCGCGTCGATCCCCCGCTCCCGCAGCAGCTCCGCGAGCTCGGAAAGCCCCTCCGCCTCGTGCGGCTCCCGCGCGGCGACCAGGAAGCCGGTCTTCTCGTAGGCGGCGTCGATCGAGAACCGCTCCATCGTCTCCTCGATGCCCGCCAGGTTCTCGAGTCCCAGCCGCTCCAGCTCGTCGATCTCGTCGGGGAAGCGCGCCAGGCCGTTCGGCAGCCCATGGGTCAGCGACGCGTCGACGAACCCGCCGTTTCGGCCGCTGCCTCCGAAGGCGACGGTGTCGCCCTCCACCAGTACGACGTCGCGGCCGGGATCGTCCTGCTTGGCGAGGATCGCGGCCCACAGCCCGGTGAAGCCGCCGCCGACGATGGCGAGATCGCACGTCGCGTCGCCGGTCAGCGGCGGGGCCGGCGCCGGCGCGTCCGACCGGTCGAGCCAGAACGGCACGAGCCGGGCGCCGGCGTACGCGCTCACGGCTCGGAGGTGATCTGGTAGGCCTTGCGCAGCGTCTCCTGGATCGTCCACACGGTGCGCGCACCCTCCTCGAGAACGCACACGTCGCCCGGCCCGACATCGATCGACGTGCCGTCCTCGAACTCGATGGTCGCCCGGCCGGAGACCACGACGAACATCTCGTCCGCCTCGACGTCGGTCACTCGTCCCGGCGTGCACTGCCAGAGACCGCGAGTTACCCGGCCGTCCCCGGATTCGAACAGCACGACGCCGGTCGTCTCGGGCGTCCCCTCGAGGATGCTGGCCGGGTCGAGCGGCTCCGGCTCGAGGTCGGCGTCGGCGATGTGGACGGCGAAACTGCTCACGGCATCCATGCTATCCGCGGCACGGGCAGCGGCGTCGCGCATCGGTAGGGTTCCGCGGCGATGGACCGCCTGACCCGCGCATTCGCCGAGATCGCGATCGATGTCGGGCCGCTGCGGCGGCATCGCGACTTCCGGCTGCTGTTCATCGGCCAGGCGGTGACGTTCCTGGGCTCGATGATCACCTACGTCGCGTTGCCCTTCCAGGCATACCAGCTGACCGGCTCGTCGCTGGTGGTCGGTGCGCTGGGCGTCGCCGAGTTCGCGCCGCTGATCGTGATGGCCCTGGTCGGAGGCGCGCTGGCCGACGCCACCGACCGGCGGCGGATGGTGCAGCTGACCGAGCTGGGGTTCGCCGGCGCGTCGGCGGCGCTGGTGGTCAACGCCATGCTCGACTCGCCGCAGGTGTGGGTGCTGTTCGCGTGCTCGATCGTGATGGCGGCCCTGGACGGCCTCCAGCGGCCCTCGCTGGACGGCCTCGTGCCCCGGCTGGTGGAGCGCGACGAGCTGCCCGCCGCCGGCGCGCTCAGCTCGTTCCGGATGACCATCGGCATGGTCGCCGGCCCGGCGATCGGCGGCGTCCTGATCGCGACCATCGGCCTGCCGCTGACCTACGGCCTGGACGTCGCCACGTTCCTGTTCTCGCTGGCCATGCTGCGGCTGATGCGGGCGGTGCCGCCGCCGCCCGGCGCGGAGGCGCCGTCCCTGCGCCGGATCATGGAGGGCGTGCGCTACGCGCGAAGACGCCCCGACCTGCTGGGCACCTACATCGTCGACATCGTGGCGATGTTCTTCGGCATGCCGATGGCGCTGTTCCCGGCGATCGCCGAGGGCTTCGGCGGCGCGGGCGCCCTCGGGCTGCTCTACGCCGCGCCCAGCGTCGGCTCGCTGATCGCCACCGTGTCCAGCGGGTGGACGGCGAACGTCCGGCGGCACGGGCGCGCGATCTGCCTGGCCGCGGCGGGCTGGGGTGCCGCGATCGTCGCCTTCGGCCTGGCGGACAACCTGTGGGTCGCCCTGGTGTTCCTGGCGTTCGCCGGCGGCGCGGACATGATCTCCGGCCTGTTCCGCTCGGTGATGTGGAACAGCACCATCCCGGACGAGCTGCGCGGGCGGCTCGCGGGGATCGAGCAGGTCAGCTACTCCACCGGGCCGCTGCTCGGCAACGTCGAGTCGGGCGTGGCGGCGTCGCTGATCGGCGTCCGCGGCGCGGTGGTCTCGGGCGGCCTGCTGTGTGTCGTCGGCGTCGCGATCACGGCGATGGCGCTGCCGGTGTTCTGGCGCTACCGCTCGGAGCCTCGGGTCAGGAGTTGACCATCCGCCGGAACGCGATCACCGCGGCCGGCAGCGTGATCAGTCCGACCACCAGCGCGGCGGCGAAGCCGGCCACGATCTTCTCGGTCTGCCAGCCGTGCAGCATCAGTGCGCGGATGGCGTCGATCAGGTAGCTCAGCGGGTTGATCTTGTTGAACGTCTGCAGCCAGTCCGGCAGCGCGACCTCGGGCACGAACGCCGTCGACGCGAAGTAGAGCGGGAAGACGAAGATGCCGGCCGCCGCCGTCGTCTCGGGGCTTCCCGTGCGCAAGGCGACGTTCAGCGAGATGCCGGCCCATGCCGCGCCGAACAGGCCGCACAGGACGACGATCACCACCGCCCCGGGGATTCCGGTCTTGACCTCGGCGCCGATCAGCACGGCGACGCCCAGCACGACCGTCGCATGGATCGCCAGGCGGACGGCGTCGGTCATCAGCAGGCCGAGGATGATGGCCGTGCGGCTGACCGGCGAGACCCGCAGCTTGTCGAAGAAGCCCGAGTCGATGTCCTGCACCATCTGGAAGCCCGACCCGCCGGCGCCGACCATCACCGACAGGGCGACCTGACCGGCCGCCAGGAAGTCGAGCGACGAGCCGTTGCCCGCGAGCTTGATCAGCCCGACGTTCGCGAACACGCTGGCGAACAGCACGAGCTGCATCAGCGGGATCAGCAGCGGGAACACGAGCCTGGTGGGGACGCGCGGCAGCTCGCGCCCCGCCCGGCCGGCCAGCACCAGGCTGTCGGTCAGCACCTTCACCGCTCGCCCCCCCTCGCCCTCACGGCCGCCGATGGTGGCGCCGGTGTGGCGGAAGAAGACGTCGTCGAGGGTCGGCTGCGTGACCGTGACCGCACCCGCCCGAATGCCGGCGGCGGCCAGCGCCTCGACCACCTCGACCACCGCGCGCGCGCCGTTCTCCGTCTCCAGCCCGACCGCCGAGCCCTCGGGAGGCCGCACCGTGCCCAGCGGACGCAGCGCCTCGCACGCCGCCCCGACCTGCTCCGCGGGGACGACCACCGACACCAGATCGGCACCGACCTCCGACTTGAGCCGCTCTGGCGTGCCCTCGACCACGATCACGCCGCGGTCGACGATCGCCAGCCGGTCGCACAGCCGGTCGGCCTCCTCGAGGTAGTGCGTCGTCAGCAACAGCGACGTGCCGGCCCGCTGCAGCCGGCGAAGCTCCTCCCACAGCGCTGCCCGCGATGTCGGGTCGACGCCGGTCGTCGGCTCGTCGAGGATCAGCAGCTGCGGCTGGTGGACGAGCCCGCAGGCCAGGTCGAGCCGGCGGCGCATGCCGCCCGAGTACGAGCGCACGAGCCGGTCGGCGGCGTCGGTCAGGTCGAACAGCTCGAGCAGCTCGGTCGCCCGCTCGCGCGCGGCGCGCCGCGACATCCCGAACAGCCTGGCCATCATGTCGACATGCTCGCGGCCGGTCGAGTACCGGGCGAGGCCGGCCTCCTGGAGCGCGACGCCGATCGACCGGCGCACGGCGTCGGGCGCCGCCGAGACGTCGTGGCCGGCCACCACCGCCCGCCCGGACGTCGGCCGCAGCAGCGTGCCCAGCATCCGGATCGTGGTCGTTTTGCCCGCACCGTTCGGGCCGAGCAGTCCGTAGGCCTCGCCCTCGCGCACCTCGAAAGAGACGCCGCGGACGGCCTCGACGCCGCCGGGGAACGTCTTGCGCAGGTCCTCGCAGGTGACGATCACCCGCGCGGCCTCGCCTCGCAGGCGAACCCGACCCGTCCGAAGCCGAGGCGCTCGTAGATCGCGGCCACCTCGTCGCCCTCGGCCGACAGGAAGATCAGGCCGACGCCCAGCCGCACCGCGTCGTCCGCCAGCGCAGCCGTCAGCGCCGCGCCGATCCCCCGCCGGCGGAACGCCGGCAGCGTGGCGACGCCGACGATCTCGGTCACGCCGCCGAGCGGCTGATGCGCCCCGGCGGCGACGGGGACGCCGTCGACGAACGCGGCGGCCGTCCGCGTCCTGCCCTCCTCGATCCGCTGCCGCGCGAAGTCGAGGCGGCCCGGCGGCTGCGACGCCACCGCCGCCTCCAGGCCCTCGGTGCCGATCTCCCCGCGCCCGGTGCCACCCGCGCCAAAGGAGATCTCCTGCACGGCCTGGGCGTACGCGAGTGCCGGGTCGTCCGGCTCCAGCAGCCGCACCTCGGCCGGGACGCCGGCACCCGGATTCCACAGCTCGTCCAGCACGAGCATCGGATGCCGCTCGATGGCGAGCCCCGCACCGGACAGCGCCGGGCCGGCCCAGGGGGCCGTCTCCTCGATCCACTCGAACGCCCGCGGAACGTCGCGCTCGGTCTGGTGGCGAAGCACCGCATCGATGTCGCCGGCGGCCGCCGGCGGCGCATCCAGACGCGGGCGCGCGTAGTACGGCCAGCCCGCTCCCCGGCGCAGGAACACGGTGAACGAGCCGATGTCCTCGGCGTCCGCCGCCGCCCTGGGAGCGGCGTCGCAATAGGCGTCGATCTCGCGGACAACGGCCACGGGACGACACAGTACCGCTCAACTTTGCGAGACTTGCCCGATGCGCCTGTCGACCACGTCCTACGCGATCCTCGGACTGCTCGACCTGCGCCCCTGGACGGCGTACGAGCTGACCAAGCACATGCGGCGGAACCTGCACTACTTCTTCCCCCGCGCGGAGAGCGGGATCTACGGCGAGTTCAAGAAGCTGACGTCGTCGGGCATGGCGACCGCCGAGGCGAGCTCGCACGGCAACCGCACGCGCACCACCTACACGATCACCGACAAGGGCCGCGAGGCCCTGAAGGACTGGCTGGCGACGCCGACCGAGCGCGCGTTCGCGATGGACTCCGAAGGGATGCTCCGCGTGCTGTACGCCGGGGCCGGCACGGTCGACGACCTGCGGCGCACCGCGTCGGAGTTCGAGGCCGAGGCGCGAGAGATGCTGCGCACGGCCCAGGATGTGACCGATGCGTTCCTGGCCGGCACCGACATCGCCCAGCGGGACGCGCACCTGCGGGTGATCCTGACCGACTTCACCCAGCTCTACGTCACCGCCATCCTCCAGTGGTCGAACCGCACGCAGGAGCTGCTCGCGACGTGGGACGATCTCGCGCCGGAGGGCAAGGAGGCGCTCACCCGGCAGCGGTTCGAGGAGTGGGCGCGCCAGATCGACACGCTGCTCGATGAGTGATGCATCCGCTGCGGTGGATCGCAGCCGCCGGCGCCACCGCCCGGCGTGAGGCTGCCCAGGCCGCGCGGATCACCGTCTGCGCCGCCTGCGCCTGGCAGATCGCGCTGTGGCTGGGCGCCTCGAACCCGCCGGTGTTCGCGGCGCTGGTGCCGCTGGTCGCCCTGCAGGGCGACCCGTTTGCCGTCATCGGCCTCTCGCTCGAGCGGGTTGCCGGCGTCGTCGCCGGCATTGCGATCGGCATCGCGGCGATCCACCTCACCAGCCGGTCGACCGCGACCCTCGCGGTCACACTGGCGGCGGCCTTCGCCGTCGGCATGGTGCTGCGCGTCCACGGGCGCCAGAACGTGCAGGTCGCCATATCGGCTCTGCTGGTGCTGTCAGTGCCCGACCCCGGGACGTACGGCCACGAACGGCTCTGGGAGACGGGCGTCGGCGCGGCCGTGGCGATCCTGCTCGGCCCGTTCCTGTGGCCCCCCAACCCGCTGCGCGAGCTCGAGAAGGAGACGAAGCTGACCGGTCGCGACCTGCTCGAGGACCTGCGGCGCACGGCGCAGCTGGTCGGCACTCCAGCGCCCGCCGCCGGCGACAACGTGACGCGCGTCCACGACCATGCCCGGTCGGCCCGGCTTGCCGCCGGCGACGCGCCGAAGGCCGCACGGGCGGCGCGGTTCAGCCCACTCCGCCGCTCACAGCGTGACGCGATCACGGCGGTCGGCCGGCGCGCCGACCTGACCGCGCGGGTCGGCTTCCAGGTCGAGCGGCTGGCGCAGGACGTCGAGTCCTACGCACGGCGCGACGACCTGGCCGATCAGTGGACGGCCGCGGCGGCCCCGGTGCAGGGCCTGTCGGAGCGGGCCGCCTCGGCCGCGGCGATCGCGTTCCAGGACGGCGACCCGACCGCCGCGATCGACGAGGCCCGCCGGTCGATGCTCGAGTTCCGCGACGCCGACCCCGGCGCGCTCGGCGTGATCCTGCGGCGCCCAGTCTCGGCGCTGCTGGACGAGCTCACACGGTCAGGCCCGCAGCGCCCCGCGCCGGATTCGAGCTGACGACCACCAGCCGGCCGGCCCGCTTGCGGTGCGCCAGCGCGTTCGACCTGCGGAGCAGCCGGATTGCCCGCTCGACGGCCACCGCGGCACCGTCCACGACGGCGGCCCGCCCGCCGGCGGCCCGCTCGACGGAGGCGCTGACGGCCGAGGCGTGCGGGCAGGCGAGCAGGATCGCCCCGACGCCGCCGGCGATCAGCGGCGGCACCCGCGCCGCCGCGAGCTGGTCGGCCGCGGGCGAGACGGCACCTCCCGCCTCGACCAGCTCTGCCAGCCCGGGCCAGGTATCCGATACCGCATCCACGCCGCCGCGCTGGCGGCGCACGCTCCGCCCCTGCTGCACGCCGCGGACGCAGCCGTCGCCGGTGACCAGCGCGATCGGGCGGCCCCCCGCTGCGGACGCCGCGAACGGCACCAGCCCGTCCATGCCGACCACCGGCACCGCGAGTGCCGCGCGGAGCGCGTCCAGGGCGTCGAGGGTTCCCTGAGCCGACGCCAGCACCACGAGCTTCGGCCCGTGGGCGGCGAGATCGTTGCCCAGAGAAGCGACGCGCATGGCGACGGCCCGTCCCGGCCTCCGCCCCCAGGGCGCGTAGGCGTGGTCGCACAGCGCGACGACGTCCTCGTGCGGCAGCCGGGCCGTGATCATCCGCGCGACCGTGAGCCCGCCGCTGCCCGACGCGACGACCCCGATCGGCGCGTCGCTCATGAGCGCGGCCGGGTCTTCTCCGGGTCGTAGATCGGGAACGCGTCGACGACCGCGGTCACCAGCCGGCCGTCGGGCATCGTCACCTCGACCTGCGTGCCGAGCGCCGTCAGCTCCGTCTCGATGGACGCCATGCCGATCAGCTTGTCGACGGTCGGCGAGCGGCCTGCCGAGGGCGAGAGCAGCTTGCCGACGCCGCGGCCCGCCGAGACGACCGGCGCGCCGTAGTCGGGCGACTCCTCGCCGGCGATCACCAGGGTCACCATTCGGTGCGTGGGGCCGGCGTCGAACTCCGCCTGCAGCGCCGCCTTGCCGATGAAGTCGCCCGGTTTGTCGAGCTTGATCATCCGATCGAGGTTCATGTGGTACGGCGAGGTCACGCCGGGGAAGTAGTCGAACCCGATGAAGACGAGGCCGGCCTCGATGCGCAGCGACTCGACGGCGGTCAGCCCGTAGGGGCGGATGCCGACCGACGCGCCCTGGTCGAGCAGCGCCTGCCACAGCTTCTCGGCGCCCTCCGGCGGGCAGAACACCTCGAACCCGAGCTCACCCGAGTACCCGGTGCGCGACACGAAGCAGCCCTCGACCCCGCCCACCGTCACCGGGTGCGGGATCCACCGGAAGTACCGCAGGCCGGCGACGTCGGCGTCCGTCATCTGCGACAGCAGCTCCCGTGAGCGCGGGCCCTGCACCTGCAGGTGCGGCAGCGCGAACGTGTGCTCCTCGAACTCGACGTCGAGGTCGGCACAGGCCCGGCGGAAATGATCGCCGTCGGTGTCCAGCGCCGTCACCACGAGCACCCGCTTGGGGTCGTCGCCACGGAAGACGACGCCGTCGCCCAGCATCTTGCCCTGCTCGTCGCAGAACGGGCCGTAGCGCGTCTGACCCGGCTCGAGGGCCGCCATGTCCGCGGTGAACAGGCGGTCGGCCGCCTTCACCGCGTCCTTGCCGACGAAGTACCACTTGCGCAGCGGCGACTCGTCCCAGATGCCCACGGACTCGCGGACGGTGTGGTGCTCCGCGATCGGATCGTCGAACTCGGCAATCCAGTCCCAGCCCTCCCACTCGCCGAACGTCCCGCCCATCCGCCGCTGGATCGCGTCGAACGCGGTGCGCAGGAGCCCGTCCGGGTACACGCCCGAGGGCGCCGGTTGATCGACGACCAGCGCCGCGGCGGCGGCTGTGTCAAAAGGGGCAGACTCGACGTCGGCCTGAGGCATGGGCACCTCGACCGGCAGGATGGTGGTCGGCGTCGCGCGCCGGGTCAGCTCCTGGTGGCCGGGCGGCAGCACCTGGGTGACGCCAAGCAGCGCCCGCGCGGCGGCGGGGCCGGGCAGCGTCCGGTACTCCTCGACCGGCTGCTTCTCGGCGCGGTCGAGGTTCCGCCGCAGCCGGCGCAGCTTCGCCTGGAAGCCGGCGTCGATGCCGGGTGTCGAGAAGATGGCCTGCTCGACGTAGCTCTCCACCACCTTGTTGCCCACAAGGGCGACGTCCGCGTCGCGCGCACGGCCGGTGCGCGGCGAGTAGGTGACGACGGTCTTGACGTGGGCCAGGTACGCATTCCAGGTCGAGAGCACGACCTCGCCTCGGCAGCGGGCGCCGGTCTCGGGGATCGCCAGCAGGTTGACCTTGCGGTCGTTGACCGCCTCCAGCAGCGCCTCGGTGGTCGGCTGCAGGATGGTCACCCACTTGTGCAGCGGCCAGATGTCCAGCTGGTTGAAGTCGCCGGCCTCGCAGCCGACCCCGAACAGGTACGTGTCGCAGTAGCGGAAGAAATTCCCCGTGCCGTGCTGCTCGCGCAGCAGGTCGTAGAACATCGTGATCGTGGCGCAGATCAGGTTCGAGCACCCGACCGCGTCCATCGGCTGGGCGAGAACTACGCCGAGCCGGTCGCCGGGCTGGTAGCCCCCTGGCCAGAGGTCGGCCAGGCGCTTGACGGGCTTCCCGCCGCGTTCGACCTTGAAGTCGTCTGAGGAGAGTGCGTAGGAGGAATGCATGGTGCGATCTTATCGGCCGTCCTGCGATGGTGTCCTGGACTCTTGACAGAGCGAGATCCGCGGGCGGATCATCACTCCACCCGGTCAGGTCAAAACCTAGGAGGCTCAGATGGCCGCGTCAGGCGAGTTCGTCGAGCACACCACCGCCATGGCGGTGGAGGAGAAGGCGAAGCTGCAGAAGCACTTCAGCCGCTTCGACATGTTGTTCTTCCTCATCTGCACGCTGGTCGGCGTCGACACGCTCGGCCAGGTATCCAGCTACGGGGCGCAGGGGTTCACCTGGCTCATCTTCCTGGGCATCTTCTTCTTCATCCCGTACGCCCTGTTGACCGCCGAGATCGGCTCGGCGTTCACGGAGGAGGGCGGCCCATACGTCTGGACGAAGCTGGCCTGGGGCCGGTTCCTGGCGTGCCTGAACGGAGTGCTCTACTGGATCTCGAACCCGATCTGGATGGGCGGGCTGCTGACCATCACGGCGATCGAGACCTTCTCCACGTTCTTCACCACGCTGGACAACCGCGTCCTGTTCTACGGCTTCGGCGCGCTGTTCATCTGGTTCGGCACCGTCGCCGCGATCCTGTCCTTCGGCATTGGCAAGTGGATCCCGACGATCGGCGCGTGGTCGCGGATCATCATGCTCGGCTTTTTCACCCTGACCACGATCATCTACGCCGCCAAGGAGGGTGTGCACGCGCCCTCGTTCGGCGACTTCAAGCCGACCTACGCGCTGTTCATCGGGCTGGTGCCGGTGCTGTTCTTCAACTACGTCGGGTTCGAGCTGCCGAGCACGGCGGGCGACGAGATGGAGAACCCGCAGCGCGACGTGCCGTTCACGGTGCTGCGCTCGGCGGTCGCCTCGATCCTGCTCTACGGCGTGCCGATCCTCGCCATCATCATCGTCCTGCCCGCGGCCGCGCTGTCCGGCCTGGGCGGCTTCATCGATGCCATGAAGACGGTGTTCACCGTGTACGGCGGCAACGTGACGACCGCCAGCGACGGCACGCTCACGGTCACGCTGTCCGGCGCCGGCACCGTGCTCGGCGACCTGATGGCGCTGATGTTCATCTGGGCGCTGCTGTCCAGCGGGACCACCTGGATCATGGGCGCCGACCGGGCCCTCGCCGTCGCCTCGTTCGACGGCTGCGGCCCGCGGTTCCTGGGAACGTTCTCGGCCCGCTTCGGCACGCCCGTGAACGTCAACCTGATGTCCGGCATCATGTCGACCGCCGTGATGGTGCTTGCCCACGAGCTGTCCAGCGGGTCGTCGGCGAAGTACTTCGGCGCGGTGCTGGGGGTCGCCTTGCTGACGACCACCATGTCGTACCTGCTGATCTACCCGGCGCTGATCAAGCTGCGCTACAGCCACGGCCACGTCCACCGGCCCTACATGGTGCCGGGCGGCATGGCCGGGGTCTGGATCATCGGCTGCCTGACCACCGTGTGGGCCGCGCTGGCGACGGTCGCCGGCGTCTGGCCCGGCTTCCTCACCGACAGCCCGAGCCAGGGGCTGATGGACGCCTACAGCTTCAGCAGTCGCACGGAGTTCGAGGCGATCGCATTCGGCTCGATCGCGGTGATCCTGGCGATCGGGGTGCTGTTCTACGCCCTCGGCACCCCCACCCGGCGCCAGCTGGTGGACGTGCCGATCCAGCCCGAGGTGGATCCCGGGACGGCGGAGGCGACAGCGACAGCCTAACTGTGTGACCCCCTGGCACATGTAGGGTGACGGCAGTGCCCGGCGACACGATCCTGACCACCTGCCCGCGCGACTGCTACGACGCGTGCGGCATCCTCGTCACGCTGCGCGACGACGGGACGATCCGCAACGTGCGCGGCGACCCGGCGCACCCGATCAGCCGCGGCAAGCTCTGCCGCAAGTGCGCGATCGGGTACAACGGCGCCTTCCTCGACCCGGAGGCGCGCCTGACGTCGCCGCTGATCCGCACCGGTCCGAAGGGCGCCGGCGACTTCCGCCAGGCCGGCTGGGACGAGGCGATCGCGCTGATCGCCGAGCGCCTGGCGGCGGTGCCCGGCGAGACCGTGCTGAACGCGCACTACACGGGCACCTGCTCGCTGATCGCGGGAGGGTTCCCGAACCGCTTCTTCGCCCGGCTGGGCGCCACCGAGGTCGATCCCGACTCGGTCTGCAACAAGGCCGGGCACGTCGCGCTGGACTACGTCTGGGGCAGCTCGGACACCGGATTCGACCCCCGCACCGCCGGCGCCTCGAGCTGCATCGTCGTCTGGGGCGCCAACCCGTCGGCGTCCGGCCCCCACCAGCACGAGCACTGGCTGGCCGAGGCGCCCGGCACGCTGATCGTAGTCGACCCGATCCGCACCGACACGGCCGCCGCCGCGGACATCCACCTCCAGCTGTTCCCCGGCAGCGACGCGGCCCTCGCCTTCGCACTGATGCACGTGATCAAGCGCGACGGGCTGGCCGACGAGGAGTTCCTCGCAGCGCACACCGTCGGCTGGGAGGAGCTGCGAGGGGAGCTGGCCGCCTGCACGCCGGAGTGGGGCGAGCGGGTGACCGGCGTGCCCGCCGCGCTGATCGAACAGGCCGCGCGGCGCTACGGCGAGGGGCCCTCGCTGCTGTGGATCGGGCAGGGGCTGCAGCGCCAGCCGACCGGCGGCAACGTCGTGCGCACCGTGTCGGTGCTGCCTGCGGTGACCGGAAACGTCGCCCGCCCAGGCAGCGGCTTCCTGTACCTCAACGACCACCTGGTGCTGGAGGGGGAGCTGCTTGACCCGACGGAGCTGGGCGGCGACCCGCCGGAGCCGGTCAGCCACATGGACCTGGCGGAGCGGCTCGAGGACCGGGAGCGCTCGCGGGCGCTGGTCTGCTGGAACATCAACATCGCGGCGTCCAACCCGCAGCAGCGGCGGCTGCGCCGGGCGATGGAGCGCGACGACCTGTTCACCGTCGTGGTCGACATCTTCCCCACCGACACGGCCGACCTGGCCGACGTCGTGCTGCCCGCCGCCAGCTTCCTCGAGTTCGACGACATCGTCGGCTCGTACTTCGACCTGACGATCTCGGCTCAGGTGAAGGCGGCCGACCCGCCCGGCCGCGCGTTGCCCAACCAGGAGATCTTCCGTCGGCTGGCCCGAGCGATGGGCTTCGACGAGCCGGAGCTGCATGTGTCCGACCGCGAGATCATCGACGAGGTCGTCCGCCAGAGCGGCGTCGCCGCGAGCTTCGAGGAGCTGGCGTCGACCGGCACGCGGCCGCTGTTTGCCGAGCCGGTGATGCAGTTCGCGAGCCTCGAGCTCGAGACCCCCAGCGGCAGGGTCGAGATTGTGTCCGCCGCCGCCGAGGCCGACGGCCATCCGCGTCTGCCCCAGCCGATCGCCGACCCGCGGCCGGGCGGCGGACGGCTGCGCCTGCTCTCGCCGGCGTCGGGCTGGACGCTCAACGACACGTTCGCCAACGACCCCAAGGTCGACCGCCGGCTGGGCGCCGCCACCGTCACGCTGCATCCGCTGGACGCCGCGGAGCGCGGGCTCGCCGAGGGCGACGCCTGCGTGCTGGAGAGTGAAGAGGGCACGCTCGAGCTTTCCGTCGTGGTCGGCGAGATCGCGCCGCGGGGCGTCGCGCTGTCGCCCAAGGGACGGTGGCCGAAACGCGAGCCGGGCAGCGCCAACGTCAACGTCCTGAACCCCGGCGTCAAGGCCGATATGGGCGGGAGCTCGTCGGTGCACGGCGTCGAGGTGACCGTCCGCCCCGTCCGTTGAGCGCCCGCCTCGACCTGGTCGTCCGTGGCGGGCGCGTGGTCGACGGCTCGGGCAGCCCGTGGACGCGCGCCGACATCGGCATCGCCGGCGACCGGATCGCCGCCGTGGCGCCGCCGGGCTCGCTGGACGCGCCGGAGATCGTCGACGCGGCGGACAACGTCGTTTGCCCGGGCTTCATCGACATCATGAGCCACTCGCTGTGGCCGCTGATGAGCGACGCCCGCTCAGTGTCCAAGCTGGTGCAGGGCGTGACCACCGAGGTCATGGGCGAGGGCTACACCCCGGCGCCATTCGGCGGGCTGATCGCGCCACCCGAACTGCACCCCGACGCGCCGCCTGGGTGGCCCGAGCGGATTCGCACCTGGTCGCGGTTCGGCGGCTGGCTGCGCGCGCTCGAGGAGCGCGGCATCTCGCCCAACGTCGGGTCGTTCCTGGGTGGCGGCACGCTGCGCGAGTACGCATGCGGGATGCGGATGGGCACGCCGACGGCCGCCGAGCTGGCGACCATGGTGCGGGTCGCCGAGGAGGCGATGCAGGACGGCGCGTTCGGGGTCGCCTACGCGCTGATCTATCCACCCGATGCCTATGCAGACACCAACGAGATCGTCGAGGTCGCACGTGCGGTCGGCCGCCCAGGGGGGATCTACATCGCACACATCCGATCCGAGGGGGCGGGGCTGCTCGGCGCAATCGACGAGACCATCGAGATCGCGCGCCGGTCCGGCGCGGGAGCCGAGGTGTACCACCTGAAGGCGTCGGGCGGCCCGCCGAACTGGCCGTTGATGGACGGCGCCGTGGAGCGGATCGAGGCGGCCCGCGCGGCCGGGCTCGACCTCACGGCGGACATGTACCCCTACGCCGCGTCGGGCACCGGCCTCTCGGCGCGGCTGCCGGTATCGCTGGCCGCCGACGGCCTGTTCTTCGAGCGCCTGGCCGAGCCCGGCGTTCGCAAGCGCGTGCGCGCCCAGCTCGCTGCCGGCACCGACGAGGTCGACGATCCGGGGCCGCCCGAGAACACCGTGCCGGTGGGCTTCCGCCTGCCCGAGCACCAGCAGTACGTCGGCCGCCCGCTGACCGAGATCGCCGAGATGCGCGGCCAGGACTGGCTCGACTCCGTGTTCGACCTGCTGATCGCCGAGGGCCGCGAGATCCAGACGATCTACCACGAGATGTCCGAGGACAACGTCCGCCGCCAGCTGGCGCTGCCGTGGGTCAGCGTGTGCTCCGACGCGGGTGGGCTCGATCCGCAGACGGCGCGCGGGGACGGCCCGGTGCACCCCAGGGAGTACGGCACCTTCCCGCGGGTGCTGGGCCGCTACGTTCGCGACGAGGGCGTGCTCGGCCTGGAGGAGGCGGTGCGCAAGATGACTGGCGCCGTCGCTCGCAGGCTGCGGATCGCCGACCGGGGGATGATCACGCCCGGCTGCTTCGCCGATCTCGTCGTGTTCGATCCCGACCGCGTTCGCGATGTTGCCACGTACGACGATCCGCACCGGCTGTCCGAAGGCGTGCTCGAGGTGTGGGTGAACGGCGTGCTCACCGTCCACGAAGGAACGCACACCGGTGCGACTGCCGGCCGGTTCCTGCGCGGGCCGGGCGCCTCATGACGGCGGTTCGATGGGCGGCGCGTTGTTCCAGTCGCGGTAGCGCTCGAGCCGCAGGACGGCCGGCGCGTACGCCCGCGACTCGGTGACGCGACCGGTCGCCCGGTCGATCACCAGCTGGTAGACCAGCAGCCGGCCCTTGATCCGGCGCCCCATCGTCACCTCGATGGCGCCCGGCGCGTGGTCGGCGACGTATGCGGCGACCGGATCGTGCGTCCACGCCGCGTTCGGCATGCGCACCGGCGTCCGCTGTCTCGACGTCCACTCGCCGGTCGGCGAGTTGCGGTCGTACTCGGTGCCGCCGATCACCCTGGTCTGCGGCCCGCCGGTGACCTCGATCTGCAGGCGATCCGGCGCCTGCATGACTGTCGTGGCACGAATCACCGGCTGATCGGACGAGACGATCACGACGTCCGTCGCCACCGAGCGCGCGGATCGCAGCAGCCTCGTCGCCCGCGCAACCCGGGACGCGGCCGGCGGCGCGTCGGCGGCGGGCAGCTGCACGCGCACGGGCATGGCGCCGCCCGTCGGCCGCTCGACGCGTACGTGGACAGCGTGGGCGCCGGCGCCGACCGGCGCCGTGTAACAGGTCGCGTCCTTCACACGCGCACGGCGGCGCCAGCCTGCCGTCGATCTCGACCATCGCGTCTCGCACGGCTGCCGAGTCCGTCGAGACAACGGATGCCTGGGCGCGGCCGCCGGGGATCCGCTGCAAGTGCGACCATCAGGTCGCCGGAGCGACCCGCGCCGATCGGGCCGGTCGGGCGCACCGGCGGCGGCTCGCCGGGCGTCTGCGGCGTGCTGCCGAGCGTCAGCGGCATCGACCAGCGGCCGGCGTCGGAGCGCACGTGGATGGTCACCTCACCGGCGCCCATCCGGCGCATCCACCCTGTGTACCAGCCGCCCGACCGCTGCAGCGGCGTGCTGGCGCTCTCGCCGTCGCCGGTCGGGTAGGCGACGGTCACCTTTACGGCCGTCCGGGCAGCCGGACGGCGACGGCATTCGTGCCCTGGTAGCCGCGGCCACACGTCGATCCGCACGCCGGCTGCCGGCGACCGAGTCTGCGGCCCGCCGCCGCCGACCGCCGCGGGCGCAGCACCACCGGCCGTGAAAGTGACGGCGGTATTCGCCGGCGCGACGCCGGTGAGAACGGCGACCACCGCCACGATGCAGCCCATCAGCACGATCTCGACGCCCACCGACCGGCGCAGGGCGGTGAAGTTCGACAGCATCTGCCGGTTGCGATAGCCCAGCCCGATCAGCACGATCAGCAGCGCGCTCTTCGCCAGCAGCAGCTTGCCGTACTCCGTCGTCCACAGCTCGGAGACGGCATCCACCTCCCACAGCGCTCGTGCGATGCCTGTGGCGGCAACGACGATGACGCAGCCCAGCGCGATCTTCGAGAAGCGCGCGACGGCCGCCGACCGCACGCTGCGCGCCACCGGATCGGCCACGCCGGCGGCCGCGCTGGGCGTCACCCAGAACAGCTGCACGAGACCACCCGCCCAGACCGCCGCGGCCAGCACGTGGCCGGCGTCGACCGCGGTGGTCAGCAGCCCGCGCCCGGGATCGCCGGCGTGGCCGGACAGACCGGGGATGGCGATCGACCACAGCCCGAGTGCCGCCGCCGGCAGCGCGAACAGTACGACCAGCCAGGCACGCCGGCTGGCCGAGACCGCGTAGGCCAGGGCGACCAGCACCGTGAACGCGGCGGTCACGCTGATCCCGCGGCTGAACTCGCGGCCGAACCGGATCGAGTCGAGCGCCGACGCCACCGCCCCCTGATGCAGCGACGCCCGCCAGAACCCGACGTCGGCGATCGTCGCCCCCTGCACGGTCAGCGCCATCCACCCGCCGACCAGCGCAAGGCAGGCGGACACCATCAGCACCTGGTTCGCGCGCGGCCGCTCGGCGGCGGCCATCTCGGCGCGCTGGTCGCCCTTCAGGCCGCGAGTCGACGGCAGGAATACGAACAGCCGGTAGATCGCCCCGCCCACCAGCACCAGCAGACCGGCGAAGTACGCAGCGCGGCTGGCCGTGTACCGCCAGTCCTGGGCGTTCGAGCCGATCGAGGCGGTCTGCCGGCGGCGGCCGGCCGACGCCGACCCCGAACGCGAACACGCCGATCTCGATGTGCCCGTCGGTCGACACGATCTTCCAGCGCACGGTGTAGTCGCCGTCCGGCAGGTCCGGCTGGAGCGGGATCAGCAGCGTCTTGACGTCGCTGGGCGCCGTGCGCGCGTCGCCTGCGACCACCGAGTTGCCGTCCTTGTCGACGACGGTCGAGCCGCCCTCGACGGGTCGCACCTCCTGGTCGAAGTGCACCTGCACCGCCTCGGGCGACGTCGGCACGACGCTGCCGACGCCGGGCGTCGTGCTGACCACGTTCGCATGCGCGGACGCCGAGGCCGGCAGGGCGAGCATGGACGCGACGACCGCCGCGACGACGAGGCGCCGCGCGCTCAACCGCTCACACCCCACCCTCAGCAGAGGCACCTGCAAAGGGTAGTTAGCCGCGCGGAGCGCAGGAAGCCCCTACGGCGCGCGCGAGAAGGCGGCGCGGCCGAGGAACGCGGCCACAGCCACCACCAGCAGCGCGATCAGCAGCGCCCAGAGCGTCACCTTGATCGCCCCGACGACGCCGACCAGCAACACCAGCAGGAGGAAGATCAGCAATATCCACATGCCGGGGAGATACCCTCGGCGCCGGGCGTGCAAACTCCGCGGGAGCGGCTCAACCGCCGCTGATCGCAGCGATCAGTCCACCCGCGAACCGTCGCCGAGCGAGGTCGTCAGCTCGAGCCGGCTCGCGGTCGACGTAGACGTTGATGTGGCGCCGCAGGGCCGTGGCCCGGCTCGCACAGTCGGTCGCGCAGCCCCGGCCACTGGTCGTCCAGCCGGTCGATCGCCTCGTCCACGGTCGGCGCGTCCACGTCGACCCGGCGGGTGAGCCCCTCGAACAGCGGCGGCAGCGTCGGCGGGAGATGCACCTCGGCCATGGCTACGCCGCTACCGTCGCGACCTCGACCGACGAGATGGCCGGGAGGTAGCTGGCGATCTCGCTCCAGCTCTCGCCCTCGTCGGCGCTGGCGAATACCTGGCCGGTGCTGGTGCCGAAGTACACGCCGGGCACGTCGTACGCGTCGATCGCCATCCCCTCGCGGAGCACGCCGACGTGCGCGTCGCGCTGCGGCAGGCCGTTGTCCAGCCTGCTCCATGTCTCGCCGGCGTCCTTCGTGCGCCAGACGGACAGCCGCCCGTCGGGCACGCAGCGGCCGTGGCCGGGATCGAGCGGGATCACGTAGAACGTGTCGCGGTCGTGCGGGTGGACGGCGGCCGCGAACCCGAACTCGGTCGGCAGGCCGTCCGTGATCTCCGTCCAGGTGCGGCCGCCGTCGTCGCTTCGATGCATCCCGACGTGGTTCTGCTGGTACATCCGGTCGAGGTCGGTCGGCGCCATCACCAGCTTGTGCACGCAGTACCCGACGCCCTGCTCCTCGATCGGCCAGTCGGCGCGCAGGCCCTCGTTGCGCGGCGTCCAGGTGGCGCCGCCGTCCTCGGTCTCGAAGACGCCGAACCCCTGGATGATCACCCAGTAGTGCTCAGGGTCGTCCGGGTGGTTGAGGATCGCCGGCATCCCGAGGTGACCGGGCGGCTGGTTGTCCGGCACGTTCCACTTCGTCCGGCCCGGCTGGCCGTCGAGCGTGCTGACGAGCGACCACGTCTGGCCCTCGTCCCTGCTCTCGAACACGCCCGCCGCCTCGGCGCCGACGCGGACGCGGCCGTGCGCCGCCGCGATGCCGGAGAGCTTGGAGAGCTTCATCTCGGTCTCCGGGAACTCGAGCCCCTCGCTGGACAGCGTCCAGGTCTCGCCCAGATCGCTGCTCCGCCAGACCGCCGCGCCGTGCCACTCGCTCGCTGCGGACGCGTAGATCGCGCCCGTCCCGTGGTCGAGCACCGCGTGGTAGATCGGCCAGCCCTCGCAGAACGGCCCGCGCATCGCCCAGTCGCTCCGCGCGTCGTCGCTCTCCAGCAGAAACAGCCCCTTGCGCGTCGACACCATCAGCACCGTGCGCTCAGCCATGGCTCACACCTCCGTGATCGATGCAGAGTGGACCGCCATGGCTGCCCGGACTCATCGGTCGAGGCGCGGCGGCAAGCCGAACAGCGGGAACAGCCGCTGCGTGTCGAGGAAGAACGTCAGCTCTGCGATGCCCTCGGCGGACGGCTCCAGCACGACGATCGCCCAGGGCTCGAACGACCCGTCGTCCGCCGGCCGGTACTGCCCGAAGGCGGGCCGCCCGTTGGCCTCGACGGGCACCAGCCGCGAGCCGCTGCACTTGATTCCCGGCCCGAACCAGAAGTCGAGGATGTCCGGCCGGCCGCGCAGCCACATCGCATACGGCGGCATCGACTGCAGCGCATCCTCGCGAATCACCTTCGTCAGGCGGTCGATGTCGTATGCCTCGAACGCCTCGACGTAGCGGGCGAGCAACTCGCGGTCGGCCTCGCTGTCCGGCGCCGCCGGCACCTCGGTGGTGGCCAGGTCGCGGGCCGACATCGTCGCCCGGGCGCGCTGCAGCGCGCTGTTCACGGATGGCACGGTCGTCTCGAGCAGGTCGGCGACCTCGCTCGCCTCGAGCCGCAGCACCTCGCGCAGGAGCAGCACCGCGCGCTGGCGGGGCGGCAGGAACTGAAGCGCGGCGATGAACGCCAGCCTGACCGACTCGCGGGCGGCCGCGACCACGGCCGGATCGTCAGCGGCCGGGAGGATCGCGGCGTCCGGCATCGGCTCGATCCACGTGCTCTCGACCAGCGGGATGCCGATCGGGTCGTCCGCCGCCGACGGCCCCGACAGGTCCATCGGCCGGGCCCGCTTCTGGCGGGCGTTCAGCAGGTCGAAGCAGACGTTGCTCGCGATCCGATAGAGCCACGTCCGCAGGGCCGAACGGCCCTCGAAACGGCTGATGCTCCGCCACGCCCGGGTCATGGTCTCCTGCACCGCGTCCTCGGCCTCGAACGCCGAGCCGAGCATGCGGTAGCAGTACCCCGTCAACTCGACTCGGTACTCCTCGAGCTGCGACTCGATCGTGGGATCTGGCGCCGGATGAACACCCACGCCGACAGCGTAGCGCGTCAACCGTCCACCGCCAGTCCCTGCAGCGGTCCCAGCAGCCGGTCGCTGCGCCGCGAGACGTGGTCGAGCCGCATCAGGCGGCCGCTCAGCGGATGTCCGCGACGGCTGCGCTCGAGCTGCTCCTCGGCAGCCGGTCGCATGATCCGGTCGACGACGTCCGCCGGGTCGCCCTCGAGATCGTCGACCGGCCGCTCGAGGTGCTCGGCCCACAGCTGGAGCCGGGTGCGGCGGGCGAGGCCGGGATCGTGGGTCACCAGGTTCGCCTCGGTGTCGTTGAAGAGCGAGTGGTCGTTGAGGTTGGCCGACCCGACGGTCAGCCACCGGTCGTCGACGATCCCGACCTTGGCGTGGACGTAGACCGGGTCGGCGCCGCCGGCCCCGCGGGCGAACAGGCAGCAGCACAGCACGCGGCCGGCGCCCCGGTCGGCCGCGATCAGCTCGCCCAGCGCGCCGCGCGTGTCGTCGCCGCCGCCCTTGGGACGCGAGGGCAGCACGATCACCAGCCGGAACCGGTCGTTGGGCGGCCGCAGCAGCTTGTCGGCCAGCACCGCGACGATCTCCGGCGACCAGAGGTACTGGGACTCGAGATAGATCAGCCGCTCGGCCGACCGCAGCGCGCGGACGTACGACTCGAGCACGCCGAACGATCCGTCCGGCGAGCGCCGGGTACACGTGCTCCGGGCACGTACGGACGAACTGCGCGGCGACGCCGTCGGCGCGCCGGATCGGGAATGGCGGCCGGGGCGAGGCGCTCGCCGGTCACCGCACCCCAGCGCATGGCGAAGTGGGCGGCGACGTCGGCCACCAGCGGTCCGTCGATCCTGACCGCCGCATCGTGCCAGCCGAGGGCGGCGCGCGCCGGATGGCTCGGCGAGTCGCGGCGATCGCCGGCCAGCGACGTCCAGTCGATCCCGCCGACGAACGCGACCCGGTCGTCGACGATCACAGTCTTCTCGTGGTGGCAGTGAAGCGGCCGCTCGCGCCTGTCCAGCGCGCAGCGGATCGGGCCGCGCCGCGGCAAGCTCGTCACGTACTGCCCGCACCGCCCGCCGCGACGGGCGGAACACCGGGATCGGAGCGCCCGCCCACAGCAGCACCCGAACGTCCGCCCGGCGGGCGGTCTCGGCCAGCAGGTCGCGGACCACCACCGGCCGGCCGCCGTCCTCGGCCATCACGAACGAGGGCGACAGGAACCAAGCCGTCAGGTGGACGTGTGAGACCGCCGAGCGCACCTCCTCGACCATCGCCCTCAGCGCCGCGTCGCCGTCGACCAGTACCTGGAGCCGGGTGCCGTCCCGCGGCGGCGCCACGCCGTTGCCGTCGGCCCAGCCGCCCGGCGGCGGGTCGAGGGCATTGCTGCCCAGCCGCCCCAATCGCCGCGAATGGTGCCGCCGCACGCCGGCGGCGATGCGGTTGCCGACGGCGCTGTCGATTCGCATCAGCGTCGCCCGCAGTCGCTGCCACCGGCCGAGCTCTTAGATCCGCCGGTAGCGGGCGTCGGCGATCGAGTACAGACCGAATCGCGATCAGCCCGGCGGCCACCAGCCCGAGCAGCAGCGAGCCGTAGCTCTGGTGGGCGAGCCGGGCCAGGGCGCCGTCCAGGCCCACGGCCTTCTGCGGGTCGTAGTCGATCGCGGCCCGGATCAGGAAGATCCCGATCAGCCCGAAGGCGACGGTCCGCGCCAGGTAGCCCGCGACGCCGACCACCGTGAACACCCGCTTCGTCGTCTCGCCCATCTGCTCCGTCTTGTCCTCGTCGAGGAACTTGCGGGACAGGCCCTTGTATGCCTGGTAGAGCGCGACGCCGACGAAGATCGCGCCGGCCGCGCCGACCAGGTACTGGCCCCCGGGCCACCCCAGCACGCCGGCGGTCTGCTTGTGCGGGTTGCTCGAGCTGGAGCTCGACGACCCGAGCAGGATCGTCACGGCCAGCACGCAAAGCGCCGCGTAGGCGCAGCCGCTGGCGGCGGCCGCGATCCGGCCGAACGTCGAGTGGTCGCCGCCGCCCTCGGGCCCGGAGCCGACGAACGCCTGCACAAACCGCCACGCGGCGTAGGCCCCCAGGCCGACCGCGACGACGATCAGCAGCCAGTGGCCGAAGGGCTGCTGCTGGATCGTCTGCATGGCGCCGCGCTGGTTGGTGGTCTCGTTGCCGGCGTGGATCGCGACCTGGATCGCGAGGAGGCCGATGATCACGTAGATGGCGCCGCGGGCCAGGAAGCCGAGCCTGGTCAGCACCTCGAACGCCGTGCTGTGCGTCGCCTGCCGTCCCGCTGCCCGTGCGCGTGCATCGATGCTGCTCATGACCCTCCGCTCCCGTTGTTGGCAGCCGGGACGCAGATCGTCACGGCACGTGGTTCGACCTCGAGGTCGTACGACTTGATCTTGCTGCGGTCACCGCCGTCCAGCTCGTACCGCACCTTGCGGTCGAGCTTCACCGACATCGTCCGGCCCTTGGTCGACCGGAAGAACGGCGACTGGTCGGGCGTGCCGGCGATCGTCCGCCCGACGGTGCGCGCCCACTGCGCGACGCCCTCGGCGGTGATCACCGCGATGTCGAGCAGGCCGTCGTCCGGCTCAGCGTCCTCGAACACGCGGACGCCCGCGAACAGCGCGCCGACGTTGCCGGCCAGGATGCAGCTAGCCGAGCCGTTGAACCAGGGGCTCTGGTCGACCGTGATCTTGGCCGTGAACGGTGGAGTGCGGAAGCTCTTCGCGCCGGTCCACAGGTATGAGGCGCGACCCAGCCGGTCCTTCAGGCCGCCGTCGGCACCGCGGATCATGTCGGCGTCGAATCCGGCGCCCGCCATGACGGCGAACCGCTCGTCGTTCATCCTGATCGCGTCGATCTGCCGGCGGCCTCCCCGCAGCCCCGTCGTCACCGCACCCTCGATGTCGCCGGGCACGCCGAGATTGGTGGCCAGCAGGTTGGCGGTGCCGGCGGGCACGATCGCCATCGCGGCGTCGGTGCCGGCCAGCACGTCGACCGACCGCTGCGCCATGCCGTCGCCTCCCCAGACGAAGAACAGGTCGGCGCCCTCACCGAGCAGCCGTTTGATCTGCTTGGGCGCCCGCCGGCTCTTGTCGACCTCGGCCCACAACGGATCGTCGACGCCGTGCTCGGCGAGCGTGCGGCGGAGCTGCGGCAGACCGCCTTCGATGCTCTTGCCCGCGTGGGCGACGACCGCGACCCGCGTCATGCGCCGGCCGTCCGCGAGCGGGCGGCGGCGTCGGCGGCACGCGCCGCAGCGACCGCAACGAGCAGCGACCCGATGCCGACCAGGACCGCGGCGGCCACATCGGTTGGGTGGTGCATGCCGCGGTACATACGCGAGAACGCGACCAGCGCCGGGATCGCGATGGCGATCGTCCACACGGCGACCCGGATCCATCCGCTGCGGACGCGCGAGGTGATCAGCAGCGCGATGCCGCAGTACACGGCGATCGACGCGGCCGTGTGCCCGGAGTAGTAGCTGGCGTCGGCCGGCAGATCGTCGAGCCGCGGCACGTTCGGCCGCTGCCGGTGGATCACCAAGGTCGCGACGCGGTATGTGGCCGCCTCGACGGCGATCGCTGCGACGATGAACGCCGCCATGCGCCACCGGCGCATCACCATTGCCGCGACGGCGGTGATCCCGACGAGCGCCGGGATCGCCAGCACGTCACCGATGCCGGACAGCCAGAATGACACGTCGTTGCGCGTACCATCACGGTGGTGCGCAAGCCACACGTTGACGTGCTCGTCCGCATGGCCGATGCCGTGCTCGGGTAGGACGTAGGTCTTGAGGATCCAGCCGACGAGCACCGTCACAGCAGCCAGCAGCGCGAACCCCACCAGCGCCACGACGAGGAAGGCGATGACGGGGTGACCGGCCAGCCTGGCGTCGTCGCGCATCGCGCGCCGCGACCGAAGGAACGCGGGGCCGTCGCCGTCCGGCAGGTCGCGACGATGCGATCGCCGGGGGTGCCTGTCCGCGTTCGACGGCGGTGGGGTTTTCCGTTGCCATGGTTCGGCGATGTTTCCCGCATATGCCGTAGGGCAAACACCTGAGATGGGATTCAGACCGTGCTGCCGGTAGCCCTCCTGCTGATCATCGCGACCGTCGCCGGCGCCGCTGCGTGGCGCGCCTCGGCGGCGGTCGAGCGGCGGGTGAGCGACCGCCGGGCGATGGCCGAGGTGGCCGAGGAGATCCGCGAGCACACCCGCGTCCGCAGCTTCGTCGAGAGCCGTCTCGACGCCGGGGTGGCGACCGGACTGGCGCTGACGCTGGCGCTGCTGGTGTTCACCGTCGCGGGGGTGATCGTGTCCCTGCTCGCCCTGCTCGTCCGCCGGAGCGAGGCGCTCTCCGATCTCGACGCGGCGGCCGCGCGCTGGGCGCACGAGCACACGTCCACACTCGGCCACGACATCCTGTCCGGGATCAGCCTGCTGGCCTCGACCGAGGGTGTGATCGTGATCGGGCTGGTCGCCGGGATCATCGAGATGATCCGCGTTCCCGAGCCGGTGGATCCCCGTCTTCCTGATTGTTGTCCCGGTGGGCGACTCACTCGTCACCAACACCGTCAAGGGGATCATCGACCGGGCCCGGCCTGCGATCGACCCGGCGGCGGCGTCGCTCGGACCCTCCTTCCCCAGCGGCCACTCGTCGACGGCCGCGGCGTTCTACGCGGCGCTGGCGCTGCTCGCCTGGCGGCGGCGGCCGGCGCATGTGCGGAACGTGCTCGCCGGCGCGGCAGTCGGGATCGCCGTCGCCGTCGCCTGCAGCCGCGTCCTGCTCGACCTCCACTGGCTCTCGGACGTCGTCGCCGGGCTCGCCCTGGGTTGGGGATGGTTCGCAGTGTGCGCCGTCGCCTTCGGCGGGACGATCCTGCGGTTCGGCGCGCCGGTCGAGGAGGCGGCGCTGCGCCCGCCGGACGCGCGTCAGCGCGAGGCCGGCTCGGCGCGCTCCTGATCGGCGACGCGCGGGCCGTCCACCAGCACGCGGTCGTGCAGCGGCTGCAGCGAGTCGGCATCCTCGCCTACCTCCGCCCGGTATATCGCCGCCTCCGCATGGCGGCCGTCCAGCTCGAGGATCCCGATCGAGTTGTGGAACGTCGGACCCGCGCGGTAACGCCAGCGCACGGACGGCTTGTGCACACCGGCCAGCCGTGCCAGCCCCTGCAGCGCGGCCGTGGCGAACCGCGTCCTGGTGACCTCGACGACGCGCCGCTCGGCAGGGCCGAGCGGGTTGCGAAAGGGCGAGCAGACGAGCTGGTGGACGCGGCTGTGCTGGTCGACGAACCGGCCCAGGGAGATCTCCATGACGTACGCGTTGTGGACGTCGCCTCCGACCAGCGTGACCGACGCCGGCGGCCGATGGCCCTCGGCGCCCGATGCGACATCGCGGAGCAGCTGCATCATCCGCTCGAACGACCGCTGGAACGCCGGCCAGTGCTCGAGGTCGAGCGCGCGCCGCAGCTTCTCGCCCATCCGAGCGGTCGGTGCCGCCCCAGGCACCCGAGCACACCGCCTCGCTCCACGCCTCCAGATAGTGCACGCCGGACGACAGGAACACCGGCATCGAGCTGACGATGACCAGGTGGTCGAAATCCCCGCGGCTGTGCACGCGGATCCACTCCCACTCGCCGTCGTCGACCATGTCGCGGCGGCCGTCCGCGAGCACGCGGGCCGCACGCGAATCGACCACCAGCACCCGCGAGCGGCCGAAGTCGCGGAAGCAGGCCCACCGCGCCGAGGCCGAGTCGCGGTCGGCCTGCCGCGCGGCCGCCCGCAGCGCCTCGCCGATGTCCTCGCCGGCCGCGGCCCGCGGGTACAGCTCCTCCTCGTCGAGCTCGGGCGGCGCCAGATTCCCGAGGTGCTGGTAGATCCAGTACGACATGAACGCGCCCGTGATGCGGCCGTCCCACCACGACTGGCTGCGGGCGTCCTCGACCCACTCCCAGGAGATGTTCCAGTCGTCGATCACGTCGTGGTCGTCGAACACCATCACGCTCGGCACCGTCGACAGCAGCCAGCGGATGTCCGGATCGGTCCACGCCTCGCGGTAGAGGCGGGTGTACTCCTCGAAGTCGGCGACCTCCTCGCCGGGCGGCTGCGACACGTCGCGGCGGCCGCGGATGAACTCCAGCGTCCCGGGACTCACCTCGTCCGCGTAGACCTGGTCGCCGATCAGCAGCAGCCCGTCCGGCCACGGCTCGATGCCGGCCCGCAGCCGCCGGGAGTACGCCCACAGGGCGTCGACGCCGAAGCCCTCGTCGTCCTCATCCGGCGGCAGCGTGTACGGCTCGCGCTGAGGCGCGCCGACCCGGCACGACCCGAACACCAGCCGCGCCTGGTGCTCGCCCTCACGGGTGCGGATCACGCTCGGCGGATGCTCGTCGTCGGCCGGCGGCCAGACCTGATCGCCGTCGAGCTCGACCTTGTACTCGATCACCTCGGCCTCGGGCAGGTCGTCGAGCACGACCAGCGCGTAGTGGTGTCCCTCGACCTCGAACGTCGGGGTCGATCGGCCGGGCGCCGTGACCGTGCACGGTCGCGTCCGTCTCGATCCAGATGGTTGCCTGCGTCCGCCCCACGTAGCGGAGCAGCGGGCCGAGGATCAGCGATGCCATGGGGGGCGATTCTACGTGCGGCCGCACACTGAGCGGCTGTCTAGATCCTGACGTTTCGTTCAGTGCGCAGCCGGGGAACCATGTCAATCATGACTACAGCAATCATCATCATCGTCGTCATCGTCGTCGTGCTCGCCGTGGTATGGGTGATGTCGCGACGCAGGAACGAGCACCTCGAGGAGCGCCGCGACGCGGCCGCTGCCCACCGGGACGAGGCTGCCATCCGCAGCCGCGAGGCCGAGCAGGCCGAGCTGGCCGCCAAGGAGCAGGCTGCCCGCGCGGAGCGCCAGCGGCTCGAGGCCGAGCAGCAGGCGGATCGCGCCGAGGCAGAGCGCGTCGCCGCCGCGCGGCACGAGGATCAGGCCCGGGAGATCGATCCGGACGCGTGACGCCTGAGGGGCCGCTAGCGGGCCGCGCCGAGGATCTTGGCGTTCTGCAGCTGGACGAACTGTCCGACCCGCTTCGGTGAGGCGCTCGCGCCGACCATCGAGACGCCGATCACCAGTTTGCCGCTCACCCACTGCGCGATGACGGCGGGCGTCTCGGTGCCCTTGATGTCGAACGTCCCCTTCCACCACGCGAACTGATCCGGCGATCCCGCCAGTGCCGGCAGGCGGACGCTGTGGTGCAGGCTGTGCGGGACCATCGCCGACCACCCCTTCGCCACGTGTTCGGCGTCGGCCGGCTTCGCAAACGACGCAGCCAGCGACAGGAACACCTCCTGCTGCGCGTTCGCGAACAACATCGAGTAGGCGCCTTTGAAGGACTTCCGCTCGAACGCCTTGAGCGCCGGTGAGTCGCCCTTGCTGACCTCGGCGAAGCCGGACGGACCGGACTTCTGCGGGATGACCACCCAGCCCGTGTCCATGTCGGTCTGATGGAGCACCGCCTGCTTCGGCGCGACGTCGGCGGGCTTGCCGGACGGGAAGGTTGCAGGGTGCACGACGGAGTCGACCGAGCCGGCACCGCCGCTCGATCCGCAGCCGGCGAGCAGCGGGATTGCGACGATCAGTGCGAGACCCAACGCGCGTGGAGGGCGCATGCGTGATGTATCGGCAGCGCCCGGGACGGACCAAAGATGCATTTCGACAGGTTCACCACAGGGCGGCGCCGGCCTGGTGGACGGCGGCCAGCAGCGCCTGCGTCGACGGCCGCGCGGCGTCGGCCGTGCGGGTCGCGGCATAGATCGTGCGGCTGACGTCGCCCTCAGCGATCTCGTGAACGACCACTCCCGGGGAGCCGCCCCACATCACGAGATCGGGCAGCAGCGTGACCGCAAGCCCGCGGGCGACCAGCACCAGGCTGATCACCGCATCGTTCGTGTGGTGGCGGATGTCCGGATCGAACCCGCCCAGCTCACGGCACGCCCGGATCGTCACCCGCTCCCACGGCGAACCGGGGTGCCCGGTCGTCCAGTGTTCGGCCACCAGATCGGCGAGCGTCACGGCGCCGCCGCCCGCCGCCGCGGGATGCCCCTCGGGCAGAACTGCGCGCATCGGCTCGCGGCGCAGGTCGACGCGCTCGACGCCTGCCGGGCGCGCATGAGGGCGCCCGTCCCATTCGTCGGCCAGGACCAGGTCGATGTCGCCCAGCGCCAGCGCCGGAAGCGAGCGCTCGGGCTCGGCCTCGATCAGCTCGCACCGCAGCCCGGGAGCGGAGTGCGCGAGTGCCTGCATCGCCGGGGTCGCCAGCCGCAGCGCGACGGACTGAAACGCCGCCACCCGCGCCCTGCCGGTGACGCCGCCCGCTGCCGCCGCGAGCTCCGCCTCGGCGCGCCCGGCCGCCTCCAAGAGCACCGCCGCGTGCTCGACCAGGACCAGCGCGGAGTCGGTCAGCCGTACACCGCGGCCGGCCCGCTCGAGCAGCCGCACGCCGGCCTCGGCCTCCAGCACCGCCAGCTGCTGGGAGACCGCGGACGGCGTGAAGCGCAGCGCCTCGGCGACCGCGGCGATCGTCCCGCGCTCGTGCAGCTCCTTCAGCAGGCGGAGACGGCGGAGCTCCAGCATTGTTCAGATATTCTACCGAATAGAGATAAGAAATCGGCATCGCACCTGAAGTATCTCGTCGGGCAGAATCGGCACATGCGCCGCACCGGTATCCTGCTCTGTCTCGCCTCCGCCGTCGCCTTCGGCACCATGGGCATCTTCGGCAAGCTGGCGTATGGCGACGGCGCGACCGTCGGCACGCTGCTGGCCGTGCGCTTCGCGCTGGCGGCCGTGCTGTTCTGGTGCCTGGTCGCGGCGACCGGCGCCGCCGGCCGGGTGCGAGAGCTGCCGCGCCGCGACATCGCCCTCGCCTTCGGGCTGGGCGCGCTCGGATACAGCGCGCAGGCGGGCTGCTTCTTCGTCGCGCTCGACCGGGTCGACGCCTCGCTGCTCTCGCTGCTGGTGTACACGTACCCGGCGCTGGTCACCGTCGCCGCAATCATGCTCGGCCGCGAGCGTGCCGACCGGCGGATCGCAATCGCCCTCGCACTCGCCTCGATCGGCCTCGTGCTGGTACTCGCCGAGGCCGGACCGGGCACGCTCGACCCGCTGGGCGTCGCGCTCGGACTCGCCGCCGCGCTCGTCTACACGGTCTACATCCTCAGCTCCGAGGGGATCTCCCGCCGCGCTGGGCCGATCGTGTTGAGCGCGTTCGTCTGCACCGGCGCCGCGGCGTCGCTGACGGTCGCCGGGCTGCTGATCGGCGACGTGCATCCCGGCGCCGTGACGGCGCCAGGGCTGGGCTGGCTGGCGGCCATCGCCGTCATCTCCACGGTGGCCGCGATCGGGCTGTTCTTCGCAGGACTGCGTCGCGTTGGCTCGACCACGGCGTCGATCGTCTCGACCGCGGAGCCGCTGACGACGGTGCTGCTCGCGTCGGTGGTGCTCGGCGAGTCGCTCAACGCCGTGCAGCTGCTGGGTGGTGCGCTGGTGCTGGCGGGCGTTGTGGTGCTGAGCGTCGCCCGGCCCATGCCGCTGGCCTTCGGCCAACGGCTGATCCGGAGGGTGCGGTGGCAGACCCGCTGACCGGCCGGGTGGCGCTGGTCGCGGGCGCGACGCGCGGCGCGGGCCGGGCGATCGCCGTCGAGCTCGCGCGGGCCGGTACGTTCGTGTACGCCACCGGACGCAGCACGCGGGCGGCCCGGTCGGAGTACGACCGGCCGGAAACGATCGAGGAGACCGGCGAGCTGATGCGGGCTGCCGGCGGACGGGGCGAGGCGCTGCGCGTCGACCACCTCGAATCCGAGCAGGTCGCCGACCTGGTGGCCCGCATCGACCGCGAGCACGGCCGGCTGGATGTGCTGGTCAACGACATCTGGGGCGGCGAAAACCTGGTCGACTGGAACACGCCCGTCTGGGAGCACGACCTCGAGAACGGGCTGCGGCTTGCTGCGGCTGGCGATCGAGACCCACCTGATCACCAGCCACCACGCGCTGCCGCTGCTGATCCGCCGGCCGGGCGGGCTGGTGTTCGAGGTGACGGACGGCACAGCCGAGTACAACGCGGCCACCTACCGGCTGTCGATCTTCTACGACCTCGCCAAGACCTCGGTCATCCGGCTGGCGTGGAGCCAGGGGCACGAGCTCGCACCGCACGGCTGCACCGCGGTCGCTCTGACGCCGGGCTGGATGCGCTCGGAGATGATGCTCGAGCACTACGGCGTCACCGAGGAGAACTGGCGCGACGCGCTCGACCGGCCCCACGAGCCGCCATTTCCGCACCCCGGGCACTTCGGCATCTCCGAGACGCCGGCGTTCACCGGCCGCGCGGTGGTCGCCTTGGCAGTCGACCCCGAGCGCCACCGCTGGAACCAGGGCTCGGTCTCGTCGGGCGGGCTGGCGCGGGAGTACGGCTTCACCGACGTTGACGGCAGCCGCCCGGACGCCTGGCGGTACCTGGTCGATGTGCAGGATGCGGGATTGCCGCCGAACCCCGACGCGTATCGCTAGCGGAGCAGCGCGGCCACGCCTCCCACGTCGGCCAGCCGGGCGCCGGTGCCCTCGAGCGGCGTGATCTCCGCGCCCGAGGCGAGCGCCAGCTCTGCCATCCGCTCGGCGGCCGCCGTGCGCGGCGGCGGCGCGTCCGACGCCACCCGGCTGGGGTCGATCACCAGATGCTCGACCAGGCCCAGCTCGAGCGCCGCGACGACGGCGTCGGCGCCGAGCACCGCGGACTGGTCGTAGAGCGCGGCGTCGAGCACACGCTCGACCAGCCGCCACTCGTACTGCCGCTGCGCGGCGTCCAGGTCGGCGGCGACGCTGACGGCCAGGTCGGCGGACATGCCCTCGAGCTCGCAGGCCAGCGTGCGCACCTCGACGTCGTGGCGGAGCGGGCGGCCGCAGGCCACCGCCGAGCGAAGCCGCGGGTCGCCCGCGATCAGCAGGCGCCGCCAGCCCCGCTGCTCGACCACCCGGCGCAGCCCCTCGGCGACCGCGTCGATCCGGTAGCCGCGGCCGCCCCAGCGATGACGATCGGATCCACGAGCCCGGCTGGGGATGGGCATCTCGAGCTCCTCGTCGATCCGGCCCTGCCGCCACTCGAGCACCTGCACCGACGAGCGGCGGGCAACCACCACGCCGGCCGGCCTGCCCTCGTCGTGGGCGGCGACCAGCGGCATCACGTGGCCGGTCGGCTCGAGCCGGGCGTGCTCGCCCACTGGCATCGGCAGGTCGACGCGCAGCGGTCGGCCCGAGCTGAGCGGCAGGAACACCGCGGCGCCGGGCGACGACGCGTGCGCCAGCCGGAACAGCTGCGACTCGATGCGCGGCAGCCAGCGGCGGTAGCGGTCGGCGAGGGCGGCGGTCCCGGCCTCCCGCAGGCCTGCCTCGACGCGCTGCAGCCGGCGGCGCAGCGCTAGGGCGCGGTCGGCCGGGCTGCGGCGCGTGGCGGCCGCGGGCCCGTCGCCGTAGAGCGAGAGGACGCCGACCGGATCGGCGATGGCGTCGATGGCGCGGATGGACTCGGGTGTCAGGTTCACGAGAGCTGCCTTTCGCGGAGGGGGGACGCGGGGGTCATTCGCAGCGAGGCGGTGACGGCGGCCGCGAGGATGCCGACGATGACGACCAGGGATGCCCAGGCCGGGAGGTGGTAGACGTCCGCCAGCGCCATCTTGGCGCCGACCACGACCAGCACCGCACCCAGGCCGAGGTGGAGGTATTCGAAGCGCGATCGCATCGCCTCGAGCACGACGTACAGCTGGCGCAGGCCGACCAGCGCGGTGGCGTTGGCCACGAGGACGACGAGCGGGTCGCGGGTGACGGCGAACACGGCCGGGATGGAGTCGACGGCGAAGGCCACGTCCGCCAGAGCGAGCGCCAGCAGCGCTGCGGCGAGCGGGGTCGCACGCAGTCGGCCATCCTCACGCCGCACCAGCGACCGGCCGTCGTAGCGATCGGTCAGCGGCAGCACGCGGCGAACGACGGCCAGCACCCTGCCGCCGTCGCCGCTGGCGTCCGATCGCCGGGCGATGTGGATCCCGGTCACGATCAGGAACACGCCAAGCGGGTAGACCACCCAGCCGGCCACCGCGAGCAGGGCCGCGCCGGCGGCGATGAACACGGCGCGCAGAAGGAGCGCGGCACCGATCCCGAACGTCAACGCGGGTGGCCGCAGCGCAGCTGGCACCGCCAGCGCGGTGAAGATCACCGCGAACACGAACACGTTGTCCAGCGACAGGCTGCGCTCGATCGCGTAGCCGGTTACGTACTCGCCGGCTGCCTCACCGCCGCGCACCGCCCACACGGGCAGCGCGACGGCGACGCCGACGACCACCCAGCCGATGCTCCATGCGACAGCCGACCGCAGCGAGGATCCCTCGCCCGGCCCGAAGCGCAGATCGAACGCGAGCATGGCCCCAGCGGCCGCGATCACCGCGCCCCACACGATCCATTCCGTCGCCACGAGGCTCCCTTCGGCTCGAATCTGCCGAAGGTCTTCCCCGCCGCGGAGGGCCGGTGCCGCCGGGCCCGCCGAGCGAGCCGGAATGACGACGACGCCGTCGTGGGGTACTCCCCTTCATGCCCACCCTAGCCACGGCCGATAGGACGGGCAACGCCGTCCACATCCGCCGTCAATGGTTCAGGCGCCGGCGTAGACCAGGACGAGATCGGTGGCGAAGCCGAGCAGGAAGCCGCCGATGATCCCGGACAACACCAGGTTGCGGCCGGCCCGGCGGACGGCGCCCGTCCACAGCTCGCCGATCACGAACAGGATCGCGCCCGCGGCCACCGCCAGGAAGGCGAGCTCGAGCGGCTCGGACGACACCCGGTAGCCGACCATCGTTCCCAGGAACGTGGGACCGCCGCCGATCACGCCGGCCAGGATCAGCCACCGCCACGTCGGCCGGGTGCCCTGGAGCGGCCCGACGATGCCGAAGCCCTCGGTCGCGTTGTGCAGGGCGAAGCCGATGATCAGAGTGCCGGCGAGCGCTATCTCGCCGGACTTGGAGGCGACGCCGATGGCCAGGCCCTCCGAGAAGTTGTGCACGCCGATGCCGATCGCGATCAGCATGCCGAGTGCCAGCGCCGCGCGCCGCGCCTGCTCGGCCACGGCGGCCGGGTCGACGCCCATCACGCCCGCCGGCAGCGTGTCGACGCTGCCGCCCGACATCGGCGGAAGCGGCCGGTGGCGGAGCATGGCCCGCTCCAGCCAGGCGAGGCTCAGCGCGCCCAGCGCCAGCCCGCCCGCGCCCATCACGGCGAACACCAGGAAGCGGCCCCAGGAGCCGCCGTCCTTGGCGCCCAGCAGGGCGTTCTCGACCATCTCCGCGGCGGCGCCGGTGACGTCCCAGAAGATGAACAGCAGGATGCCGGCGGAGAGGGCGGCGAGGAAATTCCGGACGCGTGGGGACAGCTGCTGGACGCGGCCCAGCGGTAGCCCGAGGAAGATCGTCGCTCCCGCGATCGCTCCCAGCACCGTCGTCTCTGCTCCGCTCACCCCACGCTCCTTAGGTCGACCTAACTTCGGGCAGCCTAAGTCGTGTTCGCCGCGGCCGCAACCGGCAACCTCGCTCGTTCAGGTTTTCGTCAGGTCTGGAGGGCCCGGAGCGCCCGCAACCGATGCGATACTTCGCTGGTGACCGGGCAGCGCATCCTGATCGCAGAAGACGACCCGCAACTCGGCGACGCGGTACAGCGCGGCCTCCGCGAGGAGGGGTTCGAATGCCGGCTGGCACCGACCGCCGCCCTGTTTCTGGAGTTCGTGGAGCGGGAGTCACCGGACGGGCTGATCATCGACATCGGCCTGCCCGACGCGGACGGCCGCGACCTGTGCCACGCCCTGCGGGCACGGGGAATCACCGCGCCGGTCGTGTTCCTGACGGCCCGCGACGCGCTGCCCGACCGGCTGTCCGGCTTCGCGGCGGGCGGCGACGACTACCTGACCAAGCCCTTCGCGTTCGCGGAGCTGGTCGCCCGCCTGCGGGCCCTGCTCCGGCGCAACGCCGTGCCGGGCGCCGGCGACGGGCGGCTGCACGTCGATCCGCTCGACCACGCGGCGCACTTCGGCGGCGAGTCGGTGCCGCTGACGCCGACCGAGTACCGGTTGCTCGCACTGCTGGCCGCGCGCGGCGGTGAGGTCGTGCGCCGCGCCGAGCTCGTGGGTGCCGGCTGGCCGCACGGCGCCATCGTCCACGACAACACACTCGACGCCTACATCGCCCGCCTCAGGCGCAAGATCCGGGCGATGCCCGGCGCGCCCGAACTGGCAACGGTGCACGGCGTCGGCTATTCGCTGAGATGATCCACCGGCTGCGGCCACGCTCGATCCGCAGCCGGCTGCTGCTGACCACCGTCGTGTCGGTCGGCGCCGCGCTGGTCGTCCTGGTGGCCGCCTTCAACCTGCTGTTCGCGCAGCGGCTGGACGCTAACGCCACCGACCAGGCGCGGACACGGGCGGAGGCCGAGCGGACGGTGCTCAAGGTCGAAGGCGGCGTCGTCAGGGACGACGAGAACACGCAGATCGGCCGCACCGGCGACACGGTGTGGGTCTATTCCGGAAGCGAGGCGGTCGATCACCCGGCTCCGTCGGGCCTGGACGTCGACGCGGCCGCGCTTGCCCGCGACGGCGCCGGCACGACGGACGTCGGCGATACCCGGCTGGTCGCCGTCCCCGTGCTCGACAAGAACGGCCAGCGGATCGGCTCAGTGGTCGCTGCCGTCTCGGTCGAGCCCTACGAGGAGGCGCAGCGGGCCGCGTTGGTCGCATCGGTCGTGCTGTCGCTGATCGTCCTCGTCGTCGTCGCGCTGGTCACCCGGGCGATCCTGGCGCACGCGCTGCGGCCGGTGGCGGACATGACCGCGTCGGCCAGGGCGTGGAGCGACCGCGATCTGGACGAGCGCTTCGGCTTCGGCCGGCCGTACGACGAGCTGACGGAGCTGGCGGCCACGCTCGACCAGCTGCTCGACCGCAACGCGGCGGCACTGCGGCGTGAGCGGCGGCTGACCGCGGAGATCTCGCACGAGCTGCGGACACCGCTGGCGCGGATCGCCGCGGAGGCCGAGCTCGCGCTCCGGCGCACGCGCAGCGAGGAGGAGTACCGCGCCGCGCTGGACGTGGTCGAGCAGAACGCGCGGACGATGGCGCGGATCATCGACACGCTGCTGGCGGCCGCCCGCGCAGGCGCGGACGCGACGCAGGACTCGGCCTCGGCGCTCGAGGCGGCCGAACGGGCGACCGGTGCGGCCACAGAGGTGGCCCGTGCCCACGGCATCGAGCTTGCGATCGAGCCGGCAAGCGCCGACGCGCAGGTCGCAGCGAACCTCGAGCTGACCACGCAGATCCTCCAGCCGGTCGTTGACAATGCCTGCCGGCACGCCCGAACGCGAGCCACGATCGGCATCGACCGGGCCGAGCGGGCGGTCGTCTTCACGATCGGCGACGACGGCGAGGGCGTCAGCGCCGAGGACACTCAGCGGATCTTCCTGCCCGGCGTCCGCGGCAGAGCCACGATCGACGGGTCGGGTGCGGGCCTCGGTCTGGCCCTGGCGCGCCGTCTGGCGGAGTCGGTCGGCGGCACGGTCGAGGCGTCTCCGGGGCCGACCGGCGCGTTCACCGTGCGGATCCCCGCGCGCCCCTGAGAAGCACCGAGGGCCGGGATCTGGTGATCCCGGCCCCGCAGTGAGTCCAGCCGCAGCGCTGCTCCGCGGGAGACGGGCTCCGGAAATGGGGACGGATCGTTCCCGCGCGCTTGGCTCGACCCCTACAGAGTTGCACCGGGAACCTGACAGCGACCTGACCACGTGCACGCCCTGGCACGGACGGGGGAGCGCCGCCGGCCGCCCGCTCCGATCTTGTGACCACCCTGTCACTTTCACAAGGAGCATCACTTCCGTGACGACAACGTCCGCTTCCACCACTCGGGCACTGGTCAACAAGGTGCCCGAGATCACGGTGTTCTTCTGGCTGATCAAGGTCCTGGCGACCACCGTCGGTGAGACGGCCGCCGACTATCTGAACGAGACGCTTGGGCTGGGCCTGACCGGCACCACCCTGGTCGCCGCCGTGCTGCTGGTCGCGATCCTGGTGCTCCAGTTCCGGGCGCCCGGGTACGTGCCGGGCATCTACTGGTCGGCCGTGGTCGTGATCAGCGTCGCCGGCACGCTGATCACCGACAACCTGACCGACAACTACGGCGTCGCCCTCGAGCTGACGACGGCGGTGTTCTCGATCGCGCTCGCGGTCACCTTCGCGGCCTGGTACGCGAAGGAGGGGACGCTCTCGATCCACACCATCTACACCACGCGGCGCGAGGCCTTCTACTGGGCCGCCATCCTGTTCACGTTCGCGCTGGGCACCGCCGCCGGCGACCTGGTCGCCGAGCAGTTCGGCGTCGGGTACGCGCAGTCCGCGTTCCTGTTCGGCTCGCTGATCGTGGTCGTCGCCATCGCCCACTACCGATTCGGGCTGAACGCGGTCGCCGCCTTCTGGATGGCGTACATCCTGACGCGACCGCTGGGTGCGTCGATCGGCGACTACCTCTCGCAGAGCCGCGCAGACGGCGGGCTGGGCGTCGGCACGACCGCCACCAGCGTGGTCTTCCTGACCACGATCCTGGCGCTCGTCGCCTTCCTGGCGATCACCCGAAAGGACGTGACGCCGCAGATCGCTGCCTGAGGATCACGCGAAGGTCAGCGTCACCCGGGCGCCTCCCTGTGGGCGGTTGCCCGCGGTGGCGCGGCCGCCGTGGGCCTCGGCGATCGCCGCCGCGATCGCCATCCCCAGACCGGTGCCGTCGTCGTCGTCCGGCACCCGGTTGAACGGCTCAAAGGCGTGGGCCAGCGTCTGCGCCCCGAACCCCGGCCCGGAATCGTCGACCGTGATACGCACTGTGCCGTCGTCGACCGCCGCGGTGACGAGCACCGTGCCGCCGGGATCGACGTGCCGAAGCGCGTTGTCCACGACGTTGTCCAGCGCCTGGCGAAATCGCGTCTGGTCGACCAGCACCGACGCCTCGGGCGCAGACGAGTGCAGGGTCACGCCGCGCTCGGCCGCCCGCCTGCGCGCCGGCCGCAGACACTCCTCGACCAGATGGTCGATCCTGGCCTCCGTACGCAGGGTGGGGATCGCCCCGCCGTTGGCACGTGCGAGCACCAGCAGGCCCTCGGCGATGCGGACGAGGTGGTCGACCTCGGCCGACGCGGATACCAGCGCCTCGCGGAGATCCGCCTCCGACCGCGGCCCGGCCAGCGCCGAGTCGACCTCGGCCTTCAGCACCGTCAGCGGCGTGCGCAGCTCGTGGCTCGCATTGTCGGCGAATGCCCGCTCGCGTTCGTAGGCCGCCTGCAGCCGGTCGAGCGTGGCGTTCAGCGCCAGGGCCAGCCGCTCGAGCGCGGGATCGGTGTCGGGCACGGGCAGCCTGCGTCCGGGATTGAGCGCCGAGATCCGCTCCGCCTCGTCGATCATGCGCGACACCGGGCGCAGGGCGAGGCCGGCAAGCCACCAGCCGATCAGCGACGAGGCGATCAGGGCAACCGGGAGCGCGACGGCGAACAGCTCGAGCAGCCTGTAGAGCGCCTCCTGGCTGTTGCTGAGCGTGGCGCCCACGACGATGAACCGTCCGTCGCCCGCCGGGACGACGAGCACGCGTGACGAGTCCAGCCCCGGCGGCCGCAGGTCGAGGAACGTCGACCGGCGGATCTCCGCGAGCCGCGACGCGGCCAGGAGCGGCGTGTGGGCGACCGACCGCGTGGAGCTGTCGATCCGTCCGTCCGCCGTCAGCACCTGCGCGAACGCTTCGTCCGCGTCGATCAGGCCGGGCCGCTCGTCGATCACGTCGGCATCCGCACGGATGGTCTTGGCACGGGCCTCCAGTCCCATCTGCACCGACTCGCGGAGATCCTTGCGCACTTCGATGTAGACGAAGCCTGCGACGAACACCGAGACGAGCACCATGCCCGCCGCGAACGCCAGAGCCAGGCGAACCCTAAGCGAGATCCGGCGCATCGTCCTGGAGCCTGTAGCCGACGCCGCGCACCGTCTGCAGGGTGGTGCGGCCGAACGGCCTGTCGATCTTGTCCCGCAGCCGGCTGACGTAGACGTCGACGATGTTGGGGTCGCCGTGGAACGTGCCGTCCCAGACGGCATCGATCATCCGGGCACGCCCGAGCGCGACGCCGCGGTGGCGCACCAGATACTCGAGCAGCGCGAACTCCCTCGCGGTCAGGTCGATGTCGACGTCACCCCTGGCAACGGTGCGTGCCGCGGGATCGATGTGCAGGTCGCCAACATGCAGGTCGGCGGGGCGGTCGGAGATGCCACGCCGCGTCAGCGCGCGCAACCGGGCGAACAGCTCGTCGAACTCGAACGGCTTGGTCATGTAGTCGTCGGCGCCGGCATCCAGCCCGCCCACCCGGTCGGCGACGGCGTCGCGGGCGGTCAGCATGAGCACCGGAGAGCCGCACCCCATGGTGCGCAGGCGCGAGCAGACCTCCACCCCGTCGGCGTCGGGCAGCCGCAGGTCGAGCACGATCGCGTCGTAGGGGCTCGCGGTCGCCCGGGCCAGCGCCTCGGATGCGGTGGCAGCCCCGTCCGCGGCGTACCCCTGCTCGCGGAGCCGGCGCAGGACGATCTCCCGGAGCCTGGTCGCGTCTTCGACCACCAGTACGCGCATCTGACACCTCCACGACCATCTTACGGGCCTCACGGCGGGGCGCGAGAAACCCGGATGCCGCGGTTCAGCGTCCGTTCAGGAACCGCTGGCAGGCTGGGGCTCCGAGACCGAAGGAGGCAGGAGATGCGACGACCACTGACGATGCTCGGCGTCCTCGCCACACTGGCGCTGGGCGCGGGCGCCTCGAGCGCGGCCACGCCGCCCGCCGGCGGCGGGTTCGTCCACCGGATCACCAACCCGTACATGCCGCTGACCCCGGGCAGCCGGTGGGTCTACATCGGCGTCAAGGACGGGCAGAGCCAGCGCGACGTGGTCACGGTCACCCACTCCACGAAGCGGATCCTCGGGATCGACGCGACCGTGGTCACCGACGTTGCCACCCATGGCAGCACGGTGCTGGAGCGGACGACGGACTGGTTCGCGCAGGACGTCCACGGCAACGTCTGGTACCTCGGGGAGCGCACGGCGGCCTACGAGAACGGGCAGGTCGACCACTCCGGCTCGTGGCAGGCGGGCGTCGACGGCGCACGCCCGGGGATCGTGATGAACGCACATCCGCAGGTTGGCGACACCCATCGCCAGGAGTACCTGAAGGGTGAGGCCGAGGACCAGTACTGGCTGGTCGACCTCGCGCAGCGCGTGCGCACGCCGTACGTCACGACGTCCCACGCGGCGCTGACACTCGAGTGGACGCGTCTCGAGCCGGGCGTGATCGATCGCAAGTACTACGTGCGCGGGATCGGGCTGGTGGCCGAGCTCTCCGCCCAGGGCCCCCGCGAGACGGCACGGCTGGTGCACCACACCACGGGTTGAGCGGCCCGTCCGGGCCGACCGGGCGTATCGACGGTGACGGCGGCCCCAATCCGCGCGCGATAGCGTCCGAACGGCGTTGCATGACGAACGTCCGCTGATCACGCCGACCGTCGCGCCCGTCATCGCCGCGCGGGGCGTCGCCAAAGCGGTCGGCAGCGGGCGCGGCGCTCGGACGCTGTTCCGCGGCCTCGACCTGTCAGTCGGCGGCGGCGAGCTGGTCGCGGTGATCGGCCGCTCGGGTTCGGGGAAGTCGACGCTGTTGCACGTGCTGGGCGGGCTCGACCGGCCGGACGCGGGTGAGATCGAGCTGGACGGCGTGCACATCGACCGCTGCAGCGAGCGGGAGCTGATCGACGTGCGCCGGCGGCTGGTTGGCTTCGTGTTCCAGTTCTTCCACCTGCTCCCCGAGCTGACCGGCGCCGAGAACGTGCTGCTCCCGGCCCGCCTGGCGGGGGACGGCGCCGGCGCCGAGGCGCGGGCCCGGGCGATGATCGAGCGCCTCGGGGTGACGGACGCCGCCACGCGGTTGCCCGGCGTGCTCTCCGGCGGCGAGCAGCAGCGGCTGGCGGTCGCCCGGGCGATGGTCAACGACCCGCGCCTGATCCTTGCCGACGAGCCGACCGGCAACCTCGACGAGGAATCGGGGCACGGAGTGCTCCGGCTGCTCCGCGAGATCGCAGATGACGGCCGGGCGGTGGTGCTGGTGACGCACGACACCGAGGCCGCGGCCCTCGCCGACCGCGTCCTGCACCTCGCCGACGGCCGGCTTGTCCCATGAGGGCGCTCGTCCGCCACGCCGTGGCCCGGCTGCGCGTCCGCTGGGGCAGGGCCCTGCTCGCCGCGGGCGGCATCGCAGCCGCGTCGGCGATGCTGGGTGCGGCGGTGACGGTGGCGTTCAGCCTGCACGACGGTTTCCAGCGGGCCGCCGACCGCGCCGACCTGCCGGACGTGATCGCCCGGTTCGACCAGCGCGATCTGAGCACCGTGCGCGAGCGGGTGGGTGCGCTGCCCAACGTGGCCGGCGTCTCCTACCGGTACGAGGAGCGGCGCGTCCACCTGTGGTCGCACGGGATCCCCGAGATCTCCAGCGGGCAGCTGGAGGGGGTGCAGCCGGGCCGGCGCGGCTACGCCGTCGTCGCCGGCCGCGACCTGCGCGACGGCTCCGGCGAGGCGGTGATCGAGCAGGGGCTGGCCAAGGAGTGGCACCTCCAGCCCGGCGACACGATCAGCTTCCGGACATCCACCCCACCGGTCTCTGCCCAGCAGCTGCGCATCGTCGGCGTCGCTGTCTCTCCCGACAACGTGGCCTATCCCCTGGCCAGCGCGCCCCGGGTGTGGGTGCCGTACCGGCTGGTCGCCTCGTACTTCGCACCGGATGCCCGGCAGCCTGTGAACCAGGCGCTGGTCTGGGTGCACGATCCCGACCGGCTGGACGTCACGCTGGAGCAGGCGCGGACGGCGAGCTTCGGGATCGGTGGCCTCGTGTTCGCGACCAGGGACGCCGTCCGTATCCAGATCGACCAGGCCGCCGGAATCGTCATCGCGCTGCTGGTCGCCTTCTCGCTGGTCGCCCTGGCCGGCGCGGTGGTGATGCTCGCGGCCTCTTCGCGCGTCGAGGTCGAGCGGCGGATCGAGTCGTTCGCGCTACTTCGTGCGCTGGGTGCGTCGCCGAGGGCGATCGTCGCCGCGACGGCGGCCGAGGCGATGCTGGTCGCGCTCCCGGCGGCGGTGCTGGGGCTGCTCGTGGGAACGCTCGCCGCACGCGGCCCGGCCGACCGCCTGCTGGAGGCGCTCGACCAGTTCCCCGCCGGGTGGTCGTTGCTCGGACCGCTCGCGATCTGCCTCTGCGTGGTCGTCGGGGTGGTGGCCGCCGCCGCGTGCTGGCCCGTCTGGCGCGCATGCCGCCGGCCCGTTGCTTCGATGCTGCGCGGCGGGGTCAGCGGATCGACGCCTCGCGGCCGCGGACTGCCGGCGGGAGCCGTCGGGCTGGGGATGCGGATGGTGGTCTCGCGGCCGGTGCGAACGCTCGCCACCGCGGCCGTGCTCGCCGCGTCCTGCGCGGTGATCCTGCTGATGCTGGCGCTGGCGACGACGCTCGACTCGCTCGAGAGCGACCCCGGCGTCCTGGGCAAGCGCTATCAGCTGACGGCGCGCGGATCGGCGAGCACGCTCGATGCGGTGAGCGCGGTGCCCGGCGTCGGCGCCGCCGCGCAGCGCTTCTCCGCCGACGTCGCCGACTCATACCAGCTCGGCGAGTCGTTCCAGCTGATCGCCTACTGCGGCGACCGGCTGCGGTTCGAGGCCCCACAGCTCGCGGCCGGTCGCCGTGCCACCCGGCCGGGCGAAGCCGAGGTCGGCCAGGGCCTGGCATCCGCTATCGGCCTGCAGCCCGGCACGCCGCTCGTCACCCAGTTCGCGAACGGCGGCGAGGCGCGCTTCCGCGTGGTCGGCATCGTTCGCGCGTTCGACAACGACGGGCGAATCGCCTACGTCCAGCCGGGGGCGCGCATCTGCGATGCCGGCGGTGGCACGACGGTCGTCCAGCTGACGGACGGGGCATCGCGGTCGGACGTCGCAGCAGCGCTCGCCCGAGCCGGCTTCCCGACGGCGACGGTCGGCGGTGTCACCACGCGCAACGCCCAGTTCCTGGGTGTCCTGGCCGCGCTGCTGCGCACGATCGCGATCATCGACGGCCTGGTCTGCCTCTACGCGGTCGTCCAGATGCTGGCGCTGACGGCCTACGAGCGGCGCTCCTCGATCGCGCTGATCCGGGCATGCGGCGCGGACACCGCGCAGGTTGCGGCGGTGTTCGCCGGCGCAGCGCTGGTCGTCGCCGCGATCGCCGCGCCCGTGGCGATCGTCGTCCAGCGCACGCTGCTCGGCCCGCAGGCCGCCGACCTGGCCGCGACGTACGCGACCATCTCACTCGCCGCCGCGCCGCGCGACATCGCCGCCGTCCTCGCCGGCCTCCTGGTGGTCGGCGTTGCCGCGTCGGCGTGGGTCGGACGGCAGGCCGTGCGCGACCCGATCGTCCGGGTGCTGCGCGATGAGTAGCGTCATCGAGGGCCGAGGAACAGGACGGCGTTGCGATCGCCCGGCGTCCCCGCCGCGCCGGTGGCTCGTCCCCCCTGGTAGTCGAGGAAGGACAGCTGGCGGGAGACCGCCGCCAGCCGCCAGCCGGGATCGGCGCTCAGCATCCACGTCTGCAAGGCCACGCCGCCGTCGGCCGTCCGCCACAAGCTGAACGCCCGCGCCTGCTGCGGGTAGTCGGCCAGCGACGACGTGGTGATCAGCCAGTAGCCGCCGGCCGGTGTGCGGCGCGGTGCGATCGAGTTGCGATGGATGTCGCCCGCCACCGCGGCGACGACACGTCGATCGGCATCGAGCAGGTCGAGCGCCTGCCCGGCGCCGGCGGTCTCGGTCAGCGGGGTGCCCGAGAACACGATCACCGAGCGCCCTGACGCCGCCGCCAGCTGATCGCGGAGCCATGCCACCTGCCGGGGTCGCAGGACGCCTCCGGCGCCGCGGCTGCGACGCGCCGTGTCCAGCAGGATCGCGCGCACGTCCGGCGCGAGGTCGAACGCTGAGTCCATCAGCGGCCCGATGCCGCCGTGGCCGCTGGCGTCGCGCAGCCGCTCGACGGCCTCGCCAGGCGAGAGCTCGCGGCGCGCCGCGTCGGCCGGCACGGTGATCGCGTCCCCGGTGCTTTCGTCCGCCAGCAGCCGGTCGACGATCCGCGGTGTCAGGCGCCCACCCCGCGCCGCCGCGGCGGTCTCGGCGTCCAGCGTGACGACCTTCCGGGAGCCGACGGCGATCCGCTGGGTGGCGGGCGTCGCCGCCAGGTTCCCCTGCACCAGGAGGTCGTGGTTCCCGGCGATCGGGTACCACGGGGCGTCGAGGCCAGGCGAGGTGAACGGCCGCTCGGCCCCGGCCAGCAGCCCCGGATATCGCGGAGCGTCCACCGCCGGCCGGTAGATCAGCGGGTCGGGGTTGCGCGCCGACTGCACCCCGGCATATCCCGACGCACCGCTGTCCGGGTCGACCCGCCCGCCGCGGAGGATCGCGGCCGCCGTGTCGAGCTCGTTGGCCTGGGCGTTGTCGATCAGATCACCGGTCTCGACGACTGCCGCCGGGTGCAGCCTGTCGATCGTCGCCACCATCCCGGCGAGCACGAACGGGGTCAGCGATTCCTGGGGCCGGAACGCAGAGGTGAACGGCGCGCCCAGCCGATCGAGCACCTCCACGCGTGCCGGCGACTCCTCGTCCGTGACGTGGGCGTCGGCCAGCTGTGCGAACGTCACCAGTCGGCGCGTCGGCCGCGACCGCGGTGCGAGCTCGGTGCGGTTGCGCAACGGCTCGCCCGGCCCCCGCTGGAGGGTGCCATCCCCGTCCGGGTCGACCCAGGTGCTAACCCGCGTCGACCCGGACGGCTGCGGTGCCGGGTCGGCGGATGCGCCGACACACCCCGCCGTCAGCAGCGCCATCGAGACGGCGGCCAGCGCGTGCTGCCTGCCCATCGGCCGATGGTAGCCAGATACCGGGCTCGGCTGTAGGAGCGCCATCGGAGTCGGGAACCTCTGGCACCGGAGCCAAGAGGTTCCCGACCCGAATCACCGTCGGCTCAGTAGCCGTAACCTCCGGCGCCACCGCCGCTGGTTGCCGGCGCCGACGACCCGATCGTCACCGCCTGCCAGGTGCCGACATCGTGGAAGCCGTTGCCGGATGCGTCACCGGGCGCCTTGTCGTTGGCGAAGGTGTACAGCGGCCGGCCGTGGTAGGTGACCTGCGTACCGCCACCGTCAGGACGGCTCACTGTGCCCAGCGACACGGGCCCCGAGGGGGTCGTGTTGTTGGCGACCGTCAGCGGAATCCAGAGCGACACGCATGGGGTGTTGCTTCCCGGGATCGTCGAGGTCTTCGTGCAGATGAACCGCCCCTTCTGCTCTGCCGACAGGGTGTACAACGTCATCTGATTGCCGTTGACCAGGACGTTCGCGTTCAGCGCCGAGCTGTGCTCGGTTTGGACGGTCGTGTCGCCACCGCCGCCTGCAGCGCCGCCGGAGCTTCCGGTCGACGAACCGCAGCCGGCGGCCAGAACCACAGCCGCCACCAGTCCCGCGAGCATGACCATGGACTTCTTCATGATTGACTCCTTGCCTCTCGAACGTGGTTTATCTGCGGATACGGAGAGGCGAGGCTCCGAGATCGGGGGTTATCCCCCAATCCGCTGAGGCGCGTCGAACGTAGGGCGGCGTCACCGCGCCGTGACGATCCCCGAGGCTTGGTCGAGGTACAGGGTCGCGCCGGCCGTTTCGGCGAACGAGATGACCGCCTGAGCGTGACGCCGGGAGTCCGCGTCCCGGCCGCCATCGAGACGCAGGGCGACGCCGTTGTCTGCGAGGAGAGGCCGGCATCGGTGCTGTCCGGGTACGGTTGTCGTCGCCAGCTCGGTGGGCCTTAGACTTCGACCGGCGCGCCAACCTCGAACACCATCTGCGGCGGCAAGTTGAAGTACTGGGCCGCGGGGGTCGAGTTGCGCTGAAGCAGTACGAACAGCCAGCGGCGCCACCGGGGCAGGCTGTGCTGGTTGACCGCGGGGACGAGCGACACGTGGCTGAGGATAAAGGCCGGCGTCTCGACATCCACCTGGAACCCGGCGTCGCGGGCGCGACGCAGCGCCGCGAACACGTCCGGCCGCTCCTGGAAGCCGTAGCGGGCCTGGACCCGGATGAAGCCGAGGCGGAGGGACTCGATGGCGAAGCGCTTATCGTCGTCGACGTACGGCACGCCCTCGGTCTCCGCGGTGAACAACACCACGGTCTCCGGTAGCACCCTGTTCGCGGCGACGTTCGTCATCAGCGCCGGCGGCGTGGCGTCGCCCGTCACGGTCAGGTACACGGCGGTACCAGGCACCCGCAGCACCGGCTCCTCGATCAGCCGATTGATGTAACGGCGGATCGGGATCCGCCCCTCGCGCATGCGGTGCGCGACCAGTCGCTGACCCTTCCGCCAGGTGGTCAAGACCGTGAACACCGAGAGGCCAACGACCAGCGGCAGCCACCCGCCGCTGCCGATCTTGGTCAGGTTCGCGGCGAAGAAGGTGAGCTCGATCGTCAGGAAGAACGCCGCACCCGGGATGACGATCCACAGCGGCTTGTGCCACAGCTTGCGGAAGACCACGAAAGCGAGGATGGTCGTGGTCGCGAACGTGCCGGTGACGGCGATCCCGTACGCCGACGCGAGGTGCGACGACGAACCGAACCCGACGACGAGCCCGATCACCGCTATCAGCAGGGCCCAGTTGATGAAGGGGATGTATATCTGGCCCTCCATGCTCTTGGACGTGTGGCGGATCGTCACCCTGGGCAACAGGCCGAGTTGCACCGCCTGACGGGTCAGCGAGAACGCACCCGAGATGACTGCCTGCGACGCGATGATCGTCGCGATCGTCGCCAGGAACACCATCGGCAGCTGCCCCCACTCCGGCACCAGTCGGTAGAACGGGTTGTCGGCCGCGCTCGGGTTGTGCAGCAGCAGCGCTCCCTGGCCAAGGTAGTTGAGGATCAGCGCGGGGAAGACGATCGCCACCCAGGCCCGCGTGATCGCCGGCCGCCCGAAGTGGCCCATGTCGGCGTACAGCGCCTCGGCGCCCGTGACCGCAAGCACCACGGCGCCCAGGGATAGGAAGCCGCCGTGCGGGTCGTCCGCGAGGAACATCGCCCCATACGTCGGTGACAGTGACTTGAGGATGTCCGGATGTGCCGCCACCTCGACGGCGCCGCACAGGCCGATCGCGGCGAACCAGACAGCGGTGATCGGCCCGAACAGCACGCCGACGGCACCCGTGCCCAGCCGCTGGGCGAGGAACAGGACGATCAGAACGAACAGCGAGATCGGAATCACGTTCGAGGAGAGGCTCGGCGAGGCCACGTTCAGACCCTCGACCGCGGACATGACCGAGATCGCCGGCGTGATCATGCCGTCGCCGTAGAACAGGGATGCGCCGAGCACGCCGATCAGGAGCAAGACCGTCCGCTGTCGCGGCGATTCGACGGCACGCTCGACCAGTGCGACCAGCGCCATGATGCCGCCCTCCCCGTTGTTGCCCGCTCGCATCAGGAGCACGATGTACTTGACGGTGACGATCAGGAGCAGCGACCAGACGACCAGCGACAGCGCGCCGAATACATGCGGGTCGGTCGCAGTGAGCTTGTGGCTGCCGACGAACACCTGCTGGATGGCGTACAGAGGGCTGGTGCCAATGTCGCCGTAGACGACACCGAGTGCTCCCAGCGAGAGCGCCGCCGTCGCCTTGCGCGAATGAGCACGCGCAGGCAAGCCGCTTGCGCGGGCCCTCATCGGCATCGTGGTCATTCGCGATCACGCTAGCCCTGCAATCAGGGGATCGGGCGGACCGTGATGTGATCGTGATGCGATCGTAACGGCTACGTGATGGCCGCGCCGCGAACCGTGACGACGCTGTGATGCCCCTGCGTCGAACATCCCACCGTGGTCGCCGTCGCCGACACCGCCGCTCCGCACATTGTCCTCGTCGCGCTCGACGCCGGACGCGAGGGAGACCTCTCGGGCCTGCTCGAGGTCGCCGCACAGATGGCGGCCGACCGCCGCGTCCGCATCGTCATCCTGGAATACACCTTCGTGCGCCTCCACCAGGACATGGACGGCGACCGCGACGAGATCCCCACCACCTCGCTCGCCGTCCTTCGCAGCGCCCGCGCCGCCGAGCACCGCTACGGCGTCGGAGTCTCAACTCTGGCGCAGCACACACGCAGTCCCGCGGACACGATCCTCGCCGAGGCGTCACGCATCAGGGCCGACATGATCGTGCTCGCCATGGAGACCCGCAGGACCGGGGTCGGGCGGTCGGCGGTCGAGTTTGCAGCCCGGCTGTTAGAGGAGGCCCCATGCCGCGTTTCGTTCCTGTACTCGCATAACAGCGACGCCCGTCAGCGGCGCAACCGGTAGCCGACACCCGTCAGCGTCTCGATCGTCGCGCGCGGTACGCCGGCGCTCTCCATCCGGTCGCGCAACCTACCCATGTGCGTCCGCAGCAGCTGAGTGTCCTGCGCGTACGCCGGGCCCCACACCTTGCGCAGCAACATCTGATGCGTCAACGGCCGCCCCTCGGCGAGCGCCAGCTCCTTCAGCAGGTCGAACTCCGTCGGCGTCAGGTGGAGCTCCGAGCTGTGCGCCATGACCAGGCGGTGTGGGAGGTCGATCGTCAGCGGGCCGGCGGTGAGGGTGTGCCCCTGCGCCTCCTGCCGGTCCGACCGGCGGAGGAGCGCCCGCACCCTGGCCAGCAGCTCGCCGATCCCGAACGGCTTGGTCAGGTAGTCGTCCGCCCCGGCATCGAGCGCGCGGATCTTGTCCGCCTCGTCGCCCACAGCCGAGATCAGGAGTATCGGGGCAGGCAGCCAGTCGCGGAGCTGGCGGCAGACGTCGGCGCCGTCCCCGTCGGGCAGCATCAGATCGAGGATCACCAGGTCGGGCGGTGTCAGCGCAGCCGCGGTCAGCGTCTCCGCCGCGGTCGCCGCCGTCTGAACGCGGTATCCGGCTTTCGAGAGCGTGACCTCGAGCGCCCGGCGGATTGGCCGCTCGTCGTCCACCACCAGGATCTGCGGCTCCGCGCTCACGGTGTCGCAGCGGGTGTCGGGATCCACACAGTGAACGTGGTGCGCCCCGGCTCCGAGTCGACGGACAGCCTGCAACCGTTGGCCCGCGCCAGCCCATCGGCGATCGCCAGGCCGAGCCCGGAGCCGCCGGTCCCGCCTGGTTGTGGCACCCGGTGGAACGGCTCGAAGATGTGCGGGAGATCGGGCTCGGGGATCCCGGGCCCCGCATCCGTCACGGCGATCTCGACCGCACCGGCGACGGGCCGCACGGTGACCTCGACAGGGCCGCCCTCCGGCGAGAACTTGAGCGCGTTCTCGAGCAGGTTGACGACAACACGCTCGAGCTGTGCTGGGTCGCACCGGGCGAGCGGCGACGGCTGCGCGTCGACCCGCACGCGGTCTCGACGATCCACCGCAAGGCACTCGGCCGAAGCGTCGACCACATCGCGGACGTCGATCCAGTCGGACTCAGGGAGGATCGCCCCGGCGCTCAGCTTCGACATGTCGAGCAGGTTGTCGATCATGTGGCTCATGCCGGACGCTTGGTCGACGATCGCGCCGAGCAGCTCGCGCTCGTCGTCGTCGAGATCGGCGTACTCGAGCCCGCCCGCCGCCGTGGTGATCGCCATCAACGGCGACCGCAGGTCGTGGCTGACGGCCCGCAAGAGCGCAGTCTTGAGCTCGTCGGAGCGGATGAGCGCCTGCGCCTGCACCTGCGCTCGCATCCGGCGGTCGCGCTCGTCGCCGAGTACGATCAGGCCGCTGAGCGTCCGCGCCAACCGGCAGGCGGCGGCCGAGCTCGCGGTGCCGGCCGGGGCCTCCTCCAGCAGCAGCACCCCCACCGGCCGGCCGTCCAGCTCCAGCCGCACGCCTCCCACCGTTCCCTCGGCATCGCGCACAATCCGGCCGCCTGTGGCACCCAACGCCATGGCGGCCTGCCCCGCCAGCGCGGGCAGCACATCGTCGATGCTCTCGGCCGTCGCGATCAGCGTCGCGAAGCCCTCGCCCATCTGAGCCTCGGCGGCACGGCGCGCCGCCTCCTCGCGCCCCTGGCGGGCCCGCGCGGCCAGCTCGCTGGTCACGACCGCGGTGATCACGAACGCTCCCAGCGCGAGCCAGTCGCTGGAGTCGTTGATCAGCAGCGTGTGGGCCGGCGGCAGGAAGAAGAAGTTGTAGACGGCCGCCGACGCGACGCTCGCGATCAGCCCCCACCGCAGCCCGTACAGCGACGACGCCCCGAGCACCACGACGAGGTAGAAGACGCCCGCCGCCTCGACGGGAACGCTGGGCGTGATCACGTCGACGACGGCGGTCGAGATGAGCACCAGGCCGGCGACCAGCACGGCCGGCGACCAGCGACCGGCCTGCAGCCTACGAAGCCGGCTGACCGGCCGATGGGCCGAGGGCGACGTCCTGCCCGCGCCGATTGTCGTCATCACACCATTGTCTCAGCCCGATGGCCGTCCGGGTCGATCTCAGTGCGAGAGCTTGTCGCGGTCGAGGATGCCGAGCTCGGGAAGCGGCGACGATCGGCGAGATCTGGGCGTCGTAGCGGCGCCGCGCCGCGGTGCGCCGGCAGCGGCCCGTATAGACTCGGCGGGGGAACGGAGGCGGTATGGACACGTTGACCCTCGGCGTTGTCGCAACATCGGCGAAAGAGCATGAGCGGCGATTGCCGATTCATCCCCGGCACCTGAGCCGGGTCGAGACCGACCTGCGTCAGCGGATGTTCCTCGAGCGCGGCTACGGGCGGCCGTACGGCGTTGGCGACGAGGAGCTCGAGCCGCTGGTGGGCGGACTGCGGGAGCGCGCCCAGCTGATTGCCGAGTGCGACATCGTTCTGTTGCCCAAGCCGCAGCATGCAGATGTGGCCGCGATGCGTCAGGGGCAGGTGCTGTGGGGTTGGCCGCATTGCGTGCAGGACGCCGCGCTGACTCAGCTCGGGATCGATCGCCGGCTGACGATCATCGCATGGGAGGCGATGAACCACTACACCTCCGACGGCGTGTTCAGCCTGCACGTGTTCCACAAGAATAACGAGCTCGCGGGGTACTGCTCAGTCATGCATGCCCTGCAGCTGCGCGGCGTTACCGGGCACTTCGGCCCGCGGCTCGCGGCGGCCGTGATCAGCTTCGGCGCCACCGCCCGCGGCGCGGTTGCGGCACTGCTTGCGCTGGGCGTCTCGGACGTCACGGTACTGACGCACCGCAGCGTTCCCGCGGTGGCCGCGCCGATGCCGCCGTCACGGCTGGTGCACTATGACCGCGACGATGCGACGCCGCGACCCGTTCTGGCCCACCCCGAGCGCGGGTCGCTGGCCGAGCTCCTCGGCCGTCACGACATTGTCGTCAACTGCGTCCTGCAGGACACCGACAGTCCGTTGATGTTCGTCGCCAACGACGATCTCGACCTGTTCGAGCGCGGGGCGCTGATCATCGACGTCTCATGCGACGAGGGCATGGGGTTCGAGTGGGCGCGTCCGACGTCATTCGACGACCCGATGTTCGTCGTCGGCAACCGTATTCACTACTACGCGGTCGACCACACCCCGTCGTATCTGTGGGACTCCGCCACCTGGGAGATCAGCGAAGCGTCGATCCCACACCTGCGCGCCGTCATGTCCGGACCGGCCGGCTGGGAGGGCAGCGAGACGATTCGGAGGGCGGTTGAGATTCAGGATGGCGTCGTCCTGAACCCCCGGATCCTCTCGTTCCAGAACCGCCAGGCCGAGTATCCCCACCGGGTCGCGGCCGCCACCCTTCGCGAAGCCCTCTAACGGACTCGACCGGGGTCGGGTTCCCACTGGCTTTACAGGTTCGCGGAGCCCGTGAGCTCACCACACGAACCTGGTGGCGACCAGGCACCCGGCCGCCACCAGGGTGCAACCCGCCCGCGTACGAGATCGTGCCTGGGAACAACTCGCGTCTGTCCGGCGATGACGGTGACTCGGTCGCCGTTGCATTGCGTTGTCATGAGCCGAGGTAGCGGAGGACCGCCATCTTTTCGTTGCCGTTGGCGAGGTTGTAGCCGACCTCGGCTGCAACCAGGATCTTGCCATCGGCCTGTAACGCGACCGCATTGCCGGAATCGCCCTTCCCGGTCACCGCGGTGGTGCGCCGGCCGTCGCCACCGAACGATGAGTCCAGCGTGCCGTCGGCGTTGAAGCGGGCAACCGCGATCTGGCCGCCGGCGTATCCGGCCAGGATCAGCCTCCCGTCGAGCTGAACGGCGAGTCCGTTGGCGCCCGAGTTCCTGAACGGCATGGCTGCCGTGAGCATGCCGTCGCCGCTGAACGCCGGGTCGAGGCTCCCATCAGCGTTCAGCCGCACCGCCGCGAACCGTCCGGGTCGGACACGCGTCCAGCCGGCGCCGCCGGCGGCCACGATCTTGCCGTCGGCCTGGATCTGCACCGCCAGCGCGGCGTCGTGGTAGCCGGTGACGTCGACAGTGCGGATGCCGTCGCCGCCGAACGTGGGATCCGGCACCCCGTCGCCGTCGAGGCGAACCAGCACGAACTTGGGGTTGCGCGTGCCGAAGCCGGACTCGCCGGCGAGCACGATCTTGCCGTCCGTCTGCAGGGTGACGCTGTTGGCCCAGTCGCGCACCGGCGTGATGTCGATCCGCTTCTGGCCGTCGACCCCGAAGGCCGAGTCGAGCGACCCGTCCGGGTTGTAGCGGATCGCGCAGACCGTCCCCGTGTCGCTGGTATAGCCGCAGCCGCCGCCGACCACGATCTTGCCGTCGGCCTCGATGGAGACGCCGTCTCCCCAATCCTCTCGGCGGGTGACGTCGGTGATGACGATGCCGTCACCGCCACCGAAGCTCGCATCGAGCGTGCCGTCGGCGTTGTAACGAACGACGCCGACACGCGGATTGCTCATCAGATAGCCGGCCTCGCCGGTCACGACGATCTTGCCGTCCGCCTGCAGCGCCATGTCGTAGGCGAAGTCGATGCCGTTCGTCAGGTCCGTCCTCACCTTGCCGTCGCCGCCGAAGCTGGGATCGAGCGTCCCGTCGGTGCGATAACGGGCGACGCCGAAGCGAGCGCCGCTGCCATATCCGGACTCGCCGGCCACGAGGATCGCGCCGTCGGACTGGACGACGACCGCGCTCGCCCAATCATGGCGCGACGTGAAATCCGTCACGGCCTTACCGTCGCCGCTGAACGAGCTGTCCAGTCCGCCCACCGCCCCGGCCGCGGCGCCGGCGAAGACCAGGCAAATCGCGACGGAAGCGATCGAGACCAGCGTGCCTCGGCGTGCGGCTAATCGGCCCATGATCCGGCTAGTCCGTCACCAGATCGCTTTGATCGGACATCGGCCAATTGTGAGGTAGAAACCAGCTGACCGCAAGTCCGCGAAATGCCGTGAGTCTCGTGTGGCGGTGTCGTGAGATCGGAGGACAGGCTTGGATCCGGGGCCAGCCATCCATGCGGCGAAGAGCCGACGCGGGGACTCGAACCCCGGACCCCATCATTACGAGTGATGTGCTCTACCAGCTGAGCTACGTCGGCGCGCCCCGCGGGTGGACATCCTGCCCGGGGACAGGCGGAGAATAGCGCCCGGCGGCACATCGCAGGGCGTCCGGATCTCCGCGATACTCGGTTCGTGCGACTGCACGTGATCCCTTTCTCCACGAACGTCGAGCGGGTCTCGCTGGCCCTCGGGTTCAAGGGTCTGGACGCCGAGATCGTCGTCCACGATCCGGCCGATCGCTCGGCGATCGTCGCGCTCGCCGGCCAGGAGCTGGTGCCGGTGCTGGAGGACGACGGCGCGGTGATCAGCGACTCAACGGCGATCCTCCGCCACCTCGAGGCGACGCATCCGAATCCGGCGCTGTGGCCGACCGACCCGGCACGCTCGGCGGAGGCCGACGTGTTCGTCGACTGGTTCAACCGGATCTGGAAGCGGCCCCCGAACCTGATCGATGACGGCGACCGCGACCCGGAGCTGGTCGCGGAACTGCACGGCTCGCTCGAGCTGTTTGAGGCGCTGCTGGCCGGCCGCGACCACCTGCTGTCGGAGGGCGTCGGCGTGGCCGACGCGATCGCCTTCCCGTTCCTCAAGTACGGCGACGCCTCGATGTACGACCCGGACGACGACGAGCCGTTCCACCGCGTACTGATCGACCACCTCGCCTTCGGCGGCGGCCACCCGCGGCTGGCCGCCTGGGTGCGGCGGGTCGACGCGATGCCGCGGGGCTAATCCCGCGGGGGCCACACCTCGTGGCGGCGGTTCAGGGGCATCAGGTACCAGAGCACGATCATCAGCAGGCCGACGAGCCCGGTCAGCGTGAGCGCCCAGGGGATGCTGATCACGAAGTCGACCACCAGGAACACGCACATGCAGATCGACAGCGCGAGGAAGACCATGCCGATGATCAGCAGCTTGTTGGACGTCATCAGCATGTGCTCCTTGTGCGGCTGGCGGAACAGCAGCCGGTGGTAGCTGGACGGCGCGATCATGAAGATCGCGGCGATCGCGGCCGTCACCACCGCGCAGACGTAGACGTCCTTCTGCAGGTTGGTCGTGTCCTTCCAGCCGGCTGCGAATGGCACCGTCAACAAGAACGCGAACAGCACCTGCACGCCCGGGAGGGCAACGCGCACCTCGTTCAGGAGCTCGATCAGCTCACGGTTGACCCGCTCCTTCGGGGTCTCGCCCTCGACCTCTTGGCTGGCGTCGTCACCCACGGTGCTGGAAAGATACAGACCTCATGAAGTGGAAACGGGTGCAGGGGGACGGCGGACTACGCGACCAGCGCTCGGCCGGAGGCGGGCCCGGGGGCGGGCTCGGTGGACTGCCGATGGGCAAGCTAGGTATCCCCACGATCCTGGTTATCGTGGTCGTTGTCCTGCTGGGCGGCGGCAATCTGCTGTCCGGCGGCGGAGGCGGCGGATTCGACATCAACAGCCCGCTCGACCAGATGCCGCGGGCCCAGCAGACCGGCGGCCCGCAGGGGCCCGACCCCGAGGAACAGCAGGTCGAGTTCGTCAAATTCCTGCGCGCAAACATCCAGAACTTCTGGCAGCAGGAGTTCCAGGCCGCCGGCCGCAGCTGGCGCGACGCGGACGTGACGCTGTTCCGGCAGGGCGTCCAGACCGGCTGCGGCGGGGCCTCCAGCGCCGTCGGGCCGTTCTACTGCCCGCCCGACCAGACGGTCTACCTCGACCTCGGATTCTTCACCGAGCTGTCGCGCCGGTTCGGCGCGCCCGGCGACTTCGCGCAGGCCTACGTCGTCGCCCACGAGCTCGGGCACCACGTCCAGAACCTGCTCGGCATCGAGCGGCAGGTGCGGGCAGAGCAGCAGCAGGACCCGAGCAAGCAGAACGAGCTCTCCGTGCGGATGGAGCTGCAGGCCGACTGCTTCGCCGGCGTGTGGGGCCACTCTGTCGAGCAGCGCGGGATGCTCGAGCGCGGCGACCTCGAGGAGGCGCTGACCGCCGCAGCAGCCGTGGGCGACGACCGCATCCAGCAGTCGGCGGGCGCCCGCGTCAACCCCGAGACGTGGACGCACGGGTCGGCCGAGGAGCGCGACGCGCTGGTTCCGGGCCGGCTTCGACAGCGGCGACCCCAACGCCTGCGACACGTTCTCGGCGTCGAGCCTGTAAGGCACCGCTGACTAGCCGTAGACCTGGTCGCGCACCAGCTGGATCAGCCGGTCGATCGGCACCGCCTGGGCGGCGATCCGCAGCGCGAACGCGGTCACCCCGTTGATCTCGCCGCTGGCCTCACCGTCGTCGACCGCGCGCAGCAGGCCGGCGCGGGCCGCCTGCTCGACCTCCGAGTTGGCTGATGCCGTTGTCCTTGGCGAACTGGTCGAGCCTGTCCTGGCTGGTCAGCGCCAGGCCCAGCGCCTCGGACGAGACGCCCAGCTTGCATGCCGCGCCGTCGATCGCCGAGAGCGCCGCCTGCTGGAGGATCTCGTCGGTGCCGTCGACGCTCGGCCACTTGCGGGCGTCGCACGGGTTGCCGGACGCGGCCGGCTTGTAGTCGCGCCCACCGGCTGCGGCGTAGACCACGGCCGGGACGACCGCGACGACACAGGCGATGGCGATCCACCACGCGCCACGGCTCACAGCTCGGGCCTCCCCCGGGCCAGCGGGATCAGCGCCGCCAGCGCCATCAGCGCGGCCACGAGGAAGCTGCCCGAGAAGGCGTGGGTGACCGCGCGGTCGATCTGATCCTGGATCTCGGCCTCCAGCTTGCTGATCTCGGGCGTGTTGCCGATCGCCTCGAAGGCGGGCTTCAGGTCGGGCGGCTTGGTCACGGCCCCGGACTGGATCTGCTCGACCAGCCGGCTGCCGAGGTCGATCTTCTGGGTCAGGCTGAGCGACGAGTTGAGGATGATCCGGGTGCCCGACGCCTCGGCGGCGTTCTGCTGATCCATCAAGTCGCCGGTGAAGATCGGCGTCAGGATCAGCAGGCCGATGCAGACGCCGGCGTGGCGCGACGCGATCGTCCATCCGCCGTGGACGGCGAGCGGTGAGCGGCCGGCCAGCGCGTCCTCGGTCAGCGCGCCCAGCGCCAGGGCGAGGCCGGCGCCGATCAGGATCTGCGGGACCACCAGCCACCACCAGTCGGCCCCGGGCAGCACTGCCAGCGCCAGCAGTCCGCCGCCGACCAGAATCGCCCCGCAGGCTGCCCGCACCCGCGGGGCGCCGGTCGACGGCAGCAGCCGGTACGAGACGAGCGAGGCCAGCGGCATCACCGTGACGACGGCCGCGGCGCTCAGCGGGCTGTGGCCCCAGCCGTTGATCAGCAGCAGCACGACCAGGAACAGCGCGGCGGTGAGCGACGCCGACAGCAGGCCGAGGGCGACGTTGGCGGCGATGTGCGGCCGACCGGCGGGCGCCTTGACCGGGCGTCCGGTTGCCCGGGGAAGCAGCACCGCCGCAGCCAGAGCCAGCGGTACCTGCACGTAGAAGATCGCCTCCCAGGAGATCGCCTGGGTGAGGAAGCCGCCGATGGCCGGCCCGGCGGCGGCGCCCAGCGCGCCGGCCGCCGCCCAGACGGCGGCAGCCCGCCGCTCGGAGCTGAGCTGCGCCGGCAGCAGCTCGAGCGCGGCGCACACCGCCGCCGCGCCGCCCAGCGCCTGCACGCCGCGGGAGATCAGCAGCACCTCGAAGCTGGGCGCCAGGGCGCAGCCCAGCGAGGCCGCGGCAAAGACGACCAGCCCCGCCCGGCAGACGAGGTCGGAAGCACGGCTCCGCGCCAGGTATGCGGCGGGCACGGCCGTGATCGCCAGCACGAGGTTGAACAGCGTCAGCACCCAGGCCACGTCGTCGATCGCGACGTTGAACTGGTCGAGGATCTCGGGCAGCGCCAGGATGACGACCGACGAGTCGGCGAGCACCAGCCCGACGGCCAGCCCAAGCGCGAAGGTGGGGAGGCGCTCCACGGCCGCAGCGTAGCCTTGCCAGGGTAGGCTCCCCGCCCATGCGCACGCTGGTCACCGGCGCCACCGGCTACCTCGGCACCGAGCTGGTGCGCGAGCTGCGGGCGCGCGGACGGGAGGTGCGCGCCCTGGCCCGGAGTCCCGAATCGGCGCGCCGGCTGGACGGCACCGGCGCCGAGATCGTGCTGGGCGACGTGACGCAGCATGAGTCGCTGCCGGCGGCGCTCGATGGTGTCGAGCGGGTGTTCCACCTGGCCGGTGTGGTCGGCCACCGGGCGCGCGACGAAGCGGCCCTGCAGGCGGTCAACGTGGACGGGTCGGCGGCGCTGCTCGCCGCGACCCGGGAGGCGGGCGTCGGCCGCGTCGTCTACGTGTCCAGCGTCGGCGCCATGGGGCCGGCGGGCAACGCGACACATCCCCGCACCGAGGCGCACTTCCTGATCGACGGTGACGACCGCCGGGGCGACTTCCGCTACGCACGGTCGAAGGCATGGGGCGAGCAGCACGCCCTGCGGGCCGCCGACGAGGGTCAGGACGTGGTGATCGCCAACCCGGGGTTCGTGATCGGGCCGGGCGATGTGCACCGCGTGTCGGCGTGGCCGATCGAGGAGTACATGCGCGGCGTCCTGCGGTTCACGGTGCGCGGCGGGCTGAGCTACGTCGACGCGCGCGACGCCGTGCAGGGACTGCTGCTGGTCGAGGAGCGAGGGGAGACCGGCGACCGCCACATCCTCACCGGCGCCGACGGCAACCGCTCACACGCCGAGTACTTCGACCTTGTCGGCCGGGTCTCAGGCAAGCGACGGCGGCAGATCGGCGCGTCGGTCGGGCTGCTGGCGCCGCCGCTGGCGCTGGCCCGCGTCCTGCACCTGCCGCTGGTGCCGCTGGACGAGGCGGAGCTGCGGTCGAGCGCGTACTGGTGGTTCTACAACGGGTCGAAGGCGCAGGCGATGGGGTTCCAGACGCGGCCGCTAGAGGAGACCATCCGCGACACGGTCGCCTGGTTCCGCCAGGACGGCTACCGGCGGCACTAGCCGGTGCGCCGGTGGAGCGTCGCCGCACCCCCGCACAACGCGAGCACGGTGGCGCCGACCAGGATCACCGCGTCCCGCCATACCTCGCTCGTCACCTCCGACGACGACGCCACCCGGGACAACGCGTCGTACGCGTACGTCATCGGCAGCACATACGAGATCACCTCGAGCGGCCGAGCCATCTGGTCACGCGGTGCCAGCAGGCCGCACAGCAGCAGCTGCGGCAGCAGGAACGCGGGCATGAACTGCACCGCCTGGAATTCGGTGCTGGCGAACGCGGACAGGAACAGCCCCATCGACATGCCGAGCAGCGCGTTCAGCACCGCGAACACCACCACCAGCACCGTCGAGCCGGCCACGTCCAGGCCGAGCAGGCCGATCGCGACCACCGACACGGTGACCGCTTGCACTGTCGCCATCACAGCAAACGCCAGCCCGTAGCCCAGCAGCAGATCGAGTTTGGCCAGTGGCAGCGTCATCAGCCGCTCCAGCGTGCCCGTCGTCCGCTCGCGCAACATGGCGATCGACGTGACCAGGAACATCGAGACCAGCGGGAAGATGCCGACCAGCGGCACGCCCACGCGCTGGAAGATCTGCTCGTCTCCCTCGAACACCCACTTGATCAGCGCCTCCAGCACGCAGGGCACGACGATCAGCAGAGCCAGCGTGCGCGGGTCGCGACGGAGCTGCCGCAGCACCCGGCTCGCCGTCGCCAGGACGATGCGCCCGCTCAGGAGCCCACCAGCTGCAGGAACGCCGACTCCACGTCCTCCGCCCCTGTGCGGGCGAGCAGCTGCTCCCTCGGCTCGGACGCCAGGATCCGCCCGTCGCGCATCAGCACGATCACGTCGCAGCGGTCGGCCTCGTCCATCACGTGGCTGGACACCAGCAGCGTCGTACCGGCGTCAGCCAGCCCCCGAAAGTCCGCCCACAGCTCTGCGCGCAGCGCCGGGTCGAGCCCGACCGTCGGCTCGTCCAGTACCAGCAACTCGGGCGCATTCAGCAGCGCCGTGGCCAGCGACACGCGCGCCCGCTGGCCGCCGGACAACGACCCGACGACGCGCCCGGACTCCTCGGCCAGCCCGACGGTTCGGACGACCTCGTCCACCCGCTCGGCCGGGGTGCCCAGCACGCGCGCGAAGTACCCGAGGTTCTCGCCCACCGACAGGTCGACGTACACGGATGGCGCCTGGGTGACGTAGCCGACCCGGCGTCGCAGACCGGCGCTCCCGGCCGGCTCCCCGAGCACCGTCACGTTGCCCGACGCGACGCGCTGGACGCCGACGATCGCGCGCATCAGCGTCGACTTGCCGCAGCCGCTGGGACCGAGCAGGCCGGTGATGCTGCCCGCCGGCACCCCGAGCGAGACGTCGTCCAGCACCCGGCGGCCGCCGCGATCGACGACCAGATCGCCGATGCTGATCGCATCCGGTGGCATTGGCAGAGAGTGTTCCAGACGGTAGGGTCCGCGCGCCAACCCGAACGAGGAGTTTCTACATGCCCTCACCCCCTGATCTGCACACCTGGCGCGAGCTGTCCGTCATGGACGTCGACGGCGAGCCGCTGGGCCATCTCGCTGACATCTATCGCGACGAGACAACGGGCGAGCCGGCGTTCCTGCTGATCCGCGGCGGCCGCTTCGGCAACAAGCTGCACTTCGTGCCGATCGACGGCGCCACGCTCGAGGGTGACACCGTGCGCGTGGCGTTCCCTGGCGACGAGGTCAACAGCGCGCCGAACATCTCAGCCGACGAGAGCCTCTCGCACGGCGAGGAGCAGCGGCTCTACCGCCATTACGAGATGGATCACCCGAGCGACGAGACGACCGTGCTCGTCGTCTTGGTCGCTGACTGATCAGGTCGCCATCTAGGCGATCATCGGAACCTGCACCTCGATCACCGGCTCGATGCGCTGGAAGATGTCCTCCAGGCTCGTGCCGGTGACGGTGATGCCGTGGTTCTTGAGCCCGACCACCGAGTGCGCGGGGTCGGGCTCCGTGCGGATGATGTCGGCCACCGCCGTGGCCAGCTCCGCCGTGCCGCACGGGTAGTTGAACTCGGTCGCGCGGATCCCCGGGATCCAGGCGTGCACGTGGACGATCGCGTTCACCTCGGGGTGCTCGCGGTAGATCATCCAGTGCTCGATCGCGTCGACCGACACCCGGTTGGGATCCTCAACGCCTGCCGGCACCGACAGCACCATGGTGCCGGTCGCCTCCTCGTAGTCCTTGACCATCAGGATGTCCTTGCCGACGACCCGCAGGTTCGCCTTGTCGACGCCCGACGCGCTCATCCAGAACCGGCCCTCGTCCTTGCGGGTCGACAGGTTGCCGTACGAGAGGCCGCCGATGCCGTAGATCCGCTTGATCCGCAGCAGCTCCTTCTCGCCGACCAGCTCCTCGAGCGGGAACGGCGCGGGCAGCAGGCCGAGCGCGTCGAGCCGGCGGCCGGCGTCGAGCAGGCCCTCGGTCAGCTCGTCGCCGTCCCACAGCTCGGGCTCCAGGTCCTCGTCGAAGCGGTTGTCGATCACCAGCCGCGAGGTGGCAAGGGGCGTGATCCGGTCGACGATCCGCCGCACCCACTCGTCCAGGTCGCCCGGGTCGTCGACCGTGTAGTGGCCGCGCTCAGGCGTGACGAAGTGGCACGTGTCGCCGGGGACGACAACGACGCCGAGGTTGGCGAGGCTGCGCACCATGAACGGGTACTCGTATAACAGCACGTCATCCGGCGAGGTGTCGATCACCGAGACGATGGCGACGTAGGTCGACCGCTGGCGGCGGCGCACGGGGCGGGGGCGCGCCGGGTCGATGAAGTTGAAGACGATCTCGGCCGCGGGGTCGACCGCGGTGTCCTCAGGGAAATCGCGCGCGATCCACTCCTTGCGCAGCGCCTCACGGAACTCGCTGAGGCGCGGGTCATCGCCCCGGCCGGCGATTGCAAAGCTCATGCTCATCCGGCCACTTCCACCATCTCGTCGAGCTTGACCTCCAACATCTCCCTCTCACCGTCGATCTCAACGAGGCAGGCATCGCGCACCACCTCGTAGCTCCGTACCACCCCAGTTCCATGCGGGGTGGACACCCTCCTGCCCACCGCCGGCGCCCGGTCGCGAAACGACTTGTAGATCGGATGCTCGAACGCCAGACAACAGCGTAGCCTGCCGCACAGTCCGGTGATCCGGCCCGGATTCATCGGAAGCTCCTGGTCCTTGGCCATCCGCAGCGTGATCGGAGCCTCGTGCGACGGGAAGCGGTTGCAGCACTTGACCGGCCCGCACAGCCCGCCTCCGCCGCACAGCCGCGCCGCCTCGCGCGGCCCCACCATCCGCAGATCGACCCGCCGCTTCAGCCGCTGCGACAGATCGGCCTGCAGCGCCGCCGTGTCCGGCCGCTGCTCCGCCTCGTAGGCAAACATGATCCTGGTGCCGTCAAAGACGACGTCCGACGAGACCGGCTTCAGCTCCATGCCGTGGCGCCGGATCAGCTCGCGGAACAGCAGCATCGCGCGCTTGGCCTCTACCCGGTTGGCCCGCACCTGCTCCTCGTCCTGCGCGGTGGCCCGGCGGACAACGCGCTTGAGCGGCCCGGTCAGCTCCTCGTCGGGCATCTGGTGCTTGGCCTGGACGACACGACCGAGGTCGCGGCCGCGGGCGGTGTGGCAGATCACCCGCTCGTCCCACCGCAGCTCGAGCCCCGCCGGGTCGAACGAATACACCTTGCCGCCCGGCTGAAACACGACGCCGACGACTGTCGCCATCAGGCCTCCACCACTCTCGCGATGTCCGATCCTGCCCCGTGCAGCTCGTGGAAGAGGGCCTCGATCGCCAGGGGCGGGGTGACGTTCAAATCGAATGACCGGCGGCGGTCTGCGAGAACCGAGAGCGCCCGCACCAGCCTCGCGGGAGTCTCGGATTCGCCGTCGTGAACCGCCTCACCGGCCAGATCTGAGTGTACCACCACGCTCTCGGCGCCCAGATGCGCGGCCAGCACGTCGCGGTACCACCAGGCGACCGTGTCCAGGGCTTCCAGCAGCTCCTCCAGCTCGGCCCGCCGGGCGACCCGCTTGGCGCGATCATCGACCCGCTTCTCCAGCGCCTTGCGATCCTTCGGGTCGTCGGTCACCTCGATCTGCGACGCGGCGGCGGTCTGCACGTCCTTGCCCGCCTGCTTGCCGGCGGCGTTGGCAGCAGAGGAGATGACGCCGGCCGCCTCCGCCGGGTCGAACGCGGGATCGATCAGCGAGCGGCGGGCGATGTCCAGGTAGGCACGGCGGCGCTCGGCCGCCGCATCGTCGCCCGCCAGCTGCTCGGCCCGGGCCAGGTTGCCCATCGCGGCGCGGGCCGCCGTGGCGTTGCCGGTGGCCTCGGTCAGCTGGGCCGTCGAGAACCGCCGGAACGGCACCAGCTGCACGCGGGAGAGGATGGTCGGCAGCATCCCGTCGGCGTGGTCGGACACCAGCACGAACACGCCGTACGACGGCGGCTCCTCGAGCGACTTGAGGAGCGCGTTTGCGCTGTCGTCGCGCAGCAGATGCGCCCCCAGTATTAGATAGACGCGGCGTGCCGCCTCGAAGGGCCGCATGTGCAGGTCGCGCCGCAGCCTCCGCGCGTCCTCCATCAGGATCATGCTGCCGGCCGGCTCGAGCACGAACAGGTCGGGATGCGTGCCGGAGACGATCCGCCGTGGCGGAGCGTCGAGCAGGGCCGCAGAGAAGCGCTCCGCGTAGAGCCGCTTGCCGCTGCCCGGCGGGCCGGCCAGCAGGTAGGCATGGCCGGGCGCGGCCAGCGCCGCCTCCAGCAGACGCTCGGCCTCGGGCTGCCGCGCCAGACCGTCGAACGGCCCGCTCATACGCCGGCCGCCCTGCGCACCCGCGCGAGCACCTCGTCGGGCGATCCGCCGGCGTCGATCTCGACGATCCGGTCGGGAAAGCGCGCCGCCAGGTCCTCGAAGCCGCGCGCGACCTGCTCCTGGAAGCCGTCGCCCTCGGCCTCGATCCGGTCGGGCTCGGCATCGCGCCGCCGCGCAGCATCGCCGCCGTCCAGCCGCAGCAGCACCGTCCGGTCGGGGAACAGCCCGCCGGTCGCAAAGCGGTTGACGTCGAGCACCGGCTCGACGCCCAGCCCGCGGGCGACGCCCTGGTAGGCGAGCGACGAGTCGATGAACCGGTCGGCCACCACGTGCGCCCCGTCGCGCAGCGCCGGGCGGATCACGTCGTCCACCAGCTGCGCGCGGGCGGCGGCGTAGAGCAGCGCCTCAGCGACCGGCGCGATCCTCTCGCCGGGGTCGAGCAGCAGGCTGCGGATCCGCTCGCCGGCCGGCGTGCCGCCGGGCTCGCGGACGCGGACGATCCGCTGCCCCTCCGCCTCCAGCGCGTCCGCCAGCATCGCCGCCTGCGTGGTCTTGCCGCATCCGTCCAGGCCCTCGAAGCTGATGAACATGCGCTGATGCTACCCGCGCCGAAGGCGCTACAGAATCGGCACCGTTCCGCCGAAAATGCGTCGGAGGCCAAGTGCTACCCTCTCGCCGCGTATGAGCAAGACACTCGTGATCGCCGAGAAGCCGTCCGTCGGGCGCGACTATGCAAAGGCGCTGCCCGGCACTTTCACCGACCGCAAGGACTACCTGGAGGCGGACGATTACGTCGTGTCCTGGGCCGTCGGTCACCTGGTCGAGCTGGCGGAGCCCGAGGACTACGACAGCAAGTACCGGATGTGGTCGCTCAACCGGCTGCCGATCATCCCCGAGCAGTTCAAGCTGAAGCCGATCGAGGGCCGCGGCAGGTCGCAGCTGGACACGTTGTCCAAGCTGATCAAGCGCAAGGACGTCGAGCAGATCATCAACGGCTGTGACGCCGGCCGCGAGGGCGAGCTGATCTTCTCCTACATCTACGAGCTGGCCGGGAACGCCAAGCCGGTCAGCCGCCTGTGGGTGTCGTCGATGACCCGCGACGCGATCCGCGAGGGGTTCGACCACCTCCGCGACGGCGCGGAGATGGCGCCGCTGGAGGCGGCCGCCCGGTCGCGCAGCGAGGCCGACTGGCTGGTTGGCATGAACGGCACGCGGGCGGCCACCAAGGTCGGCCGCCTGGACGGCGTCGTCTCGCTGGGCCGGGTGCAGACGCCGACGCTGGCGCTGATCGTCCGCCGCGACCTGGAGATCGACGCCTTCGTCCCCGAGACCTACTTCCAGGTGGACGCCCGCTTCGAGCTCGACGAGGGCCGCACCTACGTCGGCCGCTGGTTCGAGGGTCGCGAGGACCGGACGGCGGAGCGCGAGCGCGCCGAGGCGGTCGCCGCGGCGGCCGGCGGAGCGCCGTCGACCGTGGTCTCGGTCAAGCGCAAGGAGCGCAAGGAGCGCTCGCCCCTGCTCTACGACCTGACCAGCCTGCAGCGCGAGGCCAACCGCCGGTTCGGCATGTCCGCCGCCCGCACGCTGGCCGCCGCGCAGCGGCTGTACGAGGGCTCGTCGCACGGCGCTGTCATCACCTACCCGCGAACGCGCAGCCAGTTCCTGCCCTCCGACCAGATCCCGGCGCTCAAGCCGACCGCCGGCAAGCTGGCCGGCATCGCCGCCTACCGCCCCCATGCCGAGTACGTCGCCTCGCTGGACGTGCTGCCGCTGGCCCGTGTCGTCAACAACGGGAAGGTCGACGACCACCACGCGATCATCCCGACCGGCGAGCTGCCGCGGGGCGAGCTATCGGGCGACGACGGCCGCATCTACGACCTGGTCGCCCGCCGCTTCCTGGCTGTGTTCCATCCCGATGCCCGGTTCGAGGACACCGACGTCGTCACCGAGGCCGGCGACCAGAGCTTCCGCACCAAGGGCAAGCGGCTGCTGGAGGCCGGCTGGCGCGCGCCGGCGTTCGGCGACGAGGCCAGCGCGCCGCCCGCGAAGCGCGAGGACGGGGAGGCGCCCGAGCAGGCGCTGCCGCGGATCGACGAGGGCGAGACCGGCAGCTGCGCCGAGGCGACGGTGCTCGAGAAGCAGACCAAGCCGCCGGGCCGCTACACGGAGAGCTCGCTGCTGGGCGCGATGGAGACCGCCGGCCGCACGATCGACGACGAGGAGCTGCGCGAGGCGATGAAGGAGTCCGGCCTGGGCACGCCCGCCACCCGCGCCGACACCATCGAGCGGCTGCTCAACGTCGGCTACATCGACCGCGACGGAAAGGCGCTGACCTCAACGCCCAAGGGCCGCATGACGATCGAGCTGTTGGGCACGCACCCGCTGACCTCGGCCGAGCTGACGGGCAGCTGGGAGAAGCGGCTGTCCGAGATCGAGCACGCGCAGGCCGACCGCAGCGCGTTCATGGCGGACATCGCCGGCTTCACCGACGAGATCGTCGAGTACTTCCGCACGCTGAGGACGGAGTCGCTGGGGACGTGCCCCAACGGCGACGGAGAAATCCGCGAGAACCGCGCGGCCTTCGGCTGCTCGTCGTACAAGAGCAAGTCCGAGCCGGGCTGCGGCTTCACCATCTGGAAGAACCAGGGCGGCTTCACGATCACCCGCGAGGCGGTGGCCGAGCTGCTGGCCTCGGGCCGCGGGCAGCTCGATGGCGGCGCGACGCTGGTGCTGGACGACGAGAAGCACACGCTGATCGTGGGCGAGGACGGCAAGCCGCTGACGCAGTCGGCGCCGCTCGGGCCCTGCCCCAACGGCGACGGCGAGATCAAGGAGAACCGCGCGGCCTTTGGCTGTAGCTCCTACAAGAGCAAGAAGGATCCCGGCTGCGGCTTCACCGTGTGGAAGAACCAGGCCGGATTCACCGTCACCGCGGACGAGGTGCGCGAGCTCTTGGAGCACGGCGAGGCCGAGCTTGCCAACGGCCCCCAGCCGGCCAGGCTGGTGCTGGCCGAGGGCAACAAGCCGCAGATCGTCGACGAAGCGGGCAAGCCGCTCGAGGGCACTCTCGGCCCCTGCCCCAACGGCGACGGCGAGATCAAGGAGAACCGCCGCGGATTCGGCTGCACGTCGTGGAAGAGCAAGTCCGAGCCGGGCTGCGGCTTCACCATCTGGAAGAGCCAGCGCGGGTTCACGATCGGCACCGATCAGGTGCGCGAGCTGCTCGAGCGCGGCGAGGCGGAGCTGACCGACGGCCCACAGCCGGCGAAGCTGGTGATGGGCGAGGGCAACGAGCCCCAGATCGTGGGCGAGGACGGCAAGCCGCTGGGGCGCGTCGCGCGCGTCCAGCGCGAGCCGATCGCGAGCTGCCCGCGGTGCGACGGCCAGATCCGCGAGAACAGCCGCGCCTACGGCTGCTCCTCGTGGAAGAGCAAGAAGAACCCGGGCTGCGGGTTCGTCATCTGGAAGTCGATGAAGGGCCGCGACATCACGCCGGACGAGGCGAAGACGGTGATCGAGAAGGGCAAGGTCGGCCCGCTCCAGTTCCGCGACCGCGCCGGCGAGTTCGAGGGCTACCTCGTGCTGACCGACGAGAAGGCGGTCGAGGTGCAGCGCGAGAGTGACGGCTCCGCCGAAGCCGCGGCGTGACCGACGAGATCGTCCGCCGGATCGAGCGCGAGGCGGGCGTTCCCGGACTGGCCGGGCGGCTGTCGTCGATGCCCGGCTCCGACCTTCGCTCGCTGCTGCTCGACGTCGCCCGCCGGCGCAGTGCTGAGCGAACGCCGGCCGACCTGATGGCCGACCGGAGCCGCGACGGCACCGTGGCCGCCGCACTGACCGACGCCCGCCCGCTGCGGCGCGCCGAGGTGCTGGCGCTGGAGGCCGCCGAGGGGTTCGAGGCGCTGGAGCTGTCGCCGGTCTGCCCGGCCGGGCTGAACGCCGTGCTGGGCAGGATCGGCCAGGACAGCGTGCTGGCCACCGTCCGCGGGAGCGAGGTGATGGCCGACCCGACCGCGGCGCTGGCCCTGGAGGCGGCCATCCGCCGCGGCACCGGCGACGCCACCGTGCGGCTGGCCACCACGCACCGCGTGCTGCGCCTCCAACCGCTCAGCGGCGAGGGGATCGTGCTGCGCCACTTCCGGCTGCTGGCGCTGGTCACCGCCGGGCCATCCGAGCCGGGCAACAGCTTCGAGACCGACGCGTTGGTCGACCACGCCGGCGTCCACATCCGCCTGCTCCGCGAGACGCAGGCGTCGGAGATCCGGGTGACCGTCTCGGACGCCGCCCGGCCGGCCGTCGCCGAGCGGGCGCTGGAGCGGCTGGCCGAGGCCCACCCCGACGTGCTGGTCGCGTCCGACCCCGAGCGCGAGCACGGCGTCGGGTATTACGCCGGGGCGATGCTCAACGTCACCGCGTACACGCCGTCGGGCGACGCGGTCGACCTGGGCGACGGCGGCGAGACGGACTGGACCGCGCGGCTGTTGCAGAATCGCAAGGAGCGCTTGTACACGAGCGGCATCGGGCTCGACCGCCTGGTCTCGCTCATGTAGCCGGGTCGTCCGGCGGCTTCCAGGAGATCAGCGCCCGGTCGTCCCGGTCGGGCGCCGGTCGGCGCACGTGGCGGACGACGACCACCGCCAGCGCCGCCAGGCCGATCAGCACCGGCGCGCCCAGCACCAGGAACGGCACGGCCAGCAGGCCGTTGTCGGTATGCCGCATGGTGCGGCCCTGTTGGTGGGGCGCGAAGTCCGGCTCGGCGATGATCGTCGCCGCCTTGCCTGCCGTCGCGAACTGCGCCTCCGGGTAGATGTTGTCGACCAGCCAGCGGCCGTCCACCTTGCGCACGACGATGTTGAACGACTGCGGGCCGACGTCGGAGCCCTGCTGGGGGTGGAGGATGACGTGGAGGCCGATCGCGTCCGGGTTGATGAACGTCGGCTGCCAGCGGCCGACGTGGGTGTCGCGGCCGGGATACGGCGCCACCGGGATCGAGCCGGTCAGCCACTGTGTGCGGGTCATGCCGCCGCGCAGGGTCGAGGTCGACAGGTCGTAGGCGCGCGACAGGTCCTTGCGCTCGACGGCTGCGACCACGAACGCGTCGAGCGTCGCCGTCACCTCGCGGCGCACGTCGCCCGGCACCTTGGGCACGCCGGGGACACTGTAGGTGTACTGGTCGGATTGCCGAACGCTGCCACAGCCGGCAACGATCAGCGTCGCCCAAAGCGCGACGATCCCCATGACAAGCACGCGCCTGCCCACGGCCGAATCGTAGCGAGGCTATCCTGCGCCGAGCATGCGCGCGATCGTCACGGGGGGAGCCGGGTTCATCGGGTCACATGTCACCGATGCGCTGCTGGCGCGGGGCGACGAGGTGTGGGTTGTGGACAACCTGGCGTCGGGCAAGCGCGAGCGCGTGCCCGACTCCGCGACCTTCGCCGAGCTGGACATCCGCGACGGCGCGGCGCTGGGTTCGCTGGCCGGAGAGGTGCGGCCGCACGTGGTGTTCCACCTGGCCGCCCAGGCGGACGTCCGCGTGTCGGTCGAGAACCCCGGCCTGGACGCCGACGTCAACGTGCTGGGCACGATCGCAGTGCTCAACGCCGCCCGCTCGTGCGACGCCCGCGTGGTCTTCTCGTCCACCGGTGGCGCGCTGTACGGCGAGGCGGACGTCGTGCCCTCGGACGAGGCGACGTCAGTCGCGCCGATGGCGCCCTACGGCACCTCCAAGTTCTGCGGCGAGCAGTACCTCGAGCTGTTCAACCGGCTGCACCGCACGCGCAACGTCACGCTCCGCTACGGCAACGTGTACGGCCCCCGCCAGGACCCGCACGGGGAGGCCGGCGTGGTCGCCATCTTCTTCGGCAAGCTGGTGGCCGGCGAGACGCCGCTGATCTTCGGCGACGGCCTGCAGACGCGCGACTACGTGCACGTCGGTGACGTGGTCGCCGCCAACCTCGCGGCCGCCGGCTACGACGGCCCGCAGGTCGCCTTCAACGTCGGCACGGGCATCGAGACCAATGTGGTCGACCTGCTCGCCTCGTGCCAGACGGCGGCCGGCACCGCGATCGAGCCCGAGCACCGGCCGGCACGGCTGGGCGAGCTGTCGCGCAGCGCACTGGACTGCTCGCGGGCGCACGGCGAGCTGGGCTGGCGGCCGGCGGTCGAGCTGGACGACGGCCTGCGCGAGACGCTGGCCGCGCTCCACCCGTGAGCCTGATCTCCCACCGCCACGACCTGGCGGAGCCGCTGGTCGCGCTGACGTTCGACGACGGCCCGGGGCCGCAGACGCCGGCCATCCTCGACCTGTTCGCCGAGCACGGCATGCACGGCACGTTCTTCGTGCTGGGCGAGTCGGTGGAGGGCCGCGAGGAGATCCTCGCCCGGACGATCGCCGAGGGCCACGAGATCGGCAACCACACCTTCTCCCACCCGCATGCGCTCGACCTGGACGACGGCGAGCTGGCCCACGAGATCGTCCGCTGCCAGCGCACGCTGGGCGACCGCCCGGCGGTGTTCCGGCCGCCCCACGGCGAGGATCCCACGCGCTGCGCGCGGATCGCGGCCGAGCGCGGCATCCCGACGACGGCGCTGTGGTCGGTCGATCCGTCGGACTGGCTGGAGCGGTCGTCCGCCGAGATCGCGCGGGTCGTGCTGCGCGAGGTGCGGGCGGGGTCGATCGTCGACCTGCACGACTGCTGGCCGCGGCGCACGACCACCGACCGCGACCGCACGCCGACCGTCGAGGCGCTGGCGGTGGTGCTGCCCGAGCTGGCCGCCCGGGGCATCCGGGGAGTGACGGTCTCGGAGCTCCTGGCGGTCTAGAACCGCCTCGTTGCAGGCGTTTCGGATGTCCGTCCGACGACCCTTCCATACTGCCCATCCCCACTAGATCTTGTGGGTCCCGGCGATCGAGACACACAAGACCTTGCGATTCACATGAACTGTCCCTTCTGCGAACACGGCGAGACCAAGGTGGTCGACTCACGGGTCGCCGGCAAGGGCGCGATCCGCCGGCGCCGCGAGTGCCTGCTCTGCGTCCAGCGCTTCACGACCTTCGAGCGGATCGAGGAGTCGGCCCTGTTCGTGATCAAGAAGGACGGCTCGCGGCAGCCGTTCGACCGGGCCAAGCTGATGGCCGGGCTGGTGCGCGCCTGCACCAAGCGCCCGGTGTCGCTGGAGCAGCTCGAGCGGGCCGCGACGACCATCGAGGCGGGCCTGCGAAACGGCGTCCGCGACGAGATCGCATCGCAGGCAATCGGGGACGAGGCGCTGGCCGTGCTGCACGACCTGGACAAGGTCGCGTACGTCAGGTTCGCCTCGATTTACAGGGAATTCGACGGGGTCGAGGAGTTCGAGCAGGAGCTCGCCCGGATGGAGCTTTCCGGGCGAACACCTGTTCGGTGATCGGCTACACTTACGGGAGAGAAAGACGAGGGAGGAAGCGGCATGGCGACGACCGAGAGCGGGATCGAAACACGGGTGCTGGAGGGCCGGGAGGAGGTCTCCGTCGGCGTGCCGAGGTACTTCAGCGAGCCGGGTGTCGACCCCTATGACGCGGTCGACTGGGAGACGCGCGAGGCGCTGATCCCGGGCAAGGACGGGCCCTCGTTCCAGCAGTCCGACGTGGAGTTCCCGGCGTTCTGGAGCCAGACGGCGACCAACATCGTCGCCCAGAAGTACTTCCGCGGGAAGCTCAACACGCCGCAGCGCGAACGCTCGGTCAAGCAGATGATCGGGCGGGTCGCCGACACGATCACGACGTGGGGCGTCAAGGACGGCTACTTCACCGACGGCGACGAGGCCGAGGTCTTCCACGCCGAGCTGACCCACCTGCTGCTCCACCAGATGGCGTCGTTCAACTCGCCGGTGTGGTTCAACGTCGGCTTCGAGGAGAACCCGCAGTGCAGCGCCTGCTTCATCCTCTCGGTGGACGACTCGATGGACTCGATCCTCGAGTGGATCACCAAGGAGGGGCGGATCTTCCGCGGCGGCTCGGGCTCCGGCATCAACCTGTCGCGCATCCGCTCGTCCAAGGAGCAGCTGTCCAAGGGCGGCTACGCCTCCGGCCCGGTCTCGTTCATGCGCGGCGCCGACGCGTCCGCGGGCACGATCAAGTCGGGCGGCAAGACCCGCCGCGCCGCCAAGATGGTCGTGCTGAACATCGACCACCCGGACATCGAGGAGTTCATCTGGTGCAAGCAGCACGAGGAGGAGAAGGCCCGCGTGCTGCAGGCGGCCGGCTACGACATGAGCCTGGACAGCCCCGACTGGGCGTCGATCCAGTACCAGAACGCGAACAACTCGGTGCGCGTCACCGATGAGTTCATGCGCGCCGTGCTCGACGACGAGGACTGGGATCTGACCGCCCGCATGGACGGCTCGGTGGTGCGCACGCTGCGCGCCCGCGACCTGATGCGGCAGGTGGCCGAGGCGGCCTGGAAGTGCGCCGATCCCGGCATGCACTACGACACGACGATGAATGACTGGCACACCTGCCCCGCGTCGGGTCGGATCAACGCCAGCAACCCGTGCTCGGAGTACCTGCACGTCGACAACAGCGCCTGCAACCTGGCCAGCCTCAACCTGATGAAGTTCCGCAGCCCGGAGACGGACGAGTTCGAGGTCGACCGGTTCGAGCGGGCGGTGGACGTGGTGTTCATGGCCCAGGAGATCCTGGTCTCCAACTCCAGCTACCCGACCGACCAGATCACCCGCAACGCGCACGCGATGCGGCAGCTGGGCATGGGCTACGCCAACCTGGGCGCGCTGCTGATGGCGCGCGGGCTGCCCTACGACTCCGACGAGGGCCGCGCCTACGCCGGCGCGATCACGGCGATCATGACCGGACGCGCGTACCGCAAGTCGGCCGAGATGGCCAGCCGGATCGGCTCGTTCGAGGAGTACCCGAAGAACTCCGAGGCGATGCTGCGGGTGATCCGCAAGCACCGGGCGGCGGTGGCCAACATCGATCACGCGCTGGTGCCCGAGGACATGACCGTCGCAGCGCGCAACGCCTGGAACGAGGCGCTGGCGCTGGGCGAGCAGCACGGTTACCGCAACGCGCAGGCGACGGTGCTGGCACCGACCGGCACCATCTCCTTCATGATGGATTGCGACACCACCGGCGTGGAGCCGGAGTTCTCGCTGGTCAAGTCGAAGCGGCTGGTCGGCGGCGGCGACATCACGATCGTCAACCAGACGGTGCCGACGGCGCTCAAGCGGATGGGCTACGCGCCGCACGAGATCGACCAGATCGTCGCCCACATCAACGAGCACAACACGGTGGTCGGTGCGCCCGGCTTCAAGGGCGAGCACCTGGCGGTGTTCGACGTGGCGGTCGGCGACCGGGCGATCCACCACATGGGCCACGTCAAGATGATGGCGGCGATCCAGCCGTTCATCTCCGGCGCCATCTCGAAGACCGTGAACCTGCCGAACGACGTCACGGTCGACGACGTCGCCGATCTCTACCTCGACGCCTGGAAGCTGGGCGTCAAGGCGATCGCGATCTACCGCGACGGCTGCAAGGTGGCGCAGCCGCTGTCGACCGGGCAGACCGAGCTGATCGCGGCCAAGCCGCAGCGGCGCGTGATGCCGATCGACCGCACCGAGATCGGCCGCAAGTTCAAGGTCGGCGAGTACGAGGGCTACATCCACGTCGGGATGTTCCCCGAGGGCGACCCGGGCGACGTGTTCGTCGACATCGCCAAGGAGGGCACCACCCTCGCCGGCCTGATGAACGCGTTCATGATCGCCGTGTCCGTGGGCATCCAGTACGGCGTGCCGCTGGAGGTGTTCGTCTCGAAGTTCGCACACATGCGCTTCGAGCCGAGCGGGATGACGAACGACCCGGACATCCGGATCGCCAAGTCCATCCCCGACTACATCTTCCGCTGGATGGGCAAGCGCTTCCTGGATCCCGAGACGCAGGCCGACCTGGGCATCATGAGCCAGGCCGTCCGCGAGCGGATGGCCGCGGGCGAGTACGGCCCGACCGCCGTCAGCGAGACGCCGGACGCGCCGGCCGCCGGCCCGGGCCCCGGGCAGACCGCCCTGTTCAACGCCTGGAACGACGCGCAGGAGTGCGCCAAGTGCGGCGGCCGCAAGGTGCGCACCGGTGCCTGCTACACCTGCCGGGACTGCGGCGACAACTCCGGCTGCGGCTGACGCTCGACGTCACCACCGCCGGGCATGGCTACGCGGATACTCGAGTGGTCATGCCCGGCGGAATCAGCCGGGTTCAGTCCGCGCTGACGGCGAGTTCGAGGACGACCGACGTCTCGATCTGCCGCTCCGGAATCGACCAGTAGGTCGTGAGCAGCACCCGGGTCCGCTCGCGGGACGTGCGGACGAACCCGTGCCGCTCGTAGAACCGGATCGCCCACGTCGCGTCGGTCCACGTCCCGACCAGCAGCGGGTACGCAGCCCCCGACCGCAGGTGCGCTAACAACGCCCCGCCGACGCCCTCGCCCTGCCGCTCAGTGCGCACATACGCGTGGCGGATCAGCTCGACGTCGTCGACGGACTGGATGCCCATCACGCCGTCGAGCCGTCCGTGGCGTTCGTATCCCCAGAACGCGACCCCGGCCGCCAGTTCGCGGTCGAGCTCGTCGCCGCTCATGTATGGGTCGCGCCATCGGTCGGCCGGAATCACCCCGCGATAGGCCTCGGCCGCGTCGTTCACGATCTCCAGGATCGGGCCTCGGTCTTCCTCACGGCAGCGGCGGATGGCCACCGCCGACGGTGGTTGATTCACGACGAGTCGCCCTTGAGGCTGCCGATGCCCAGCGAGCCCGGCTGCACAGCGCCGGCATCCCCGGGCGCATCCCCCGGCGGGTCGTCGAGAAAGCCCGCCGAGGGTGCGAAAAACAGGCATCCGGTGACGGCCGTCGAGAAGTCGAGGATCCGGTCGTGGTTCCCGGGAGGCGATCCGACGAACATGTTGGTCAGCATCTGCTCGATCACATCGGTGTCTGACGTGTAGCCGATGAAGTAGGTGCCGAACTCGCCGGCGCCGACCCGCCCGAACGGCATGTTGAGGCGCACGATCTGGCGTTCCTCGCCGTTCTCGCCGACGATCGTGTTGAGCGCGACATGGGAGTTCGCCGGCTTGACGTCGTCCGGCAGCTCCAGATCGCTGAGCTTCGTCCGGCCGACCGCCAGCTCCTGCTCCTCGACGGGTAGCGCATTCCAGGCTGACAGGTCGTGGAGGTACTTCTGGACGACGACGTAGCTGCCGCCGGCGAACGCCGGATCGCCGTCACCGACGATCGCCGCGCTCCGGCCGTCGGATCGTTCGGGGTTCTCGGTGCCGTCGACGAACCCCAGCAGGTCGCGATCGTCGAAGGATCGAAATCCGTGGATCTCGTCCACCACCTGCGCCGCGCCGGCGAGCCGGTCGGTGATGTGCTGGGCGAGCTCGAAGCAGACGTCGAACCGGTGCGCCCGGATGTGCACGAGCACGTCGCCGGGGGTCGCCACCGCGGTGTGCTGCGATCCTCGGATCTCGCTGAACGGGTGCAGCCCCGTCGGACGCGGCGACCCGAACAACCGATCCCACAGGCCGCTACCCAGCCCGACGACGCAGGTCAGCTCGGTCTCCGGGACGCGGAACCCGACGGAGCGCCGCAACCCGCTGACGTCCGGGAGCAGATCGCGAACGGCATCCTCGCCGCCGGCCGGCACGGTCAGGACGAGGATGATCGCCGCCTCGGTCAGCGGCGTCAGGACGGGCTGCGGCTCGGCCGACGACATTGCGCATAGTCTCGTCACATCCGGTGAGCGGGGCAAGGGCGCGCGGCCCTTGCCCCGCTCACGGCTACCCCTTACGTCGCCATTTCAGGCAGCGCACCTACCTGACCGAGCAGGCCGACGGTGTCGGTGAGCTCCCATTCCTCGGCGATCCTGCCGTCCCGGCAGCGGCTGATCGTGACGCCCGTGAACACCACCTCACGTCCGCTCGCCGGCACGCCCATCAGATCACCTTGATGCGACCCGCGGATCGTGAACCGGCTCGCGACGTACTCGCCGGCTGCGAACTGGTGATCGACGGTCAGCTCCAGGTCAGGGAGGGCACGACGGTAGCCGTCGACCATCCTGGCCAGTCCCTCCGCTCCACGCACCTCGTCCGGGCTGTGAAGGACGAAGTCGGGCGTGACAATCGCGTCAAGCGCTGCGAAGTTGCCACGCGACGCCTGCTCGAAGCACGCGCGCACCGCGGTCATGTTCTGCTCGCTCATCGCCATCCTCCTTCGGTGGTCGGCCGCGTAATTGCGACCTGAGCCAGCATGGCCGCGGCGCGCCGGTGGTTCATCGGTAGGCATACCTATCCGGCTACGGATCTTCGACCCGCTCGCGCACGGCATAGGCAGCAGCCTCGCTGCGACTGCGCAGCCCAAGCTTCGCCAGGATGCTGGCAACGTGATGCTCCGCCGTCCGCGTGCTGATGGTGAGCCGTCCGGCGATCCGCGCGTTCGAGAGTCCGTCACCAAGGAGCACCAGCACCTCCACCTCGCGTTTGGTCAGCAACCCCGCGGTGCGCGGTCGCGCACTACCGCGACCGAGGCGGCGCAACAGCGCTGCGGCCGCGTCGGCATCCCGCCGTGCCCCCAGGCGAGCGCACTCGTCGAACGCCAGCCGCGCCTCATTCGCGGCCGCCGTAGGCGTGTCCCTCGCCATGGCGCCGGCGAGGCTCAGCCTCGCCCGAGCCGCCTCGAGCGGCAACTCCAGGATGGTGAACCGTTCGACCGCGGACTGCAGATGAGACCGAGCGCCGGGATCCGCGCGCGCAAGCTCGATCCGCCCGCCGGCGAATGTCCACCAGGCGCACACCACCGGGTCTCCGCGCTCGGACAACCGCGCAAGCGTCGTGCACGCCTCGTCGGCAGCGACCAGATCGTCTCGGGCAAGGTCGATGTCGACCAGCAGGCCCAGCATCGGTGCGCGTGCGGGGTCATCCGGTGCCACGCTCTCCAGGCACAACGTCGCGAGTTCGTGCGCCAGGTCGAGCTCGCGCCGGCCCAGCGCCGCTGCCGCCAGGCATCGGCGGGCGGTCGGGTGCCATTCGGAGCCCTCGAGCAGTCGCTCCGCTTCCTCGAACCGCCCTTGCCGCAGGCGCAGGTCGGCAAGGCGCACGACGGGGAACGTCCGAAGCATCCGATAGCTGCGCTCCGAGAGCCGGATCGCCTCCAGCAGTTCTACTTCGGCCTCCGGCCAACGGCCGATCGCAACGAGGATGCCTCCGTAGTGCAGGCGGCAGGTCGTCGAGACCAGCAGCGAGTCGCTCCAGGCCGCGAACCGGTTGACCACCACCATCCATTCCTCGGCCCGGCGGACGTCCGTCGTCCTCTCGCACGCGCTAAGCAGCCGACAGTAGATGTCGCCGATTGCGGCAACACCGATGACCCGTCCCGCCGCCACCGCGGTCATCGCCTGGTCGATCAGCGTCATGCCTTCGCCGACCCGGCCCGATTGCACGTAGGCGTCGCCCAGCAGGGCCATGGCGTCAAACTCGAGGTCAGCGTCGCCGAAGCGCCGGGCAATCGCCAGTGCGGTCTGGGCGAGCCGCTCTCGCTCGGCCGGGTCATCGCTGAGCGGCGCGCGGTCGAACGCGAGCCACCCATGCTGAATGCACTCGTCCAGCGTATCCAGCGCGCGATCGGCCTCCGCGAACCAGCCGTTCGCCGCAGCCAGATTCCCATGGACGCCACCGTGCAGAAAGGCGAGGCTCCGAGCCACCTCGGCCGCTCGCTCGCCATTGCCGGCACGCCGGTAGAGGTCGAAGGCTTCGGCCTTCAGCTCGATCGCGCGATCGTACTCGCCCAGCCACTGAAGGGCTTCGGCGAGACCGGCCAGCGCCTCCGTGCCGCCGCCCACGTCCAGACAGCGTTGGAACTGCACCCGGGCAACCATCCAGTCGGCGGCTGCCAGCGCCTGGCGCCCCTGCCGGAGCGGGTCGTCGGCGACCTCGCCCATCGGCCGATGATCCCAGATCGCCGGAGGTGCCGCCACCGATCGCGGAGCGGCGGCCTCAGCCGAGGCCCAGCTCGGCCTCGGCCGGCAGCACCGCCGGCTGGGTCCTGTCCTCGAGCTCCTCGCGCACCCGCATGTCGAAGTAGACGTAGCCCGTGGCCAGCGCGACGTAGGGCATGGTCAGCACATAGACGACGCCGGCGATGATGTTCAGGATCGACAGCGGCAAGCTGGTCGCCAGGATCAGCGCCGTGCCGACCAGCGGCCCGAGGACGACCGCGATTAATCCGAGCACGATGGTCAGCGTCGCCACCTTCACCCAGTGGCCGCGGACGAGCCGGGCGCTCCGCTGGAACGCCGGCAGCGGGCGCTGATTCTCGAGTACGACGGCCGGCACCACCAGCGACCAGCGCACCGCGAACCAGATCGCGAACGGGATCAGAATCACCGAGCTGGTTAGGAGCGACGTGACCACGACGAAGATCGCGATCGACCACAGCACCCGCCCGTGCGCCGCCGCCAGCCGGAACGCGGCGGTCAGCCCCAGCTGCCGCCCGGCGTCCATCTCGACCATCGCCCGGGCGGTCACCGCCTGGACGATGCCCAAGCCGAGCCAGGTCAGCATCGACCCGATCGTGATCGCGACCAGCACAAAGAAGCCCGCGGCGGCGCCCTGATCGTCCACGCCGAGGAACTGCGATGTCGTCAGCAGCACGGCCTGGATACCCGTGATGACGAGCGAGATCGGTAAGAGCACCAGCCCGATGCCCAGGTATAAGCGGGGATGCGCCGCATACATGCGCGCGGCGGCAGTCAGCACCTGGCCCCACGAGCGGCGGTGAGCGAGCCGGAGCGGCGCCGCCGGCCGCCACGTCGCCTTGCGCAGTGCCCAGATGATCGCCGTCAGCACCGCCAGCACCGCCACCACAGTCGGCAGCGGGTTGCTGACGGCCCGCCACAGCAGGCGCGACCCGGCCGCCATCGCCCCGCAGAAGAAGTCGGTCGTGCGCGTGCCCAGAACGCCGCCCGCGGGCACCGCGTAGGCCCGGTCGCGCCAGGCCTGCGACCAGGTGATGGGCGCGGTCCACTGCGTCTTCAGGTTGGGGCCGGTGGGGCCGTTGAAGAAGGCCGGCTGCTGCTCCCCCCACCTGCCCTGGAACCCGATCCACGGGAACTGCGAGCCGGCCGCCGCCGAGTCGCTGGGGATCGTCCGCACCGTCGGAGACAAGACCAACCCGGCGTTCCGTGTGTCGTCGCAGCCCACGCCCTGCTCGCCGGATGCGCCGAGGTACAGCTCCGAATCGAAGAAGTTCGCATGTGAGCCGTCCGCCGGGTAGACAACGGGATGCGTCCCGCCGACCTTCTGCAGCTTGGGGTCGTCCCACGCCGACTTCTCCCCGCCCTCGTGCTGGCTGTACCCGACCAGCACGGGGTTCTCGTTCAGCGCCTGGCCTGGATCGTCGGCCTGGAAGTTGAGCTGGATCATCTCCCAGTCACCCTCGTGCAGGTTGTTCCAGTCGTTGTAGACGTAGAACATCCAGTACTGCAGGGCGAGCTGTCCCGGATAGGCCGGATCGGCGGCCACGTGTGCGTAGACGGCCGGCGGCCGTGCGGCCGTCAGCCGGCGTGACCAGTCGACGTAGGTGCAGCCCGGATCCAGCGCGTTGCCCGGGAAGTCGAGGTGATAGTCGAACAGGTCGCCGGCCAGATCGCCCGCCGCGGGCCCGACCTTGACCAGGTCGTTGCTGCCCCAGGGGCCGCGCAGCGCGACCGTCGGCTGATCGAACAGGCCGTCGACGTCGATCGGGACATACGGCTCGCCCTCCCCGCACCGCGGCGGCTGGTCGACCAGCCGGATCTCCGGCGCGAAGCGCGCGGCCAGCTGCGCTTCAGCGTCGGTCGAGGCCCAGGCTGACGACGCCCCGATCAGCAGGACGGCGGCGATCGGGACGAGGGCAGCGGCAAGGGCGCGAGCTTGTCGCACTCAGCGATTCTGGCAGGTGGCACGGCTACCCTGCGCACGTGTCCGACGGCGCACCCCACACGGGCGGCTGCCTCTGCGGCGCCGTTCGCTATCGCATCACCGGCTCCCTGCGCGACGTGTTCGTCTGTCACTGCACCGTCTGTGCCCGCACGCATGGCGGCCCGGCGTCATACAGCGCCTGCGCCCGCGGCGACCTGGAGCTGACCGAGTCGCGGGGGCTTCGCCGGCACTTTCACGACGGCGCCGAGCGGGCGTTCTGCGGCGAGTGCGGCGGTCGCCTGTTCTGGTCGCGCCCCGCCCGCCCGACGGTCTCGATCGCCGCGGGAACGCTCGATCCGCCGACCGGTCTGCGCACTGCGCGCCACATCTACGTGGAGGACGCCGGCGATTGGGAGGATCACCCGGCGTCGTAGGCGGTCACGGCGCGCGGTCCGCCGACTCCACGACCCGCGTCGAATACGTTCGCCGGTCGGTCAGGCGGCCGTCGACCGTCGCCCGGGCGGCGAGCAGATTGCCGGTGTGCGGGTCGACGACGATCACGCGCTCGACATTCGCGCCCGAGATCCGCACCCGACGGACGAGGGCGACGCCGGCTCGGCCGTTGATCCGTTCCATGCCCAGCCGTCGCACGCCGGGGAGCTGAGCCAATCCGCGATACAGCGCCGCGCGCACGTCCGGGGGCAGTGGAGCGACCAGCATGGGGAATCCGAGCTCCCACGGATCGCGGCTCAGCCCGATCCCGGTGCGGGCGCGGGCACGGATCTCGGCCAGCAGCCGGCCGGCGTCGGTGGGGAGACGTTGGAGCTGGGCGGCCGTGAACCCGCGCCCGGGCCCGTATCGCGCCGGTCCAAGCGCCTCTGGCGGCGCCCCTGCGACGCGGAGGATGCAGCGCCATGCGGTGCACCGCTGGTCGCTCGACTCGAACGCAGACCCGCCGCCTGCATAGATCAGGAACCGCGCCGAGCCGTCGGCGGCCATCCAGCTCGTGAACGTCACCAGGTGGAGTCCGCCGTCGGCATCGCGTGTCCACCGCAGCATCCGCACGCGCAGATACTGCCCGGGCCCGAGGGGCGCCGAACGGTCCGAGGCCGTTGCCGCCGACAGCAACACCATCACAGCACTCGCCGGCGGTGGGGCCGAACCGACGGGAGAGGCGCCGGAGCCCCGGTGCAGCGCGCCGAGTGCCGCGATCGTGACGGCGACTGCTGCGGCAACAGCGACGGCGGCTACCACGACCAGCGGTCGTCGACGGCCCCGCGCACCACCGACCTCCGCGACGGATGCCGCTTCCAGCTTCGCCAGCAGTTGTTCGGCGAAACGGTCGACGTGCAGCTCATCATCGATGCGCGTCAACGTCACCTGCTCGGCCATCACATCACCCTCCTCGCCACCGGCTGCTCGCTTCGTTCCGCCACGTCCACCAGGAGCCTCCGGCGCGCGCGCAATAGGCGGACGCGCGCCGTCACCGGCCGGATCCCGAGGGCCAACGCTGCCTCCGACGGTGTCAGCCCCTCGCGATCCACCAGCTCGAGCATGTCGCGGTCTCCCGTCGAAAGCCGGGCCAGTGCTCGCTGCAGCTGCGGGTACAGCCGCTCAGCATCGATGCGCGCCTCGACTTCGGCATGCTCGTCAGCATCCAGCCGGGCCATGCCGCCGAGCCGCCGCTCCGCCGCGTCTGCGCGCATCCGCCGGCCGTGGAGGTCCGCGAGACAGTGCATCGCGATGCCGACCAGCCATGCGCGCGCCGCTCCTCGATGTGGGTCGTAGCCGTGCGCCGACGTGCGCACCTCCAGGAAGACCATCGAGACGAGCTCGGCCGCCTCCTCTGGCGACGTGCAACGCCGCGTGGCAAACCGCAGCAGCGCCTGCAGGTGTCGGCGGTAGAACACCTCGAACGCCCGCGGGTCGTCGATGCGTGCGAGCAGCTGGGCATCGCTTGTTCCCGGATCGGCCACTGCTTGGTGTTCCACGATCGCAGGCCAAGCGTTACACACCGCCGGGGCCAGAAGGATTTCCGGGCCATAACCTGAAACCCGTCGTCACCGATGCGACGAGTGACCGGGATCAGCGGAAGCCCCACCCGCTCCGCCCAGGATGCGACGATCGTGCTGGCCGCCTTGACGGCGCTGCTGGCCGCCGACCTGCCGAGCGTGGGCGCCGACGGCTGGACGTTCGCCGCAGGGCACGTCCACCCGCAGGGGTCGCTGGCCTGGCTGGTCGAGTTGGCGCGCAGCCGGTGGGACGTCAACCTGCTGCGCACAACGGTGGTGGCGACCATGGCGCTGGTGACGCTGGGCGGGCTGCTGGTGCTCCGCGGCTGGCGCCCAGGGCGCCGGACGCTGGTGGTCATCACGATGGCCGCCGTCGCCGGCGTGCTGCTGCCGCCGGTGCTGCTCCAGATGGGCCTGCGCCAGAGCACCGCGCCCTGGTTCTACACGAACGACTCGACATACCAGATCGAGCTGGCCGGCAACGTCGCCCGCCACGGCCAGTCGCCGTACGGCCACGACTACCGGTACACCGGGATGGAGCGCTTCTACACGATGGACGGTCATCGGTCGCCGCGCACCGACCGGATGGTGGCGCTCCGCCACTTCCCGTACTTCCCCGGCTCGGCCGCCGTCGCCGCGGTGTGGGACGGGCTCCCCTCGCCGTGGCGCGACTACCGGCTGTTCGTCGCGCTCTGCACCCTGCTGCTGGTGCCGGCCGCGCTGCTCTTCGCCGGGCCGCTGGGCTGCCGCCTGGCCGTGGGTGCCGCGCTCGCGTGCAACCCGGTCGCACTGCGTCTCGCCTGGTTCGGCAACGCAGACGCGCCGTGCGTGCTGGCGATCGTGACGGCCTTCGGGCTGGCCAGCCGAGGCCGGTACCGGTCGGCCGGCGCCGCGCTTGCGGTCGCGGTGCTCTTCAAGCAGTTCGCGCTGGCGGCCGTGCCGGCGCTGCTGGTGCTGATCGCCGTGCGGGCGTCGCGGCGCCACGCGGGCGCTGCCGCGGCGACCGGCGCAGCCGTCCTGGCTGCGGCGTTCCTGCCTTTCCTCCTCGCCTCGCCGGCGGCTGTCTGGAACGACACGGTCGCCTTCGGCACCGGCAGCTTCCACATCGCCAGCTACGGCATGTCGGGCGTGCTGGCCCGGTTCGGCGTTGTCGGCCGCCACTCCGCCGACTACCCGGCGCTGATGCTGATGCTCCTCGTATGGGCGCCCGTCACCGCCTACGCGGCACTCCTGCAGTGGCGCTCACGGGCGGCCTGGGCCGCCGGCGCATCGTTCACGGTCTCGGTGTTCGTGCTGCTGATGGTCGCCCGCGTCTTCCAGGAGAGCTACATCCTCTACCCGCTCTCGGGCGTGATGCTGTCGATGCTGCTGGCGCTGGAGCGGCTGGAGATCTCGGTGCGGGCGGAACCGCGCCCCGCGCCGATCGAGCTCACGCCCGCTCGAGCGGCCGAACCGGTCGCCCTGCCGGTGGCGCACTCGCAGGCGAGCTGAACTCCGCCTAGTACCGGTGGACGACGCGCCCTGGCGCGAGCGTCAGGTCGACCACGCGGTGCAGCGACAGCACGACCTCGCGCACCGGCAGCAGATGCACCGGCGCTTGCGCGTTGGCCCGCAGCTCGAGCGTGCCGGGGCCGGTCCAGGCCTCGTGCTCGACCACGTCCGCGAAGTCGCGCGCGACCAGCTCGCGGCTGAAGGTGTCGCCCTCCTCCTGGCGCAGCCGCAGGTTGACGTTGACGCCCGACCCCGCGACCAGCCGCTCCAGCTCGCCGCCGCTCGAGGGCGTCTGCTTCCAGCACATGGTCGCCGTGGCGATCTCGATGCCGTTTCGGGCAACGCGCCCGACCAGCAGGTCGCCGTTGGGCTCGAGCGACACCTGGCCTGCCTTCTTCGGCTGCCCATACGCCTCACGCCCGGCAGCCACGGCGCCGTCCGACTCGAGCACCAGGAACGGCGAGTACACCGCCGTGGTACCGTCCGGCATCCGCACCGGAAGCTGCCAGGCCGACTCACAGTAGACGCCGAACCACTCCGCGTCGTGCATCCGGTAGACGTGGACGACGCATAGGTCGCCGGCCAGCTCCAGCGGCGCCGGGATCAGCCGGTCGGCCGCCTCGGGGTCGGTGCGGTGGACGATCGTCAGGATCTCGGTGCGGCGCAGCCGGATCGGCAACGGCGGCACCAACGGCGCGCCGAAGGGCGTGCCCGTGACAGCGGTCGGGTCGAAGGGGCTCACACCAGCGCGGACGTCGTGCCGCCGTCGATCACGACGTTCGCGCCGCTGATGTACAGGGCGCGGTCGGAACAGAGGAAGACGACGAGGTCGCCGACCTCGTTGGGATCGCCGACGCGGCCGGCCGGCACGCCGGCCAGCAGCCGCTCGCCGTCCACGACGCCGGCCTCGATGTCCGCGTCCCACATCGGCGTGCGCTGGAACCCCGGCGAGATGCAGTTCACGCGCAGACCACGGTCGCCCCAGTCGGCGGCGGCGCAGCGGGTCATCATCAGCAACGCAGCCTTGGGTGCGCAGTAGGCGACCCGCTCGCGGTTGGGCGTCTCCGAGCGGATGGACGCGATGTTGACGATCGCCCCCTTGCCCCGCTCCAGCATCCCCGGCGCGACGGCCCGCATGCAGTAGAAGGCGCCGTGCTGCATGACGTCGATCGAGCGGTGCCACTCGTGATCGGTCACCTCGTGCAGCTCCTTGCCGACGTGCGACACGCCCGCGTTGTTGACCAGAATGTCAACGCGATCGAGCGAGCGGACGGCCTCGTCGACCTGGGCGCCGTCGCTGACGTCGACCTGCCGGAACTCGCCGCCCAGCTCCTGCGCGGCGCGCTCCGCGGACTCGCCGTCGATCTCGAACACGACGACGTGCGCACCGGCGTCGGCGAGCCTGCCGGCGATCGCGCGACCCAGCCCCGCACCGGCGCCGGTCACGATCGCCACCCGGCCGTCGAGCTCACCCATGTCCCTATGCTATGGCATCGTGGCGGCGCTGACAGACAGAACGGTCGTGGTCACCGGCGGCTCGTCGGGCATCGGACGTGCGATCGCCGTGCGCTGCGCCGCCGAGGGTGCGAACGTGCTGGCGGTCGGCCGCGACGAGGATGCGCTGGCGGCGACCGCGTCCGCGGGTGGCGGACTGATCACAACCCACCGCGCCGACCTGGCCGATCCCGGCGCGCCGGAGGCCGTCGTCGGGCACGCCGTCAAGGACTTCGCCGGGATCGACGGCCTGGTGCACGCGGCGGGCACGGTGCGGCGCGGCGAGGACTTCCGCGACACCGAGGACGCCTGGCTGGACGGCTTCATCGAGGTCAACCTGACCGCCGGCATGCGGATCGCCCGCGAGGCGCTGCGCCACATGGTCGACGCCGGCAGCGGCTCGATCGTGCTGGTCGGCAGTCAGCTGGCGCATGTCGCCCAGCCCGGCTACGCGAGCTACGCGGCCACCAAGGGCGGCATCACGGCGTTCGCAAGAGCCCTCGCCGTCGACGCCGGCCCTCACGGCGTTCGCGTCAACGTGCTCGTGCCCGGCGTGGTGACGACGCCGCTGGCCTACGTCGATCGCCCGGGCTGGGACGAGCTGGCGCCGCAGGTCGCGGAGCGGCTGCCGCTGCGGCGGGTCGGAGTGCCGGAGGACATGGCGGGCCCGGCGGTGTTCCTGCTGTCGGACGACAGCGGCTGGATGACCGGCCAGACGCTGATCGTCGACGGCGGTTTCACCATCCAGTAGCTTGACGAGCTATACGCTATAGCGTTTACTACGCCTTCATGGCTCACGAACGACAGCCGGTGGCCGTGGTCACCGGCGCGGCGAACGGCATCGGAGCGGCGGTCGCGGCCCGCCTGCGTGAGGACGGGATGCTGGTCGTCGGGCTCGACATGGAGCCGTGCGACGTCGGGCCGTCGGTCGAGGTCGACGTCTCGGCTATCGAGGGGCACGACCCGCTGATCGAGCGGCTGGCCGCGGAGCACGGTCCGATCAAGGCGCTGGTCAACGTCGCCGGGATCTTCATCCCTGAGTCGGTCGCCGACCTGACGCCGGCGTCGTACCGGCGGCAGCTGGGCGTGATGCTGGACGGGCCGATCTGGCTGGCGCGCGCCGCCGGACTGCACATGGCCCGCAACGGCGGCGGCCGGATCGTCAACGTGACGTCGATCCACGCCAGCAACAGCGAGCGCACCGCGCTCAGCTACGACGCCGCCAAGGGCGGGCTGGAGGCGGCCACGCGCACGCTGGCGCTGGAGCTGGGCGAGCACGGGGTGCTGGTCAACAGCCTGGCCCCGGGATTCGTGCGCACGCGGATGTCGGTGGTCAACGGCGTCGACGAGCTCGAGGGGGACTGGTTCAAGGACAACTACGTCGAGAGCGGGCGGCTGCCGGTGCGGCGGGCGGCCGAGCCGTCCGAGATCGCCGGCGTGGTCTCGTTCCTCGTCTCCGAGGACAACACCTATACGAACGGTGCCCGGGTCGTCGTCGACGGCGGGCTGACAGTGACGTTTTGAGTGGCTCGCGGAACTGAAGGAGGATCGCGATGGTGAAGAGGAGAACGGTCATATTCGCCGTGCTGGCTGCGGTGGTGGCGATCGCGGCGGGCTGCGGCAGCTCGAGCGGCGACTCGAGCGGCGGCGGGAGCACACCGGCCTCGTCGAGCGGCCCCGTCAAGCTGACGATGTGGTGGTGGGGCGACCAGGAGGCCGCCGGCATGAAGAACTTCGTCGCCGACTCGGTGCAGAAGTACGAGGCCGCCCACCCGAACATCACCATCGACACGGTGCTCCAGTCGACCGACAACCTGATGCCCAACTTCGCAGCGGCCGCCAAGGCCAAGCAGGGCCCCGACATCGAGTACCGCTGGGGCGGCATCTGGAACCTGCAGGACGCCTGGGACGGCAACCTCGCCGCGGTGTCGGACTACATCCCCCAGGATGAGCTGTCCCACTACCTGAACGCATCCGAGGACACCTCGGGCGGCAAGGTGTGGACCGCTCCCTGGTACGTCCAGCCCTCGTTCCCGGTGCTCTACCGCAAGGACATCCTCAAGAACGCGGGCGTCGCCGTCCCGACCAACTGGGACGAGTTCCTGGCGGCCTGCGACACGCTGAACTCGAAGGGCATCACGCCCATCGCCGGCGGCGTCAAGGACGGCTGGTTCGGCGGATGGCTGTACTCGATCATGGGCAGCCAGTCGCTGACCTCGATCGACGACCTCAAGGAGGCCGTGGTCGGCGACAAGAAGTTCACCGATCCCGAGTTCGCCGCGTGGTGGTCGAAGCTGCAGGAGATGATCGACCACAAGTGCTGGAACGACGACATCGGCTCGCAGGAGCTGTACCAGGCGCAGCAGACCTGGGTCGACGGCAAGTCGGCGATGACGATCTCGGCCGGCACCGAGGTCGGCAACTTCGTCAAGCAGGTCGGCGCCGACAAGGTCGGCGTGATGGCGATGCCCGCCTACGGCGACGGCATCGGGGCCGGCAAGCTGGGCTCGACGTCGCAGACGCTGGGCATCAGCTCGTGGTCGCCCCACAAGCAGGAGGCCGCCGACTTCATCATGTACCTGCACACGCCCGAGCGGCTGGCCGCGTTCTACAAGGCCACCGGCGCGCTGCCGGCGGACGATCGGTTCGACTCCAGCATGATCACGGTGCCGCAGGTCAAGGATCTGTTCGACATGTCCAAGGACGGCTCGCCGTACCTGGAGAACTTCATTCCGACGGATCTCGACTCGAAGGGCAACTTCGAGGGCGTGCAGCTGATGTTCGCGGGCAGCGAGTCCGCCCAGGAGGCGGCAGCGAACATGGAGAAGGAGATGGACCGGATCAGGACGATCCAGCCTGACCTGATCGACAACTTCAAAGAGTGGGCGGCGAACTAGCCGCTCATTCGGTGAGCACCCCGGCGGGGGCGAGGCGTAAGCGTCGCTCCCGCCGGCGCACCCCGTGGCAGGCGCTGCTGTGGATCGCGCCCGCCTTCCTGTCGATCGCGTTCGTGTTCGGCTACGGCGTCTACCGCGTGGTCGAGGAGGCGCTGCACCGCGAGGGCGAGTGGGTCGGGCTCGACAACCTGCGGATCGTGATCGACGACCCGCCGTTCCGCACGGCCGTCGGCCACAACCTGCGGCTGCTGCTCACCCTGCCGATCATCATCGCGATCGCCCTGCTGCTGGCGATCCTGCTGTACGAGGCGCTGCGCGGCTGGCGCATCCACCGCTTCGCCGTGTTCCTCCCCTACATCCTGCCGGTGCCGGTGGTCGGCGTGCTGTTCGGCCAGATCCTGACCCTGCACGGGATGCTCAACTCCTCGCTGGAGACGATCGGCCTGGGCGGGCTCGCCCACGACTGGCTGGGCGACCCCGACATCGCCCTGTACTCGCTCGCCTCCGTGATCATCTGGAAGGAGCTGGGTTTCGGCGTGATCCTGTTCCTGGCCCGGCTGCTCAGCCTGCCCGGCGACCTGTACGAGGCGATCAAGGTGGACGGCGCCGGCTTCTGGCGCAGCCACTGGCACGTGACGCTGCCGATGATGCGCTCGATCATCGGCTTCTATGTCGTCATCGAAGGCATCACGCTGTTCTCCTGGGTGTTCAGCTACGTGTACGTGATGACCCGGGGCGGCCCGGGCGACGCCACCCAGGTGACCGAGACCTACATCTACGACAACGCGTTCACGTCGGACATCCCGTGGCTGGCGGCCAGTGCGGCCACCGTGCTGCTGCTCGGGTTCGTGGTGCTGGCGGCGGCGTTCCTGGTGTTCCGCGCGGTGCTGCCAAAGAGGAGCCTGCGGTGAGCCGCGTGCTCGGCAAGGTCGCGCAGCACGGCGTGCTGATCGCATTCACGATCGCCGCGCATCGTGCCCATCTACATGATGGTGTCGGCGTCGTTCCGCACGCAGGGCGCATTCCTCGACCAGCCGCTCGGGTTCCCGACGTCGCCGTCACTGGACGGCTACCGGACGGCGCTCGACGACCAGTTCCCGCGGTGGCTGCTGAACAGCGTGATCCTGACCGTCGGCTCGGTGACCATCACGCTCGCGTTCTCGGCGTTTGCGGCGTTCGGGTTGTCCCGCTGGAAGATCCCTGGCGGCGACAGCCTGCTGGCCGGGATGATCGCGCTGATGGTGCTGCCGCCGGTGGTGCTGGTGGTGCCGCTGTTCCTGCTCGGCACGGAGCTCAACCTGATCGATACCTTCCGGTTCGTGATCGTGATCTACGTCGGCCTGATGATGCCGTTCTCGGTGTACATGCTGACGTCGTACTTCCGCACCCTGCCGCCGGCGCTGATCGAGGCCGCCGAGATCGACGGCGCGGGATCGATCCAGGTCTTCTGGCGGGTCGTGCTGCCGCTGTCCGCCGCCCCGCTGGTCACGCTCGCCGTGGTCAACATCCTGTGGGTCTGGAACGAGCTGCTGATCGCCCTGATCTTCCTGCAGAGCGACCACTCGCGCACGCTGATGGCCGGGCTGACCGCCTTCCAGAACCGCTACAACCTCGACATCCCGGTGGTCATGGCAGGGCTGTCGCTGGCCACGCTGCCGATCATGGCGCTGTACCTGTTCGGGCAACGGTTCTTCCTGCGCGGCCTGGTCGCCGGGGCGGTGAAGGGCGAATGACGACGCTCGAGCCGCTGATCGACCGCACGGTCGCCGACCGCGTCGCGGAGCGCATCCGCGAGGCGATCCACGACGGCTCCTACTCGCCGGGCACGCGCCTGGTCGAGCGGTCGGTCGCCCGCGAGCTGGGGGTGTCGCACATCCCCGTGCGCGAGGCGCTCGCCCGGCTGGCCGACGAGGGCCTGGTCGACCGCCTGCCGCGGCGGGGCGCGCGGGTCGCCGCGCTGACGCCCCAGGAGCTGGACGAGATCTCGTCGCTGCGGATCGTGCTCGAGCAGCTGGTCGCGCGCCGGGCCCAGGAACGGATGACGGCGGACGCGGAGCTCGAGCTGCGGGCGATCGCCGACCGGATGCTGCGAGCCGCAGAGGCCGGCGACGTCGACCTGCTGGCGACGCTCGACCAGCGCTTCCACGAGCGGCTGTGGGAGCTGGCCGACCACGAGCTGCTGAACGAGCTGGCCGCCCAGGTGCGAGGCCGGATCGTCGCCTTCCTGCGGGCCGCAGCGCGAGCCCTGCCGCCGGAGGGGCTGCGAGAGCACGCCCGCACCCACACGGCGCTGGTGGCGGCGATCGCTGACGGCACGCCCGCGATGGCCCAGCGGGAGATGGCCCGCCACATCCAGGTGGCCGCCGACCGGGTGCGCCCGACGCTGACCGACGGGGCGGCGGATGAGCGGCGCGCTGGTCGCGATCACCGACTCCGACCTTCCCTCGAACCGCATCGAGGAGGTGCTGCTGGACGGCGCCGGGCTGCGTGCGGTACGGGCGGACTGCACGACCGAGGACGAGGTGATCGAGCGCTGCCAGGGCGCGGAGGCGCTGATCGTCCAGTGGGTGCCGATCGGCGAGCGCGCGCTGGACGCGCTGCCGACAGTGCGCTTCATCAGCCGGCTGGGCATCGGCTACGACATGATCGACGTCGATGCGGCCACCGCGCGCGGGGTCGCCGTCGCCAACACCCCGGACTACTGCATCGACGAAGTCGTCTGCCACACGCTGGCGCTGATCCTCGACCGGCTGCGCAGCATCAGCACGCTCGACCGGGCGGTGCGCGAGGGGCGGTGGGCGGCGGTCGCCGACGCGCCGCGCGCCGTGCGGCCGGACGCCACGACGGTCGCGGTGATCGGCTACGGCCGGATCGGTTCGCGGGTCGGGGCGGCGCTGCGGGCGATCGGCTTCCAGGTGCTGGTGCACGACCCGCTGGTCGGTCCCGAGCGGATCGTCGCCGACGGGCTGCAGCCGGCGGAGCTGGACGCCTCGTTGGCCGCGGCCGACTGCGTCACCCTGCATGCACCGCTGACGGCGGCGACGCATCACATGATCGACCGCGCCGCGCTGGCGCTGATGCGCGAGGGCGCGGTGCTCGTCAACACCTGCCGCGGCGCGCTGGTCGACGAGGCGGCGCTGGCCGACGCGCTGGCGTCCGGCCGGCCGGCGGCAGCGGCGCTGGACGTGTTCGAGCGCGAGCCGCTCCCGGCCGACAGCCCGCTGCGGACGCTGCCCGGCGTCACGCTCACCCCGCACGCGGCCTGGTACTCGCCACAGGCGCTGCGCGACCTGCCGGTGTTCGCCACGCGGCAGGCGATCGATTTCCTGGCCGGGCGCCCGGTCCCGTCAATCGTCAACCCGGTGGAGGTCTGATCACATGGAGTTCCTCGTCCGTATCGACGTCCACCTGCCGCCTGACATGCCGGCGGACGAGCGCGCGCAACTGCTTGCGCTCGAGTCCGCCCGCGGCAAGGAGCTGATCGCCGAGGGCACACTGGCCCGCATCTGGCGGATCCCCGGACGCCAGTCGAACTGGTCGCTGTACAGCGCCGAGGACGCGGACGGCGTGCATGCCGCGGTCACCTCGCTCCCGCTGTGGCCGTACATGGACGTGCGGGTCGAGCCGCTGGCGACTCATCCGCTCGAGGGAGGGCTGCGGTGAAGCTGGACGGCCGGATCTGCGTCGTCACCGGCGCCGGCCGCGGCATCGGCGAGGCGATCACCCACCGGTTCGCCGACGAGGGCGCCACGGTGGCGGTGCTCGACCTCGACCCGGACGCCGCGCGGGGTGTCGCCGCCGTGGCCAACGGCAGCGCCCATCGCTGCGACGTCTCCGATCGGGCGTCAGTCGACGCCGCGGTGGCCGAAGTGCTCGAGACCCACGGCCGCATCGACGTGCTGGTGAACAACGCCGGCGTCGCGCTGGCCGGCCCGTCCGAGACCTTCTCCGATGCCGACTGGGACGCCTCGATCGGGATCATGCAGACGGGCGTGTTCCTGTGCAGCCAGGTGGTCGGCCGCCACATGCTCGAGCGGAACACCGGCACGATCGTCAACATCAGCTCGATCAACGCCTGGGAGGCCTTCCCGATGCGGCTGGCCTACTGCGCCGCCAAGGCCGCCGTGGTCGCGATGACCGAGGTGCTGGCGATCGAGTGGGCCGACCGCGGGATCCGGGTCAACGCCGTCGCGCCGGGCGTCACCCGCACAGCGCTCGTCCAGAAGGGGATCGATGAGGGCGTGGTCGACGTGGTGCGCTACCAGGCGCGGACGCCGATGCACCGCTTCGGCGAGCCCGACGAGATCGCCCGGGCCGTGCTCTGGCTCGCCAACGACGAAGACAGCTCGTTCGTCACCGGGACGACGCTGACCGTCGACGGCGGCTGGACCGCCCAGGGCTGGATCATCCGCGATTGATGGCGCACCGCGACGTGCGCCGAAACGGGCTGGACGGCATGGTTCTGGAGAGCGACGAGGTCAGCCTGTCCGTGTTCCCGGCGGCCGGCGGCAAGATCATGGACCTGGTCCACCGGCCCAGCGGCCGCAACCTGCTGTGGCACAACCCGCGGGTCGGGCTGGCGGCGACCAACCCCGGCGCGCCGTTCGACGATGTCTGGTGCGGCGGGTGGGACGAGGTCTTCCCCACCGACCCGCCCTGCGCCGACGAAACCAACAGCTACCACGACCACGGCGATCTGTGGATCGGCCCGTGGAGCGCCACGCTCGACGGCGAGAACGCGCTGGTGCTCGAGCGTGCCAGTGCCTCGTTGCCCTGCGTGATGACAAAGCGCCTCGAGGTGGTGGGCAACGCCGTCCACGTCTCCTACCGATTGGTCAACACGGGCTACGCCGCGTTCGACTACATGTGGGACATCCACGTGGCGCACGCCATCCGGCCCGGCTCGCGGATCGAGGTAACCGGAAGCCCTCAGTGGTTCCCCGAGGAGCCGTTCCCCGGCCGGACCGGCCAGTCCGGCGCCGACCTGATGGTCACACCGCCGCCCGAGGAGGCATTCACGGAATGGCTGTGGTCGCAGTCGACGAACGGGGTGGTCGCCGTGCACCATCCCGACGGCAGCGGTGTCTCGATCGCCTACGACACGGCCGCATTCCCCTACCTCTGGCTGTGGGGCGTCTACGGCGGCTGGCGTGGCCACTACGTGCTGCTGACGGAGCCGTGCACCAGTCGTCCGGGCAGCCTGGTCGAGAACGCCGAGCGCGGAACGGCCGCGCGGCTCGAGGCGGGCACCGCGCTGGAAACCAGCGTCGCGATCCGGGTCGCCGGACCCGACGCTTGACACGCTAGATGCTATAGCTTTTACTCCCCTCACGGTCGGCTGGGGGCCGGCGCACACCACACGGAGGAGGGGAAGGCAGTGACTGTCACCGGGGAGGGAGGTCACATCCCGCCGTCCGAGCAGCTGCGTTCGAACGCGCTCGGACTCTGGCAACTGGTCATCCTTGGCGTCGCCTACATGGGCCTCGCGCTCACGGTCTATTTCAACGTCGGGATCATGGAGGGGATCACCGGCCCGATCGTGCCGCTCGCGTTCGCGGCCGTCACGATCGCGATGCTGCCGACCGCGGCCAGCTTCGCCGTCATGAACAACCGCCGGCCGTCCACCGGCAGCGTGTTCACCTGGCTGTGGGAGGCCACCTGGCCGCCGCTCGGCATCTGGCTGGGCTGGGTGCTGGTCGCCACCTACATCGTCGGCTCGATCCTGCAGCCCGTCATGTTCGGCCTGTTCTTCAACTCGCTGCTGGACTACTTCGGGATCGGCGCCGGCACGTGGACGGCCATCATCTCCGGCCTCGGCGCAGTCGCTCGTGGTCGCGGTGCTGACCAAGAAGGACATCCGGCTCTCGGCCAAGGTCACGGGCTACTTCATCGCCATCGAGGCCGGCTTCGTCGCCCTGCTCGCGCTGTACATCATCATCAAGCAGGCGATCGACGGGAACCTCACGCTCGACCCGTTCGTGTACAGCAACAACACGGCCGGCTGGACCGGGTTCCAGAACGCGACGCTGCTGGCCATCCTGGCGATCGCGGCGTTCGACATCGTCGCCCCGATGGCCGAGGAGACGCGCACGCCGCGCTCGCTCGTCCCCAAGGCGACGATCTACGTGACGATCGGCGCCGGACTGTACTGGGTGTTCACGTCGTTCGGCTTCGTGATCTCGGTGCCGCCCGACACGATGGCGTCGTACGTGAGCTCGGGCGAGTTCACCCCGATCTACCTGGTCGCCGACAACTACATCCACATCCTGCGGATCCTGGTGCCGCTGACCGGAATCACCGCGGTGTTCGCGGCGTTCACGGCGATCTCGATCACCGCCGCGCGGCTGCTCTACGCGCTCTCCCGTGAGGGGCTGGCGCCCAAGGTGTTCGCTCAGACCGACGAGAACAAGACGCCGTGGAACGCACAGGCGCTGGTGCTCGCGTGCTGCATCGTGCTGCCGCTGATCATCGTGGTGTGGCAGGACGGCAACTCGCTGAACGCGTTCGCATGGATCGGCGTGTCATACGTGTTCTACGTGCTGATCCCATACACGCTCGTCTGCGTGGCGAACATCTTCTACCACCTGCGGATCGCCCGGGATCAGTTCAACGTGTTCTCGAACCTGATACTGCCGCTGATCGGCATCGTGATCAACGTCTACGTCTTCTACAAGAACTTCCTGAAGACGTACTTCCTCGACGCGACCGACTTCACCACCCAGAGCAGCATCTTCTGGTACGGCGTGATCGTGCTCGCCATCCTGGTCGTCTTCACCGCCATCGGCGTGAGGCGCACCGGCGGGGCGAAGCAGCCCCACCACTTCTCGGAGGTCGCCGAAGAGATCGGGACATGAGCGGCCGGTTCGCCGGCAGGAACATCATCGTCACGGGCGGTGGCCGCGGCATCGGCCAGGCCACCGCCCGGCAGTTCGCCGCCGAGGGCGGCGAGGTGCTGTTGCTCGGCCGGACGGCCGCCGACCTCGATGCGACGGTCGCCCAGATCGAGGCGGACGGTGGATCGGCGTGGTCGCAAACCTGTGACGTCCGCGACGACGCCCAGGTCGACGCCGCGGTCGGCGGGGCGACCGAACGCTGGGGCCGGATCGACGTCCTGGTGAACAACGCCGGCATCGACGACGACACGCCGTTCCTGGACATCAACCGGGAGAAGTGGCGGACGGTGGTCGACACCAACCTGACCGGCGCCTTCCTGATGGCGCAGGTCGCCGCCCGCAGCATGGCGGCGGCCGGCGGCGGCGCGATTGTCCACATCGCGTCGATCGACGCCTCCGGCGGTGACGGGCCGTTCGCGGCCTACAACGCGTCGAAGGCGGCGCTGCTCGGTCTCAACCGGACGATGGCGCTGGAGCTGGCCGAGCACGGCATCCGCTCGAACTGCGTCAGCCCCGGATTCACGCACACCGAGATGACCGAGAAGGCTGTCGGCCCGGAGATGATGAGCTACCTGAACGGGCAGTTCGCCCGGGTGCCGATGAAGCGGCTGGTGCGCACTGACGAAGTGGCGAACGCGGTCCTGTTCCTGGCGTCCGACGAGGCGTCGGCGATCACCGGCATCGACCTGCGGGTCGACTGCGGGCTGACGTCGAACTGGTTCATTCTGGAGACCCTGCCGGAGGGCTGACGCCCACCGACCACAGTCACCCGTCGGACGCGCCCCAGGTGTGCTGGTCGGCGATCCGGCGGGTGGCCGTCTCGACGTGCTGCTTCATCGCCCGCGCGGCCGCGGCCTGGTCGCCGCCGGCGATCACGTCCAGCAGCCGCTGGTGGGTCGCCGCATGCTCGACCACCTCCTCCGGCGCCAGCGATGCGGCGGCCGCGCGGAAGAAATGGTTGGTGCGGCCGCGGAGCTGGGCGACCACCTCGAGTAGCAGCTGGTGGTCGGCCAGACGCCACAGCTCCTCGTGGAACTCGTGGTCGCAGTCGTGCAGGACCTCCAGGTCGCCGGCCTTCGCCGCGGCGGTCATCCGGTCGACGATGGCCTGCAGGCGCACGCCGGCGTTGGCGGTCCACAGCGCCTGGACTCGCTTGACGACCAGCTGCTCGAGCACCACGCGCAAGCTGGAGACCTCGTCCAGCGAGCGCTGCGTGAGCAGGGCGACGCGGGCGCCGCGGCGCGGCAGCCGCTCGACCAACCCCTCCTCCTCCAGCCGGGTGAGCGCCTCGCGCACCGGGATGTGGCTGACGCCCAGCTGGTTGGAGATCTGCCGCTCGACCAGGCGGTCGCCCGGCTGGTACGAGCCGGAGCGGATGGCCGCACGCAGCCGCCCGGCGACGGCGTCCGGCAGGCTCTGGTCGGGAAGCGGCTCGAGGAAGGCCTCCACACGGACAAGTAAACGCTATAGCATCTACCCGGTCAAGATGGACCTGCGTACTGGACAGCGCCACGGCTGGGAGGCCGTCACCCTCGAGGACGACGACCTCAGCGTCACCGTGCTGCCCGGCAAGGGGGCCGAGGTGACGTCGCTCGTGCACCGGGCCAGCGGGGTCGACGTGCTGTTCTCGGCGCCGTGGGGCCTGCAGCCGCCCGGGTCGCCGCCGCGCGCGGGCTCGGACGGCGCGCCGTTCCTCGAGAACTACGCCGGTGGCTGGCAGGAGCTCTTCCCCACCGCCGGCGATCCCTGCGAGTACCGCGGCCGCTCGCTGCCTTTCCACGGCGAGGTCGCCACCGCGCCCTGGCGGTGGGGCGCGCTGGAGGACGGCGCGCTGGGACTGTCGGTGGACTGCCCGATCTCGCCGCTGCGGCTGGAGCGGGAGATGCGCGTCGCCGGAGGCGCGCTGCGCGTCGAGGGGACCGTGATCAACCTGTCGGACGAGCCGGAGGAGATCGTCTGGGGCCATCACCTGGTGCTCGGGCCGCCGCTGATCGCGGCCGGCGCGCGGTTTCTGACGGCCGCCCGGACGATCGTGACGATCCCCGAGATGTGGGAGGAGACGGCACGGCTCGAGCCGGGCCAGCGCAGCAGCTGGCCGGGGGCGAAGCTGCGCGACGGCGGCGAGGTCGATCTCTCGGAGATCCCCGGTGAGCAGGCGCAGAGCCATGACGACGTCTACCTGACCGACCTCGAGGGCGGGTGGGCCGAGGTCGTGAACGACGCGCTCGACCTGCGTGTGCGCCTGGACTGGGACCCGGCGGTGTTCCGCTGGATCATCTCCTGGCAGCCGTTCGGCGGCGCCCGGGCGATGCCGCTGGCAGGCGCCTACGCGCTGGGCGTCGAGCCGTGGGTCAGCGGTGGCGACCTGGCCGCCGCGGCTGCCGCCGGCGAGGCGCACGTGCTGGACCCGCACGCCAGGATGTCGACGACTGTCACCGTAACGATCGGGCCGGCCGGTGGCTGAGCACGTGATCATCACCGGCGCGGCGAGCGGGATCGGCCGGGCGACCGCCCGCCGGTTGCTCGCCGACGGCCGCACCGTGCTCGGCGTCGATCGTGAGGCGGCGGGGCTGGAGGCGCTGGCGGCCGAAGGCGCCGAGACGCTGGCCGCGGACGTCACGGACGCTGCCGACCGGCGGCGGATCGCCGACGCGGTGGAGCCCGCCGGCCTGGTCAACGCCGCCGGCGTGATCCGCCTGCTGCCGATCGACGACGTGGCGGAGGACGACTGGGACGCGGTGATGGCCGTCAACGCCCGCGCGCTGTTCTTCCTCACCCAGGAGGTGGGCAGGCGGCTGGGCGAAGGCGGAGCCGTGGTCAACGTCGCCTCGGGCGCCGGCAAGACCGGCAGCACAGTCGAGGCGGCCGTCTACTCGGCGAGCAAGGCCGCGGTGCTCAGCATGACGCGGACGTTCGCCCACGCCTGGGCGGAGCGCGGCGTGCGGGTCAACGCCGTGTGCCCCGGCGTGATTGAGACGCCGATGAACGACGTCGTCCTCGACGGCATCGCCGCAGCGCGCGGAATCGACCGCGGCGAGGTGGAGCGCGCCCGGGCGGCGGCCATCCCGATGGGCCGCGCCGCGCCGCCCGAGGAGGTCGCCTCGGTGATCGCGTTCCTGCTCTCGGACGACGCCTCGTACATGACCGGCCAGGGCGTGAACGTGACGGGCGGCATGATCACGTACTAGCGTCGCGGCCAAGTTGACCCCACGGCGGGCGACGTGATAGACACTTCCACACAGACGAAACACGTTTCATATATCGAAAGTTGAGCCCGCGCACCCAGATCCAGTCCGTCCACCGCGCCGCCACCGTCCTCGAGCTGGTGGCCGGCAACGGCGGCATGCGCGCGTCGCAGATCGCGACGAGGTTGGACGTCCCGCTGCCCACCGTGTTCCACCTGCTGAGCACGCTGACCGACGTTGGCCTGTTGGACAAGCTGGATGACCGCCGCTACCAGCTGGGACCGATGGCCGGCCTGCTGGCGGAGGCCTACGCGGCCCAGGTGTCGGCGCCCGAGCACCTGCACGCGCGCCTCCAGGAGATGGCCGAGCGCACCGGCGAAACGGCCTACCTGTCGGCGTGGCGGCGGGGCGACGCGACGCTGCTCTCGATCGTCGAGGGCCGGCGCGCCGTGCGGGTGTCCGGCCTGCACCTCGGCTACTCCGGCGCGACCCACGCCCGGGCGTCGGGCAAGGTGCTGCTGACGTTCAGCGGCCCGACGGCGCTCGACGAGTACCTGGAGCACCACGACCTGACGAACCCGTCGACGACCCCGAAGGCGCTGCGCGCGGTGATCGAGCGGACGCGGCAAGACGGGTACGCGGTCGACGAGGAGGAGTTCGCCGAGGGGGTGTCGTGCGTGGCGGCGCCGATCACCGACGGCCGCATGGCCATGGGCATCTCGGCGCCGTCGGAGCGGTTCCGCGAGAACCGCGAGCAGCTGATCGAGCTGGTGCTCGAGATCACTTCGAAGACCATCAAACCCAGCAGCGTGATCGGAGGTGTCCGGTGAGCGGAGTACTCGATGGCAAGGTCGCACTGGTGACGGGTGCGGGCACCGGCCTGGGCAGGGGAATCGCCCAGGCGCTGGCCGAGGCCGGCGCCGATGTCGCCGTGGCCGAGATCAACGGCGAGTCCGGCGAGGTCGCCGCCAGGGAGCTGGCGGAGACCGGCGTCCGCACGAAGGCCTACGAGACGGACGTGGCGAAGAGCGATCAGGTCGAACGGGCGTTCACGTCCTGCGTCGCCGACCTCGGGCGGATCGACATCGTCGTCAACAACGCCGGCATCAGCCGGGTCGGGCCGCACACGCAGGACGTCACCGACGAGGACTGGGCAGACTCGATCGCCGTCATGCAGTCCGGCGTCTTCTACTGCATGCGGGCGGCCGGCCGGATCATGATCGACCAGGGCTCGGGCTCGGTGATCAACATCTCGTCGATCCGCGGCTACTCGCCGAACCCGGGCCGGATGACCTACTGCGCGCCCAAGGCGGCCGTGATCATGATGACCAAGATCGCCGCCGGCGAATGGGCGCAGTTCGGTGTCCGCGCCAACGCGATCGCGCCGGGCGTGCTGCGCACGCCGATGTGGGACGCCGACGTCGAGCGCGGCGCCATCGACGAAGGCTTCTACCTGGACATGGTGCCGGCCAAGCGGCTGGGCATGCCGTCCGAGGTGGGCGCGCTGGCGGTCTACCTGGGCTCGGACGACGCGTCCTACGTCAACGGCTCGATCATCCCCATCGACGGAGCGCTGACGGCGATCCCCGCCGGCTGAGCCGATGCCCGTCGAGCCCGTCGTCCCAGCAGACACCATGCGCCTCGCGGGCATCGAGGGCCGCGTGGCCGTGGTCACCGGATCGAGCAGCGGCATCGGCCTGCGCGTGGCCGAGACGCTTCGCGCGCTGGGCGCGAAGGTGGCGGGGCTCGACGTCGGCGACGCCGCGACGGGGCTCGACCTGGCGCTGTCCGCCGACGTCCGCGACGAGACCGAGGTCGATCGTGCGTTCGCCCGGGCCGAGTCCGAGCTGGGCCCGGTGGAGATGCTGGTCACGTGCGCCGGCGTGTTCACGCCGATGGTGACGCCGGAGCTGGGCCTCGACGAGTGGCGGCGGACGATCGACACCAACCTGACCGGCACGTTCCTGTGCGCCAAGCGGGCGCTCGGCCCGATGCGCGAGCGCGGCTACGGCAGGATCGTGACCATCTCGTCCGGCGCCGGCCTGGACGGCGGATCGGAGGCGTGCGCCCATTACGCGGCGTCGAAGGGCGGCGTGATCGCGCTGACCAAAGCTCTGGCCAAGGAGTACGTCCGCGACGGGGTGCTGGTCAACGTCGTGGCGCCCCGCGCCGTGCGCACACCGATGCTCGGCGGCATGACCGACGGCATGGACGAGCTCGTCCCGGTCGGCCGGATCGGCGAGCCGGATGACGTGGCCGCGGCGGTGGCGTTCCTGTGCTCGGCGCACGCGTCCTATGTGAGCGGCGAGGTCGTCGTCCTGAACGGCGGCTGGTGGTGAGTTCAAAGGAGGGATCGATGGCACTCGGGAATCAGGTACTGACCGCGAACCCGTCGCTCGGCGACCGGGTGACGATGGAGCGGCTGCCGCACCGGCTCGACCGGCTGGTGCAGTGGATGGAGGAGAACTCGCTGGACGCGACCGTCGCGTTCGGCGCCGTCAACGCGGCGCACCTCGGCAGCTACGCGCGCTACTACGGCGGCCCGGCGGGGATCGTGGTCGGCCGCGACCGCAGCCGCACGCTGGTCGTGATGTACGACGAGGTGCCGGTGGCCCAGGAGCTGGGCGACGCCGACCTCGTGCTGCCGTACGGCGAGCGCGGCTTCGGCCTCAATCTGAACCCGTTGCCGCTGCTGGCAGGCGTGGTCGCCGGCGTGGACGCGGTCAGGTCGGCGAAGCGGATCGGCTTCAGCGACGAGCTGGGCGGAATGGCCGACCTGCTGCGCTCGAGCAGCGACGCCGAGCAGGTCGACGCGGGGCCGACGCTGCACCGGATCCGGCATGCTCAAGGACGAGGACGAGCTGGTCAAGGTGCTGCACTCCTACGAGCTCGCCTGGATGGCGCAGGCGAAGGTCGGGGAGCTGGCGCAGCAGCCGGGAGTCACCGAGATCGAGCTGTTCTCGGCCGCGCTGTCCACCGCCCAGAACGCCAACGGCGCGCCGATCGAGTGGCTGTGCGACATGCTCTCCGGCCCGCTCACCTCGAAGGTGTGCTGCCCGATCCACGTCGCCAGCCCGCGTGCGGTGGAGGACGGCGACCCGGTGGTCACCGACATCGCGCTGGGGGCCCACGGCTACTTCGGCGACACGGCCGAGACGCACATCTCCGGCTCGAACCCCGAGGTGTCGGCGATGCGCGAGCGGCTGCTCGAGATCCTGGCGCAGGCGGGCACCGAGCTGGTGCCCGGCAACACCACCGCGGAGGTCTTCGACACGGTCAACACGGCGATCAAGGAGTCGTTCCCCGGCGGGGAGTTCCCCCACCACGGCGGGCACGGCATCTCGATCTCGGCGTTCGAGGACCCGCACATCATCCCCACCGACCACACGACGCTGGAGAACTGGATGCTGCTGGCCGTCGAGCCGGGCGTGTACTTCGACGGCCGCAACGGCGCCCGCGTCGAGAACATCTTCCTGGTCACCCCCGACGGCGGCCTCGAGCTGCGCAAGGCGATGGGAGCGGCATGATCGAGAACGGCGCGCTGCATCACACCGGCTACACCGTCTCCGACCTCGACCGGTCGGTCGCGTTCTACCGCGACCTGATGGGCCTGGAGGTGATCGCCCAGCAGGAGAAGCAGGGCGGCTACCTGGCCGCGATCGTCGGCTACCCCGACGCCCACGTGAAGATGGCCCACCTCCGGGCGCCCGCCTCCGGCCACGTGCTCGAGCTGTTCGAGTACGTGGCGCCGGAGGGCTCGCACGCCCGACCGGATCGAGCCGCGGGACGTCGGCACCGCACACCTGTGCTTCCTGGTCGACGACCTGGTCGACGTGCACCAGCGGCTGGTCGACGCCGGGCGTCGACACGTTCGTCAGCCCGCCCGTGCTGGTGGATACGGGCATCAACACCGGCGGCTACGGCATCTACCTGCGCGATCCCGACGGGATCCTGCTGGAGATCTTCCAGCCACCCAGGCGCGACGCGGAGGACGCCGATGCCTGACGATGCATGGGACGGGCTGGGGCCGGACGAGCTGCTCGGCCTGCTCCAGCGGATGATCGAGATCCGGCTGTTCGAGGACGAGGTGATGAGGCTGTTCACGCCGCAACCTGGTGCGCGCGTCGACCCACCTCTGCCAGGGCCAGGAGGCGGTGTCGGTCGGCGCATGCTCGGCGCTCGACGAGGGCGACACGATGACCTGCACCTACCGCGGCCACGGCCACGTGCTGGCGATGGGCGCGCCGCTTGACGGCTCGTTCGCCGAGATCCTGGGCAAGCAGCACGGCATCTGCGCCGGTCGCGGCGGGTCGATGCACCTGACCGACATCTCGGTCGGCGCGCTGGGATCGTTCGCGGTGGTCGGCGCCCACCTGCCGTTCGCCTGCGGCACCGGCTTCGCCGCGCAGGTGCTGGGCACCGGGTCGGTGTCGCTGTGCTTCTTCGGCGACGGCACGACCAACATCGGGGCGTTCCACGAGGCGCTCAACCTGGCCTCGATCTGGAAGCTGCCGGTGGTCTTCGTCTGCGAGAACAACCTGTACGGCGAGTACTCGCCGATCGCCTCGACGACGCCCGTGACGGAGCTGGCCGAGCGAGCGGCGAGCTACGCGATCCCCGGTGTTCGCATCGACGGCAACGACGTCATGGGCGTGCGGGCAGGCCGTGCGGTCGGCCCGCGAGCGGGCGGCGGCCGGCGACGGGCCGACCATGATCGAGGCGATGACCTACCGGCACATGGGCCACTCGCGCAGCGATCCGGCGACCTACCGGCCGGAGGGCGAGCTCGAGGAGTGGAAGCAGCGCGACCCGATCACCAACTTCGAGGCCGCGCTGGCGGTCCACGATGGTGTGTCGTCACAGGACATCGACGCGGCGCGGGCGCGGGCGGAGACCGCAGTCGCCGAGGCGCTGCAGCGCGCGCTCGACTGGCCCGAGCCCGATCCGGCGAGCCGGTTCGACTACGTCTGGGCGGCCGGAGCATGAGCGAGCAGCTGACCTATCGCGACGCGGTCATCCGCGCGCTCGGCGACGAGCTGGAGAGCGACGAGCGGGTGGTGCTGATCGGTGAGGACGTCGGCGCTGCCGGCGGCGTGTTCAAGGCGACGGAGGGGCTGTTCGCGCGGTTCGGCTCGCCGCGCGTGCGCGATACGCCGATCTCGGAGCAGGCGATCGTCGGCACCGTGCTGGGCGCGGCGGTGGCCGGGCTGCGGCCGGTCGGCGAGATCATGTTCGCCGACTTCGCGGGCGTCTGCTACGACCAGATCGTCAACCAGCTGGCCAAGTACCGGTTCCAGTGCGGCGGCCAGGTGACCGTCCCGGCGACGCTGCGGATGGCCGGCGGCGGCAGTCTCGGCTTCGGCGCGCAGCACTCGCAGTGCGTCGAGAACTGGTTCCTCAACACGCCCGGGCCTGAAGCTGTGCGTTCCGGCGACGCCGGCCGACGTCTACACCCTGCTGCGCGCCGCGATCCGCGACGACGATCCGGTGATCGTCTTCGAGCACAAGGCGCTGTACGGCGTCAAGGGCGAGCTGAACGGCGAGCGCCCAGGCATCGGCGTGGCCGAGATCGTGCGGCCCGGAGAGCACGTGACGGTGGTCGCCACCCAGCTGATGCGCCACCGCGCGGTCGAGGCGGCGGAGCAGCTGGCCGCCGACGGCACCTCCTGCGAGGTGATCGACCCGCGGACGATCGCGCCGCTCGACACGGCGACGATCCTGGAGAGCGTGGGCCGCACCGGGCGGCTGGTGTGCGTGCAGGAGGCGCCGGCCAACGGCAGCTGGGGCCAGTCCGTGATCACGGCCGTGGCTGTCGAGGGCTTCGAGCTGCTGGACGCCCAGCCGGCGCTGGTGGCCGCCGACCCGATCCCCGTCCCCTACGCCCGCACGCTCGAGGAGGCGACGCTGCCGTCCGTCGAGCGGATCGCAGCCGCGGTGCGATCGGTGGCCGCCGCGTGACGGAGGCGCTGACGATCGAGTCGCTCGAGGCGATCCCGATCCGGGCGCCGCTCGGCCGGGAGTACCACGGCAGCACCTACCACATGACCCACCGGGCGACCGTGCTCGTCCGGCTGGAGACCGCCGAGGGCGTCGTCGGCGAGGCATACGCCGGAGACGAGGACGCAACGCTGGCCGAGCTGGTGGACGTGATCCGCACCGAGGTCGCGCCGCGGCTGGTCGGGCGAGGACGCGATGGCGGTGGAGCGCTGCTGGGAGGCGGCCTACCCGGTCACGTTCGACATCCTGCGCGACCGCCGGATCGGCCTGGTCGCGCTGGCGGCCGCCGACCTGGCGGTCTGGGACGCGGTCGGCAAGGCGCTCGGACAGCCGCTCTGGCGGCTGTGGGGCGGCTACCGCGACACCGTCGAGCTGATCGCGATCGGCGGCTACTACGACGCGCCGGAGCCGATCGGCGACGAGATCGCGGGCTACCGCGAGATGGGGCTCGCCGGCTGCAAGTTCAAGGTCGGCGGCGCCACGCCGGCGCAGGACGCTGAGCGCGTGCTGGCCGCACGCGAGGCGGGCGGCGACGGCTTCGTCCTGATGATCGACGCCAACCAGGGCTACGAGGTGCCCGAGGCGATCGAGCTCTGCCGGCTGCTCGAGGGGGCCGGCATCCGCTGGTTCGAGGAGCCGTGCCGCTGGCACAACGACCGGCGCGGCCTGCGCGACGTGCGGGCGATCGGCGGGCTGCCGGTCTGCGCCGGGCAGACCGAGCTCAGCGTCAGCGGCTGCCGCGATCTGATGGAGGCCGGCGCCGTCGACGTCTGCAACTTCGACTCGTCCTGGTCGGGCGGCCCGACCGCCTGGCGGCGCTGCGCGGCGGTGGCGCACGCCTACGACGTGGCGATGGGCCACCACGAGGAGCCGCAGGTCGCGCTGCACCTGATCGCCAGCCAGTCGCACGGCACGTACGCCGAGTGCTTCCACCCCGACCGCGACCCGTTCTGGTGGAATCTGATCGCGAACCGGCCGGACGCGGTGGACGGACGCGTGCAGCTGCCCGACGGCCCCGGGCTGGGATGGGAGCTCGATCGTGACTACATCGATTTCCACCGGGCCGACCGGTGAAGGAGGACGCGCATGGCTGAGGTGCTGATGACGGACGTCGAGAAGGTGTACGCCGACGGCACGCGGGCCGTGACCGAGCTCAACCTGCGGATCGACGACGGCCACCTGCTGGTGATCGTCGGCCCGTCCGGCTGCGGCAAGACCACCGCGCTGCGGATGGTCGCAGGCCTCGAGGAGATCTCCAGCGGCACGATCCACATCGGCGGCCGCGAGGTGAACCGGCTCGACCCGGGCGAGCGGGACGTGGCGATGGTGTTCCAGAACTACGCGCTCTACCCGCACATGACCGTGTACGGCAACATCGCGTTCCCCCTGCGGCTGGCCCGGATGCCGAAGGCCGAGCGGGACACCAAGGTGCGCGCCGACGGCGAAGGTGCTGGGGCTGGAGAGCCACCTCCAGCGCAAGCCGCCCCAGCTGTCGGGCGGCCAGCGCCAGCGCGTGGCGATGGGCCGCGCGATCGTCCGCGAGCCGAGCGTGTTCCTGATGGACGAGCCGCTCTCCAACCTGGACGCGAAGCTGCGCGTGCAGATGCGCGCCGAGATCTCGACGATCCAGCGCCAGTTCGGCGTGACCACGCTGTACGTCACCCATGACCAGGTCGAGGCGATGACGATCGGCGACCGCGTCGCGGTGATGCGCAAGAGCCGGCTGCAGCAGGTCGCCGACCCGCAGACCATCTACGACCACCCTGCCAACCTGTTCGTCGCCAGCTTCGTCGGCTCGCCCGCCATGAACCTCTTCCAGGCGTCGGTCGAGCGCACGGCGGACGGCTTTCAGCTGGCCGTCGGCGAGCGCCGGATCCGGATCGACGAGCAGGAGGCGGCCCAGCATCCAGGCCTTGCCGGACGGGCCGGAGGGCGGGTCGTCGCGGGCGTGCGGCCCGAGCGGCTTGGCGCGGCGGGCACCGCGGTCGACCGCCGGCTACGCGGCACGGTGCTGCTGTGCGAGGCGCTCGGATCCGACTCGCTGGCCTACGTCGCCGTCGAGGGCGCCACGGCGCTGAGCGACACCCAGTCGGCGCTGGCCAACGACGTCGAGGACGCGGTCGAGGACGAGGAGCTGGCCCAGGACGAGACCCGGGCCGCCAACGTGGTCGCCCGGCTCGACCCGCGGGTGCAGATCGGCGTCGGCGAGACGCTGGAGCTCGAGGTGTACCCCGGCGCGCTGTACTTCTTCGACCCGGAGACCGGCGAGGCGCCTCGACTAGTTCGGCGGCGCGGCCGACCCGCGGACGATCAGCTCGGGCGGCGTCGCCACAACCACATGCCCGACCTGGGCGCCGTTGATCATCGTCAGGATCATGTCCACCGAGCGGCTCCCCAGCTCGGCCAGCGGCATCCGCACCGTGGTCAGCGGCGGGTTCAGGTAGGCGGCCTGCGGGATGTCGTGCAGCGCGACCACGGAGATGTCCTCGGGCACCGACAGCCCCTGGCTGCGCACCGCCGCCATCGCCCCCACGGCGGCGACGGCGTTGGCGGCGACCAGCGCGGTGGGCCGGGGCGTCAGCTGCAGCAGCCCGGCGGCCGCGGTTGCGCCGCCCACCTCGTTGAACGAGGACTCGGCGATGTACCCCTCGGGGATGTCCAGCCCGGCCTCGGCCATCGCATTGATGTAGCCGCGGCGGCGGCGCTGCGCAGTGTCGACGTTCTGCGGCCCCGCGATGTGGGCGATCCAGCGTGTGCCCGATCGAGATCAGGTATCGCGTGCCCATGGCGACGCCGGCCTGGTCGTCGACGACCACGCTCGATCCCTCGGCTGGCACCGCGACGGTTGATCAGCATCGCCGGCGGCGAGCCGGGCGCGTTCAGCGTGGGCACGCTGTCTGCGGTGGCGACGCCGTAGAGGATCCCGTCGACCCGGTCCTCGAGGATCTCCTGCCGCAGATGGGCGCTGCCGCCGGTGATCAGCAGCACGTAGCCGGCCGCGGCGGCCCGCTCTTCGGCGCCGACGGCGATCTCCGTGTAGATCACGTTGCGGAGATCGGGGATGATCAGCCCCAGCGCCATCGTCCGGGCGGTCTTCAGCGCCCTGGCCGCCGGGTTGCGGCGGTAGCCGAGCCGCTGCACGGCGTCCATCACCCGCTGCTCGGTCTCCGGCCGCACCGACAGGCTCTCGTCTCCACTGAGCAGCCGCGACACCAGCGATGCGTCGACTCCCGCCGCTGCGGCGACGTCCTTCATGGTCACGCGGCGGGGCCGGGCGGCCCTGGAGTCCGTCATGGCTCCACAGTGTACGGTGCGCGGCGCGTTGCGGCGACCCGGGTTGACACGCGGATCAGCCGTCCCATAGCATGGTCAATCGTATGAGTTCGGGACGGCTGGACGGCAAGCGGGTCTTCTTGACGGGCGCCGGGGGCGGCCTGGTCGCCGCCATCGCCCGCGCCTTCGCCGCCGAGGGCGCCGCGCAGGTGCTGGCCGGCCGCACGCTCGAGCGCGTGGAGGCGGTGGCCTCCGGGCTCGAACGCACCGAGGCGGTGCAGCTCGACGTGGCCGACTCCGCGGCGGTCGAGGCGGCCGTCGGGGCCGCGCACGAGCGGATGGGCGGGCTGGACGTGGTGGTCAACGGCGCCGCCATCGACACCGGCTGGGCGCCGTCTGCCGACATGGAGCTCGGCGTCTGGGACGCCACGATCGCCATCAACCTCTCCGGCACCTACTACACCTGCCGGGCCGCGATCCCGCTGATGGTCGGCCGGAGGCGGCGGCTCGATCGTCAACATCACCTCGGTCGCCGGCCACAAGGCGTGGGCCGAGGACGTCGCCTACAACGCGTCGAAGGCCGGCGTGCACCAGATGACGAAGACGATGGCCGTCGAGTACGCCACCCAGGGGATCCGCGCGAACTGCCTGGCGCCGGGGGTGATCGACGGCGGGCTGACCGACATCGTCACCGATGACGCCGACCGCGACATGTTGGTCAAGATGCACCCGATGATGCGCATGGGCACGACCGACGAGGTGGCGGAGGCGGCCGTCTGGCTGGCGTCCGACGCGTCGTCCTTCACCACCGGCTGGACGCTGGCCGTGGACGGGGGGTTCCTGGCCTGATCACGCTCGCGTCACCCGAGCTGCTGGTGCGGATCGATCCGCATCACGGCGGCGAGATCCTCGACCTGGTCGACCTCGCCACCGGCCGCCAGCTGCTCGGCCGCCCGCCGTTCGGCTCGGAGCCGATCCTGGGCGGCGACCTGGACGAGGACCGGTGGACGGCCTCGTACCGCGGCGGTTGGCAGACGGTGCTGCCCAACGCCGGCAACCGCTGCGTCGACGCCACCGGGCACCACGGCTTCCACGGGCGCGCGTCGAACGACCCGTGGTCGGTGGTCGACGCCACCGCCACCCGAGCGACGATGTCCTGGCAGGGTCACGGGCTGGAGGTCGAGCGCACGGTCGCGCTGGAAGACGGCGCGGTGCGCGTCTCGATGCCGGATCAGCTCGCCCCAGGGTGCGTCGCTGGTCTCGCTGGAGCACGTGTCGGCGGGGCTCGAGCTGCTCGAGCCGGACTTGGAGCTGGTGCTGCCTCCCGGGTTCGGCGTACGAGCTGAGCGAGCAGGACGGCCCCCTGCGCCCGCCCCAGGACGCGCCCCGGTACCCCGAGCTGCTGCTGCTGGACGGCACCACCGAGCGCGCCGACCGCTGGCCGATCGCGGACCGCCGCAGCCGCCTGTTCGTGGTGGCGGAGCTGCCCGAGGGCTGGGCCGTGATCCGCAACGCGGCTCGCGGCCAGGCGCTGGCGATGGCCTGGGACGCCGAGTGGTACAGGCACTGCTGGGTGTGGCACGAGAACCGCGTGAGCGGCGGGATCTGGCGCGAGCAGGCGGAGATGATCGCCGTCGAGCCGACCACCGTCCCGCACAGCCTGGGGCTGGCGGTCGCCGAGCAGGAGGGCCAGGCGCGGCGGATCGAGCCCGGCGAGGTGGCCGAGCCGTGGATCGTGCTGCGGCCGCAGTCGGGCGTGGCCAGCGTCAGCTCCGTCGACAGGGACGGGCGCGTGGTGCCGTGACCGGCTCGGACGTCGGGCTGGGCTCAGCGCTCCTCCGCGATCTGTACGGCACGCCAGAGGTTCGGGCGGCGCTCGACTCGCGGGCGCTGATCCAGGGCTGGCTCGACGCCGAGGTCGCGCTCGCCCGTGCGGAGGCCGACGTCGGCGTGATCCCGCCGGAGGCGGCCGAGCGGATCGCCGCCGAGGCGATCGCCGCGCGGTTCGACGTCGACGGGCTGCGCCAGGGCATCGCCGATTCGCAGCACCCGCTGGTGCCGCTGATCCGCGAGCTGTCGGAGCGGTGCGAGGCGCACGGCGCGTACGTCCACTGGGGCGCGACGACGCAGGACATCATCGACACCGGCGCGATGCTCCAGGCCCGTTCGGCGATCGCGCTGATCCGCGGCGACGTCAACGGCGCCACGGTCGCCGCGGCGCAGCTGGCGCGGCGCCACGCCGCCGACCCGATGCCCGGGCGCACGCACGGACAGCACGCCGTGCCCATCGCCTTCGGGCAGAAGGCCGCATCGTGGGCAGACGAGCTGGGCCGCAGCGGCGCTCGGCTCGACCGGCTGGGCGCCGAGGTGGTGTGCGGCCAGCTGGGCGGCGCCGCCGGCAGCCTCGCCGCCCTGGGCGACCAGGCCGACGCGGTGCGCGCCCGGTATGCGCAGCACCTGGGCATGCCGGTGCCCGGCGTCGCCTGGCACGCCGCACGCGACCGCGTGCGCGACGTCGGCCACGCGCTCGCCCAGGTCGCCGCCGCGGGCGAGCGGATCGCCGCCGAGATCGTGCGCATGCAGGCCACCGAGGTCGCCGAGCTGCGCGAGCCCGCGACTCCCGGCCACGTCGGCTCGTCGACCATGCCCCAGAAGCGGAACCCGATGACCAGCGAGTACCTGATCGCGTCGGCGCGGCTGGCGTATGCCGCGGCGGGCGCGCTCCAGCTGTCGCCGGCCCACGCCGGCGAGCGGGACATGGGCCTGTGGGCGGTCGAGTGGGTCGCCCTGCCGGAGGCGCTGATCCTGACCTCCGAGCGTGGCCTCGAAGCTGCGCTGGATCCTGCGACGGGCTGGAGGTGGACACGGCCCGGATGCGCAGCAACGTCGACCTGACGCGGGGCGCGATCATGGCCGAGGCCGTGATGATGGACATGGCCCGCCACTGGGGACACGAGGGCGCGCACCGGATCGTCGCCCGGGCCAGCGCGCGGGCCGCGGCCGAGGGACTGGCGCTGGATGCGGCGCTCGCGCTGGATCCCGAGGTGACGGCGGTGTATCGCGGCCGACCAGCTGGCCCGGCTGGTGGCCAATCCCGGGTCGTATCTGGGCATACCCGACGGGGTTGCACCGCGAGGGCAATCCGTGAAACACTCGCTCAATCGTTTGACCCCGGATCGGTAGGTGATCTATGCGCAGTTCTTCGTTCACCGGCTGGCGGCGCGTCCTCGCGCTCGTTGCCGCAACGGTTGCCGTGGCCGCGCTCGCGGGCTGCGGAGGCTCGAGCTCGAGCAGCGGCGACAGCAGCTCCGGCGGCGGCTCGGTGAACACCAAGCCTGCCTCCGGCACGATCGACGTCTGGCTGGCGGGACTGTTCGCCACCGCGACGCCGGGCACGGCGTACCGCAACTGGATCGACGCCCAGGACAAGCGGTTCGAGGATGCGTACCCCGGCTCCAAGGTCAACATCACCCTGCTGCCGGCGAACAACGACCAGTTCTCGGCCAAGCTGCAGGCGGCCTTCACCTCCGGGCAGGTGCCCGACGTGATGCTGATCTACTCGGGCGGCTACACGACGCCCTACATCCCCTCGCTGCTCGAGCTGAACAAGTACGTGGACGCGAACTCGGGGATGTACGACTCGATCTCGAACTGGGATCTGTCCTGCGCCGACCTCGACTGCCAGGACGGCAACGGGCAAGATCTACGGCGTGCCGATCGACTTCGGCTCCTACGGGCTGTTCTACAACAAGTCGATGCTCACGCAGGCCGGGCGTCTCGACGCCGCCCACGACGTTCGACGAGCTGCTCGCCGCGTGCGACAAGCTGAAGGCGTCACGGCGTCATCCCGATCGCCTACGGCGACCGTGACGGCTACTCGACGGACAACTGGGTGACGTGGGCATACGCCTCGTACTTCGACACCGGCGACGTCGCGAAGGTCAACGACGGCAGCCTCAAGTACAGCCGATCCCAAGCTGGTGCAGCCGCTGGAGCAGCTGACGGAGCTGAAGAAGCACGACTGCGTCAACTCCGACGCCAGCACCCGCGAGAACGCGAGCGCGAACAGCTACTTCACCTCCAAGAAGGCCGCGATGGTGCAGATGTACCCGTTCATCATCGCGGACTTCGAGAAGGCCCTCGGCAAGGACCTGGGCGTGACCAGGCTGCCGACGTTCAGCGACGGGCCGCTGGCTGCCAAGGCCGCCGGCAACTCGTTCCACAACTGGGTGATCCCGGCCAAGGCCAAGAACCCCGACCTCGCGTTCGCATACGTCAAGATCGCGAGCGACCAGCAGGCGGGCGCCGACCTGGCATCCATGGTGGGCTCGCCGCCGGCGAACAAGCAGGCGCTGGATGGCATCACCGACCCCAACGTCAAGTTCTTCGCCGGGCTCGGTTCCGACGCGGGCATCCCGCTGCTCGACAGCGTGATCCCGGTCAACCTGGCGCTCTTCTACTACAAGCAGTTGCAGGCCGCGTTCGCGGGCACCACGTCGCCCCAGGACGCCATGCAGAACGTTGACGACGAGCGTCAGCAGCTCAATCCCTGACGGTGACACACCGAGCGCCGGGATCCCCCGGCGCTCGGTGCTGCACCGGCTCGGCCGCACCGAGTGGCTGTGGGGCGTGATCTTCGCGCTCCCGGCGGTGGTGCTGATCTCGCTGTTCGTCGCCTACCCGGTGGGCACGGTCGTCTACTACGGATTCACCCGCTGGAACGGGCTCAGCCCGGCCGAGTGGGTGGGCATCCACAACTACCGCGTCCTGCTGGACGACAAGGTCTTCCGGCAGGCGCTCAAGAACAACTTCCTGTTCGCGTTGTCGGTGCCGATCCAGATGACGCTGCCGCTGCTGCTGGCCTACCTGATCCACGTGCGGATCACCGGCTGGTCGTTCTTCCGGGCGACGTTCTTCATCCCGGCAACGATCGCCACGGTCGTGGTCGGCATCGTCGCCTACAGCACGTTCCAGGTGAGCGGCGCGCTCAACTCGCTGCTGGGCTCTGTCGGCCTCGACTCCCTGCAGCACGACTGGCTGTCCAGCTCGCACACGTCGATCCCGCTGATCCTGTTCGTCGTCGTCTGGGCGAACTTCGGCTACAACGTGCTGATCTACCTGGCCGGCATGTCGGCGCTCGACCCGGCGCTCGAGGAGGCGGCCAGGATGGACGGCGCGAACCCGTGGCGGATCCTGATCTCGGTGGTCGCGCCCAACCTGCGGCGGGTGATGGAGCTGGTGCTCGTCACCTCCACGGTCACGGCGTTCGCCTACATGTTCACGTACATCTACGTGATCACCAACGGCGGCCCCGGCTTCGATACGAACGTCGCCGAGTTCCAGATCTACTACCAGTGGTTCACCAACGGCAACGCGGGCTACGCGTGCGCCATGGCGACGCTGCTGCTGGCCATCACCACCCTGCTCGGGCTCGTCCAGATCCGCGTGCTGACCCGGAGGATGGGATGAACGAGCGGGGCACGACCGGACGGCTGATGCGGCTGCCCCGCGGCGCAGCGGTGGCCGCTGATCATCGGCATGCTGCTGCTCAGCGCGTCGGCGTTCTTCCCGCTCTACGTGATGGCGTCGAACGCGTTTCGCACGAACCTCGACTGGGCGAACTCGCAGATCGGCCTGCCCACGACGGCCAGCCTGGGTGCGTTCCGGCGGGCGTGGGACGGCGCCAGCATCGGATCGTCGTTCGTGAACTCGATCGAGATCTCGGTGGGCACCGTGGTGCTGTCGGTCGCGGTGGCAACGATGGCGGCGTACGCGTGCTCGAAGATCTCCTGGTGGCCGCGGCAGTTCATCTTCCTGTTCCTGCTGTTCTGGATCGTCGTGCCGCCGCTGGTGCTGCTGGTGCCTGTGTACATCGAGCTCGCCAGCATGCCCGCTGATCCATACGAACCTGCTCGATTCGAAGCTCGGCATCGTGCTCGTGTACACGGCGGTCAACCTGCCGTTCAACGTCTATCTGATGACGGCCTACTTCCGGTCGCTGCCCGACGAGCTGCTGGAGGCGGCCCGGATCGACGGCGCCTCCGTGCCGCAGACCTTCGCCCTGGTGATGGTGCCGCTGGCGCGTCCGGCGCTGGCGACGCTCGCGATCTTCAACTTCCTGTGGGCGTGGAACGAGTTCATGTTCGCGCTGTTCATCCTGACGTCGACCAGCACCAAGCCGCTGACCGTCGCCGTCCAGCAGCTGCAGGGCCGGTTCGACCAGGATCCGACGGCGCTGATGGCCGGCCTCTGCATCGCGACGCTGCCGGTGATCGGCGTCTACCTGATCTTCCAGCGCCACCTCGTCCGCGCGATCACCGCGGGCGTCGGCAAGTAGCGCTCAGCCGCGGTCGGCCGGCTGCCGGAGCCACAGCGTGACGTGCGCCGGCCGGACGGTGGCCGACACCGTGCCGACCAGCTCGGTGCCCAGCACGTCGAGGTCGACTTTGCGCCGCACCTGGTCGCTGAACTCGTCGAGCGTGCGCGCCGGGTCGTACGCCAGGCGGGCGAACCGGCGGTCGATCGTCGACTTGACCCGCGACAGGATGGGTCGCGAGACGAGCACGACGAGCAGCGTCGACAGCGTCACCGCCAGCGCGTCCGACCTGCCGGTCGCCGCCCGCAGCACCGAGCTCAGCCCGACCACGCCGGCCAGGTAGATCCCGATCAGGATCGCCGCCACGCAGGAGTAGGTCAGCGTCCGCCGGATGATCAGGTCGATGTCGTAGAGCCGGTACTGGAAGACGGCGAAGCCGATCGACACCGGGATCAGGCCGAAGCTGATCAGCGCGACGGTCTGCAGCACCCGCAGCCATTGGGGCGTCGCAGCGCCGCTCGGCAGGATCACCGCGAGCACCATCACGACCGCGTAGATGCCCGCCACCGCCGCGGCGGCCGCGGCCAGCCACTTCATCTGCAGCCGCTCGGTGCCACGGGAGCGGCGGAAGCGGAGGACGAGGCTGACCGCCGCCCCGGCGATGGCGAACGGCAGCACGATCAGCGCCGGCCGGGCGAAGCCGATCACCGTGTCGAGCCTCTCGATGCCCAGCGGGTTCACGATGTTCGGGAAGGTGGTGTCGGTCATCAGGCCGGGGTCGAACAGGATCGCCAGCGACCCGATCGTCAGGCCGACGGCGCTTGGCCAGGCCAGCCACCGCCAGCGCTGCGTCAGCAGATGTCCGTCGGGGAACAGCAGCAGCAGAAAGACACCGGTCAGCCCGATCGCCGGTACCCACAGCATGCTGTCGACCACGGCCGCGACGGCCGCCAGGTCGTGCGAGCCGCGATGCAGATCGAGCCCGTAGGTGGCGTAGCTCGAACACACGAGATCCAGCCCCCAGGTCGCCCCGATCGCGAGCAGGATCCAGCCCACCGCGTTGCCGGGCTTCCTCACGGCGACCAGCACGCCCACCAGGGCAAACAGGAACGTCGACAGCACGAACGCGACACCGGACACGGTGCCGCTGATCCCCCAGTCCGTGTTCGCCGAGTCGTCCCCCGTTGGCACGGTGGCAATCAGTCCCGCGACGTAGAACACGCAGATCAGGGCGAAGACGGACCAGGCGAGGCGTCGAGACGACATGCTGGTGTCCAGCTTGTCAGATGCGGCGTTCCGGCAACGTTACGGACGCTGTTGACGGACCCGTCACCGACGCATACCGTCTCCAGACGAGCCACGGGAGGCCTGTTGGAGATCTGCCCGTCGTGTGGAAGCGAGGCGCCGCCAGACGTGACCGTGTGCGGGTCGTGCGGTGCAGAGCTCGACCGCCGGACCGTCTCGGCTTCCGGCGGAGACGAGCTGCGGCCGGTGACCGCACTTTTCGCCGACATCGTCGGTTCCACCGGGCTGGGCGAGCGGCTGCGACCCGACGAGGTGAAGGCGCTCGTCGGCGAATGCATCACTCGCATGAGCCGGGCGGTCGAGGAGCACGGCGGTGTGGTCGAGTCGTACATGGGAGACGGCATCTGCGCCTGCTTCGGCGTGCCGTCGGCGCACGAGGACGACCCCGACCGGGCCGCCGAAGCGGCGCTTGCCGTGCTGGCAACAGTCACCGCATACGCCGATGACATCCGCCAGGCATGGGGCATCGACGAGTTCAACGTCCGCGTCGGGATCAACAGCGGCCTCGCCGCCGTCGGCGCCGTCGGGGCGGCGCAGCCGCGATCGGTGGTGCTGGGCGATATGACCAACGTCGCCGCGCGGATCCAGGCGGCGGCCGACCCAGGGACGATCCTGGTCGGCGAGGGCACGGCGCGCCGGCTGATGCCGCGGTTCTCGCTGGAGCCCGTGGGAGCGCTGTCGCTGAAGGGCCGCCAGGCGCCGGTGCCGGCATGGAGGCTGATCCGGCGCAAGACGTCGGAGCGCGACCAGATGCTGACGCCGCTGGTCGGCAGGGAGGCCGAGGCCGCGACGCTCGAACGGGCGGCGGACGATCTCCGCGCCGGCCGCGGCCAGTCGCTGTTGGTGCTCGGCGAGGCGGGAGTCGGGAAGTCGCGCTTGGTCGCCGAGCTCCACGCCAAGGTCGGCGCGGACATCACCTGGCTCGAGGGCGACTGCCGGTCCTACGGCTCGGCCGCGATGTACTGGCCGTTCGTCGAGATGATCCGGGGGTGGCTAGGCGTCGAGCCGGCTGAGCGGGAGATCGTCGTGCGCACCCGGCTGCGGGCGCGGCTCACGTCGCTCTACGGCGACGAGCCGGCTGGGGGCCTGCCTTTCATCGCGCACCTGCTGGCCGTCGAGCTCGAACCCGCCGAGCGAGAGCAGCTCAACGGTCTCGCCCCCGACGAGCTCGCCGCCGGCATCCGCGCCGCCTACTGCGGATGGCTCGACCGGCTGGCGGTCGAGCGGCCGGTGGTCGTCGCGATCGAGGACTTGCACGACGGCGACGCCGCGAGCAGCCACCTGCTGGAGGAGATCCTCGAGCTGACCGACCGCGCGCCGGTGATGATCGTCGTCAGCGCCCGCCCGGAGACGGACAGCGCCGCAGCGCGCTTCCGCGCCCACGCCATGACGCACTTCGCCCACCGCTGCGAAGAGCTGACGGTGCAGCCGATCAGCGAGGACGCCGCGAGCCGGCTGCTGGATCTGATCCTCCCGGGATCGCTCGACCTCCACTCCCGCCGCGAGCTTGTCACCCGGGCCGAAGGCAATCCGCTGTACCTGGAAGAGATGGCGCGGGGCCTCGGGTCGGAGGAGCTGCGGCCGCGTACCCTGACGATAACCGCGGGCACCCTGCCGATGCCACCGACGCTGGAGGCGCTGCTTGTGGCGCGGATCGACCGCCTCGGCCACGAGGCGCGGGCGCTCGGCCAGCTGGCGGCGATCATCGGCCGGCACTTCTCGGCGATGCTGCTCACGCGGGTCGCGGGCCGGGAGCTATTCGACGCTGGCCTCCCCGGGCTACTGCGTTCAGGCGTCGTCCGCGAACAGCGCCGCTACCCCGAGCTCGAGTACAGCTTCCGGCACGTGCTGCTGCAGCAGGCGGCCCGGGCGACACCGACGCCCGAACGTCGCGCGGCGCTGTTCGCACGAGTCGCCGAAGCGTTCGAGGAGGTGTACGCCGACTCGCTGGACGACCGGATGGAGGTGCTCGCTCACTACCATGCGCAGAGCGGCAACCGCCGGCGCGCACTCGCCGACCTGGAGCGGGCGGGTGACCGGGCAGCCGGGCTGGGCCAGCTGGCGGAGGCGACCAGGCTGTGGGAACGGACGCTGCGGGTGGCCGAGGAGCTCGACGATCGCAGTGCCAGCGAACGCCTGCGCGACAAGATCGACGGCTCTGGTGCCGCGCACCCAAGGGTGGTCGCCGAGCCGGTCTCGGCGGCCGAGCCCGAGGCGCCGGTGCGCGTGCCGACCAGGATCGGACGCTACGCGATGGAGCGGTCGCCGGGCGAGGCGGGTGACGCGATGCGCGCGATCAGGGACGATGGCGGGATGGTCATCGTCCACCTGATCGGGCGCACCGGTGGAGGCGACGACCGCGGCTGGCAGCGCTTCCGCGAGCGGGCGCGCGCGGCCGCCCGAGTTGACGACCCACACCTGATCTCGGAGATCGACGTGGACGAGGCCGATGGCTGGCGCTACCTCGCACATCCGCTCCCACCGGGCGGCACGCTGGCGGACCGAATCGCCGCCGGCGAGGCGGAAGCCGACCTCCCCGCCGTGGTGCGAGCGGTCGCGCAGATCGCGGCGGGCCTCGAATCGCTGCACCGAGAGGGCCTGGTGCATGGCGGTCCTGGCGCGGCCTCGATGGTGTTCGACGTGGACGGGCGCGCGGCGCTGATCCCCATCGCGATCCCCGCGCAGGGGGATGCGGATTGCCCGCCGGAACTGGCCGGGGGTGGCGAGCCGACGGTGGCAAGCGACGTGTACGCACTGGGTTCGCTGACGCTGAGCTACGTGGAAGCCGCCGCTGGCGGCGACACGGGCGCGGTCGCGCCCGACGTCATGTGGTCGATCCAGCAGGCGCGCGCCGAGGACCCCGGCCGGCGGCCGACGTCCGCTGCGATGTTCGCGCAGATGCTGCGCACCGCACAGCGGTTCGCGCCGACGAACTGACTCAGGTTCCGCGCAACTTGCCGATCGCACCGGAAACGTTCTTCGTCGTCCCGCTCCACACGTTGAAGAAGAGCTCCAGCTTGTTCGGGAGCTGCGAGTGCTGGCTAGCGATCACCAGCACGTCGCGGTGATCCGGCTGCGGTGGATGCCCGGGCATGTTCGCGGCCTCGTGCGTCCAGACGATCCAGGAATCATCGTTGGCGTCGAGGAAGCAGGTTCGGTGGCCGCCCGGAGACGGCGTGCCGCCGGCCACGGCGGCCGGATGCCGCCACACCGGTGGACAGCTGCTCTGTGCCTGGGTTACGCCGCGGCTGTTCAGGTAGGCCTGGTAGGCGGCGCGCGACTTTGCCGTATCAGAGAACCGGGAGACCTCGAAGTGGACGTCGGAGCCACGCGTACACGACACGGTCTCGGTCGCATTCAGGATCGGAGACACCGGCGTGCAGCTGCTCCACAACGGAGCCGGGATCACCTGCTCGAGCCCGACCTCCTTGGCGGAGCCGCCGCCGCTCGTCGGCGTGCTCTGGGGCGAGCTCGTGGGCGTCGCGGCGGGGCTGCTGCCGTCGTCGCCGCTGGCCAGTTGGTAGCCGATCACGCCGAGCGCGACAACGAGTGCGGCGAGCAGCCCGGGGACCAGCCACGACCGGCCGTTGCGCCGCGGCGAGCCGCCTGCGGGGGGAGGTCCCTCGCGCTCCGGCTCGGCCCGCGCCGGGGGCGGAGCCGCTGCGGGCGCGGCCAGAGCAGCCGGCCGAGCGTCCGACCGCGCCTCGGAGTGCAGGGAGCTCGCCGATGCCTGGGCCAGAGCCGACGCCAAATCGAGCACCGACTGGTAGCGCTGTTCGGGCTGCTTCGCCATGGCACGAGAGGTAATCTCGTCGACTGCCGGCGGCAGATCGGGGCGGACATCGGTCGGTCTCGGCAGCGGATCCTGGACGTGCGCAAAGATCACCGCGACATCGGTGTCGCGCGGATACGGGACGGCGCCCGTCAGGCACTCGTAGACGACGCAGCCGAGCGAGTAGATGTCGGCGCGATGGTCGGGGACACGCGCCTCGATCTGCTCCGGCGCGACGTAGTCGACCGTCCCCAGGAACTGGCCGGTGTCGGTCAGTCCCGACCGGGAGATCATGTGCTTCATCAGCCCGAAGTCGGCGAGATACGCATGGTCGACCGCCTCACCGCCGGCCATGCCGGCCCGCTCTGTCAGGATGTTCGCGGGCTTGATGTCACGGTGGACGAGGCCGCGCTGGTGCGCAACATCCAGCCCGCGGGCGACCTGTCCCATCAGATCCGCCGTGCGGTGAAGCGAGAGTGGCCCCTCTTCGCGGATCAGATGCTTCAGATCGGACCCCTCGACGAAGCGCATCGCAATGTACAGCAGGCCGTCGTACTCGCCAGCGTCGTAGATGGGGATGATGTTTGGGTGGTTGATCGATGCGGCCAGCCGCGACTCCCGGACGAACCGCTCGCGGAACGCATCGTTTTCGGAGAGCTCGGCGCTCAGCACCTTCAGAGCGACCTCGTTTCCGAGGCGCGGGTTGTCCGCACGGTAGACGACACTCATTCCGCCGCGACCAAGCAGGCCCTGGATCCGATAGCCCGCGAACTCCGAGCCGACGCGAGGCATCTGGCCGATCCCGGCCGTTCCTGATCCGGTGGGCGGGTCGACATGGTCACCCAATGCCTGACTCCTCCGGTAGAAAGCGAACGGGAAGCATATGTCCGGCCGCGCCGGCATGTCAACGAAGGACGTGAGAACGATGGCAGACGAGGTGCACGAGCAGCCCGACGAACCGAAGCCCGAGACCTGGCCGCCACGCTGCTGGTCGGCCTGGCATTCCTTGCCGCGTTCGCGCTCGCGAAGGTGGCCGCGGTCAGCGCCCTAGCGGACGTCGCATCCGGATGGCGTGCCCCGCTGCTCCTGGCGGCGGTGTGGGTCGCGGTCGGGCTCCTACTGGCACTCGCACTCGGCGTGCGCGCCTCGCGCCTGCTGGGCGTCAAATCGGGATCCGCGTGGCGACCGCCGTTCTCCAGCGCCCAAGCTGACTCCGATTACGCGCGCTCCGGCCGCGCCTCACGGCCGGTCTTGCGCAGCGCGATGCCGCCTAGCGTCTCCAGGACGACGCGGTGCCCCGCCATGGCGGTGATGCCTGCCGGGTCGAACGGCGGCGAGACCTCGACGATGTCCATCGCGCAGATGTCGACCGACGAGGCGATCGTCCGCACAGCCCACAGCAGCTCCCGGGTCATCAGCCCGCCCGGCTCGGCGGTGCCCGTTCCGGGCGCGAAGGCCGGGTCGAGCACGTCGATGTCCACGGTCAGGTAGGTGCGCGGCGCCCGCGTCTGCGCGTACTCGATCGCATCCCGCACGACCGGCCCGATGCCACGCTCCGTGATCTCGCCGAGCGTGTGCCAGCGGAAGCCCTGCTCGCGCATCCAGTCGAACTCCTCCGGGAACGGCCAGGCGCCGCGCAGGCCGATCTGCACGATGTTGTGGCCGTCCAGGTGCCCGTCGATCACCGCGCGCGAGAACGGCACGCCGTGTGGCGACTCCTCGAGCTCGAGGCCCGTGTCCGCGTGCGTGTCGAAGTGGATCACCGAGAAGCCGTCGGTGCCGAACTGCGCGGACAGCGCCGCCAAGACGGGGGTGGACAGCGAGTGGTCGCCGCCCAGCACGATGGCCACGGCGCCAGCCGACAGGATCTCGCCGACCCGCGCCTGCAGGCCGGCGTGGTTGTGCGCGAGGTTCGACGACCGCACCTCGACGTCGCCGTAGTCGACGATATCGAGCTCCTTGTAGGGGTCGATGCCGAGCTCCATGTTCGGACGGTCGACGGGGAGGCCGACGTCCTCGCCGGAGCGGATCGCCCGCGGTCCGAACCGCGTGCCCGGCCGGTAGGACACGCCCTCGTCGAACGGTGCGCCGACGATCGCGATGTCGGCGCCGGCCAGCCCCGCGGGCTCCAGCACGAGCGGCACCCGGCCGAACGTCAGGCCGACGCCGGTGTAGCCGTTCTCGTCGGGGCGGTTGGGCTGGAAGCGACCCTCGGGCATGAGGTCGCCATCATATGGTCTGACGGCCTGGTGTAACAAAGGGGTCTGACCCCGTTGTTACACGGCTCAGCCGTCGATGCCGTGCCTGGCCCTGCTCGCCCGGCCACGAGCCGACCTCGGCCCGGATCCGTTCCACCGTCACCACGAGAAGGCGACCGCCCGGTCGTCCGGCGTCAGTCCGCCGCCCGCGTATGTGGACGTGCCGTCGCCGTGCAGCTCACGGGCGCCGGCGATCAGCGCGCCGTACGCCGCGCTCGCCAGCAGGCTGCCGGTGGACACGCGGCGGACGCCGAGCGACTCCAGCTCCGGCACCGACGGCGCACCGGGCAGCGCGAGCACGTTCACCGGCACGCCGACCGCATCGACCAGGCGGGCGATCTGCGACGGGTCGCGCAGGCCGGGGGCATACACCGCATCGGCGCCGGCATCCCGGTACGCCGAGAGCCGGGCGATCGTGTCACCGAGATCGTCGACACCGTGCAGATGGTTCTCGGCACGCGCCGTCAGCACCATCGGCTCGTCGAGGCGGTGCGCCGCATCGGCCGCCGCGGCAACGCGCTCGGCGGCGCGGGCGGCGTCGTCGATCGAGTCGGTGGCCGGGTCGTAGTCCTCGATCGAGCAGCCGCTGGCGCCGGCCTCGGCCAGCAGCGTGACGGTCTCGGCGACGCCCTCGAGGTCGTCGGCAAAGCAGCGCTCGCTGTCGACGGACAGCGGCAGCGGGGTCGCTGCAGCCAGCTCGGCGACGTGGGCGACGAGCTCGTCCCGCGTCACGTGCTGGTCGTTTCTGCCGAGCGTCCACGCCAGCCCGGCACTGGTGGTGGCGAGCGCGTCGAACCCCAGGCTCGTCAGCAGGCGGGTCGATCCCACGTCCCACGGATTCGGCATCACGAAGATGCCGTCGTGCTCGTGCAGCGCGCGGAACCGCGCACGGCGTTCGGCGATGGTCATGCGAACCTCCGGGTCAGCCGTTGAAGCGGCGCAGCACCGGCCACACCTTTGGTGACTGGTGCCCGATGTACCAGAACCCGATGGTACCCACGTGGTAGCGGTTCGCGACGGCGACCTTCGCCTCCAGCGACCGCGCGTTCTCGAACCAGACCGTGTGCTTGACGCCCCCGGCGCGGTAGGTGAAGGTGGGCGACTGCGACGCCGCGTCAAACACCAGCGGGGCGTTATGCGCGGTGCGCAGAGCGCTCGCCTGATCCCACTGCACCGACGTCGTGCCGTTCTTCGACCAGTTGTAGCCGTACAGCGGCACGCCCAGCTCGAGCTTGGACGGCGCGATCACCGACGTGGCGTAGCGGACGACGTCCTCGGTCCACGAGATGTCGGCGATCGGCCCCGGTGTTCCCCACGGGCCGTGCTGGTCGTAGACCATCAGCCGCACCCGGCTGGCGACACGGCCGAGCGCCGCGTAGTCGAACACCCACTTGTCGATGCCGTAGGTCGTGTGACCGTCGGCTGTCTTGGCCATCACGGTGATCGTGCAGCGCTTGTGCATTGCCCGCAGCTTCCCGCACAGCTCGGTGGCGAACGCGGTGAAGCCGGTGCGCAGCCGCTGGCCGACGACGGGGTTGGTGGTGTACGCCATCTTCTCGTAGTCGATGTCGATGCCGTCGAAGCCGTTGTCGGTGACCAGCTTGACGATCGCCGCCACGTGCGCCTGACGCTTCGCCGGCGTGTTGAAGACCAGCGAGGCGTCGGCCGGCCCCCAGCCTGCGGTGACGCTGGGCACCACGGCGACCCCCTGCGCGCGGAGCGCCGCACGCTGGGTGGGATCGAGGATGCCGCCGCCCGCGCTGAAGGTGGTCAGCGATGTCGTCTGGTAGGAGAACGGGCTGACGTACCGGAATGACCCGGAGTGAGCGAGCACCGTGTCCAGGCCGTGCGTGCCGTCCCAGTAGGGCAGCCACGTCGCCAGCACGCGGCCCTGCGGGCGCTGCGCCGCGCTCGACGACGAGAGCGCACAGGTGAACGCCAGCACGGCGACAAGTGCGATGCCGAGCAGCAGCCGAGCGTGTGGGACGGATCGGGCCATCGCTCTCATACTGTATGGAGCGGGCTGCGATTGCCACTCCCGGCGGCGCTAAGGTGCAGCGATGGGCGGCGACGATCCACGCCGGCCCGGCGACGGGCACGACGACAAGCAGCTGGACGAGGCGATCGAGGAGAGCTTCCCGGCGAGCGACCCGCCCGCGGGGAACGGCTCCGTGATGCCTCCGGCGCCCTCCCGCCCGGATCCCGACGACAAGGAGGGCTAGGCACTCATGGCCAGCCGCACCGCCACAGAGCAGTTCGCGTCGACCCACGCCCACCCCACGCTCGGCAGTTCGGAGCGCCGCGAGATCGGCGCCCTGCTCGAGCGCTCGCTGATCGACCTGGTCGACCTCTCGCTGATGGCCAAGCAGGCCCACTGGAACCTCGTCGGCCCGCGGTTCCGGGCGCTGCACCTGCACCTCGACGAGATCACCGACGAACTGCGCGAGCAGTCCGACATCATCGCCGAGCGATCCGTGCAGATCGGTGTCTTCGTCGACGGCCAGTCCGGCCACGTGGCCGAGCACACCACGCTCGATCCGCTGCCGCAGGGCGCGATCGCCGACGAGCGCGCGATCGAGCTGCTGAGCGAGGGGCTGGCGGGTGCGATCGACCGCGGCCGCGATGCCCAGGGCAAGCTCGGTGAACTCGACCCGGCGAGCGAGGATCTGATGATCGCCGCCGTGCAGATGCTCGAGAAGCAGCTGTGGATGCTCCGTTCCCAGGAGGCGATCGACTGACCGCGGCGTAGACTCCTCCGGCCGAATGCCGGAGAGTCCGCTCGCAGACGCCGTCGACCGGTTCCTGGCCGACCCGGGGACCACCTTCACCGTGCCCGGGCACAAGCGGTCGCCCGAGCTCGCCGACGCGCTGCTGCAACTCGATCTGCCGCTCGTCTCGGGCGCCGACGACTCGCGCATGACGGGTGACGTGCTGGGCAGGGCCGAGCGCCTGGCCGCGGGGCTCTGGGGCGCGGACATGTGCCGCTTCTCGGTCAGCGGTTCAACCCACGGCAACCAGGCGTTCGCGCTGGCCGTTGCCCGTCCAGGCGATAGGGTGATCGTTGCCCGCACACTGCACAAGTCGCTCCACGCCGGCCTCGTGCTGGCCGGCCTCGAGCCGGTCTGGGTGAGGCCGCAGGTCGACGCCACCACCGGGCTTTCGTTGGGCGTTCCCGCCGCGGCCGTCGAGCTGGCGCTTGCCGAAGCGCCCGACGCCCGCGCGGTGTTCCTGGTCGAGCCCAGCTACATCGGCCGACTCTCGGACATCGAGGCGATCGCCGAGGTCACCCATGCCGCGGGCGTGCCGCTGATGGTCGACCAGGCGTGGGGCGCGCATCTGGGCTTCCACCCCGCCCTCCCGAAGCATGCGATCGCCCGCGGCGCGGACGGCATGGTGACGTCGACGCACAAGAACCTGACCGCCTTCACCCAGGGCTCGATCGTTCTGGCCCGCGGCGAGCGCATCGACCTGGCACGGCTCGACGAGTGCTTCGAGCTGTTGCACACGACCAGCCCGAGCGCGGCCATCATGGCGTCGTCCGATCGGGCGCGCGCATTGGTCGAGGAGCGCGGGCCCGAGCTGCTGGGGCGGACGATCGAGATCGTCGCGGACGCCAGCCGGCGGCTGTCGCAGGTGGAGGGGCTGACCGTGGTCGATGCGGACGATCCGACGAAGCTGGTGCTGGCGCTGGCCGGCACCGGCGCCGACGGCTTCGAGGTGGAGCGCGACCTGTTCGGCCGCGGGATCCGCCTGGAGATGGCCGACCGCGACACGCTCGTCCCGATCGTCACCCTGGCGGACACCGCGGAGACGGTCGGCCGGCTGGCCGACGGCGTCGCCGACTCGGTGGCCGCGCGGCGCGGCGAGCCGCGGCCTCCGGCCTCGTCGACGGTCTGGTCGCTGGTCGCCGAGGTGGTGATGAGCCCCCGCGACGCCTACTTCGCGCCGCGCCGCCGCGTCGCCTGGCGCGAGGCGGTGGGCCGGATCGCGGCCGAGACCGCTGCGCCCTACCCGCCGGGCATCCCGGCGCTCGCGCCCGGCGAGCTGATCAGCCAGGAGATCCTGGGCGCGCTGCGCGCCGAGGCCGCGGCCGGCAGCCGGATGGCGTACTGCAGCGACCCGACGCTGGAGACGCTGCTGGTCGTCGACGCGTAGCGGGGAACCGCGACGGCCGCAGCGCCGTCCCAACGGGCATGAGAATGCTGCTTCCGGTCGTCGCGATCACGCTTGCCGTCGCCGCATGCGGCGAGACGCGGTCGGTGCCGCCGGCCTCCGGCCCGGCACCGGTAGTGCTGCCCAACGTCGCCGTGGTCGCGTGCACGGCGAACGGCACGAAGCTGCTGACGCCGGCAGTGCAACCGCAGCCCGACGGCATTCATGTCGAGCTTCGCCAGCAAGGCGGCGATGCCGCGACGCTCTCGACGGACACCGCGGGCGGCTGGAAGCCGGGCGAGCAGATCGTGCTGACGACTCCGCCGGGCGCGGTGCGGATGGGCTGCATGACCGACGCGGACTGGAACGCCGATCCGCCGGCCCATCGCGGATGGGTGACGCTCGGCGTCAGCGATCCCGACCGGATCTGGGTCGACGACCGCACCATCGGCGGCGTTTGCTCGGGAAGCGCGATCGACTATGGCGAGAACGCGCGCGGGCGGCCGCTCGGCGAGCTGCCGGCCGACGCACGCAAGGCGTTCCGCTCGGTCGAGCCGGACGACGTCGTGGAGCTCGCGGGGTATCCGCGACAGCAGCCGATCGAGTACCGCCTGGTGCACGACGGCGCGGTGACCGGCGTCGTGCGGTACTTCGACGACGGCCACGGCGGCTGGCTGCTGGACGGCGTCACCGACTGCGGGGACGCGTAGGGCCGCCCTGACCGTAGTACCCTCGTGCTGATGGTGCGGCGCGCATCCGACGCGACGCTCGTGCGCAAGGCCCGGAACGGGTCGCGCGACGCCGCAGGTGAGCTGTTCGGCCGCTACTGGCCGGGGGCGTGGCGCGCCGCGCTCGTTCTCACCGGGCGCCGGGAGATGGCCGATGACGTGGCTCAGGACGCGTTCGAGCGGGCGTTCGCGGCGCTGTCGCGGTTCGACGAGTCGCGGCCGTTTGGCGCCTGGCTGCACCGGATCGTGGTCAACCGGGCGCTCGACCTGATGCGCCGCGAGCGGCGGCTGGTCGGGCTCGACCAGGTGGCCGAGCCGGAGTCGCCATGGCGCGACCTGGACGCCGAGGACCGGGAGCTGCTGGATGCTGTCGCCACGCTGGGGCTACAGCGACGGACGGTCGTGGTGCTGCGCTACGGGCTGGGCTACTCGCCGACGGAGATCGCCGAACTGCTGGAGCTGCCCACCGGCACCGTCAACTCACGCTTGGCGCGGGCGCTCGAGGAGCTGCGCGCGATCCGGGAGGAGGCAGATGCCGAACGAGCTTGAGCAGCAGCTCGAGCGCGCCCTGAGCGCGCCCCGGGCAACGCCGCCCGAGGCGGCGCGGCAGGCGGCGCTGGACGCGCTGCCACCGCCGCCCGCACACCGCCGGCGCGGGCGGGTGCCGCTGGTGCTGGCGCTGGGGATGGCGATCCTCCTGGCCTCGGCGGTCACGCTGTATGCCAGCCCGGAAGCCCGGCAGGCGGTCGGCATCGACACCTACACCCCGAAGCATCCGTTCAAGCCTGGGCCGAAACGGCTGCAGGTGCCTGACGGCGCGTCGGGCGTCGCCGTGCTTGCCGGCGGGCGGATGTGGGCGACCGCGCACGCGGTCAGCATCAACGGTGCCAAGGCGACAGCGGTCGAGCTGTCGCCGAACGCGCTGAACATCGCCGTCGGCCGGGGACGCGATCTGGTCGCGGTGCATACGAACGGCAGCGGCGAGCGCGTCCTGCGACGCACGGAGGGGCAGGTGGTGGCGATCTCGTGGGCGCCAAACCCGATCGAGATCGCGTACGTGGTCAAGAAGGGCACGCACTACCGGCTGCATCTGATCGAGGGCGACGGCGACAACGACCGGCTGATCGACCCGTCGGTCTCGCCCGCACGGCCGACGTGGAGGTGGGATAACGGCGAGCTGGCCTACGTGTCGTCAAACGGGCACGTGGTGGTGCGCGACCTGATCCATGCTCGGTCGACCGTCTTGCCGCGCGGCTGCCTGCGTCCGGCCATACAGCTGGCGTACGCACCGGCGGGGAATACGCTGGTCGCCGCCGGCAACGACAGCGTCGCGGTGGTTACGGCGCGTGGAGCGGTTGGTTGTCAATCGCTTGCGACGATGCCCATCCGAGGCCTTCCACCTCCCGTGCGCGCGCTCTCGTGGCTCACCCCGACCACCGTCGTCGCGATCGGCGGTCGCGACGTGGCGCAGCTCCGGCCCGACGGCTCGCGGCTGCATGTTGTCCGCCGCCTCACCGAGTCACGTGGGAACCCGGTCGGCCTCGTCGCCCTCCCCGGCAACCGTCTGGTGATCGCGCTAGCCGGCCACCGGCTGCGGATGATCGAGGTCGACGCGAACACGCTGCACATCCGCCGGGTGCTGCTGGACGCGCCGGCGGCGGAGGGCGCGGCGCCGATCAGCCTGCGCTGACGCGCTCGTTGAAGTCGGCCGCCGCATCCTCGATGCCCGGCTTGGCATCGGGGTCGACCGCCGCCTTCACGTGCGTCATGAACTGTGCCGGCGCGGACGGATCGAGCTGCTTGACGCGGCTCCCGCCGGGGACGCTCAGCAGCGCCTTGGCGACGGCAGCCCGGGTGGCGAACGCGGCCGCGGTCATCCCCCGCACCGCGTACTCCCCCGCGGCGCCGTGGTGCTTGCGGGTGTAGATCGCCCGGCTGCGCTCCATCTGATAGATCCGTCGCTCGGGCACCCCGCTCGTCGTCGCGTTCTCGTAGTGGACGAGCGTCGCGTGCGGGAAGTAGGCGATCTCGTAGCCGGCGTCGCGCAGCCGCAGGCACAGGTCGGGGTCCTCGGAGTAGATGAACAGCTGCTCGTCGAAGCCGCCGATCGCATCCAGCGCAATGCGGCGCGCGAGGATCGCCGCGCCGCATACCCAGTCGACCTTCCGGATCGCCTCACCATGTGACTGGATCCAGAAGGCGCGTTGCAGGGTGAGCGTGGTCAGCGCGACCCGCGCAGGCGATGGGAAGTGGAAGGCCGATGGCTGGTCGCGCCCATCCGAGTAGAGGATCCGCGGCCCGGCGGCGCCGACCCCCGGGTTCTGGTCCATGAAGCGGCACATAGCCGTCAGCGAGCCTGGGTGCAGCACGGTGTCCTCGTTGAGGATCAGCACGTAGCGCCCGGTCGACCGGCGGATCGCCTCGTTGTGGTTGGCGCCGAACCCGTGCCGCTGCTCGCGCTCGACCACCTCGACGCCCGGGAAGCCCTCGCGGACAGCGACCGCGCTGCCGTCGGTCGACGCGTTGTCGATCACGATCGTCTGCAGGGTGATGCCCTCCGCCGCGCCGGGCAGCGACTCCAGGCAGGCCAGCAGGAGGTCGCGGTTGTCGGTGTTGACGAGGGAGATCGAGATGTCGGGCTCGACGCTCACCGCGTCAGGCCGGCAGCCTCGAGCTCCTGCGACGCCGAGTCGACCGTGTCCGTCGCCTGCTGCGTCGCCACCCAGCCGAGCAGCTCCCGCATGCCGGCGTCGAACCGCATCTTCGGCTCGAAGCCGATCAGCTCGCGGGCCAGCGCGATGTCGGACACGCAGTGGCGGATGTCGCCGGCGCGAAACTTGTTGACGATCTCGGGCTGGATGTCCTTGCCCAGGCCGCGGGCGAGCTCGCGGGCGACGTCGAGCACCGTGGTCGGCACGCCGGTGCCCAGGTTGACGGCGCGGTAGTCGGCACCGCCGGTCTCCAGCGCGGTGATGCACCCCGTTGCGATGTCGGAGACGTGGATGAAGTCGCGGCTCTGCAGGCCGTCCTCGAACACCAGCGGAGCGTTGTCGTTCAGCAGCCGGCCGCCGAAGATCGCCGCAACGCCCGTATACGGGTTGGACAGCGCCTGGCGGTCGCCGTAGACATTGAAGAAGCGCATCGCGACGGTTGGCAGCCGGTGGGCGCGCCCGATGGCCAGGAACATCTCCTCGTGGTCGCGCTTGCCGACGGCGTAGATCGACATCGGCCAGATCGGCTTCGTCTCATCCGTGGGCAACGGCTCCAGCGCGGCGTCGCACTCGTCGCACACGAGCTCCCACTCGCGGCGGTCGAGCTGCTCGTCGCTTCGCACCTGGGGTGCGACCAGGCCGTGCAGCGGGCAGCGGTAGCGGCCCTCGCCGTAGATCGACATCGAGGAGGCGACGAGCACGCGGCCGAGCTGGTCGCGGCGCTTGGCGATCTCCTCGAGCACGATCGCCGCACCCATCGCGTTGATCGAGGTGTAGCGCTCGATCGCATACATCGACTGGCCCACGCCGACAGCGGCCGCGAAGTGGACGACCGTATCGATACCGTCCATGGCGCGGGCGACGGCGTCGCGGTCGCGGACATCGCCGATCTGCAGCTCGATCTCGGGGTTGAGATAGGACGGGCGCTCGCCGCCGGCATGCACCTGCGGGTCGAGGTTGTCCAGCGCGCGGACGGTGTGGCCCTTGGCCAGCAGCGCATCGCCGAGATGAGACCCGATGAAGCCGGCGCCGCCGGTGATGAGGACTCGCATGCGCCGGATGCTACCGGTCGGCGTCCGCGAGCAGCGGCAGCAGGACGTCCTCGCGGGCGTAGTGGCCGACCACATCGAACCACTGCTTCTCGGCCGCGATCGCGCCCAGATCGCAGTCGGCGACCAGGATCCCGTCCTCGTCCACGAGCGGCCCGGCGACCAGCGAGCCGTCCGGGCCGGCGATGCAGCTCCAGCCGCGAGAGAGCGTGCTGCCCGCCTCGATCGGCAGCGGGAAGTCGGCCGGATAGTCGGTCGGCGGTGACGTGCTGGCAGACGCCGACGGCGTACGCGCCGGCCTCGATGGCGATCGTCCGCAGCAGCGAGACCCAGCCCTCGCCGTAGTCGGCGGTCGGGGCGATCCAGATCTGCGGGCCGCCGCGGTAGACGGCGTAGCGGGCGAGCGGCATCCGGTTCTCCCAGCAGATCAGGCCTCCGATCCGGCCCAGCGGCGTGCTGACGACGCCCAGGTCGCGGCCGTCGCCGAAGCCGTGGAACAGCCGCTCCTGGAACGTCGGCATCAGCTTGCGATGGCGGTGCAGGATGCCGTCGGGGCCGAGCAGCAGCATCGTGTTGTAGAGCGTGCCTCCGGGGCGGTCGGACTCGCGCTCGTTGACGCCGACGGCGCAGATCAGGTTGCGCTCGCGGCACTCGGCGACCAGCCGGGCGACCTCCGGACCGTCGACCGCGACCGAGCTCTCCCACATCCGCTCCCAGATGGCCGACCCCGCGGCGCCATCGCCGACGATCCCGCCGGCCCACGTGCTGGTTGGGTAGATCGAGAGGAAGCATTCGGGGAGCACCGCCAGCTCCGCCCCCTGCCCGGCGGCGTCGGCGAGCAGCGCACAGGCCTTCTCGACGCTCGCCTCGAGGTCGAGAACGACGGGGGCGGCCTGGATTGCCGCGATCCGGATGGTTCGCTCCATCGGCGCGATGCTACACCGGAAGGGTCGGCACCTGGAAACGCACGAAGACGGGATCGCGGGCCAGGATCGCAAACCCCTCGAGCTGTGCCTGGGCGACCAGCACACGGTCGACGTCGTCGCCGCCCTGGTGGGCGAGCGCTCCCGCCAGTGCCGCGTGCTCCGCCGTCACGGCCAGCGTGCGGAACTCGGGCTCGGCGACGTGGTCGAGCCACTCGTCCGGGATCTCGACCCGCCCCTCGGCCCGCCAGCGCTCGATTTCCCAGACAGTGGCGACGCTGATCGCGACCTGATTTTCTGGATACGCCATTGCCGTTGTGGCATTCGGTTGCATCCCGTCGCCACCCGCGAGCCACCAGAGCAGAGGCTCGGAATCGACCAGCAGCCTCACGACGAGCCGTTGCCGTGGAAGACGACGCGCCCGCGTAGAGCGCCCGGCTGCCGGCGGGCGGTGCCCGGAGCGACCGGCTGGAGCCGAACCAGCGGCGTCCCGGCTCGGGCGATCAGCACCTCCTCGCCCGCCAGCGCCCGCTCGACCAGCCGCGACAGCTGCGTCTTGGCCTCGTGCATGTTTGCAATCATAGGGTCTAGCTTAGCTCAGCTGAGCTAGGCGTGCCCGGCACCGTGCCTGGCACCGACCCCGGCACGGTGCCCGGCACGCGTAGACTGCGCCCCGTGATGGACGACTGCCTGTTCTGCCAGATCGTGGCCGGCGCGGTGCCGAGCATCCGCGTCCACGAGGACGAGCGCGCCATCGCGATCATGGACATCTACCCGGCGACGCGCGGGCACGTGCTGGTGATCCCCCGCGAGCACGCGGACGACATCCACGGCGCGTCCGACGACGACGTGGCGCACTGCGCTTCGGTCGCCAAGCGGCTCGCCGGGCGGGCGATGGCCTCACTCGGCGCCGACGGGGTGACGGTCATGCAGAGCAACGGCGCCGCCGCCTGGCAGACGGTCTTCCACTACCACGTGCACGTCATCCCGCGATACCACGACGACCCGCTGCAACTGCCCTGGACGCCCGCTCCAGCCGATCAGAACGAGCTCCTTCGCATAAGCCAGTCTTATTCGACGGATTAGCCGACCTTCTGTAAACTAGGGCGGGTGGCAGACCTTCCGGCATCAACGGACGTGCTTGTCGTGGGCAGCGGCGGCGCCGGGCTGGCCGCGGCGTGGGCCGCGCATCGCGCCGGCGCCCGCGTCACCGTGATCACCAAGGGCACAGCCGCCTCGTGCAACACCGGCAAGGCGCAGGGCGGGATCCAGGCGGCGATCGGCCCCGACGACTCGCCCGAGCAGCACGCCGGCGACGTCTACCGCTCCTCGCACGACACCGCCGACCTCGAGCTGGTCGAGGCGCTGACCAGCGACGCGCCGGGCGCGATCTCCTGGCTGGAGGGACTCGGCGTCGAGTTCTCCCGCGAGGGCGACGGCTACCGCCTGGCACGCTGCGGGGGCGCGACCGCCAAGCGCCTGCTGCAGGTCGGCGACCGCACCGGCCACGCGATCGCCCACGCGCTGCGCGGTGCGATGGCGGCGGACGGCGTGCCGATTGTCGATCACACGGCGCTGGTCGCCCTCGACCGGCCGAACGGACACTTCACCGCGACCGTCGAGCAGTCCGGCGAGCGGCGCACACTGGACGCCGCCACCGTGGTGCTGGCCGGCGGCGGGCGGTGCTTTGCCGAGGCGCGCGAACGCGGGGTGCTGACCACCAACGGTCCCGGCGCGACCGGCGAGGTGGGCCGCATCGCCGCCGAGATCGGCGCCGAGACGCGCGACACGGACTCGCTGCAGCACCACCCCAACGGCGGGGCCTGGCCGCCACCGCTGCAGGGCTACTCGATCCCGGAGACGACCCGAGCGTACGGCGCGCTGCTGGTGAACGCCGAGGGAGAGCGGTTCATCGACGAGCTGGCGCCGCGCGACACGGTCGCCGACGCGATCATCCGGGAGTGCGAGGAAGGCCGCGGGCTGACCACGCCGGACGGCCGCCCGGCCGTGCTGCTGGACACCCGGCCGATCGAGCCGGACACGGCGGCGCAGGTGCTGCCGTACATGCTGCGCCGCTACCGCGCGGCGGGGGTCGATCCGTTGGCCGAGCCGATCCTCACGTATCCCGTGCTTCACTACCAGAACGGCGGGCTCGTGATCGGCACGGACGGGCACACCACCGTGGAGGGCCTGTACGCCGCCGGAGAGATCACCGGTGGGGTGCACGGCCGCAACAGGATGATGGGCAACTCCCTGCTCGACTGCGCCGTGTTCGGCCGGCGAGCGGGGCGCGCGGCGGCAGAAGCGGCGCGCTGAAAGGACTGGCTTTGAGCACGACCGTGGACACCGATCTCACCAAGACCGTCGAGGACGCCGGCGCGCACCTGTACGTCTGGTCGCTGAAGGACATCCCCCAGGACTTGCGCGACGCGCTGGCCGCCGCCCGCGACCGCGAGACGCACCCGGTGGGCCGCAAGATCCTGGAGACGATCACCACCAACGTCGGGGTCGCCGACGAGCAGAACAACCTGGTCTGCCAGGACACCGGCATCGCCGTCTTCTACGTCCGCCTGGGCGAGCACTTCCCGCTGCACCCGGCACGCATCGAGACGGCGCTGCGCGAGGGCACCCGGCGGGCCACGCTCGAGCACCCGCTGCGCTCGAACACGGTGCACACGCTGACCCGCAAGCCGACCGGCGACAACACCGGCCACCGGATCCCGCACATCCACTGGGAGTTTATCCCGGACTGGGACGGGATGGATGTCAAGTGCGTCCCCAAGGGATCGGGCTCCGAGAACATGAGCTTCCTGAAGATGCTGGTGCCTGCCGACGGCGTGAAGGGCATCAAGCGGTTCGTGCTGGACTCGGTCGTCGGCGCCGGCGGCAAGCCGTGCCCGCCCGGGATCGTCGGCGTCGGCATCGGCGGCTCCGCCGACCTGGCGATGCACCTGGCCAAGGAGGCGATCGCCCGCCCGGTCGACACCGCCAACCCGGATCCCGACGTCGCGGCACTGGAGACGGAGCTGTTCCAGCTGCTGAACGAGACCGGCGTCGGCCCGATGGGCCTGGGCGGCGACACGACGGTGCTGTCCGTTCACGTCGAGCAGGCGCACACGCACATCACGCTCAACCCCGTGGCGGTCAACTACCAGTGCTGGGCCGCGCGCCGCGCATCGGTGCACATCGCGGCCGACGGCACCGTCGAGTACGACCGGGAGGCCTGAGGTGGCGCACCACGAGATCACCTTCCCCACGGACGAGGCGACGATCCGCGAGCTGCACGCCGGAGACACGGTGACCATCCAGGGCCACATCGTCGGCATCCGCGACGCCACGCAGATCCGGATCTTCGACAAGGGCGTCGAGCCGCCGTTCTCGCTGTCCGGCGCCGCCCTTCTTCACACCGCGCCCAACGTGCGCAAGCGCGAGGACGGCGGTTACGAGCCCATGTGCATCGGCACGACCACCAGCGCCCGGATGAGCCGGTTCACCGAGGGGCTCATCCGCGACCACGGTTCGCGCGCCATCATCGGCAAGGGCGGACTGCTGCCCGAGGCCCTGGAGCCGCTGCGCGAGCACGGCGGCGTGTACCTGGCGATCGTCGGCGGCGCCGCGGCGCTGGAGACCACCCAGATCGAGGAGATCGAGCGGGTCGAGTGGGAGGACCTGATGCCCGAGTGCCTGTGGCTGTTCCGCGTCCGGGACTTCGGGCCGCTGATCGTCGGGATGGACACCCACGGCGAGTCGCTCTACGAGAACGTCCAGGTCGAGGCGCGGAAGCGGCTCGAGGAATCGATCTACGAAAGGCTCTGAGATGGTCGAAGAGTTCCTTGGCCTGCCGATGCGACCGTCCAAGCCGCGCGAGCGCGGCCTGACGCACGTGATCGACAAGGGCCTGACGCTGGCCGAGGTCGACGGCATGTTCGAGTCGGCCGGCGACTACGTCGACATGGTCAAGCTCGGCTGGGGCACCAGCTACGTGACGCGCAACCTGCGCGAGAAGGTGCAGCGCTACCACGACCACGGCACGCCCGTGATGTGCGGCGGCACCCTGCTCGAGGCGGCAGTCGCCCGCGGCCGCGTGGAGGAGTTCCGGCGCTGGAACCAGGACGTCGGCTTCACGCACGTCGAGGTCTCGGACGGCACGCTGCGGATGGAGCGCGAGAGCAAGCAGGAGCTGATCCGCTCGCTGGCCCGTGACTTCGTCGTGCTCTCCGAGGTCGGATCGAAGGATCAGGACGCGATCTACGCGCCGTACCAGTGGGTCGCCTGGATCCGCGAGGAGCTCGAGGCGGGGGCCTGGAAGGTGATCACCGAGGCCCGCGAGACCGGCACCGCCGGCATCTTCCGCGGCACCGGCGAGGTGCGCAGCGGCCTGATCGACGAGATCGTCCATGAGATCCCGGTGGACAACCTGCTGTTCGAGGCGCCGCAGAAGGACCAGCAGGCCTGGTTCGTGCGCCACCTCGGCCCCGAGGTGAACCTCGGCAACGTGCCCCCGGACGAGGTCATCCCGCTGGAGACGCTGCGGCTCGGCCTGCGCTCCGACACGATGCCCGATCTCCTGCTCCGCGACCTGCCCACGCCCACATGAGCGTCGCGCTGCCGATCAGCCAGGCCGAGGCCGACCGGCTCGCCGACGAGCTGGAGGACAAGCGCGCCGAGGACGTGCTGCGCGTCGCAGTCGACCTGTTTCATCCGCGTTTGGTGCTCACCTGCTCGTGGCAGAAGCAGTCCTCGGTGCTGGTACACATGATCTCCGAGATCCAGCCGGACGTCCGGGTGGTCGAGTTCGACACGGGCCTGCTGTTCCCCGAGACCTACCGGACGCGTGAGAAGCTGATCGAGCGCTATCCGGTACGGTTCGAACGGATCGAGCCCGAGCTGACCGTCGACCAGCAGGCCGACGTCCACGGGCCGAAGCTGTGGGAGCGCGAACCTGACCGCTGCTGCGCGATGCGCAAGGTCGCTCCGCTGCAGCGGGCGCTGGAGGGGATGGACGCCTGGATCACGGGAATTCGCAGGGAGCAGTCGACAACGCGCGAAAACGCCCGCAAAATCGAGATTGATGCGCGGCGGGGCATCGTTCGGGTCCAGCCGCTCGTCGACTGGACCAACAGTGACGTCTGGCGGTACATCTGGAAGCACTCAATCCCTTACAACACCCTGCACGACCACGGGTTCCCGTCGATCGGGTGCGTGCCCTGCACCAATCCGATCGAGGACGGAACCGATGAGCGGTCGGGGCGCTGGAAGGGAACGGGGAAGGTCGAGTGCGGCCTGCACGGGCCGTGAACGGCTAGAAGGTACGAGTGATGAACACCACCGAAAGGACAGGTAGCGTGGCGAATACGAAGGGGTTTTGCCTCTGGTTCACCGGACTCTCCGGCGCCGGCAAGAGCACGATTGCCGAGATCGTCGGGCCGGAGCTCGAGCGGCGCGGCGTGCTGGTCGACCATCTCGACGGCGACGTCGTTCGCACCAATCTCAGCAAGGGCCTCGGCTTCTCGCGCGAGGACCGCGACACCAACATCCTGCGGATCGGCTTCGTCTCGAAGCTGCTCGTCCGTCACGACGCCGGCGTGATCGTCGCCGCGATCTCGCCCTACCGCGAGACCCGTGACCTGGTGCGCAAGATGATCGGCGACGGGTTCGTCGAGGTCTTCGTGGCCACCTCTCTCGAGGAGTGCGAGCGCCGCGACGTGAAGGGCCTGTACGCGAAGGCACGCTCGGGCGAGATCAAGGAGTTCACCGGCATCTCCGACCCGTACGAGGCGCCTCTCGACCCCGAGATGTCGATCGAGACCGAGGGCCGCACGCCCGAGGAGTGCGCTGCCGAGATCGTCGCCAACCTGGAGAAGCTCGGGTTTCTGGCCCCCGTCGCCGAGGGGGCCGTTGTCTGATGGCAGCAACTGAGACGACGGCGCGCGAGCAGAAGACACTGATCGACCCGCACGGCGGGACGCTGGTCGACCGCACGATCTCCGGCGACCAGGCGGCGGCCCTCGCCGAGGAGGCCGCCGGCCTCCCCCGCGTGCGGCTGACCGAGAAGCAGACCGCCGACCTCGACATGATCGCGTCGGGTGCGCTGTCGCCTCTGACCGGCTTCATGAACAAGGCGGACTACCAGTCCACCGTCGAGGACATGCGCCTCGCCGGCGGCCTGGCCTGGGCCATCCCGGTCACCCTGTCGATCGACGGCACGCCGTCCGGCGACCGGCTGGCGCTCGAGGGCTACGAGGGCGGCCTGCTGGCCGTGCTCGACGTCGAGGAGGTGTTCGAGGCCGATCGCCGCAACGAGGCGGTCAAGGTCTTCCGCACCGACGAGGAGGCCCATCCGGGCGTTGCCCAGATCTACGCCGAGGGCTCGACCCTGGTGGGCGGCCCGGTGACGGTGTTCCAGCGGCCGGAGCCGGCGTTCCCGGCTCTGCACATGGATCCCGCGGAGACGCGGGCCGCGTTCACGGAGCGTGGATGGAGCCGGATCGTCGGCTTCCAGACCCGCAATCCCGTGCACCGAGCGCACGAGTACATCCAGAAGTGCGCGCTGGAGACCGTCGACGGCCTGCTGTTGCACCCGCTGGTGGGCAAGACCAAGGGCGACGACGTGCCCGCAGAGGTGCGCGTCGAGTGCTACCGCGTGCTGCTCGACGGGTACTACCCCGCCGACCGCACGCAGCTCGCGGCCTTCCCGGCCGCGATGCGCTACGCCGGGCCCCGCGAGGCGGTCTGGCACGCGCTCTGCCGCAAGAACTACGGCTGCTCGCACTTCATCGTCGGACGCGATCACGCGGGCGTGGGGAGCTACTACGGCACCTACGACGCCCACCTGATCTTCGACGAGTTCGAGCCGCATGAGCTCGACATCGAGCCGATGTTCTTCGACCACACGTTCTTCTGCAGGACGTGCGGCTCGATGGCCTCGGCCAAGACCTGTCCGCACGATCAGGAGCACCACGTCTTCCTGTCCGGGACGAAGGTGCGCGAGATGCTCGGCAGGGGCGAGGTTCCGCCGGTCGAGTTCACCCGGCCCGAGGTGGCCGAGGTGCTGATCGCCGCCTACCGCGGCCAGTAACGCAATAACCGGGTCAGACCCCTCTGTTGCAGACCATCGCAGCGGAGGGGTCTGACTCTGCGTTACGTCAAGCTGCTCGGCGCGTTTTCGCCGCGCACAGGTAGGGAATAGTCTTTCCGGCTTGCATTCTCCACTAAACCACTTAGACTAGTGGGACTTCTGGGGAATCCTGTACACGACCGGGGGGAAGGACGGAAATGGACATCAACGTCGGAATGATCGCGGCGGGACTCGCGGTCGGGCTCCTGGTGGGGCTCACCGGCATGGGCGCGGGCTCGCTGATGACGCCGATTTTGATCAGCGTGTTCGGCATCCCCGCCTCGACTGCGGTGGGCACCGACCTCGTCTACGCGGCGGTGACGAAGACGTTCGGCGCGGGCATCCACCACTGGCAGAAGAACGTCAACCTGGAGATCGCGAAGTGGATGGCGTTCGGCTCTGTCCCGGCCGCGTTCCTGGGGGTGTTCAGCCTCTGGAACCTGTTCGGCGGCGGAGTGGACGACTGGCTGCCGAAGCTGATCGGGTTCAGCCTGATCTTCGTGGGCATCGGCGTCTCGGTGCGGACGTTCGTCAGCGTCCGCGGCCTGTGGGATCACCGCAGCCTCCCGACGGACGGCCCGCTCGACACGCATCACAAGGTGATCGCGGTCGGCGTCGGCGCCGTGTTCGGGTTCCTGCTGGGCCTGACGTCAGTCGGCTCGGGCGTCTTCTTCGGCATGGCACTGGTCACGCTGTTCCCGCTCTCCACCCGTCGCGTCGTCGGAACCGACCTGTTCCACGCGATGATGGTCACGGTGGCCGCCGCGGCCGCCACGATCCTCTGGGGCACGCCGGACTTCGGCGCCGTCGGCTCGATCCTGATCGGCTCGATCCCCGGCATCCTGATCGGCTCGATGTTCACGAAGCGCGTGAACCACCGCCTGCTGCGCGGCGCGATCGCCGTCGTCCTGGCGATGTCCGGCCTCCGGCTGCTCGATCCGCCGTCCTGGACGTACGCCGCGGCCGGCCTCGTGATCGTCGCCTTCGGCGTGTGGTACTGGACGAGCGAGCACGCGCACAACGCATCGCAGCCGCAGGGCCAGGCGATCACTCCCGAGCCGCAGGGCTCGCCGGTCAGCCACTAGACCGATTCCCGAGAGGGGGCCGGGATCCGCGACTGGATCCCGGCCCCCTCTCGCATTCGCTCGCCATACACTCCGCGCGTGTCCCGGTCGCGCGCCGCCCCGATCCTGCTGGCGCTGCTCATCGCAGCATCGGGCCTGTCGTTCCTGCGCGCCGAGCAGCTCAAGCTGCAGCACTCCGCGCTCCAGCACCCCCACATCAAGCAGTCGTTCTCGCCGACGTGCTCGGGGCCGCGCTGCCACCGCCAGGCCGTGCTCGAGTTCACGCTGGGCACCGCGCAGCCGGTGGGCATGAAGATCGTCGACGCCGACGGCAACACCGTCCGCTCGCTGACCGACGGCGAGGTGCAGACGCCGAAGGGGAAGGTGACCGTGCGCTGGGACGGCCACGACGACCAGGGCAACATCGTGCCCGACGGGCGCTACCGGCTGGCCGTCACCCTGGGAGGCGACGACCGCACGATCACGATCCCGTCGCCGATCCTGGTCGACACCCAGGGGCCGTCCGTAGCGATCACCCGGGTCGATCGCACGCCACGGCACGTGGTCATCCACTTCCTGCCGTCCGAGGGGCGGGCGCTGACGCTGCAGCAGATCGAATTCGGCGGCAAGGTGATCGGCGAGCACCCGACCCGACGGGGCCTGTCCAAGTTCTCGCTACGCAACCGGGAGCCCGGCGTCTATGTGCTCTCGATCATCGCCGTTGATCACGCCGGCAACACCACCCCCGACCCGCCCACCGTGCGTGTGAGAGTGCCGTGAGCGGGGCCGAGCTCGGCTCCGTGGTCGCGGCAGCGGGCCTCGTCCCTCTGCTCTGCGCCGCCGACCTGCGGCTGCGCGCGGCCGGCTACGTGGCCTGGACGGCGGGGATCGTCGTGCTGGCCGCCGACCTGCTGCACTCGCCGATCGCACGCGTCCGCGTGCAGGTCACCGACCGGCCGGCCCTGGCCGCCGGCGCGGCGATCGTCGGGCTGGCGGCGCTGATCGGGGCGGCCTGGCTGCTCCGCCGCCGGCCATGGCTGCTGCTGATCGCCGCAGTGGCAACGACTCCGGCGCGGATCCCGGTGCACGCCGCGGGCGAGGACGCGCACCTGCTGCTGCCGCTGTACGCCGTGCTCGCGGTCGGCTGGGCGGTGCTGGGCTGGAGCCTGCTGCGGGGCGACGCCGCGGCGCCCCAGCTCGGATGGGCCGGTAGGTTCGCCGCAGCGTTCCTGCTGTGGAGCGCAATCTCGCTGTCGTGGAGCGCCGACTCCCACCAGGGCGGGATCGAGATGCTCTTCTTCCTACTGCCGTTCGGCCTGCTGGCCGCGCTGGTCGCCGCCGGGCCCCTGGGCCGCTGGGAGCTGCGCCTGGCGCTGATCGTGCAGGTCGTCCTGGCCGTGGCGTTCGCCCTGGTGGCCTTCTACCAGTACGCCGCGAAGGATGTCTTCTGGAACCCCAAGATCATCGTCGGCAACGAGTACGCCTCGTTCTTCCGCGTCAACTCGCTGTTCTGGGACGCCAGCATCTACGGCCGGTTCATGGCGATGACCATCGTGCTGGTGTCCGGCGTCGCCGTCTACCGGCGGCTGACGCCGCCGCTGGGCGCGCTGATCGTTGTGCTGTTCGCCGGCCTGTACCTCTCCTACTCGCAGTCCAGCCTGCTGGCCCTGGTGGCGGGCTCGCTGGTGCTCGCGACCACCGTCTGGCCGCGGCGGGTGACGATCGCCGTGATCGCAGCCGGGCTGGTGATTGGCCTCGGCGGCCTCGCCGTGTCGCTGGCCGGCAACTCGGCCCGCAACGTGTCCTCCGACCGATCGCACCTGCTCGACCTGGGGCGCCACGTGATCGCCGAGCATCCGCTGGGCGGCGCGGGCGTCGGCGGATTCGCCCGGGCCGCGGTGGCCGACACGAAGACGCCGTGGAAGACCACTGCGGCGGAGTCGCACACCACGCCTCTGACGGTGCTCGCCGAGCTCGGGCCGCTGGGGCTGCTGGCGTACCTGGGCCTGCTGGCCGCGCTCGTGCTGGACGGGATCCGGCTGCCGCGCTCGCCCCTGCGGATGACGCTGCTGGCCGCCGGCGCCTCGCTGGTGATGAGTTCGCTGTTCTACAACGCGTTCTTCGAGGACCCGGCGACGTGGATCGTGCTGGGCCTGCTTGCGGCGCTCGCCGCACGGTCTTCTAGAATCTCCGGCGCCGTCGTGACCGCCCCCGCCCCCCAGACAACAGAGGCCGAGAGGTGATCGACGGCGTCCGCAAGGCACTGGTGCTGGCGCCCCACACCGACGACGGCGAGTTCGGCTGCGCGGGCACCATCTGCCGGCTGGTCGAGGCCGGCGCCGAGGTGCACTACATGGCGTTCTCGACGGCCTCGCGGTCGCTGCCGGAGGGGTTCCCCGAGGACACGCTGCTGCACGAGGTGCGGGCGGCGACGGCGGAGCTGGGCATATCCCGCGAGCACCTGACCGTCCACGATTTCGAGGTGCGCACCTTCCCCACCGTTCGCCAGGAGATCCTCGAGATCCTGGTCGCCACCGCCGCGGCGCTGGATCCGGACATGGTGCTGATGCCGTCGCTGGTCGACATCCACCAGGATCACGAGACGATCGCCCGGGAGGCGCTGCGCGCGTTCAAGCGGACGACGCTGCTGGGCTACGAGATCCCCTGGAACTGCGTCGGCTTCCGCCAGCAGGCGTATGTCGCGCTGGAGCCCCGCCACCTCGACCGCAAGGTGGCGGCGCTGGGCTGCTACGCCAGCCAGCAACACCGCAACTACGCGAACGAGGAGTACATCCGCAACCTTGCGCGCACCCACGGCATCGTCAGCGGGCGTGAGCTCGCCGAGGTGTTCGAGGTCTACCGGCTGTTCCTGTGACGCCCCTGCGAATCCTGGTCACCGCATCGGGCGCGCCCGGCTCGCCGCGCCTGCTGCGCGCGCTGCGCGAGAACGGCCAGCGGCCGGTGCACCTGACCGGCGTCGACATGCGTCCCGAGTCCGCGGGACGGTTTCTGTGCGACGGCTTCGCGCTGGTGCCCGCGGGCGCCGATCCGGGCTACCTCGACCGGCTGCTGGAGGTGGTCGAGCGGGAGCGGATCGACGTGGTGTTCCCCCAGTCGTCCGCCGAGGTGGGGCCGATCTCGGCCGGCCTCGAGCGGTTCGGCGTGCCGGTGCTGGTCGCGCCGGCCGAGGCCGTGCGGCGGGCCAGCGACAAGGCCGAGACCTCGCGGCTGGCTGACGACCTGGGCATCCCCCAGCCGCGGACGATCGAGGCCCGCGACGCCGCCGCCTTCACGGCCGCTGCGGCGGAGCTCGGCTACCCGGGCTCCGACGTCTGCATGAAGCCGCTGGAGGGCAAGGGCACCCGCGGCTTCCGCGTGCTGTCGGCTGGCATCGACCGTCGCCACCAGCTGCTCAACGCGCGGCCGGGCGAGCTGCTGCCTCTCTCGCTCGAGGAGGCGGTCGAGATCCTCGACGGCGGTGAGGGCTTTCCGGCGATGCTGGTGATGGAGCTGGTCGAGGGCGACGAGCTGGCCGTCGACGCGCTGTGCGCCTCGGGCCGGACGTTGGTCGCCAGCGCCAAGACTCGCGAGGCGTTCCGCGCCGGGCTGGCGATGGAGTTCCGGATCATCGACCGGCCCGACCTGCTCGGCTACTCGCGAGCGCTGGTCGAGGCGATCGGGCTTGACCACCTGGTCAACGTCCAGTTCCTGGGCGACCGGCTGCTCGAGATCAACCCGCGGATCTCGACGCTGATCTACCAGCCCGACCTGAACCTGCCCTGGCTGGCCGTCAGGCGTGCGCTGGGGGAGCTGACGGACGACGAGATCGCGGCGGCCGACCCGCGGACGCGGATCGGCCGCCGGGTCACGCGCTACTACGAGCAGACCGAGTACGAGGACCCGGCCACCACGGGATCGGATCGGCAACCCGGCCGGCCCTGATCCGCACGCCCTCCGCGCGCAGCCGCTCACGCTGCTCCCGCTCCCACCCCGGCACCAGGCCGCCCGACGCGTTGACCACCCGGTGCGCGGGCAGGGCGCCGTCGCTGCGCGACATGATGCCACCGACGGCGCGGGCCGCCCCCGGCCGCCCGGCCCACTCGGCGATCCGCCCGTAGCTGGCCACCATCCCTGCCGGGATCCGCTTGACGATGCGGTGCACGCGCCGCTCGAAGGGAGTCGCCTCCGAGACGACGACGAAGCCCTCCGGAAGCCGCATCACCGCACCATACCGGGCGCCCCACCTCCTATCATCCCGCGGATGCGGGCCCTGTTCGTGGCGTTCTACTTCCCGCCCGCCGGCGGCGGCGGCGTGCAGCGGACGCTGAAGTTCTGCAAGTACCTCCCGGAGTTCGGGATCGAGGTGCACGTGCTCACGCCCGACGATCCGAAGTGGTTCGCCCGCGACGACCGGCTGCTCGCGCAGGTGCCGGACGACACCGTCGTCCACCGTGCGCGGTTCCTCGGCCCCCGCTCATCGTTCCGCGAGGATGCGCTGGCCGGCCGCAGCGGCCTCTCCCGGCTTACGGTCGAGGCGCGGTACGCCTACCAGCGGGCCCTGGTGCCTGACAAGGCGACGCCCTGGATGGCGACGGCCGTCCCGGCGGGAATCCGGATCGCGCGCCGGCACAAGATCGACGTGGTGCTGTCGACCTCGCCTCCGCCCTCCGCGCACCTGGCCGCCGGGGCGATCGCCACTGCCACCCGGCTGCCATGGGTCGCGGACTTCCGCGATTCCTGGCTCGCGAACCCGCACCGCGACTACGAGAAGCTCGGCGTCCGCGCCAAGCGGGTGGTCGAGGAGCGGATGGCGCGCTCCGTGGGCCGCCGCGCGACGCGACTGGTGGCCGCGACCGGCGCCATCGGCGAGGAGCTGGGTCGGCTGCACCCGACCGCCCCGGAGCGGGTGACCGTGATCGAGAACGGCGCGGACTTCGACGACTTCGACGGGTTGCCCGCGGGCAGCGACGACGGCCGGATGACGATCATCCACGCCGGCAGCTTCTTCGGCAAGCGCACGCCCCGCCACTTCCTGCAGGCGCTGCGCGAGCTGCTCGACCGCCGTCCGGAGCTCGACGGCAGGATCCTCGCCCGGTTCGTCGGCGAGATGCGGCCCGAGGACCGCGTGGCCGCCTCCCGGCTCGGCCTGGACGGCGCCTGGGAGGAGACGGGCTTCCTGTCTTACGGCGACGCGCTGGCGGCGCAGCGAGCCGCCGACGCGCTGCTGCTGCTGATCCCCGACGCCGGCGGCCGCGGCGACACCGTGCTGTCGGGCAAGGTGTTCGAGTACATCGCCGCCGCCCGGCCGATCCTGGCCGCCGTCCCGCCGGGCGGCATGGCCGCCGACCTGGTGCGACGCAGCGGATCCGGCGAGGTGGCCGACGGCGAGGACGCGGCGGCGGTGTCGGCCGCGCTGGAGCGCCTGGCCGACCGCTGGCTGGACGGCGGCCTGCCGGACATCGAGCTCGCGGCGCCGCTGCGGGAGGAGCTCTCGCGGCGCAGCCGCGCACGCGACCTGGCGGAGGTGCTGAAATCGGCCGCGGCGTGAGCCAGAAGACGCTGGACGGGCTGTTCCTGGCGGCGATCGCCACCGTCACCTGGGAGGCGATGCGGTTCGCCGCCGGACCGGTCGACGTCACCTGGTCGGACATCCTGATCAGCCTGTTCCTGGCGTGCGTGATCGTCAACCGGGTGCTCAACCGCGACTCTTGCCTGCCGCGCCAGGCGGCGACCCTGGCCGGCTTCATGCTCGTGTTCCTGGTCGTCTACCTGTGCGGATACTTCGACCTGTCCACCCGCGAGGCGCTGGCGTTCTGGACGAAGGGCATCATCGTGTGGCTGGCACACGCGCTGTTCCTGGTGTTCGGCGTCGCCTACGTCGTCCGCCGCGGCACGGAGCTCTACCAGCGGGCCGTCAAGTGGCTGCTGGCGGGGATCGTCATCTGCTCCGCCTACGGCCTCGTCCAGCTCGCGACCAAGGTTGCGATCGGGCTGAACCTCGACCAGCTCGTCGTCGGCACGCTGACGCTGGGCCGCGGCAAGACCAACGGGATCAACGTCTACGGCCAGGTCGGCGGCACCGAGAACATCTACCGGATCAACGCGCTGACCGGCGACCCCAACCACCTCGGCGTGATGCTCTGCCTGCCGCTGCTGATGCTGCTGCCCGTCTACCTGGCGGACACCAGGGGGCGGCGCCGGCTGGGGATGCTGCTCGGCTTCCTGTTCTTCGTACAGGTGCTGACCCTGTCGCGCAGCGCCGCGCTGGGCGACATCGTCGGGCTGCTGGTGCTGTTGCCCTACATCCGGCCGATCCTGCCCCGCGCCCGGACGCTGATCGCGTGGTCTGCGGCGGCGGAGCCGCCCTGATCGCCGTGCTGTACTCGACTTCGCACTTCGTGCACACGGTGATCGACTCGCGGACCAGCACGAGCGGCGAGGGCGTCGCCGTCCACTTCCAGTTCTACCAGCTGGTGCCCCCCGCCCTCGACCCGAATCCGCTGTTCGGGATGGGCTTCAACACGTTCGCCGTCTTCTACGAGTTCGTCACGGGCAAGGTCGACTTCGGCCCGCACAGCTTCTGGATCGCGACCCTGGTCGAGACCGGGATGATCGGCCTCACCGTGTACCTCGCCTACTTCGGCTACACCGTGCTGTCCGCCGCGACAATGCGCCGCAGCGAGTCGGACTACGCCGCGCGGCTGGGCACCGGCATGCTGGCCGCCATCGTGGGCACCGCCGCGGCCAACTTCTTCTACCTGACGATGAGTTTCCCGTACTTCTTCGTGATGGTGCTGCTGACCATCGCCGGCGCCGCGCTGTACGCGCCGAAACGCGCCCCCGAGCGGACGGCCGCGCCGGAGCCCGCCGGTACACTGGCGATGTGATCCTCCTGCTCGAGGTCGTGTTCTGGGTGTGCCTCGGGGCGATCGTCTGGACGCACGTCGGCTACCCGCTGTTCATCGCCCTGCTCGCGCGCGTGCGGCCGCGTCCCGTTGCCGCTGCGGACATCCTGCCGACGGTGACGTTCCTGATCCCCGCCTACAACGAGGAGGCGGTGATCGAGCGCAAGCTGGACAACACGCTGGCGCTGGACTACCCGCGGGAGCTGATGGAGATCCTCGTCACGTCCGACGCGTCGAGCGACCGCACCCACGAGATCGTCAAGGGCTACGCCGACCGCGGCGTGCAGCTGCTGGTCTGCCCGCGCGGCGGCAAGATGCCGGCGCTCGACCGGGCGGCCCGGCAGACGACCGGCGAGATCATCTGCATGGGCGACGCCAACACCGTCTGGGACGCCGACTCGGTGCGCCGCATCGTCCGGCCGTACGCCGACCCCGAGGTGGGCATGGTCACCGGCCAGGTGCAGCTGGTCAACCCCAACGACGGCTCGAACCAGGAGGGGATCTACTGGCGCTACGAGATGTGGGTGCGCACCAACGAGAGCGCCGTTCACTCGGAGACCGCCTCCAACGGCGCGATCCACTCGATCCGCCGATCGCTCTACAAGGAGCTGGAGCCGGCGGACGACCACGACATCTCGTTCCCCTACCACGTCGTGCAGCAGGGCTCGCGCGCCGTCTACGAGCCGGCCGCACGCTGCGTGGAGAACATGACGACGGACATCGAGGACGAGTACGGGCGCAAGTCCCGGTTCCTCGAGCACTGCTGGCTGGCGATCTTCCGCGGCTCGATGTGGAAGCTGACGTCGTTCCCGCCGGTGTACGCGATCGAGATCGTCTCCCACCGCTTCCTGCGCTACCTGACCGGGTCTGCTGCACATCGTGCTGCTGGCCGTCAGCATCCCCCTGGCCGCGCACGGCACCGTCTACGCGGTGCTGCTCGGCGTCCAGCTGGCAGGGCTCGGCCTGGCGCTGCTCTCGATGGCGCTGGGCGGGCGCGTGCCGGGGATCAACATCCTCCAGTACTACCTGGCCGTCACCTGGGCGACGTTCATCTCGCTCGTCCGCTACCTGCGGCGGGGCGTGCCTGCCACCTGGGAGGCGGCGTCGGGGACGCGCACGGCCGGATGAGCGGGCTCTACGAGCGGCACGGCAAGCGGCTCCTCGACCTCGCAGCGATCGTCGTCGCCGCGCCGGTGGCCGCGCCGCTGCTGGCCGGCATCGCGGCGGCGGTGGCCGCCACCGACGGGCGGCCGGTGCTGTTCCGCCAGGCGCGTGTCGGCAAGGACGGACGCGAGTTCACGATCCTCAAGTTCCGCACGATGCGGGTCGGCACCGAGCACCACGGCGACGGGTACTGGGGCGCGGCCAACGACTCCCGGATCACGCCGGTCGGCAGGATCCTGCGGTCGACGTCGCTGGACGAGCTGCCGCAGCTGGTGAACGTGCTGCTCGGCGACATGTCGCTGGTCGGGCCGCGGCCGAAGCCCCGGGAGATCGTCGAGCGCTACCGCTCGCGCTACGCGGAGACGCTGCGCGTCCGCCCCGGGCTGACCTGCCTGTGGGCGATCCACGGCCGCAACGAGCTGCGCCGCTCGCAGCTGATCGAGCTCGACCAGGAGTACGTGCGCGACGTCAGCCTGCTCGGCGACCTGCGGATCCTCGTCGAGACCGTCCCCGTCGTCCTGCTGCGCCGCGGCTTCTTCACCGAGGAGCGCTCAGAGGGCTGGATGGAGGACCTGGAGGCGGAGGCCCCGTAGCGGGCGACTAGGTCGCTCCTGTCGCTGGTGGCCGTCGTACTCGGCGAGCCAGGCTCCGAGCCAGGCACCGTCGCGGATTGCCACGGCGGCTCGACGCACCGTCGACGTGCCAGGCACGGAGCCAGGCACGCGGCCGGGTGTGGGCGGACCAGGCGCGCCTTACGGCCAGTCGCTGAGCGTGCGCAGCTGGCGAGCCGGCACGCCGGCCACGACGGCGCCGTCGGGCACGTCGCGGATGACCACGGCGCCGGCGCCGATCAGGCAGCCGCTGCCCACATGCACGCCGTCGGAGAGGGTCGCGCCGATGCCGACGAACGTGCCGTCGCCGACCGTCACCCGGCCCGCCAGGTTCGCGCCGGGGCTGATCGTCACGTGATCGCCCAGCACGCAGTCGTGGCTGACGGTGGCGCCGATGTTGACCAGCACGTGGCGGCCGACCCGCGCCCAGCGGTTGACCACGCCGCCGGGAGCGATCTGCGTCCCCTCGCCGAGGCGGGTGTCGGGAGCGACCCACGCCCGCTCGGCGACCAGCACGTCCCAGCGGGCGCCCGGCCACGCGGCGACGAACCGCCGGCGCAGCGAGGCGTACCCGACCGCGGTGATCACCGTCAGGTTCGGGATGCTCGTCGTGCGCCTGCTCCATCTCCAGCACCTCGGCGCCCAGATCCGGGTCGGCCTTGGCGGCCTCGTAGAACTCCTCGTTGGCGGCGAAGAAGCGCACCTCGGCGCCCAGCGCGAGGTAGTACCCCGCGGTCTCGTGGGCCTGGCGGCCCGCGCCAAGGATCCCGACGGCTGCGGCGCTCACCCGGCCAGCACCTCCTCGTAGAGCTCGACGTGCATGCGGGCGGAAGCCTCCCACGTCAGCGTCTCGCGCGCACGCCGCGCGCCCTCGCGGGCACGCTCCAGCGCGGCCGGATCGTCGAGCAGCTCGCGCACGGCGTCCGCCATGGCATCGACGTCGCCGGCGGGGACGACGCGCCCGGCGTCGAACCGCCGCACGTTCTCGCCCAGCCCGCCGACGTCGTAGGCGACCGCCGGCACGCCGGCACCCGAGCGCACGCAGCAGCGTGCCGCTCTGGTCGAGCCCCGGCCTGTAGGGGAACACGGCGAGCGTCGAGTCGCCGTACGCGCGGTCGACCTCGGCCTGCGGCAGGTAGCCCAGCCGCCACTCGACCCGGTCGCCACCGATCCGCTGGTATCGGTCGACCGGCTCCATCGGATCGCCGGCCACCAGCAGCCGTGCGCCGTCGACCCGTTTGGTCACCTCGATCGCATCGTCGATCCCCTTGTACGGCCGGATCAGCCCGAAGCAGAGCAGCGTGCGGCCGTCGTCCGTGCGCGGCGGGTCGGTGGGGATGATCGGATGCGGGATCACGCGCAGCTTCGCCGGGTCGACCCCGAACTCGGCCAGCGCCTGGCGCCCCGACTCGCTGTGGGCGATGACGCGCCGGAACCGGTCGTAGAGGGCCGTCCAGGTGGCGCGCTTCTCGCCGGTGCGGCGGTCGCTCATGTCGTGGGCGGTGTAGACCATCGGCTCGCGCGTTCGCATCAGCCAGCGGTCGAGCTCCGGGATCGTCATCCACTGCACGTGGACGATGTCGGCGCGGCGCAGCGCCATCCGGGCGAGGCCGATCGGGTGCTCGGCCACCTTCAGCGGGATCCGCAGCCGCGAGCGCCCGAACACGCGGGAGCTGAGCGGATAGAACAGCTCGCTGCGCCGGTAGCCGTGCGGCGTCGGGCACGTCGCCGAACCGGAAGCGGGAGGTGACCAGCTCGACGTCCACGCCCAGCTTGGCCAGCTCGGAGCAGATGTGGTCGTCGTAGTCGGGGCCGCCGTAGCCGGGCGGATTGGCGAACAGCACTCTCATCCGGCGGAGGAGACTAGCCGCGTTGCCGCGTCGAGCAGCGACGGCAGCGGCGGCGGGCCCACCCGGATCGTGCGCGCGCCGAACGCCTCGCCGGCCAGCATGTCCGACTCCGCGTCGCCGATCACCACCGACGACGCCGGGTCGATGGCCGGGTCGTCGCGCATCGCCTGGCGGAAGAGGCCGGTGCCGGGCTTGCGGCAGTCGCACGCGTCCCGCTCGTGCGGGCACACGTAGACGGCGTCGACCGGCACGGCCTCCCGCATCCGGCGGTGGATGTCGTCGACGTCGGCGATCGTCATCCGCCCCAGCGCGACGCCGCGCTGGTTGGTGACCACGACGACCCGCCAGCCGGCGTCCGCCAGCAGCCGCACCGCCCGCTCGGCGCCGGGCAGGAAGGCGAACTCGTCCCAGGACTTGACGTAGTCGCCCTCCGGAGCCTTGACGTTGATGGTGCCGTCGCGATCGAGGAACGCGGTCGGCCTCACGCGAACAGCTCGTGCTCGACCAGCTCGCAGACCGTGTGCAGGACGAGCATGGTGCCCTCCTGGATCTGCGGCGTCTGGTCGGCAGGGACGTGCACGCAGTGATCCGACAGCTCGGCCAGCCGGTGCCCGCTGCGGCCGGTCACGCCGACGGTCACCAGCTCGAGGTCGCGCGCCGCGCGCAGGCCGGCGAGCACGTTCGCCGACCCGCCGCTGGTCGACAGCCCGACGGCGACGTCGCCCGGGCGCCCGAACGCCCGCACCTGGCGGGCGAACACCTCACCGAAGCCGTAGTCGTTGCCGATCGCCGAGAACCCCGCCGCGCTGTCGGCCAGCGCGATCGCGGGCAGCGGCGCGCGGTCCATCAGGTAGCGGCCGGTCAGCTCGCCGGCGATGTGCTCGGCGTCGGCGGCGCTGCCGCCGTTGCCGAACAGCAGCACCTTGCCGCCCCGCCGGTAGCTCTCGCAGATGGCATGCGCCACGGCGGCCACCGTCGCCTCCAGCTGCGGATCGATCAGCGCCTGCGCCATCTCGGCGTGCAGCTCGAGCCGCGCGCCGGATGATGTCGGCGTCAGCCATCGGGCAGGCTCCACGTGGTCAGGCCGTTGTGCTCGAACGCGAACTCCGTGACCTGGCCGCCCATCCGCGTCAGCACCTCCGCCACCCGGTGCTTGCGCTGGAACTCGCAGTAGAACAGCATGTAGCCGCCTCCGCCGGCACCGGTGACCTTACCGCCGAGCGCGCCCGCCTTGCGCGCGGCCGCGTAGGCCTCGTCGATGAAGCCGGTCGTGATCTTGGGCGACATCCGCTTCTTCTCCTGCCACGCCTGGTCGAGCAGGTCGGCGAACTCGTTCAGCCGCCGGCGCTGCAGGGCGTTCTTCATCTCGACGGCCAGGTGCTTCTGGCTGCGCAGCGCCTCCAGCGTGTCGCCGCCCTCCTCCAGCCGTCGCGTCTGATCCTCGATGATGCCGTCCGACCGGCGGGTCGCGCCGGTGTAGCAGAGCAGCATGTTGTGCTCGAGCTCGTGCACCACCTCGTCGGCCATCCGCAGCGGGTTGACGATCACCCGGCCGGCGTCGAACTCGATGTAGTTGAAGCCGCCGAACGTCGCGGCGTACTGATCCTGCATGCCGCCCAGCAGGCCCAGGTCGATCCGCTCGATGCGGTGCGACAGCCCGGCGATCTCGTAATCGGTCAACGTCAGGTTGTGGTACTCCTTGAGCAGCCCGATCAGCGCCACCATCACCGTCGACGACGAGCCCAGGCCGGAGCCCGGCGGCGCGTTGGAGTGCAGGAACAGGTCGTAGCCGGGGGCGGAGGAATCGCCCAGCTCGCGGATCGCGGCCTTCACCAGATCGAGCTTGCCGTCGAACATCGGCGTCTCGTCGACGCCGTAGCTCAGCGCCACGCCGAAGTCCGCCGACTCGATGCGGATCCGCCGGTCGCGGCGAGGCCGCAGCATGCCGTAGACGTAGCGGTCGATCGTCGCGTTCAGCACCACGCCGCCCTCGCGCTCGGGAAACGGGGGAACGTCGGTGCCGCCGCCGGCGAAGCTGATCCGAAGGGGGGCGCGGGCGCGGATGTTCATGGCGGGTCGCAGCGCAGCCTATCGGTAGACTTCCCGCCCGTGTCTCAGGCAGAACAGCGCGACGAGGTTCGCGTCTCCGAGTATGCGGGCCGCGTCGTGCGCCGGTGGTACGTGGTCGTTGCCTGCGTCGTCGTCGCCATCCTCCTGGTCGTCCTCAACACCGTCAGCGGTGGCAACCGCTACCAGGCGCAGTCGTCCGTCTTCCTCGGCGCGCCGCTGACGCCGAACGGCCAGCAGACATTCCCGGCGTCGATCGAGACCAACCCGACCAGCGCCACGGCGTACCTCCGCTCGGACGAGGTGATGTTCAAGGCGGCCGGCGCGGCGGGCCTCAAGCCGCAGGCGCTGCGCAGCCACACGAGCATCACCCAGCTGGTGTCCACCGTCTCGAAGTCCGGTCTGGCGAACGCGAACCTGCAGATCACGGTGCTGGGCGCGCCCAGCTGGTCGCGCACCAGCGTGAAGACGGCGGTCAAGTCGCTGTCCGACTCGGTGATCGCCTGGGCGAACACCTACCAGGATCAGAAGCGGGAGCTGCTGCAGACCCAGGTGACGACCGACCAGGCGCAGATGAAGACGCTGCAGAGCGCCATCGACGCCGCGAACAAGGCGATCGTCGCGATCAAGGTGTCGAACATGTCCCCGACGGACAAGGCCGTCCAGATCTCGCCGCTGCTCGCGACCGTGGCGGACGCCGGCAGCCGGCTCGACGAGATCTCCTCGCAGATGACGTCCAACCAGCTGTTCCTGACGGCGGCCGACACGATCGAGCGCGCGAGCTACCTCGGGTCGCCGTCGGTCAAGCAGGTGACGGCGACCAGCCACCAGAGCTCCCTGATCGTGGCCGCGTTCGCCGGCCTGATCGTCGGCATCATCCTGGCCCTCCTGTGGGACGCCTTCCGCAGCAGGCCGAAGGCCGCGGCCGCGTAGATGGCGACCCGCTCGTGCCCGGACTGGCCCGATCTGATGGAGCGCGCCCCGGACCTGCTGTTCAAGCACTACACCGCGGACGAGCTGCAGCTGCCCAGCGACGTCGTCGTCGCGCTGGGGAACGTGCGGCTGTCGGAGGTCGAGGTCTGCGCCGACGTCACGCGCAACGTCTTCAACCCCGATCACACCGATCCGCGCCTGTCCGACGCCCTGCGATCCAGCTACTGGAGCGACCTGGACAGCTGGTTGGGTGAATCCGCCTAACCCTTCACGGTAGGTTCGATTCCCCATCCCGGGGTCCCGCTCCGAGACGCGTTTCTCCGATGCTGTTCCGTGATGAGCACGTTCGAGGAACAGGCGCCCGAGGTTTCGCCGGCGCCCAGTGATCAGCCAGATGAGACCGGCACGGTCGACATCCAGCGCCTCCTGGCCTGGTACTTCCGTGACGATTCGCCCCGGCCGCCGGGCGCGCGTGACCTGAGGGACGCGGCCTAGCCGGGGATTCGACCGGCCGGGGTGGTCGCGCCCTGCGCGCCGCCGCCCCGGCCGGGCATGCCGAGCGTGTCGCGGCAGTACGCGAGGAACGCCTCGACCAGCCGGCCGGGGGGCGTGTGCGCCGGGCGCACCGTCGAGAACTCGCGCACCGGGTCGATGCCGTCGACCTCGGCCGTCGCCAGCGTGCCCAGCCGCAGCTCGCGGTCGAGCGCCAGCGACGACAGGAACGAGACGCCGTACCCCGCCTCGACCGCCGCCTTCGCCGACTCCTGCAGCCCCATCTCCATCGCGATCCGCAGGTCGCGCGCGCGCACGCCGGCGCGGCGCAGCTCGTCCTCGATGACGGTGCGCACGCCGGCGCCCGCCTGCATCACGATCAGCGGCTCGGCCGACCAGCTCGTCGAGCGCCGATGGTGCGGCCCGCGAACCGGTGGCCGGCCGGGACGGCCAGCACGATCCGGTCGCGGCAGGAACGGCTCGTAGACCAGGGCGCGGTTGGCGCGCGTGGCGCCGACGACGCCGAGCTCCAGCTCGCGCTCCAGCACGCGGTCGATCACCGTCACTGTGACCTCGACCCGGAGCGTCACCGAGACCGCCGGATGGAGCTCGCGGAACCCGCCCAGCAGCGGCGGCAGGACGTGCTCGCCGAGGCCGGTGCTCGAGCCGACGACCAGGTGGCCGGCCAGCTCGCCGTCCTGGTCGGCCAGCTCGCGGGCCAGCTCGTCGCGAGCCGCCAGCAGCCGGCGGGCGTGCCGGAGCACCACCTCGCCCCGCTCCGTGAGTCGCGGCGCGGCGGCCCGAGCGGTCGATCAGCGGGGAGCCGATGTCGCGCTCCAGCGTCTGGATCTGCTGGCTGACGGCGGGCTGGCTGATGCCGAGCGCCTCCGCGGCCGACGAGAACGAGCCGCGGTCGGCCACCGCGGCGAGGGTTTCCAGCTGGCGCAGCTCCACGATAAGCAGAGCTTATATGAGGCCCTGGAAGGCGAGGTCGATCAGCCGGTCGGGGTTGCGGCGCCGGCGCTCGGCGGTGAGGCCCGACTTGCGCTCCAGCACCAGTTCGTCCACGGCGTGCAGCGGCCGCAGCCGCCCCTGCTCGATCAGCCGCTCATCGACGCCGCCCAGCCGGCCGGCGAAGGTCGTGTAGACGGGCGTCCCCAGGACGACCGCCTCGCGGTTCATGGTGCCGCCCGCGCTGACCACGAGGTCGGCGCCGGCCAGCAGGCTCTGCCCGTCGATAGCGCCGTCGGGCACCAGCACCGACGGCAGCGCCAGGCCCCGGATCCGCGCCGCCTGCTCGGGCGTCCTCGGCAGCACCACCGCACGCAGGTCGTCGCGCGCGCCCAGGCTGCCGAGCAGCTCGTCGAACAGCGGGTTCTCGAACCGGTGGTAGAGCGCGACGTCGGCCGGCGGCCGCAGGACGATGCCGATCTTCGAGCCGTCGAGTCCGAGCGCCGCGGGCACGGCCAGGTCGGGCTCGAAATCCGCGAGGTAGTACTCCTCCTTCAGCCCCGGATAGGTGACCAGCTTCTGCGGGCGGGCACCGTACTCACGGACGCGGGCTGCCGGGATCGCGTCGGGCATCAGCACGCGGTTCGCCAGCCGGCAGTTGAGCGAGTGCTGGAGCCGCGCGAACTCGTAGTCGAACATCGTCGTGTTCGGCACCCGCAGCGCCAGGCAGGCCATCGGCAGGTCGGTCGACCCGTGGGCGATCGCCGCGTCGAACCGCCCGCGGCGGCCGAACTGCAGCATCGCGGCGACGCGGCCGCCCGCGGCGCGCGCCTTGCCCAGGCGGGAGCCGCCGCCGTGATGGCCGACCACCGTGTGCTCGATCCTGTGCAGCTCGAGCAGCTCGATCGTCTGCGCGAACCGGCGGGCGGTGACCGCCACGTCCCACCCGCGCGCCTGCATGCGCCGGATCAGCGGAGCGAAGATCGGGACGTGGGGCGAGTTGGTGAGGTCGACCCAGACGCGCATCAGGCAGCGGCCGGCGCGGCGGCGCGGACTGCGTCGACCACCTCACGCTGCTGCTGCTCGGAGAGCGTCGGGAACATCGGCAGCGCCAGCCCCTCATGGGACGCGCGCTCGGCGTTCGGGAAGCTGCCCTCGCGGTGGCCGAGGTGCGCGAACACCGGCTGCAGGTGGAGCGGCGTCGCGTAGTAGACCCCGGCGCCGATCCCGGCATCCTTCAGCCGCCGGGCGACCGCGTCGCGCTCCGGCGAGCGGACGACGTAGAGGTGGTAGACGTGCTGACGGCTCTCCGCCTCGACGGGCAACGTCGACCGACTCACCGAGGCCCAGCGCGCGGTAGCGGTCGGCGGCGCCGCGGCGGCCGTCGTTCCAGGCCGGCGACCTCGCGCAGCAGCCGGCGGACGATCGTCGCCTGCATCTCGTCGAGCCGCGAGTTGACGCCGACGTAGCTGAACGTCTGCTTGTCGCGCGAGCCGTGGAAGCGCAGCATCCGCAGCCGCTCGGCGACCTCCTCGGTGGCGGCCATCACCATGCCGCCGTCGCCCATCGCAGGCAGGTTCTTGGTGGGGAAGAACGAGAACGTCGCGGCGTCGCCGAACGAGCCCGCCTGGTAGCCGTCGACCGTCGAGCCGATCGCCTGGGCGGCGTCCTCGATCAGCGCCAGACCGTGGCGGTCGGCGATGTCGCGGAAGGCGGGCAGATCGGCGGGCTGGCCGAAGATGTGCACCGGGATGATCGCCCGCGTCCGCTCGGTGATCGCCTGCTCGGCGGCGGCCGGGTCGAGGCAGAACGTGTCCGGGTCGATGTCGGCGAACACAGGCGTCGCCCCCGTGCGGGCGATCGCCTCGGCCGTCGCGTAGAACGTGTACGGCGTCGTGATCACCTCGTCGTCGCGGCCGACGCCCAGCGCCTGCAGCGACAGCTCCAGGGCGTCCGTGCCGTTCGCCACCGCGACGGCCTCGCCGTAGCCGATCGTCGCCGCGAACTCCGACTCGAGCGCGCGGACGTTGGGACCCAGGATGAACCTCCCCGAGTCGATGACGTCGCAGACGAGCTGCTTGATCTCCGGGAGCAGGTCGGCGTACTGGCCGCGGATGTCCATCAGAGGCACCGGCACGGCGCTGAAATCTACTCCGCCGACCGCCGCCTTCGTCGCAGTAGCCACCAGCTCGCGAGGGCCACCAGCAGGATGATCACCGGGTAGTCGAGCACGTGCAGCCGCTCCTCCCAGGTCTTCCAGTTCGACCCGGCGATGTCGCCGATGGCGACCAGGAAGATGCACCACGGGATGCAGCCCAGGAAGGTCAGCACGGAGAAGCGGACGAACGGCATCCGCGCCATTCCCGCCGGCAGCGAGATGAACGTGCGGATCACCGGCAGCATGCGGCTGAAGAACACGACCGGGTCGCCGTACCGCTCGAACCACCGCTCGGCCTGCGCCAGGTGCTTCTGCGCGTGGCCCCAGCGGAGCAGGGCGTAGTCGACGCCGTAGAAGCCGACGCTCCAGGCGATCCACGACCCGACCAGGTTCGCGACCGCCCCCACCAGCACCGCCTGCCAGAACACCAGGTCGCCCTGCGACACCAGGTACCCGGCGTAGATCATCGTGACCTCGCTGGGGATCGGGATGCAGGCGCTCTCCAGCACCATCAGGACGAAGATCGCCTGCAGGCCGTTGGCCGCGACCTGGTCCTGCACCCACTGCGCGATGGAGCTGATCACGCGAGGGCTACGCGGTGGCGGACGCGATCAGCGACGGCATCGGGCACACCGCGGCGTCGCCGTCGAGCATCGGCTGGATCGCCGCATCGACGTCGGCATCCACCGCCGCCCGCACCTCCGCCGGCGCGGCGGCGAACATGTCGGCGACAGGGTTGGCGGCGATGAACCGCCCGGCGAACCCAAGCCCCGGCACGTAGCGCGCCACGATGGGCTCGCGGCGCACCTCGACGTCGGCGAACCCGGCCCCGATCAGCAGCTCCTCCAGCACCGACTCCCGGTCGATCGCGAACACGCCATGCACCATGGTCGCCGCCTCCTCGCCCACGTGCCGGCGCAGCGCCTGCTCGACCAGCAGGATCGCGCTCTGGGTGTCGTCGCACCAGCACGCGATCACCACCCGACCGCCCGGCCGCAGCACCCGCCGCATCTCGGCCACCGCGGCGGGCCGGTCGGGGAAGAACTGCAGCCCCTGCTGGCAGGTGACGACGTCGAACGAGTCGTCGGGAAACGGCAGCGCGTCGGCGCTCGCCTCCACGAACGCAATCCCATCGGACAGCTCCCGGGCGACGGCCAGCATCGGCGGCGCCAGCATCGATCCCGGTGACCGACGCCCCCGACTCGGCCAGCCGCCGGCTGAGCACACCGGTGCCGCACGCCACGTCGAGCATGCGGACGCCCTCGGCCGCTCTGGCCTCGACAGCCACGATCTCGGAGAGCGCCACGAACTTGGCCGGCACCAGGAAGTCCTGGTAGATGCGCGGTGCGTCCTGGGGCGTTGCGGCCCAATCGAACTCCGAATCCGCGGTCATACCCGGCCATCTCCCGCGCTCAGCCGGTCGAGGTTCTCCAGCTGCTCCCGAAGCCCCTTCTCGACGTGTCCTTTGACGATGCCGCCGATCAGCCGGGGCACCTCGATCTCGCTGGTCAGGGTGACCAGGCTGCCGTCGCCGTCGGGCTCGACCTCGAAGATCGTCGTCGCCTCGCGCCCGCCGTCAACCCGCCGCTCGACCAGCCGGGTGGGCTCGACAGCCTCGACGACGCGAACGATCATCGGCTCGCTGACACCCATCGCGGTGACCACGCAGGCGACGTCGCCGTCGTCCGACACCTCGATCTTGGACACCGAGTCGGGGAGCGTCCGCACGTGCATGTGCGGGTCGGCGATCCACGGCCAGACCTGCTCCGGCGGAGCAGGGCAACGACGGGTCACGGACACCCGGAGCATCTCTAGGCGGCGAGGTCGTAGTCCCGCACGGTGCGATACAGCGTGTCGCGCTGCGACGGCCGGAACCCGGCGTTGCGGATCGTGTGCAGGAAGTCCTCGACGCCCGCCCGGTGCGTTGTCCCGGCAGCCGACACCACGTTCTCCTCGATCATGATCGAGCCCAGGTCGTCGGCGCCGTAGAACAGCGCGACCTGCCCGACCTTCATGCCCTGCGTCACCCACGAGCTCTGGATGTGGTCGACGTTGTCCAGGTAGATCCGCGAAACGGCCTGCATCCGCAGGTAGTCGACGCTCGTCGGGAACCACGTTACCTGCTCGGCCAGCTCCGTGTTGTCCGGCTGGAATGTCCAGGAGATGAAGGCGCGGAAGCCGCCCATCTCGTCCTGCAGGTCGCGGATCTGGCGCAGGTGATCGATCCGCTCCTCGAGCGTCTCGACGTGGCCCCACATCATCGTCGCGGTGGTGCTCATGCCCAGGCGGTGCGCGGCGCGCATCACGCCCAGCCACTCCTCGGACTTCGTCTTCTGGGGCGAGATGATCCGGCGCACCCGGTCGGACAGGATCTCGGCGCCGCCGCCGGGGATCGAGTCCAGGCCTGCGTCGCGCAGCCGGCTGAGCGTGTCCGACGTGGTCAGCTTGTCCTTGCGGGCGATGTGCTGCACCTCGCTCGGCGACAGCGCGTGCAGGTGGATCGGGTACCGCCCCTTGATCGACCGGAACAGGTCCTCGTACCAATCGATGCCGAGATCGGGGTTGTGCCCGCCCTGCATCAGCACGCCGGTGCCGCCGAGGGCGATCGTCTCCTCGATCTTCTTGAAGATCACCGGCTTCGGAAGCACGTAGCCCTCACGGGCATCGCCGGGGCGGCGGTAGAACGCGCAGAAGTTGCAATCCGTGTAGCAGACGTTGGTGTAGTTCAGGTTCCGGTCGACGATGAACGTCACCCGGCCCGGCTCCGTCCGCCGGTTGCGCAGCTCGTGGGCGGCGCGCCCGATCCGCACCAGCTCGCGCGAGGTGAGCAGCACCCGGGCGTCGTCGTCCGAGATGCGCTCGCCGGACAACGCCTTGTCCAGCACGCCCGCGACGTCGATGTCCGGCTTCACGTCGACCGCCATCCGGTCAGGCTACCTTCTCGAACTCGACGAAGCGGAGCTCGGGCACGGAGTCCAGCTCGCCCGCCAGGTGCGCCAGCTCGAAGAAGCGCACCGCGCCCTGTCGCTCGCGCGGCCCGAAGTGGTAGCGCAGCTTCTCGAAGTACCTGGCCAGGAAGCCCGGCGGCCAGCCGTACTCCTCGGACGCCCGGCGGGCAAGGCGCTCAGGCTCCGAGCGAGCCAGGGCAAGCGACCGCAGGTGCGCGCGCTCCAGCTCCTCCAGTCCCTCGACCACGCCCTCCCGGCAGGCCCAGACGGCGAATACCATCGGCAGGCCGGTGCGCTCCTGCCACAGCCGGCCCAGGTCGTAGTGCGGCGTCGGGTCTTCGAAGGCGCTGTGCAGCGCGGCGTCGCCGATCAGCATCTTGGCGTCGGCCGGCTGGTCGAGCGGTACCAGGTCGACGCCGCCCAGCAGCACCCGGGTCAGCACCACGGACGTCGCGCTCTCCGGCGTCACCGCCACCGACCGCACCTGCTCCAGCGGCTTGCGGGTGATCAGCTGGATCGAGTCGACGGCGCCCTCCGCCGAGACGCACAGCTGGGGCAGCAGCTTCAGCCGGTCGGCGTTGCGCGCATACTCGATCGAGGAGATCGGCGCCACGTCGATCTCGCCGTTCAGCAGCAGCCGGTTGAGCTGCGTCGGCACTCCCGACACCTGCTCGAACGAATCGCCGCCCAGCTCGTAGAAGACCGGTGCCATGTTGGCGTACGAGATCCGGCCGAGGCGGATCAAAACCGGCGCACCGGGTTGTAGAGCGAGTCGCGCTGCACGGGCGTGCGGCCGGCGTCGCGGATCAGCGCCACCAGGTCGTAGATCTTCTCCTCCTGTGGCGTGACGGCGCCGGCGGCGTGCGCGATCTTCTCCTCCATCACCGTGCCCTGGATGTCGTTCGCCCCGTAGTGCAGGGCGATCTGGGCGAGCGGCGTCGAGATCATGATCCAGTACGCCTTGATGTTCGGGAAGTTGTCGAGCATCAGCCGCGACACGGCCTGCATCTTGAGGTCGTCGACGCCGGTCGAGAACCGCCAGCCGCGCCGCTCGAACACGGTGTTCTCGGGGTGGAACGGCAGCGGGATGAAGGCCAGGAACCCGCCGGTGTCGTCCTGCAGGTCGCGCAGCCGCAGCAGGTGGTCGATCCGCTCCTCGTAGTTCTCGACGTGGCCGTAGAGCATCGTGCAGTGCGTCGGCATGCCCAGCGCATGGGCCGCCCGGTGGGTGGCGAGCCACTCGTCCGGATGCTCCTTGCCCGGGGCGATCAGCTTGCGCACGCGGTCGGCGAACACCTCGGCGCCGCCGCCAGGCAGCGACCCCAGCCCCGCGTCCTTGAGCTCCGCGAGAATCTCCGGCTTGGGCTTGCCCGAGAGCTTGTGCATGTGGTGCACCTCGGAGGCCGTGAACAGCTTGAGGTGCACGTCCGGCAGCGCCTCGTGAAGCGCGCGGGTCAGGTCGATGTAGTAGCGGTACTCGAGGTGCGGGCTCTCGCCGCCCACCATGTGGATCTCGCTGTAGCTCTCGCGCTCGTGCACCTCGACGGCGTGGCCGACCAGGTCGCCGATGTCCCACGTGTAGGCGCCGGACTGCTTGCTGGTCATGGCGAACGCGCAGAACTTGCACTTCACCCGGCACACGTTCGTGTGGTTGAGGTACAGGTTGTTGACGAAGTAGACCTCGTCGGTGCCGCCGCGCAGCCGGCGCGCGGTGTCCGCCAGCTCGCCCAGCGAGCGTCAGGTCGTCGGACTCCAGCAGCGCGATCCCGTCGTCGAGGTCGAGACGCTCGCCGGCGAGCACCTTCTCACGGACCGGGGCGAGCGCATCGAGGCGGGCGGCGGTTGCCATGCTCGCCGGAGCATAACCCGCCGGCGGGGTAAGCTGGCGCGATGCCGGATGCCGTCGACGCCCTCGCCGAGCGCATCCTGGCCACCGGCGCAACCCCCGGCCTCGCCCTGGCGGTCACCGACCGCGACGGCGGCCTCGACGTGCGCTGCTACGGGCTCGCCGACCCGGCGTCGGGCCGACCGGTCACGCCGGACACGCTGTTCGAGATCGGCTCGATCACCAAGTCGTTCACCGCCGTCTGCCTGATGCGCCGCGTCGAGAGCGGCGAGCTCGACCTGCAGGCGGAGGTGCGCTCGCTGCTGCCGCTGTTCCCGGTGCCCGGCGTCACCGTCCACCAGCTTCTGACCCACACCGCCGGGCTGCCGATGGGCCTGGACGAGGACCCGTCGACGCCGATGTCGGTGCTCCGCCTGGCGCGGACGACGGTGGTGCCGCCCGGGCGGTTCTGGTACTCGAACCCCGGCTACCAGGCGCTCGGCATGCTGCTCGAGCGGCTGACGGGCGAGCCGTACCAGGAGACCTACCGGCGCGAGATCTTCGAGCCGCTCGGGATGGCGTCGTCCGAGCCGGACATCCGCAACGAGATGCGGCCGCGGCTGGCGGTCGGCCACTCTCAGGCCGACGACGAGCGGCCGTGGCATCCCGGCGACCCGCTGGTGCCTGCCACGTGGCTGGAGTACGCGGCGGCCGACGGCAGCGTCTGCTGCACGCCCGCCGACCTGGCGGCCTACGCGCGGATGCTGCTCGCCGGCGGCGACGGCGTGCTGAGCGAGCAGGGTCACCGGCTGATGACCACCCCGTACGTCGACTGCGGCGACGGCACGGACTACGGCTACGCGCTCGACGTCCGCCGCGCCGACGGCTGGATCGGGCACAGCGGCGGGATGGTCGGCTACCACGCGCAGATGTGGATCGACCCGGCGGCCGGCCGGGCGGCGGTCGGCTTCTCGAACGGCCTGCGCGGGCAGCGCCAGCTGGTGGAACGCGCGCTGGGCGCCGACGAGCCGGATCTGGGCGAGCTGGCCGACACCGCCCACCCGGAGACGTTCGACGCCGACCCGCCCGCCGAGTGGCGACGCGCGGCGCGGCATCTACCGATCGCACAACCCCTGGATGTCGTGTCTCGAGGTGGGTACCCGCGACGGCAAGCCTCTGCTCGTCCAGGACGGCGAGGAGCTGGCGCTGACGCCCGCCGAGGACGGCTCCTACCGGGTCGGCGTGGAGGACTGGAGCCCCGAGCGGCTGCGCTTCGACACCGAGGTGGACGGCGTCGCCATGCGGGCCCTGCTCAACACCTCGCCGTACGCCCGAATGTCGTTCTAGGCGCTGCGCTCGACCGAGCTGCGGACGGCCGCGCGCAGTGGCGTGGTCTCGATCGTCGCCTCGAGCTCGTCCAGCGCCGCCTCGGCCGCGGCCGCGTGGCGCTCCGCCTCGACCCGGGCCAGCGCGATCGCGCCCGAGCGAACGACCCGGTGCAGCGTCGGCAGCACGTCGCCCGGGCGGGCACCGGCGGCGATCACCTCCGCGACCTTCGGGTCGCGCTCGGCGGCCAGGATCAGCGGCAGCGTGACCGTGCCGTCGAGCAGGTCGGTGCCCAGCGGCTTGCCCGTGGTCTGCGGGTCGCCGTCGCAGTCCAGCACGTCGTCGGCGATCTGGAAAGCCAGGCCGAGCGACTCGGCGAAGCGACCGAGCGCCGCGAGGTCGGTGTCGCCCAGGCCGCCCAGGCGGCCGCCCAGCATCGCCGCGGCGGCGAACAGGCGGCCGGTCTTCAGGCGTGCAGCGCTCCAGGTACTGGTCGACCGTCGTGTCGACGGCGCCCGCCTGCGCGCGCTGCAGTATCTCGCCGCGGGCGAGCGACAGGCAGGCGTCGGAGAGCAGCGTCACCGCGGGCAGATCGCCGGTCTCGACCAGCTCGGCGAAGGCGCGCGCGAACAGGTAGTCGCCGGTGGACGTGGCGACCAGCTCGCCGTCCGTCGCCCAGACCGTCGGCCGTCCGCGCCGCAGCGGCGCGCGGTCGAGCTGGTCGTCGTGCACCAGCGTGGCCATGTGCACCAGCTCGACGGCGCAGCCGGCGATCACCAGGCTCTCGCCGTCACGCGTGGCCGGCGGCGCCGACAGGTGCACGAGCAGCGGCCGCAGCCGCTTGCCGCCGGACTCGAGCGTCCTGCCGCCGGCGTCGGCCACCGTGCCGTCGAGGGCGCCGACGGCCGCGCGCAGCCGCCTCTCCACCCGCTCGACGAAGGCGACATGGGACGGCGCCAGCAGGCTCACCGCGGCACCTCCCCGACGTGGATGGCGACGACGCCCAGCATCAGGCGCCGGTAGCCGACCGTGGTCAGGCCGGCGTCGCGCATGATCGCGGCGAGCTGCGGGGCGCCCGGGAATGCCCGGGCGGACTCCGGCAGGTACGTGTAGGCGTCGCCGTCGCCCGCCAGCACCTTGCCCAGCACGGGCACGGCGCGGTCGGTCCAGACGTGCGCGAAGGGGGCGGCCCAACCCGGCGGCTGGCTCATCTCGAGGCAGACGATGCGCCCGCCGGGGCGGACGACGCGGGCCATCTCGCGGAATCCCAGCTCGCGGTCGGCGAGGTTGCGGACGCCCCACCCAACCGTGGCCGCGGCGAACTCGCCGTCGGCGAAGGGCAGCCCCAGCGCGTCGCCCTGCATCCACTCGACCGCCGCCGACTTGGCGCGGGCGACGTCCAGCATCTGCTCCGAGAAGTCGAGGCCGACCACCCGCCCGCCCGGGCCTACGGCACGGCGCAGCTCGATGGCCAGGTCGCCGGTGCCGCAGCACACGTCGAGCGCCGGATCGCCCGGCTCCAGGCGCACGGCCCGCACGGCCGCCTCCCGCCACCGCCCGTCCATGCCGAGGCTCATCACCCGGTTCATCCGGTCGTAGGACGGCGAGATCCGGTCGAACATCTCGCGCACCCGTTCAGGCTGCACGCTCACCTGGCTCCACCCCATCTCTCGAACAGCGTCATGTCCAGGCCCAGTGAGTCGATCACACGACCGGCCACGAAGTCCACCAGATCGTCGATCGTCTGTGGCAGATGGTAGAAGCCGGGCATCGCCGCCACCACATCCGCGCCGGCATTGCGGATCCGCAGCAGATTCTCGAGGTGGATCGACGACAGCGGCGTCTCGCGGGGGACGAGCACCAGCTTGCGCCGCTCCTTGAGCTGCACGCCGGCCGCCCGGTGGATCAGGTTCGCCTCGGCGCCGGCGACGATCGTGCCGATCGAGGCCATCGAGCATGGGCAGATGACCACGGCGTCCGTGCGGGCCGAGCCGGACGCGTAGGGCGCCGAGTAGTCCTTCTCGCCCCAGATCCGCATGGACGGGTTGCCGTGGTCGGCGACGAACCGCTCGAGCGCCTCGGTGCCGTCCATCGCGCGGTCGCCGTAGATCTCGAGCGCGATCACCTGCCGGCCGGCCTGGGAGGCCACCAGCCCCACCTCGGCGCCCGACTCGGCCAGCGCACGCAGGACACGCGCCGCGTACGGCGCGCCGGACGCGCCGGTGATCCCCAGCATCACGCGCATGGCGGAAAGCCTACTGGGCCGGTGGAGTACCCGTGCCGAGCCCGACGATGAAGTCCACGATCTGCTGGATCTGGGCCTCGGGGATCTTGCCGCCGAACGGCGGCATCCCGCCGCCGCCGTTCTCGATCTGGGCCTTGATGGCGGCCGGATCCGGGTTGGGGGCGCCCTTCGACAGGTTCGGGCCGAGCGTGCCGCCGCCGGCGCCGAAGTTATGGCAGCCGGTGCAGCCGTTGTCGGCGATCACGGTCGCCGCCGGCAGGGAGTCGAACGCCGGGTTTCCGGTGATGTTCGAGCCGGAGACGGCTCCCGGCGCCTCGTTGCCCGCGATCGTCAGGGCGATCAGCACGGCAGGCGTGGCCAGGCCGATGGCGACGCCCCACGGCCGCCGCGAGAGCCGCCGGTCGCGGCCGCGGTCGATGAACGGCCACATGATCAGCAGCACCATCAGGATCGTCGGGATGATGATCGTGGCGAAGATCAGCTGCCACGGCTCCTTGAAGATCCGCAGCAACTCGAACAGGAACAGGAAGTACCACTCCGGCCGCGGCTCGGTGGACTGCACCGCCGGGTTCGCCTGGCTCTCGTAGAGCGCGCCCAGCCAGCCGTTCACGCCCTCCGGGTGGGAGGCCGAGATCGGGCCGGCCGTGACGTGCCAGATGATCGCCATGGCCACGATCAGCACGACGATCAGCAGGTTGACGACGACGTCGTGGAACATCGCGAACGGGAAGAAGCTGTGCCCGACCTTCGTCTGATCCGCGTGCTCCGCCTCGTACACGACGCGGCGGTTGATGACCTTCCGCGCCATCTAGCGCTCGACCTCGCCATCGACCGGCCGCGACGGCCACGGCGTCACGCCGAGCTTCACGATCAGCCACATGTGCACGAAGATCAGCGCCACAATGGCGCTGGGTATCGCGAGCATGTGTAAGGAGTAGAACCGGGAGATGGTGAGGTAGTTGAACACCGGCCCGGATAACAGGAATTTGGAGATGAACGGCCCCAGCACCGGCGCGGTGCCGTTGATGTTGATGGCGACGACCGACGCCCAGTAGGCACGCTGGTCCCAGACCAGCAGGTAGCCGGTCAGCCCCATCCCCATCACGGAGATGAAGATCAGCGACCCGGTCAGCCAGGTCATCTCCCGCGGGTACTTGTAGGCGCCGTAGAAGAACGTGCGGCCCATGTGCAGGAAGAGAAGGATCACCATCACGCTGGCGCCCCACTTGTGCGTGCCGCGGATCAGCCAGCCGAAGGTCTGGTCGTCGGTGATGTAGCGGATCGACTGGTACGCGCCGGCGGGCGACGGGTCGTAGCTCATCGCCAGCAGGATGCCGGTGGTCGCCTGGAGGATGAACACGGTCAACAGCGAGCTGCCCAGCGTGTGGAACCACCCGGTGTGCGGCACCTTGCGGAACAGGAACTTGCGGACGAGCGTCGGGTAGCCGGTGCGGTACTCGATCCAGTCCTCGGTGGCGAGGACGGCGCGCTTGGGCTCGGGGATCGGGGGGACGGGAAGCGGCATCGGCTACTGCGCCTTGGGCACAGGCCCGTGGGTGTAGGTCACGTTCGGGTAGAGCACGTCCGGCACGGTGTCCCCGAACGGCCCCGGGGTGTGCACGGGCTGGCCGGGCATCTTCACCGGGAAGTAGGTCAGCTTGCCGTTCACGAAGTCGACGCTCCAACGCTGCGTGATCCAGAGCTCGTTCGAGTTCTTGATCTCCCACTGGAAGCGGTCGAGCGGGCGGATCGGCGGGCCGGCGATGCGCTTGCCCTCCGTGTCGTACGCGCCGCCGTGGCAGGGGCACTGGAAGCCGACGCCGGTGCCGAGCACCGGGCAGCCGAGGTGCATGCAGCGGTTCGAGAAGACGATGAACTGCGCGTCCGTGGACAGCCAGTCAGTGTTGGTCTTGCCCGTGTTCACCACCCATGCCAGCCCCGCGCTGGTGGCGGGCTCGGCCTTGGTCTCGATGTACTGGGCGGCGATCGGCTTGAACTGGCCCTGCGGCGCGGCCGGGAACGAGTCGGTCGTCCCCAGGTAGACCGGCTCGAACGTCGACTCCTCCGTGACCGGCGCCAGCACGTACGCGACGGCGGGCACGCCGATCACCGCGCCGATGGCGGCGCCCAGGCCCACCGACGACAGCGTCAGGAACTGGGAGCGGGTGACGGCCGAGCTGGGAGCTTCGGGCGACGTGTGCGCATGTGCATGTGACCCGGCGGGGGTGTCCGCCACCTCATCCTCCTTCACCGATGCGGCGCCATCTTATCGCGGCCCTCGGGTGTCCGTCTTCGTAACGTTGATCCCATACTCCGGCCACCTGCGGGTGACCAGATCGCGCATCTCGGCGGACATTTCGGCGACGTCCGGCCATCCCCTGGTATAGCCCTCCTCCGGCCACTTCGCCGTGGCGTCGATCCCGATCTTGCCGCCGGTGAACTGGCGCGTGGGGGCGTGGTCGAGGTGATCGAGCGGCCCGTGGGCCAGCTCCAGGTCGCGGGCCGGGTCGACGTTCGCCCCGACCTGCCACATCACCTGGCCGTAGTCGTGCACGTCGACCCAGTCGTCGACCACCACGACGCCCTTGGTCAGGGACATCAGCCCGGTGCCCCAGATCGAGTGCATCACCTTGCGCGCGTGGCCGGGGAACGCCTTGCGGATCGAGACGATGGCCAGGTTGTGGAAGGCGCCCTGGAACGGCAGGTCGTAGTCCACCACCTCGGGCATCGTCATCCGCACGGCGGGCAGGAACAGGCGCTCGGTCGCCTTGCCCAGCCACACGTCCTCGGCGGGCGGGACGCCGACGACGATCGACGGGTAGATCGCGTCACGGCGCATGGTCACGGCGGTCACGTGCAGCACGGGGAACGGCTCGACCGGCGTGTAGTAGCCGGTGTGGTCGCCGAACGGGCCCTCGTCGCGCAGCTCGCCCTTCTCGACGTAGCCCTCGATCACGATCTCGGCGTTCGCCGGCACCTCGAGGTCGACGGTCTTCGCGCGCACCAGCTCCACCGGCTCGCCGCGCAGGAAGCCGGCGAGCATCAGCTCGTCCACATGCTTGGGCAACGGCGCAGAGGCCGAGTACGCGGTGATCGGGTCGAGGCCGAGGGCGACCGCGACGTCCATCCGCTCGCCCATCCCCCGCCAGTCGGCAGCCGCGTCCTTATGGATCTGCCAGTGCAGCGCGGCCGTCGCCGAGTCGAAGCGCTGGATGCGATACATGCCCACGTTGCGCATCCCCGTCCGCGGGTCCTTCGTGATCACCGCAGGCAACGTGATGAACGGGCCGCCGTCCTTCGGCCAGCAGGTCATGACCGGGATGCCGTCCAGGCTGGGCGGGTCGAGCACGATCTCCTGGCACACACCGCTGCGCACGGAGCGCGGCCGCGAGTCGGCCAGCGACTTGAGCTTGCCCAGTGCGCGGATCTTGTCGAGCATCCCCTCGGGCGGCGTCATCTCGAGCACGCTCTGCACCTTCTCGCCCAGCTCGTCGAGCCGCTCGACGCCGAATGCCATGCACATCCGCCGCTCGGTCGCGAACTGGTTGATCACCAGCGGCAGGTCGGAGTCCTTGACGTTGCGAAAGAGCAGCGCGGGGCCATCGCCGGCCTTCATCACACGGTCGGAGATCTCGGTGATCTCGAGGTGCGGGTCGACCTCGGCCGTCACCTCGTGCAGCTCGCCCTCGCGGCGCAGGTGATCGAGCCAGTCCCGGAGGTCTCGGAAGGCCATCGCCGGGCGAGTGTAGCCGTGAGGCGAGGGTGCCGATACATCGGGCATGCTGCCCGCAACGCTGCCCGCCCTGCTGATGGTCGCCGTCGCCGGCTACGCCATCTGGCGTTCGGTCCAGAACTCCGGCACCGGCGGCGATTCCGACGACCCGATCGGCGGCTGGGCGGTGATGAACGGCTACGAGGTCTGCGAGCGGCCCTCGATCGGAACCACGGAGCTGCTGCGCCGCGACGACGAGCTCGTCGGCGTCCCCTACGAGGTGCCGGTGGGCCCGCAGGGCGGCGCGATGTACCAGCTGCTGATCAACGTCGGCTCCGACCGCCAGCCGGATCTCGTGCCCATGGTCGTGGTGCAGGCCCTGCTCGCGGCCGGGTTCCCGCAGTTCAGCGTCTACGCGACGGGCGACGGCCTGCCCAAGCCGCTGGTGCAGCCGGGCATGAAGACCGTGGATTTCGAGTCGGCTGACTTCGCGGAGCTGTTCCATGTCGTTGTCGACCGCGATGCGCCCGACGAGCGTGTGCGGCGGCTGTTCGACCCGGAGACGCTGGTCTGGTGGATCGACGCCTGCGGCGGCCTGCGGGTCGAGTACGAGTACAGCTGCCTCTGCGTGGCGCGGCTGCCCGGCGGCGGCTGGGTCGAGCTGGACGCACAGCTGGCGGCGGCGCAGGCGATCGCCGACCGTGTGCTCGAGGCGGGCGCCGCGGCGCTCCGCGACTGATCGGGGTCTGACCCGGGTCTGACCCCGCTTGACGAACAATTCACGGGCGACGTGTGCCCGCTCGGTGCCAAAGTCGACCTGGGCCATACCCGATCGCGCCGCAGTCGCTCGGCCTCGGCGCGAACCGCGCTGACGGGCGCGGCGCCCGGGCACTCTCGTGGCAGCGTCGCGGAGAACCGGCACGCAACCGGCACAGGTCGGGGTCAGAGCGGGGTCAGACCCCAGACGTGCGGTTGTGCGCCTTTCGGCGCGGCCTCGGCACGGGTCGTCAGCGAAACGCGGCGATCACGGCCAGGTCGCGGTCGACCCAGCGGAGCTCCGGGGCGAGGCCCGCATCGGCCAGCCACCGCAGCTGGACGTCGATCCGGTCGGGCAGGTCGTAGCCCTCCGTCTCGTCGATCGGCGTGACGCGGTCGGCGGGATCCTCGGGTACGATCACGTCGCCCAGCACGAACCTGCCGCCCGGCGCCAGCACGGCGGCGATCCGCCGGAAGAGATCGGCCTTCCCCTCGCCGTCCAGGTGGTGCACCGCGAGGCACGACACGACGAGATCCCACGGGCCGTCCGGCAGCGGATCCTGCAGCCGCCCCTCGACCAGTCGCACGCGGGCCGGGTCGAGCGCCGAGCGCGCCGCCTCGAGCATGCCCGGCGACTCGTCGATCCCCGCCAGCTGAGCCGCCGGATGCACCGCCAGCACGCGCCGCGCCGTCTCGCCGGTCCCGGTGCCCAGCTCCAGCACCCGTCGAGCCTCGACGCCGGCGGTCGCCGCGGCCACCTCGTCCTGGAGCCGCTCGTACTGCGGCACCTCGTCGCGCATCAGCTCCAGATAGCTGTCGGGATCCCAGTGAAATTGCGCCATCGCCGTCAACACCTATGATGACGCCGAAAGGAGTCCAATGGGAACTGTGCTGATCATCGTCCTGGTCGTCGTCGCACTGATCGTGCTGTACGGCGTCCTCGCGTACAACGGAATGGTCCGCAGCCGCAACATGGTGGACGAGGCCTGGAGCGGCATCGACGTCCAGCTGAAGCGGCGGCATGACCTGATCCCGAACCTCGTCGAAACCGTCAAGGGCTACGCCGCGCACGAGAAGGGCGTGTTCGAGGCGGTGACCAACGCCCGCGCGCAGGCGATGCAGGCCAGCGGCCCGGCGGCGTCGGGCGCCGCCGAGGGCATCCTCGGCCAGGCACTGGGCCGGCTGTTCGCGGTCGCCGAGGCCTACCCGCAGCTCCGCGCGACGGAGAACTTCCAGCAGCTGCAGGCCGAGCTGACCAACACCGAGGACCAGATCTCCGCCTCGCGGCGCATCTACAACGGCAACGTCCAGTCGTACAACACCAAGATCCAGACGTTTCCCAACTCGGTGATCGCCGGCTTCGGCGGGTTCACCAAGCGGGACTTCTTCGAGATCGAGACGCCGGCCGACCGCGAGCCCGTGCGCGTCAGCTTCTCCGACCCACCGTCCGTAGCCGCGACACCCGACCCGGCGCCGACAACTCCGGCCGATCCACCGCCGCCCGCGGATCCACCGCCGGCGACCTCGTAGCCCGATGCCGCACGTCCTGGTCTTCGGCGCCCGCAACCTCGGGCGCGTGATCGCGGAGCATCTGATGGAACGCGGGTGGACGGCGACCGGCGTCGCCCGCACCCAGGACACCGTCGATGCCTTTCCCGGCAACGGCGTCCTTGCCGACGCCACCCAGCTCGACGAGATGCGCCGCGCGGTCGAGGAGGCAGGCGACTTCGATCTGGCGGTCAACGCCGTCTCACCGAAGGGCCGGTTCGGCGGCGGCGACCTGATCACCACCGACGACGACGCCATGCAGCCCTACACCGAGCAGGTGCTGCCGGAGGTGTTCGGGTTCTACCGGACGTGCGGCGGGAAGCTCGCCGAGCGCGGCGCCGGCACCATCGTCCAGGTGACCGGCGGCTCGGCGCGGCGGGCGTTGCCCGGCAGGGCGCCGTGGGGCGCCGGCGCCGCTGGCGTGCGCGCGCTCAGCCAGGCCGCCGCCAACGAGCTGAAGCCGAAGGGCGTGCACGCGGCTCTGCTCGTCTGCGACGGGTCGTTCGGCGGCGCCGGCGACGACGACGGCGGCGAGAAGATCGACACCGTCGAGCTGGCGAAGGCCGTGCTGTTCCTGCACGAGCAGGGCCGCAGCGCCTGGACGCACGAGCTGGTGGTCACACCGGTCGGCGACCGCTGGACGCCGTGACGTCCCGACGGCCGAGGCGGGCGACGCAGTCCGCCCAGGCGATCTCGTCGTCGCCGGTCTCGTCGCCGCGGTTGCGCGCACAGCGCGAGATCAGCTCGGCCAGGTCGGCCACCGCCCCGACGTCGCCGGTCGCACAGATCTCGACCAGCCCGGCCGCATACAGGTAGTCCCCGGTGAGCAGCGCCAGCTCGCTGTCGTCCTGGGAGAAGACGCGAGCCCGGCCGTGGTGCAGGAGGTAGGCCTCGCGGATCATCTCGACGCCGAGCAGGTAGCGGTCGGGGCACCGGCCCGCGTACTCCGCCTGGGGCGGCTCGTCGGGCAGCACTGTGGCCGACCACAGCGGGCTCTCGGCCGCCGCGCGACGGCCGATCTCGGCCAGCACGCTCATCCGGCGAACTCCCGCGCGGCCGCCACCGTCGCCTCGACGGCCTCCTGCGTGTGGGCGAGCGACGGCATCATCGCCTCGAACTGGGAGGGCGCCAGGTAGATGCCGCGGTCGAGCATGTGCCGGTGGAAGGCCGCGTACCGCGACGTGTCGCTGGCCGCCGCGGTGGCGAAGTCGGTCACCGGCCCGCCCGTGAAGAACGCCGTCAGCATCGCGCCCACCCGGTTGACCGTGATCCCCGGCCCGGCCAGGCCCGCCTCGAGCTCCGCGCCGGTCCGCTCGAGCTGCTCGTAGGCGCCGGCCGCGCGCAGCTGCTCGAGCGTTGCCAGCCCCGCGGCCATCGCCAGCGGGTTCCCGGACAGCGTGCCGGCCTGGTAGACGTCACCGACCGGCGCCAGCAGCTCCATCACGTCGGCCCGGCCGCCGAACGCCGCCGCGGGCACGCCGCCGCCGACGATCTTGCCCAGGCATGTTAGATCGGGCCGCACGGCCAGCCGCTCCTGCGCGCCTCCGTAGGCAACGCGAAAGCCGGTGATCACCTCGTCCAGCACCAGCAGCGCGCCGGTGCCGTTGCAGATCGTCCGCAGGCCCTCGAGGAAGCCCGGCTGGGCCGCGACCACGCCCATGTTGCCGGCCACCGGCTCGACGATCACGCAGGCCAGGTCGTCCCCGTGGCGCTCGGCCAGCTCACGCGAGCCATCGAGGTCGTTGTAGGCGCAGAGCAGCGTGTCGGCGGTGACCGCGGCGGCCACGCCGGGCGTTGACGGGATGGCCAGCGTCGCCACCCCGGAGCCGGCCTGGGCGAGCAGCGCATCCACGTGACCGTGGTAGCCCCCGATGAACTTCAGCACCTTCGTCCGCCCGGTGTACGCCCGCGCCAGCCGGATCGCGCTCATCGTCGCCTCGGTGCCGGAGGACACGAAGCGCACCAGCTCGATCGAGCGGACGGCGGCACATACCTCGCGCGCCAGCTCCACCTCGAGCTCGGTCGGCGCGCCGAACGACGTGCCCGACCGCGCTGTGCGCTGGATCGCCTCGACCACCGCCGGGTGTGCGTGGCCGGCGATCAGCGGGCCCCACGACATGACCCAGTCGATGTAGCGGTTGCCGTCGACGTCCTCGATGTAGGGACCCTCGCCGCGGGCGATGAACAGCGGATGCTCGCGCCCGACCGAGCGCATCGCCCGCACCGGCGACGAGACGCCGCCGGGGATCAACCGGGCGGCCTCGGCCGCCAGCCGCTCGGAGACCGCCTCGTTGCGGCCTACGACAGCCACTTGGCGACCTGTCCGGCGTAGTACGTCAGGATCAGGTCGGCACCGGCGCGGCGAATCGCCGTCAGAGACTCGAGCACGGCGCCACGGCGGTCGATCAGGCCCTGCGCCGCGGCGGCCTCGATCATCGCGTACTCGCCGCTCACCTGGTAGGCGGCAACGGGCACCTGCGTTGTCTCGCGCACCCGCCGCAGCACGTCCAGGTACGGCATGGCCGGCTTCACCATCACCATGTCCGCGCCCTCGGAGACGTCCAGGTCGACCTCGCGCAGCGCCTCCCGCGCGTTGGCCGGATCCATCTGGTAGCCCCGGCGGTCGCCTTCCTGCGGCGCCGAGTGCGCGGCGTCGCGGAACGGGCCGTAGAAGGCGGATGCGAACTTCGCGCTGTAGGCCAGGATCGCCGTGCCGGACAGCCGCTCGCCGTCCAGGGCGCCGCGGATCGCGGCGACGCGGCCGTCCATCATGTCGGAGGGCGCCACGACATCCGCGCCGGACAGCGCGTGCGACACCGCGACCTGCGCGAGCAGCTCCAGCGTGACGTCGTTGTCAACCTGCCCATCGAGCAGCACGCCGCAGTGACCGTGGGACATGTACTGACAAAGACAGACGTCGGTGATCAGGATCATGTCGGGCACCGCCTCGCGCACGGCGCGCAGGCCGAGCTGGACGATCCCGTCCTCCGCATACGCCTCGGCGGCCGCCTCGTCCTTGTACGCCGGCAACCCGAAGAGGATCACCGCGGGGACGCCGATAGCGTGCAGCTCGGAGCACTCCGACACCAGCTCGTCCACGGAAAGGTGGTACTGGCCAGGCATCGAGGGGATCGGCTCGCGCAGGCCCGACCCGTGCCGCACGAACAGCGGAGCGATCATGTCGGCGGGCGACAGGCGCGTCTCCCTGACCATCGACCGAAGCGCGTCCGTGCGCCGCAATCGGCGCATCCTGGTGGCCGGGAAACCCATGCGGTCATTCTAGTCGCGGCCCTTTACATGCCTCTGCAGCGGCGATACGCTTGCCAGGAATCGACCTGCGGGGGTACTGGGCATGGACCAGCTCGATCAAGAACTTGACTATTCGAACGAAGCGCTGCGCAAGCTGGGCGCACGCATCCGGCATTTGCGCCGAAAGCGCGCGATGACACAGCGCGATCTCTCGTTCGACGGCTGCTCCTACAGCTACCTCGCACGGATCGAGTCAGGCGACCGCAGGCCCAGCCCCCGGGTGCTGCGCGAGATCGCCAGCCGGCTCGGCGTCACCGTCGAGGAGTTGCTGGGCGAGGTCTCGAGCAGCGACAGGTCGCGCTCGCTCGAGGTGCTCGACGCGATGATGATGATCCGGCTGGAGCAGTACGAGCAGGCCGAGGAGCTGCTGCGCGGCGTTCTTCGCGAGGCGCAGGTCGACGCCGACGCGGAGCGGATCAGCGAGGCGTACGAGGGCCTCGGACTGATCGCCGCCCGTCGCGGCCGCGACGAGACCGCGCTCGAGCTGCTGACCGCAGCGCTGGACACCGGCGTGCCCCCGCACCCGGCGCAGCGCCCCGACCTCTACATCGAGCTCGCGCGGCTGCACGTCTCAAGCGGCGACTCCGCGCGCGCCATCGCGCTGCTGGCCGACTGCATCGAGCGGCTGCGCGGCCTGCCCGAGCGCGACACGGCCAAGATCGTGCGCTACACGCTGCTGCTCAGCCAGTCCTACGCCGACGCCGGGGACTTCGGCAGCGCCGGCACGGTACTGGCCGCGGCGCTGCAGGACGGCGCCGAGGAGATCGACCTGCGCAGCCGGGCCCGCGCCTACTACTCGTTGTCACGGCTGTACGCGTCGACCGGCCAGGTCACCCAGGCCATTGCCTACGCCGACCGCGCACTCGCCATCTACGAGCTGATGGACGACAACGACGCGCTGTCCGACGCGCACCTGCTGTACGCACAGAACCTGCTCGACGCGGCCGAGACCGACCGCGCGGCCACCCACCTCGAGGCGGCCCGCACGCTGCTCGGCGCCCGGCCGAGCTCGGTCGACCTCGGCTTCGTGGTCGTCGAGGAGGCGCGCCTCGCCCTCCAGCGCGGCCAGCGCGAGGAGGCGGCGACCCGCGCCCGCGAGGGCGTGGAGCTGCTGGCCACCGGCGCCGTGCCCGGGCAGCTGGGCGACGCGTACCTCGTGCTCGCCCGCGTCTACGACGAGCTGGGCGACGGCGAGCGCGCCGAGTGGGCGTACACCGCCGCCATCGACGCGATCCACCGGCAGACCGGCTGGACGCGCGAGCTGGCGAAGGCGTACCGCTGGTACGGCAAGTTCCTGAAGCGGATGGGCCGGGCGGAGGCCGCGCTCGAGGCATTCGAGCTGGCGGCCGACCTGGCGCCGTCCAACCAGGACGCGCTGGCGCCGACGCCGCAGTCCGGCGTCTCCAGCTCGGCGGCGCACTCCGAGCCTACGGCGTAGCTTCCGGCGGCGCCGGCGGCTCGACCTCGACCTCGACCGGGAGCCCGGCCGGGAGCGGCGCTCCGCGCCAGCTCTCCAGCGTGATCCGCTCGCCCAGGTACTGGATCACCTCGCGGCCGACGGCGACCAGCGGGAGCGCGATCAGCACGCCGGATATCCCGTAGATCTGCGCCGCCGCGAGCAGCGCGAAGATCACCACCAGCGGGTGCACGCCGACGGCGCCACCCATCAGCTTGGGGATGACGATGTGGCCCTCGATCTGGTGGATGAACAGGAACAGCACCGCCACCGCGACGGCCGCCGTCGGCGACTGGATCAGCGCGACGACGAACGGCGGGATCGCGCCCAGCCAGGGGCCGACATAGGGGATCACCTCGGTCACCGCCGCCCACGCGCCGAAGGCGATGGCGTAGTCGTCGCCGTTCTCGAAGATGCCCATCGCGCCCAGGATCCAGCAGCCGACGCCCGCGGTCGCCCCGATCACCAGCGACACCGTGACCTGCCCGCGGACGTACGCGATCAGCGCCTTCTCGCACCGGGCGATCAGATCGTCGGACGGGTCGTCGCCGTGGAAGCGGCTGCGCAGGAACCGGGACAGCCGGTCGGCGTCGAGCAGCATGTAGATCGAGATGACGATCACCAGCACGACGTTGAACAGGCTCTCGAACACGCCGATCGCCACGCCCTGGGCGATGCCGACCGCCTTGCCTGTGTACTCCTGGAGATCGATCGAGCGGATCCGGTCGATCGCCTGGTTCCCCAGGTCGCGCACCTTGACCTGCTCCAGGCCGTGGGAGTCGAGCCAGTCCTGCAGACGGTCGATGCGCACCTCCGCCGGCGTCTCGCCGCCCCCGGCCGGGGTGTTGAACTCCTCCTCGACGATGCTCGATACGGAGCTGACCTGGTCGGCGACGACGGTGGCGACGATCACGGCCGTGCTGGCGATCGCGACGGCGAACAGGCCGTAGACGATGAACACGGCCAGCGACCGCGGGAGCCCGAAGCGCATGAACGCGCGGACGATCGGGTTCAGCAGGATCGCGATCAACGCCGCGACGATGAAGATGAACACCGCGTGGTTGACTGCAGTGATCAGCTGCCACAATCCGATCACCGCCAGCGGCAGCCCGACCAGCTGCACCCAGCGCGGGATCACGAACGTGCGCACCGCGTCGCCGGCCATCGACCCAACCTAGCAGCGGCCCCGGTCGCCACGATCGACGAGCAAACGCCGGGTTTTCGGGTACCCTGACCACTGTGATAGCGACTCGCCACCGGCGGCGCCGGCGCACGACGCGCCGCCGTCCGGAGCCACGCCGTCTGCGCCGGAGGGCGGGCCTGGCGATCGCCGCCGCACTGACCGTCGGCCTGGCGTTCGCCACCTACCACTCGGGCTCGAGCAGCGGACCCGCCGAAGGCGTGGCGGCGGTCAGCTCGTCGACCCTGGCCGCGGACGGCCGCCCGAAGATCGAGCCGCTCGCCACTTATGGGCCCAGTGGCCCGTCTGCGCTGCAGCTGAACGTCCCCATCCGCCAGCAGCGGATCACCGCCGTTGTCTACCACGGCATCGGTACGGCGGGCGTCGTGCCGCTGCAGCCGTCCGGCCATCAGATCAACGCGGGCTTCCTGTCCCGGGTCTCCGACCGCCTGTTCGGCGGCGACAGCAGCCCCGGCCCGCGCTACTTCATCGACGACTCCTCCAGTGGCCCGGACACCGGCTCGGTGGACGTCGGCGCGCCCGCCGGGACGACCGTGTACGCGCCGGTCGACGGCGTGATCGTGTCCGTCCGGCCGTTCGAGCTGTCGGGCAAGCAGTGGGGGTCGACCATCCAGATCCGGCCCGACCGGGCGGCGGCCATCACCGTCACCGTTCGCGCCCTGCGGCTGCCCAAGTCCTCGCCGCTGCAGGTGGGCGACCCGGTCACCGCGTCGCGCACGCCGCTGGGCAAGGTCGTCGACCTCTCCGGCGTGCTCGAGCAGACGGTGGCCAAGTACACGGCGGACGCGGGCAACCACGTCTCGCTCTCGCTCGGCCCGTCGCCCGGCGCCAGCCCGTTGCTTTGAGGATCCTGTTCATCGCGGACATCTTCGGTGCGCCCGGCCGGCGGATCGTCGAGCAGCGGCTGCCCGGCCTCCGCGACGAGCTGGCGCTCGACCTGGTGGTCGCCAACGGCGAGAACGCCGCCGACGGCGTCGGCATCACCAGCCGGATCGGCAAGCGCCTGCTGGGCGTCGGCGTCGACGCGATCACGCTCGGCAACCACGCGCACCGCCAGCGCGAGGTCTACCCCTACCTGAACACCGAACCGCGGATCGTCCGGCCGGCCAACCTGCCGGCGGCATCGCCGGGCCGCGGCGAGACGGTCGTCCGCGCCGCCGACGGCACGGACGTGACCGTCATCAACCTGCTCGGCCGGATGCACCTGGAGCCGGCGGTCAGCCCGTTCGAGGCAGGACCGGCGCTGGTCGAGGCGGCGCGGCTGCGCACGCCGGTCGTGCTGGTCGACTTCCACGCCGAGGTGACCAGCGAGAAGGTCGCGATGGGCCGGCTGCTGGACGGCTCGGCGACGGCGGTGATCGGCACCCACACGCACATCCAGACCAACGACCCGACGGTGCTCCCCGGCGGCACGGCCTACCTGACCGACGCCGGCATGACCGGGCCGCACGACTCGGTGATCGGCGTCCGCGCCGACGTCATCCTCGCCCGGTTCACGACCGGCCTGCCGTCGCGCTTCGAGCCGGCGGAGGACGACGTGCGCATCGAGGGCGCCGTGATCGAGTGCGGCAGCGACGGCCGTGCGACGTCGATCGAGACGTTCAGGCTTCGCGAATCGGAGTCGTGAGCTCCGGGCGGGCGCTCTCCCGCGGCAACAGCAGCCCGAGCAGCACCAGCGGCAGCCACCAGCAGACGTACGGGTAGAACCAGTAGCTGGACACCATCTGCGTCGCCAGCATCGCGGCGCCGGCCAGCGCCGCCACCGCCGCGGCGTCCTTGCGGCCCCGTGGCAGCACCGCGAGCAGCAGCAGCCCCAGGGCGACGGCGACCTGCGCGGCCTGCTGCAGCCAGCCGATGTCGGGCCAGCCGGGGTGGTACGCGGGCAGCGTCCAGATCGAGAGCGGCGTCACGCGGTCGAGCTGGTACCCCATCGTCTCGTCCCAGAAAGTGCGCAGCGACCCGCCGTGGAAGAACAGTGTGGTGCACAGCAGCAGGCCGGCGGCGGCAAAGCCGGCCAGCGTGGCCAGCCGGTGGCGGAGTGAGAACATCAGCGGCACCAGGCAGAACGGCGAGAGCTTCGACAGGGCCGCCAGGGCGAGCATCGCCCCGCGCGCAGCGGGCCGCGCGAGCAGCGCCATCATCCATGCCAGCAGCGCGCCGACCAGCGCGTCGTTTGTGTTCAGGTTGAGCGCGTACAGCGTGAACGGGTTGGCCGCCCAGCCGAACGCCATCAAGACGCCCAGCCTGCGCGACCCCAGCCGCCAGCCCGCGACGAACAGACCGAGGATGGCGGCGAGGTCGAAGGCCGATGCGGCGACGTGCGCCGACGGCAGGTCGTCCCACAGGCCGCTCCACCCGAGGATCGCCACGAACGGGACGTACGCGACGTAGACCGCCGGGCCGTAGGTGCCACCGGTCGAGACCGGCGACTCGCAGCGCCCCGACGTGCGCTGGACGTATCCCACCGGGTCGCCGCCCGACCGGTAGCCGGCGCACGGTGTGCCGTCCGACGTCGGGAACGAGCCCCAGGGCGCGCGCCCGTCGATCAGCCGGTCGGCCCCCACCACGCTGGCGTAGCCGACGTCGAGGATGTTCGAGTTCTGGTTGTTCAGCCCCAACCGGAAGCCGACCAGCGCGAAGATCGCGGCCACCAGGATCAGCGTGTGCGTCGGCCCGATGGGCGAGCGCCGGGGCGCCGAGCTGAAGCCGATCCGGGTCATCCGCGCGGCCAGGTACAGCATCGGCGGGTAGACCAGCGGCGTGGCCCAGAAGATCTCCCCGTGGTTGAAGAACCGCAGCGAGATCGCGAACGACGCCAGCACCAGCAGGTCGAGCGTGCGCAGCGAGAGCGGCCGCCGCCAGTCCATCAGGCCCGCGATGAACAGCAGGCTCATCGGCACCAGCAGCCACCACCGGTTGACCAACCGCCCGTACGTGTCGGGCAACCCGCGCGCCTGCATCCATCCGACCTGCGGCCCCGTGCGCACGTCGGTGACCTCCATCCGGTTGTCGTCCACCTTGACTTCGGCGACCTCGTTGTCGTCGGTGTCGTAGAACCGCACCGTCCAGATCCGGTCGTCGCCCAGCGCCGCCGAGGCGCTGACCTTCGGATAGAGGTCGATCCAGTCCTGGAGCTTCGGCTGGCGGCGGGCCAGCTGCTCGGCCGTCGACGAGTTCAGGCGCGGCGGCGACTTGGGCGGCGAGACATCGCTCTTGATGATCGTGCCGTCGTCGTCGTCGATCCGGTACGTGGCGAGCACCAGGTGCGAGCCGATCGGCTCCAGCACGACCGTCCAGGTGTCCTTGCCCTTGTCGTAGACCGCCTCCCAGTGGGCGCCGGGGTTGGCCAGCAGCAGCGGCCTCACCTTGGGATCGGACGAGGCGATCGCGATCGCCCGCTCGGCGCTCAGCCGCTGGGACGCCGCCGACGCGGCGGCGGGCATGGCCGCCAGCAACGCCGCCGCCAGCAGCGTCGCGAGCAGGAACCTACCGACGGAAGCTCCAGAGCTTGTTGCCAAGGAAGCTCACAGGCGTCGCGACCACGATGGCGATCGCAGCGGCGGCCACCTTGTCCACACCCAGCTGCTCGACCAGTCCGGTCAGCACGATCAGGTCGATCCCCAGCGCGACGGCGCTGACGGTCAGGAAGCGCGCGTACTGGTGGTGCGGGCGGCCGTGGTCGACGCGGAACGTCCACACCCGGTTGAGCACGAAGTTGCTCGAGGCGGCAACGGTGAACGCGATCGTGAACGCCAGCCGATAGGGCAGCTCGGTGTAGGCCACCGCGTAGACGCCGAGGTTGACGAGGTAGCCGGTGGCGCCGACGACGCAGTAGCGGATCAGCTGCAGCCAGTTGTGCGGCCTGCGCAGCCCGACATGCAAGCGCCGCGCATGTGCCTTCAGGCTGAGGGCCGCCTCGCTCGGGGCGTCCTTCATCGTCCGCGCATCCTAGCGAGCTACACCCTCTTTGGCCGCGGGCGCCGCGACACCCAGCAGGTGCCGTTCGACCAGCGGCTTCATGTCGGTGATCGAGGCCACGGCGGGGATCCCCGGATCATCCCCGAAGCCCGCGGTGACCAGCGGGACGAGCGAGTCCTCGGCCCGCAGCGACCCGTGGCTGCCGCCGCCGGCGTGGTGGTGGCCGCCGGCGTCGGCGAACTCCCACCCCAGACGCGCCGACACCACGACGTCGCCGGTGCGCCTGGAGCCAAGCGAGCCGTCGATCCGCTCCAGGGCGTTCGGGTACTCGACGGGATCGAGCAGGTCGCGGTCGCCGGCCACCGACCACCGCCCGCCCCGTTCGTCCTGATGGTCGCCGCCGCGCCGGAACCGCAGCTCGCCGCCCTCCCGGCGGACGGCGCGCCAGTCGCCCTCTCGCCACATCGTCACGTCGACGGCCGGGTGGCGGGCCAGCCGGTGCGCCGCCTCGGAGCCGGTCAGCCCGGAGCCCGGCATCAGGTACGCCATCGCCACGCGGTTGCTGGCCGTCAGCGCGAGGTCGCAATCGTCGGGGTCGTCGCGCCGGCTCGACCGGAACAGGCGCAGGTCGGTGTCCGCCGAGAGGTCGGCCACCTCGTGGACGGCGCTCTGCGAGTGGTCGGCGACGATGGCCACGGCGTAGCGGTCGAGGAACGCCGTCCAGCCGCCGGCCGCCTCGACCATCAGCGCGATGCCCGCGTCGACCCGCTCCACGGCGCCGAGCACGTCCCCCGCCCGATGCTGGGCGGCGTCCGTCTCGTAGAAGTAGAGGAACAGGAAGTCGAATCCGTCCCGCGTCACCAGCCAGCGGCCGACGTGCCCGCTGTGCCGGTCGACGGAGCCGCCGAAGTTCCGGGGCGCGCCGGTGTGGTCGGATGCGAACAGCTCGCCGAAGAAGTACCGGCGCGGACCGTAGACGGCGTCGACGATCCCCAGCCGCCTGGCCAGCTTGCGCGCCGACGGCCGCGTGATCGGGTGGCGCACCCGGCCGCGGCAGACGTAGCAGTTGACCGCGGCGGTCACCAGGCCGGCGTCCTCGAGCGTCTCGAAGATGGTGTCGACGGAGTGCGACATGTGCACGAGGTTGAAGTTGACGAGCACGTCCTCGAGCATCTGCCGCGTCCCCTCGGCCAGCGTCGCAGCGAACGACGACCCGTACTCGACGATCCGCCGCTCGTCGCGGTTGTACCAGGTCATGTTGGGGATGCCCGAGCCCGCCGGGTGGCGGCCGGTGACCAGTGCGGCCAGGCAGACCGGCGTCAGCGACGGAAATGTCGACACGCAGGCGTCGGTACGCGACCCCAGCGACTGGAGGCGTTCGATCGCCGGCGCACGGCCGGCGGCGATCGCGCGGTCGAGGAGCTCCGGGCCCAGACCGTCGATGACGGTCAGGATCACCTTCTTGGCCACGGTTCGTATCGTACGCCCCGGCGGGCGATCAGCGCAGGACCCGCAGGCCCTTGTACTTCTCCTGCTCGCGGCGGCGCGCCCGGTAGACCAGCGCGCCGGCGCCGATCGCCATCAGAAATCCGACGAACGGCACCAGGCCGGCAGAGGAGCCGACGATGCCCGCGCCGTCCTCGATCACCGCGGTGCCCCGCAGGTCGCCGCCCGCCTTGACGGCGCCGGCCCGCACATGGCGGAGGGCCGTGGCCACCGCCAGCGCGACCAGCGCACCGACCGCCAGGCCGACGAACGGCAGCTTGTCCCCTGCCACGAACTCGAACGCCAGGCCGCCGCCGACCGCGTGCCGCACCAGCTTCGCGCCCGCCTGCGCGCCTGGCCAGACGGCATCGGCCAGCACCTCGATCGCGGACGCGATCCAGGCGAGGGCGACGACGAAGCCGTTCGCGGCGAAGTCGAGCGCCCCGGTGTCCAGGCCGTAGTAGGCGGCTGTGGCACCGAAGGCGATCGGCGGCGCGGCGACGAATCCGGCCGCCACTGCGAGGCCGAGACCCTGGCTGATGGCGATGAGCAGGTCCATGGGAAGGCGCGGCCAATCATAATGGTGTCCCCATGACGACCAGCCTCGACCCCTACCGCGACCGCTACTCGACCCGCATCGAAGGCCTGCGCAGCTCGGCGATGCGCGACCTGATGTCGGTGATCGCGCGGCCCGAGGTGATCTCGCTGGCCGGCGGCCTGCCGTACATGGCGGCGTTCCCGCCGGACGTGCTGGTCGAGCTGACGACCGCCGTCGCCGAGGAGGCGTGCGCCGAGGCGCTGCAGTACGGGCCGACCGAGGGCCTGCTCGAGGCGCGGACGTCGATCTGCCGGCTGCTGGAGGCCGAGGACGTGCCGGCGGTACCGGAGCACGTGCTGGTGACCACGGGCGGCCAGCAGGTGCTGGAGCTGATGTGCCGCGTGTTCGTCGACCCGGGCGACGTCGTGATCGCCGAGGGCCCGACCTACCCGGGCATGGTGCCGACGCTGATGGCCCACCAGGCGGACGTCCGCCAGATCGACACCGATGCCGACGGCATGCGCATCGACCTGCTGGAGGACGAGCTGGCGCGGCTCGACAGCGAGGGACGCGTGCCCAAGCTGATCTACACGATCCCGAACTTCCACAACCCGGCCGGCGTGACGATGTCCGAGGACCGCCGCCGGCGGCTGGTCGAGATCGCCTCCGCCCGCAAGCTCGTCGTCCTCGAAGACAACCCATACGGCCGCCTGCGGTTCGAGGGTCGGCCGCTGCCGACGCTGGCCGAGCTCGATGGCGGACGCGGGCACGTCGTCTACCTGGGCACCTTCTCGAAGATCCTGGCGCCTGGGCTCCGGCTGGGCTACGCCGTGGCGCCGCAGGCAATCGTCGCCAAGCTGAACCTCGCCAAGCAGGGGATCGACCTGTGCAGCTCGCCGCTCTCCCAGATGCTGGCCGCCCGGTTCGTCGACGGGCCGCGGTTCGCGCCGTTCCTGGCGACGCTGATCGACCTCTACCGCGAGCGGCGCGATGTGATGGTGGCGGCGATCCGCGAGGGGTTCCCGCCGGACACCGAGATGTCGGTGCCGGCCGGCGGGCTGTTCCTGTGGGTGCGCCTGCCCGGCGTCTCGACCGCCGACCTGCTGCCGCGCGCGCTGAACAGGGACGTCGCCTTCGTCCCCGGCGAGGCGGCCTACGTCGACGGCCGCGGCGGCGACGCCATGCGGCTGAACTTCTCGGCAGTCACGTCCGACCGGATCGAGGAGGGCGTCCGCAGGCTGAGCTCGGCGATCGCCGAGCAGTCGGCGCTGACCCGCTCGCTGGGCCCGCGTCCCGGGTCGCGCACGTGGCCGGCGTCTGCGTCCTGACCGGCGGCCGCTCGCTGGAGCGCGCCGTCTCGCTGCGCAGCGCCTCCCGGGTCGAGCGCGCCCTGGTCGCCCTCGGCCACGCGACGGACACCATCGATATGGGCCCCGACCTGACCTCGCGGCTGCGCGCCGGCGGGTATGACACGGCGTTCATCTGCGCCCACGGGCCGGGAGGCGAGGACGGCACCGTGCAGGAGCTGTGCGAGATGCTCGGCCTCCCCTACACCGGGGCCGGCGTCTCGGCCAGCGCCCGCTGCTTCGACAAGGCGTTGCTCAAGGACGAGCTGCGGCGCGCCGGCATCGCGACGCCGCCGTGGCTGTCGTTCGCCGGCCCGGCGCTCGCCCAGCTGGGTGCAGGCGAGGCGCTGCCCGACGTCGCCGCGCGACTCGGCCTGCCGCTGATCGTCAAGCCGGCGCGGATGGGCTCCGCGCTCGGCATTGGCGTCGCCCGCGACGAGGGCGAGCTGCGAACGGCCGTGCTGTCGGCACTGGCCTACGACGAGCGGGTCGTCGTCGAGCGCTTTCGCGACGGCGCCCGCGACCTGGCCGTCGGGGTGCTCGATGCAGGCGACGGCCCGCGCACGCTGCCGGTGGTCGAGGCGATCCCCCAGGGCAGGGAGCTGTACGACTTCGACGCCCGCTACACGCCGGGCCTGACCGAGTTCGCGGCGCCGGCCGACCTCGACGACGAGCTGGCCGACGAGGCCGGGCGGGTCGCGCTGGAGGCGTACAGCACGATGGGCGTCCGCGGGTTCGGCCGCGTCGACCTGATCGTGTCCGGGGAAGGCATCGAGGTGATCGACCTGCCGACGATCCCCGGGCTGACCGAGACCAGCCTGCTGCCGATGGCCGCGGAGGCGGCCGGCATCGGGTTCGACCGGCTGGTGGCGACCATCCTCGCCTCCGCGCTGTGCGAGGATCCCGCCTGATGTCGATCGAGGACTCGCTGGCGGTGCTCCATCCGACGGCGCCGGCCTTCTCGCCGGACGGCGCCCGCATCGCGTTCGCCGTCGAGGAGGCGTTCTCACGGCGCGACGAGGGCGTGCACAGCCGGATCTGGATCGCCGCCGCCGACGGATCGGGCGCGCGGGAGGCGACCCGCGGACCCTGGTCGGACACCGCACCGTGCTGGTCGCCAGACGGCGCCGCCCTGGCCTTCCTGTCCGACCGCAGCCACCAGGGCCGCCACACCGTGCACCTGCTGGAGGAGGGTGGCGAGGCGCGTCCCGTCGGCGACATCGCCGGCTCGGTCGAGCAGATCCGGTTCTCGGCGGACGGACGGACGATGCTGGCGCTGGCCGCCGACCCCGGCTCCGACCGGGCGGGCGCCGAGTCGGCGACGCGCATCGACGAGGCCGAGGCCGACCCCCAGGTGACGTCGCCGGCCGAGCACTGGCGCCGGCTGTTCCGGATCGACGTCGCCAGCGGCGCGACCGAGCGGGTCGGCCCGGACGGCGTGAACGTCTGGGAGTTCGACTGGCGCGGCGGCGACATCGCCGCGATCGTGTCCGACGACCCCTCCGAGAGCGGCTGGTACGCGTCCCGGGTCGTGCTGATCGACCTTGCGACGAACGCCGTCGCCGAGATCCACCAGCCGCGCTACCAGCTGGAGCGCGTGCGCCTGGCGCCGGACGGCCGCACCGTCGCCGTCGTCGAGGGCTTCTGCTCCGACCGGGCGATCCTCGCCGGCGAGACCACGGTCGCCGCACAGGGTGAGCCGGCGCGGGTGCTGGCGCCCGAGCTGAACGTCACCTGCCTGGAGTGGGACGGCGAGGGATCGCTGTGGTTCGCGGCCCAGCGCGGCACGGGCGCCGCGGCCGGCAAGCTCGCGCTGGACGGCGCGGCCCAGGTGCTGTGGGAGGGCCCGGCATCGCTGAACACCGGATGGGTGCCGACCGTGTCGGCCTCGCCCGACGGCTCGGTGCTGGCCGCAGCGCACTCGTCCTGGGACGAGCCGCCGGAGGTGCGCCTGCTGGACGTCGCCGCACCGGCCACCGGCTGGCGGGCCGTCTCGGCCCTCAACCCCGACGCCGTCGCGAAGCCGCGCCCCGCGTGCCGGCGGGTCTCGTGGACGTCGTTCGACAGCACCGAGATCGACGGCCTGTTGATCACCCCGGACGGCGCCACCGGCCCGCTGCCGCTGATCGTCCACGTCCATGGCGGGCCGACCGGCGTGCACTTCTGGCGCTTCCCCGGCCTGATGCACGCGTGGACGGCCGAGGCCGGCTACGCGCTGTTCGAGCCCAACCCCCGCGGCAGCAGCGGCTACGGCCAGGTCTTCGCCCGCGCCAACATCGGCGACATGGGCGGCGGCGACCTGCACGACATCCTGGCCGGGGTCGACGTCCTGGTCGCCGACGGCGTCGCCGACGGCGAGCGCGTCGGGATCTACGGCGGCAGCTACGGCGGGTTCATGGCGGCCTGGGCGATCTCGCAGACCGATCGCTTCAAGGCCTCGATTGCGGCGGCGGCCGTCACCGACTGGCTCTCGTTCCACAACACGACGAACATCGGGCGGTTCGACGAGCTGTTCCTGGACGCCGACCCCTACGACCCGGACGGCGATTACTTCCACCGCTCGCCGGTGGTACACGCCCGCAGGGTCAAGGCTCCGACTCTGGTCATGCACGGCGAGCTCGACCTATGCGTGCCGCTGTCGCAGGGGCGGGAGATGTACCGCGCGCTGGCCGACGCCGGCGTCGAGACCCAGCTCGTGGTGTACCCCCGCGAGGGTCACGGCTGGGCGGAGCGCGAGCACCTGCTGGACGGGGCCAAGCGAATGCGCGACTGGTTCGACCGGCACCTGGGAGGCTGACGCGTGGCCTGGGTGGTCCTGATCGTGCTGGTCGTGATCTTCCTGACGGTGATCGCCCCGCTGATGCGCCAGCGAAGCGTGGTCGCCGCCCGCACCCGCAAGCTGCGAGGCCTGCAGCGCGACCGAGGCACGGTCGTGATCACGATCATCCACCGCCAGGAGCAGATCGGCCTGCTCGGCGTGCCGCTGGTGCGGTTCATCGACATCGACGACTCGGAGGCGGTGCTGCGCGCCATCCGGCTGACCCCGGACGACACCCCGATCGACCTGGTGCTGCACACGCCCGGCGGCCTGGTGCTGGCGGCCGAGCAGATCGCCCATGCCGTGCGCGACCACCCCGCCAAGGTGACCGTGTTCGTGCCGCACTACGCGATGTCCGGTGGCACGCTGATCGCGCTGGGCGCCGACGAGATCCGGATGGATCCGCAGGCGGTGCTCGGCCCGGTCGATCCGCAGCTGGGCGAGATGCCCGCCTCGTCGATCCTCCGAGTCGTCGCGAACAAGGAGATCGGCAGCATCGACGACCGGTTCCTGGTGCTGGCCGACGTCGCCGAGAAGGCGCAGCGCCAGGTGACCGCGTTCGTCACCGACCTGCTCGACGACCGGATGGATCCCGAGGCTGCGGCCAAGCTCGCCGACCTGCTGGCCGGCGGCTACTTCACCCACGACTTCCCGATCACGGTCGACCGCGCCCGCGAGCTGGGCCTGACGACGATCGAGCCGGAACTCCCGGACGCGATCTACGAGCTGATGGCGCTGTTCCCGCAGCCGACGCGGGGCCGGCCGTCGGTCACGTACCTGCCGCTGCCGGTGCCGCCGCCAGGCTCGAGCCCGTCGGAACGAACACCCTGACCGCGTCCGGCTCGTAAACCAGCTCCGCCCGCTCGAGCCGCCCGACGAACTCGCCGTCGATCTGCGCGGACACTGTCTGATCGGCGACCAGGGTCAGCGCTGAGCGGTCGTGCAGGTAGGCGACCCGCGGGTCCCGCCCGGACGCGTGCCGCGGCCACACCAGCCCGTACACACCCAGCCGCCACAGATCGCGCGTTCGCAGGTTGCCCGCGGCGACGGCATCCAGCCCGGCGTCGAATGACGCCCGCGGCGTGGCCCGAACTCCCACCGGGCCGAAGTAGGTGTACGGGTTGGCGTTGGCGACGGCGACGTAGGAGCAGCGGATCTCGCGCTCACCGTCGTGGAGCGTCGCCCGATTAGGCAACGACCAGCCATCGGCACGCAGCGCGCGGACGGCGGCGGCGACCACGCGCAGGTCGTTCGGGCGCCGCAGCTCGTGGTGCCCGACACGCTCCTCGTGCACCAGCCGCATCGCCTCGGCGTCCAGGCCGAACCCCGCGGAGAACGTGAACCGGCGCCCGTTCATCCGTCCCAGCCCGATCGGGCGCGCGGTGCCCGACGGGATCGCCTCCGCCAGCCCCTCCGCCGTCCGCATCACGTTCTTCGGCCAGCCCAGCTGGCGGGCGAACACGGAGGTCGCGCCGGCCGGAAGCAGCCCCAGCGGGACGCCGGCGGGCAGGCCGTTCACGACCTCGTTGTAGGTGCCGTCTCCACCCATGGCAACGACCACGTCGACGCCGGGGGCGCCGGCGAGCTCCGTGGCGTGTCCGGCCGCCCTGGTCGGGGCCAGCTCGATCTCGCACGTCCGGGCGAGCACGCCCACCACCCGGGCGACCAGGGCGTCGTCCGTGCCCGACGACCGGGGGTTGACGATCAGGCGCACCCGCATGAGCCGGATACCATACCGGCATGTCGCCGGCATCCCTGCGGACGATGACCGCCACCGGCGCAGCCTGCGCCGGGCTGGTCGTGCTGGCGCATCTGGCCCTGGTCTGGAACGGCGCCGACGGGTTCGAGGAGCGGCGGCGGATCGCGTTCGACCACGGCATCGCACTGGCGGTGATCCTGGCAGTCACGCTGTGGCTGGGCCGAGTGGCCCGCTGGCTGGCGGACGGGTCGTGTTCGCCGATCGGCGACGCGATCGCGATCTCCGGATCGATCGCCGTGCTGCTCGACCTGGCGTGGGTGTGGCGCGACGGCATGAGCGACGCGCTGCAAGTGACGGCGGAGCACGTTGCGGCGCTCGCGGTCGTCGCGATTCTCGCGCTGCTCGGCGCACAGCTCGACGGACGCCTCTCATCGAACGCTAACCGGCTCAACGACGCGTCAATTCGGCGGCCATAGAACACAGCCCATGAACAGATCCCTGCTTCGCACCGGTGGCCTGATCGTCGCCACAGCGCTGGTCAGTGGCGGCACCGCCTATGCGGTCTCCTCGAACCAGTCGCCCACCAAGACGATCGTTCGACAGGTGTCCGCGCCCGTGGCTCAGAACACCTCGCAGCAGCCGTCCACCGGACTCTCGGTGAACGAGATCTACCGGCGCAGCGCGCCGGGCGTCGTCGTCGTGCGCTCCACGGTGACGACCACCCAGCAGAACCCCTTCGGGGCTCCCCAGCAGCAGCAGTCGCAGGCTCTCGGCTCCGGCTTCGTGATCGACCAGGAGGGCCACATCCTGACCAACGCCCACGTCGTCCTCGACGCCTCCAAGGTCGAGGTCGGCTTCTCCAACGGCGACAACTACCCGGCGCAGGTCGTCGGGCTCGACAAGAGCACCGACGTCGCCGTGCTCAAGGTGGACGTCCCCAGCTCCGCGCTGCGCGTCCTGCCACTGGCCAACTCCAACGACGTGCGCGTCGGCGACCCGGTCGTGGCGATCGGCAACCCGCTCGGCGAGACCCGCACGGTGACCAGCGGCATCGTCTCGGCGATCGACCGCCAGATCCAGTCGCTGCAGCCCGGCGTCAGCATCTTCGGCGCGATCCAGACCGACGCCGCGATCAACCACGGCAACTCGGGCGGCCCGCTGCTGAACTCGCAGGGCCAGGTGATCGGCATCACCAGCCAGATCCTGTCGGACGACCAGAACAACCCTCGAGAGCGGCAACATCGGCATCGGCTTCGCGATCCCGATCAACACCGCCAAGCAGGTCGGCCAGCAGATCATCGACAGCGGCAAGGCCGAGCACACCTACATCGGCGTCGAGGGCACGCCCCTCACCCCGGACATCGCCAAGGCGCTGAACATCGACGTCAGCTTCGGCGTCCTGGTCGCCAAGGTCGAGCCCGGCTCGCCCGCCGCGAAGGCCGGCCTGCAGGGCGGCAACACCCAGGCGACGATCGCCGGTGTGACCTACACGCTGGGCGGCGACGTGATCACCAAGATCGACGGCAAGGAGATCAAGGACTTCTCCGTGCTCGCCGACACGATCTCGCAGAAGCAGCCCGGCGACACCGTCACGCTCGAGGTCTTCCACGACGGGCAGACCCGCACGGTCACGGTCACCCTGGCCGCGCACTGATCGCGATCAGCTAGACCACTTCGACGATGACGTCCGCGACGCCCTCCAGGGCGTCGCGGACGGCGTCTTCGACCCGGCTCGCCACGGTGTGGCCGCCGGACACCGACGCCGAGGGGTCACCGCGCACCGAGGTCACGACCAGCAGGCGATCGCCCTGGCGGTAGACCACCACCTCGGGATCGCCACCGGTCACCGACCGCACCGCCTCGCGAGCCCGAGCCGTCAGCTCCGGCTCGTCCGCGCTGACGTCGCGCGCCGGCTGGGCCTCGGGATGGAACGGCTCGACGTGGACGTACACCCGCGCGACGCCGAACTCCTGGCCGATCTCCTGCTTCAGCCGGGCCAGCACCGGCGCCACCTGCGCCATCGTGAAGTTCGCGCCCAGCCGCGCGTGCAGGGTGACGGCCCGGCCCTCGGGCCCCTCCAGCACGTTGATGTTGTGGGTCTCGACCACGCCCGGGACGCGCAGCGCCGCGGCCGCGACCCGCTCGGTCGGCCGTTCGCGGCTGGCGGTCGGCTCGACGTGCACGGTCACCTGGGCGGGCCCGACGCGGTCGCGCACGGCCTGCTCCACCCGGTCCATGGTCTCGTGGCTGCGCTCCAGCCCCTCCAGCCGGGACACGCCGATCGTCACGTCGGCGAAGCTCTCGCCCCCCGCCTCGCGCACCCGCACGGCGCGCACCTCGCGCACGCCCTGCACTCCGCGCACGGCCCGTTCGATCTCGCCCGCCAGGCCGATCGGCGCCCGGTCCATCAGCACGTGGACGTTGCCGACGCCCAGCCGCACGGCGGCCACCAGCACGAGCACCGCGACGAACAGCGCGGCCCAGGCGTCGCCGCCGTCGACGCCCGCGGACACCAGCACGAGGCCGATCAGCACCGCCACGGTGCCGGCGAAGTCCGAGGCGAAGTGGTAGGCGTTGGCGATCAGCGCCGCGTTCCGGCCGCGCCGTCCCTCGCGCAGCGACACCGTCGTCCGCGCCGCGTCGACCACCAGGACGCCGCCCATCAGCGCGAATGCGTACCAGGTGGGATCGACGTCGTGGCTTCCCGACCGCAGCCGGCTGACGGCCTCGGTGGCGATCCAGAGCGCTGCGGCAGACAACAACAGCGCCTCGAACAGTGCGGCCAGGTGCTGGGCTTTGCCATGACCATACTGGTGGGCTGCGTCCGGTGGTCGCTCGGCGACGCCCACCGCATACAGGGTGAGCACCGCCGCCGCCGCGTCCAGCGCCGAGTGAACGGCCTCCGCGAGCACGCCCAGGCTGCCGGTCGTCAGGCCTACCACGAGCTTGGCGGCTGCAAGGAGCAGGGCGGCGGCGAGCGACATCAGCGCTGTCCGCCGCGCGTTTGACATACTCGCGATTGTACGCGAGGCTCTTTCCATCCGTTTCCCTCTGGCTACGACAAGGTGGCGCCCGACATGAGCTCCACTCATGAGGCCGAACGACATGGAGAACGAGCCAGCGGACAGGTGCGCTGCATGGTGGTCGACGATCACGCGGCGATCCGGGAGGGCGTGAAGATGATCCTCGCCCGCGATCGCGAGATCTCCGTGATCGGAGAGTGTGCGAGCGGTGACGCCGCCGTGACGATGGCGGACAAGCGCCGGCCCGACGTCGTGCTGATGGACGTCCGCATGCGGGGGATGGACGGATTCGAGGCCACTCGCCGGATCACGGCCACGCATCCCGACATGGCGGTGATCCTGTACACGGCGCACGCGGAGCGCGGCCTGCTGGCCGAGGGGCTGGACTGCGGCGCGCGCGGCTACGTGCTCAAGGACGCACCCCCCGACGACATCGTCCGCGCCGTCAAGCGCGTGGCTGAGGGCGGCGCCTACGTCGACCCCACCCTCGCCTCCGAGCTGGTCTCGCCGAAGGCGACCGAGCGGATCCCGGCGCTGTCGACGCGGGAACGCGAGATCCTCGGCCTGCTGGCCAACGGGCATTCGAACCCGGAGATCGCCGCGCGGCTGTTCATCAGTCCGGAGACGGTGAGGACTCACGTCCGGAACGCGATGTCGAAGCTCGAGGCCGACACCCGCACGCAGGCCGTCGCCCTCGCGCTCCGCTATGCCCTCATCGACTGACGCCCCCGAGGGGGATGTCGACCGCCTCTGGCTGTTCCCGGTGGGGCTCGGCGTTCTGGTCGTCATGCTGGTCGCCGCGACCATCGCCGACCTGATCGTCGACAGCCGCTCGGCGGACATCGCGTTGTTCGCCATCGCCGCCGCCGTCGGTGCCACGGCGATCGCGCTCGCGATCACGTCGCTACGGCGGTCGCGGCGCACGCAGGAAGCTGCCGGCGTCCGCCGCCGGCGCGATGCGGAGCTGTTCGACTCGATGCTGCGGATGCTCGACGACCAGCGCGAGCAGGTCGCGCACGAGCTGCATGACGGCCCTCAGCAGCTGCTGGCGGCGATCCGGCTGATGGCGGACGCCGTCGCCCACGCCGTACGCGAGGGCGACGACCAGCGCGCGTCGGAGGCCCTGCGCCGCCTGGAGGAGCACGCGGGCGAGGCCTCCGACGAGCTGCGTGAGACGACGCGCCAGCTGCACCCGGTGGTGCTTGAGCAGCGGGGGCTGCTGCCGGCGCTGGAGGCGCTGCAGGAGATGGTGCAGGATCAGTACGGTGCGGCGGTGCGCCTCCAGCGACCCGAAGGGGAGTGGCATGCCGACGCCACACGCGACGCGGCGCTCTACGGCCTCGCCCGCGACGCCGCGGTCGGCGCGGCGGCGGCCGGCGCGCGCTCGATGCGCATCTCGCTGCAGGGCGACGGCGGCGGCGTCGAGCTGACGGTCGAGTCGGACAGCACCCTGTCCAGACTGCCCGCGGCCGACCTCCGCACGGAACTGCTGCGGGCGCGCGCCGCGCGGATCAGGGGCACGCTGGAGATGACCCGCACCGCCGGCGGGGAGCTTGTGGTGGTGCGCGCACCGTGACCCGGGTCGGCGTCCTCGGGCCGGGCACCATCGACATCGTCGAGCTCCCCGGGCAGGAGCCGGTGCGGCGGCCCGGCGGCACCACGCTGTACGCAGCGCGGGCGCTGCGGTTCGCCGGCGCCGAGCCGGTCGTGATCGAGAATCCTGGGCTCGTCGTGTCGCGGCTCCGCCACACCGCGGAGGGCACCGTCCAGGCGATCGACCGGGTCGCGGAGCCCGCCGAGCCGGGATGGCTCGCCGAGCGGCTCGACCGGTTCGACGGCTGCTCGTGGGTGTTGCTCGGCGGCCAGACGGCCGACGACTTCCCGGCGGGCACGATCGCCCTGCTCGCCGAGCGCGGGCACCGCATGCTGCTCGACGTCCAGGGGCTCGCCCGCGGCAACCGCCCGGGGCCGGTCGAGCTGCGACCGTTTCCTATTGAGGCAATCGGGCCGGTGGACGCGGTCAAGCTGAATGCCGCCGAGGCGCGAGCTGCCGTGGGAGGCGACACCCCCGAGCACGTACGCCGGCTGGGCGTTCCCGAGGCGCTGTTCTCCCGCGGTCCGCAGGGCGCGCTGCTGATCCTGCCTGAGCGCGAGGTTGATGTTTCCGCGTCGGGAGACACCTTCTCCGATCCGACCGGCGCAGGTGACTCGCTGGCGGCGTTCTACAGCCTGGCCCGCACCCGCGGCGGCGAGCCGGAGGAGGCGATCCGGTTCGCCGTCGAGCGCGTCGAGCGCCTGTATACGGCCTAGCCGGAGTGCCGAATCGGACATCCTGCGGACGCCGGGCGCGGGTGGTGTCCGGCCGTGAATCAGCGTAATCTGTAACCAAGTGCACGATCCGATCCGGATCCTGATTGCGGAGGACAATGCCCTGCTCCGCGGCGTCCTCCGCGATGCGCTCGCGGAAGCGGGCATGACTGTTGTCGCCGAGGCGAGCGATGGCGCCGAAGCGATCGCGCTCGCCGAGGAGACGCGACCGCACGTCGTCGTCATGGACATGCGGATGCCCAATGTCGACGGCATCGAGGCGACCGAGCAGATCGCAGCGGCCGACTGGGCGATGCCGGTCGTTGTCCTCTCAGCCTACGACGAGCCGCAGATGATCGAAGCGGCGCTCGCAGCCGGCGCGACCAACTGCCTGAAGAAGGGCGTGGGCCTCGACGAGCTGATCGAGGCGATCCGCGCCGCCGATCGGACCTGAGCTACGCCGCCCGAGACAGCCGGTACTCGTCCGCGGCCTCGACCAGGGCGCGGAACAGGGCTGCGCCGTCCGCCGGATCCTCCTCGGGATGCCACAGCACCCCGACCGCGAACGGGTGCTCCCCGAGCTCGAGCCCCTCGACCACACCGTCGACGGCGCGAGCCGAGACGGTCAGCCCATCGCCGATCCGCTCCGGCGCCTGGTGATGGCACGAGTGCGCGCCGGGCGCCTGCTTCGAGGATCGACCGGAGCCGTGTGCCCGGCTGGATCTCGACCGCATGCCGAGCGAACGTCCCCGGCGCCGCCTTGTGGGGCGACGCATCATCGAGGACGTCGGGGAGATGCTGTTGGAGCGTGCCTCCGCAGACGACGTTGAGCAGCTGCATACCGCGGCAGATGCCGAGCACCGGCACCCGCCGGTCGAGCGCCGCGCGCATCATCGCGATCTCGGCGCGATCGCGGTGCGGCCACACCGGCGTCGTCTCCACATGCGGCGCGGCGCCGTACGCGTCGGGGCCGATGTCGGGACCCCCGCTGAAGACCAGGCCATCGAGCAGATCGAGGAGCTCGGTGTTGTCCTCGAAGGGCGGCAGCACCAGCGGGAGGCCGCCGGCGTCATGCACCGACCGCGTGTACCCGGACGGGATCATCACGCTGGTCACGTCGCGCCAGTGCGAGAAGGCGGCGGGCACCTCGTACGCGCAGATGCCGATCAGCGGCCGGTTGCGATCCATGGCACCAGGAGTATATGAATGGCCGATCCACGACCGAAGGGGCGAGTGCCGTGACATCTGACGAGCTGCGCAGCGAGGTCGAATCTGGGGCGGTCGACACCGTGCTGCTGGTGATGACCGACATGCAGGGACGGCTGATGGGCAAACGCCTCCACGCGCCCTTTTTCGTCGAGGAGATCGAGAAGCACGGAGCGGAGGGCTGCTACTACCTGCTGACCGTCGACGTCGACATGAACCCCGTGCAGGGGTTCGAGATGGCGTCGTGGGACACCGGGTACGGCGACTTCGTCTTCAAGCCGGACATGGCCACGCTGCGCCGCGTGCCCTGGCTCGAGCGGACGGCGATGGTCGTCGCCGACCTCGAGTGGCAGGACAGGCGGCCGGTCGCCGCCTCGCCCCGCCAGATCCTGCGCCGCCAGCTGGAGCGGCTGGCCGAGCGCGGGTGGACGGCGAACATCGGCTCGGAGCTGGAGTTCATCCTGTTCCGCGACAGCTACGACGCGGCGCGCGAGAAGCGGTACCACGACCTCGTCCCGGCCAACCCCTACAACGTCGACTACTCGATCTTCGGTACCACCGTCGTCGAGGACGTGATCCGGCCGATCCGGCTGGGGATGGCCGCCGCCGGCATCAGCGTCGAGGACTCCAAGGGCGAGTGCAACTTCGGCCAGCACGAGGTCAACTTCCGCTTCTCCGACGCCCTCTCGATGGCGGACAACCACTCGATCTACAAGAACGGCGCCAAGGAGATCGCCTGGCAGCACGGACACGCGCTGACGTTCATGGCCAAGTACAACGAGCGCGAGGGGAACTCGTGCCACATCCACTGCTCGTTCTGGGACGGTGGCGGCAGCCTGTTCCCGGCCGCCGACGGCCACGGCTTCAGCCCCATGTTCGGCCACTTCCTGGCCGGGCAGCTGGCCGCGACGCGCGAGCTGAGCTACCTGTTCGCGCCCAACGTCAACTCGTACAAGCGGTTCGCTTGGGGTTCGTTCGCGCCCACCGCGCTGGTCTGGGGCACCGACAACCGGACATGCGCGTTCCGCGTGGTCGGGCATGGGCAGAGCTTGCGGCTGGAGAACCGGCTGGCCGGCGCCGACGTCAACCCGTACCTGGCGTTCGCGGCGGTGATCGCTGCCGGCCTGCACGGGATCGACAACGAGCTGGCGCTGGAGCCAGAGTTCAAGGGCAACGCCTACGACGCCGGCGACGCGCAACGCGTGCCCTCGTCGCTGGGCGAGGCGATCGCGCTGCTGGAGGAGTCGGCGATCGCCCGCGAGGCGTTCGGCACCGATGTCGTCGACCACTACCTGCACTACGCCCGCACGGAGCTCCGCACGTTCGAGGCTGCGGTCACCGACTGGGAGAAGCTCCGGGGATTCGAGCGGCTGTAGCGCCCGGCGGGGCGGAGCCGCTCCTTAAATGCGACAGCCGCCGGAGGCTCCTGCCTCCCGGCGGCTGTCAGCGATCAGCGGGCCTTCCGGCCATCTCGCCGACCGGTAACCCGGCGGACGATCGCGCTGCGGCGCTCGCGGCGCTCCTCGCGCTGCTGCTCCTTGGCGACCCGCATCAGCAGCTCGCGCTCCGTCTCGCGACGGGGGCCGCGACGCTGCGTGTTTGCCTGATAGATGGGAAGTATGTTCATCATGTACACAGTATACCTCAGGAAGAATCGCTGATCAACCGTATGTATATCGCCATAACCAGAACACAACCGAACAGATAACGGATATACATCGGCAGATCCTCCGGCGACTTGAGCGCGAACCGCCGCTGGTAGGGTGGCGCCATGGCCAGCCACCTCCTGCACCCGAACGTCCGGCGGTCTCCGTACTTCCCCCGCACCGAGGCTGCCGGGGCCACGGAATACATGGCCTACAACCACATGTACATGCCGATGGCGTACGGTCGCGACCCGGCCGAGGAGTACGCCGCGCTGACCGAGCGCGTGACCCTGTGGGACGTCGGCGCCCAACGCCAATGCCAGCTCGAGGGGCCCGACGCCGCCCGGCTGGCCGACCTGCTGGCGAGCCGCGATATGTCGGCGATGGCGGTCGGCGAGTGCCGCTACGGGTTCATCTGCGACCAGACCGGCACGGTGCTCTGCGATCCGGTGATGCTGCGGCCCTTCGAGGACACGTTCTGGCTGTCGCACGGCAATATCGACCTGCTGCTGTGGGCCAAGGGCGTGGGGGTCGGCGCCGGTATGGACGCCGAGGTATCGGAGCCGGACATCCCGCCGCTGCAGGTGCAGGGACCGAAGTCGGGAGACGTGATGGCGGCGCTGAGCGGCGGCTCGACCGACCGGCTGGGGCACTTCCGGTGCATGCCGGTGACCGTGGCCGGGGTCGACTCGATCGTCAGCCGCACCGGCTGGAGCCACGAGCTGGGCTACGAGATCTACCCGCTGGGAAGCGACCGCGCGCTCGAGCTGTGGGATGCGGTGGTCGAGGCGGGACGTCCGTACGACATGATGATCACCGGACCGAACATCGCCCGCGCCGTCGAGTCGGGGATCACCGACACGAACCTGGCGACGGGCATGAAGGTCAACGCCCTGGAGGCGAACCCGCGGCTGGTCGACCTGGACGGCGCGGACTTCATCGGCCGCGATGCGCTGCTCGCGGTGCGCGACCGGGGCGCTGCGCGGCGCCAGGTCGGGCTGCTCGGCCCCGACCACCGGCTGCCCCGGCTGGAGTCAGAGTGGGCGCTCAGGCAGAACGGCGAGCGGGTGGGCGCCACCCGCTGGGTCACGTTCTCCCCCAGGCTGGGCCGCGCGATTGCCATCGGCCTCGTGCGCGCCGACCTGGCCGAGCCCGGCGTGGAGCTGGTGCTCGACCATCCGGACGGCGGCGATCCGGTCGAGGTCACCGAGCTGCCGTTCGTCGCGCGTTCCGCAGAAGGAGGTTGACCGTGTCGGCAACGCTGACCGAGGAGCTGCTGATCGGCGGCGAGCGCCTGCCCGCCGCCGAGGGACGGACGTTCGAGGTGGTGAACCCGGCGAGCGCCCGCCCGCTCGCAACCGTGGCCGAGGCGGGCGTCGAGGACGTCAACCGGGCGGTCGCCGCGGCCGCCAGGGCGTACGAGACCTGGGGTGCGCTGTCGCCGGTGACGCGGGGCCGGACGATGCACAGGTTCGCGAACGTGGTCGAGGAGCACGCCGAGGAGCTGGCCCTGCTCGAGTGCCGCAACGTCGGCATGCCGATCGGCGACGCCCGCGGGCAGCTCTCGATGATCGTCGACGTGATCCGCTACTACGCGGGCGCCGTGGACAAGTTCTTCGGCCACACGATCCCCGTCGAACGCGACGGCGTGGCGCTCACGTTCCGCGAGCCGATCGGCGTGGTCGGCCTGATCACGCCGTGGAACTTCCCGCTGAACATCGCCAACTGGAAGGCCGCGCCCGCGCTGGCGGCGGGCAACACGGTCGTCCTCAAGCCGGCCAGCCTGACGCCGCTCTCGGCGCTTCGCTACGCCGAGCTGGCCGTCGAGGCCGGCCTGCCCGCGGGCGCCCTGAACGTTGTCCCCGGGCCGGGGGCATCGGTCGGCAATGCGCTGGTCGAGCACCCGGACGTGGGCAAGATCGGCTTCACGGGCTCGACCGCCGTCGGCTCCGAGATCGCGCGGCGGGCCGCGGCGACGATCAAGCGGGTGACGCTGGAGCTGGGCGGCAAGTCGGCATGCGTGGTGTTCGCCGACGCCGACCTCGAGAAGGTGGGGTCGCTGGCGCCGTTCGCCGTGTTCGAGAACTGCGGCCAGGACTGCTGCGCGCGGTCGCGGCTGATCGTCGAGGAGTCGGTCAAGGACGAGCTGGTCGAGCGGTACGCGGCCACCGCCGCCGCCATCCGCGTCGGCGCACCCGAGGATCCCGACACGCAGGTCGGGCCGATGATCTCGGCCGGCCAGCGCGAGACGGTCGAGGGCTACATCCGCACCGGCGTCGGCGAGGGCGCGACGATCGTCACCGGCGGCGACCGCCCGGGCGGCGAGCTCTCCGACGGGTTCTTCATCAACCCGACCGTGCTCGACGACGCGACGAACGAGATGACGGTCGCCCGCGAGGAGATCTTCGGACCGGTCGTCACGGTGCTCACCTTCCGCGACGAGGCGGAGGCGGTGCGAATCGCGAACGACACGCCGTACGGCCTGTCCGGGTCGCTGTGGACGCGGGACGGGGCTCGCCAGCTGCGGGTCGCCCGCGCGCTGCGCACTGGTGTGCTCGGCGTCAACACCAACTCCAGCGTGTTCGCGCAGACGCCGTTCGGTGGGTACAAGCAGTCCGGCGTCGGCAAGGAGCTCGGGATGCACGCCCTCGAGCACAACACCGAGCTGAAGAGCGTCTTCATCTCCACGGAGTGACTCTCACCACCGGTCGTTCGTTCTGCTATAGTTCGTGTGCGAAGTTTTCTTACGAGAAATGAGAGCACAGGAACTATGTCTACGAAAACCATCACGAAGAACGAGCTGGCCAACGAGCTGGCCGCCGCGATCTTCCGGGTCGCGAAGAGCACCAAGCGCTCGATCCGCGCTGATCTGGAGGCCCTCGGGCTGACCGTGCCCCAGGGCATGGCCCTGCACACGCTGGCCGCTGCCGACGGGCGTCTGAGCGCCCGCGAGCTGGGCCGCGAGTGCGACATGCTGGCGTCGACCGCCACCGGCGTCGTCGACCGGCTGGAGCTCCACGGCCTGGTTGAGCGCGAGCGCGACAACGACGACCGCCGCGTGGTCTGGATCAAGCTGACCGAGCAGGGCGCCGAGCTGCAGACGCGGCTCCCGGCGTTCCAGTACCGCGTCGGCCAGGCGTTCACCGTGCTGTCCGCCCGCGAGCTGGAGCAGCTGCTCGACGCGGTCCGCCGAGTGGAGGCAGCCGCAGAGGGAGGGAGCCGCTGATGCCCGCCATCACCGAGGAAAACCGCAAGTGGTGGACGCTGGGCGCGATGTGTTTCGCGCTGTTCATGGTGATGCTCGACAACACGGTCGTGAACATCGCCCTGCCGGCGATCCGGGCGCAGTTCCACGCCTCCATCTCCAACCTGTCGTGGACGGTCAACGCCTACACCCTGGTGTTCGGCGTGCTGCTCGTCACCGGCGGCCGCCTGGGCGACGTGTTCGGGCGCAAGCGCATGTTCCTGGCCGGCGTGGTCGTCTTCACGCTCGGCTCGATCGGCGCCGGGCTGTCCCAGTCGATCGATCAGCTGATCGTGTTCCGCGGCGTGCAGGGCGTGGGCGCGGCATTCCTGATGCCCGGCTCGCTGTCCATCATCACCAACGCCTTCCAGGGCCCCGAGCGGGGCCGCGCCCTCGGCCTGTGGGCCGGCATCTCCGGCCTGGCGCTGGGCATGGGCCCGGTGGTCGGCGGACTGCTGGTCGAGAAGGCCGGCTGGGAGTGGATCTTCTTCCTCAACGTGCCGGTGGCGCTGATCGCCATCCCGGTTACGATCTACGCGGTGCAGGAGTCGCGCGACCCGGCCGCGGTGCGGCGGGTCGACTTCGCCGGCATCCTGACGCTGACGCGTCGGCCTCGGCGCGCTCGTGCTGGCGCTCGTCCAGTCGAATGACTACGGGTGGACGTCCCCGCGCATCCTCACCGAGTTCGCGATCGCGGCGGTCGGGCTGACCGCCTTCGGACTGCTGCAGTGGCGGCAGAGCGACCCCATGCTCGACCTGTCGTTCTTCCGCAACCGCACGTTCAACGCGGGCAACGCGACCGCGTTCCTGGTCACGTTCTCGATGTTCGCGACCTTCTTCTTCCTGACCATCTACATGCAGACGATCCTCGGGACTGTCAGCGCTGGAGACCGGCGTGCGGTTCCTGCCGATGACGATCCTGATCATCGTCACCGCACCGATCGCCGGCCGGCTGTCCGACAAGTACGGCTCGCGCTGGCTGCTGACCGGTGGCATGACGATGGTCTCGCTGTCGCTGTTCCTGGAATCGCGGATCACCGACTCCAGCGGCTACCTGACGCTGCTGCCGGCGTTCATCGTGGGCGGCATCGGCATGGGAATGACCATGTCGCCGATGACGGCTGCGGTGATGGGTTCGGTCGACCGGACGAAGGCCGGCGCCGCCTCCGGCGTGCTGTCGATGGTGCGGATGATCGGCGGCGTGTTCGGCGTCGCGGCACTGACCGCCGTGTTCAGCCACCTGTCGGCGGCCCGCGCCGCCGAGGGCCACGGCCAGTCCGACGTCTTCATCTACGCGCTGTCCCACTCCCTGCAGTACTCGGCCGTGTTCGCCCTGACCGGCGCCATCGTCGCGTTCCTGTTCGTCCGGACGCATCACGAGGAGCCGGTGACGCGCAACCGAGGAGCGCGCGCTGGCTCCCGCCTACGAGGCCGGCGACTGAGCGACGTACCCGGGCCGCCGCCACGGCGGCCTGGGATTAAATGGCGATTCCCCTTGCGCACGCTGTTCAGCTGGCCGCGGTCGGCGTGACCTGATCTACGGGGTCCGGGCCCTGGGGCTCGGACCCAACCGGGTGCTCCTCGTAGCGCCAGAAGGCCGGGAAGGCCAGCACGATCGGCGCCACCCCGAGCATGCACAGCAGGCCGCCCGAGACGACGGACGCCTGCGTGCCGGCCGCCGCCGCGACGACGCCCGACTCGACGTCGCCGACCCGCGGCCCGCCGGCCACGACCAGCATGAAGATCGAGGACATCCGGCCGCGCATCGAGTCGGGCGTGGCGGTCTGCAGGATCGTCGAGCGGCAGACGGCGCTGACGCTGTCGGCCGCACCGGCGATCGTCAGCGCGGCCATCGCCACCCACAGGCTGGCCGTCAGGCCGAGGACGACGATGCCGAACCCCAGACCAGCACCGCGAAGACCACGATCCGGCCCAGCCGCGTGGCCGTGCCCAGCCAGCCGGTGGTGAACGCGGCGACCACCGCGCCCGCCGACACGGCCGCGTAGAGCAGGCCGACGCCCGCGGCCCCGGCGTGGTACACGGTCAGCGAGAGCGCCGGGAACAGCGCGCGCGGCATGCCGAACGTCATCGCCAGGATGTCGATCACGAAGCTGCCCATCAGCTCCCCCTTGCTCCAGGCGAAGCGCAGCCCGCCGACCAGCGAGCGGAAGAACGGCTCGTGCTCGTCGGCGCCGGCGGCCGCTGCGGGTGGATCATCCAGACCGCGATCAGCATGGCGATGAACGTGGCGACGTCGATCCCGTACGCCCAGCCTCAGTCCGAACACGGCGATGATCGCCCCGCCCAGCGCCGGGCCGACCACGCCGCGTCAGCTGCCACAGGCCGTAGTTGAAGGAGATCGCCGAGCGCAGCCGCGTGCGGTCGACCAGGTTGGGCAGGATGGCGAGCCCGGCTGGGCCGGTCGATCGCCGACCCGCCGGCCGCGATCCCGGCCAGCAGGAACAGCACGGCGACCGGCGGCGAGCCGTGCACCGCGCCCACCGCCAGCGCGGCCGACGTCGACAGCATCGCCACCTGCGAGGCGAGCAGCAGCCGGCGGCGGTCGAGCCGGTCGGCCAGCGTGCCGCCGACCAGCGACACGCAGACCAGCGGGATCAGCTCGGCCAGGCCGATCAGGCCGACCATCAGCGACGACCCGGTGATGCACGTACACCTGGTAGGGCAGCGCGACCAGCGTCACCTGGGTGCCCAGGCCGGACACGAAGCCGCCGAGCACCAGCAGCCGGTAGTCCCGCGAATAGCGCAGCGCGCTGGTGTCGACGGCCATGCCGCGCAGCCAACTCCCCACTCGTGCGGGCCCGCCCACGCCGGGACGATAGACCGGCGGCCGGGATCAGCGGGCGCTTCGGTAGCGCCGGATCAGCGCGTTGGTCGAGCTGTCGTGCGCCAGCTCGGGCTCGCCGTCGCGCCTCCAGCTCGGGCACGATCCGCTGGGCGAGCACCTTGCCCAGCTCGACGCCCCACTGGTCGAACGAGTCGATGTCCCAGATCGCGCCCTGGGTGAAGACGCTGTGCTCGTACAGCGCGACCAGCTTGCCGAGCGCCTCCGGCGTCAGCTGGTCGAGCAGGATCGTGTTCGTCGGCCGGTTGCCCTCGAACACCCGGTGCGGCACCAGCGCCTCCGGCGTGCCCTCGGCCCGCACCTCCTCGGCGGTCTTGCCGAACGCCAGCGCCTCGGTCTGCGCGAAGACGTTCGCCATCAGCAGGTCGTGGTGCTCGCCGAGCGGGTTCAGCGGCCGCAGGAACCCGATGAAGTCGCACGGGATCAGCTTCGTGCCCTGGTGGATCAGCTGGTAGAAGGCGTGCTGGCCGTTGGTGCCCGGCTCGCCCCAGTAGACCGGGCCGGTCGTCGAGTCGACCCGGCGTGCCGTCCAGCGTCACGCGCTTGCCGTTGCTCTCCATGGTCAGCTGCTGGAGGTACGCCGGGAACCGCTTCAGGTACTGGTCGTAGGGCAGCACCGCCTGCGTCTGGGCGCCGAAGAAGTCGCCGTACCAGACGCCGAGCAGGCCCATCAGCACCGGCAGGTTCCGCTCGAACGGCGCCGTGCGGAAGTGCTCGTCCATCGCGTGGAAGCCGGCCGAGCATCTCGCGGAACGCGTCCGGGCCGATCGCGATCATCGTCGACAGGCCGATCGCCGAGTCCATCGAGTAGCGGCCGCCGACCCAGTCCCAGAACCCGAACATGTTGGCGGTGTCGATGCCGAACTCGGCGACCTTCTCGGCGTTCGTCGACACCGCGACGAAGTGCTTGGCGACCGCCGCCTCGTCGCCCAGCGCGGCCGAGCACCCAGTCGCGCGCGCGTGTGCGCGTTGGTCATCGTCTCCAGCGTGGTGAACGTCTTCGACGAGACGATGAACAGCGTCTCCGCCGGGTCGAGGTCGCGGGTCGCCTCGGCGAAGTCGGTGCCGTCGACGTTCGAGACGAAGCGGAACGTCAGGTCGCGCGGGCTGTAGTGCCGCAGCGCCTCGTACGCCATCACCGGGCCGAGGTCGGAGCCGCCGATGCCGATGTTGACGACGTTGCGGATCGGCTTGCCCGGTGTGGCCGGTCCACGCGCCGTCGCGGACGCGGTCGGCGAAGCCGCCATCCGGTCGAGCACCTCGTGCACCTCGGGCACGACGTCCTCGCCGTCGACCACGATCGACGCTCGCCCGCGGCGCCCGCAGCGCGACGTGCAGCACCGCGCGGTCCTCGGTGACGTTGATCTGCTCGCCGCGGAACATCGCGTCGATCCGCTCGCGCAGGCCGCGACGCCTCGGCCAGCTCGACCAGCAGCCGCAGCGTCTCGTCGGTGACGCGGTGCTTGGAGTAGTCGAGGCAGATGCCCGCGGCCTCGACGGTCAGCCGCTCGCCGCGCGCCGGATCCTCGGCGAACAGCTCGCGCAGGTGGCGTCCGCCGACCGCCGCGTGATGCGCTCGAGCCGGGCCCAGGCCGATGCGGAGTGCGAGCCTTCCACGATCGCGAACGTTACCCTGTCGGGGATGACCGGACTCGGACGTGCTGCGCTGGGCTCGTGGAGCGGCGGGCGTCACATGCACTTCGGCGATGCCGATCGACGACGAGCGGCTGGTCGCGCTGCTGCGCCCCGACGCGCGGATCCGCACCGTCGTCACCGCCGACGTCTACGGCCAGGGCGCCGCCGACGAGCGGTCGGGCGCGGCGCTGGCCGGCCTCGACCGGCGACGCTACCGGCTGGTCGGGCATGATCGGCCACGACTTCTACGACGGCGAGCGCGCAGGGCGCGAAGGGCTATCCCGCGCTTCACCGATCCCGCGCTGCGCGGCCCGGACGCGTACGCCGACTACCTGCGCGACGGCGGCCGAGCGCAGCCTCGAGCGCTGCGGCGCCGACCGCTTCGACGTGCTGCTGCTGCACAACCCCGACCGCATCGGCTACTCGTCGCGAGGCCGTCTGGGACGCGCATGGCGGCGCTGCGCGACGAGGGCCTGACGCGACGCGATCGGCGTCGCGCCGGGGCCGGCCAACGGCTTCACGCTCGACGTGATCGCTGCCTGGAGCGGTTCGGCGACGCTGATCGACTGGGCGATGCTGATCCTGAACCCGTTCGAGCCGTGGCCCGGCCGGCTGGCGCTGCCGGCCTGCGAGCGCACGACGTGCGGTGCTGGCGCGGGTCGTCGACTACGGCGGCATCTTCCACGACGACGTGCCCGACGAGGACGAGCTCCGCGCCGCGCGACCACCGCGCGTTCCGCCCGGCCGGCTGGGTCGACGCCGGCGCGCGAGCGGCTCGACCGGATGCGGCCGATCGCCGAGCGCCACGGCCTGACCCCGCTGCAGCTCGCCTGCCAGTGGACGCTGGCGCAGCCGGCGGTCGCGTGCGTGGCGCCGACGCTGATCCAGGAGCCGGGCGCCGACGCGCAAGCCGATCGAGGCCAAGCGCGCCGAGCTGGCCGGCGTCCCGCAGGTCGTGCCCCTGACGGCCGAGGACCTGGCCGAGATCGCGGCCATCGGCGACAACACCGGCAGCATGGCGCTGAAGGGCGGCTCGCCGTCCCACGAGGGCGACGCGCGGGCCGACGCCTGGCCGCTGGACGACGACCTGCGGGCGACGGCGCAGCGCTGGGGCATCGTCCCCGAGCGCGACCTCGTCATGTCCGGCTGAGCATGACTACCGTCGCCCTGCTGGCCATCGTCGTGCTCGTGCTGGTCAACGGTTTCTTCGTCGCGGCGGAGTTCGCGCTGGTGTCGGCGCGCCCGGAGCGCATGGCCGGCCGAGGCCGGCGTGCGCCGGCTGGTGCGCAGGCAGCGGGCTCGCTGGACGAGTACCTCGCGGCCTGCCAGCTCGGGATCACGATCGCCTCGCTGGCCCTCGGCGCGATCGGCGAGCCGACGATCGCGGAGCTGATCGAGCCCGCATTCGCAGTCGACTGCGCCGCCGACGCGGCCGCGGTGATCGCGACCATCCGCGCCCTGCTGATCATGACGGCGCTGCACATCACCATCGGCGAGCAGGCGCCCAAGAGCTTCGCCATCGGCTCGGCCGAGCGCGTGGTGGTGCTCGTGCGCCTGGCCGCTGGAGGTCTTCCACCGCGTACTGCGGCCGCTGGTGACGTCGCTCAACGCGCCTCGAACGCCATCGTGCGCGCTGTTCGGCGGCCGGCCGGCACCGGGCACGGCGGCGCGACCCTCGAGGAGCTGCGCCAGCTGATCGGCGGCCTGACCGCCTCGGGCCAGGTCGATCCAGCGGACGCGCGGGTCCTGCGCGGCGTCTTCACGCTCGACGAGCGGCGCGCGCAGCGACGTCATGACGCCGCGCCGCCGGGTGTCGCTGGCGCGAGGCAGGAGTCGGTCGGCGAGACGCGCTGCGGCGCGCCCTGACGCGCGGGCGCTCGCGCGCTGCCGGTCGCTCCCCGACGACGGGGCCTGCTCGGCGTCGTCTACGCCCGCGACCTCTCGCAGCCGCGCTGCTCGACGGTCGCGCGGCGACGCCGACGGCCGACCGTCGTGCACGAGATGCCGATCGCGCCGGAGACGCATCCGCTCGACCTGCTGCTGGCCGCCTGCAGGACGAGCGCGTCTCGATCGCCGCCATCGTGGACGAGTACGGCACGCTCGCCGGCGTCGTCACCGTCGAGGACATCGTCGAGGAGATCGTCGGCGAGATCGAGGACGAGAGCGACCGCCCGGCCGGCATCCGCCGCCTCTCCGCCGGCGCCGTCGTCGCCCGGCGACACGCCGCTCGTCGACCTGGCCGACTACGGCATCGTGCTGGAGAGCGAGGCGGAGACGGTGGGCGGGCTGGTGCAGCTGGAGCTCGGCCGGGTGCCCCGCCCGCGCGACACCGTGACCACCGCGACCGCCCGGCTACGCGTTCAGTCGATGGACGGCAATCGCGTCAAGCGGATGCACATCACGCCCCTCGACCGAACCGCGCCGCCTCGATGAGCTCGCCTGGGCGGAAGTGGATCGTCGCCGCGACGCCGGCGGTGGCCACCGCGGCAGCACCCGACACCAGGAACGCCAGCTCGGTGCCGCCCGGCGCCGCCAGCCAGCCGGCAGCAGGCCCGCCCACCGGCCCGGCGCCGTTGAAGGCGAAGTAGTAGAGGCCGATCACGCGTCCCCGCAGGTGCTCCGGGCGCGCCCAGCTGGAGCGGGGAGTTGGCGTTCGACGTCCAGATCGTGAAGCAGAGCGCCGGTGACGAAGAGCAGGACGCCGGCCGCCGAGCGCCGAGCTGCAACGGCGCCAGCAGCAGCTCGGCGAGGCCGAAGCCGGCCGTGCCGCGACCAGCAGCACCGCCTGCTGCGCCCGGCCGAGCGAGGCGGCGATCAGCGCGCCGGCCAGCGCGCCGAGCGCCGAAGCAGGCGGTGATGACACCGAACACGTCGGGCCCGCCGTCCAGCGTGTGCTTGGCCAGCACCGGCAGCAGCACGTTGAAGTTGAACGAGAACGTGCTGACGCACGAGCACGACCAGCAGCGCCAGCAGCGCGGTGCGGCGCGCGCCGCACGTAGGCGAGCGCCTCGCGCGTGCCGCGCGAGCAGCGTCGGCCGCTCGTCGGCGCGCTCGACCGGGAACAGCTCGCTCGGCGCGCATCAGCAGCAGCCCTGCCAGCACCGCCAGGAAGCTGACGGCGTTGAAGGCGAAGCAGACAGCCGGCGCCGGCGAGCGCGACGATCACGCCGCCCAGCGCCGGGCCGACCACGCGGGCCGCGTTGAACAGGCTCGAGTTGAGCGCGACGGCGTTCGGCAGCTCGTCGCGGCCGACCATCTGGAACGTCAGCGCCTGGCGGGCGGGGGCGTCGAGCACGAGCACGGTGCCCGCGCAGCGCGGCGAGCACGTAGACCTCCACGGCTCGTGATCGCCCGCCGAGCGTCAGCACGGCCAGCACGCGCGGCGAGCACCATCGAGGCCGCCTGCGTCCCGATCACCGTCCGCCGCGCGTCGAAACGGTCGACCAGCACGCCCGGCGAACAGGCCGAACACGCGTGAACGGCAGGAACTGGCAGAGCGCCAGCACGCCGACCGCGACCGGCGAGTGCGTCAGCTCGAGGACGAGCCAGGCGGCGGCGATGTTCTGCATCCAGGTGCCGCTGACGGACACGACCTGGCCGGCGAAGAAGAGCCGGTAGTTGCGGTGCCGGCGAGGCTGGCGAAGGTGCGGCGGTTGGCGCGGCGAAGTGCCGCCGTCACGCGCGCCGCTCGTCGCAGCAGCGCGGCGAGCGGCTCGAGCGCGTCCTCGATCGCGGCCAGCTGCTCGTCGGTCAGCCGGCGGAGCCGCGCGCGAGCCAGGCCGTGCGGTGCGATCGCGCCGAGCGGAGCACGCGCTCGGCCCTCGGCGGTCAGCTCGAGCCCGACCCGGCGGCGGTCGCCGCTCGACCGGGCTGCGCGCCACGAGCCCGGCGCGCTCGAGCCGGTCGACGTGCCCGACATGGCCGGCGCCGACATCCGCTCGCAGCTCCGCGAGCTCGCGCACGCCGATCCCCGGGCGCTCGCGAATGATCACCAGCAGCGAGATCTGTCCGACAGTTGTCCCCGTAGGCAGCGCCTCACGGCGAAGCCTGCGGTTGACCCGCAGCAGCAGCGGCCGCAGCTCTGCGGCGACGCTCTCGGGTGAACTGATCGTTAACATCGTTAACTACATGGTAGCAGAGGGTGGTCCCCGTCGTCCCCGCCGCGCGTAGACTCGGGCGATGCCGATCGACCGCACACCGGCCGAGCCGGACATCCCGCCGAAGCTGGACGAGTCGCCGGGGGATGACCGCCCCGCGGACGGCGCGGAGCTGTCGGCGGTCGCGCTGCGCGACGCCCGGTGGGCGGAACTGTCGGTCGCCGGGCTGCGACTCGACGAGGTGGAGATCGCTGGGGGCGACCTGGCGGGCGCCAGGTTCGTCGACCCGTCCTTCCGGGACATCGTGATCAGGGACGCCAACCTGGCCAACGTGACCTTGCACGGCGGCCTCCTGTGGCGGGCGCGGATCGACCGCGGGCGGCTGACCGGATTCGCCGTGACCGAGGGTGAGCTCCGCGACGTGACGATCCATGACGCGACGGCGTCGATGGCCGGTTTCCGCCACGCGACGCTGACGCGGGTGACGTTCGACGGCTGCATCCTGCAGCAGGCGGACTTCATGGGCGCCCGCGCCGAGGACGTGAGGTTCCACGGCTGCGACCTGACCGGCGCCAGCTTCGCGCACGCCGAGCTGGCCGGCGCCGAGTTCCGGCGGTGCGTGATGGACGAGGTCGAGGGCGTCGAGGGGTTGCGCGGGGCAGAGATGGACGTCGAGCAGGTCGTCGCGCTGGCGCCGGCGATGGCCGCCGCGCTCGGGATCCGGCTGCTGCCGGACGAGCGCTGAGGCCGGATCCGCCGGACACGACACTATGATCGACGGCATGGCGAGCAACGACCCGCAGGATGAGATGGACGTGTTGCTGAACTTCCTGCTCCCCTACGCCCGGGATCAGCTGGAGCAGAACGGCGACTTCGTTCCCACCGGGGCGACGCTGTCGGATGCCGGCACCGTCTCGGCCGTCAACGCAGGGATCGACGATCCACGCGCGGCGTCGGACGTGGTCGTCGCGGCGCTGACCGAGGCAATCCGCCGTGAGGCCGAGGCCGGCCCGGTGCGCGGATGCGGAGTGGTGGACTCGGCGCGGGTGCCGCGTCCGGGGATGCCGGAGATGACCGACGCGATCCGCGTGCGCATCGACCACGTTGCCGCCGACCCGGTGCACGTCTTCATGCCGTTTCGCAAGCGCCGGATGCGCGGCTACGAGTTCGACGAGCTGTTCGTCGAGCCCGGCACGTCCCTGCTGCGCTGACGTACAATTGCGGTATGGGTCTGCTCACGCTGATCCGCAGCAAGCGACGCCCCTGCTACCGGGTGCGCGTGCACGGGCTCGGCCGGTACTCCGAGGAGCGGTTCGGCAGTCTGTTCGAGGCCCGGGAGTACGCCGACCACCTGGCCTCGATCAGCGACGTCGTCTGCCTGATCTACGTCGATAAGGGGACGAAGCCGGTCTACTGCACGGATGACGACTGGGGCGGCGGCGACCAGGGATCTTCGGGTGTCCGGGAGCCGCGCCGTCCGATGCCGGGACCCTCGGCCGGCTCGATCTCGCTCGAGCTGCCCGACTAGCGCGCGGGCGCGCGCCGCATGAACCACACGTGCGGCCCGCCGCCGGGCCCATCGCCTTCCTCGAACACCACGAAGCCGAACTTGCCGTAGTAGGGCACGAGGTGCGGCCGGGTGGTCTCAAGGATCGCCGGCAGGCCGTCGGCGTCGGCCATCGCCAGGCCGTGGTCGATCAGCAGGCCGCCGATGCCGCCCCGCCGCATCGCCGGGTCGACGGCGATCGAGTCCAGCGCCCAGTGAGGCTCGTCGGGGTAGCAGCCCAGCACCCAGTCCCAGAGCTGCTCGTAGCGCGCGCCCCCGTCGTCGGCCTGGGCGGCCACGCCGTCGTGCCAGCTCATCAGCTGTTCCCAGAAGGAGTCCGCAGCGTCGGGGCTGATCCACGACGCGGCGCCGGCCGCGTCGCCGGCCCGCCACAGGCAGCCGAGCCGGGCGGCGGCCGAGTGCAGGCCGCGGAACTCCGCCTGCATCACCGCCAGCGGATCCGGATGGTCGCCCAGTGGCCAGCGCAGGAGCTGCTCGTCGACGAACGCCTGCGCGGTGACCTCGACCAGCGGGTCGATCTCGTCCTCCCGCACCGCCGTGACCGCCAGCTCCATTGCGGCGAGCATAGCCGCCGCCGGCCGCGGTCAGGCCCGACGTCCCGCCACCAGCGGGTCGGTGTAACGGTGATCCGACTCCGTTGTCACACCGTGGCTTCCGGGCCGCCCCCGAAGGGACGGCCCGGAATACGGTTCAGCTACGGGGCGACCCGGCTGATGCGGGTACCCCAGTTCGCCAGCGACGTGCGCGTGTTGCCACACGTGAACTGCGGCGAGCTCGGGGTGTCGGCGACGTACTGCTGGAACGTGCACGTCTGGCCGATGTACTCGGAGGCCATCCAGATCGAGCTGCCGTCGACTGCGGTGGCGCCGTAGTCGCCCCACCGAGGCCGCGGCGGGTCACCGAACGCCTTGTAGCCGGCAAAGCCGTCCTGCGGCCCGGCACCCCTGCCGTACACCCGGACGTCTCCCGTGCCGTTGGCGACGCTGAGCGTCGTCCAGGCCGCGCTCGGGAAGATGGTCGGGCCGACCAGGGTGAACGTCATCACGCCGCGGCCGCTCGGCAGCACGCCGATCGCCGGGTACGTGACGTTCGCGTTGCCGACCGCCAGCGTTCCCTGGCGCACCAGCGAGCCGTGCACCCGCCCGTTGGAGATGCTCGGCCGGATGACGTACCAGGCGATGCCGGCCACGGCGGTTCGTCGACGACCCGACACCGTGTCGAGCGCACCCCACAGAGCGCCGGCGGCATAGCTGACCTGCTGCATGCGGGTGTCGTTCGAGTCCAGCATCTGAAGCTTCTCGTTGTGCGCGGGCTCCTCGGACGGTTCGAACAGGTACTGCCAGCAGCCCGGACCGAACGGCGTCGGCAGCTTCGTGTTGTTGAGGCACGTCAGCAGCGGGGTCGAGCCCGGCCGCTGCTTCGAGGCCGGCGGCGCGCCGTACTGCGCGACGTCGACGATCGCGTTGCGAAGCGCCACGTTGGGATGCGTGGTGTCCAGCGAGGCCGTGTTGGTCAGGCCCCAGACGCCGATCCGGTGATCGGTGCCGGTGCCGTTCGCCTCCTCCGCCGCCATCGAGCTGAGGAACCACTCGGTGCCGTTTGCCCGCGTGTCGTCATTGCCCGACGAGATCGGCCGGCCACACGGTGAAGCCGGGGTTGCCGGCCAGCCGCGTGTTGTCGATATGCACCATCCGCGGATTGCTCACGCCTGCGGCCAGCTGCCGCTTCGAGAACGCATAGATCTGGGCGCTCGTGTACTGGTCTGCGAAGAACGAGTACTCGTTGGTCGAGATGTAGAACCCGTGCGCATCGGTGCCGATGTGCGGGTAGTCGCCGAAGCAGGGGCCCAGATCGCAGTGATGGTTCGGCTGGCCCTGGGTCCCGTCGTTGGTGGTCGGGATCCGATAGAACGTCCAGGCTCCCAGCGGGTTGCCCGTCTTGGACACGGCCAGATCGATCCAGCCGTCTCCGGTGAAATCGCCGGTGTCGCGATCCTGCAGCGAGGGTGTCCGTGAGGTGGAACCAGCGGTTGGTCGTGCGATCATAGAGACATGACGGGTCGAACATGTCCGGCCCGAACTTGCCGGTCGTCCGGTTGATCGCCGGCGGATAGCCGTAGAACTCGTTGAACGCAGCGACGCCGGACGCCGGAGTTCCGTTCGACCGGTACACCCGGATCGCCGAGTTGATCGTCTCCATCACATACCCGTTGCCGGCACACAGACCCTGGTCGGGCGGCTCGCCCGAGAACTGATTGCCGTTGGACGCCGTCCGCTGTCGAAGTGGTCGAGCCCGTCGAAGCTGAGGGCGAGCCCTCCGCCCCGCCCGCGTGCGACCGCCGTGTTGGGCACGACCCGACTGAGGCCGGCGCTTCGCGTCAACCGCCGGTTCGTCACGGTCGTGTGACGGCCGCCGGCGGCCAACCTTGGCGTCCGGATCGGCGCCCTCGCCGCCTCCCGGGAACTCTGGATCCTGGAAAGCCGGCGACCCCGGGACGCCGGCGTGGAACGATCCACTCCCGGTGCTCGGCACGTTCCGGATGTACGTCGATGCAGAGGCGGACGCGGCAAGCACCGCAGTGCTCACCAACGCCCCCATGACGAGCGACGCTCGCCTCAACTGCTTTCCCATGAGGTTCCCCCCTGTCATGACCTTCCCGCTCGAACGGACGAGACGGCGAACGCCGCCGAACATACGCCACCGGCCGCGCGCGAGCAAGCCACCAGGCTTACACCCGGCTTCAGCAATGCCCCCGGCATGACTCGAACATGCGACACGCGGTTTAGGAAACCGCTGCTCTATCCCCTGAGCTACGGGGGCGGCACCGCGGGATCCTATCCCCCGGCGGGCAGGGCACCCTGCTGCCGCAGGGCATGCTCGATGCCGTCGAGCAGCCGCTCCAGGCCGCGCTCGAAGCGGAACGGGTCGAGCGTCGCCTCGGCCAGCCGCAGCCACGTCTCGCCCGGGTCGGCCGCGAACATCGCCCGGATATGCGGGTACTCGCCGGTCTCCAGCTGCGCGTCGATGGAGGCCATCAGCTCCGGAGGCCAACCCTCGCCGGGCGCCGGCTCGTGCCCGAGATCCTCCAGGCGCCGCCGCGCATACCCGAAGACGTAGTCGTCGACCATCGCGATCACCTCGAGCTTGTCGACGTCGTCCAGCCGCAGCTCGGCGACCGCCGCCAGCGACTGCTCGAAGTGGCGCATGCCGTTCGGGCCGATCCGCATCCCGCGCAACGCCTCGGCGTTCATCAGCCAGGGGTGCCGCTCGAGCGTCGCGTTCGTCCGCCGGCCGATCGCGCCGAGCGCCTCGCGCCAGCCGCCGGTCAGCGCGTTCTCGGGCACGAGCAGTTCCCCGAGCAGAGCATCTGACATCAGCGCCAGCAGGTCGTCCTTCGTGCGCACGTAGTGGTAGAGCGTCATCGTGCCGGCCCCCAGCCCGCGGGCCACACGGCGCCATCGCCAACACGTTCGTGCCGGTCGCGGGCCTGCCCGCCGGCTGCAGACGGTCGCCGAGTGGAACCCGGTCAGCACCCTGGCCGCCGCAGTGCGCACGCTGTTCGGCAACCCGACGGCGCTGCCGGCCAATCCGCCGTGGCCGCTCGAGCATCCGGTGATCTGCTCGATCGCATGGTGCGCGGTGATCCTGGCCGTGGTCGTGCCGCTCACGCTCTGGCGCTACCGCAGCCGCACCGCGGGCTGAGGTTTACTCGGGGACCGGTTCCCGTTATCGTGCTCCGGCATGGACTGGTACGACACGCTCCTCTACCTCCACGTGCTCGCCGCGTTCATCCTGGTCGCCGCCAACGTGACCGCCTGGGCGATGTACGTCGGCACGGCGGGCGGCAGCCGGCCCTCACCGCTGGTGCGGATGGCGCCGATGGGCGGTCTGCTGGGGGTCGTCGGCAGTCTCGGGGTGCTGATCTTCGGCGTCTGGCTGGCCATCTACGTCAAGGGCTACGAGGTCTGGGACGGGTGGGTGCTGGGCGCCATCGTGCTCTGGGCGATCGCGAGCTACGCCGGAACCACCCTTGGCCGCAGCTACGAGGCGTTCCGTGAGGGGAACGGCACCGCACCGCCGCTCGCGCTCCATCTGATCCTCAGCGGCGCGATCCTGCTGCTGCTGATCGACATGCTGTGGAAGCCGGGGGCATGACGGTGCCGCTGCTGGTGATCCGCCCCGACGACTGGAACTTCCCGCTGCTGCTGCACGTCGGCGGCGCGATGGTGATGTGCGGAGCGCTGGCCGTGGCCTCGGCCGCGCTGGTTCTGGCGGTACGGAGCGGCGGCGACGACCGCGTGTCGCTCGCCCGCTTCGGGTTCCGGACGCTGCTGATCGGCGTCGTCCCCTCGTACCTCGTGATGCGCGTCGGCGCGGAGTGGATCTCCTCCAGGGAGGGCTTCGGCGGCGACGACGATCCCGGCTGGATCGGCATTGGCTACATCACCTCCGACTTCGGCCTGCTGCTGATCATCATCGCCACGGTGCTCTCCGGGCTCGCCGCGCGGCGGATCCGCAGCAACCCCGACGGGCCGAGCCTGATGACCCGCATCAGCATGGCGCTCACCTTCATCCTGATCGCGGCGTACGTCGTGGCAGTCTGGGCCATGACGACGAAGCCCAGCTGACCGCCATGGAGCAGCCACATCACGACATCCGTCGTGAGCTGGAAGCGGCGGTCGAGCCGCTCGCCCGCTCGCTGGACGGCCGGAGCTTCGAGTTTCAGGCACCGGTCGACGAGCCGGTGCAGCCCGGGTCGTACGTGACCATCGCGGCCGGCGACGGGGCGGCGCTCGGCCAGGTCGTCGAGAGCCGGCTCGAGCTGCGAGAGGGGCCGGAGGTCGAGACGACCGGCGCGCTCGGCACACACCGCACCCGGGTCGCCTACCACGTGGTCGGCGGCCGGGGCGTCGTGCTCGAGGAGGCCGCGCCGTTCCACGATGCCCCGCTTCGCGCCGCCGAACCCGCCGAGGTCGGGGCGTATCTCGCGCGCACCGCTCCCAGGCGCGCCCGGCTGGAGATCGGGCGGCTCGCGTTCGCCCCCGAGGTGCCCGCGAGGCTGGACGCCGGCGGCTTCGGGCGCCACACCTTCCTCTGCGGCCAGTCCGGCTCGGGCAAGTCCTACGCGCTCAGTGTGATGCTCGAGCAGCTGCTGCTGGAGACCGACCTGCGGATCGTCGTGCTCGACCCCAACTCGGACTTCGCGCGACTGCCCGAGACGCGAGACGGAGCCGACCCCGGTCCCGCAGCCCGCTGGGCCGAACGCGCCCAGCACATGGAGGTGCGCCGCTCAGGGGGCACCGGCGCCGGCAGGCTCCACATGCGGTTCTTCGACCTTGGCGCCCGCAGCCGCGCCGCGGTGGCCGAGCTCGACCCGCTGCGCGACCGTGACGAATACTCCGCGCTGCTGACAGTTATCGAGCGGGAGGCCGCGGGGGCGACCGCCGCCGAGCTGGAGGAGTCGGTGCGGCACCCGTCGCCCGAGGAGGCTGCGCTCAGCCTGCGCATCCGCAACCTGGGCCTCCTCGAGTGGTCGATCTGGTCGCGGGAGGACCGGGAGTCCGGGCTGCTGGAACGGCTGGGCGACGACGACTGGCGGGCGCTGGTCATCGACCTCGGCAGCATCCAGGTCGAGCGCGAGCGGGCCGCCGTCGCCGAGGCGGTGCTGGCGCAGCTCTGGGAGCTGCGCGACCGGCGGCGCCCGACGCTGTGCGTGATCGACGAGGCCCACAACGTCTGCCCCGCGACCAGCAGCGAGCCGCTGACCGTCCTCTCGACCGAGCACGCCGTGCGGATCGCCGGGGAGGGCCGCAAGTTCGGGCTCCACCTGCTGGTGTCCACCCAGCGGCCCTCGAAGGTGCACGACAACGTGCTCTCCCAGTGCGACAACCTGGTGCTGATGCGGATGAACTCGGCGGCCGACATCGCCCATCTGACCGGGCTCTTCTCCTACGCGCCGGCCAGCCTGATCGAGCGCTCGACCGTCTTCCGGCAGGGCGAGGCGCTGGTCGCGGGCGGCATCGTCGGGCATCCCACGTTCGTCCGGGTCGGTGGCAGGATCACCCAGGAGGGAGGCTCCGACGTCCCCGCCGACTGGGCCGCCGACCGCGGCGATCGAGCTCCGGGGAGCTGAGCTCCGCGCCCGCTCGGGCGCGGTGCTGGTGGGGCCGCTCGACCTGCGGGTCGAGGCCGGCGAGCGCTGGGCGCTGCTCGGCCCCAACGGCAGCGGCAAGACCAGCCTGCTCTCACTGGCCGGCGCCCGGCGTCAGCCTGTCTCGGGCACAGTCACGGTGCTGGGCGAGCGGCTCGGCTCCGTCGACGTACGCGTCCTGCGGCGCCGGATCGGCCACACCAGCCACCTGCTGAGCGAGTCGATCAGGCCGGAGATGACGGTGCTCGACGCGGTGCTCACGGGCTCACGCGGCGCGCTCGAGTCCTGGCTGACCGAGTTCTCCGACGAGGAGCGGAGCACGGCGGAGAGGCGACTGGACGACGTCGGGTGCGGCGGGCTGGCGAGCCGCACGATCGGCACCTGCAGCCAGGGTGAGCGAGCACGGGTGATGCTGGCCCGCGCGCTGATGGGCCGCCCCGAGCTGCTGCTGCTGGACGAGCCGGCGGCCGGGCTCGACCTGCCGTCCCGGGAAGCGCTGGTGGCGACGCTCGACCGGGCCGAGCTGCCGGCGACGGTGCTCGCGACGCACCACCTGGAGGAGCTTCCCGCATCGACCACCCACGCCGCCCTCCTGCGCAGCGGTCGGCTGGTCGCCACGGGACAGGTGGCGGAGGTGCTTGCCCCCGAGCCGCTCGAGACGTGCTTCGGCATGGCGATCGACGTCGCCCTGCGGCACGGCCGATGGACGGCCACCGCCCGCTGATACGCTCAGCCGGTGGTCGAGCTCAACGTCCTCTCGAGCCTCGCCGACTGGCTCGGAGAGGTCTGGGACCAGATCACAGGCATCGACCCGATCTACCTGGTCGTCGGCTGCACGCTGCAGACCGGCCAGACCTTTCTGAACGGGCTGGCGTGGCGCAACATCCTGCGCGCCTCGTTCCCCGGGGAACGCGTGCCGCTGCGTGAGATCTTCGCCGCCTACGCCGGCGGCATCGGCCTCAACTCGTTCCTGCCCGCGCAGGCAGGCACGATCGCCTACCTCGGCATGTACCGGGCGATCATCGTCAACTCGCGGATGGTCACGATCGTCGCCGGCGGCATCGCGCAGAACCTGTTCTACGCCGTCATCGGCACGCTGGTCTACATCTACCTGTTCACCAGCCGTGCGGGCGCCGAGAACGAGGCCAGCCGCGAACTGACCGCCGACGGCTGGTGGAAGCTGGCGCTGATCGGCTGCGCCGTGGCGTTGATCGTGCTGGTCGTGCGCCTGCTGTGGAAGCGCTTCCGGTCGACGTGGGAGCAGGCGAAGGCCGGCGCCGCGATCCTGACGACGCCGCGCCGCTACTGCGCCCAGGTGCTGCTCCCCCAGGTTGTGCGCGTACGCCCTGCGGATGTGCGTGATGGCGACGTTCATGAAGGCCTTCGGGATCCCGGTCACGATCCGCAACATCTTCCTGATCATCGCCGCCAACTCGATCTCGTCGACGCTGGCCGTCACGCCCGGCGGCGTCGGCACCCAGCAGGCGTTGGCCACGGTGGCACTGCGAAGTGTCGCTCCGGCCGCTACCGTGACCGCGTACTCGTTGGCGCAACAGATGATCCTGATGGCCTGGAACATCGTGTTCGGGTTGACGATGATGGCAACCACATTCGGGTGGTCGACGACGCGGGATCTGATCCGCTCGTCCCGCGAGAAGTCCAAGCAGGGCGGGATCAAGGCCCTGGAGGAGGAGGACGCGACATGAGCGAGAGCGAGACACCGGGCGAGTCGGTCGAGCCGACCGAGCCGCCGCCAGCCAGCCCGAGCCATGGACTGAGTCGTGGACGGCGCTGGACGATCCGCGGCCTGGTGGTCGTCGCGTCGATCCTCTGTCTTCTGTCGGTGCTGGCGATCTGGGTGGACAAGGTCGCGCTGGACACCGACGTGTACACGACCACCAGCACGAAGCTGTTGCAGGACCCGAAGGTGCAGACGGCGCTGGCCAACTACCTGGTCGACCAGCTGTACACCAACGTCGACGTGCAGACCGAGATCGAGCAGGCGCTGCCCGAGCGGCTGAAGCCGCTGGCCGGTCCTGCCGCAACGGCGCTGCGCCCCTACGCGGTGAAGGGCGCCGAGAGGCTGCTGGCGTCGCCGGCGGCCCAGGGACTGTGGAAGGTGGCCAACCGCAACGCGCATGAGCGGTTCGTCGTCCTCGTCACCTCAGGTGACAACGGCCGACTGTCCAGCACCAACGGCAACGTCGTGCTCGACCTCCAGCCGATCCTCGACCGGCTGGCCGGCGGGCTGGGGAACGGCCGGCTGGCGGCCGCGCTGCCGGCGGACGCCGGCCAGATCGTGATCATCCAGTCCGACACGCTGGGCACGGTGCAGACGATCACCCACGCGTTGCAGCAGGTGGCCAACTACCTGTGGATCATCACGCTGGCGCTCTACGTGCTGGCCGTCTACCTGGCCCGGGGCGACCGCCGCTGGGCCGTCCGGCTGATCGGCTTCGGCGTGATCGGCGTGGGCATCGTCCTGATCATCGGCCGCCACGTGGTCGGCAACTATCTCGTCAACTCGCTGTCCGACTACCCGAACGCGCAGGCCGCCTCGGGCGATGTGTGGAACATCGTCACCGAGCGGCTGACCAGCGCGAACATCACGATCGTCGCGGTCGGCATCCTGATCGTGCTGTGGGCCTGGCTGTCCGGTGCCGCCGGGCGGGCGGTGGCGCTGCGCCGCCGGTTCGCACCCGAGGGGCGCGACCATCCCGGGCGCGTCTGGCTGGTGTACGCCGCGGTGGTCGCGCTGGTCCTGCTCTGGGGACCGACCCTGGCCACTCGCCAGCTGATCCAGTCGACGCTCTTGATCGTGCTCGGAATCCTCGGCGTCGAGGCGCTCCGCCGGCAATCCGTCACCGAGTTCCCCGAGGCCACGGCCGTCGGATGGAAGCCCAACCTGCGGCTGCCGTCGCGGGGCGGTGACGACCTGTCCAAGCTGGAACGGTTGAAGACCCTGCACGACAGCGGGGCGCTGACCGACGAGGAGTTCGCCGCACAAAAGGCCGAGCTCCTCGATCGCGGCACATGACCCAACCTCGACTGACCAGCACCCACAAGCGGGTGCTGGGCTCGGCCGGCGCTGTGATCGTGGTGGTGGTGGCGTTCGCGCTGCTGCTGCCCAAGATCGCCAACTACCGGTCGGTGCTTGACGTCATCGGAACGCTCAGCCTGCCCTGGCTGATCGCGCTGATCGTCGTGGCGATCCTCAACGTCGCGACGTTCGGACCGCCGTGGATGGCGGCGCTGCCGGGGCTCAGCTACCGGCAGTCGATGGTGCTCACCCAGACGTCGACCGCACTGTCCAGCGCCGTCCCCGGGGGCGACGCGGTCGGTATCGGCGTGTCGTACGGGATGCTGCGCGGCTGGCGGTTCGACACGCAGGCGGTGACCGCCGCGGTCGTGGTCACCGGCCTGTGGAACCAGCTGATCAACGTCGCGATCCCGATCACCGCCGTCGGGCTGCTGGCGCTGGAGGGCGGCGACGACCGCCGGCTGCGCGTGCTCAGCCTGATCGCCGCCGGCATCCTCGCCGCCGTCATCATCGGCCTGGTGCTCGTGCTGCGCAGCGAGGAGCAGGCGAGGCGAGTCGGCCTGCGCACCGGCCGCCTGCTGACGACGCTGGCCCGGCCCGTGCGCCGCGGGCCATATACGTCGCTGGACGAGTCGTTCGCCCGGTTTCGCAACGAGACGGTCGCCCTGCTCGCCCGCCGCTGGTGGGTGATCACGCTGGCGCAGCTGGCCGGCCACCTGACGGTGTTCCTGGTGCTGCTGGTTTCGCTGCGCGCGGTCGGCGTCGACGCTTCGCAGGTCTCGGTGGTGGAGGCGCTCGCAGCCTGGTCGCTGATCAGGCTGCTGACGGCGATCCCGATCACGCCGGGCGGGCTGGGCATCGTCGAGGTCGGCCTGTCCGCCGCCCTGGTCGGGTTCGGCGGACCCAACGACGCCTGCGTCGCCGCGGTGCTGCTCTACCGCGCGCTGACCTTCGTCCCGCCGGTGCTGCTGGGAATGCTCCTCGGCCTCACCTGGCGCCGGCACGCCAACGCGTAAGATCCCCCGCCATGAACGATCATGACCTGCAGACCGAGGTCGCCGAGCTGCTACGCGACCTGATCCGGATCGATACCTCGAACCCCCCGGGGCGGGAGACGCCCGCCGCGATGCTGCTCAAGGACTACCTCGAGGCAAACGGCGTCGCCTGCGAGCTGGTGGCCCGCGATCCCGACCGCGCCAACCTGATCGCCCGCATCCCCGGCACCGGCGAGGGGCCGTCCCTGGCGCTGCTCGGGCACACGGACGTCGTCCCGGCCGACGCCGAGGACTGGCAGCACCCGCCGTTCGACGGCCACCACGACGACGACGGCTACATCTGGGGTCGCGGATCGGTGGACATGAAGAACGAGACCGCGAGCCGGGCCGTGACCATGGCCGCGCTCGCCCGTTCGGGGTTCCAGCCCGGCGGCGACCTGGTGTTCGTCGCCGAGGCCGACGAGGAGGACGGCACCGAGGAGGTCGGGATGGCGTGGCTGGTCAAGGCCCGCCCCGACATCGCCACCGACTACGCGCTGAACGAGGGCGGCGGTGAGCGTCTGGAGCTGGCCGACGGTCGCGTCGTCGTCACGGTCAACATCGGCGAGAAGGCCACCCTCGGCACGCTGGTCACCGCGCTGGGCGAGGCCGGCCACGCCTCGACGCCGACGTCCGGCGCCAACGCGGTGCCACGTCTGGCGACGCTGATCACCCGGTTGGCGAACCACCGCACGCGGCGCCATCTGCTGCCCGAGACCCGGGTGATGCTGGAGGCGCTGGCGGGCGAGTTCGGCGACGACGTGGACGGCGCGATCTCGCGGGCGTCGGCGCTGCATCCCGCGTTCCCCGACCTGCTGCCGCCGCTGTTCGGCGCGACGATCGCGCCCACGCGGCTGCGCGGGTCGTCCGCGCGCAACGTGATGCCCGGCAGGGCCAGCGTCGAGTGTGACTGCCGGGTGCTGCCCGGGATGACCAAGGACGACCTGCGCGGCGAGCTGACGGCCGCGCTGGGCACCGACCTGCCCTACGAGCTGGAGTTCCTCGAGGAGCCGACCGGCGGCACCATCGCGGCGATCGACACGCCGCTGTTCGAGACCTGCCGGCGGTTCGTGGAGTCGCAGGATCCGGGTGCGATCCTGCTGCCGACGATCTCGACCGGCTTCACCGACTCGCACTTCATGCGCGAGACGTTCGGCACGGTCGCCTACGGCTTCTGGCCTGCGCGGCACACGCCGATCGACATCATGCATGGCGGGGTGCACAACCGCGACGAGCGCCTGCTGGCGGACGACCTCGGGTACGCCACTCGGTTCTCGATCGAGGCCTGCAGGGAGATCGGCGCGCTCAGGTGACGCCGCGGCGCCAGCCGCGGAAGGCGTGGAGCAGCGAGTCGCGCACCGGGGCGCCCAGATCGCGCTCCGTCAGCGTGCCGGTCAGCCAGATGGTCACCCGCATCTCGTCGAGGTAGGCCGTGCAGCCGGGGCAGGCCGCCAGGTGCTCGTCCACCCGCCGCCGGGTCGCGTCGTCCAGCGAACCCTCCAGGTAGTCGGTCACCAGCTCGACCAGCTCGCGACAGGTCAGCTCGGGCTCGCTCATCGCTCCTCCTCCAGGTACCGCTCGAGCGCCGCCCGCACCTTGGAACGCGCCCGGTGCAGGAGCACGCGCTGGTTGGCCTCGCTGATGTCCAGCAGATCGCAGACCTCGGCCGAGCCGAACCCCTCGACGTCGCGCAGGCGGATCACCGCCGCCTGGTTCGGCGGCAGCCGGTCGATGGCCGCGTCGATCACCCGCCGGGTCTCGTCCCCCAGCAGGCGCTGCTCCGGCAGGTCGCTCCACTGGTCGGGGAAGCTGACCCAGTGGCCGGCCCCAGCGTCGCCCTCGGACACGAAGCGGTCGGCGTCGACGGCCTCCTCCTCGGTGTCGCCGCCCAGCGACGCGAACGGGACGCTGCGGGCCTCACGCTGCGCCCGCGTCTTCGCGGTGTTCGTCAGGATGCGGTAGATCCAGGTGCGCAGGGACGACCGGCCCTCGAACCGGTCGATGCCCCGGAGCACCCCCACCCAGGCTTCCTGCGCCACGTCCTCGGCAACCGCCTGGCTGGACACGTAGCGCCGCGCCAGGCGGACGAGCGAGCGGTGGTAGCGGTCAACGAGCTCCATGAACGCCGACTCGTCGCCATCTCGCAGCCGCCGCACGAGCTGCATGTCCTCCGCCGAGGCGCGGGGAGCCGGCGCCGGCGTCGTCTCGGGCGGGATGGGCATCAGGGCGAGGATACCGACAGGTGTCGCCAGCGCGGCGGTGCGTTACACCGGCACGCCGGCCGCGCGGGCAAGGCGGTCAGGCCCGGCGAGCCCGGCGACCACGTACGTATGGCCCCCGCGCGTGAACCGCAGCAGGCTGCCGGCCGGAGTGATCAGGGCCTCGCCGGTGCCGGTGCCGACCGGCACCGTGCGCGCGCCGTCCCAGATGCGCTCGGGAAGCGGCAGGTGGGCATCCCTCCAGACCAGCACGGTGCCGAGGCCGCTCCCCACCGTCCGCGGAGCGGGCACATCCTCCGAACCCGCGGCCGGGGCGGCGAGCACCGAGTCGTCGACCGGACCGACGTGGACGTCCGTCAGCTGCAGCGTCGCCGCAGGGCGGCCGTCGGCTCCGCTGACGACGAGCCGCACGGGCAGCCCGCTGGCGGCGCCGATCGCCACGGCGATGCCGCCCACCTGCGACTCGGGATCGCGCGAGACGACGCGCACCTCGTACGCCGGTCGGCCGCCTGCGATCACCGACTGCGGCGGCTCCAGCGCCCACGTCTGCCCGAGCTCTCCGAGCAGCGGATCGAGCGTTGCCCCGAACGGCAGCGTTGCGGCCAGCGTGCGTCCGTCGCCCGAGATGACGATCCTGTTGTCGACCACGATCAGCCGGACGGCGGCGTCGCCCGACCCCAGGTCGATGCGCAGGCTGCCCGGCTTCCACCAGACGCTGCCCGTCGTACTCGCCGCCTGGCCGACGTCTCCCGTCAGCGTGACGTCGGCCGTGATGCCCTGCGGACTGCCCCGGCCGACCAGGGCGACGAGGTCGCCGATCGACGCCGGGGGCGGCGGCTTGACGTCGTCGCCGCGGCGGGACAGCGCCACGACTCCGGCGATCACGACGACCAGCACCGCACCGGCTGCCAGCACGAGCCGCGTCGTCGACGCGCGCCGGATCCACCCCATCATCGCGCCAGCGTAGCGCGCAGGCCGAGGCTGGCGGCAAGGCCGCCGCCGATGGAGGCGGCGCAGACGGCGACCAGCGTCCCCCATCCCCGGTCGAGCGCGAACCCCGGCAGGTAGGCGCCCAGACCGCCCGCCGCGTAGTAGACGGTCAGGTGGAGGCTGGTCGCCGTCCCCCGGTCGTGCCTGGCGAGGCGCGGGATCAGGAGCTGGCAGGCCGGCACGACGGTGAACATGGCGAGCGCCATCGCCGCCAGCCCGAGCACGATCAGCGGCAGCGAGTCGGCCAGCGTCAGCAGTGCGCCGCTGATCGAGAGCACCAGCAGCCAGGGGACGACCCGCTGCGGCCCGACGCGCCCGGCCAGACCGGTGATCGGCGTCACCAGGAGGCCGACCAGCCAGACGCCGTAGACCAGTCCGGCCTGACCCAGCGAGAGGCCGATCGGCGGGTCGGTCAGCCGGAACGTGGCGTACGTGAACACCCCGACGAAGCCGAAGAACGTGAGGCCGGCGCAGGCGGCGTTGAGCAGCAGCCGTCCGTTGTGGAGGTGCTCGCGGACGGCATGGGACAGCCGATGCGGCGAGGGCGTGACGGTGTCCTCCGGCAGCCACCGCCACATCGCCAGCGCACCCAGCCCGGCCGGCACGGCCAGCAGCGACAGCGCCAGGCGCCAGTCCGTCCACTCGGTGATCAGGCCGGTGCCGACGCGGCCGACGAACCCGCCCAGCACCAGCGACGACGTGTAGGCGCCCATCGCCCGGCCCTGAACGGCCCCGGAGAACCGCTCGGTGATGTACGGCACGGCAACCACCAGCAGCCCCGGCATCAGCAGTCCCTGGACGATCCGCAGGGCGATCAGCATCACGATGCCGGCCGACAGGCCGAGCAGGGCGGTGGGGACGACCAGCATCCCCGCCGATGCCACCATCACCCGCCGCCGGCCGATCCGGTCGGACAGCGGGCCGTGCACCCAGCCACCGAGGGCAACAGCCAGCACCACGACCGACACGGTCAGGCCGGCCACCGCCGCCGACACGTCGAGATCGCTGGAGATCTCCGGGAGGATCGCCTGCGTGGAATACATCGTGGCGAACATCGAAGAGGCGCCGAGCAGCAGCGCCGCCGACGCGCGGCTCACGCCGGCTGCTCGTCCACGTGCGGCGGGCCGGGAACGACCCGCAGCACCACCTCACCGCGCAGCAGCGCCAGCAGCGAGTCACCGGCCAGCTCCCGGCGCCAGCCGGTCAGCAGCGGGGGCGGCTCGCCCTGGCCGTCACCGCCGGCGTAGCGAATCAGGTTCTCCAGGTCGTCGCGCGTGGCAACAAGCTCCGAGGCGATCCCGGCCGCCGAGCACCGGGCCTGCAGCACCGAGCTTGCGAGCGGCAGCACGGCCCGCACCCGGGCCCGCAGCTCGGGCGGGGTCTCGGGCGGGCGCTCGGGCTGATTCTGTTCGCCCTCGCGAATCGCGGCAAGCAGCCCGTCCAGCTGCGGTCCCCGCTTGAGCTGGAGGCCGCGCACGCCGCGGGCGTCCTCCGCAGTCTTCGGCCGCCGGCGGGCGAGCTCGATCAGCGTCGCGTCGCGCACCAGCCACGCCACCGGCGTGTCGCGGCGCCGCGCCTCCCGCTCGCGCCACGCGGCGATGGCGACCAGCGCGCCGAGCTGCCCGGCGCGCAGCTTGCCGCGGCCCTGGACGCGCCGCCACGCCTGGTCGGGATCCTGCACGACCGCGGCCTCCGGCCCGAACCGCCGCTCCATCTCCTCGTGCGCCCAGGACAGCCGCCCCAGCCGCTCGAGCCGGGCCGCCAGGGCATCCGCGGCGGCGAGCAGATGGCGCACGTCGTCGGCGGCGTACTCGACCTGCACCGGCGTCAGCGGGCGCTTCGACCAGTCGGTGAACCCCTCGGCGTGGTGCAGCTGGACGCCCACGCTCTGATCGATCACCCGCTCCAGAGAAAGCGAGCCGCCCAGTCCGGCGAAGCCCGCCGCCAGCTGGACGTCGAAGACGTCGTGGGGATGGACGCCGTAGTGCAGCCCGAAGCCGGTCAGATCAGCGGCCGGCGCGTGCATCACGCAGGTCACGCCGGGGTCGGCGACCAGCGCGGCGACCGGTTCCAGCGACGCGCCCTCGAGCGGGTCGATCACCGCCACGCGATCGGCGGTGGCGATCTGCGCGAGGCACAGTCGCGGCGCGTAGGTGCGTTCCCAGACGAACTCCGTGTCGAGTGCGCAGCGGCCCTCGGATCGGGCGGTTGCCAGCAGGTCGTCGAGGGCGGCTCCACTCGTGATCCGCTCGATCTCCATTCGGGAGCAGCGTAACAGTGGCTCCGGTGCAAACGTGCCCGAGCCGCCCGGACACCGGCCCTCGCGTGATCTACGCTGCAACCATGCCCGATTGGGGATTCTGGATCGTGATCGCGGTGGTGGCGCTGGTGGTTGAGGCGACCACGACGTCCTTCTTCACGATCTACTTCGGTATCGCAGCCGCGATCTGCGCCGTGCTCGCGGCGCTCGGCGTCCCCGTCGCCGGGCAGGTGCTGGCGTTCGCCGCCGTCTCGGTCGGCGGGCTGTACCTGACCCGGCCGTGGCTGAAGCGCGTCTCCGGCGTCGACCGGCCGGCCGTGCCGATGGGCGCGGAGGCTATGCGCGGCCGCGTCGGCGTCGTCACCAAGCCGATCGGCGAGCTCGACTCCGGCCTTGTCAAGGTGGACGGCGAGACGTGGACGGCGCGCAGCTACTTCGAGCACGAGGCGATCCCCCAGGGCGCCCGCATCGAGATTGTCGAGATCCGCGGGGTGACGGCCCTCGTCATCGCCGCACCACATGAACGGGACGAGCTCCCGAAGGAGACCTGATGGCACCCCTGATCATTGCTGTTGTCCTTGCGATCTTCGCGATCGTGCTCGTGGCGTCGGCCGTCAGGATCGTCCGCCAGAGCCACGTCGGCATGATCGAGCGATTCGGCAAATACCGGGCTACGCTCAGCCCGGGACTCCACATCGTGATCCCCTTCTTCGACCGGATGCGCGTCGTCGTCGACATGCGCGAGACGGTGCAGCCGTTTGCGCCGCAGCCCGTCATCACCGAGGACAACGTGACCATCGCGATCGACACGGTCGTGTACTTCCAGGTCACGGACGCGTTCCGCGCGACCTACGAGGTGGCGAACTTCCTGACGGCGATGGAGCAGCTCGCCCAGACCACGCTGCGCAACCTGGTCGGCGCGATGACGCTGGAGGAGACGCTGACCAGCCGCGACCAGATCAACACCCAGCTGCGCGAGGTGCTCGACGAGGCAACGGAGAAGTGGGGCGTCCGCGTCACCCGCGTCGAGCTGAAGAGCATCGACCCACCGCGCTCGATCCAGGAGGCGATGGAGCAGCAGATGCGGGCCGACCGCGCCAAGCGCGCCACCATCCTTCAGGCCGAGGGCGAGAAGCAGTCGGCCATCCTGCGCGCCGAGGGCGCGCGCCAGGCCGTCATCCTCGCCGCCGAAGCCGACCAGCAGTCGCTGATCCTGCGGGCCGAGGGCGACCGCCAGTCGCGGGCGCTGCGGGCGCGTGGCGAGGCCGAGGCGCTGGAGCACGTCTTCGACATGGTCAAGAAGGCGGACATCCTGCCGTCGGACATGCTCGGCTACAAGTATCTGGAGGCGCTGCCGGCGGTCGCCGCGGGCGACGCGAACAAGCTGCTGCTGCTCCCCTCGGGGGCATCCGACGGCATGGGCGCCGTTGCCGGTCTGGGCGCCGCATTCGCCCAGGGCGCGGCGCCGGACAAGGATCAGGAGCCGCCGCGGCGGACGCCCCGCCAGCGCCCCGCGAGCACGTCTCCGCCGGACGAGGAGCCGCCGCTTCCCGAGCGCCGCGGTTGAGGATCGGTGGCGGCTACAACCGCCCCCGGCCGCTTGTAGAATCCTGGCGCCCACCGCTCGGTGGACTCACTCGTATCAGGAGGATCGTGATCCGGACGCGAAGTCGTCTGCTGGGGATGCTGACTGCAATCCTGGCGGCGACCCTTACGAGCCTCCTGCTCGCAGGCTACGCGCTGGCCGACACCGCGACGCCCGAGGAGCCCGTCTCGCCGAACGCCTCGGCGATCGACGACATCTACCTCGTCATCCTCGGCGCCACCATCACGATCTTCGTGCTGGTCGGCGGCTTCCTCCTGTACTCGTCGATCCGCTTTCGCGAGCGGCCGGGCGACCCCGACCCGCCCCAGACGCACGGCTCGACGAAGCTCGAGCTGGGCTGGACGATCGTGCCGATCCTGATCGTGCTCGGCATCGCCGGTTACACCCTGTACAAGCTGCCCAGCGTCGACGACACGCCCGCCGATGCGATGAAGGTGCATGTGCTCGCCCAGCAGTTCGCGTGGTCGTTCGAGTACCCGGCCGGGATGAAGCCCAAGTCGACCGCCGCCAATACGCTGTTCGTGCCGGAGGGCACGGCGGTCGAGCTCGAGATCAACTCCAAGGACGTGATCCACGACTGGTGGGTGCCGGAGCTCGGCCAGAAGGTGGACGCGATCCCCGGCCGGACGACGACGACGTGGTTCAAGGCGACCGCCCCGGGAACCTATGAGGGCCAGTGCGCCGAGTTCTGCGGATCCGGGCATGCGACCATGACGATCACCGTCAAGGTGCTGAGCGAGGAGAAGTTCAACCAGATGATGGAGACGGCCTGATGGCGACCCGGAGCCACCCCGTGCCCATGACGGGCGTCGCGGCGCCCGAGTCCGGCGGCCTCCGCTCGTGGCTCTCCACCGTCGACCACAAGCGGATCGGGATCATGTACCTGGTCCTGACGCTGTTCTTCTTCCTGGTGGGCGGCCTGATGGCGCTGGCCATCCGCATCCAGTTGGAGACCGCCGACGGCAAGCAGCTGTCGCCCGACGCGTACGACCAGCTCTTCACGATGCACGGGACGACGATGATCTTCCTGTTCGTCATCCCGATCATGGCGGCGTTCGGCAACTACATGGTGCCGCTGCAGATCGGCGCCAGGGACATGGCCTTCCCGCGGCTGAACGCGATGTCGTTCTGGCTGCTGCTGTTCGGCGGCATCGTGCTCTACTCGAGCTTCCTGTTCGGCAGCGCGCCGGAGTCCGGTTGGACGAGCTACCCGCCGCTGTCCGTGCTCGACCCGGGGCTGGGCCAGGACTTCTGGATCGTCGGCCTGCACATCGTCGGCCTCTCCTCGATAACCGGCGCCATCAATTTCATCTGCACCATCCACAACATGCGGGCGCCCGGGATGCGGCTGTCACGAATGCCGTTGTTCACGTGGACGATCGACATCTACTCGATCATGATCATCGCCTCCGCGCCGGTGTTCGCCGGGGCCCTGACGATGCTGCTGCTCGACCGCAACTTCGGGACAAACTTCTACGACCCGAGCGGCGGCAACGTGCTGCTCTATCAGCACCTGTTCTGGTTCTACTCGCACCCCGTGGTCTACGTGATGGCACTACCCGGATTCGGCATGATCTCGGAGATCCTCCCGGTGTTCTCGCGCAAGCCGCTGTTCGGTTACAAGGCGCTGGTCTACTCGGTGGTGGCGATCGCCTTTCTCGGCTTCCTCGTGTGGGGGCACCACATGTTCGCCGTGCAGTTCTCGACGCCGGTCGCTGTCTGGTTCATGATCGCGTCGATGGCCATCGCGGTGCCGACGGGCGTCAAGATCTTCAACTGGGTCGGTACGATGTGGATGGGCCGGATCAGGTTCGAGCCGCCGATGCTGTTCGCGGTCGGGTTCATCGGCCTGTTCATGATCGGCGGCCTCTCCGGCATCTTCTTGGCCGCCTTCCCGGTCGACCTGCAGGTGACGGACAGCTACTTCGTGGTCGCCCACTTCCACTACGTGCTGGGCACCGTGCCCGTGTTCGCCGTGCTCGGCGGCCTGCACTACTGGTATCCCAAGATGACCGGCCGGATGCTCGACCGCGGCCTGGCGATCCGCAGCTTCTGGGTGCTGTTCATCGGCTTCAACCTGACGTTCTTCCCGATGCACGCGCTCGGCCTGTCCGGGATGCCGCGGCGGATCGTCACGTACGCCGACCACCCCGGCTGGGCGCTGATGAACCAGCTCGCCACCGTCGGCTCGTTCGTACTCTCGATCGGCGTGCTGATGGTCGTCTGGAACTGCCTCAAGTCGCTGCGCGACGGCAGGGTCGCCGGCAACGACCCGTGGCGCGCGAACAGCCTCGAGTGGTACACGACGTCGCCCCCGCCGGCGCACAACTTCGACAGCCTGCCGCCGATCCGCAGCGAGCGCCCGCTCTGGGACCTGCGCAAGGCAGCGGAGGAGCAGAAGGCCTAGATGGCGACCGCACAGCCACAGGTCCACTCGTCGCTGCGCACCGTGGTCGCGGACTACGTGACGCTGACCAAGCCGCGGATCATGCTGCTGATACTGATCACGGCGTACGGTGCGATGGCCTACGCCGCGGACGGGCTGCCCGACCTGCGGCTGACGGTGGTCACGCTGGTCGGCCTGGGGCTCTCATCCGGCGGCGCGGCGGCGCTCAACCACTACTTCGACCGCGACCTGGACGCGCTGATGGGGCGGACGGCGTCGCGGCCGATCCCGGCAGGCCGGGTGTCGCCTGAGTCGGCGCTGGGCTACGGCATCGGGCTGATCGCCGGGTCGTTCGCCGTGCTCGCGATGAACGTGAACATGCTGACCGCGTGGCTGGCGCTGGGCGGCGCGCTGTTCTACGTGATCGTCTACACGGTGTGGCTGAAGCGGCGGACGCCGCAGAACATCGTGATCGGCGGCGCGGCCGGCGCTGTGCCGCCGCTGGTCGGCTGGGCGGCCGTGACCGGCGAGATCGGGTTGCCGGCGATCTTCATGTTCGCGCTGATCTTCTACTGGACGCCGCCCCACTTCTGGGCGCTGTCGCTGCTCGCAAAGGACGACTACGCGCGGGCCGGGATCCCGATGCTGCCGGTCGTCCGCGGAGAGCGGGAGACGGCGCGCCAGATCCTGCTGTACACGATCCTGCTCGCGGGGCTGTCCGTGCTGCCGTTCATCGCCGGCTCGTTCGACGCGCTGTATCTGGTGTCGGCCGTGGTGCTGGGCGCCGGGTTCCTGTGGCTGGCCGTCAAGCTGCTGCGCGACACCTCCGCGGTGAACGCGCGTCACATGTTCTTCTACTCACTGGTCTATCTGGCGCTGCTGTTCGCCGCGATTGGCCTCGACCGGGCGATCCCCATCTCGTAAAGGGAGGATTCGATGCTCGACAAGAAGACCGCGAACGCGAACCTCGTCCTGGCGCTGAAGCTCGGGATCTTCTCGACCCTGCTGTTCGCCGCGACGATCCTGATCGGAGAGCTGGTGGTGAATGTCTGAGCAGCAGCCGCACCAGGCGCCGGAGCGCGACAAGGAGATCCATCTCCCTCCGCCGTCGTACCACCCGATCATCTCCGCCCTCGGCGTGTCGCTGGTGCTGGCCGGGCTGATCTCGGAGTCCTTCCTGTGGCGGACGGCGATCATGTCGATCGGATTCAGCATCGCGGCGATCGGGATCTGGCTGTGGGTGAAGGACGCGGTCGACGACTACCGCAGCCTGGACTGACCCCCTTCTGGGACGAGCTGACCGCCGCGGCGCGTGACGCCCCCGGCGTCGCCCTGACCGCATGCAGCGGCTACGCGCGCGTCGCGGTCGAGCTCGCGGAGGTGCCCGCCGGCGTCTCCTCGCGCACCCGCGAGCTGGTCGACTCCTTCCCGGCGGACAAGCGCGGCGCCCGCCACGTGGTCATCGACGTGCGCAACCGCCAGTGGCTGGCGATGACCCTCGAGCTGTTCGCCGCCGTCCGATCGCGGCCTCCGGGGTCACCGGATCACTCGGTGTGATCCTGCCCGGTCTTGTCCTCGAACCAGGTCTCGAGGCGATCGACCTTGCCGGCGCCCTCGGGCTCGATCTGGGCGCTCTCCGGCGCGTCGTGCCCGGGCAGGCCGGCGGCCTCCTCCGAGGAGATCGAGAGCTTGACGACGCCCGGGTCGATCGACGCGACCCGATCGGCCGCGACGTAGTGCGGCCGGTCGGCGTAGTTGTGGAAGACGAACGCGCCGCCGTGATGCGTGAACGCGACGCCGTCGAAGATGTCAGCGTTCTCGTCGCCGACGACCAGAAACACCTTGCCGACGGTCTCGCCGTCGGAGCACTCGACCGCCCAGCCATGCTCGATGCTTTTCCAGGAGATCGTCGTCATCGGATCGCGATCAGAGAACGTAGACGACCGTGAAGAGCAGGATCCACACGACGTCGACGAAGTGCCAGTACAGACCGGTCACCTCGAGGCCGAGATGCTCGGCCGCCGAATAGTGACCGCGGATCGACCGGAGGAATGCGATCGACAGCAGCGTGGCGCCCACCAGCACGTGCAGGCCGTGCAGCCCGGTCAACGCGAAGAAGGTTGACGGGAATGCGCCGTCCGATGGCACGAACCCGAGCGCGTGATACTCGTGCATCTGCAACGCGAGGAACGTCAGCCCGAGGAACAGCGTGAGGCCGAGACCGACCACCAGGCCGAAGCGCCGGTTGTAGCGAACCGATATCAGCGCCCAGTGCATCGTGAAGCTCGACGAGATCAGGATCGCGGTGTTGATCGCCGTCGAGTCCGTCGGGATCTCGAAGTCGCCGAACGGGTAGTGCGTGTGCGTGAACCGGACGAAGAAGAACGCCGTGAAAAACGACGCGAACAGCATGATCTCCGACCCGATGAACATGACCATGCCCAGGAACACGGGCGAGCGCAGCAGGCTCTCGTGGTACGCCGAGCTGGAGTGGGACGAGCTGGCCTCGTGGTGGCCGGCGGATGCTGCGTGCGCGCTCACGAGGGAGCCGTCTCCGAGGTGTCCGGATTGACGACGACGTGCTCGACCGGCAGCTTCGTGCCCTCGCGGACTCGCTCGACCAGGTCACGGCGCAGCCAGCCCGAGCGCGTGCGCGGAAGGGTCGAAATGATGATCTCGTTCGGCGGGTCGAGCTCGAGCTGGTCGAGCACCGCCTCGTACGGATCGGACGCGACGACCTCGCCGTTCGCCTCGATGCCCGCGGCACGCAGCGCCTCCAGGGTCTGATGGAGGCGGGCGCGGGACGAGGCGCGGGCCTCCTCCTCGTCGACCACCCAGCCGCCGTTCTCCGCGCGCGGGCAGAGCACCGTCACGCGCACCGGCTCGCCGTCGGCATGCCGCCGCACCGCCGCGATCACCGCGTCCCCGCCGACGGTCTGGTTGGCGATCACCAGGATGTGCCTCATCGTGGTCATCAGAGCCTCCCTCTGCGCAGGAGTCGCCCGGGTGAGCGTCGTCACCGCAGGCGCCGGCACCTCGGGCTCCGGCGAATGCACCGTGACGATCGCGTGACGCGCCCCGGGCACTCCGTACTCGTACGGGCCTCCCACAACCTGGGGTGTCTCGTCGAAGTTGAAGATCGGCGGCGGGCTCGACACCTGCCACTCGAGCGTCAGCGCGTGCCACGGGTTGGCCGGCGCCAGCGGGCCGTGATGCCAGCTGACGATCATGTTGTAGAGGAACACCAGCGTCGACGCGCCCAGCACGAAGGCGGCGATCGAGATCACCAGGTTCCAGTCCGCGAACTTCGGGTCGTAGTCGTAGACGCGCCGCGGCATGCCCTGCAGGCCGAGGTAGTGCATGGGCATGAAGGTGGCGTTGAAGCTGATGAAGGTCAGCCAGAAGTGCAGGCGCCCCAGCCGTTCGTCGTACATCCGCCCGGTCATCTTCGGGAACCAGTGGTAGATGCCCGCGTAGATCGTGAACACCGACCCGCCGAACAGCACGTAGTGGATGTGCGCGACGACGTAGTACGTATCCGACGTGTTGATGTCGACGGGCAGCACGGCGAGGTAGATGCCCGACAGGCCGCCGATCACGAATGTAAAGATGAAGCCGCACGCGAACAACATCCCCGACGTCAGGTGGATTCTCCCGCGCCACATCGTTGCCAGCCACGAGAAGATCTTGATGCCGGTGGGGATCGCGATCAGCATCGTGGTCGCCATCATCGGGATGCGCAGCCACGGCGACATGCCCGAGACGAACATGTGGTGCGCCCACACGCTGAACCCGAGCACGCCGATTGCCACCGTGGAGAACGCGATCAGCTTGTAGCCGAAGATCGGCTTGCGCGAGTTGATCGCGATCACCTCGGAGATGATCCCGAAGCCCGGCAGCATCATGATGTAGACCGCTGGGTGCGAGTAGAACCAGAAGATGTGCTGGTACATGATCACGTCGCCGCCGCGCGACGGATTGAAGAAGTCCGTGTGCATCACGCGGTCGTACAGCACCATGAACTGCGAGCCGGCGATGAACGGTGTGCCGAGCACGACCAGCGTCGACGTCGCGAGGTTCGCCCAGACCAGCAGCGGCATCCGCCAGAACGTCATGCCCGGCGCACGCATCGTCACGATCGTCACGAGGAAGTTGACAGCCGTGGCAATTGAGGACGCACCGGCGAACTGCACGCCGATCGTGAAGAACGTGTCCCCGAGCGGGCTCTGCACCGACAGCGGCGCGTAGTTCGTCCAGCCGGCGTCGAACGCGCCCACGGCGAACGACATCAGAAAGATCAGGCCGCCTGGCAGCAACAGCCAGAAGGACAGCGCGTTCAGCCGCGGGAACGCCATGTCCTGGGCGCCCAGCATCAGCGGCACCACGAAGTTCGCCAGGCCGGCGAACGACGGGATGATGAACAGGAAGATCATCAGCGTCGCATGCGCCGAGAACAGTCCGTTGTAGCCGCCCGGCGAGACGTACTGCGTCCCCGGCTGCGCCAGCTCGGCGCGGACGCCCTCGGCCAGCGCGCCACCGATCATGAAGAAGATGAAGGTCAGCACCAGGTACTGGATGCCGATCACCTTGTGGTCGGTGTTGACCTTGAAGTAGTCGCGCCAGCTGTACGCGCCGTGGGCGGAGTGATCCTCCTGCACCCACGTGTGCGAGCCGGTCAGGTAGCCCCACCAGTAGTCGAAGCAGCCGATGCCGACGGTGAACCCGATCGCCCAGAAGGTCAGGCCGAAGGTGGCGGCGACCTCGGAGTTCCAGATCTCGCCGAAGCCCAGCGCCCAGCGGATACCCATCGCGATGCCGATGGCGACGCCGGCGAAGACGATGGAGACCCAGATCGCCCGCACCCAGCTGCCGCGCGCCCACACGCTCTTGTCCGACCCGCCGCCGTGTCCGTGGGCGTGCGCGTCGTGGTCGTGCGTCAGTGCGGCATCAGCGACTGCCACTAGGAGGCTCCTTTTGTCACCGGCAGGGCGGCCAGCCACGTCGCGAACTTCTCCTGGGTCATCACCCGGACCGGAGCCCGCATCTGGCTGTGGCCGATCCCACACAGCTCCGTGCATTCCAGCAGGTAGCGGCCGGTCTTGGTCGGCGTGGCGTAGGTGTGGTTCATGATCCCCGGCACGGCGTCTGCCTTGACCCGGAACTCGGGGACGTAGAACGAGTGGATCACGTCGTGGATCTTCGAGGTTATGTCGAACTGCACCGCCCGGTCGACGGGAAGCACGAGGATCGTCGACTTCTTGCCGTCGCCGTAGTCGAACGTCCAGGCGAACTGCTGGGCGGTGACGCCGACGATCAGCCGGTCCTTGGGCCTCTCCTCGTTGCGAATCAGCACCACGCCAGCTGCGAACGCGAACGCGACCACGATGATCGTCGGGATGACCGTCCACACGATCTCCAGCGTGGTGTTGCCGTGGATCGGCGGGCCGTCCTGGTCGTCGTCGGGCGGGACGCGGAACTTCCACATCGAATAGCCGAGGAAGACCACGACGGTGGAGAAGATGAACGACGACATGATCATCAGCGCCAGGTAGAGCTCGTCCTGCCGCTCGGCCTGCACCGACGCGGCGACGGGGAACCAGTCCGGAAGGACGAACAGGAGGACGGTGCCGATCGCCCCGACGACGATCGAGATGATCCCTACCTTGACCGCGGACACGGCCGCCATTCTAGGGAACCGCGAAGACAGGGGCAAAGGGAACCGAGCCATACCGTCGCCGCGAGATCCGTGGCATCATCACATTCAGGTACCCATGGCGTTCATCCTGAGCCATCTCCCGCACATCCTGGCTCCCCTTCTGGGGCTGGCGTTCCTGGGCCGGTTCGCCGTGTACGTCAAGCGCCTGCCCCCGTCGCACCTGAGCGACGAGGAGCTGGCGGCCTGGCAGGCCGAGCACGGCAAGAAGTGATCTACGCGGCTAGACGCTGATCGCCCGCTGGCCGACGCCGGCGACGATGATCGTGCAGAGCGCCGCCAGCAGCAGGATCGCCGGCAGCGAGATGAGGGCAACCAGCACGGCGCCGATCAGCGCGCCCACGCTGGCGGCGGTCAGCGCGGCCATCCGCCCGGTGATCCCCACCCGCCCCTGTTCCGACGGCGCCGCGCGGGTCTGGCGCTCGCTGATCAGCAGCGTGATGAACAGCAGCGCCGAGAACTCGAGCACCGAGTAGGCGATCGTCGCCGACACGATCTCCTGCGCCAGCGCCGTCCCCAGCGCCCCCACGCCGGACAGCGCGATCGAGAAGCGCAGCGCCCGCGTCGGCCCCAGGCGGTGGCGGGCGACGGGGGCGAGCAGGCCGCCGGCCAGTCCGGCGGCACCCGCGATCGAGAGCATCAGCCCGGTCTGCCCGGCGTCGGCGGACAGGTCGTGGCGGGCGAACACCACGATCAGCGAGTAGATCATGTTGGTCGTCAGGTTCCACGCCATGCCGATCGCGGTCAGCGAGCGCAGCACGGGGTCGCGGACGACCAGCCGCAGCCCGGCCAGCACGCCCTCGCCGCCGTCGTCGTCGGGGTGCGGGTCGGGCCCGAGGTCGACGCGCATCGACGCCATCAGCCCGACGGCGACGGCGAAGCCGACGGCCTGCACCCACAGCGCGCCTGAGATCCCGACCAGCCCGATCAGCGCCCCGCCCACCGCCGGGCCGACCAGGAAGCCCAGCGACCAGACGAACGACAGCGCCGACTGGCCCTGCACGAAGTGGCCGCCGCCGACCAGCTTGGCGATGGCGCCGAAGGCCGCGGCGTCGACGAACACGCGCCCGGCGGTGACCACCAGGGCGGCGGCGTAGATCAGCGCGATCGGCATGTCCTCGACGGCCACGCCACCGGCCAGCGCTAGCGGGATGACGACAGCCGCGGCCGTCTGCACCGCCGTGCCGGTCACCATCACCCGCCGGCGGGGGCGGTGGTCCCCGACGTGCCCGGCGTTCAGCCCGAGCGCGACGTAAGGCAGCGTGCCGGCAAGGAACGCGGCGCCGGCCTGCGACTGGGTACCGCCGGCGTCGAGCACCAACCAGGGCAACGCGACCAGCGAGATCCCCGCCGACAGCGAATCCATCAGCTGGGCGGCCAGGAACAGACGCCCATCCGCCGTCCGCAGCAGCGGGCCGCCGATCACTCCCAGACCGGCGGGCCGGTTCGCAGGCGCAGCTCGGTGCCCAGCCCAACCGCGGCCGCGCGGTCGAGCACATGCTTGGCGGTGGTGACGTCGTCCATCCCCAGGCCGACCGGGGAGACCACGATCCGCTGACTCGCCGACGTGCGCCCCGGATGCCTGCCGGCGACGACGTCGCACAGCTCCACCGCCTTGTCCCCCGACGCATCCACGATGCCCGCCTCGACCAGGCGGCAGGCGTAGCGGCCCTCGTGGGTCGACTCGTGCACCCAGTCGTCCACCACCAGCAGGTCGGTGGCGGCGTGCAGCGACTCGGGGCCGTCCAGGCTAGACACGAGCACGACCGTGACGCCGGGGTCGAGCCACTCCGGCTGGAAGGTCGGCTCGACCGCCATCGTCGCCGGCACGACCACCTGCGCGCCGCGCACCGCGTCCTCGGCGGACGCGGCGGCCGCGACGGCCAGCCCGGCCTCCGCGGACTGGCGCTCGGCGAACCGCTCGGCCCGCGCCGTGTCCGGGTCGTACACCCGCACGTGGCGGAGCGCCGGCATGACGACCCGTAGCGCATCGAGTTGCGTGTGGGCCAGCACGCCGGCTCCCAGCAGGCAGGCCACGCTGTCGCCCTCGCGCGCCAGGTGCCTGACGGCCACGCCGGTGACAGCGCCGGTGCGCATCGCGCTGACCACGGTGCCGTCCATGACGGCCAGCGGCAGGCCGGTTTCGCGATCCGACAAGAGGACAAGAGCGTTCGCCCGAGGCAGCCCGTTGCGGGCCGGGTTGGCGGGGACGCTGGGGATCCACTTCAGCCCGGCGACGTCGAAGTCGCCGCCGACGTAGGCGGGCATCGCCATGATCCGTCCGTGCAGCTCCTCCGTGCCCGGTTCGTCCGACCAGGTGATCATCACCTTCGGCGGCATCACCACCTGGCCGTCGGCCTTGACGCGGAACGCGCGCTCGATCACATCCACCACCGCGGCCATGTCGAGGCCGCCGGCGGCGACCACGTCCTCCTGGGAGAGATACAGGAAGCTGGTATCGGGGCCCGGCATCTGGGGCATGATACGGGGCTGTGCGTGCGGCGATCATCAGCGGTGCGGGCGGTCCCGAGGTCGTCCGCGTGGATGAGGTTCCCGACCCGGAGCCGGGTCGCGGCGAAGTGCTGGTCGAGATCTCGACCGCCGCGCTCAATCGCCGCGACGTATGGATCCGCACCGGTGAGCGCGCGCAGCCCAGCCTCGTGCTGGGGTCGGACGCGGCGGGGATGACCGCGGCCGGCGACGAGGTGGTGATCGTCCCCTACCTGCGTTGGGGCGAGCGTGAGGACGGCCCGGCGCCGGACGGCGAGATCCTGGGCGTGCCGCACCAGGGTACGCACGCGGAGCTGATCGTCGTGCCCACGGCCAACCTGCGGCCGCGCCCGGCGCGCCTCTCGTGGGAGGAGTCGGCAGCGCTGCCGCTGGCCGGGCTGACCGCGTGGCGGGCGCTGGTCACGCGCGGCGGGGTCGCCCGCGACGCGCGGGTGCTGATCACCGGCGCTGGGGGCGGCGCCGCGACGTTCCTCGTCCAGATCGCCCACGCGCTGGGCGCCGAGGTCGTGGTCACGTCCTCGGCGCAGTGGAAGATCGACCGGGCGCTCGAACTGGGCGCCGCGGCCGGCGTGCTGTACACCGACCCCGAGTGGCCCGAGCAGGTGGGCGAGATCGACATCGCCGTCGACAGCGCGGGCGGCCCCGCCTGGGAGGGCATCTTCCGCTGCCTACGCATCGGCGGCACGCTGGTCAGCTTCGGCGACACGATGCGCGAGACGGCCGAGATCGCGATCTCGTCGCTGTACTTCGGCCAGTGGAACATCCACGGCACGACAATGGGCAGCCCCCGCGAGTTCGACGCGCTGCTCGCCCACGTCGAGCGGGCGGGCTGGCGGCCGGTGGTCGACTCCGTGTACCGGCTGGAGGACGCCGCCCAGGCACACGACCGGATGGGCCAGGCCGACCGGTTCGGCAAGGTCGTCCTGCGCGTGCGATGAGCGCCGTCCACCTCACGCAGATCGCGCTGTCGTACGGCGCGGACGACGTGCTGCGCGATGTCTCGGCGATCCTGCGGCCCCGCGACAGGGTGGCGCTGGTCGGACGAAACGGTGCCGGGAAGACGACGCTCCTACGGGTGCTGGCGGGCGAGCTGGTCCCCGACACCGGCACGCTGTCGATGCCGGCCGGGATGACCGTGGCCCTGCACGACCAGCGGCCGCCGCTGGCGCGCGGCGTGACGCTCGGCGCGTACGTCGGTGAGGGAGTCGCCGAGGCGTCCGGGCTGGAGGGCAGGCTCCGGGAGCTGGAGGCGCAGATGGCCGAGGGCGACGCCGAGTCTCGGACGCTGCAGGCGTACGACCGCGCGCAGACGGCGTTCGAGCGGGCCGGCGGCTACGGCTGGCGCGCGCGCCTGGAGTCCATCGCGCGCGGGCTGGGGTTCACACCCGACGACCTCGACCGTCAGCTCGAGACCTTCTCCGGCGGCGAGCTGACGCGGGCCTCCCTGACCCGGGCACTGGCCGGCGGCCCGGACGTGCTGCTGCTCGACGAGCCGACCAACCACCTCGACGTCGACTCCATCGAGTGGCTGGAGGAGTACCTCGACGACCTCGACGCGACCGTCGTGTTCGTCTCCCACGACCGCTGGTTCCTGGAGTCGGTGGCCACCTCCGTGCTCGAGCTCGAGCGGGGCAAGGGGCGGCTGACCAAGGGCAGCTACTCGCACTGGCGGCGGGAGAAGGCCGAGCGCCTGGCGCAGCAGGCCGACCTCTACGAGCGCCAGCAGGAAGAGCTCGCACATCTCCAGCGGTTCGTAGACCGCTTCCGCTACGGCACGAAGTCCCGGCAGGCCCAGAGCAAGCTGAAGGCGATGGCCCGCATCGAGCGGGTCGACCGGCCGACGCAGAGCCGGGTGCTGAAGTTCGGGTTCCCGCAGCCCAGGCGCAGCGGCCGGGTGGTGCTCGAGGTCGCCGGGGTGGACGTGACAGTCGCCGGCCGGACGCTGGTCAGCGACGCCGACTTCGCCATCGAGCGCGGGCAGCGGGTCGCGCTGATCGGTCGCAACGGCGCCGGCAAGACCACGCTGATCGAGACGATCCTGGGCGACACGCCGCCCGAGACCGGGAGGGTGAAGATCGGGCACAACGTGACCGTCGCCTACTACTCGCAGCACGCGATCGAGCTGCCCGAGCACCTCCGGCTGATCGACGCGATGGTGCAGGGCACCCCGCTGACCGGGCCGCAGGCCCGCGACCTGCTCGGCCGCTTCCTGTTCTCGGGCGAGCAGGTCGAGAAGCCGGTGGAGGTGCTCTCGGGCGGCGAGCGGCGACGGCTCGCGCTGGCGCGGGTGGTCGTGTCGGGCGCGAACTTCCTGGTGCTCGACGAGCCGACCAACCATCTGGACATCGAGAGCCGCGAGGCGCTGGAGGACGCGCTGACCGAGTACTCGGGCACCATCCTGCTGGTCTCGCACGACCGCGCGCTGATCGAGGCGCTGGCCACCCGCACGATCGCGATCGAGGACGGCCGGCTGCGGCTGCGCGAGGGCGCGTTCGGCGAGTACGCCCGCGACCACGAACCGGCCGTCGAGCGCCGGAAGGCGCCCGAGAAGCCGAAGCCGCAAGCCCAAGCCGTCGCCGGCCAGGTCGTCTCAGCGCCAGGTGCGCGAGGCGACCCGCCTCGAGGGGCAGATCCAGGCCCTCGAGGAGGAGCTGGGCGGGATCGAAGCTCGGCTCTCGCAGCCCGAGGCATACGCAGATCCCGACGCCCTGTCCGAGGACGGCCTGCGCCATCGTTCGCTGCAGGAGGAGCTGGCGCATCTGTACCGCCAGTGGGAGCTGCACGCCGGCTAAAAAATCGGGGTCTGACCCCGATTTTTACGAGCGGTTCCCCAGCGTCACGATGACCGTGCGGGTCGAGCCGCCGCGCACCACCCGCAGCTCCACCTGATCGCCCGGGCTGTGCGCCACGAGCGCCGCGACCAGCTGGTCGGACGAGGTGACGGTCGAGCCGTCCACCGCGGTGATCACGTCGCCGTTCTGCAGACCGGCTTTGTCGGCCGGCGCACCGGAGGCGACCTCGCCCACCTTGGCGCCGGCGGGGTCGGACGAATCGGACAGCCTGACGCCGAGGTACGGGTGCGTCGCCTTGCCGTCGGCGATCAGCTGCGCCACCACGGTCTTGACCGTGTTCGACGGCACCGCGAAGCCGATCCCGATGTTGCCGCCCGACGACGACTCGATCTGGCTGTTGACGCCGATCACGCGGCCGTTCAGGTCGAGCAGCGGGCCGCCGCTGTTGCCGCTGTTGATCGCAGCGTCGGTCTGGATGGCGCCGCCGATCGGATGGTTGTTGGGAGACGTGATCGTCCGGTCGAGCGCGCTGACGATGCCCGCCGTCACCGTATTCTCGAGGCCGTAGGGATCGCCGATGGCGACCACCGCGTCGCCCACCTGGAGCGCCGACGAGTCGCCGAACGAGAGCGGGTGCAGCTCGCTCGAGGGGACATCCACGTGGATCACCGCCAGGTCGGTAGTCGCGTCCGAGCCGACCAGCTTCGCGTCGGCGGTCGTCCCATCGGCGAACGTCACCTTGATCGACGTCGCGCCCTCGACCACGTGGTGGTTTGTGACGATGTCGCCGTTCGAGCCGATCACGAAGCCGGAGCCCTGGGCCGTGCCGGAGCCCTGCTGCGGCATGCCGAAGGGCCCGTTGCTGCCGCCGCCCGAGGATGACGTCGTCACGGTGATCTCGACGACGCTGCGCGCCGAGCGGCGGTAGACGTCGTTGACGGTGGTCGTGGTGGACGTCGTATCCGCGGCGTTGGCGGCCGCAGGCGTCGTGATCGTGCGGTTGACGACGGTCGTGCCGCCGGTGGTCTCGTGGACGACAGCGGTTGCGACGGCCGCGCCCAGCACGGCCGCGATCGCGAGGCCGGCGAACGGGCGCAGCAGCTTCATGGTGGCTCCCTTCAGGCGGTTCATGCCATCGATCGTGCCCCGGCATCCTGGGCGGGAACCGCGACACGGCTGGGAGTTCCATGTGAGGTTCCCACCCGGCTCACAGCGAATCCTCAGACAGCGGGCCTACCGTCTTCCACATGAGCGCATCCGAGCCGGCACGCGTCCTGGTGGTCGACGACGAGGAGAGCATCACACAGCTCGTCTCGACCGTGCTGCGCTACGAGGGATTCCAGGTGGAGACCGCGGCGGACGGACGGGCGGCGGTGCAGCTCGCGCGCACGTTCCAGCCCGACATCGTCGTCCTCGACGTGATGCTGCCCGACCTGGACGGCTTCGAGGTCTACCGGCGGCTGCGCCAACGGCTCGAGCCCGGTGCCCGTGCTGTTCCTGACGGCCCGCGACACGACCGAGGACCGCGTGCACGGGCTGACTCTCGGCGCCGACGACTACGTCGGCAAGCCGTTCAGCCTGGAGGAGTTGGTGGCCCGCGTGCGCGCCGTGCTGCGACGCACCCGCGGACGGCCAGGAGGACGGAGCCGTGCTCCGCTACGCCGACCTCGAGCTGGACGAGGACGCCCACGAGGTGACGCGCGGCGACCGCCTGATCCACCTGACGCCGACGGAGTTCAACCTGCTCCGCTACCTGCTGGCGAACGCGGGCCGGGTGGTCAGCAAGGCGCAGATCCTCGACCACGTCTGGCGCTACGACTTCGGCGGCGACTCGAGCGTTGTCGAGACGTACATCAGCTACCTGCGCAAGAAGGTCGACGGCGGCGGCGAGGACCCGCTGATCCAGACCGTGCGCGGGTTCGGCTACTCGCTCCGGCCGCGGCGGGCGTAGATGTCGCTGCGCTTCAGGCTGACCGCGATCAGCGTGCTCCTGGTTGCGCTCGGGCTGCTCGGCGCCGGCATCGCGACCCGCCACTACCTCGACTCCTTCCTGGTCGACCGCGTCGACCAGCAGTTCGGCATCGGCGCAGGTGCCCGCGCTCTACTCGCTGGGCGACAGAGACCCCGGCGCAGCTCGCAACCTGGCGAACTCCCTGCCGTCCGGGTCGTACGTCGCCCTGGTCACGCCACAGGGCGGGGTCGTCGGCGTTCGCTACGTCGGCACCGGCAACCATCGCACGCCCGATTTCCTCGCCTCGGCCCCCACCGGCATCTCGACGATCGACGACTACCGGGTGCAGGCCGTCGACGCGGCATCGGTGGCCCCACCGGACTCGATCGCGTCGGGATCGGCCACGCTGGTGATCGCGGTCCCGCTCGACGACGTCCACAGCACCGTGCAGCGGCTGACGATGATCGAGCTGCTGGTCGGCGCGATCGCGCTGGTGGCCGTGGGTGTGCTCGCGCTGATCCTGGTGCGGGTCGGCCTGCGCCCGCTGGGCCGGATCGAGCAGACGGCCGGGGCGATCGCCGCCGGCGACCTCTCGCAGCGCATCGAGAACAGCGATCCGCGCACCGAGGTCGGCCGGCTGGGTGCGGCGCTCAACGAGATGCTGGCGCAGATCGAGCGCGCGTTCGCCGAGCGGGAGCGGTCGGAGAACCGGCTGCGCCAGTTCGTCGCCGATGCCTCGCACGAGCTGCGGACGCCGCTGACGTCGGTGCGCGGGCTATGCGGAGCTGTTCCGCCGCGGTGCGTCCGACCGGCCGGAGGACCTGCGCGTCGTGATGCGCCGGATCGAGGACGACGCGGCGCGCATGGGCGTGCTGGTCGAGGACATGCTGCTGCTCGCCCGGCTCGACCAGGGACGGCCCCTGGAACGCGAGCCGGTCGACCTCGGTGGGATCGCCGCCGACCTGGCGGACGACGCGCGGATGCTCCACCCCGACTGGCCCGTGGAGCTGCGGGTGGACGGCGAGACCACCGTGACCGGCGACGAGCTGCGGCTCCGCCAGGCGATCGGCAACCTGCTCGCCAATGCCCGATCGCACACGCCCGAGGGCACCCCCGTCACCGTCGCCGTGACCGGCAACGGGGATGTCGTGACCGTCGAGGTGGCCGACCGCGGACCCGGCATCGCCGCCGAGGACCTGCCCCGCGTGTTCGAGCGGTTCTACCGCGCCGACCCCTCTCGATCGCGCGCCAGCGGCGGCAGCGGACTCGGGTTGTCGATCGTGGCATCGATCGCCGAGGCTCACGGGGGCGAGGCCGGCGTGGCGTCCGAAGCCGGACAGGGAGCCACGTTCACGCTGTCGATCCCGGCTTGCAAATCCGGCGATCCGGACGCAGACTTGACCAATGGGGGGTCGACAGCGCAGGCCACGGCGTTCCGCCAGGCGTAGCAAACGCGTGCTCTTGGTGGGGCTGACGCCGCTGATGATGGACGTCCTGTCCGGCCCGCTGTCGGACTACGCCGACGTGTCCGCGGTGCCGTTCCCGGGCGACGCGTTCGAGGAGGCGGCGGACGAGTTCTGCGCCGACCTGGTGCTGGTCGACGTCACGTACCTCGACGAGGCGCTCGTCCGGCCGATGATGCTGCGCCGGTTCGACGAGGCGAAGCCGGTGATCGCGTTCGTGTCCGAGCAGGGCGCGGTCTGGTACGACGACCTGCGCACCAAGGTATCCGGCCGGCTCGAGGAGGCGGACGCCCATCGGCTGATGAGCCTGATCGGCCGCCCGCCGCTGACGCTCGTCAAGTAGCGGGGTCGAAGGCCGCCAGCACGGCCTCGGCGATCTCCCGCAGCGGCTTGCCCGTCCGCTGGCTGGCGCCCCGCATGCGGGCAAAGGCAGCGTCCTCGCCGATGCCGTCCTTCTCCATCAGCAGCCCCTTCGCCCGTTCGATCAGCTTGCGCGCCTCGAGCGCGTCGCGCAGCGAGCCGGACTCCTCCTGGAGCTCGACCAGGTCCCGGTGCCTGGCCCGCGCCGTCTCGATCGCCGGCAGCAGGTCGGTCTCGCGGAACGGCTTCACCAGGTAGCCGTAGACGCCGGCGTCCACCGCCCGGCTGACCAGGTCGGCCTCGGAGAACGCGGTCAGCATGACGATCGGCAGCGGGCGCCGCTCGAGCATCCGGCGGGCGGCCTCGATGCCGTCGAGCTCCGGCATCTTGACGTCCATCACGGCCAGGTCGGGCTCGTGCTCGGCCGCCAGCTCCACGGCCTCGCGGCCGTCCCGCGCCTCGGCCACCACCTCGAAGCCCGCCCGTTCCAGCATCGAGCGGATGTCCAGTCGGATGATCGTCTCGTCCTCGGCGATCAGGACTCGGCCGGAAACCGCGCCACCGCCCTTCCCCGCAGCTCGAGCCGCCCGCGCAGCTCCTCGCGGACGAGCTCGCGGGCGATCGTCAGCCCCAGGCCGTCGCTGCGCTCCGGCGATGGGCCCGGCCCCTCGTCGGCGACCACCAGCTCGACGCTGGTGCCGTCGCGGCGGAGGGCGACCTCGATCCGCCCAGCGCCATGCTCGACGGCGTTGCCGAACAGCTCACAGAAGACCAGCGCCAGCGCGTTCGCCCGGGCGCCGGAGAGCGTCACCGGCTCCAGCGAGCTGGCGACCGGGCGGCCTCCCAGCCCGTGGCCCAGCGTCACCTCGAGCCGGCCGACCAGATCGGCGCAGTCGATGTCGTCGTCGTGGCTGGCCGTTGCCAGGTCGTGCACCGCGGCGATCGAGAGGATGCGGTTGACGCTCTCGTCCAGAGCGCGCTGTGCCGGCTCGTCCTCCAGCGTCCGCGCCTGGAGGCGCAGCAGCGAGGCAACGGTCTGGAGGTTGTTCTTGACGCGGTGGTGGATCTCGCGGACGGTCAGCGACTCCAGCTCGGACACACGCCGCTGCAGCCGGTCGTAGAGCTTGGCGTTCTCGATCGCCTGGCCGACCTGGCCGGCGATCGCGCACAGCAGCTCGACCTCGTCGTCGGCGAACGCGCGCGGCAGCCGCGTGCGCACGTTGAGCGCGCCCTCCAGCCTGTCGCGGGCCAGCACGGGCACCGCGAGGATCGACTCGTACTCGTCCTCGGGCAGGTTGGGGAACGACACGAACCGCGGGTCGAGGTGGGCCGCGTGGGCCAGCAGCACCGGCCGGCCGGTGGCGGCCGCCGTGCCGGTGATCCCCTCGCCCAGCCGCATCCGCGGGCGGTTGGCCGGGTCGTCGAACCGCGCACCGTGCGTCGCTCGCAGCTCGAGCCGGTCGCGAGCCTCGTCGTACAGGTAGACGTAGCAGGCGTCGGTGTCCAGCGCGGCCGCGACCTTGGAGGCGATCTGCTGGAAGACCTCGTCCAGGTCGAGCGACGAGTTGACGGCCGCGATGGTGTCCGTCATCAGCTGGAGGTGGCGGGCGGTCCGATCAGCAATCACCGTTCGAGTGTAACGGGGTGGGGTCAGACCCCTTTGTTGCGCAGGCAACTAAGGGGTCGACCCCGTTCTCTTCCGCTACAGCACCTTCAGATACCGGTCCAGCTCCCACTGTGTGAGCTGCACGCGGTACTCGTCCCACTCGCGGCGCTTCAGCTCGACCAGCCGGTCGCGCAGCTCCGGGCCAAGCGCCTTCTCCACCAGCTCCGACTCCTCGGCCGCCGCGATCGCCTCGCCCAGCGACTCGGGCAGCGACTCGATGCCCAGCGACCGCCGCTCGGGCGTCGTCAGCTCGTAGAGGTTGGTCTCCATCGGATCCGGCAGCTCGTAGCCGCGCTCGATGCCCTCGAGGCCGGCGTGGAGCAGCCCGGCGAACGCCAGGTACGGATTGCAGGACGGATCGGGGCAGCGGATCTCGGCCCGCGTCGCCTTCTCCTTGCCCGGGTGGTACAGCGGCACCCGGATCAGCGCCGAGCGGTTGCGCCGCGACCAGGCGACGTACACCGGGGCCTCGTAGCCCGGCACCAGCCGCTTGTAGCTGTTCACCCACTGGGCGAAGAGCAGCGAGATCTCGCGAGCGTGCCGCAGCTGGCCGGCGATGAAGCTCTTCGCGACGTCGGACAGGTACCACGGGTCGTCGGCGTCGAAGAACGCGTTCGAGCCGCCGATGAACAGCGACTGGTGGGTGTGCATGCCCGAGCCGTTCTCGCCGAACAGCGGCTTCGGCATGAACGTCGCGTACACACCGTTGGCCTGCGCGACCTCCTTGACCATGCTGCGGTACGTCATGCAGTGGTCGGCCATCGTCAGGGCGTCGGCGTAGCGGATGTCGATCTCGTGCTGGCTCGGCCCGACCTCGTGGTGGAAGTACTCCACCGGGATGCCCATCTCCTCCAGGGCGAGCACGATCTTCTTGCGCAGCTCGACCGCGGCGTCGGCCGTGGTCTCCTCGAAGTACCCGCCGGCGTCGAGGGTGTGGGGCGTGCCGTCGGCGTCCATCCGGAACAGGAAGAACTCGAGCTCCGGCCCGATCTTGAAGCTGTCGAACCCGAGCGACTGCATCCGCTCGATGGCGCCGCGCAGCACGTGCCGCGAGTCCGCCTCGTACGGGTCGCCGTCCGGCGTGCGCACGTCGCAGAACATCCTGGCCACCGAGCGCTCGCCGGACTGCCGTGGCAGCATCCGGAAGGTCGACGGGTCGGGCATGGCGATCATGTCCGACTCCTCGATGGCATTGAACCCGGTGACCGACGAGCCGTCGAAGCCCATCCCGTGGGCCAGCGCGTCGTCCAGCTCCTCACGCGTGATCGCGAAGCTCTTCAGCCTGCCCACCACGTCGGTGAACCACAGCTTGATGAACTTCACCTCTGCCCCGTCCGCCTCCCGCAGCACCCACTCCCGCAGCTCGGCCGGCGTCCCCGCCGGTGTCTCCTTGACCGGTCCCATCGTGCTCCCTTCTCCCGGTATCCGGGCACAAAAAACGCCCCCAAGTGACACGCGTGGTGTCGCTTGGAGGCGCCATCGCCTCTCCCCGCCGGGCGCCGTCGCCCACCGGGAACTCGCAAGAAGTTTAGAGCATTCGCCGGACGTCCGGAGCCGTCACCGCTCCGCCGCGACGGCGGCCTCCATCGCGGAGATCACCGCCACCAGCGAGTCCACCACCTCGGCGTCGAACTGCCCTCCGGCGCAGCGCCGGAGCTCGGCCACCGCCTCCCGCGAGCTCATCGCCTTGCGGTACACGCGGTCGGACACCATCGCGTGGTAGGCGTCGCACGCCAGGATGATCCGCGCGCCGACCGGAATCTCCTCGCCGGCCAGGCCCAGCGGATAGCCGGACCCGTCGAAGTGCTCGTGGCAGGCGACGACCAGCTCCCGCGCGCCCGCCAGCGCGGGCACCGGGGCGATGATCCGGCCGCCCAGCTCCGGGTGCCGCTTCATCACCTCGAACTCCTCCACGGTCAGCCGGGCCGGCTTGTTCAGGATCTCGATCGGGATCCCGATCTTGCCGATGTCGTGCAGCGCCGAGGCGAAGCTGACGTCGCGCACGTCGGCGTCGGGCAGGCCCATCCGCTCGGCCACCGCGGTGCACATCCCGACCAGCGCCTGGGCGTGGTCGTTGGTGTAGCTGTCCTTCAGGTCGAGCGCGTTGCCCAGCGCCTCGACGGTCGCCAGGAACGAGGTCTCGAGCTCGTCGTACAGCGCCCGGTTGGCGACCGCGAGCAGCGCCTGGTCGGCGATGCCCAGCAGCATCCGCTCGTCACGCAGCGCCGGCGGCCCGCGCCGCGGTCCCCGCTGAACGACGATCAGTCCGCGGTTCGCCGAGTGCTCGCCGACGGCGATCAGCGCGAAGGTCGTCCCGGCCGGAGCCGCGTCCAGACAGCCGGCGAGCACCGGCGCCTCGTCGACGTTCAGCACCATCACCCGGCGCGAGAGCAGCGCCGGTCCGAGCGGCTCGGCGGAGGCCGGCAGCCGCAGCCGCATCAGCCGCTCGTCCTCGCGCGGCGTGTACCCGACCAGCGCGGCGGGCACCAGGTCGTCGCCGTCGCGCAGCCAGACCGAGATGCCGGCGGACTGCATCAGCCGGTCGAGCGCGAGCGCGACCATCCTGGCGATGCCGTCGACGCTGGACTGCAGCGACAGCGCCGCCGCCAGCTCGAGGAGCGCCTCCGAGACCTCGGCGGCCTCGCGCTGCTCCGCCTGGTTGCGGGCGCTCTCGACGGCAACCGTCGCCAGCGCGGCGACCAGCTTCAGCACCTTGAGGTCGTCGTCGGCGAACTGCCCGATGCCCACCTTCGACACGACCACCACGCCGATCGCGCCCTCCTGGGTCATCAGCGGCGCGGCCAGCATCGACTCCTCGACCACCGGATCGCCCGGGACGTCGACCGCCCAGGGCACGGCACCGGCGTCGTCGAACCGGATGGCCTCGCCGTCGGCGAACACCCGGCCGGTGATGCCCTCGCCGACGTGGACGATCAGATCCTCGGGCCGGTCGTCGGCATACGCGTCCTCGAGGCCGACCTGCACGATCGGCAGCAGCGTGTCGCCGTCCGGCGCCAGCGTGTAGAAGCGGCACGCGCCGTACTCGACGATCCGGCGCAGCTCGTGCACCACCGCCTGGCCGACCTCGTGCTCGGTGCGGACGCCCGCCAGCGCCGCCGACAGCGACTGGAGAAGCTCGAACTGATCGACGCGCGGTGCGATGTCGAGTTCGGTCTGCCCCGCCACGCCGTCCAGCATACCCCCGATTTGCGGGGCTTTCTGTTCGTCGATCGCCTGCCAGCGGGCGGCCGCCTGGATGGCGAGCGCGGCGGCCAGCTCGCCGACGCCGTCCCCCACCGGCGCCGTGCCGCGAATCACGCCGACCAGCACGACGCTGCCTTCGCCCGCCTGCGGGTCGACCGGCACTGCGAGCACGCGCCCGTTCCGCGTCCGCCCGACGACCACGTCGCCCGCCGCCCGGGCGGCATCGGCCATCGCCTCGAGGCGCGCGAGCGGCACCCGGGGTGGCGGCGCCGCGGGACGCCGACGGGCCCACGGCCCGGGCTCCTCGCCCGGGTGGATCAGCCGCGCCGCGTCGAGGTCGAGCAGCTCCACGGCGGCCGTACACAACGCGTCGCCCACCTCGCCGGGATCGCCGGCGTGCGCGAGCGCCGACAGATGCCCGGCCAATGCCCCCATCTCGGAGGCGGACCGGCCGAAGTCGACGTGGTGGACGTCGGCAGACGTTCGGTTCGTGCCCACGAGATTGCAGCGTAGACGCAGCACCGCAGTCCCGGCATCACCGTTCCGAGGTACCTCCGGCTACACGATCGGCCCGATCATCTCGTAGATCAGAGCGGCCACGAGCGCCGCCCCGGGCAACGTCAGCACCCACGCGATCACGATGTTCGCGGCCACGCCCCAGCGCACCGCGGAGGCGCGCGTGGTGGCGCCGGCGCCGAGCACGGACCCCGAGATCACCTGCGTCGTCGAGATCGGGAAGCCGACCCGGCCGGTGTACCACAGCACGCCGGTCGCGGCCAGCTGAGCGGCGAAGCCCTGGGGCGGCTCCAGGTTGAAGATCCGGGTGCCCATCGTCCGCATGATCCGCCAGCCGCCGGCGTATGTGCCGATGCCGATGGCGGCGCCGGAAAGCACGATCACCCAGCGGGGCACGGTGTCCGAGCTGCCGAGGTGTCCGCTGGACGCCAGGGCCAGGGTGATCACGCCCATCGTCTTCTGCGCGTCGTTGGTGCCGTGGAAGAACGCCATCGTCGTACCGGACAAGACCTGTGCCAGCCGGAACCCGCGGTTCAGCGGCGCCGGGCGCGCACGCCGGAATCCCCACAGCACGGCCACCATGATCCCGCCGGCCAGCAGGAATCCGATGATCGGGCTCTGGATCGCGGGCACCACCGCCTTGTCCCACAGCCCGTGCCACTGGATGGCCGACGAGCCGGCGGCCGCCAGCCCGGAGCCGACCAGGCCGCCGATCAGCGCATGCGACGAGGAGGACGGCAGCCCGAGGTACCAGGTGGCGAGGTTCCACGCGATGGCGCCCAGCAGCGCCGCGATCAGCAGCCGGCCGGTGATGTCGACCGTCGGGACTGAGCAGGTCCTTCCAGATGAACGACGCGACCGCCGTGGACACGAACGCGCCCGCGAAGTTGGCGAGCGAGGCGATCAGCACCGCGATCCGCGGCGGCAGCGCGCGCGTCGACACGGTGGTGGCGACGGCGTTGGCCGTGTCGTGGAAGCCGTTGGTGAAGTCGAAGGCCAGCGCGATCGCGATGACCGCGACCAGCACCGCGTCGGTCATCGGTTCTTGAGGTAGACGCTCTCGAGCACGTGGGCGAGGTGCTCACATCCGTCGATGGCCTGCTCGAGGTCCTCGTGGATGTCCTTCCAGCGGATCACCTCGAGCGGGTCGAGTCCGTTCGAGAACAGCCGCGCGGTCGCCGCGCGGACGATCCGGTCGCCCTCGTCCTCGAGGGTGTGGATGTCGATCAGGTGCTGGTGGACGTCGCGTAGCCCGTCCAGCCCCTCGATGGCGTCGGCCAGCTTGCCAACGGCGCGGAACAGCACGCCCGCCTGGTCGATCGCCTCGGGCGGCACCTCCTCGACGCCGTACAGGTTGAGCTCGTCGGCCACCTGGTCCATGAAGTCGCAGACGTCGTCGATCGCCGTGGCCAGCGAGTAGATGTCCTCGCGGTCGATCGGCGTGATGAACGTCTTGTTGATCAGCTGGACGATCTCGTGCGTCAGCCGGTCGCCGTTGTGCTCGCGATCCTTGATCTCGTCGACGATCGCACGCCGGTCCGGGTAGTGCTCGAGCAGGTCGAGCAGCAGCTCCGCGGTCGAGATCAGGTTGGCCGCGGCCTGATTGAGCAACACGTAGAACTCGCGGTTCTGCGGAGTCAGGCGCAGCTTCGGCATCGACCGCGGAAACCTACACCAGCGGTCGGGCGTCCACAGCGATCACGTCCGGACGTGGCTCCATACTGACTCCCGGACGCCGTGGACCACCGTCTGACCGCCACACCGATCGTCCAGCGGGCCGGAGCGGCCGCAGCGACCCGTCCCCGGCCGTTCGTGCTCACCTCGTGGTGGCCGTGGGTCGCGCGCCAGCGCGGGCCGTCGCCTCGCAGCTCGGTGACCGCCGCCGGAGGCTGGGCCTCGTCCACGACCACCGTCGAGTAGCGTCCCGAAGAGGCATGGCGCACGGCCACGCACACCACGGCCACGGCCACCACCATCACGGCGGACGCGAGCAGAGCCGGCGCGGCCTGCTGATCGCCCTTGGGCTGACGCTGGCCGTGTTCGGCGTGGAGGTCGCCGGCGGGATCATCGGCGGCAGCCTCGCCCTGCTGGCCGACGCCGGCCACCTGCTGACCGACGCGGGATCGCTGGTGCTCGCGCTGGTCGCCATCCACTACGCGTCGCGGCCGCCGGAGGGGCGGCACACGTTCGGGTGGCAGCGCGCCGAGATCCTGGCCGCGCTGGTCAACGGCGCGGCACTGCTGGCGATCGGCGCGATCACCATCTACGCCGCGATCGGCCGCCTCTTCGACCCGTCCGACATCGACGGCTGGTTGACCGTCGGCGTCGCCACGATCGGGCTGATCTTCAACCTCGGCTCGGCGGAGGCGCTGCGCCGAGCCGGCGGCGGGATCAACGTGCGGGCGGCGCTCGGGCACGTGCTGGCCGATGCCGCCGCGTCGGCGGGCGTGATCGTGGCGGCGCTGATCTACCTCTCCACGGGCTGGCGCGGCGCCGACCCGGTCGCGTCGATCGGCATCGCTGTGCTGATCATGCTGGGCGCGATCGGCATCGTCCGTGACGCGGTCGACGTCCTGATGGAGGCGGCCCCCGAGGGCGTCGACGTCGAGCAGCTGGGCCGCGCACTGGCCGCCGTGGACGGCGTCGCGGAAGTGCACGACCTGCACGTCTGGACGGTGACGTCGGGGTTCCCGGCGGTGGCCGCGCACATGACGGTGCAGGCGGATGCCGAGCCCTGGCTGGTGCGGGCGCGCTCCGCCGAGATGCTGCGCAACCACTTCGGCGTGGAGCACACCACGCTGCAGGTCGAACGCGAAGGCGACGAGCACCGGCTGCTGCAAATCCGCCAGCAGCTGCGGGGAAGGGACGCCTAGCCTCGTCGAGCCTAGGAGGCCAGGGCCTCGTCGACCGCCTTGCGCTCCTCGGGCGACAGCTCCAGGTCGGCCTCTCCCTCGCGCAGCTCCTTGACATACATCCGGGCGTACTCGCGATCCTGGATCGCGGTCAGGACGAACCCCGATCCCGAGGCGTCGAGCAGCGCCATCGACACCGACTGCCGCCCGCCCGAGCCGTCCAGCGCGTCGTAGCGGATCAGCGCCCGCTGCTGCAGGCACGAGTCGACGCGGCGCCCGAGCGAGTCGACGATCGACTCGACCTCGGTGGCCCGGGCCTCGACCGACTCGACCCGGGCGAGCAGGCTCAGCGCGTAGGACATGAGGTCGGTCTGGTCGCCGCCCATCAGCACCATCTGGCCCCGGCGCAGCGCGCGCAGGCGGACGAACAGCCAGATCGCCAGCAGCAGCGCCAGAGCCGCCACGACCGCCGCGCCGATCGCGACGTACAGCGCGGTGTCGGCGGTGCTCACTGGCCGAGCGTGAACGCGATGGTGTACACGGCCTTGTTGTTGGTCGTCGTCTGCTCGCCTGGCACAGGCGTCACCAGAACCGTCAGCTTGACGTCCTGGCCGAAGTCGAGGTTGCTGGAGTCGGTCGCGATGCCCTTGATCGAGACCGTCGCCTTCTGCTTGGGACCGACCTGGTCGATCGTGGCGGTGCGGGTGACGGCCTTGCTGCCCTCGCCGAGAGTGACCTTGACCACGATGTCGAACTCCTGGAAGTCCCCGCCGTTGGTCGCGGTGACGACGAACGTCAGGTCGGACGACGCCTTGACCTGATTGACCTCACCGCCCGGCCGCAGGGTCACGCTGTTGCCACCCGACTGGGCGACCGTCGAGTCGAGGCTCATCCCGTGCAGGCCGCTGCCCTGCGCGCCGGGCTTCAGCCGCTGCAGCATCAGCCCGGCCCCGGCCGGCGTGACCGTGTTGACGCTCGCCGGTGGCAGGATCACCGAGCTCGGAGCGCGGACGTCGACGCCGGCGTCGGACAGGTCGTTGTTCAGCCGCGCCTGGTAGGAGTCCGCGTAGACCACGTCCGAGGCGAGCAGGCGCTGCATGCACGGCGCCAGCAGCTTGCCGCCGGCGACGTTCTGCTTGGCCTGATACGCCTGCGGCAGATTCTGCTGGAGGCACTGCAGGCCGTTCACGCGGTAGGAGAGCGCCTGGATCAGCGCCGGGTTCGCGGCCTCCGCCTGCTTGGTCGGCTCGATCGCGGACGCATCGTTCAGCGCCTGCTGCATCAGGTCGTGCGCGGTCTTCACCTGCTTGACCGCGGCCTTGGACTTGAGCGGCCGCGGCGCACGGAGGATCGCGTTCAGGGCGACGCCCGCCTGGCTGGACTTCTTGAGCGCGGCCTTGACCTGGTTCAGGTACTCCTCGTTCTTGGACTCGGCGCTGCTCCCGCCGCAGCTGCGCGCAAGCAGCACCAGCACCAGGATGACGACCAGGATTCCGGCTGCCAGCATCGCCAGCCGGCCGAGCTCCAGGTTCTCCAGGGCCTGCGGGCGCTTGAACCCACCGCCTCCGCCTCCACCGCCATCCTCGCCGCCTCCCCCTCCGCGCCGCGGCCTCGCCGGCCGAGAGGGTCGCCGCGGTGCACGTCGCGGAGCGGGCTCACCGGCCGGCTCGGCAGGCGGTTCGGGGGGCGGAGCAGGCTCCTCGTCGCGGCCGATCGGAGCGGTCTCGTGCGTACGGCTCGGCTCCTCCCACTGATCGTCGAAAAAGTCGTCCCGCGGCACCCCCCGACCCTACCATTGGACGCGGATGCGGCCGCTTCTCGAGCGGGCTTGCAGGAGTCTCGCCGCCGGGGGCAAATTCAAGGCGCGTGGCCCAGACCGCACACGCCCCGCAACCCGGCGCGATGACCGGCAGCACCGTCGCCGGCCGGTACCTGCTGACGGGGATGCTCGGGCGCGGCGGATTCGGCACGGTGTACAGCGGCCGCGACCTCCAGGAGGGCGGCGAGGTCGCCGTCAAGGTCTTCAGCCGGGTCGAGGGGTTCGCGCCGCGCGCGGCCCGGGAGGCCCGCACCGCGCGCAAGCTCGACCATCCGAACGTCCACGCCGTGCGGGGCGTCGAGCGCGACGACGAACACGCGTACCTGATCTCGGAGCTGGTCGTCGGCGCCCGGTTCGACCGCACCGAGCTCTCCGACGAGGAGGCCGTGCGAGCCGTCGCCGCCGTCTGCGACGCGCTGGCGCACGCCCACGAGCGGCAGGTCGTCCACCGGGACGTCAAGCCGTCGAACATCCTGGTCTCCGAGGACGGCGACGTCGTGCTCACGGACTTCGGCATCGCCCGCGACCACGACGCGGCCGACCAGACCATGGACGAGCGCGTCCTCGGCACCCTCTCCTACATGGCCCCGGAGCAGGCCCGGGGCGAGCAGGCCACCGAGCGCACCGATGTCTGGGCCGCGGCGCTGACGCTGTACGAGGCGCTCTGCGGGACCAACCCGTTCCGCACCAAGTCGCTGTCCGACCTGCTCGACCGGCTGTCGAGCGGCGCACCGAACCTCGACCACCAGCGGCCTGACCTGCCGAAGGGGCTGACCCGCACCATCCACCGCGCGCTCGACCAGGACCCGGGGCGCCGGCCGACGGCGGCCGAGCTGCGGGACCTGCTGCTCGTGGCCATGCGACCGGAAGACGATGAGGAGCCGCAGCACGAGCCGCGCTCGCTGCCCCGCCCCGAGCTGGCCGGCCAGCTGGTGGCCCCGGTCGCGGCGGCCGTCACCTGCGCGTGGGTGCTGACGGCGTTCCCCGTCTATCCACCCGCCTGGACGGCGCCGATCGCGATCATCCTGGGCACCCTGGCGTGGAAGCGCCCGTTCGCCGCCGGCTGCGTGCTGGCGGCGGTCGCCGTCCCCGCGCTGTGGAACCAGGCCGAGGCGTCCGCGCTGCTGTTCGCACCGGCCGCGATCCTCTGGCTACGGGCCGGCCGCAAGTGGGGCGCCCGCATGTGGGCGCCGCTGGCCGCCGTGCCGCTCGCGCTGATCGGCATCGGGCCGGCGATCGTGCTCGTCGCCGCGACGGCGCCGACACCGCGCCGGCGTGCGCTGGAAGGCGCCGTGGGCGGCCTGCTGGCGATCGTGGCCGGCGGCACGATGCCTGCGTCGGCGACCCAGTCGCTGGCGGGCGCGAACGACCCGTTGTCCCCCCTCGCGGCACTGCTGGCCACCCCCGCGGTCGCCGTGCTGGTGCTCGCGTCAGCCGTCTTCGCCCCGCTCCTGCACGAGACCGTCCAGCCGCGTGACGGCCGCCGCGGACAGGCGCTGGCGCTGTGGACGCTCGGCTTCGCGCTGTGCACTGTCGCTCTCCCGCAGGGCTTCGCCAACCACGGTGTTCCCCTGCTCCCAGCGGCGTTCGCAGCTCTGCTCGCCGGTATACTGGCGGCTGGCTGGGCCGTCGTCGCGCCTCGCTTCTCGTTCGGGCGCTAGCCGGCACGGGCGGCGTCCATACCCTCCATCTCACCCACCCACCGCAGATGAGCGTGCTACGGAACTTCGAGCGTAGAATCGGCGGCCTGTTCGAGGGCGTCTTCAACCGAACCTTCCGATCCGCCGTGCAGCCGGTGGAGCTCGCGCGCAAGCTTGCCAAGGAGATGGACGAGCACAAGACGATCTCGATCCACCGGGTCTACGTCCCCGACGAGTACACGATCTTCCTGAACCCCACCGACCGCGAGCAGTTCGCGGCCTACGAGACGCAGATGCGGACGGAGCTCGCCGAGTACCTGGTCGAGCATGCGCGGCGCGAGGGCTACTCGGTTCCCAGCCGGCCGCTGGTGCTGATCGAAACCGAGCCCAAGCTGGCCGTCGGCACGTTCGGGATCGCGGTTGCGACGCAGGACGGCGACGGCGCCGAGCCGCTCGACGCCCCGCTCGCGTCCGCGCCGGCGGTCGCGCCGATCCCTGTTCCCGCGCCCCCGCCCCTCTCCGAGCCGCCCGTCTCCGAGCCACCGCCGGTCGTGCCCACGCCGGCCATCTCGCCGCTCCCTGCAGAGACGATGATCTACACGCCGCCGGAGACCGAGCAGGACGAGGTGGCGACCCTGTCATGGGACGGCTCACAGATCGAGATCTCCGACCGGGTCACGGTGATCGGCCGGTCGAGCGACTGCAGCATCTCGCTGTCCGATCCGAACGTTTCCCGCCGGCACGCCGAGGTGCGGCGGATCGGCGACGGCTACTCCCTGGTCGACCTGGGCTCCACGAACGGGACGGAGGTGAATGGGCAGCGCATCCAGGAGACCGCCCTCATGAACGGCGACGTGATCGGTGTCGGCACCACGTCGATCACGTTCGAGCGGCGCCTTGGTTGACCAGCTGCTGCTCGTCCTCAAGGTCGGCTTCGTCGTCCTGCTGTACCTCTTCATCTGGCGCGTGATCCGGGTCGCCTCGCGCGACGTCGAGGTGGGCCAGGAGAGCATGGTGCTGGCGCCGGCGCTGACCCGTCGTCCGCGACGGGCGGACGGCCGACTGACCGTGGAGCAGAGCCTCGATCTGGCCGCCGGCACAACGCTTGCGATCGACCGTGAGCTGGTGGCAGGACGGACGGAGGCCGCCCAGATCCGCCTGGTCGAGGACGGATATGCTTCCGGCCGCCATGCCCGATTCCTCCGCCGCGACGAGCGCGACATCGTCGAGGATCTCGGCTCGACCAACGGCACGTTCGTGAACGGCGAGCAGCTCCTCGGGACGCGCCCGCTGGCCTCGGGCGACCTGATCGCGATCGGCCAGACGACGCTCCGCTACGAGGCGGGCAAGTCGTGACGCCGCTCGGCATCGTCGACAGCGCCGGCCAGAGCCAGACCGGCCACGTGCGCAGCCACAACGAGGACTCGTACCTGATGCGCGGACCGCTGTTCCTGGTCGCCGACGGCATGGGCGGCGCGGCGGCCGGCGAGATCGCCTCGACGATGTGCACGGAGGCGTTCGCCGAGATCAACCTGATCCGGCTGCGCGGGGCCGACGCCCTCCGATCCGCGGTCAGCAGCGCGAACGCCAGCATCTACGAGCGCGCCCAGGCCAACCCCGAGCTGGCCGGGATGGGCACCACGGTGATCGCCGCCCTGGTCGACGAGGACGCGGTGGTGACGTTCGCCCACGTCGGCGACAGCCGCGCCTACCTGATGCGCGATGGCGTGCTGAGGCGGCTGTCCGAGGATCACTCGGTGGTCGCTGAGCTGGTGGCGTCCGGCCACCTGACCGAGGAGGAGGCAGTCAGCCATCCCCAGCGCAGCGTGATCACGCGCGTGCTGGGCGCCGAGCCGAACGTCCAGGTCGACACGTTCACGATCGATGGCGCCGCCGGCGACGTCGTGCTGCTGTGCAGCGACGGCCTGACCGGGATGGTCGGCGATGAGCGGATCGCCGAACTGCTGGGCTCCGACGAGCCGGCCGAGGCGATCACGCGCAACCTGGTGCGCGCGGCGCTGGAGGGCGGCGGCGAGGACAACATCACCGCCATCGTCTTCCGCCTTGGCGAGCTCGACGACCAGCCGACCGGCTCGATGCGGCTGATCCTGACCACCGACCCCGATCTGCTGCCACCAGACGACGACGGCTCGGACTCGTGGCGTCCGGGCCGCAAGACACTGTTCGCCGCCATCGGTACGATCGCCGTGGTCGTGGTGCTGGCGGTGGGCGCGGCGATCGGCCTGCGCCAGAGCCACTTCATCGGCGCCAACGAGTCCACCGGCAGAGTCGAGATCTACCAGGGCGTGCCGTGGGAGCTGTTCGGCGGCATCAAGCTCTACCACGTCGTGCGCGTCACCTCCATCACCTACGCCTCCCTCGATCCGCAGACCCGCAAGGACCTGTTCGATCACCGCCTGCGCTCCGAATCGGATGCGGAGGCCGAGATCAAGCGGATCGAGGAAGGCTCTCCGTGAGAAGCGCCCGCACCCGCGAGCTGTGGAACCTGCTGTGGGTCGCCGTACTCACCGGCATCGGCTTCCTGGCGGTCTACACGGCGCGGCAGCAGGAGATCTCGAGCACCTCGCTGGTCTACGCGGGGTTCTTCTTCGCGCTCTACGCGATCGCCCACCTCGGCCTGCGGGCGGGCCTGCCGGACGCCGACCCCTGGCTGCTGCCGCTGGCCGCCCTGATGACGGCGATCGGGCTGACCGAGATCTACCGCCTCTCGCCCACTCTGGCCCGCGACCAGTCGGTGTGGATCGTGGTCGGGCTGGCGGGGTTCCTGGCGCTGATCCTCATGCTCGGCGACATCCGCAAGCTGGAGGACTACAAGTACACGATCGGCGCGGCCGCGGTGGCCCTGCTCCTGGTGACGATGTTGGTGGGCACCACGATCAACGGCGCCCGGCTGTGGATCCAGGCCGGCGGCGTGCAGGTGCAGCCGGGCGAGTTCTCCAAGCTGCTGCTGGTGATCTTCCTCGCCGGCTACCTGCGTGAGAAGCGCGAGCTGCTGATGATGACGCACCGGCGCGTGCTGGGGATCGGGTTCCCTGCGCTCCGCCATCTGGGCCCGCTGCTGACGATGACCGGGGTCGCACTGGCCGTGGTCGCCGTGATGAACGACATGGGCACGGCGCTGCTGCTGTACGGCATCTTCCTGGCGATGCTCTACACGGCGACCGGCCGCAACCTGTACACGGTGGTCGGCATCGCCCTGTTCGCCGCCGGTTCGTGGTTCGTGTACCAGGCGACGCCGCATGTGCAGGAGCGGTTCACGATCTGGCTCAACCCCTGGAAGGACGCGCAGGACACCGGCTACCAGATCATCCAGTCGATCGAATCGATCGCCGACGGCGGCGTCTTCGGCGCCGGCCTGGGCCGCAGCTTCCAGCTGCTGCAGAACGGCACGCCGGTGATCCCCGCCGCCCAGACAGACGGCATCTACGCCGTCTGGGCCAACGAGACCGGGCTGGCCGGCGCGGCGGCCCTCCTGCTGGTCTACCTGCTCTTCTGCTATCGCGGCTTCAAGACTGCGACCCTGGCCGAGGACGGCTTCTCGAAGCTGCTCGCGACCGGTCTGACGTTCGCCTTCGGGCTGCAGGCGTTCCTGATCGTCGGCGGCGTCACCCGCCTGATCCCGCTGACGGGGATCACGCTGCCGTTCGTCAGCTACGGCGGCTCGTCGATCGTCTCCAACTTCGCCCTGCTGGCGATGCTGCTGATGGTCTCCGACCGCGCCCACCGGGGACGGCGCGCGTGAACCAGCGCATCGGCCGCCTGTTCTCGCTGACCTGCGCCGGCGTCGCCGTGCTGATCACCATGACCGCCTACTGGCAGATCTGGGCGGCGCCCTCGCTGGCCGTGCGCCAGGACAACGCCCGGCTCGTCTACCGGCAGCTGACCGTCAAGCGCGGGCTGATCTACGCCGGCAACTCGAAGACCGTGCTCGCCACCAACGTCCGCACGGTGCGCAACGGCCAGACGCTGTACCTGCGCCGCTATCCGCTGCGCGGGCTGTTCGCACACCCGGTCGGGTACAACACCGTCGGCTCCGGCCGCACCGGGATCGAGCTCTCCTACAACGACTTCCTGACGGCGTCGAACGACGACCTGTCGACGCTGTTCGACACGCTCGGCGATCGCATCACCGGCCGCACGATCACGGGGAACAACCTGCTGACGCCGCTCTCGATGCCCGCCCAGCAGGCGGCCGCCAGGGGGCTCGGCGGGCTGCGGGGCGCGGTGGTCGCGCTCGACCCGCACACCGGCCAGGTGCTGGCCATGGCGTCGACGCCGACGTTCAACCCGAACACCGTCGCCCGCAACATCGACCGGCTGTCGTCGCCGGGCGCCGGCTCGCCGCTGCTCAACCGGGTCACCCAGGGGCTGTACGCGCCGGGCTCGACCTTCAAGGTGGTGACGGCGACGGCCGCGCTGGAGAGCGGCAAGTTCACGCCGACGACCACGATCGACGGGGGCGGCAGCTGCATCACCGTCGAGGCACACCAGCTGTGCAACGCCGGCGGCGAGGTCGCCGGTGTGGTCTCGCTGGCCGACGCCCTGACCTTCTCGTACAACACGGTGTTCGCGCAGGTCGGCCAGCAGGTCGGCCAGGCGCGGCTGGAGGCGACGATGCAGCGCTACGGCTTCTTCCAGACGCCGCCGCTCGACTACCCGAGCGACGAGATGTCTGCCAGCGGCCTGTACGGCCGTCACGGCGTCCTGCCGCAGGGCACGCCCGAGGACATCGGCCGCGTGGCGATCGGCCAGGAGCGACTGCTGGCCACCCCGATGCAGATGGCGGAGGTCGTCGCCACGATCGCCAACGGGGGCGTGCGGATGCGCCCGTGGATGGTGCACCGGGTGGTCTCGCCCGGCGGCAAGACGGTGCTCGAGAACCATCCCGAGCAGGTCGAGCGTGTGATGTCCCCTCAGACAGCGTCGGAGCTGACCGGGATGATGCGCCGCGTGGTGGAGGAGGGCACGGGGCAGGCGGCGAACATCGGAAACCTGTCGGTCGCCGGGAAGACGGGGACCGCCGAGACTGGAGTTCCCGGCCTGAACAACGCCTGGTTCATCGCTTTCGCACCCGCGGAGGCGCCCAAGATCGCCGTTGCGGTCGTCATCGAGCGCACGCCCGAGTTCGGCGGCACCATCGCCGCGCCCATTGCCGCGAGCGTGATTGAGGCCTACCTCTCGTCAAGCGTGGCAAAGTAGGTGGCTCCGTGACCGCCGACCACCGCATCGGAGAGCTGTTCGACGGCCGGTACCGCCTTCAGCGACGGATCGGATCGGGCGGAATGGCCGACGTCTACCTCGCCGCCGACGAGTCGCTCGACCGCCGGGTCGCCATCAAGATCCTGGCCGAGCGGTACACGCGCGACGAGGGGTTCATCGAGCGCTTCCGCCGGGAGGCCCGGTCGGCGGCCGGCCTGACGCACCCCAACATTGTCGCCATCTACGACCGCGGCGAGGCCGGCGGCGAGTACTACATCGCGATGGAGTACGTCGACGGCGAGACGCTGAAGGACGAGATCAACGCCCACGCGCCGCTGCCCGAGAGCGAGGCGATCGGCTACGCCCAGCAGGCGTTGGCCGGACTCGAGTACGCGCACAGGGGCGGCATCGTCCACCGCGACGTGAAGCCGCACAACATGCTGATCGGCTCGGACGGCGTCCTCAAGATGACCGACTTCGGCATCGCCCGCGCCCAGAACACGACCGACATGACCGAGGTCGGCTCGATCGTCGGCACCGCGCAGTACCTCTCGCCCGAGCAGGCGCGCGGGCAGACGGTCGGCCCGCAGTCGGACATCTACTCGATGGGCGTCGTGCTCTACGAGATGCTGACCGGCGAGCTGCCCTTCAGCGGCGGCTCGGCCGTGGAGATCGCGATGAAGCAGGCGAGCGAGCAGCCTGAGCCGCCCAGCCGCAAGAACCGGCTGATCTCGCGGCCGCTGGAGCTGGTGGTGCTGCGCGCGCTCGCCAAGGACCCGGCGCTTCGCTTCCAGTCGGCGCGTGAGATGGCCGACGAGCTGGAGCGCGTCCGCCGCGGCCTGGCGGTCTCGCAGAGCACACAGCAGGCGACGATGGTGATGGCGGCGCCGACCCGGGTGATGCCGGCCGCCGCGGCGACGCCGCCGCCCGAGGAGCCGGTGCAGCCCAAGCGCAGCGCGCTGCCATGGATCCTGGTGGTGATCCTGCTGATCGCCGCCGCCGGGGTCGGCTACCTGATCTACCAGCAGCTCCAGTCCGACCAGGTGCAGGTGCCCGACGTCACCGGCCTGACCGCCAAGCAGGCGAAGCAGCGGCTGGTCGGGGAAGGCTTCGAGGTGCGCCAGCAGCAGCGCAACTCGAGCTTCGAGAACAAGGGCAAGGTGATCGACACGAATCCGGCGCCCGGCAACGACGCCGACAAGGGCTCCACGGTGACGATCTACGTCGGAACGGGGCCGAAATCCGTACCTTTGCCGAATCTGAAGGGCAAGACGCTCGACGAAGCCCTGCAGACGATCACAGACCTCCATCTGCCCACTCCGAAGACCGTGCCGACCACGTCGACGCAGCCGACGAACATCGTGGTCCGGACGACCCCGCCCGCCGGCCCGGTCGCACCAGACCAGGTCGTGACGATTTACTACTCGAGCGGGCAGGTCAACGTTCCGAATGTCGTCGGCCTGGACTACACCAGTGCCGCGACCAAACTGGCCAACGCCAAGCTCGTGCCGGCGCGCGTCGACCAGTCCAGCGACACGGTGCCCGCCGGCCAGGTGATCTCGACCAACCCCGCGCCCGGCAAGCCCGCCGTACAGGGGTCGACGGTGACCGTGGTGGTCTCGAGCGGCCCCGCGCCGCCGCAGCCTGTCTCGGTACCGCCGGTGACCGGCATGACCCAGGCTGACGCCCAGCAGGCGCTGGCCGACGCCGACCTCAAGAACACCATAAGCAAGTGCCTGGCGACGACGGGGACGCCTGACGGTCAGGTTGTCTCGGCCGACCCGGCGCCGGGCACCAGCGTGCAGCCGAAGTCGACGGTGACGCTCTTCGTCGCCGACGCGACGCAGACCACTCCCTGCCCGTGAGCGATGAGCGGCGGATCCGCGTCGCCGTGCTCTACGGCGGCCGCTCGTCGGAGCACGACATCTCGCTGATGTCCGGCCGCTCGGTGATCGAGGCGCTCGACCCCGACCGCTACGACGTCGTCCCCGTGCAGATCGAGCGGGGCGGCGCCTGGCAGCTGGAGGCAGCTCGCCCGCTCGCACTCGAGCCGGGCGCCGACTCCCGAAGCCTGGTGACCCGCGCCGAGTCGTCGCCCGCGCTGCCCGGCGCGGGGCCGATCGACGTCGTGTTGCCGGTGCTGCACGGGCCGTTCGGCGAGGACGGGACGGTGCAGGGCCTGCTGGAGATGCTCGGCCTGCCGTACGTCGGTGCCGGCGTTCTGGGCTCGGCGCTGACGATGGACAAGGACGCGGTGAAGATGGTGCTGCGCGGCGCGGGGATCGCCGTCGCTGAGAGCGTCACCTTCCGGCACCGGCGCTGGGATGCCGCCGCGGTGAACGCGATCGGATACCCCTGCTTCGTCAAGCCGGCGCGGCTGGGGTCGAGCGTCGGCATCAGCAAGGTGCACGGGCCGGAGGAGCTGGACGCCGCGCTGGAGCTGGCGTTCAGGCACGACTGGAAGGTGCTGGTCGAGGAGTTCCTCGACGGCCGCGAGGTCGAGGTGGGCGTGTTGGGCAACGCCGATCCGCTGGTCTCGGTGGCCGGCGAGATCCTGATCGCCAACGAGTCGGAGTGGTACGACTTCTCGGCCAAGTACGACGACGGCGGCATGCGCCTGGCCGCCCCCGCCGACCTGCCGGACGCTGTCTCGGCCGATCTCCGGGACACGGCCCGGCGGGCGTTCGAGCTGTGCGAGTGCGCCGGGATGGCCCGGATCGACTTCTTCGTCGTCGGCGGCGACCGGGTGGTGCTGAACGAGATCAACACGATCCCCGGATTCACGGCGACCTCGGTGTACGCACGGCTGTTCGAGGCGACGGGGATCGCGTATCGCGAGCTGCTCGACCGGCTGATCGCGCTCGCTCTGGAGCGCCACGCCGACGAGCAGCGCTACGAGCGATAGAGCTCGGCGAAACGCTCCAGCCCGACGTTGCCCCCAGACAGGATCACGCCGCAGCGGTCGCCGGGATCCACCCGTCCGGCCAGCAGCGCGGCCAGCCCGCAGGCGCCGCTCGGCTCGAGCACGATCTTCAGGCGGTCGAACGCGAACCGCATGGCGTCCAGCAGCTCGCCGTCCGAGACCAGCACGACGTCGGACACCAGCCGCTGGACGATGGGGAAGGTCAGCTCACCGGGCGACGTGATCTGCTGGCCGTCGGCAATCGTGCGCGGCACGGGGATCTCGACCCGGTGGCCCGCGGCCAGCGAACGGCGCGTGTCGTCGCCCGCCTCGGGCTCGACGCCGATCACCCGGATGCCCGGGTCGAGCGCCGCGGCGACGGTGGCGCAGCCGGCGACCAGGCCGCCTCCGCCGACGGGCGCGAGCAGCGCATCCAGCGGCCCCGCCTCGTCCAGCAGCTCCAGCGCGGCGGTGCCCTGGCCGGCCATCACCAGCGGGTGGTCGAACGGCGGGACGAGCACGGCACCCCGCTCGGCCGCCAGATCGCGCGCGATCGCGGCGCGATCGTCCGCGTATCGGTCGTAGAGCACCACCTCGGCGCCGTAGCCGCGGGTTGCAGCGAGCTTCAGCGCCGGAGCGTCCTGCGGCATGACGATCGCCGCGCGGACGCCCAGCAGCTGCGAGGCCAGCGCCACCGCCTGTGCATGGTTGCCCGAGGAGAACGCGACCACGCCCGCGGCGCGCTGCGCGGCGTCGAGGGTCGAGATCAGCGAGTACGCGCCGCGGAACTTGAAGGCGCCGCCGCGCTGGAAGCACTCGGCCTTGAGGTGCACCTCCGCGCCGGCCAGCCCGTCGAGGGTGCGCGAGCGCAGCACGGGCGTCCGGTGCGCGACGCCGTCGAGCCGCGCGGCCGCGTCACGGACGTCGTCCAGGCTGAGCATTGCCGGGATCGTACCGGCGGACGCCGGCGACGCCGGCTAGAAGTCGAACGGGAGAATGTCGTCGTTCTCGAGCGCCGTGCGGAACCGCTCCACGGCCTCGGTCATGTTCTCCCGGGTGATCCGGTCGAGCTCCTCGATCAGCCGGTCGGTGGCATCGTTGAGGACGTCGTCGTAGCGCTCGACCTCGGTCTGGTCGAACCGCTCGACCTCCGACCACTCGCAGTCGGGGCAGCGCAGTGAGATCTCCCACCGCATGTCCTCGACTTCGTGCCAGTCGATCGGATGCACGCGCTCGCCGCCACACGAGCTGCACAGCTCGAGCCGTCGGACGTCCGGCTCCGGAGCAGCCTCCGGCTCGACCTCGCGGGCCTCGGTGATGATCGGCTCTCCCCCGTCCGCCTGGTAATAGACGATCTCGACGGTCTTGCCGCTCGGGAGCACGATGCGCTTGACGTGGTACTCGCCCATGATCGGAATGCCGGGGGGTCACCCGGCATCCCGATCATCGGTGTTGAGCCTGGGTATCTTGAGAGCGGGTGAACCAAATCACCCGATCAAGTGAGACTCAGTGCAAACGCTCTAGCGCAACCCGCCGAAATCCGCGGTGATGTAGTACGCCCAGTGGCTGTTGTAGTAGCCGCGCGTCAGGCCGAGGCCGATGCTCCGGTACGGCCAGGACAGCATGTTGGCCCGGTGGGCGGAGCTGTAGTACCACGCGTTGAACGTGCCGGACGGGGTGAACTGCCCGACGGCAAGGTTCTCACCGAGGTAGCGCCCGCGATATCCGTAGTAGCGGATCCTGCGGGCCCAGTCCACGCCGTTTGACGACGTGTGGCTGAACAGGCGGTAACGCGCCATGTTGTTGCTGTGCGCCTGTGCTGCGGTCGCCAGCCTGGTGTTGAAGTGCAGAGACGCCCGGTGGTTGTGCACCCGGTACGTGTTGATCTGCACCAACAGTGCCCGCTTCCACGTCAGTTTGGCGGAAGCGATGGCCGGTATTGCCAGCATGACCCCCAGCACGACCAGAACAACTGTCAGCTTCGTCTTCAGTGGACTCCCCTCCTCTGTGACTCAGCGGGCGATCCTAGAACATGGAACGCCCAGCAAGCGCGCATTCACAAACCCTTTACGCGCGCACCATGAAATCCGGAAGGAGATATCGGCAGGTGCAGGGAGAATCTGTAGTGCCGGCAATCGGCTCAGCGAGCGGCGCCGGCGACCGGCGCCGGGGAAGCCGCAGAGCCGAGCGTTGCCGTCAGCGTCTCTTCGAAGACGTCGAGCGTCTCGTCGATCTGCTCGTCGGTCGCGACCAGGGCAACGAGGACGCGCAGGCACTGCCCGTGGATCCCTGCCTTGAGGATCATCAGACCGCGCTGCATCGCGCCCTGGGCGATCGCCGTCGCCAGCTCGGGCGCCGGCTCCTTGGTCGCCGGATCCTTGACGAACTCGAGCGCCAGCATCGGTCCCAGGCCGCGCACGTCCCCCAGCTGCGGGTACGTCGCCTGCATCGCCTCGAACCGCGATCGCATCCGCTCGCCGATCGCGCGTCCGCGCGCCAGCAGGTCGCGCTGCTCGATCTGATCCAGCACGGCGATGCCGGCCACGCAGCCGAGTGGCGAGCCGACGTAGGTGCCGCCGATCGTGCTGTCGCCCGCGCGGTCGACGATCTCGGCGCGGCCCAGCACGCCCGAGATGGGCACCCCGGCGGCGATCGATTTGGCGACGGTGATGATGTCCGGTTCGACGCCGAAGTGCTCGATTGCGAACATCCGGCCGGTGCGGCCGTACCCCGACTGCACCTCGTCGGCGATCAGCACGATGCCGTGTTCGTCGGCGATCTGCCGCAGGCCCTGCACCCACTCCTTCGGCGGCACGATGAATCCGCCCTCGCCCTGCACCGGCTCGAAGATGATGGCCGCCACGTTCTCGGGGGCGACGTGGGTGGTGAACATCTCGCGCAGCTCGTCGAGCGCCGCCCGGGTGGCGTCCATCGCGTCGCCGCGGTAGGCGTACGGGTAGGGCGCGCGGTAGATCTCCGGCGCGAACGGCCCCATCCCCGCCTTGTAGGGGTGCTGCTTCGACGTCAGCGACATCGCCATCAGCGTGCGGCCGTGGAAGGCGCGCTCGAACGCGATCACCGCCGACCGCCCGGTGGCGAGCTTCGCCAGCTTGACGGCGTTCTCGACCGCCTCGGCGCCCGAGTTGAAGAACGCGGCCTTCTTGGGGCCGGAGATGGGCGTGACGGCGAGCAGCCGCTCGGCCAGCTCGACGTACGACTCGTAGGGCACCATCGTGAAGTCTGTGTGCAGGAAGCGGTCGACCTGAGCGTGCAGCGCCGCGCTGACCGCCTCGTTCGTGTGCCCGACGTTGAGGCAGCCGATGCCGCCGGTCCAGTCAAGGAACGTGTTGCCGTCGATGTCGTGGACGACGATCCCGTGGGCGCGATCGATGACGATCGGCAGGTAGATGCTCTTGGCATCCACGATCACCTGCTCCTTGCGCCGGAGCACCTCGCGCGACTTCGGCCCGGGCAGCTCCGTCACCAGTTCGATCGTCTTTGGCATTCGCCTCCCCTTTCGACCCGCCGACAACATGCGGCAAACCGGATCACCATAGCAGCGGACTATCATCCGCTGCCGATGGTGCTCTCCGACCACACGATCCGCGAGGAGATCGCCGCGGGGCGCATCGTGGTCGAGCCTTTCGAGGACGCCATGGTGCAGCCGTGCAGCATCGACGTCCGGGTCGGCGAGAAGTTCCGCGTCTTCCGCAACTCGCGCTATCCGTACATCGACGTCAAGCAGCCGATGGAGGATCTGACGGAGCTGGTGACGGTCGCCGAGGACGAGCCGTTCATCCTGCATCCGGGCGAGTTCGTGCTGGGTGTCGTGCGCGAGCGCATCGCCCTGCCCGACGACATCGTGGCCACGCTCGACGGCAAGAGCTCGCTGGGCCGGCTGGGGCTGGTCGTGCACCAGACGGCAGGCGTGATCGACGCCGGCTTCGACGGCCACATCACGCTCGAGCTTGCCAACATGGCCAACCTGCCGATCACCGTGTACCCCGGGATGCGGATCGCGCAGCTGAGCTTCATGACGATGACCACGCCGGCCGACCACCCCTACGGCTCGGGTGCGCTGGGCAGCAAGTATCAGGGCCAGGCGGAGCCGACGCCCAGCCGCTACCACCTGAACTTCCAGAGCCCGCGATGAAGGTGCTGGTCACCGGCGCGACCGGCTACGTCGGCCGTGAGGTGGCCGCAGCCGTCGCCGAGGCCGGCCACGAGACCCGCGGGCTCGTCCGCCCCGGTTCGACGTCGTCGGTGCCCGCCGGCGTCACCCCTGTGTCCGGCGATGTCACCGACCTGGCCTCGCTGAAGGGGGCCGTTCACGGCGTCGACGCGATCGTCAACCTGGTCGCCATCCTGGACGGCAGCGATGCGGAGTTCGAGGCGGTGAACGCCGGGGGCCCTCGCAACGTGGTGGCGGCCGCCGAGAGCGCCGGCGTCCGGCGGCTGCTGCACATGTCGGCGGCCGGGGTCACCGAACGCAACGCCCCCCGCACGCGGTACTGGCGGACGAAGCTCGCGGGCAAGCGGGAGGTGATGGAGAGCAGCCTCGACTGGACCGTGTACGAGCCGAGCTTCGTCTTCGGCAAGGGCGGCGGTGCCCTGAAGACGTTCGAGGGCCTGCTGCGGCCGCCGGTCGTGGCCGTCATCGGCGACGGCCGCTACCGCCATCAGCCGGTGTGGATCGGCGACGTCGCCCGTGCGTACGTCGTCGCGCTGGAGCGGCCGGAGACGATCGGCAAACGCTACGAGCTGGGCGGGCCGCAGGTGTTCGAGTTCAACGAGCTGCTCGACGACCTGGCGCGGATCACCGGCCGTCCGCCACGCCGCAAGATCCACGTGCCCGTCGGGTTAATGAAGGCGCAAGCGGCCGTGCTCAGCCACTTCCCGCCGCCCCTCAAGGTGACGCGCGAGCAGATCGAGATGCTGATCGAGGGCACCGAGTGCGACCTCACCGGGATGCGCGAGGACCTGCGGATCGAGCCGGCCTCGCTGGTCGAGGCGTACACGAAGTAGACGAAATTCAGCGCCGGGACTAGCTCCGTCCGCACCTTCTTGCTACCATCGATTTACTGCGGAAAGGAGGTGGTCCGACTTGTCAGAACTTCCAAGACGGGCGAGTGGAGGTAGTCGCAGGTAGAGGCGAGTCCCTGAACCCAAGGGGAATCGCTGCAGCCGGCGTTGGGACCGCCGCCGCCACGTTCTGATGGGCGTGGCAGGCAAGCAATCGCCGCTACCGAATCCAAAGCGACCGAACCGCACGGGGCGCGTCCGCCGAGAACGGCTGGGCGCGCCCCGTTGTCTTTGGGGTTACATGCCCCAGCGTGACTCGCCCATCAGCTGCAGCTCGGCAGCCGATGCGGCCAGGCTGGACACCGGCCCGTCGCCGCGCTCGTCGACCCGCACCGAGACGGTTCGGACGAGCTCGTCGGCGACCACCAGCAGCTCGCCGTCCTCGCGCTCGAGGTCGGTCTCGGCGTCCTCGCCGTCGCCCCGCCGCGCGGTCACCAGATAGCTCAGCCCGGGCTCGACGCCGTGCTGCTTCATGTAGTGCAGCACCTCCTCGGCCTCGTTCTCCAGCCGCAGCACGATGATCCGGCTGCCCACCGGCACCGCCGGCAGCGGCTCGCCCGGCTCGCGAGGGTAGTCGCCGATCGGATGACCGTGGGGGCACGTGTGCACCTCGCCGATCATCTCCAGCATCTTTGCCTCGAGCCGCGGGGAGATGGAGTGCTCCAGCGCGTGGGCCTCCTCGTGGACGTCGTCCCAGGGGATGCCCATCACCTTCACCAGGTACGCCTCGACCAGACGGTGGCGGGCGACGATCTGCTCGGCGACCTCGCGGCCGCGCGCCGTGAACTGGATCAGCTTCTGGGCGTCACGCTCGACCAGGCCCTCGTCGGTCAGCCGCTTCAGCATCTCGCTGGCGGAGGGCTGCGACACCCGCAGCGCGCGGGCCAGGTTGGCCTGCGTGCGCTCGATGCCCGACTCGTAGAGCCAGTAGATGCTCTCGAGGTACTCCTGGGTCGCCTCCGACAACGTGTCCACGGTGGCGAAGTATAGGTGCGGGGCGTCAGGCCTCGACGAAGATCTCGCCGCCACGGACGACGACCGGATAGACGTCGACGTCTTCCGTTGCTGGAAGTGACAACACACCTCCGGTGCGCAGGTCGAAGTGCGCGCCGTGGCGGGGGCACTCGATCTCGAACCCCTCGCGGCCGCCCTCGCAGAGCGGCCCGTCATCGTGGCTGCAGCGATCCTCGATCGCGTAGTACGACCCGTCGATCAGATACACGCCGAGGAACAGCGAGCCGGACTGGACGATCTTCACTCCGCCTTCGGGGATCTCCCCCTCGGCGGCTACGCGGACTTCCACTGGATCTCGTCGCTGGACGCCCACTCCTCGGGGAGCGGCTCCCCGGTCAGGCCGTTCAGCGCGACCTTGAGCACGCCGACCGAGAGCATCGCGCACTTCAGCCGGATCGGCGTCAGCGGGATGCCCAGCTCCTCGAGCACGTCGTCCTTGCCGACTCCGGTCAGCTCCGCGACCGGCCGGCCCTTGATCTGGTCGGAGAGCATCGACGCGGCGGCCTGGCTGATCGCGCAGCCCCGGCCGTTGTACCGGACGTCGGTGACCACGCCGTCCTCAACCTTCAGCTCGATCGCCAGCTCGTCACCGCACAGCGGGTTGACGCCCTCGGCCGTCGCGCTGGGGTGATCGATGTGACCGGCGTTCCGCGGACTGCGGTAATGGTCGAGGATGTTCTCGCGATACAGGTCGTCCATGGTGGTTCATTCAGTGTAGATGGTTGATTCCACGGGATCCGTGGCATCTGGCTCTGAACGTCAGACGCCGAACGTCTTCTTGACGCGGACGATGCCCGTCGCCAGCGCGTCGAGGTCCTCCATCGTGTTGTAGAGGTAGACGCTGGCGCGACTGGTCGCCGCGAGCCCGTAGCGGCGCATCACCGGCTGAGTGCAATGGTGGCCGGCGCGGACGCAGATGCCGTCCGCGTCCAGGATCTGGGCGACGTCGTGCGGGTGGACGCCCTCGAGGGTAAAGCTGAGGATGCCGCCGCGGCGCCCGGGGGCCGGCCCGTACTGGACGATGCCGGGGATCTCGGACAACAGGCCGTGGCCATAGGCGGTCAGCGCCTTCTCGTGCAGCAGGATCGCCTCCATGCCGACCGACGTCAGGTAGTCGACGGCGGCACCCAGGCCGATGTTCTCGGCGATCGAGGGGGTGCCCGCCTCGAACTTCCACGGCAGCTCGTTCCACGTCGTCCGGTCGAGGTCGACAGTGCGGATCATCTCGCCGCCGGTCAGGAACGGATCCATCGTCTCCAGCACCTCTGTGCGCCCCCACAGCGCGCCGGATCCCGGGCCGCACATCTTGTGGCCGGAGATCGCGTAGAAGTCGCAGCCCAGCGCCTGGACGTCGACCGGCCGGTGGGGCGCCGCCTGGGCGCCGTCGACCACCACGACCGCGCCGCGCTCGTGCGCCCACGAGGCCAGCGCCGGGACGTCGTTGAGCGTGCCCAGCGAGTTCGACGCCTCGGTAACCGCCAGCAGCTTGATGTTCTCCACGTCGTTCAGCCGCTCGAGGGACGCCGGGTCGAGCTCGCCGTCGTCGGTCAGCCGCAGGTAGTGCAGCGTCGCGCCGGTCTGCTGCGCCAGGAACTGCCACGGCACAAGGTTCGAGTGGTGCTCCATCTCGGTGGTCACGATCGCGTCGCCGGCCTTGATGAACTTGCGGCCGTAGGCGTAGGCGACGAGGTTCAGCCCCTCCGTCGCCTGCCGCACGAAGATCACCTCGTGCCGGGACGGCGCATTGATGAACGCCGCGACCTTGTCGCGTGCGCCCTCCAGCTGCTCGGTGGCCGCGACCGCCAGCTGGTAGACGCCGCGATGGACGTTCGCGTACGAGGTCTCGTAGACGTCGACCAGCTTGTCGATCACCTGCCGCGGCTTCTGGCTGGAGTTCGCGGAGTCGAGGTACACGAGCCGCTTGTCGCCGTGCACCGGGCGCTCGAAGATCGGGAAGTCGGCGCGCAGCCGCTCGGCGTCGAGGGGCGTGGCCTTTTGGACGACTGCCATGCGGGCAGTGTACTTCCGGGTGCGAAACCGCCCTACGGCAGCGCAGGCACCTGCGATACCTCGGTCGCGGCGATCGCCATGGCGACGACGATCGGCAGCAGCGCCCGCCGCGGGAACTCCGGTTCGAACACCAGGATCTGCTTCGCGGTGTCCAGCAGCGGGGCGATCCGGTCGAACGCGGCGCCGGCCGGACCGGGATCGGGGTCGAGGCAGATCCGCCGCGCCAGATCCAGCATCTCCAGCGCCGGCGCGCCGCCGACCACGGAGCCGAACACCAGCATCAGGCCCGTGTGCAGCCGGATCAGCCGCGCGTCGACCAGCAGCCGCTGCGGTGCCGGCGGAGCGGTGACCGGCAGCAGCTCCTCGTCGGCGATCAGCCGCTGCGCCGCGCCGCCCAGCATGTGCCGCTGGACATCGGGCGAGATCCCGAGACACGCCGCCGTGCGCAGCAGCAGGAACAACCCGGTCAGCGTTCGGCCGTACGGCGGATCGGAGCCGAAGGCGATGCGCTCGGCGGGGACGCGCGTGAACAGCGACAGCATGTCGATCGTCGAAAGCCACGAGCTGTCGAACACCGCGCGCGGATGGTCGCGCAGGCCGTCGCCCATCACCGCCTGGTCGGCGACGCCGACGTGGGCCATGATCAACCCGGCCCCGGGATGCTTGTTGGCCACCTCGACCAGCTCGGCCGCGAACGTGTCGGGCAGGCCGCGACCGGCGTGGATCAGGATCGGGACGCGCGCCTCCTCGGCCAGCGCGAAGATCGGCTCGACCTGGCCCGCCAGGCCAAAGGCCTGGGCGCGCGGATGTAGCTTGATCCCCCGCGCCCCCAGCCCCAGGCAGCGCTCGGCCTCGGCCACCGGCTCCTCTGCCGGATCGAGGCGGCAGAAGGGGATCAGGCGGCCGTCGCTGCCCGAGGCCCAGGCCAGCACCCGGTCGTTGGGCAGCCGGTACGCCGGCGAGCGCTCCGGGTCGTGCAGGGGGAAGACGACGGCCTGCTGCGCGTCGACCTGGTCGAGCATCTCGATCAGACCCGCCGGGTCGAGCGTCATCCCGTCCTCGTCCAGACCCAGGTGGGTGTGGACGTCGATGATGTGAGCGCCTCCCGGCCGCAGGCGCGCGACCTCATCCACGATCGGGACGAGCGACCGCTCGAGCAGCGCCTGAGCTTCGGTCACATCACCCGGAGGGCAGCCGTTGATCGATCGCCGCGGCCAGCGTCTCGCGCACCTCGTCCGAGCCGATCCGGTCGAGCACGGGCTGGAAGAAGCCGCGCACGATCAGCTGCTCGGCCTCCCTGCGGGACAGCCCACGGCTGGTCAGATAGAAGAGCTGGAGCTTGTCGATCTGGCCGATCGTCGCGCCGTGCGTGCAGCGCACGTCGTTGGCCTTGATCTCCAGGCCGGGGATCGAGTCGGCGTGCGCCTGCGGCGTCAGCAGCAGGTTGCGGTTCTCCTGGTAGGCATCGGTCTTCTGCGCGCCCTTGTCGACCCTGATCACGCCGCGCCACACCGACCGCGCGCGGTCGTCGAGCACACCCTTGAAGTAGAGGTCGCTGGTCGTGTCCGGCGCCGCATGCTCCTGCGTCGTGTCGTAGTCCGCGTGCTCGGTGCCGCGCAGGAAGTACGCGCCGGTCACCTTGACGTGCGCCCCGCGATCGGCCAGGTAGCTCTCCATCCGCGACTTGGCACGCGTGCCTCCCAGGCCGATGGCGACCCAGTCGAGCTCGGCATCACGCCCGACGACCCCCCGATGGGTGCCGAACTGGCGCGCCTCGGGATGGTGCCGCTGCGTGGTCACGTATTCGAGCCGCGCCTCGTCCCCGACCACCAGCTCGACCACGGCGTTGACGTAGCCGGCCGCGGTGGACGAGAACTCCTCGCTGAACACGGCCCGCGCGCCGCGCTCGAGCACGATCAGCGCGCGGTAGTGCACCGCCCCGGCGTCGGCCAGCTGGAGCGATGCCCGCAGCGGAACGGCAACCTCGACGCCTGCCGGCACGTGCAGGAACACGCCGTCGCGCCACGCCGCGGCGTTGCCGGCGGCGAACTTCTCGTCGTCCGCCACCACCGTGCCGTAGTGGCGCTCGACCAGCTCAGGACACTCCTCGACCGCCCGCGCGATGCTGCCGAACCACACGCCGTCCGGCACGTCGGCCTCGTTCAGGACCAGCTCGGGCTGCTGCACCTCGTACGCGTCGGGATCGAACCCGCGGAGGTTCGTGAAGCGCCACGCCTCCTCACGATTGGTCGGAACGGGGAGCGCCCCGTAGCGCTCGCGCGCAGCCTCACGCCGGCCCGCCAGCCAGGCGGGCTCGGAGACGGTGCGGGTCATCCGACCGATCCCTCCATCTGCAGCTGGATCAGGCGGTTGAGCTCGACCGCGTACTCCAGCGGCAGCTCCTTGGTGATCGGCTCGACGAACCCGGCGACGATCATGCCGGACGCCTCCTCCTCGGAGAGCCCGCGGCTCATCAGGTAGAACAGCTGCTCATCGCCGATCTTGGAGACGGTCGCCTCGTGGCCGATGTCGACGTCGTTCTCGTCGATGTTGATGTACGGATAGGTGTCCGTGCGGCTCTCGTCGTCGATGATCAGCGCGTCGCAGACGACCTTCGACTTCGAGCCGACCGCTCCGCTGTTGACCTGCAGCAGGCCGCGGTAGCTGGAGCGGCCGCCATCCTTGGAGATCGACTTCGAGGTGATCACCGAGGTGGTGTTGGGCGCCGCGTGCGTGATCTTGCCGCCCGCGTCCTGGTGCTGGTGCTTGCCGGCGAAGGCGATCGAGAGCACCTCGCCGTGGGCGCCCTCGCCGTTCAGGATGACGGCCGGGTACTTCATGGTGATCTGCGAGCCGAGGTTGCCGTCGACCCATTCCATCGTCGCACCGGCCTCGGCGACCGCCCGCTTGGTGACCAGGTTGTAGACGTTGTTCGACCAGTTCTGGATGGTCGTGTAGCGGCAGCGGCCGCCCTTCGCGACATGGATCTCGACCACGGCCGAGTGCAGCGAGTCGCTCGAGTAGATCGGCGCGGTGCAGCCCTCGACGTAGTGCACGTAGGCGTCCTCGTCGACGATGATCAGCGTCCGCTCGAACTGGCCCATGTTCTCGGCGTTGATCCGGAAGTAGGCCTGCAGCGGCAGCTCCACCTTGACGCCCTTGGGGACGTAGATGAACGAGCCGCCCGACCAGACGGCCGAGTTCAGCGCGGCGAACTTGTTGTCGTTGTAGGGGATGATCGTGCCGAAGTAGCTGCGGACGACGTCCTCGTGCTCGCGCAGAGCGGAGTCCATGTCCAGGAACAGGACGCCTTGCTTGGCGAGGTCCTCCTGGAGATTGTGGTAGACGACCTCGGACTCGTACTGCGCGCCGACGCCGGCCAGATACTTCTTCTCGGCCTCGGGGATGCCCAGCTTGTCCCACGTCTCGCGCATGCCGTCGGGCAGGTCGTCCCACGAGTGGGCCTGCTGGTCGACCGGCTTCATGTAGTAGTAGATGCTCTCGAAGTCGATCGTCGAGAGATCGGCACCCCACTTCGGCATCGGCCGGTCGACGAAGTGCCGGTGGCTCTTCACCCTGTACTCCGTCATCCACTCCGGCTCCGACTTGTGCGCGGAGATCTGGCGAACGATGTCCTCCGTCAGGCCGCGCTCCGTCTGGAACACCGGCGTGAAGTCGTCGTGGAATCCGTACTTGTACTCGCCGATCTGGGTTGCCTGGGTCTCCTCGGGGGTGAGCTCGGTGCGCTCAGCCATCTAGACCGCCTCCTCGACCACGCCGTACGGCGTGTAGCCATCGCGTTCAAGCTCGTCGGCCACCTCGGGTCCGCCCGAGCGGACAATCCGGCCGTCGACCAGCACGTGCACGTGCTGCGGCTTGATGTAGCGGAGCAGCCGCGAATAGTGGGTGATGACGAGCGTTCCCATGTCGGGGCCGACCAGGCTGTTGACGCCGTCCGCGACGATCCGCAGCGCGTCGATGTCGAGCCCGGAGTCGGTCTCGTCGAGAATCGCAATCTTTGGCCGCAGCATCGCCATCTGCAGCATCTCCATCCGCTTCTTCTCGCCGCCCGAGAAGCCGTCGTTGAGGTAGCGGCTGGTCATCGAGCGGTCGATCTTGAGCTGCTCCATGCTCTCCTGCAGCAGCTTGCGGAACTCGGGGATGCGGATCGGGTTCTCGGTGCCGTCGTCGTCGCGCCGGTGCGCGTTGACGGCCATCCGCAGAAAGTTCGCCACGGTCACGCCGGGGATGGCGGCCGGATACTGGAACGCGAGGAACAGGCCGAGCTGCGAGCGCTCGTTGGGCTCGAGCTCGAGCACGTCCTCGCCGTTGAAGATCACCTCTCCGCCGGTCACCTCGTACGCGGGGTGGCCCATCAGCACGTGCGCCAGCGTGGACTTGCCGGACCCGTTGGGCCCCATGATGGCGTGCACCTCGCCCTGGGAGAGCTCGAGGTCCACGCCCTTCAGGATCTCCGCGCCGTCGATCGACGCATGAAGGTCGCGAATGACGAGATCTGCCATATGGAGACGATTCCTCTCGAAGGGATTCATGAACCGGACAGAAACGTCCGACGAACACCCCCAGTGTAGCCCCTCACGGGGAATCCCAATCCACTCTCTGCTACGCTGGGAGCCATGCCTGACGTCTCTCCGATCCAGCTCATCATCGTCCTGATCATCGCACTGGTGATCCTCGGCCCCAAGCGGCTTCCCGAGGTCGGACGCTCGCTGGGCAAGGGCATCCGCGAGTTCAAGGACTCCGTCACCGGGAACGACACCGAGCCGCCGCCGCAACCACCGGCCGCGTCGATCGATCCGCCCGCGCAGACTGCGTACACGCCGCCTCCCGCCGAGCAGGCGACCTCGCGCTCCGCCGACCAGTAGGGGACACACCGTGAGAGTCCCCCGCCGGGTGACGCCGGAAGAGCAGATCGACCTGGTCGATCATCTCGACGAGCTTCGCAGCCGCATCATCATCGTGCTGGCCGTGCTTGCCGTCGCCATGAGCGTGTTGTTCTGGAAGTCGGGCGAGATCCTGCATTTCCTGAGCCAGCCGATCCGCGACCAGATCCCGCACTGGGAGGGGTTCCTGGTGCTCAGCCCCCTCGACCAGATCATGACGTCGATCTCGATCGCGATCTACGGGGCGCTGATCATCACGCTGCCGGTGCTGACCTACCAGATCTACGCCTTCATCCTGCCGGCGTTCCCGGAGGAGCACCACAAGCACATCAAGCCGATGGTGTGGTCGGTGCCGATTCTGTTCCTGCTCGGGGTGGTCTTCGCCTGGTATCTCGTCGTGCCGCCGGCGTTCGACTTCCTGATCAACTTCAACCAGGATCAGTTCAACGTCCAGCTGCGCGCCAAGGAGTACATCCAGTTCGTCCTGCTGACGCTGCTGGCGATGGGCATCGTGTTCGAGATGCCGATGGTGATGATGACGCTGGGCCGGCTGGGCATCGTCAGCTCGGCCATGATGAAGCGGCACTGGCGCATCTCGATCGTCGGGCTGGCCGTGCTCGCCATGCTGCTGCCCGGCGTCGACCCGATCTCCTACATCGTCGAGTTCATCCCACTGCTCGTCCTCTACGGCCTGTCGTACTTCCTGGTCAAGCTGGTCGAGCCCAAGCCCGCGTCGCCGCCGCAGTCTGAGCCGACGCCCGGCTGATGATCCTCGGCGCTGACTGGGTGCTGCCGGTCGACGGCGCGCCGATCGCAGGCGGCGCCGTGCGCGTCGAGGGCGCCGAGGTCGCCGAGGTGAGCGCCGACCTGGAGCCCGACCAGCGGTTCGACGGCTGCGCCATCCTGCCCGGCCTGGTCAACGCGCACAGCCACCTGGAGTACGCCGGCATGTCGGGGTTCGGCGACGGGCGGCCGTTCGACGGCTGGATCGCCGACCACATCCGCCGCCGCGATGGGCTCGGCCGCGACGACTACCTGGCGCAGGCCCGGGCCGGCGTCGCCGAGAGCCTGGCGGGCGGCGTGACCACGATCGCCGACTGCTGCTACGCGGGCACCGTGGCCGATGCGGCCGCCGAGAAAGGGATGCGCGCGATCGTCTATCTGGAGGCGTTCTCGCGGCACGACGTGTTCGACGTGCCGCTCGAGCGGCGGCTGGACGAGCTCGAGCCGCGCTCCCTGATCACGGCCGGGATCTCGCCTCACGCCCCGTACACCGTCGACCTCGACGATTACCGACGCTGGATCGGGCTGGCCCGCGAGCGGGGGATGCCGGTCGCGACCCACCTGCTGGAGGGCAACCTGGACGAGCGTCCGGCCGCGTACTTCCGCGACGTCCTGGGCCCGGACACTGCCGTGATCCACGCCGTCAAGGCGGACGCCGGCGACATCGCACTGTTCGCCGAGCTGGGCGTGCCGGTGGTGCACTGCCCACGGTCGAACGCCCTGCTGGGCTGCGGCATCGCACCCGTCCCGGCGCTGCGCGAGGCCGGCGTGCGGGTCGCGCTGGGAACCGACTCGCCCGCCTCCGCGCTGACGCTCGACATGTGGGACGAGATGCGGGCCGCAATCCTGCTGGCCCGGGCCGGCGCGGCCAGGCCCGACGTGCTGACCGCGGGCGACGTGCTGCGGATGGCCACCTGCGAAGGTGCCGCGGCGCTCGGCCTGCCCGACGGCCTGGGGACGCTGCGGCCGCGGGCCCCGGCGGATCTGATCGTCGTCGACCTCAACGGATCGCCATTCCTGCCGTGGGACGATCCCGAAGCGGCCGTCGTTTACGGCGGCGCGCCGGACCGGGTTGCGCTCGCCATGGTCGCCGGCCGGATACGCTTCAGGGCCGGAGGCGTCGCCGCCGATACGACCCTGGCGAGCAGCGTCCGCGCTCGCATGATCGATGCCTGACTGACACAACCATGCTGTTCGAAAAGATCCGCCGCACCCAGAAGCCCGTCTTCATCTTCCTCGCCCTGATCTTCGGGATCGGCTTCGTGTTCCTGGGCGTCGGCTCCGGTGCCGGCGGCCTCAACCCGCTCGACTTCCTGAACTCGAGCAGCAGCTCGTCCAGCATCAACGACCTCAACGACAAGGTGCGCAGCAACCCGCAGAACGCGGCCGCATGGCTGGCCCTCGCCCAGGCCTACCAGGCGGACGGTCAGACCGAGCCGGCGCTGGGCGCCTACCAGCAGTACCTGCAGCTGAAGCCCAACGCCCAGGACGCGCTGCTCTCCGCGGCCGCCCTCTACGAGCAGTCGGCTCAGGACACGGCGCAGAAGGGCTCGGTCTACCAGCAGCAGCTGCAGGACCTGCAGGGCACAACGACGGCCGGCGGCATCAACACGCTGAAGTTCTCGTCGTCGCTCCCCTCGCCGATCATCACCAACCTGACGACGCCGCTGCAGCAGCAGGTGCAGGGGTACCAGACCCAGGTGGCGACGGCGCTGTCACAGGCGATCGCGATGTGGAAGCGCGTGCTCAAGCTCGACCCGACGAACTCGACCTACTGGCGCGCGATGGCGCAGGACGCCCTGAACGCGCAGGACTACCCCACCGCTGTGGCGGCGGTCAAGAAGATCCTCAAGCTCGAGCCCGACGCGCCGGACAAGGCCCAGCTGCAGAAGCTGGTCAAGCAGCTGGAGCCGCTGGCCAAGGCGTCGCAGTCGCAGTCCGGCACGACGACGCCGGCGCCCTAGGGGCTAGCCGTCGTCGGATCCGCCGCCGTGCTTCGAGCCGCCGGACCCGCCCGAGCTCCCCGAACCGCCGGAGCTGCCCGAGCCGCTCCCGGAGCTGCCGCCGCCTGAGCCATCGGTCGTGGTGGACGATCCGGAGCCGGACACGGAGGTCGTCTTGCCCGACCCGGACTCGGCCAGGTCGTGCGCGCTGTCAAAGCCGCGCGGTCCTTCGCCCTCCGCCTGTCGGCCGCGCGCCTCGGGCTCGCCTCCGCCGCCGGGACCGGAGTTGCCCCCGCGGTCGTCGCCGGCGCGACCCGGGTGGTCGTCCGCGTGCTCCGGCCGCGAGATCGGCGCGATGCCCGGCGCCGCCGGCGCAGAGTGCTGAGGCGTCGCCGGATGAGGCGGCGCTCCGTGCTGGGCGTGCACAGCCTCGTAGACGGCCGCGCCCCCGCCGCCCACAAGCGCGACGGTGGCGGCCGCGACCGCCGCGGCCTTCGCGCCGAACAGGCCGCCCAACGTGCCGCCGGTCTTGAGGCCGACGGCGGCCAGCGGGAACAGGGCGGCCAGCCCGGTGGCCTGCGTGCTGATCGCCCGTTCGAACCGGCGGCAGCTGCGGCAGGTCGCCGCGTGGAGGCGCGCACGCGCACCCTCGCCCCGGCCGCACTCGCCGTCGTGGCGGGCGGACAGCGCAAGCTGCGCGTCGTCGCAATCCAGGTCGGCGGCGTCCGCCAGCGCCTGGAGGCTCTTGCGGGCGCGGAAGATCAGCACCTTGACGTTGGACTCGCTCACACCAAGCACCTCGGCGATGTCCGCGTAGGCGAGACCCGAGAGCTCGCGCAGGACGAGGGCAGACCGCTGCTGCTCGCCGAGCCGGTCGAGGCCGATGCGAAGCACCTCGAGGTCGACGGACAGCTCCGCGGCGTGCTGCAGGGAGACGTCCTCGGACGGCTGCGTTTCGGCAACGTCCTCGATTGCCACGGACAGCTTGCGGCGGCGGATGCGGTCGATCGATGCATTTCGCGTGACTCGGTACAGCCAGGGGCGGGCCTCCGCGAACCCGGGAGCGCCGTTGGCGCTGACCCGGGTCGCGGCCAGGAACGCGTCCTGGACGGCCTCTTCGGCGTCCGCCCGGTTGCCGAGCATGCCCTCCGCATAGCGCACCAGCTCGGGCTGGAGCTCGCGGTAGAGCCCGTCGAGGTCGCTCGACGTGCCGGGCGTGACGGCGGTGATCCCCACAGCGGCAGTATTGACGTGAGACTCAGCCCGCGCCACCCTCAACCATCGGAACCGTGGCCGTCGTCACCACCGCCGGGGCCAGAGTTGCCGCCGCCGGGGCCGGAGTTCCCGCCGTGATCGTCGCCCGGCTCAGCCTCGCCGTGGTGATGTCCGCCACGGTGATGATGCGGCCCGTCCTCGGCATGGTTGCGGCCGTCGTCGCCGCCGCGGTTGCGGCCGTGGTCGTCGCCGGGCTCGGCCTCGTGGTGGCGAACCTCGGTGGCGCCGTGCCGCTCGGGCTCGGCCTCGCGGTGGCGGTCGGTCGAGGCCGCCGCCGTGGTGCTGGTGGCGCCGGTCGTCCCGGCGGTGTCGTCGGCGCCGTTCGCTGCCATGGCCGCGGCGCCGCCGCCGGCCGCCAGCGCGGTGCCGAGGGCGACGGCAATTAGGGGATTTCGGAGCTTCATGGTGTGTTCACCTCTCGTCGTGGATGATGTCCTTCACCCTTCACCACGCACGGGTCGCGAAATGGTTACACCGCCGTCCGCAGCCGCCCGTACCGTCCCCTCCGTGATCAAGTACCTGGGCTCGAAGCGGCTGCTGGCGCCGATGATCGGCGACGCCGCGCAGGCGTTGCAGGCGCGCAGCGCCGCCGACCTGTTCGCCGGCACGACCCGCATCGGCCAGGAGCTGCGGCGGCGCGGTATCACCGTGCTCTCCAGCGACACCGCCGCCTACAGCGAGGACTTCGGCATCGCCTACCTGGAGGAGAGCGATCGCCGGCGGCTGGCGGAGCTGCTCGCTGTCCTGCGCGCCGCGCCTCCGCGCCGGGGGTACTTCACCCGCACGTTCTGCGAGGCCGCCCGCTATGTCCACCCCGACAACGGGATGCGGGTCGACGGCGCGAGGGCCGCCGTCGACCAGCTCGACCTCGACCGGTCGGAACGCGGGCTGCTTCTGACGAGCCTGATCGAGGCGGCCGACCGCGTTGACTCGACGGTCGGCGTCCAGATGGCCTACCTCAAGCGATGGGCGCCCCGGGCGCTGCAGCCGCTCGAGCTGCGCGAGCCGGCTCAGGTGGCCGGACCGCCGGGCACCGCGGTGCGGCGCGACGCCAACCAGCTGGCGGGCGAGCTCGACGGCATCGACGTCGCGTACCTCGACCCGCCGTACAACCAGCACTCCTACTTCGCGAACTACCACGTCTGGGAGACCCTGCACCGGGGGGATGCCCCCGACCACTACGGCGTCGCCTGCAAGCGCGTCGACTGCCGCACGACCAAGTCCGCCTACAACTCCCGTCGGGCGGCCGGTGGCGCGCTGGCCGATCTGATCGCGCGTACCGCGTCGACGTGGATCCTGCTCTCGTTCTCCGACGAGAGCTTTCACGACCTCGAGGAGGTCGGCCGGCTGCTGGCCGAACGGGGCCGGGTCGGCGCCGTCGCGATCGGCTCGCGCCGCTACGTCGGCGCGACCATCGGCATCCACAACCCACAGGGCGAGCGCGTCGGTACCGTTTCCCACCTGCGCAACACCGAGGTGCTGTTCGTCTGCGGGCCGACGCGGGCCGGCGTCGACGCCGTCATCGAGTCAGGTCGACGGCACGGCGCGCTTCCGCTTCGTACCGGTTCCGGGCGTAGCCGGTCAGCACATATGACAGCGGCATCCTGATCGGGTGATGCTGCATCTGCCAGACGTGGCAGAGCTCGTGCGTCAGCAGGTCGTCGTCGGGGTCGGACCGGCGCATCAGGATCACCAGGTGCGTGGCGTAGCCGTCGAACCGGCGCAGCGGCGGCACCCAGCGGAAGGCCCAGGGGGCGATCACGACGCGGACGTGGCCGATCCGCACCGGCCGTGGGTACAGCTGCAGCGTGTCCAGCCTGGCCTTGGCGCGGCGCAGCGCGTTACGCCGCTCCGCCCCTGTCCTCACCCGCCGGCGGTGGGCGCGATCGTCGCCTCGGTCGTGCCCGGCTGCGTGAGGACGATCTGGGCTGTGCCGTCCAGCTGCAGCGAGTAGCGGTAGCCGAACACCCGCGGCTGGACGAGCGCGCGCACCGACTTCACGTCGGTCGCCGGCATCCCGCCGGGCAGCAGGGCCGGCCTGTTCGCCAGCGTGTCCGCCAACGGCTCGGACAGCTGCTTCTCGAAGTCCGCCCGGGTGAAGTACAGGGCGTACTTCGGCGGCTCGCCGGGCGCGGGCGGGTACAGCGCCACGACGACGTCCACCGGCACGTACTGGAAGGTGTAGAGCGCCAGCTCGAGCGCCTCACGCTGCAGCAGCAGGCCGCGGTCGTTGCTGGCGGTGCCGGGGATCGTGCAGCCCGGCCCGGTGCCGCACATCTGGTACTCGATCGCCGTGCGGTTGTCGACGGCGTAGGCCAGCTGGCCGTTCTGGAGCACCGGTACCGCGATCGAGCTGATCGGCGCCTTGGTCACGGACGGCGTGCCGGTCGCGCCCAGCTGCTCGGCCACGTACGGCAGGTTGCCCTGGACGACCACCAGCTGGTCCTTCGCGGTGCGCCGGTACTTGGCGCTGACGTAGTTGGCGATCTCCTGGATCGCCGGCAGGCCGCTGCTCGACGGCCGCCAGGCCGACCAGCCGCTGATCGCCGGCGCCCCGGAGAGGCTGCCCGAGCTCGAGGACGATCTGGAGTTCGTCAGCGAGATGCCCACGAAGATCGCGACCGCAGCGCCGACGACGGCGGCCAGCGCGAAGTAGACGAGGGTGAACCGGCGGTTGTAGGGCTTCGGCTCGATCATCGCGCTAGACCTTCGGCCAGGAGGTCTCGTCGAGCTCGTCGAAGGCGGGCTTCTGGAGGTTGCACTCGTCCAGCAGGCTCAGCACCTCGTCGCCGTAGATCTCCTTGCGCTCGACCAGCACACCGGCGATCTTCTCGACCGCGTCGCGGTTCTCGATGATCGTGGCGTAGGCGGCAACGTAGGCCTGCCCCAGCAGCTCCGCGACCATCCGCTTCTTGCCGGGGTCGCCCAGCACGCGGGAGATCGGATCGGCGGTGAACGGCGTGCCGCCGCTGGCGCGCTGCATGATCCGGGTGCCGATCGTCTCGTAGCGCTTCATGATCTTCTTGCGGAGCTCTTCGGCGTGGTCGTCGTCCAGCATGACACCGTCCAGATCTGGCTGCTCCGGCGCCATCGCAGACGCGCCCACCATCAGCGCCGCACGCGTCGTCACCATCTGCACGTCGCCGCCGACGCCGACGGAGTTCTCTCCGTAGAATACGTGTTCGGCGGCCATCGCCCCCAGCGTCTGGATCAGCAGGGCGACCTGCTCGTGGCGCCACGAGCTGAACCGCTCCTCCTTCTCCAGCGCGTAGTAGTGGCCAAGCGCCGAGCCGCGCATCCGGATCGTCAGCCGCGTGGCCTCCAGCCGGTCGGCGTACACGTGGCTGGTGACGGCGTGGCCGGCCTCGTGGATGGCCACGGCCCTCGTCTCGTCCGGCACGTACTCCACGTTGACGGCGGTGCCCGACTCGATCGTCGTCATCGCCTCGACCAGGTCGAACCACCCGAACTCGGGCCGGCCCTCGTGGTGGGCGACGGTCAGCGCCATCGAGCAGACCTGCTCGATCATCGCCGGGGAGTAGCCGTTGGTGATCCGCGCCAGCTCGTCACGCCGCCGCGCCTCGTCGAGCTCGGCCTCGTGAGCGACCTTGCCCAGGTACAGGTCGAAGATGTCCTGGCGGTCGTCCTTGGTCGGCGTGCGGAACCAGACGTGGCGGCCCATGCGGCCTGGTCGCGTCAGCGCCGGATCGAGCGATTCGATGGGCGCGTTGCAGGCACCGATGAAGTAGATCTGCTCGTTGGCCGGCTTCGGCCGCTTCAAGCGCAGCGGCGTGCTGCCGATCCGCTGCGGGACGATGTAGCTGGCGTCCATCCAGGTGTTCAGCCGGTTCACCCAAAACCGCCGCCAGAACGGCGGGCCGCCGATGCCGTCCATCACGACGAGCAACGAGTTGAGCGCCCCGCTGCCCTGGCCGAACATGCCACCCGGCGCGACGATCCGGTCGACCGTCCCGGCGACCCGCGCCATGAACGCGGCCGATGTCGCGTGCTCGCGCTCCGCGCGCATCGCGAACAGCCGGTCGCGCCATTCACGGGTCTCGATCACCAGATCGCCGCTGGACGTCAGCGCGCCGTCGGGGCCGTAAAAGCAGAAGTCGTGGATGCTGGGGACGCCAACCGGATCCGCGGTCATGCTCGTGCCCAGAGAGGAGCGGCGCTGGCCGACGGCATCGATCTCGTCGATGAAGACGATGCACTGGCCGCCCCACTTGCGCGCAAGGCGCTTGGCCTTCCACGCCATGTAGCGCACGGTGAGGATGTCCATCCCGATGAACATCCCGGCGAAGCCCGACCCGGGGATCGAGACGAAGGGGCAGTTGAAACCGGTGGCGACGGCCTTGGACAGCATCGTCTTGCCCGTGCCCGGCGCGCCCAGCATCAACAGGCCGCGCTCGCGCTTGCCGCCCGCCTGCTCGAACTGGTCGCCGGACTCCCACAGCGACACGACGCGCCGCACCTCCTCCTTGGCCTCGGCCTGGCCGCGCACGTCGTCCAGCCGGACGCCCCAGTCGGCATCGCCTGGCTCGTAGGCCTTGATCTGACTGATCGACATCGCCAGGAACGGGCCGAACAGGATCAGGATGTTGACCAGGAAGAGCATCGGCAGCGATATGGCGTACGACGGCAGCGATGCCAGCAGGTAGGACTGGGTCTGCGTGCCCAGTGCGCCCCAGATCAGGCTGCCGACCAGGTAGACCCCGATCCCGATCAGGATCAGCCACACCCACAGCTTGAAGAAGCTGCGCCACCACCACAGGCGGCGGCGGGCGACGACCTCGTTCTGCAGCGTGTCCGGATCGGCGATGCCGAATGTGCTCGGCCACGGGATCATCCAGCGCGTCACCACGTCGAAGAACCCGCGGAAGATGATCACGGTCACGATGGCGGCGGCCAGCGACGCCAGCGCCGACCAGCCGAGCACCGAGTCGAACCAGACGAACACCGCGGGGCTCGTGATGATGGCGACGATCGTCGCCGCCCGGCCAAGCCTTCGCCAGCCCTCCCTGAGCTCGGCCGCCTCGGCCTGACCGCGCTGCTGGCGGTTGGGCACGGTCGCCTTCTCGGGCAAGGTCTCGGGGTGGTCCATGGGCGAAGTCTACGCTCCGATCGGCGAGTTCGGTAACACGGGAACCGTTTCCACGAGCGGGCCGTCCGACCTTCTGCGAACCCATGATCGGAGGAGGCAATGCGCGCTCGAGGGACATGGATGGCGGGGATGGCCGCGGCCCTGGTGGTGGCCTGCGCGGTGGCAGGATGCTCCGGGGAGGCATCGAGCTCGTCGACGGGCGGTAGCGGCGGTAGCGTGGCCGACAGCACGGCGAAGGTGCCGGCGGCCGCACAGCCGTCTGGCGACGGCACCAGCCTGGCGTTCGGGGCGGCGACCGGCTCCCAGGCGGTGAAGACGGCGGAGCACCAACCGGCCGGCAACCCATTTCCCACGCTGATCGTCAAGACCGGGACACTGACGCTGCAGATCTCCCACGACGCGTTCGGCGGCATCGTCGGCGAGGCCAACACGCTCGCCGCGAACGCCGGCGGCTACGTCGTATCCAGCGAGATCGCCGGCGACAAGCACCGCACCGGCCACATCGTGCTGCGCGTGCCCGCCGACCGGTTCGCCGGTGTGGTCGACGACGTCGAGCACCTGGGGAACGGCAAGGTGACCAGCCGGTCGGTCAACGGCCAGGACGTGACCCCCGAGTACATCGACCTCACCGCCCGGCTGACGAACCTGCAGGCACAGGAGAAGGTGCTGCTGCGGCTGATGGACCAGGCGACGACGGTCACGGACACGATCCGCGTCGAGGGCCAGCTCTCCGACGTCCAGGGCGCGATCGAGCAGCTCGAGGGCCGCGCGCGCTACCTGCGCGACCAGGCGGCGATGTCGACGATCACGCTGACGCTGGCCCAGACCGGCGCGGCTCCCGCGGCGCCCTCCGAGCCGAACGCGATCGGCCAGGCGTTCCGGGACGCGGGCAGCTACTCGCTGGACGTGGTGACGACGGTGATCGCCGGCGCCGGCCTGGTGCTGCCGCTGGCGATCCTTGCGGGGATCGCGTTCCTCGTCGGCCGCGCGGTGTGGCGACGGGTGGAGCCGGCGAAGCCGGAGGAGAAGGCCGAGGCCTCCGCATAGGCAACGGCTCTAGGCTGTGGCCGATGCGGATCACCTACGTCGGCCACGCCACGGTGCTGATCGACATGGACGGGGTGCGACTGCTGACCGACCCCGTCCTCCGCGGCCGCGTCGCCCATCTCCGCCGTCGCGGGGCCGTGCCGGCGGACGCGCTACGCGGCGTCGACACGGTGCTGGTCTCGCACGCGCACATGGATCACCTCGACCCGCCCTCGCTGGCGAAGCTGGGTGAGGAGATGCCGATGGTCGTCCCTCGCGGCGCCGGGCCGCTGATGCGGCGCAAGAAGTTCCGGCATGTGATCGAGATCGACGAGGGTGCCGATCTGCGGATCGGCACGGTGACGGTGACCGCAACCCACGCCGAGCACGAGGGCGACCGGTTGCCATTTGGGACGACGGCTCCGTGTCTCGGCTACCACATCGCCGGCAGCCGTACCGTCTTCTTCGCAGGCGACACCGATCTGTTCGCCGGCATGCGCGAGATCGGCGACGGCGGCCTCGACCTCGCGCTGCTGCCGATCTGGGGCTGGGGCCCGCGGCTGCCGGAGGGGCACCTCAGCCCGGCGACCGCCGCCGAGGCGCTCGTCCGGCTGCGCCCCCGCGTCGCGATCCCCATCCACTGGGGCACCCTGGCGCCGATGACCTCCGGCCGCGACGCCGCCGGCCACAGCGACCGGCCGCCGGAGGAGTTCCTCCGCCATGCGGCCGAGGTGGCGCCCGAAGTCGACGTGCGAGTGCTGTCGCCGGGCAGCTCCACGGAGCTTTAAGAAAGAACGGGGGTCTGACGCGTTTTACACCGAGCGCTGATACGAGCGGAACGCCCTGGTGGCGAAGGCCGAGCAGATGGCGAGCAGCACCGCGAGCAGGCCGATCCGGCCGGCCACCATGCTCCAGTCGGTGCCGCCGAGCGACGCCTCGCGCCCCGCCTGCACCGCCCAGTTGACCGGGTTGACCTCGGCGACCGACTGCATCCAGCTCGGCATCAGGCTCTGCTGCATGAACGCCGCCGACAGGAACGTCAGCGGCAGCAGGAGAAAGTTCATCACCGCGATCAGCGTCTCCTCACGCCGGGCCAGAAGCGCGAGGCCGTTCGACAGCGCACCGAACGATGCGCCCAGCAGCGCGGCCACCGCGATCAGCACCACGATCCCCGCGATGCCGTTGGGGAAGCGGGCGCCGACGATCCACGCCAGCACGATGATGATCACCGACTGGATGAGGATGACGAGCATCGCCTGCAGCAGCCGCCCCGCGATCATCGAGCTGCGGCGCGCGGGCGACACCAGGAAGCGGTCGACCACGCCGCGGTTGATGTCCTCGATCATCCCCATCCCGCCCCAGCCGGCCGAGAACAGCGCGGTCATGATCACGACGCCGGGCGTCAGGAACTGGATGTAGGACGTCGCCTGGAAGCCCGGGATCTCGACGACCCTCTTGAACAGCGCGCCGTACAGCAGGAGCCAGATGATCGGCTGCACCAGCGTGATCGCGATCCACCACGGCTGGCGGAGCAGCGATCGCAGCTCGCGGCCCATGATGTAGCCGGCCTCGCGCAGCGCGGTCACCGCACGCCCTCCTCGTCGGCGTCCGAGAACGCGCGGCCGGTGTGCCGCAGGTAGACGTCGTCAAGCGACGGCCGCGACACCTTCACCGAGGCGACGGACATCCCGCCCGACTCCAGCGCCGCCAGAATCACGGGAACGGCGGTCGCACCTTCGTTGACCCGCGCGCGAACGCCGCGCCCCTCGGCCAGCACCTCGCGCACGCCGGGCACGCCGGAAACGGCGGACTCCGCAGCGCCTTCGCCCGGCACGGACGCCAGCTCGACGATCACCGCGTCGCCCTCGAGCTCGCCCTTCAGTTCCTCCGGCGTCCCCGACGCCACCACCTTGCCGCGGTCGACGATCGCCAGATTCGACGCCAGCTGGTCGGCCTCCTCAAGGTAGTGCGTTGTCAGCAGAATGGTCAGGCCCTGCTCTTCGGTCAGGCGGGCGATCTCGCGCCACATCCCAGCGCGCACCTCAGGGTCGAGGCCGGTGGTCGGCTCGTCCAGGAACAGCACCTCGGGGTCGTGGACGAGCGCATTGGCGATGTCCAGCCGTCGCTGCATGCCGCCGGAGTAGCCGCGGGCGATGCGATCCGCGGCGTCCGCCAGGCCGAAGCTCTCGAGCAGCCGGCCGACGCGATCGGCCAGGCCCTTGCCCCGGCGCCCATAGAGGTTGCCCTGCAGCGTCAGGTTCTCGCGGCCCGTCAGCTCGCGGTCGACACCCGACCTCTGCGCGACGACGCCGATCCGGCGGCGCACATCGGCCGCATGCCGGTTGACGTCGAGGCCGGCGACGCGGGCGGTGCCGGAGTCGGCGCGCGCCAGCGTGGTCAGGATCTTGACGGCCGTCGACTTGCCGGCGCCGTTCGGGCCCAGCAGCCCGAAGACCGTGCCCGTCGGCACCGCGAAGCCCAGTCCGTCGAGCGCGCGGACGTCCTTGCCGTACGTCTTTACCAGCCCGTCGGCCTCGATCGCGTGCCCGTCGACTGCCACTGCCTCAGCCCGCGGCCGCCCGGTCGGCCAGCACCAGCATCCGCTCCGCGGCGACCCGGCCGGCGGGCACCGACGGATCGTGCGCCAGTAGCTTGGCCACCGGATCGCGCTTGGACGCGCCGGCGACGATCCACAGCACCTCGGCCGCTGCGTCGATCGGCGGGTAGGTGAGCGTCATCCGCCGCCTCCCGCGGTACTCGCCGGTCACGGCCACGGCCCGGTCGGCGACGTCCAGCACCGGGTCGCCAGGCACCAGCGACGCCGTGTGCCCGTCGTCACCGATACCCAGATGCACGAGGTCGAGCGCCGGCAGCGCCGCGGCGTACTCCGCCGCAGCGGCCGCCACCTCGGCCGCCTCGACCGGCATCGGGTTGACCCGCCGGCGTGCGGGCTCCGGCAGGCTGGCCATCAGCTGAGTCAGATTGCGGTCGTCGTCGCCCGGGGGTGCGATCCGCTCGTCGACCTGGTAGATCGAGATCGCGTCCCACGGCAGGTCGAGATCGCCCAGCGCCGCGAACATCGCAACCGGAGTGTGGCCGCCGCTGACGGCGAGCGAGAACGCACCCCGATCGTCCACCGCGCTGCACGCGCGGTCGGCGATCACCTCCGCCCCGCGCTGCGCGACGGCAGCCGGATCGGCCACGACCTCGAGGTCGGTGCTCACGACGGCTTCTCCGCATGGCCGCCGAACTCCTTGCGCATGGCCGACAACACCTTGTTCGCGAACTGCCCGCTGCCCTGCGACTCGAAACGGGAGGTCAGCGCCGTCAGCAGCACCGGCGCCGGCACGCCCTCGTCGATGGCGGCGATGGCCGTCCACCGGCCCTCACCGGAATCCGACACGCGGCCGCCGAAATCGTCGAGCTCGGGGGACTCGTGGAGCGCGATGGCCGTCAGGTCGAGCAGCCAGGAAGCAACGACGCTGCCCCGCCGCCAGACCTCGGCGACCGCCGCGACGTCGATGTCGTACATGTAGAGCTCCGGATGCTCGAGCGGCGCAGTCTCGGCGTCCGCATCACGCGGGTGCTTGCCGGCGTTGGCATGCTTGAGAACGTTCAGCCCCTCGGCGTACGCCGCCATCAGCCCGTACTCGATGCCGTTGTGCACCATCTTCACGAAGTGGCCGGCACCGTTCGGCCCGCAGTGCAGATAGCCGAGCTCCTCGGGCGTCGGGTCGCCGCTGCGCCCGAGGGTTCGCTCGATGTCGCCCAGCCCCGGCGCGATCGTCGCGAAGAGCGGCTCCAGCCGCGCGAACACCGCGTCCTCGGCGCCGATCATCAGGCAGAAACCGCGCTCCAGGCCGTAGACCCCGCCCGACGTGCCGACGTCGACGTAGTGGATGCCCTGCTCCCGCAGCTCACCGGCCCGCCGGATGTCGTCGCGGTAGGACGAGTTGCCGCCGTCGATGATCACGTCGTCCGCCTCCATCCGCGAGGCCAGCTCGCGTACGGAGCTCTCGGTGATGTCGCCGGCCGGCACCATCACCCACGCCGCCCGCGGCTTGTCCAACATGGCAGTAAACTCGTCCATGGAGGAGGCGCCCTTCGCGCCCTCCTGCTCGAGCGCCTTGACAGCGTCGGGATTGACGTCGAACACGACGCACTCGTGCCCGTCGCGCATCAGCCGGCGCACGAGGTTCGCGCCCATCCGCCCGAGTCCCACCATACCCAGCTGCATCGCCGCCGTTCCTTTCGTTCGCGTCCGGAGCGTCACCGTACTCGACTCGAAGTGATGGCGGCCACCACCCGGGGTACGGACGCTCTGGTACGAGATACCGGGAGATGAGCAATGTCGTCGATTAGCAGCGAGAACATCAGGACCGCCGTCGATCTGGTCACGCATGCCGACCCGCGGGTGACGGCGCACGAGATCGCCGAGCAGGCCTGGGGGGAACGCTGCTACCTGGGCCTGCGCTGCGACCTGTCGGCGTTGCCCGAACGGAAACCTGCGCGCCTCGAGCTCGAGATGCGCCCGGCCGAGCTGCTCTCGTTCCACGGCTTCGAGATGGAGCGCGAGCACGCCGCCTCGTCCGACCTCAAGCAGCTGCTGCTCCGCGAGCGCTTCCGCCTGCACGGCGTGACCACCCTCTACGTCGCCGAGACGTCGCGCGGGCGGCCGATCTACTGCCAGTGGCTGATCCGCCCGCCGGAGATGGCGTGGATGGACGACTGCGTGCCCGACACCTACGAGCCGCTGGGCGAGGATGAGGTGATGCTGGAGGGCGCGTACACGTTCACCGAGTTCCGCGGCAAGAAGGCGATGGGCGACGGCATGTGGCAGCTGCTGGCCATCGCCCGCGACGAGGGCTACGCATCCGCGCTGACGTACGTGGCGGACGACAACGTGCCGTCGCTGCGCGGCTGCGCCGCGGTCGGCTTCGTGCCCGACCACGCGCACCTCAGCGTCCGCCGACTGACCCGCCGGCGCACCGACCGCCTGCCGGTCGACGACGCGATGTGGGCGCGCTGGCGGGTGGCTACCGGCCGATGAGCCGCCGGTACGCGTCCCGGTAGCGCTCGATCATCAGCTCGGGCGCCCAGTTCGCGGCCAGCAGGCTGGCGGCAGCCGACAGCTGCGCGGCGTGGGCGGGATCGTCAAGCACGCCCTGCACCTCGCGGGCGACCGCCGCCGGGTCGCCGGGCGGCACCAGCACCGCCGCGTCCTCCGTGATCACGTCGGCCACGCCGTCGACGGCGGTCGAGACGGCCGGCACGCCCAGCGAGAGCGCCTCCAGCAGCGTCAGCGGCAGCCCCTCCCAGCGCGACGTCGAGACGAAGCAGTCGGCGCACGCCAGCACCGCGGCGACGTCGTCCACCGGCCCCAGAAACCGCACCCGCCCACCACGTGCGGCGGCCTGTGCGGCCAGCTCCTCGTGGAGCTCGCCGGTTCCCGCGACCACGATGTCGGCGCCCTCGATCGACTCCGCCGCCTCGATCAGCAGGTGCCATGCCTTCTGCGGCACCAGCCGGCCGACGCCGACCACCGTGCGCTGCGCCGTCAGGCCGTAGCGCTCACGGGCGGCGTCGATCCGCTCCGGCGTGGCCGGCTCCATGCGGGCGCCGTTGGGGATCACCTCGATTCTGGCGGCCGGGTATCCGGCCTCGGCCAGGTTACGGCCGACGCTGGCGCTGCAGGCGACGATGTGCGGCGTCGTGCCGCGCAGCAGCAGCGCGGCACGACGGTAGCGCTCAGGCGACGTGCCGTGGAACGTCGTCAGCATGCGCGGCCGGCCGCGCACGGTGGTCAGCGCTCCGCGCATGCCCACGGTGACGACCACGTTGTGCGTGTGGACGATGTCCGGCCGGAACCGGTTGACCGCGCCGCGTAGCGCACGCACGCCCTCGACGACCGTCAGCGGCGACCGCCTGAGCAGCGGCACCGGATAGAACTGGGCGCCCGAGCCCGCCACGCGATCCGCCCAGTCGCCCGGCTCGGCGGCAATCGCGGCCGGCTCGCCATGGCGAGCCCCGTCGGTCGCGAGCTGCAGCGCCATCCGCTCGGCGCCGCCCTGGCCCATCACCGCGATCACCTGCATGATCCGCATCCCTTCCGCAGTATCGACCAGGCGGTAGGATCAGCGCTCCACGTGAGACTCGGGGTCTTCACCGTGCTGTACAGCGGCACGCCGTTCGAGGAGGTGCTCGACCGGCTGGCCGGCTTGGGCGTGCAGGCGGTCGAGCTGGGCACCGGCGGCCACCCCGGCACCGCGCACTGCGATCCGGACGAGCTGCTCGCCGACGAGTCCAAGGTGCGGGCGCTGCGCCGGGCGATCGAGAGCCGCGGCATGGTGATCAGCGCGCTCAGCCAGCACGCGAACCCGCTCCACCCGGACGCGGCGGTGGCGCGCACGGCCCACGAGACGTGGCGCAAGACGGCGCAGCTCGCCGGGTTGCTCGAGGTGTCGGTGGTCAACGCCTTCTCCGGCTGCCCCGGCGACCACGACGGCGCCGTCCACCCGAACTGGGTGACGTCGCCATGGCCGCCCGAGTACAGCGACATCCTCGAATGGCAGTGGACGGAGAAGGTGATCCCCTACTGGTCGGACGAGGCGGCGTTCGCCCGCTCGGCCGGCGTCAGGATCGCCCTCGAGATGCACCCCGGGTTCGTGGTCTACAACAACGAGTCGCTGTTTCGCCTGCGCGACGCCGCCGGGCCGGAGATCGGCGCGAACTTCGACCCCAGCCACCTGTTCTGGCAGCAGGCCGACCCGGTCGAGGCGATCAAGGAGCTGGGTGCGGCCGGCGCGCTGTTCCACGTCCACGCGAAGGACACGTACGTCGACCGCGGCAACGTGGTGCGCAACGGCGTGATCGACACCAAGGACTACACGCGGTTCCTGGAGCGGGCCTGGACGTTCCGCACTGTCGGGTACGGCCAGGGCGAGAAGGTGTGGCGGGACATGGTCAGCGCGCTGCGCATGGTCGGCTACGACCACGTGATGAGCATCGAGCACGAGGACGGCCTGGTGTCGGTGGACGAGGGACTGGAGAAGGCCGTCGCCTTCCTCAGCTCGATCATGCTGAAGGACTCGGATCAAGCCGAGATGTGGTGGGCGTGAGCGGCGGCCGCGTCGGCGTCTGCGGCTCCGTCAACATGGACGTCTTCGGCTACGTCGACCGGCTGCCGTTGCCCGGCGAGACGATCGCCGGCACCCGCCTCGCCTACGCGCCGGGAGGAAAGGGTGCGAACCAGGCGGTGGCCGCCGTCCGCGCCGGCGCGCAGGTGTCGTTCGCCGGTGCCTGCGGGCGCGATGGGTTCGGCGACCAGGTGGCCGCGGCGCTGTCGGAGGACGGCATCGACGTCACCGGCCTGCGGCGCGTCGACGAGCCGACCGGCGTGGCGATGATCCTGGTGGAGGACGGCGGCGAGAACGTGATCGTCGCCGTCTACGGCGCGAACACGCGGGCCTCCGGGCCGCCCTCCGGCGCACAGGCCGACGTGTGGCTGACCCAGGCCGAGACGACGCCCGAGGCGGTGGCGGCGACGCTCGAGACCGCGCGTGCGACCGGCGCGCTGGCGGTCGTCAACCCCGCGCCGGCGGGCCGCATCCCTTCCCAGCTGATCGAGCGGTTCGATGTCGCCGTGGTCAACGAGACGGAGCTCGACGCACTCGGCGCTCGGCGTCCGCCCGCGGTGGTTCTCACGCTCGGCAAGCGCGGCGCGCGCGTGCTGCCCGATGGGCCGGAGCTGCCGGCGTTCGCCGCGGAGACCGTCGACACGACCGGCGCCGGCGACGCGCTGACCGGCGCGCTGGCCGCCGCGCTGGCCGAGGGACGGCCGCTCGAGGACGCCGTGCGGTTCGGCATGGCCGCCGCCGCGGTCAGCGTCGAGCGCCCTGGCTGCCAGCCGGCGATGCCGCGCCGGGCCGAGATCGAGGAGCGGCTCGGGCTCCGAGTCCCGTGAGCCGCCGCGTGTACACCAACCACGGCGTGCGGCCCGAGGTCGTACCCGCGCCCAGCACCGACGCCGCCGGCTTCCATGCCGGGCTGGAGGAGTACGAGCCGACGCCGGTGCACGACCTCCCCTGGCTGGCCGCCGAGACGCGGATCGCCGTCGCCGGTCTGAAGGACGAGTCCGGCCGGCTCGGCCTGCCGGCGTTCAAGGTGCTCGGCGCCAGCTGGGCGGTCGAGCAGACGTTGCGCGAGAACCCCGACGTACGGATGCTGGTCGCCGCCAGCGCAGGCAACCACGGCCGGGCGGTCGCACACGAGGCGGCACGCCATGGGCTGGGCAGCATGATCTTCTTGCCCGGCGTGTCGAGCGCCGCGCGGCGCCAGGCCATCGAGGATGAGGGCGCCGAGCTGGTGGTCGTCGACGGCAAGTACGAGGACGCCCTCGAACGAGCGCACGCCGCGGCCGAGCAGCCCGCCGCCGTCGAGATCGCGGACGTCGGCACCTCGGCCACGGCCCGCTGGGTGATCGACGGGTACCAGACGCTGTTCGCCGAGACGCTGGCACAGGGCAGCTTCGGCCTGATGCTCGTCCCGGCCGGCATCGGTGCGCTGGCGGCCGCGGCGACGCGCTTCGCGGCGCAGGTCGACATGCGCGTGGTCGGGGTTGAGCCGTCGACCGCCGCCTGCCTGACCGCGTCATTCGAGGCGGGATGCCCGACCGCCGTAGCGAACACCGGCACGACGATGGCCGGACTCGACTGCGCGGAGATCTCGGCGACGGCCTGGCCGACGCTGCGCGACGGGATGCATGGGACGATCACGGTGGACGACGACGAGGTGCACGATGCGATGCGCGACCTGGCGACCGCCGGTCTGCCGATCGGCGACTGCGGCGCGGCGCCGGTGGCGGCTCTGCGGGCCCTGGCGACAGAGCAGGCGTGCGCCGAGCTGCGCGCCGCCGTCGGGCTGGACGTCGCGACCCGGGCGCTGCTGATCGCCACCGAGGGTCCGACCGATCCCGACGGCTACCGGGCGATCATCGGTTGACCCGGTAGACGACGAACCGGTCGCGGCCCGTCCGATCGGCGTACACCTGGGCCAGCCCCGGCGCGTTCGCCACGGCCTCGGCGGCGCGCGGCGTCAGCGGCGCGTCGACCACCACGTAGCGGACGTCGTAGCGGTCGAGGATCTCGCGCTGCCTATCGGGGGGTGTCGACGGGTCGAAGAAGGCGTCGGTGTCCGACCGGCGCTGTGCGGGATCGTTTCCTGGCTCTGCGCGAGTGCGGGCCGCCGGCAGCGAGACGGCATCGACCGATGCCTGGCCGACCAGGTTGAAGGCGAGGCCGGTGAAGTCGTTGCCGCGCCCGTTCGCCAGCGGAGCGAGAACGACCGGGAACGGCGGCCCGTCGTGGCGGCGCATGTAGTCGATCAGCCCGCTCGACGGCCGATGCCGCGCATCCGCCGGCGTGCCGTGCTGCACCGTGAACAGCGTCGCCCGGCCGTCCGTCCAGACGGAGCCGGCCAGCACCGCAACGGCCATCGCCACCACCGGCAACACAGGCACCATGGGCGGCACCGCGAACGTCGCCGGCCGGCCTGAGGCCACCCGGAGGATCACCAGCACGACGCCGGCGATGGCGATCCCCGCGAGCAGCGCTGTCTGTGCGATCGCGGCATCGTCGCCCAACCAGGCGACACCGAGCGAGGCCGCGGCCAGGGCTCCGGCGATCCACCACACCCGGCCCGGCCAGGTCGCGGCGAGCAGCACCAGCAGCAGTGCCAGCAGCTCGGGCCAGGGCAGCGCGCCGCGGAGGCGCCCGACCTGGTGAGGCCCGATCAGCGGCGCCAGCAGCGCCGGCAACCCGGGCAGGCAGAGCACGGTCAGCGCGCCTGCGCCGATCGCACCGGCCAGCGTGTGCGTGCCCCGCCAGGCGGCGATCAGCAGGGGGATCGCGAGCAGGCCGAGCAGCACCGCCAGGCGGCCCTCGATCACGATGTCGCCGTCGCGGATCACCGGGTGGCTGCCAAGGAGCGCGAATCCGCCGGGGTCGAGGCGCGTGCCGGCGGCACCACCGGTGCCGCGGATCGCCGCGAACCAGATCACGCCTAGGGCGACCGCGGAGACGGCGTAGGCACCGGCCATGGCGCGCCATCCGCGGCCGCGACGAGCGATCACCGCGGCCGTGATCATGGCCAGGACGGGCATCACGTAGGTGGGATGCGCGAGCACCGCGACCAGCACCGCGGCAACCAGCGCCCCCTCGGTGCGCGGGTCGTCGTCCAGTCGGACAGCATCGACGATCAGCGCGATGCAGACCGGGACGACGATCCGAAAGACGATGCCGCCGGGCTGCTCGCTGGAGTCGAGCACGCCGCCCGACGAGCTGATCGCATCCCAGACGACGAAGCCGACCACGGCGATCCCGGCCGGTATGCCGCCGAGGATGCGACCGGCCGCGTAGACCGCGGCGGGGACCAGGAACGCGAAGGCCGGGACGAGCGCGAGGAAGCCGACCGAGGGATCGACGCCGGCCAGCTCGACCGCTCCGGCCTCAGCGGCGTGGACGATCGGAAAGGCGTAGCCGGCGTGGACATGGCCGTCCTGGTAGGCGGAGAGGCCGCCGAACGAGAGGTGGTGCAGGTCGACCAGCTTGCGCACGCGGCCGGCGTGGAACAGCGCGTCCGACTCGAGCACGGGCTTCGCCCAGCGGGCCGCCAGCACCGCCGTTCCCAGCCCCGCCAGCGCGACGCCGAGCGCCTCCCGGCCGAGCGGGACACGCGGCGGCCCGGCCAGCGCGAGCGCGACAGCGGAGGCGGCCAGCAGCGTCCACAACGCGGCGGCCAGCGGCAGCCCGACCACCAGCGCGACAAGCAGCAGGGGGATCCAGGCGGCCAGGCCGAGCACCGGCGCAGCGCCCAGGGCGGTCGCCGGCAGCAACCGCTCGTCGAGCCCGGCGATCCGCAGCACGGCCGCTCCCGGGAGGCCGATCGAGAGCACCAGCGCCGGGAACATCGCGAGCTGCTCGGGCAGCACCTGCCCGGCGCCGCGCACGACCAGCGCCCCGGCGGCCAGCAGCGCGAGCGCCGCCAGCACCCGGATCGCTCGCCGTCCGCTCGACTCGAGGCCCCGCGGGGATGTCGCGTCGAACGAAGCCACGGCCCGTACGATGACACACGCCCGGCTAGCGCCAGCCGGGCGGATCGGCGGCACCGGCCGCCGCCAGCGCGTCCCCGCGCACCAGGTAGTCCTGGATCTCGACAATCAGTCCGTCGCGAAGCGTGAAGACGACGAAGATCTGGCCCTGCTCGCCCTCGGGTCCGATGTCCGGCGCCCGGATACCCAGCACGACGTGGTCGCCGGCGGCGATCAACTCGATCGCGCCCACCTGGGGAAGCTGCTCGCTGCTCGACCGCGCGTTCTCGACGACCTCGGCGCCATTCCGGCAGATCAGCTCGGGGTGCACGCCCCGGTGGACGGTGGTCGGCGTGATCCGCCTGGCCAGGCGCTCGATGTCGCCGCAGCGGATGGCGTCGAGCCAGTCCGCCCAGACGATCTCGATGTTGCTCTCCGGCTCGCGCTCCGCCATGAGGACGATGGTCTCAGATCGAGCGCCTGTAACAAAGGGGTCTGACCCCGTTGTTACACGGTGGCTGCTACTTCCTGCCTGAGGCGTTCAGGTCGACGGCCTCGCGGACGAGCGCCTTCAGCGCGGCCTCGTCGATCTGCTCACCCTCGCCGATGTCGATCGCGCGGCGGGTCTTCCCCTCGAGACTCGAGTTGAACAGACCTTTGGGGTCATCCAGGGACGCGCCCTTCATGAACGTCAGCTTGACGACGCTCTTGTAGGTCTCGCCGGTGCAGATGATCCCGTCGCGTGACCAGACCGGCGTCCCCGGGCTGCTGGCCTTCGCCCACTTCCACTCCTCGACGATCTCGGGGTCGGCCGACCTGATGATCCCCCGCACCCGGCTCAGAGTCTCGCCGCGCCAGTCGCCCAGCTCGCCGATCCGCTCGTCGATCTGTGTCGAAGCGTCCTTCTCGTTCTGTCCCATGCGACTCCCCCAAGCATTGTGACCGGCCGACGGGCCGCGATCATAGCTAGGGCACGTGGATCAGCGTCGGAAGTCCGTTGTTGTCGAAGAAGTGGCTCCCCTGCTGCTCGCTCTGAGCGTTGCCGAACAGCGAGAACGTGGACGTGATGCCGTCGGGCATCAGCGTCGCATTCGCCTGAACGTTCGCGGCACCCCACGCCGTAACCGCCCGGGATGCGATGGTCGCCTCGGCCGTCTCGTTCCACCCGTACTGTGCGGAGCCGAAGCACTCGTTCTTGTCGACGTGCGCCGTCGCGATCACGTAATGCCCGAGCTTGCGGTTGGACAGGTAGCCGACCGGAGGCGCATACAGCCGGAAGTGGGTACCCGAGCAGAGACCGCTCTTCCGGCCGGCGCTCGGCACCCAGATGGCGCCGGTCCCGTCATTCAGCCGCCCGTACTCGTTCGACCCGGCCAACGACCACGCGATCCCCGCGTACACCTTGTCGACCGATGCGTTGCCCCAGAAGACCAGGTCGACCGGCCAGTCGACGTTGCCTGCGGAGGCCCGCTGCGAGTCAAAATCGAAGTTCCTGAACGAGTCCCCGCCGTAGTGCACGGTCTTCAGGCTCGTCGTGGTGCTCGCCATCGCACTGCTCGCACCGAGCAGCGAGAACACCACCACGGCGAGGAGAAGACCCGATCCGGCACGGCGCAACATCGTCCGACCCTACGACTTTGCATGAGGGTCTTCAACCGGCCAGAGCCTTTAGGCTCTCGGAGTGACCTCGGCCTTGATCCCGCGCCAGGAGTACGCCGCGCTGGAGCACTGTGTGTATCTGAACCAGGCGTCGCTCGGCCTGGTTCCGCAGCGCTCGGCGAACGCCATGGTCGATTTTCTCATCGATGTTGCTCAGTACGGGAACGTCCGGCTCTCAGACGACGCCGAGGAGCGGATCCTGGATGACCTCCGCGCGATCGCCGCCGAGCTGTTCGACGCGCCGCCCCGGTCGATCGCCGTGGTGGGAGGGGCGAGCGAGGCCCTGGGTCAGCTCGCGCTCCTCACGGCACAGGCGCGGGGCGAGGTCGTTCTCGTCGCGTCCGACTTCCCCAGCGTCACCCACCCCTGGCTGGCTGCACGTGAGCGACTCGGCATGCGGATCACGTGGGTCGAGGACACCCCGGCACAGGATCTGACGGCCGCGCTCATGGACGGCATCTCGCGAGACACCACAGTGGTGTGTTTCAGCGCGGTCCAGTACGCGACCGGATCGATGGTCGACGTCGGCGAGGTCGTTCGGTGTGGGCATGCGGCCGGGGCGCGGGTGGTCGTCGACGTCACGCAGATGGCCGGAGCGATGCCGGTGAGCCTTCGCTCGTGGGCTGCCGACGCCCTGGTGTGCAGCGGGTACAAGTGGCTGTCCACGCACGGCGGCGTTGCCCTGCTGGCCGTCGGCGACGAGCTGCTGAAGCGCGTGCCGCCCATCGTCGGGTGGAAGGGCGCCGGGCATCCGTTCGACTTCGAGCCCACGAGGCTGGCGCTCGCGCCCGACGCGCGACGGTTCGAGCTCTCGACGATCGCGTACAGCTCGGCCGTCGGCCTGAGCAGCTCGATCGACCTGCTGACCGGAGTCGGCCTTCCGGCGCTCGCCGGACACGCCGACGCGCTGGCCCGCGAGCTGGTGGCCGCCACCGCGCCCCGGAGCTGGACGCCCTACCGGGATCTCAACGGGCCGGGGGCGAGCCACCACATCGTCTCGCTGCGCCATCCCAGGCTCTCCGCGCGGGCGGTTCAGGCACGCCTCGCCGAGGAGCACGGGATCGTGGTCAGCTCGCGAGGGGACGGCATCCGCGTGTCCCTTCATGCCTACAACGACAGCTCCGACATCGACGCGCTCGCCGGGGCCCTGGAGCGAGCCGGGAGATAGGCAAACGCCTCGACGAGTGGGCCGTGTAGGATCGGACACCCCTGCAAAACGGCATTCGCCGCGCCGATGTAGCACCGGTGTACCTACCGGGTGAGCATTCCCGGCGTCTCCGGCAGATGTGGCAGCAGCTCGTCCCAGGTCAGATCGCGGCCGTCAAGCAGCACATGGGTGTAGGTGTCGGCGGTCGTACTCAGGCTGCGCTGACCGACCCATGAGCCGATAGTCGCCCAGGGGACGCCCTGGTGGTGCCACAGGCTGATCCGCCGGTGCCGGAGGTCATGCGGCGAGAACCGAGGGACGCCCGCCGCCTTGCAGGCGCGGGCGATGGCCGTCCGCAACTGCGCCTGACCGGTGTCCGGGAAGACACGATCGGCCGGGTCTCGATCCTCGCGGGGCACCAGCGCTATCACGGTGGCGAACAGCTCCGACCACCACGCCCACTCCCAGCCGCTGGACGGCTCGACCCAGCGGCAATCGACTCGGCACCGCGCAGCCACGAATCGACGTGGTCGATCTCCCCGCAGACCATCATCATCGCCGGGTGCGTCTGTTCCATCAGCCAGTTGGCGTGATACGGGAACAGGTGCGGACACAGCGCGCCGAACACCTGCAGGACGCAGGGCGGGATCACGCGCTGCGAGCAGTACGAGCAGACGAAAGCCGTCGCGGCGCATGATCCGCACCGCCGTCGCCTGCGGCGTCCGCGGACGCTTCGGCAGCTCCTCTTGGGCCGCCCAGCCGATGCCGAGCATCGCCAGCTCGACCGCCTCGCGGCCATCCTCACTCGCCAGCGCCGCCGCCGTCAGCGAGCAGACGTAGTCGTCAGCGTTCATCATCATGGAGCCTCTCTCTCGATGGGTCGGATACCCCACCCATAACGCCGATCTCCCCGCGTGGCAACAGGCCGGCCGAGTAATTCAGACACCACAGATCGGCCATGACGAGGTCGAAACGCGCCTGCGAGAACCTGCTGAAACGTGCTGCGCTGTGCAAGCGGTTGCACTCTCCGGTCTATGGCGACGGGCACACGAACTTTCGAGCCTCCCTTCCCCTTGGCTTTCCCTGTGCATTGGGCGAGCCTCCTGCCATTGCCTGCTTCGACGTAGACTTTGGGCTATGCCCGCCTTTGTGATGCAACGTTAGGACTTAGATCCGCAGCCATTCCCACAGGCACCGCTCCACGTCCATGACCGAGCGGACGAGGGGTTCGCCGTCCTCACGGGTTTCCTGGACGTGACAATAGGCTCAGATGTGAGAAGACTCGGCCCCGGTGAGTTCGTCGTCGTGCCTGCGGGAACCACGCACACGTTCGCGACGGTTGACGACATACCCACGTCCATCCTGGTGACCATGACACCGGAGATCGATGCGTTGGTGCGCGAACTCCACCAAGTGCCAGAGGAGGAGCGACCCCTGGTGTGGGCGCGCTACGACTCACGCATGGTGTGAACGACCGCTGCTGCCCTCCCTCCACTCGCTTCGCGCTGGTCGAGCCGCTGGCGGCGAGCTCGTGGTCGAGCTCGAACGAGCGAGCTTTGCGTCCGCCGGGCGCCGTCCCGCGGCGGGTACACTCGGGGCGTGGGTGTCCTGCGCGAGGTCGTCGAGGCGGATCTGCCGGTGTTCTACGAGCACCAGCGCGATCCGGAGGGATCGGCGATGGCCGCGTTTCCTTCGCGCGACCGTGACCCGTTCATGGCGCACTGGGCGAAGACGCTCGCGAACGACTCCGCGCTGACGTGGACGATCGTCTGCGACGGCGAGGTCGCGGGCAACATCGGCTGCTGGGAGGCTGACGGGCGCAGGCTCGTGGGCTACTGGATCGGGCGAGAGTTCTGGGGCCGCGGGCTCGCGACGAAGGCCCTCACCGAGCTCGTGGACGTCGTCGATGCGCGTCCGCTGCACGCGGCGGTCGTGAACACCAACGTCGCCTCGATCCGTGTGCTCGAGAAGTGCGGGTTCACCCAGATCGAAGCGCACGTGGGCGACGACGGGGTCGAAGAGCTCGTCCTGGAGCTGCGCTGATCCGAGCTCGCCGGGCACGACAGTGAGCCCGAGAGCAACGTACTCGTTGGGTGGAACGCCGGTCGCGATGGCCACATTCACGCCGGTGCCTACTAAGCATCGGTCGTGCTGGCCGCTCGCCGGTGCGAGACGCTCGCTCGCGCCCCGCGAGCTCGTAACTGGGTCGTCGCCTGGCCCGGCAGAGAGGACGAGGGAGAGCGCCGGAGAGAGCTCGGCTACGTCAGGCGCTCGCCGGCATTGCACGGGCGTTTGCGCAGCTAGCGACAGCCGCCACGGAGCCTGCTTGCGACGATGCCGGGGCGGTTCGGCACCAGCACGTTGACACGCGCGTTATGAATCGTTGCGAGCTTGTTCGTCACCTGCACCTGAAGCCACTGGCCGGTGACTCGGTGTACCAGCGTGACCATGTTGGTTGGTTCCCGGCTTTCAACAGCGGCGTCACGCTGCGCCCGCATTCTCAGCCAGGCGTCGAACTGCGCCACGAAAACGCCGATGATCGCAACGGCTACCCACACCCATGCTGGCACGTCCCAATGTGTTGCTATGAGTGACACCAGCGCGAGGGCGACACCCATGCCCACATCCAGTAACTCTTGAGCAACGCCGAGGCGTACTCTTTGATGCCGGACGTCAGCACACAGCGAAGCCGGTTCGGGGTACTATCACGACGAGCGGTGCGGCGGGCATAGTGCATGCACCCCGCGAGCTTACTGGTTGGATACGACGACTCCAGCGCATCCGACGCTCGACCGAGCCGCAAGGCAACGAGGCTACCGGCCGATAGCACAGTCGCAAGACGCTAGGAGGAACACCCATGAAGAAGCTGCACATCATGATCGCCGTGCTGCTGCTCAGCGCGGTCACCGTCGGCTGCGGGGTCGGAGACCGGCCAGTCCGCCGCCTCGAAAGCATCGTCAGCCGCTCCGGCGAAGACGGACAAGCCGAAGGAGACCAAGCCCGCGGAGCCGCAGGCGACCGTCGCCCAGAAGAACGCCGTCGCCGCCGCCGAGAACTATCTCGACACGGCTCCGTTCTCCAAGGCGGGGTTGATCCAGCAGCTCTCGTCGTCGTACGGCGAGGGCTACTCCAAGGCCGATGCTGTCTACGCGGTCAACCACATCGACGTGAACTGGAACGAGCAGGCCGCGAAGGCCGCCAAGGCGTACCTGGACATGTCGCCGTTCTCTCGCGCCGGGCTGATTCAGCAGTTGGAGTCGAAGGCGGGCGACGGCTACACGCATGCCCAGGCCACCTACGGCGTCAACCAGACCGGCCTCTAGTCCCACCGACGACTGTTCGACGGCGCCGCGAAGTCGTCGAACCGGGGGGAGTGGGTGGCGTCTCGGTGGGCGCCTACTGCGCGCCGAGCGCCACCCACACTTGCGCGGTCAGCCGCAGCTGCCGCCCTTCTTCGTCGGCTTCGGACTCGCCGCCTTCGACCGCGACCGCTTGCCGAGCGCCTCATTACGCGGCCTCCGTCGCCTCGTCGTGAACGTCCGGCGGGAGACCGGCAGCGATCCGCTCAAGCCGGTCTGCGTCTGAGTGTGTGGTCTGCTTCGCCATCACGGAGTCAGGTCAGCGATGGCGACCGCGGCAGGCTGCGGCACGGCCATGGCGAACCGTCCCTCACAGCGAGCCGAGACGAGGTTCTTGGCGAACTCGTCGTTGATCGTGCCCCATTCGACAACGGGCGTCTCCCGCTCGTAGACCTGCACGGCCTGGCGGAAGTTGGCGACGACCGCTGTCCCCGCAGGCACGTTCGGGCTGGCGATGATGCCGACGCCGAACAGGCTCGGTGTCGCGGCGCTGGTCGGCAGCATCGGATAGACGTAGTGCCCATCCGTGCCCTTCGCCGTTGCGACAGCAGACCAGTCGGCGGGGTTGAGCGCCGCCTGCAGGCCGTCGCTGCGGATGCGCTCCAGCTCGCCGTCCTCCCAAGCCCGCCACAGCACGTCGCTCGGATGATCGGACATGACGGCGAGGACGTCCGCGACGAGCTGTCGCTGGACTTGGCTGATCTGCCGCTCGTCCCGGCCTTGGCGAAGGGTCAGACATGAGCGCCGCGGCGAGGCCCGCAGATCGCCGGAGAACGCCTCGCCGTCGAGGCGTCGAGACGGCGTTCTCCGATGTAGCACCGGTGTGCCCACCAGGTGAGCATTCCCGCTCATCGCTGGCACGGACGAGCAGACGACGAAACCGACGCATCTGGCCCAACCGAGCCGTTTTCGGCCTGGTTGCGGCGAATGCGCGGAGGATGCCGGGAGGCCTGGAATGGGCCGTGTAGGGATCGAACCTACGACCTTGGGATTAAGAGTCCCCTGCTCTACCAGCTGAGCTAACGGCCCCGGAACGAGCAGTCTAACGAGGCATCGGCGCACGCAGCGACGCATCGACTATGGTTGCCCCCGCTCATGCGCGACCAGTCCCGAAGCTTCTTTCTCGACCTGCTCGGAGCCGCCGGACCGTCCGGCGACGAACGCGCCGCTGCCCGGGTCTGGCGAAGCTACACCTCGGGCTTTGCCGAGGTGGCCGCGGACGCGCTGGGGTCGAGCACGGCGTCGGCCGGCGAAGGCCCTCCGCACCTGATCGTGATGGGCCACATCGACGAGATCGGGCTAGTCGTCACGCATGTCGACGACGACGGATTCGCCTGGTTCGGCCCGGTCGGCGGCTGGGACCCCGAGGTGCTGGTCGGCCAGCGAGTGCGCGTGCTGGCGAAGGACGGCCCGGTGGCCGGCGCTCGTCGGCAAGAAGTCGCGCCACCTGCAGGAGGGCGACGAGCGGACGACCCAGACCAAGATCGACCAGATGTGGATCGACATCGGCGCAGCGTCCGGCGAGGAGGCGCGCAAGATCGTCCGCACCGGCGATCTGGCCGTGCTCGAGCAGCCCGCGCTGCCGCCTGCAGGGCGACGCGCATGTCGAGCCGCGCCGTCGACAACCGCGCCGGGGCGTGGGTCGCGGCGGAGGCCGTTCGCCTCTACGCCGAGCAGCCCGGCAGCTGCCGGCTGACGGCCGTCGCCAGCGTCTCCGAGGAGACCAGCTTCGCGGGCGCGCACACCACGTCGTTCGCGCTCGCCCCTGACGCTGCGGTCGCCGTCGACGTGACTAACGCGACGGACTACCCGAGCGTGTCCAAGCAGAAGTACGGCCACGTCCAGATCGGCAAAGGGCCAGGCCTGTCGCGCGGCGCCGCGATCCATCCGGTGATGTTCGAGCAGCTGATCGAGTCCGCCGAGCAGGCCGGCATCGACTACCAGGTGGAACCCGCAGACGGCCACACGTGGACGGACGCCGACGCCATCTTCCTGTCCCGCGCAGGGGTGCCCTCGGTCGTGGTCAGCATCCCGTTGCGCTACATGCACTCCCCCAACGAGCTGCTCGATCTGGACGACCTCCAGGCCTGTGCCGAGCTGGTCGCCGCGTTCGCGCGGCGCTTCGACGGTCTGCCGCCCACCGAGTAGCTCCCCGAGGCCTACGATACGGCGCATGCGCCGCGTGCTCACCGTCGCAGCGATCACCTTCGGGACGGTGTTCGTGCTGTCCATCATCGTCTTCGGACGGAGCCGCACCGATGCGCTCGAGCCGGCCTCCACGGCCACCAGCTTCACCGCCCATCCCGAGCCGGACGTGGCCGGCGACACGATGGCCGGCAAGCGGATCGCACTGGCCGACCTGCGCGGCAAGCCCGTGGTGGTCAACTTCTTCGCGCACTGGTGCCAGCCGTGCAAGCAGGAGGCCGGCCAGATCGCACAGACGGCGGCCGACTACCGCGGGCGCATCCACATGATCTCGATCGCCCGCGACTCGACTCGCTTCGGCGTTCAGGCGTTCGCGACGAGGTACGGCATGACCTGGCCGATCCTGTGGGACGGCAGCGACGACCTGTCCCGCGCCTTCAAGGTGCCCGGGCAGCCGGTGACGTTCATCATCGACGCCAACGGGCGGATCGTCGACGAGGTCACCGGGCAGACCACCGAGCAGCGGATCGCCTCTACGCTCAACCGGCTGGTGAGCTCGTGAGCCTGTCCGCCACGCAGCTCGCCGTCGCGTTCGCCGCCGGCGTCGTCTCGATCATCTCCCCCTGCGTCTGGCCGCTCGTCCCCGGCTACCTGTCGCTGGTCAGCGGCGTGCCGGCGCGCGAGCTGGAGGACCGGCGCGCCAAGGTGGTCGGCGCGGCCACGGGATTCGTCGCCGGCTTCACGGTGATCTTCACCCTGGCCGGCGCAGGCGCCGGGATCCTGGGCAGCCAGTTCCTCGAGCACCGCCGTGGTCTGGAGCTGATCGGCGGCGCGATCGTGATCGCGATGGGCATCGTCATGCTCGCCCCGCGCTGGATCACCTTCCTCCAGCGGCAGGCGCGGTTGCCCATGCAGTTCGGCCACGACGGCGCGCTGTGGGCGGGCCTGGCCGGCGCGGCCTTCGCGATCGGCTGGACGCCGTGCATCGGCCCCACGCTGGGCGCGATCCTGACCGTCGCCGGCACGGAGGGCCGGGCGACCGACGGGGCCGTCCTGCTGTTCGCCTACTCGCTCGGCCTGGCCGTCCCGTTCCTGGCCGCCGGCATCTGGCTCTCGACTGCGCTGGCGGCGACGCGGCCGCTGCGAGCGCACTGGGAAACCGTGACGCGCGCGTCCGGGCTGGTGCTGGTGTTCGTCGGCGTCCTGCTCGCGACCGGCCAGCTCGCCGAGATCAGCGCCCGGCTCGGCAGTTAGGCTGGACGCGTGAAGGTCGTCTCCGTGGTCGGCAACCGGCCACAGTTCATCAAGGCCGCGCCGCTCGTCCGTGCGCTCGACCCGGTCTGCGAGCACGTTCTCGTCCACACCGGGCAGCACTACGACGCCGAGCTCTCCGACGTGTTCTTCGCGGAGCTCGAGCTGCGCCCGCCGGACCACCGGATCGAGGGCGCCTCGCGGCCCCCACGCCGTGCAGACGGCGCGGATGATGGCCGGCCTGGAGCCCGTGCTGGCCGCCGAGGCGCCCGACCTGGTGCTGACGTACGGCGACACGAACTCGACGCTGGCCGGGGCCCTGGTCGCCGCCAAGTCCGGCTTCGCGTCCGGACACGTCGAGTCCGGCCTGCGCTCCTTCGACCGGGCGATGCCCGAGGAGGTCAACCGGGTGGTGGCCGATGTGATCTGCGACCTGCGGTTCTGCCCCAGCGAGACGGCGGTCGCCAACCTGGCGGCCGAGGGCATCCGCGACGGCGTGCACCTGGTCGGCGACGTGATGGTCGACGTCGCCCGTCACTTCGGCCCGATCGCGCAGCGCCGGTCGGACGCCCTCGCGCGGATGGGCGTGGAGCCGGGCGCCTACGCGCTGATCACAGCCCACCGCCAGTCGAACACGATGCGCGACGCGATGGAGCCGCTGGTCGAGGTGCTGGAGGCGGTCGACGAGCCCCTGGTCTTCCCGCTGCACCCGCGCACCCGCGCCGCGCTGGAGACGGCCGGCCTGCTCGACCGGGCCGCGGCCGCGGCCACGCTGTGCCCACCGCTCGGCTACCTGGACTTCACGGCGCTGCTGGCGTCCGCCCGCGTCTGCCTCACCGACTCGGGCGGCGTGCAGAAGGAGGCGTACCTCCACCGCGTCCCCTGCGTCACCCTGCGGGACACCACCGAATGGGTGGAGACGATCGAGCTGGGATGGAACCGGCTGGTCGGGCTGGACGCCGACGCGGTGCGCAAGGTGCTGGCCGGCGGCCTGGCGCCGCCGGCCGAGCATCCGCCGCTCTACGGCGACGGCCGAGCGGCCGAGAGGATCGCCTCGGTCATCGCCGCCTGGGGCAGGACCGGCGGTTAGCATCTCGCCGATGCCAGCCCAGATCGCGATCATCGGCGCGGGCTACGTGGGGCTTCCGCTGGCCGTGGCCTTTGCGGAGGCCGGCTGCCGCGTCACCTGCGTCGACGTCGACGCTGCGCGCGTCGCCGAACTGGCCGCCGGCCGGACACACGTCGAGGACGTGGCCGGCGCAACACTCGTGCCGCTCGTCCGGGCGGGCTCGATCGCTGCCACCACGGACTACGCGGCGGTCGCGGATGCCGAGGCGATCCTGATCTGCGTGCCCACGCCGCTCTCCGAGAACCGCGAACCGGACGTCTCGATCATCGCCAGCGCCACCGAGTCGATCCGCCCGTACCTGCGCCGCGGCCAGCTGGTCGTGCTCGAGTCGACCACCTACCCGGGCACCACGCGGGAGGTGCTGCAGCCGGTGCTGGAGCGCGATGGGCTGGTCGCCGGGCGGGACTTCCATCTGGCGATGTCGCCCGAGCGGATCGACCCCGGCCGCACCGACTTCACCGTGCGGACGACCCCCAAGGTGGTCGGCGGCCTGACGCCCGCCTGCCTCGACCGCGCAGTGGCGCTGTACTCGATCTGCGTCGACCGACTGGTGCCCGTCTCCTCGCCGGACGCCGCCGAGCTGGTCAAGCTGCTCGAGAACATCTTCCGCAGCGTGAACATCGCACTCGTCAATGAGCTGGCGATGCTGTGCGACCGGCTGAGCCTCAACGTGTGGGAGGTCGTCGACGCCGCGGCGACCAAGCCGTATGGCTTCATGCGGTTCACCCCGGGGCCCGGCCTGGGCGGCCACTGCATCCCGATCGACCCGTTCTACCTGTCGTGGCGCGCCCGCCAGTTCGACTTCCAGACCGAGTTCATCGAGCTGGCCGGCAAGGTCAACACCCACATGCCGTATTACTGCGCAGAGCGGGTTAGCCGCGCGCTCAACAGCCACCGCAAGCCGGTCGCCGGCAGCCGGGTGCTGCTGCTCGGCGTGTCGTACAAGGCCGACGTCGGCGATGTCCGCGAATCCCCCGCGCTGCGGCTGATCGAGCTGCTCGACGAGCTGGGGGCCGACCTCGCCTACCACGACCCGCACGTCCCCGCCGTCAGCCACGGCCGCGTCGAGCTGACCTCATCGCCGCTGGACGACAGCGCGGTTGCCGAAGCAGACATCGTGTGCGTCGTCACCGCCCACTCGGGGATCGACTACGCCGCGCTCGCCGAACGTGCGAAGCTGGTGCTCGACTTCAGGAACGTGGTCCCCGACGGCGACGGGAGGGTTGAACGGCTGTGACGGAACGGGTGACGGTGGGCATGGTCGGACTGGGCGGGTGGGGCAAGAACCTGCTCCGCAACTTCGCCGCGCTGCCCGACGCCGACCTGCGCTGGGCCTGCGACGCCGACGAGGGCCGCCGCGCCGCCTACCAGGCCTCGTACCCCGCGACGCAGTTCACCGCCGACCTCGAAGACGTGCTCTCCGACCCCGAGGTTGATGCCGTCATCCTCGCCACCCCGGTGCCGACGCACCACGAGCTGGCCCGGCGGGCGATGGAGGCGGGCAAACACGTGATGGTCGAGAAGCCGATGGCGTGGAGCGTCGAGCAGGCGCGCGACCTGCGCGACCTGGCTGCGGAGACCGGCCGCGTGCTGATGGTCGGCCACCTGCTGCGCTTCCACCCCGGCGTCGTCAAGCTGCGCGCGCTGATCGACTCGGGCGAGCTGGGCGAGGTGCGCTACGTGTACGGCAACCGCCAGAACCTGGGCGTCATCCGGGAGGACGAGAATGCACTGTGGAGCCTCGGGGTGCATGACATCTCGGTCGTGCTGCACCTGCTCGACGGCCGCCCGGTCGAGGTCTGGGCGCGAGGCGAGGCGTACGTGCGCCCGTCCGTCGAGGACGTCGTGTTCGGCTACGTGAAGTTCGACACCGGCCAGATCGGCCATCTGCACCTGTCCTGGCTGGATCCGCACAAGATGCGCAAGATGACCGTCGTCGGCTCGACCAAGATGGCCGTGTTCGACGACATGGAGCCGGACCGCAAGATCACGGTCTACGACAAGGGCCCGGTCGTGCACTCCACGGGCGGCGTCAGCACGCACACGGGCGACATCCACATCCCCGAGATCTCACGCGAGGAGCCGCTGCGGATCGAGTGCCGGTCGTTCCTGGAGGCCGTGCGGGCGGGCCATGCCGAGCGCGCGGGGCCCGACGAGGGGCTGGCGGTGGTCGAGGTGCTTCAGGCGATGCAGCGATCGCTCGAGCAGGGCGGCGTGACGCAGGTGCTCGAGGCCGCCCGGGCATGATGTGGCCGGCCGACACGGCGCCCAACCTGGTGCTCTGCGAGGGAGCGCAGGTGGGGAGCGACGTGCGGTTCGGGGCCAACGTGACCGTGCACGAGGGGACGCTGATCGGCGAGGGCTGCGCGATCGGCGACGGTGCCGTGCTCGGCAAGCAGCCCATGCTCTCGCCCCGCTCGACCGCCCGCCGCGAGCCGCTGCCGCCGCTGGTGCTGGGTGAGGGATGCCGCGTCTCGGCCGGTGCGGTGCTGTCGGCGGGCACGGTGCTGGGCGACGGCTGCGTCGTCGGCGACCTGGCCACCGTGCGCGAGCGCTGCACGATCGGCGACGGCGTGGTCATCGGCCGCGGGGTCTGCGTCGAGAACGACACGACGATCGGCGCGCGCACCAAGATCCAGTCGAACGCCTACATCACGGCGTACTGCACGCTGGAGGAGGACGTCTTCATCGCTCCCTGTGTGATCACCACCAACGACAACTTCATGGGCCGCACGGAGCGCCGCCACGGGCTGGTCAAGGGCGCCGTGATCCGTCGCGGGGCCCGGGTTGGCGGGGGCGCGACGCTGCTGCCCGCGGTGGAGATCGGCGAGGAGGCGTTCGTCGGCGCCGGGGCGGTCGTCCTGCGCGACGTGCCGCCGCGGATGCTGGTCGTCGGCTCGCCCGCGCGCGTGCTGCGGGAGGTGCCGGCCGACGAGCTGCTGGGGGCGCAGTGACGCTCCCCGACCGCGACGAGCTGGATGCGGTGATCGCTTTCACTGCGCGGCACGCCGGCGAGTATCTGGCGGCGCTCGACGAGTCGCCGGCCCGCACGGCCGGCGGCGAGGCCGGAGCGGAGCAGCTGGCAGGTCCGCTGCCCGAGCGGGGATGCGGCGCGATCGCCGCCCTCGAGCAGCTGATCGAGCACGGCGAGCCGGGGCTGGCGCGCACCGGACCGCGCTTCTTCCACTTCGTCCAGGGCGGCGCGACGCCGGCGGCGCTGGGCGCCGACTGGCTGACCTCGGCGTGGGATCAGAACAGCTGGTCGGACACGGCCGCGCCGTTCACCACCCGGCTGGAGACGGTCGCACTGCGCTGGCTGCTCGACCTGTTCGGCCTGCCCCTCACCTGGGGCGGCGTGCTGACGACGGGCGCCACCGGGGCGAACCTGGTCGCCCTGGCCTGCGCCCGGCGCTGGTGGGGACAGCGCCACGACGCCGACGTCGACGTGGACGGGCTCACCGGCCTGCCGCCCGTGCCGGTGATCGCCGGCGGTTACGTCCACCCCAGCGACCTCAAGGCGCTCGCGGTGCTCGGCATCGGCCGGGGCACGACCAAAATCTGCGGCGACGCCGTCGGCCGGATCGACCTCGACCGCGTGGAGCGCGAGCTGCGGACGCTGAACGGTGCACCGGCGATCCTGATCGGCAGCGCCGGTGAGGTGAACGCGGGAGACTTCGACCCGATCGAGCCGCTGGCCGACCTGGCCGAGCGGTACGGCTGCTGGCTCCACGTGGATGGCGCGTTCGGGCTGTTCGCCGCCGTGTCGGAGCAGACCCGCCACCTGGTGGCCGGTGTCGAGCGTGCCGACTCCGTGATCGCCGACGGCCACAAGTGGCTGAACGTCCCGTACGACTGCGGCTTCGCCTTCGTCCGCAACCGCTCCCTGATGACCGCGCCGTTCGAGCTGTCGGCCGCCTACCTGGTGGAGGACGACGAGGACGCGCCGGCCTACGGCTACCGGGCGGCCGAGAGCTCACGCCGCGCCCGCTGCGTCGCCGTCTGGGCGACGCTCCGCGCCTACGGTCGCGACGGCCACCGGGCGATGGTCGAGCGCCACCTCGAGCTGGCACAGCGCCTCGCCCGCCGGGTGGACGAGGAGCCCGACCTGGAGCGGCTGGCGGACGTGCCGTTGAACGTCGTCTGCTTCCGCTACCGGCCGGCCGGCGTCCCCGACGGGGAGCTGGATGCGCTCAATCGCCGAATCGGCGCAGTCGTCCTCGTGGACGGCGCCGTCTACTTCGGCACCACGCTGTATGGCGGCACGGTCGCGTTCCGCCCGGTGATCTGCAACTGGATGACCCGCGACCGGGACGTCGACGAGATCGCGGATACGGTGCTGCGGCTGGGCGCCGCGGAGCTCGCTCAGCGGTAGTGGTGCTGGCGGCCGCGGCGGTCGGTCACCTCGAACCCGGTCGCGTCCCACGCCGTCAGGCGGCCGCCGTCCTGCAGCAGCTGCACGGCGTGCGCCCGCTCGTAGTCGCGGCGGTAGTGACCGATGCCGCAGCAGCCCTGGACGTCGACGAACCACCGGCCGTCGCGCTTGCCGACGGCGATCACGCCCATGACTGGAGCAAGCTCGAGGGTGGCACCATCTTCGCCGCGTGGATGCCAACGCGTACGACGGGCGACACCGCGGCGTTGCGGACGACCCGGAACGAGTGCGGCACCGACTGGTGGCGAACGACGGAGAAGGTGCCGCTGGCGGCGATCTTGAGCGGCGTCCCGGCCGTCGTCCAGCCGGACACGCCGTCGGCGTGGAACTGCAGGAGCACCTTGGTCGTCGGCCGCGGCCAGACGCGCCCGGTGATCGTGAAGTTGCGAGCCTTGATGACCGACGCCGGCGGCGTCAGGGTCACCCCCAGCAGCCGGAAATAGGTCGAGCGCAGGCCGAGGGCCGAGAAGGCCTGGCCCGACGTGCGCCTCAGCGGCGCGAAGCCCTTGCGGTGGATCACCAGCGACGTCACGCGCTGCGACGGCAGGTCGATCGTCTGGTCGACGGCGAACACCGAGCCGTTCAGCCCGAACTTGCGGGCCAGCTCGATCGGGCCGTAGACCACCGGCTTCCAGGTGTGGTTCGGGTTGGCGCCGCCGGCGCCGTCGTAGCGATCGGTCACCGGCACCAGGTACGGGTAGCCGAAGCTCGAGCCCCACGACGCCTGCATCGACGACGTCCGGCCGCCGGAGCTCGCGGAGTAGAAGGTCGCGGCGACCGAGCCCTGGTAGGTGACGATCTCGCGGCTGGTGGCGGCGACCGCTGAGGCGGACGCCGTGCCCTCGCGCTCGATCGGGCAGTAGGTCTGGTTCGCGACGTCCGCCTTGGTGTCGATCGCGGAGATCGACTGGTCGGTGTTACGCGTGCGGTAGGCGTACGACCGGGCGGCGACGGCCTGCGCCTTGAGCGCCTCGATCGGCCACGACGGCGATTCCTCGCAGGGCACGATGCCGCGCGCGTAGTTGTCCAAACTGACGACGTTGACCGGCCGGACGTTGCCTCCCGAGAGCAGGAACCGAAGCTGGCCGTGCCAGTGGTCGTTGCCGAACCCGCGGTAGCTGGGCTCGACCAGCAGCAGCGGCGCCGTGCTGGGGATCACCTGGACCGGCGCTGCGAGACCCGACAGCACGATCGTGTTGCTGGTCGTGTTCCAGACCCGCTCGTAGCCGGCCGTCACGCCCGCCTCGATGCGGTACGACCCAGCGGGCAGGCTGGCGGTGGTGCCGTCGCCCTCGGCGATCACGTCCATCTTCGCCGACGCGCCGAAGTGGACGGTCTGCCGGCCGTCCATCATCGCCACCCGCTCGGTGAAGCCCAGCGGGGACTGGTCGATCGCCGTCCCCGTGTAGTAGTGGGCCAGGATCCGCCTGTACGTCCAGCCGTGCGAGGCGTAGCCGTAGGCGCCCCACTGGGACAGCCCGATGCCGTGGCCCCAGCCGTGGCCGATCAGCGTATAGGTGGTCGCGGCCTGGGATGGGACGGCGGCGGCGAGCGCCGCCGCGGACACGGCGAGCGGGACCATCAGACGTCGTGCCATCGCCCTCACCTCCCAAACCGTACAGCGTCTCACGGCCTTCGCGAGGCGGATTCCTCACACCGTTCCAATTCCCGAGGGCCCCAGCTTCAGCGATTCGGCCCCGCCGTCGATAACCTCCGACAGTCATGCGCGCCCTGGACAGCATCCCCGCCCCGATCCGCTCGATTGTCGAGTTGGTGCTGACGCTGGTCGTCGCCATCGCGCTCGCGCTGGCCGCCCAGGCGTACATCGTCAAGCCCTACAGGGTGCCCAGCGAGAGCATGGTGCCGACGCTGCTGCCCGGCGACCGCGTGCTCGCTGACCGGCTGACGCTGCGGTTCCGCGATCCGGAGCGCGGGGAGATCGTGGTGTTCCACCCGCCGGTGTGCAAGCCGGCGAGCACCAGCGGCGGCGTCTGCAGCACGCCCGACCTCAGCCAGCGCACGGGCTACTCCGACCAGACATTCATCAAACGGGTGATCGGGCTACCCGGGGACACGCTGTTCAGCCGCAACGGCCACGTCTGGGTGCAGCCGCCGGGCGAGCCGGCGACGCAGCTCAAGGAGCCGTACGTGCACGGTGAGCCGACGGCGATCGCCGGCAAGATCCAAGTGCCCAAGGGCTACTACTTCATGATGGGCGACCACCGCGAGAACTCCGACGACTCGCGGGTCTGGGGCGCCGAGCCGCGCGACGAGATTCTGGGCATCGCGCGATTCCGGTATTGGCCGCTCGACCGGCTGGGCACCCTCTAGCGCGGGTAGAGGAGCGGAATCCGGCGCCTCGCCGGTAGACTGACCGCCCAGTCAAACCGGGGGAGTTGTCGCTTGCGCCTACGCCGTTCCTGCCTGGCCGTGCCGGGCTCGTCAGACAAGATGCTCGCCAAGGCTGCGACACTCGCGGCCGACCAGGTGTTCCTCGATCTCGAGGACGCCGTGTCCCCGCTGGAGAAGGTCGACGCGCGTGACCGGGTGGTCGACGCGCTGCGCACCCACGACTACTCCGGCAAGACCCGGGTCGTCCGCGTCAACGGCGTCACCACGCGCTGGTGCCTGGGTGACGTCACCGCCGTCGTCGGCGGTGCCGGTGACCGGCTGGACTGCATCATGGTGCCCAAGGTCGAGGACGCCGGCCAGCTGCACTTCATCGATCACCTGCTGACGCAGCTCGAGACCGAGCACGAGCTGCCCAACCGGATCGGCATCGAGGCGCAGATCGAGAATGCGCGCGGCGCGATGAACATCCGCGAGATCGCGCAGGCGACGCCGAGGCTGGAGACCCTGATCTTCGGCCCCGGCGACTACGCCGCGAACATGGGCGTCGGCCAGCTGGTGATCGGGTCGATCAGCCCCGAGTACCCAGGCGACCAGTGGCACTGGGTGCTCTCGCAGATCGTGACGGCGGCCCGGGCGTATGGCGTGCAGGCGATCGATGGGCCGTACACCGATATCAAGGACACCGACGGCTACCGCAGGATGTGCCGCCGCGCCCGGCTGATCGGCTACGACGGCAAGTGGGTGCTGCATCCGGCCCAGGTCGAGATCGCCAACGAGGAGTTCTCGCCGTCGCAGGCCGAGTTCGACGAGGCCCGCCGGCTGCTCGACGCGTACCAGCACGCGACGCAGGTCGAGCGCAAGGGCGCGGTCATGCACGAGGGCCAGATGATCGACGAGGCCAGCCGCAAGATCGCCGAGCAGGTGGTCGCCCGCGGCGCGGCGGCCGGCATGGCGCCTGGCGGGGGCGCCTGATGAGTCTGCCGCTGGAGGGGCTGACCGACGAGCAGCGGGAGATCGTCGAGCTGGTCCGCCAGTTCACGGACGAGCAGATCATCCCGGTGGCATCGCAGCTGGAGCACGACGATGTCTTCCCCGACGACATCGTCGAGGGCCTCAAGGAGCTGGGCATCTTCGGGTTCACGATCCCCGAGGAGCACGGCGGCCTGGGGCTTGACCTGACCACGTACGCGCTCTCGGTGTGCGAGCTGGCCCGCGGCTGGATGAGCATCTCGGGGATCATCAACACGCACTTCATCGTCGCCAACATGCTGATGCGCGACGGCACGGACGAGCAGAAGGAGCGCTTCCTGCCGCGGATGGCGACGGGTGAGATCCGCTGCGCGTTCTCGATGACCGAGCCGGAATGCGGCTCCGACGTGCAGGCGATCCGCACGCGCGCGATCCGCGACGGCGACGACTACGTCGTCAACGGCCAGAAGATGTGGGTGACGAACGGCCTGCGCTCGGGCCTGGTCGCGACGCTGGTCAAGACCGACCCGGAGGCGAAGCCGGCCCACCGCGGAATGAGCTGTCTGCTGGTGGAGAAGGAGCCGGGCGCCGGCCAGACCGGCGGCCTGACCGTGCCGCCGCAGCTGGAGAAGCTGGGCTACAAGGGCGTCGAGACCACGGAGCTGGTGTTCGCCGACCACCGCGTGCCCGCCGCCAACCTGCTGGGCGGCGTCGAGGGCCAGGGCTTCCAGCAGATGATGTCGGGCGTCGAGGTCGGCCGGGTGAATGTCGCGGCCCGCGGCGTCGGCGTCGCCCAGCGGGCGTTCGAGCTTGCCATCCGCTACGCCCAGGAGCGGGAAGCGTTCGGCAAGCCGATCGCCAAGCACCAGGGCATCCAGTTCAAGCTGGCCGAGATGGCGACCAAGATCGAGGCCGCCCGGCTGCTGATGCTGTCCGCGGCGCGCAAGAAGGACGCCGGCGAGCGGTCGGACGTCGAGGCCGGCATGGCCAAGCTCTACGCCTCCGAGATCTGCCACGAGGTGGTCGAGGACTCGTTCCGCATCCACGGCGGCTACGGCTACTCGAAGGAGTACGAGATCGAGCGGCTCTACCGCGACGCGCCGATGCTCCTGATCGGCGAGGGCACGTCCGAGATCCAGAAGCTGATCGTCGCCCGTGGACTGCTTGGGAGGTACGCGTTATGAGCCGCACGATCGACGCCCGGGAGACCCGCTTCGGCCGCTACTTCGAGGACTTCGAGGTGGGCGACGTCTACAAGCACTGGCCGGGCAAGACCATCACCGAGGCGGACGACCACCTGTTCTGCATGATCACGATGAACCACCACCCGCTGCACACGGACGCGCACTACGCCGAGACCGAGACGCAGTTCGGGAAGAACGTGGTGGTCGGCAACCTGGTCTACTCGCTGGTGCTCGGGATGAGCGTGCCCGACGTGTCCGGCAAGGCGATCGCGAACCTCGAGATCGAGTCGCTGAAGCACGCCAAGCCGACCTTCCACGGCGACACGATCTACGCGCAGACGACGGTGCTCGACAAGGTCGAGTCGAAGAGCAAGCCCGACCGAGGCGTCGTCACGGTGGAGACCATCGGCACGAACCAGCGCGGCGAGGTGGTCTGCGAGTTCCGCCGCAAGGTGCTGGTGCCAAAGCGCCCCGCCTGAGCGGCTCCAGTCAGGCGCTCCCACATCTGCAGGTGATACGACCGGCGCGGTGTCACTATCATCCGCCCCCGCATGGCAGGCGACGACGCCATCACGGTCAGCGGGCTCACCAAGCGGTACGGTGACCACGTCGCGGTCGATGCGGTCAGCTTCGAGGTCAAGAACGGCGAGTCGTTCGGCATCCTCGGACCCAACGGCGCGGGCAAGACGACCACGCTGGAGATGATCGAGGGGCTCCGCAAGCCCGACGGCGGCGAGGTCTCGGTGCTCGGGCGGCCGGTATGGCCCGATCCGCGGGACATCCAGTCGTCGATCGGCGTCCAGCTGCAGTCCACCGCGCTGTTCGACAAGCTCTCGGCGCGCGAGCTACTCGAGCTGTTCGCGCGGTTCTACGGGCGGACCGACGGGCCCGAGCGGTCGATGCAGGCGCTTGGCCTGGTCGGGCTCGAGGCCAAGGCGGATGCGCAGGCCGAGGAGATGTCCGGGGGCCAGCGGCAGCGGCTGGCGATCGCGCTCGCACTGGTGCACGACCCGCGACGTCGTCTTCCTGGACGAGCCGACCACCGGCCTCGACCCCCAGGCGCGGCGCAACCTGTGGGACGTGATCCGCGCGATCAACGAGGAGGGCGGCAAGACCGTCGTTTTGACCACGCACTACCTCGAGGAGGCCGAGGAGCTGTGCGACCGGGTGGCGATCATGGATCAGGCGAAGGTGATCGCGCTGGACACGCCCGCCGGGCTGATCGCGTCACTGGGCGCCGACGTCCGCATCTCGTACGCCGAGGACGGCGAGGAGAAGGTCATCTACGCGCACGACGCGCAGGCCGCCGTGCTGGAGATCCTCCAGCGCGCCCGTAACGAAGACGTGGTGATCGACGACCTCAGCGTGCGCGGGCCGAGCCTGGAGGACGTGTTCCTCAACCTGACCGGAAGGGCGTTCCGCGAATGAGGGCCGGCCGGATCTGGGCGACCACGATCGCCCAGCTGAAGATGATGTTCCGCCGGCGGGTCGCGCTGTTCTGGTCGTTCGTCTTCCCGATCATCCTGCTGACGCTGCTCGGGCTGCTGTTCGGGCAGTCGATCGACGCCGGCACGATCACGGTGATCGACCGCTCCCACTCGCCGCAGGCGCGGCAGATGGTGGCCGTGCTCGACCGCACCGACGGCGTCACCGTCAAGCGCAGCACCAAGTCCGTGCCCGAGGAGCAGAAGCGCGTCAAGGACGGTGACTCGGATGCGCTGCTGGTGCTGACGCCGGCCGGCTCGAGCCAGGTCAACGCGACCCTCTCCTACTCCAACGCGTCGTCCACCCAGGCCGGGATCATCCAGGGCGTCGTCAGCGGCGCCGCCGATCAGGTGTCGCTCCACGCGACCGGCTCGCAGCCCGCCGTGCAGTACCGGGCGATCTCGGTGGACTCCAACCAGCTCGACTACCTCGACTTCCTGCTGCCGGGCGTGATCGCCATCTCGATCATGATCTCGGCGGTGATCGGCCTGTCCACCGTGCTGGTCAACTGGCGCAAGCAGGGCATCCTGCGCCGCCTGAAGCTGACGCCGATGCCGCTGTGGGAGTTCCTGGTGGCTCGGATCGCCGCGTCGCTCGTACTGGCGACGCTGCAGCTGATCGTGCTTGTGGTGTTCGGCGGCGCGGTGTTCGGCGTGGAGATCTCGGCCACGGCGTGGGCCGCGATCCCGATCGCCCTGGCAGGCACGTTGTGCTTCCTGGCGATGGGCTTCACGATCGGGTCGATGGTCGGCGAGCCGGAGACGGCGGACGCTGTCACGAACGTGATCACGAACCCGATGATGTTCCTCTCGGGCACGTTCTTTCCGGTGTCGGCGATGCCCGACTTCGTGCAGACGATCGCCAAGGTGCTGCCGCTCTACTACCTGGCCAACGGCCTGCGCGACACCATCGTGCGCGACCAGGGCTTCATGAGTGTGCTCCCCGAGTTCGGGGTACTCTTGGGCGTGACTGCGGTGCTGGCGGCGCTGTCGCTGCGCACTTTCCGCTGGGAGTAAGGAGAACCCCGAGTTGGCACGCTTCGAGAACGTGATCGTCGGCGGCGGACTCGCCGGCGGGATGGTGGCCCAGGAGTACAGAGAGGGCGGCGGCGACGGCTCGACGCTGATCGTCTGCCGCGAGCAGCACACGCCCTACCACCGCCCGCCGCTGACCAAGGAGTTCCTGCGCGGCGAGAAGCCGGTCGAGGAGCTCGCCATGCACCCGGCGGACTGGTGGCGGGAGCACGACGTCGAGCTGCGGGTGGGCGCGGACGTGACGGCGGTGGACATCGCCGGTCACACCATCGAGGTGGACGGCGAGCGGATCGAGTTCGGCCGGCTGGCGCTGGCCACCGGATCGACGCCGCGGCCGCTCGACGGCGCCGAGACGATCCGCACGATCGAGGACTCGCAGGCGGTCGGCGCCCTGCTGGAGCGGGGCAGCGGCCACGTGGCCGTGCTGGGCGGCGGCTTCATCGGCGTCGAGGTCGCAGCCAGCGCCCGCATGAAGGGCCTGGAGGTGACGCTGGCGATGCAGAACGAGGTGATCTGGGATCACCTGTTCGGCGCCGAGGTCGGCCGCTACTTCCAGCGGCACATGGAGGACCACGGCGTGCGCATCCTCTCCGGCCGCGACGGCCTCCCCGACGACCTCGAGGCGGACATGGTGGTCGCCGGCATCGGCGTCACGCCGAACGTCGACCTCGCCAGGGCGGCCGGCCTCGACGTCAACGCCGGCGTGCTCACGGACGACCATCTGCTGGCCGCGCCCGACGTCTGGGCGGTGGGCGACATCGCCGAGTATCAGAGCGTGATCCACGGCCGGCGGATCCGCGTCGAGCACTGGGACGTCGCACTCAACCACGGCGGGTACGTCGGCCGGCTGTGGGCAGGCAAGCAGGACGGCCCGTACGACGTCGTCCCGTACTTCTTCTCCGACCTCGCCGACTGGACGTGGATGGAGTACGTCGGGCCGGGCTCGGCCGGCGACGCGGTGGACGTGCGCGGCTCGATGGCCGACGACGACTTCGTCGCGTACTACACCGGCGCGGACGGCAAGCTCACGGCCTGCCTGGGCGTGAACCGCTCGGACGAGGTGAACGAGGCGAAGGAGCTGCTCGCGAAGGGCGCCGGGGCGCCGGCGTAGCGGACGCGCAACACCGGGGTCAGACCCCTTTCATTGCGTCTCAGACGGCGCTGATCGCGGGGCGGACGGCAGCCATGTGCGTGGCCAGCTCGTCCACGGTGACGACCGGAAGCTCGTGCCGCTGGCAGAAGGCCTGCAGCTCGATCCCCCGCGCCATCGTGCCGTCGGGGTTCATCACCTCGCACAGCACGCCGCCCGGCGTCAGGCCGGCCAGCTTGGTCAGGTCGATTGCGGCCTCGGTCTGGCCGCGGCGCTCGAGCACGCCGCCCGGGCGTGCGCGAAGCGGGAACACGTGACCGGGCCGCACGAGATCCGTCGGCGTCGACGAGCGATGCATCGCCACCTGGATCGTCCGGGCGCGGTCGGCGGCCGAGATCCCGGTGGTGACGCCGGTGCGCGCCTCGATCGACACGGTGAAGCCCGTCGCCTCGCAGCCGTCGTTGGACGGCACCATCAGCGGCAGGTCGAGCTCCTCGCATCGCTCCATCGGCAGCGACAGGCAGACCAGGCCCCGCGCCTCACGGCACATGAACGCGATCTTCTCGGCCGTCACGTACTGGGCCGCCATGCAGAGGTCGCCCTCGTTCTCCCTGTCGGGATCGTCGCAGACGATGATCATGCCGCCGCGCCGAAGCTGCACAAGCGCGCGCTCTAGCGAGCCGGGAATGTCGGGCACGGCGCTCAACGCGGCAGGACTATACCGCACCCCGCCGCACGTTCCGCTCATAAGACGCGACGGACCGGCCGATATACTCGAAGAGCGATGGGCACGCGACGTTTTCTGATGGCGCTCCTCGCCGTCGCAGCCCTCATCGCAGCCAGCGGCTGCGGGGGGCAGACGGGCACGAGCGGAGCGATGGGCGACTCCGCCAAGGCGGTGCCTGCGAACGCGCTCGCGTACGTCGACGTCAACACCGACCGCGGCTCGGACGCCTGGCAGGCGCTGACCGATCTGGGCAAGCGGTTCCCCGGCGTACGCAGACGCGACCAAGAGCCTCGACGACAGCCTGGGCAAGACGTCCGGCGAGTGCTCGACGACCGGCGGCGACATCGTCGATGCGATCGGCGGCGACGCCGGTGCCGCGCTGACGTCCATCGACGCCGCCCGCGGCGGCGCGCCGAGCTGGGTCGTGTACCTGTCGTCCGACGACGACGGCGCGCTGAAGGACGCGGTCGAGTCGTGCAAAGGCGCGGAGAAGACCGGCTCCTACGGAGGATTCGACCAGTACGCCGACCATTCCAGCGACGAGGACGCCGTGTTCCTGGCGATCGGCGATCACGTGATGTTGATCGCGAGCAGCGAGGCGGGCCTGCACGACTCGATCGACCTGCTCGCCGGCAAGGGCGACAGCCTCGCCGACGACGCGACGTTCGCGACCGCGGCCAACGACTTCCCCGACGGCAGCCTGCTCAACGGCTACGTCAACACGCAGGGGATCGCGCGGCTGATCTCGCTCGCCGCGCTTGCCGGCGGCGCACCCGGGGCCGACGCAACACAGCTGGCCGCGGCCACCAAGACCCTCGAGTCGCTGACCTCGGTGACGTTCTCGGTCACCCCGACCGACGCCGGCGTCCACGCGACGCTGACCGTCAACGGGAAGCCCGGCGCGGAGGTGCCGTCGCTCGAGCCCAGCGGCCTGACCGACCGGCTGCCGGCCGACACGCTGGCGTTCCTCTCCGTGAAGGGCTACGGCGAATACCTCGGCCAGTCGCTGGCCGGCGGCATGGGCATCGGCGCCCAGGGCGCCGGCGTTCCGCGGCAGTTCCGCTCGCTGCTCCGCGACCTGACGGCGCTGACCAGCGGCGACCTGCTGCTCTACGTGCGACCCGGCATGCCGATCTCTGCCGCGCTCCTGCTGCGGCCGGCGAACCTCGACGACGGACTGGCGACGATCAACCGGCTGGTGCACTCGTTCACGCAGGGCAGCGGGGCGACGGTGCATGGCAACAGCCTCGAGATCGGGCCCGGGCTGGACGTCACCTGGAAGAAGGTCGGCGACGTGATCGCGGTCGGCAACGATCCGCAGGCGGGCACCACGCCCGGCCAGACGCTGGCCGACAGCCAGAGCTACCAGGACTTCCTGAGCGCCGCGGGCGCCCCGAGCGGCGCCAACGTCAGCCTCTACGTCGACACGCCGGGCATCATCGGGATGTTCCCGGGAACGGTCGACCCCAACGTCAAGCACCTGGGCGGCATCGCGGTCTGGACGACGGCGGCCGGCTCGTCGGTCACCACCGACCTGTTCGTCCAGGTCAGATAAGCGCGGCGGCGGCCGGCCGGTACTCGCCGAACGCCGTGCGCAGCGCCCCGCAGACCTCGCCCAGCGTCGCCTCGGCACGCACCGCATCGAGGATCGCGGGCATCAGGTTGTCCTGACCGCGGGCGGCCTCCTCGAGCGCCGCCAGCCGCGTCGCGACCGTGGCGCCGTCCCGGCGCTCCCGCAGCCGCGTCAGCTTCTCGCGCTGCTCCGACTCCAGGTGCGGCGGGACGTCGAAGCGCTCCGGCTCCACCGCCGTGTCGTCGACGAACGCGTTGACGCCGACCACCACGTCCTCGCCGGAGGCGATCCGCTGCTCCTTGCGGTAGGCCTCGTCGGCGATCAGCTGCTGGTAGACGCCCTGCTCGATGGCCGCCACGGCGCCGCCCAGCCGCTCGAACTCGGCCATCAGCTCACGCGCCTGGCGCTCCAGCTCATCGGTCAGGTGCTCGATGTACCAGGAGCCGCCCAACGGATCGGCGATGTCGGTGACGCCGAACTCGTGCTGCAGCATCTGCTGCGTGCGCACCGCGAGCGTCTGGGCGTGCTGCGTGGGGATGGCGATCGCCTCGTCGAAGCACGAGAGCGCCATCGACTGGACGCCTCCCAGCGCGGCCGCCAGCGCCTGGATCGCCGCGCGAACGATGTTGTTCTCGGGCTGCTGCAGCGTCAGCGTCGAGCCGGCCGTCTGGGTGTGGGTGCGCAGCATCATCGACCGGGGATCCTGTGCACCGAACCGGTCGCGCATCACTGAGGCCCACAGCCGGCGCAGCGCCCGGTACTTGGCGATCTCCTCGAAGAAGTTCATGTGCGTGTTGAAGATCCACGACAGGCGGGGCCCGAACTCGTCGACCCCGACGCCCCGCTCGACCACCGCCTCCACGTAAGCGATCGCGTTGGACACGGCAAACGCCATCTCCTGCGCCGCGGTGCAGCCGGCCTCGCGCATGTGGTAGCCCGACAGCGAGATCGCGTTGAACCGGGGCGCGTCCCGCGCGCACCAGGCGATCAGGTCGGCCGCCAGCCGCAGCGACGGCCGCGGCGGATAGATGTAGGTGCCGCGGGCGACGTACTCCTTGAGCACGTCGTTCTGCGCGGTGCCGCGAATCTGCGACGCGTCACGGCCCTGCCGCTCGGCGGCCACCGCGTACATCGCGACCAGCACCGCCGCCGGCGCGTTGATCGTCATCGACGTCGACACCGCGTCCAACGGGATGCCGTCGAACATCGCCTCCATGTCGGCCAGCGAGTCGATGGCCACGCCCACCCGGCCGACCTCGCCCAGCGCGCGCGGATCGTCGGAGTCGAGGCCCATCTGGGTGGGCAGGTCGAACGCTGTCGAGAGCGCCGCCTGCCCCTGGTCGATCAGGAACCGGAACCGGCGGTTGGTCTCCTCGGCCGTCCCGAAGCCGGCGTACTGGCGGATCGACCACGGGCGGCCGCGATACATGTCGCGGTGGATGCCCCGGGTGTAGGGGTACGACCCGGGGTCGGCGATCTGGTCGTCGTAGGCGCCCGTGACGTCGCCGGGCCCGTAGAACGCCGGCTCGGTCACGCCGTCCGCCCCTCGCCCTCCCGCTCAGCGCCGACCAGCACGACCATCTTCCCGACGTGCTGGTTCTCCTTCATCATCTGGTGCGGCACCGGGCACTCGCCGAACGGGAACGTGCGCGACAGCACGGGATCGATCTTGCCCTCGATGATCAGCTGGTTCGCGCGGTGGCACTCGTAGGCGTTGGCGAAGTGGCTGCCGATGATCCGCTTCTGGCGCATCCACAGGTAGCGCACGTCGAAGTCGAGCGTGAAGCCCGAGGTGGCGCCGCAGATGACAATGGTGCCGAAGGTCTTGCAGACGAACACGCTGGTGAAGAACGTCGCCTGGCCGACGTGCTCGAAGACGACGTCCACGTCCTTGCCGCCGGTCGCCCCTCGGATCGCCTTGCCGAACCGCTTGATCTCGTCGAGGATCCGCTCGCCGGTATCCGGGTCGTTGAGCAGGAACTCGCGGCGATCGATCACGGCGGTCGCGCCCAGCCCGCGCACGAGCTCCGTCTTGTCGTCAGACGAGACGACGGCGATTGCGTTGGCGCCGTAGAGCTTGCACAGTTGCACGGCGAAGATGCCGAGGCCGCCGCCCGCACCCCACACCAGCACGTTGTCGCCGGCCTTGATGTTTGCCTGGTCGACCAGCATCCGGTAGGCGGTGAAGTACGTCAGCCCGTAGCTCGCGGCCTCCTCCCAGGTCAGCCGTGCCGGCTTGGGCAACAGCTGCTGGGCCTGCACCAGGCAGTGCTCCGCGAACGAGCCCCAGTTCGACTCGTATGCCCAGATCTTCTGCTGGGTGCACGCCATCGGGTCGAGCCCGTTGCACTCCGCGCACTCGCCGCAGCTCTGGTTGCAGTGGATGACAACCTCGTCGCCGACCTTCCAGCGTGTCACGCCGGGCCCCACAACGGCGACCACGCCCGAGGCGTCCGACCCCGCGATGTGGAAGTCGTAGCCGGTGTACCGGAAGATCGACACCGGCAGCCCCAGCGACGCCCAGACGCCGTTGTAGTTCACACCCGCCGCCATCACCCGCACGAGCACCTCGCCGGGACCGGGATCGGGCACCTCGATCGTCTCCAGCTGCATCGCATCGACCGGGTCCCCGAGCCGTTCGGGACGGATCACCCAGGCTTGCATCGTGCCCATGCTCCCCATCTCGCGAGTCTACTTGCGGTTTGCCGGTTGGTGACGCGGCACCCGCCGTGCCCGCCGCAGCTCGCGGACGCCGCGAACCGCCAGCTGGCCGCACGCTGCATCGATGTCCTGCCCGTGCGACCGGCGGTAGCTGGCGGCCAGCCCATGCTTGTGCAGCCGGTGGGCGAACGCCTCGACACGGGGCGGCGGCGAGCCGCGGAACCCCGAGCCGGTCGGGTTGTACGCGATCAGGTTGACGTGGTAGCCGGCCGCCGGCAGCAGCCCGGCGAGCTCGTCGGCCAGCTCGTCCGAGTCATTGACGCCGTCCAGCAGCAGGTACTCGACGAAGATCCGCCGCCGCGTCCGCTCGCGGTAGCCCGCGCACGCCTTCATCAGCTGCTCCAGCGGGAACCTGCGGGTGACCGGCATCAGCTCCGAGCGGAGGGCGTCGTTGGGTGCGTGGAGCGAGAGCGCCAGCTTCACCTGCAGCGGCTCGTCGGCGAGCCGGTCGATGCCCGGCACCCATCCCGCCGTCGAGATGGCGATCGAGCGTGCCCCCAGTCCGAAGCCGTCCGGATCGTTAATCCGCCGGCACGCGGTGAGCACCTGGTCGTAGTTCAAGAACGGCTCACCCATGCCCATCATGACAACGTTGCCGACAGTGACACTATCCTCGTCTCGCAGCATCCGGGCGAGCACAAGCACCTGCTCGAGGATCTCGCCCGACGTCAGGTTGCGGCCCAGCCCCATGTCGCCGGTCGCGCAGAACGTGCAGGCCAACGGACAGCCGGACTGGGACGACACGCACACCGTCCGCCGGTTGCGGTGGCGCATGGCGACCGCCTCCACCGGGAACCCGTCCCGGGCCGAGAACCGCACCTTGACCGTCCCATCCTGCGACCGCTGCACCTCCTCGACCGAGAGATCGAGCAGCGGCACCGACCCCGCCAGCTCTGCCCGCAGCCCGAGCGGCAGCGAGGTGATCTCGTCATACGACTGGGCAAGCCCCTGAGTCACGGCCTGCTCGACCTGCCTGCGGCGAAACCCCGGCTGGCCCTTCTGCGCCATGAACGTTGCGACTGATTCGAAATCCACCGTGGTAGTGTGACAAGCAAACGCAGGCTGGGAGGTCAGTGGTGCCAACGAAGATCAAGACCGACAAGGTCGCAGAGACGATCACACCCATCGCACAGAAGGTGGCGAACGACCCGGAGCTCCGGGAGCACGCGAAGAACATCGCCGACTCCGCGATGAAGATCTATACCAAGGTGCAGTCCGAGGGCGGCGCGAAGAAGGCGGCCTCGAACAAGGCCGTGCACGACGAGGTCGCCAAGGCGATGGGCGAGATCAAGGCCGGCGCGAGCCGACTGACGGCGAAGCCGAAGTCGTCCAAGAAGAAGAAGGCCGCGAAGGTCGCGGTCGCCGGTGCAGCCGTGGTCGGAACGGCAGTCGTGGCCAAGAAGGCCCTCTCCAAAGACGAGGACGAGTTCGAGTACACCCCGTGACCGAGGAGTCGATCGACGTCCTCCTCCAGGAGGGGCGGACGTTTCCGCCTCCTGCGGATTTCGCGGCCCAGGCCGTCGTCAACGACCCGTCGGTGTACGACGAGGCGGCCGCTGATCTCGACGCCTTCTGGCTCGCGCGGACACAGGAGTTCGTCGGTTGGTTCCAGCCTCCCACGGTGGGCCTCGAGTGGGACCCGCCGCACTGCACCTGGTTTGCCGACGGCACGCTGAACGCCTCCCACTCCTGCCTCGACCGGCACGTCGAGGCGGGCCGCGGCGACCGGGTCGCCTACCACTTCGTACCGGAGGATCCCTCCGAGACGCCGCGTGACATCACGTACCGCGAACTGCGCGACGACGTCTGCCGCCTTGCCAACGTCCTGCGCGAGCTCGGTGTCGGCAAGGGCGACACCGTCGGCATCTACATGGGGATGGTGCCCGAGACGGCGGTCGCGATGCTGGCCTGCGCCAGGATCGGCGCGCCACACGTGGTCGTGTTCGGCGGTTTCTCGCCGAGCTCGCTGGGCGAGCGTCTGGAGGGCACGAGCGCGAAGCTCGTGATCACCCAGGACGAGGCCTGGCGAAAGGGCTCCGCGGTCCCGTTGAAGGCGATCGCCGACGACGCCGTCGCCATGGCACCGACCGTCGAGCGGATGGTCGTCCTGCGCCGCACCGGCGCAGACGTGCCGATGACCGACGGCCGCGATGTCTGGTGGCACGACGCCGTCGAGGGGCGCTCAGCCGACTGCGAGCCGGAGCAGGTCGAGGCCGAGCACATGCTGTTCGCGCTGCACACGTCGGGCACGACCGCCAAGCCGAAGGGTGTGGTGCACACCACCGGCGGCTACCTGACGTACGCGACCGTCACCCACCGCTGGATCTTCGACATCCAGGACGGCGACACGTACTGGTGCGCGGCCGACATCGGCTGGGTGACCGGGCACTCGTACATCGTCTACGGCCCGCTCAGCAACGGCGTCACCAGCGTGCTGTACGAGGGCGACCCGATGTACCCCGCGCCCGACCGCCACTGGCAGATCATCGAGCGCTACGGCGTGACCCAGTACTACACGGCCCCGACCCTGATCCGGGCCTTCATCAAGGCCGGCGCCGAGCACCCCGCGGCACACGACCTCAGCTCGCTGCGGCTGCTGGGCACGGTGGGCGAGCCGATCAACCCCGAGGCGTGGGTCTGGTACTGGAAGCACATCGGCGGCGGCCGCTGCCCGATCGTCGACACGTGGTGGCAGACGGAGACGGGCGGCATCGTGATCACGCCGCTGCCCGGGCTGACGACACTCAAGCCCGGATCGGCAACGATGCCGTTCCCGGGAATTGACGCCGCAGTTGTTGACGACCTGGGCAACCCGGTACCGCCGGGCCGCGGCGGCTACTTGGTGCTGCGCCGGCCGTGGCCGGGGATGTTCCGGACGCTGTACGACGAGGACGAGCGGTACGTCTCCAACTACTTCTCGCGCTTCGGGCCGGACACGTACTTCGCCGGCGACGGCGCGCGGATCGACGACGACGGCTGCTTCTGGCTGCTCGGCCGCATAGACGATGTGATGAACGTCTCCGGACACCGGCTGTCGACGATCGAGCTCGAGTCGGCGCTGGTCGAGCACCCCGCGGTGGCCGAGGCGGCCGCGACGGCGGCGCCGGATGCGCTCACGGGTCAGACGCCGCTCTGCTTCGCGCTGCTCCGCGAGGGCTACGAGCCGAGCGACGAGCTGGCGGCGGAGCTCCGCGAGTGGATCGGCCAGAAGATCGGCAAGATCGCGCGGCCCAAGGCCGTGATCATCGTCAGCGACCTGCCCAAGACCAGGTCGGGCAAGATCATGCGCAGGCTGCTGCGCAACATCGCCGAGGGCGAGGAGCTGGGCGACACGACGACGCTGCGCGATCCCGCCGTCGTCGAGGAGATCAAGCAGAAGGCGGATCGGGTCCTGACGACGAGTCGCTAGGCCCGCCGTCGCGCAGGGCGCGCACCCCCATCTGCACGGCGACGGCGAACAGCAGCACGGCGAACGCCTTGCGCAGGACGTCGTTCGACAGGTCGTTGGCGACGGCGGCACCCAGCTGCGCCGTCGGGATCGACGCGATGCCGATCACCGCCGCCTCCTTCCAGCGCACGGTGCCGTAGCGCGTCTGACGCCAGGAGCCGACCAGGATCGCGGGGATCATCGCCGCCAGCGACGTGGCCACGGCCTGGTGCGTGTTGCTGCCCAGGAAGATCAGCGTGGGCACGAAGATCAGCCCGCCGCCGACGCCGAACATCGCCGACAGCGTGCCGGCCACCACACCCAGCAATGCCGCGAGCAGGTGCTCCACTACTCGGTCGCCAGCCTCAGTGCGACCAGCGCGAGAAACGCAGCGAAGGCCAGGACGATGCCGCGAGTGGACGCCCGCTGGTGCCACGCGGCGCCGATCAGGGCGCCGAACACAGCAGGTACGCCGAGCAACACCGCGTCGGCCCACTGTACGTTGCCCTCGTTGGCATGAGCGGCGGCCGCGGCAGTCGCCGTGAACAGGATCGCGGCCAGCGATGTGGCCATCGCGGTCTTCGGTGGATACGCCGCGAGGGCGATCAGCAGGGGCACGATGATGATCCCGCCGCCCACGCCAAACATGCCGGAGAGGAACCCTGCCACCAGCCCGATGGCGATCAGCACCGAAAGACGGCGGCTCATTCGTGGTTATTGTAGGCCTCGTGGCCGCGAAACCGAGGCTGAAGGATGACGTGCGAAAGCTCCTCGCGCCGATGCTCGCCGAGCCGCGACGGTCGGCCGTCGTGCTCGACATCGACGGGACGCTGGCGCCGATCGTCGCGACGCCCGAGCAGGCCGCGGTTCCACCGGAGACGTTGTCGATACTGGAGACGCTGTGCGGCAGCTACTCGCTGGTCGCCTGCGTCACCGGCAGGCAGGCGATCCAGGGACGAGCGCTGGTGCCCGTCGAGTGCGTCGCCATCTCTGGCAACCACGGGCTCGAGGTGATGCAGGGGGACGAGGTCGTGGTGGTGGCGCAGGCGGCGAAGTACCGCGAGGAGATCCGCAAGGCCCTGGTGCTGGTCGAGAACGACGGGCTGATCGCCCAGTACGGGTGCCGCATCGAGGACAAGGGCATCACCTTCACCATCCACTTCCGCAACTCGCCGCGCCCGGCCCACGCCGAGCGGTACCTGGAGACCCAGATCGCGCCGCAGCTCGACCGCGCAGGGCTGGCATGGAGTATCGGCCGCATGGTGTTCGAGGTGCGGCCGCCGGTGGCCGTCGACAAGGGCACGGCGGTCAAACGGCTGCGCGGCCGCCGCCGGATCGACCACCTGCTCTACGCCGGGGACGACCGCACCGACCTCGACGCCTTCCGCGAGGCGACCATCCGCATCGCGGTGCGCTCGAGCGAGGGCCCGGCCGAGCTGTTCGAGGCCGCCGACGCGTGCGTGGACGGGCCGTCCGACGTGGTCGCCATCCTCCGGATTCTGGCCGAGGGCGCATGACCCAGGATCCCGAGCAGCTCTACCGCGCGGAGTCGAAGCGGCGGTTCGAGAGGATCAAGAGCCGCACCCGCTACAACCGCAACCTGCTGCTCTGCGCCGCTCCCGGCGTCGCGCTGGGGATCATCCTGGTGGCGGTCTCACCTGTGCTGGGACTGGTCGTCGCGGTGGTCGGCGGCATCGGCGGCGCCGGGTTCTACCACTGGCGCCTGTGGTCGCAGGCGACCGCCGAGGCCGAGCACGAGGTGATGAGCGCGTGGGCCGCCGAGCGCGGATGGACGTACGAGCGTGAGCCCGCGGCCCTGGACGGCGTCGCATTCTGCCGCGACCGGGAGAAGCCCGCCTTCAAGCACGGATTCTCGGGCACCGATGGCGGGCCTCCCCGGGCAGATCGTCAACTTCACCTACTCGACGTACGAGACGCGCACCCGCGCCGGCGCCAACGGCTCGATGGAGACGTACCGCGAGGAGGTCAAGCACAAGCACACGGTGCTGCGGCTGGACCTGGGCGACCTCGGGCTGCACCTGCTGCAGCTCTCGCCGCAGGGGCTGGGCGGTGGGATGTTCGAGAAGCTGCGCTCGACGTTCACCGGCTCGCGCAACGTCAACCTGGAGAGCGACGAGTTCAACAGCCGCTACACGCTTTTGGTCGAGGACGCAGCGGACGACGTGATCGTGCGCAGGATCTTCGAGCCGGCGTTCATCGTGCGCTGCGTCGAGGGTCGGTTCCCGATGGCGACGTTCCAGTACGAGCGGCCCGCGCTCGCCTTCATCTGGAGCGATCAGTACGACATCTCGGAGCTGGAGGAGGTCGAGCACCGGATCACCGACGCGTCGCCCATGGCCGAGGCGCTGACGACGATCCGCGAGCGGCTGGCGACCGAGCTCAACCGCCCTTGAGCAACGTCTTCAGCTCGGGCCACTCGCGGGTGTTGACGACGTCGGCGGCGGTGGCCCAGCCGCGGCGCGCGTTCATCACGCCGAACCGCACCGCCTCCAGCCGCGCGACGCTGTGGGCGTCGGTGTCGATCGACAGCTTTGCACCCGCCTCGATCGCCAGGCGGACGTGGACGTCGGAGAGGTCGAGCCGGTCGGGCTGCGCGCTGACCTCGAGCACGGTGCCGGTGCGAACGGCCGTCTCGACGACCGCGTCGATGTCCAGAGGGTTCGGCTCGCGGCGCCCGATCAGCCTGCCGGTGGGATGGCCGAGCAGGTCCATGTGCGGGTTCTCCATCGCCGTGCAGATGCGCTTGGTCTGGTCGGCCGCGGACAGCCGGTGCGACACGTGGACGCTGGCGACGACGACGTCCAGCTCCTCGAGCAGCGCGTCCGAGTAGTCCAGCGAGCCGTCGCGGAGGATGTCCACCTCGCAGCCGACGAGCAGGACGAAGTCGGGCGCGAGCGTCTCGGCCAGCGTCCGCACGCGCTCGATCTGCGCCCGCAGCCGGCCGGCGTCCAGCCCCATCCCGAACCCGACCGCCGGCGAGTGGTCGGTGATGTTGAGGTAGCCGTAGCCCATGCCGATCGCGGCGGCGACCATCTCCTCGAGCGGCGCCTTGCCGTCGCTCCAGTCGGTGTGGCAGTGCAGGTCGCCGCGAACCTGCTCGACCTCGACCAGCTGCGGGAGCGTCCCCGCCCGCGCCGCCTCGAGCTCGCCCCGGTGCTCGCGCAGCTCCGGCGGGATCCAGGCCATCCCCAGCCGCTCGTAGACCGCATGCTCGTCGTCGGTCTGCAGGAGCTCGCCGGTCTCGACCTCCTCGACCCCGTACTCGCTGACCTTGAGACCGCGGCGGACGGCGTCCTCGCGCAGCGCGACGTTGTGCGCCTTCGAGCCGGTCAGGTGCTGCAGCAGGTTCCCGAACGTGCCCGGCGCGACCATTCGCAGCTCGACCCGCGTCCCGTCGTGGGCGATGCAGGTGGCCTTGGTCTCGCCTCGCTGCTCGACCGAGGCCACCCAGTCGTAGGCGACGAAGGCGTCCACCACCTCGGCCGGCGCGCCGGTCGAGGCGACCAGGTCGATGTCCTTGGCGGTCTCGGCGTACCGGCGGAGGCTACCCGCGATCTCGCAGCGGTCGACGGCCGGCACCTCGAGCAGCGCGTCGCGAACGTTCTCTGCGAGCGGTCGCAGCCGGGCGACCGAGATGCCGAGCCCGCCCCGACACGGCGGACTCGGCGCCCGCCAGGATCGCCTGCTCCGTCTTCTCGCCCATCCCGGGAAGATCGCGGATCCGGCCCTCGCGCGCCGCCTGCACGGCGTCCTCCAGCGTGACCAGACCGAGGTCGGCGAAGATCCGTCGCGCCGTCTTGGGGCCGATGCCGGGGATGTGCATGACCGGCACCACGCCGGGCGGCGTCACTGACTCGAGCTTCTCCAGCGCCGAGATGTTGCCCGTGTCGAGCAGCTCGGCGACCTTGTCGGCGACGGCCGCTCCGACGCCCGGCAGCTCGCGCAGCCGGCCCTGCTCGGACAGCCGCGCCACCGACTCCGGCGTCTCGCGCAGCGTCTTCGCAGCCTTGCGGTAGGCGAGGTAGCGGTAGGCGACGGCGCCGTCCAGCTCGAGCAGGTCGGCGAGCAGCTCGAATCGTCCTGCAATCTCCGCGTTGTTGGGCGTCGTGACCGGCACCGGGGCAATGATAGGCTCGGGAACCCGTGGACGCGGAACGCTTCCTGATCGTGCTCCCGACCTACGAGGAGCGCGACAACCTGCCCCGCGTGGTGGAGCAGATCGAGGCGGTGCTGCCTGCGCTGCCGTTCGCCGGCGACGTGCTGGTGGTCGACGACTCGTCACCGGACGGCACCGGCGAGCTGGCGGACGAGCTGGCCGCCGGACGGCCGTGGATGCACGTGCTCCACCGGCCCCGCAAGGAGGGCCTCGGCCGGGCGTACGTCGCCGGGTTCGGCTGGGCGCTGGAGCGTGACTACTCGCACATCCTGGAGATGGACTGCGACCTGTCGCATCCGCCCGCTGCGCTGCCCGCGATGCTCGACGCCAGCCGGCACGCCGACCTGGTGCTCGGCTCGCGATACGTCGCCGGCGGCGGCGTCGAGGGCTGGCCGGCGTCGCGGCGGGCGATCTCGCGCGGCGGCTGCCTGTACGCCCGCACGGTGCTGGGCGTCCGGCTGCACGACCTGACCGGGGGCTTCAAGTGCTTCCGCCGCTGGGTGCTGGAGAGCCTCGACCTGTCGGATGTTCACGCCGGAGGCTACGCCTTCCAGATCGAGCTGACCTACCGCGCGATGCGCATCGGCGCGCGCGTGATCGAGGTGCCGATCGTCTTCACCGACCGCAGCCTCGGCCGCTCGAAGATGAGCCGGGACATCGTCGTCGAGGCCGTGTGGAAGGTGCCGTGGCTGCGGCTTCGGGCTCTGCGCGGGCAACTCGGTGAACGTCCAGGCAGGATTCCGCGGGCGCCGCTGGTACCCTAACCACCAGAATGGAGCGTCCAGCCGGAAAGCGGAGGAAAGCCGCCGTGGGAGCCGCGCTGCTCGGCACGGCCGTCGTCGCCGGAGCCGTCGCCTGGCTGGCCGTCGACTACACCTCCACGCCGCGGCTCGGGGCGACAACGCCCAACGACAACGGCTGGGTCCGGCAGAGCCAGCCGCAGATCACGATGCACGTTGACAACGCGTCGAACCTCGAGAGCTACACGGTCGACCTGGACGGCGTGAACGTGACCAACCAGGTGCAGCGGTCGGGCGACCAGCTGACCGTGGCCGGCGTTCCGCTCGACGATGGGCAACACACCGTCACGCTCTCCGCCGACGCGAGCGGCGTGTTCGGCGGCCACATCGCGCGGACGTTCACCTTCACGGTCGACACACAGGCGCCGAAGCTGGCGCTCAGCCAGCGCCTGAACGGCTACGTCAACAGCAACAACCTCTCGGTCACCGGCACCAGCGATCCGGGCGCCAGGGTGAAGATCGCGGCCGGCAGCACCACCGTCGACGCGACGGCAAGCGCGGACGGCTCCTTCACCACGTCGCTCAACCTCCCGGACGGCTCCTACCCCGTGAGCATCATGGCGATCGACCCGGCGGGCAACACCCGCGTGCACCATGGGGAGCTCAAGGTCGACGCCACGCCGCCCGCGGTGACGCTGCGCGCGCCGCCCAAGCCGCACCACACCCGGCCGATGATCCACGGCTCGGTGACGGACACCTCAACGGTGACTGCGAAGACAACGCTCGACGGCGCGCCGTTCAAGCTCGACACCAAGCCGTCGGCGCCGCTGGCGCAGGGCGCGCACGTGTTGCGGGTGCAGGCGACGGACGCGGCCGGCAACGTCACGGTCAAGCACGCCAGGATCCTGGTCAACACCAGTGAGAAGCTGGGCACCAACGCGCTGATCGCCGGCGCCGTGGGCAAGGACGTCAAGCAGCTGCAGCATGCCCTGGTCACCGACGAACTGCTGAAGAAGAGCGGCGTCACCGGCTTCTTCGACCGGCACACGATCGCCGCCGTCAAGTCGTTCCAGGTGTCGCGCGCGCTGCCGGTCACGGGTCAGGCCGACATGACGACGATCGGCGCACTGACCACGCGTATCGTGATCGACGAGTCGTCGCACTCGCTGACGCTGATCCGGCCGGGGCAGGCACCGGCGGTGTTCGGCGTCGCCGTCGGCCAGTCGGCATATCCGACGCCGACCGGGAGCTTCCACATCATCAGCAAGGTGGTCGACCCGACCTGGACGCCGCCGGACTCGCCGTGGGCGCAGGGCGAGCTGCCGGTGCCGCCGGGACCGGACAATCCGCTGGGCACCCGCTGGATGGGCCTCAGCGTCGCCGGCGTCGGCATCCACGGCACGAACGACCCGTCGTCGATCGGCTACAGCGTCTCGCACGGCTGCATCCGCATGCAGATCCCCGACGTCGAGCGGCTGTTCACGATGGTCTACGTCGGCACCAGCGTCACCATCCAGGCCTGAACCGAGCCCGTGTGTGACGCATGGCTATACTGATTCCCACCGTCTCGAGCCCCAGGAGGAAGCGTTGGCAGCGTCCATGATCGAGGTCACCGATACCACGTTCTCGTCCGAGGTGGAGTCCGCGGACACTCCCGTCGTCGTCGACTTCTGGGCGCCGTGGTGCGGCCCGTGCAGGGTCATGGATCCGATCCTCGACGAGCTCGCCGGCCAGCACGGCGGCCACCTGAAGTTCACGAAGATGAACGTGGACGACAACCAGGAGACCGCGATCAAGTACGACATCCTCTCCATCCCCACGCTGCTCGTGTTCGCGCACGGCGAGGTGCAGAAGAAGCTGGTCGGCGCCGTGCAGCGCCGCCGCCTGGAGGAGGAGCTCTCCCCCTGGCTGAACGGCAACGGCGCCTCCGCGCCGGCCTAGGTCTAAGCCCGCAGCGCGGCGACCGCCGCGACGCCCGTCGCGATCACCACCGCGCCGGCAAGCTGTTGCCTGCCCAGGCGCTCGCCGAACGCAACATACGACCCGAACACCGCGACCGCGGCGAACTGGGACGCCAGCACCGCCGTCACGGCGACGCCGTGCTGCGCGCCGGCGATGAAGGCCGCGAACCCGCCTGACTCGGCCAGCGCCGAGTAGGTGACCAGCGGCAGCGCGTCGCCCGGCGGCCCGAGGCCACGCCGGGCGAGCAGCGGCAGCGCAATCAGCACGATGCCGAGGATGCGGGCGACCAGAATCGTCCAGAACGCACCCAGCTGGTCGCCCGCCTGCGAGCTGGCGACCAGGCCGATGCCGAAGAGCACCGCCGCGGCGATCGCGAACAGCGACGGCCGGAGGTGGATGTCCGCCATGCTGGCGTGGAAGGTGACCAGCAGGACGCCCGCGACCACCACCGCCAGCGCGATCGTGATCTGCACGGTCAGCGACTCGTCCAGCACCGCGACCGAGAGCATGGCGGCGAACGCACCCTCGGTCGAGGCGATCGGCGCCACCACCCCGACCTTGCCGATCCGCAGCGCCCGGTACATCGACGAAAGGCCGAGCGCCGACGCCGCCCCGGCGGTGATCGCCCAGGCCCAGCCTGTGCCGGTGGACGGCGGCAGTCCCTCGAGCGCGACGGCGGCGATGCCGGTCGCGACAAGGCCGATCAGCATCACGTAGGCGAGCGCCTGCTGCGATCCGAGCATCCGGGTCGAGCGGGACGCGACGACCGTCGACGTGCCCCACAGGAACGCGGCCGCCAGGCCGCCGAGGACGGCGATCACCGGAAGTGGTCGTGACCCTGGAGGTCGTCCCGGTCGCGGCCGTCCGCATCGATCAGGACGACCTGCGGGTCGGCCGTCAGCCTGCCCACAACCGTTGCCCATCCGGGCAGCGGCGCGTGCGGCGGCACGGCGGCCAGCAGCTCGTAGTCCTCGCCGCCGGCGGCCGCCTGCTCCACGCTCGCCCCGGGCCCGAGCGGCAGCCGCTCGAGTTCGATCAGCGCGCCGGTCCCGCACGCGCGGGCCAGCCGCCGCACATCGGTGGCGATGCCGTCGGAGATGTCGATCATGGCGCGCGCCGTCTTCGCCAGCAGTGCGCCCTCCGCCAGCCGAGGCGTGACCGGCAGCGTGTAGCCGGAGGCCGCCTGTCCGCCGAGCGGGCCGCTCACGATCAGGACGTCGCCGGGTATGCCACCGTCGCGCCGCACCGGGGTGTCGGCGTGACCGACGACCGTCACCGACACGACCAGCACGGGCGACCGGACGAGATCGCCGCCCGCCAGGGGCACGCCATGGTCGGCCAGCCCCGCGGCCAGCTCCTGCACGTCGTGGAAGCCAACCGGGATGCCGAAAGACGCGATCAGGCAGGTCGGCGCGCCACCCATCGCGGCCAGGTCGGACAGGTTGGCGCCGGCCGCGCGGTGCCCGATCTGCCGGGGGGACAGCCGCGACCGGTCGAAGTGGACGCCGTCGACCAGCATGTCGGACGAGACCAGCACCCCGCCGGCGAGCACCGCGGCGTCATCGCCGATGCCGACGAGGACTCCCGGTCCCGCGCCCGCCACCTGTGCGATGAGCTCGACCTGATCGTCCTCTGGTAGCATGGCGGCAATGTACCTGCGCTGCTTCTTCGGCTTCGCGTTTGCCCGCCCCGGTGGGGGCATCTGACAGCGCGCGAGCCGAGACGACGCGAGATCAGAGGCCTCCGGAGACGGAGGTCTTTTTTGTTGGAGGAACCATGACGCTGACCGTTGCACATTTCGGAGAGGAGGGGGCGTACGCGTCCGAGGCCGCGGCGAAGCTGTACCCGACGGCGACCCTCGTCCCCTACCACTCCGTCGCCGACGTCATGCGGGCGGTGACGCGGCGGGAGGCGGACTACGGCGTGCTGCCGATCGAGAACTCGCTTGCCGGCGTGGTACCCGAGACCTATGACGCGCTGGCCCACGCGCCGCTGGCAATCGTCGACGAGGCCGTGCTGCCCGTCCCCCACGTCCTGGTCGGCCTGCCGCAGACCAACATCGACGCGCTGACCCGCATCCATTCGCATCCGATGGCCCTCTCCCAGTGCCGCCGGTTCCTGTCCTCACTTCCCGACACGCTGCCCGAGGTCGCCCCGAGCACGGCCGCTGCCGCGCGCCGCGTCGCCGAGCAGAACGACCCGCGACAGGCCGCCATCTCGTCGCGCGGTGTCGCCCAGCGGCACGGGCTGTCGGTGCTGCTGAACGACGTCTCCGACCACGCGCAGAACTACACGCGGTTCGTGACGGTGGCGCCGCACACCCGCATCGACCGAGACGGCCGTGACTGGCGAACGGCCATCAGGTTCGTCACCCACCACCACCCGGGCGCGCTGCACGACGCGATCGAGCCGCTCCGCCGGTACGGGGTGAACATGACGTCGCTCCAGTCCCGTCCGATCCCGGGCCGGCCCTGGGACTACCAGTTCTACGCCGACGTCGAGGGGCACCCACTCGACCGGCCGGTGTCCGCTGCGCTCCGGGAGATGCACGAGGCGGCCGCCGAGCTTGCGTACCTCGGGTGCTACCCGGCCTCGCCGCGTGAGTAGCGTCCGCGAGGCCGCCCCGTGGGACGAGGTGCTCGCGTTCGGCACCCCGCCGGCCGGCGAGCAGGTGGTCGCCCGCCGCACAGTCCCCGGCCGGACGGCGCGGTTCGCCGACATGCCGGGCTGGGTCGATCCGCGCCTGGCCGCCTCGCTTGCGACGGCCGGCGTGGAGCGGCTGTACACCCACCAGGCAGACACGGCGGAGGCGGCGCGGGCGGGCGACGCGATGGTGGTCACGGGCACCGCGAGCGGCAAGTCGCTGGCGTTCAACCTGCCGGTGCTGAACGCGATCGCGCAGGACGCCGGAACCCGCGCCATGTACCTGTACCCGACCAAGGCCCTCGCCCAGGATCAGGCGCGTTCGCTCTCCGCGCTCTCCCCGCCCAACCTGCGGCTGGCGATCTACGACGGCGACACGCCGCAGGCGGAGCGCCGCCAGGTGCGGGGCTGGGCGAACCTGCTCTTGACCAACCCGGACATGCTGCACACCGGGATCCTGCCGGCGCACGGCATCTGGGCCGAGTCTCTGCACCGCCTGCGCTACGTGGTGCTCGACGAGGCTCACGTTTACCGTGGCGTGTTCGGGTCGCACGTCGCGAACGTGCTCGCCCGGCTGCGGCGGATCTGCGAGCACTACGGTTCACAGCCGGCGTTCATCCTGGCGTCGGCGACGATCGCCAACCCCGGCCAGGCCGGCTCGACGCTGGCCGGGCGGCCGGTCGCGGTGATCGAGGACGACGGGGCGCCTGCCGCGGCGCGCGAGGTCGTGGTCTGGAACCCGCCTCTGCTCGATCCCGAGTTCGGCATCCGGGCGAGCACGCTGGGCGAAGCGGCGACGCTGCTCGCCGGACTGGTCGCCCGCGGTCAGCGGACGATCGTCTTCGTCCGCTCACGCAAGGGCTGCGAGCTGGTCTACCGGTACGCCCGCGAGGGGCTGACCCTGAACGCGCCCGACCTCCGCGACCGCGTCGCCCCCTACCGCGCCGGCTACACGCCCGAGCAACGTCGCACGATCGAACGCGGACTGGCGGACGGCACCCTGCTCGGCGTGGTCGCCACGAGCGCGCTCGAGCTCGGCATCGACATCGGCATGCTCGACTGCTCGATCTCCGTGGGCTTCCCGGGCGCCATGTCGTCGCTGCGCCAGCAGTGGGGCCGCGCGGGCCGCCGGGGCACGGGGCTGGGGCTGCTGGTCGCCGGCGAGGATCAGCTCGATCAGTACCTGACGCGCCATCCGCAGGAGCTGCTCGACCGGCCGGCCGAAGCCGCGGTCTCGAATCCGGCGAACCCGGCGGTGCTCGCCGGTCACCTGCGGTGCGCCGCCGCGGAGGTGCCGCTGACGCCGGCCGACGCCCGCCACTTCGGCGACGCCGGCCTCGAGCTGGCACGGTCGCTGCCGGACATTTCGGCCGGCCCTGCCGGCCTGGTCTACCGCGGCACGGATCATCCCGCGGCGCGTATCGCGCTGCGCTCGGCGTCGCCGAACGCCGTCGCCGTGATCGAGGCCGGCACGGGGACGCTGCTCGGTCTGGTCGACGAGGCACGCGCGGACTCGACCGTGCACGAGGGCGCGATCTACCTGCACCTTGGACAGCAGTACGTCGTCCGGGCGCTGGACACGATCTCGCACGTCGCGCTGGTGGCGCCGTTCGACGGCGACTACTACACCCAGACCCGGCGGCTGTCGGCGACCAGCATCGAGGAGGAGCTGGAGCATCGCGAGCTGGCCGGCACCCGCGTCAGCTTCGGCTCGATCGAGGTGATCGAGCAGGTCATTGGTTACCAGCGTAAGCGTTTGAGTAACCACGAGCCGATCGACATGATCGCCCTGGACATGCCGGAGCGCCAATTCAAGACTGAGGCGATCTGGTATGTCCCCGCCCAGCCGCCGCACGGAGCCGACCTGCTGGGCTCGCTGCACGCGGCCGAGCACGCCATGATCGGCCTGCTCCCTCTGCTGGCCACCGCCGACCGCGGCGACATCGGCGGCCTGTCCACCGACCTGCACCCGCAGACCGGCGCGCCGACGATCTTCGTCTACGACGGACATCCGGGCGGCGCCGGCATCGCCCACCGCGGGTACGAGCTGTTCGAGGGATGGGTCGACCGGACGGCCGCGCTGCTCCGCGACTGTCCGTGCGAGTCGGGGTGCCCGTCGTGCGTCCAGTCGCCCAAGTGCGGGAACCTCAACGAGCCGCTCTCCAAGCCCGGTGCGCGCCGGCTTCTGGAGACGCTGTTACCGGCAAAGAGCTGAAGCTTGGAACAGCGCTCGCTGTGGTACAGTTGCCGACCCCGCGGACGGTCAAGGGAAACCGGTGCGAGTCCGGTGCGGTCCCGCCGCTGTGAGGACGTCCAACCGGTGCGCCGAGAGGCAGCCACTGGCCACCACGGCCGGGAAGGCCAGCCGGAAGGCCCGGAGATCCGGGAGCCGCGTCCAAGCCAGAAGACCTGCCGGCCGCGAGACGCATACCCCGAGCCTCTCGAGGAAGGAGGACTGCGTTGGCGAACCATCGCCTTCGTGCCACCGCCGCTGTCATCGCGGCAGTGATCGTTCTTGCGATCAGCGCGGCTCCAGCCGCGGCCCAGACCCCGATCCGGGTCGAGAACTCCAAGGCCACCCTGTTCCAGGGGTCGGTCACTCCGGTCACCGGCACGCTCAAGGACAACACCGGGGCATCCCATACGACCAGCAAGAGCACCGCCCTCGGTGCGCTGCTCGCGGCGTCGCGCGGCACCAACCCGTTCACGCTCGACCTGGGCTGGTTCGACGGCCTGGGCGGCGGGTGGGCCGGGTTCTTCCTGGCCGGTGTCAACGGGACGACCCCGCCGTCCAACGCCTACTGGGCGCTGAAGGTCAACCAGAAGCTGACCTCCCTTGGCCTCGGATCGCAGACGGTGGGCGACAAGGCCAACGTGCTGGTCTACTACACGACCACCGACCCGGTGACGTTCGCGACCGAGCCGACGCTTGGCATCGGCACGAACGCATCCACCGTCGCGGCCGGCGCCCGGGTGACGATCACCGTCAGCCAGTACGATGACGCCGGCAACAAGTCGGCGGCGGCCGGCGCATGGATCCTGGTCAACGGAACCCAGCGCGTGCAGACGGGCATGACAGGCGTCGCCACGGTGCGGCTGGCCAAGCCCGGGCAGTTCCGCATCAAGGCGACAAAGGCAGGCACCATCCGCTCGCGGAAGCTGTGGATCACCGCCACCTCCTCCTCGTAGCGCTCGCGCTGGTCGCGGTCGGCTGCGGCCAGGGGGCATCTCAGCCCCCGGCCGGGCCGGACGCGGCCACCGTGCTCGTCACCCGCGACTTCGGCTCGACCACGCTGACCCAGACCCGGGCGGCGCCCGGCCAGTCTGCGCTCAACGCCCTGCGCCGCTCGGCCAAGGTCGGCACGAGCTACGGCGGGCGGTTCGTCGAATCGATCAACGGCGTCGAGGGCAGAAAGAGCGACGGCTGGGACTGGCTCTACTACGTCAACGGCATCGACCCCGGCGTCGGCGCCGCCGACACCACCCTCCACGCGGGCGACCGCGAGTGGTGGGACTACCGGTACTGGAAGGACTTCATCGGCGTGCCCGCCGTGATCGGGGCCTGGCCGGAGCCGTTCGTGCACGGCCTCGACGGCAAGCGGCCGCAGGTGCACGTCGAGGGCCCGGCGTGCGCCGGGCAGCTGGGCGACGTGCTCGAGCGGGCGGGCGCGCGGATCGGCGACGGCACGGCGCCGTTCGACGTCCGCGTGGCGACGTTCGACGAGGTGTCGCCGCTGCTGACCGACTGGGAGCGCTGGGCGTTCACCGCGCGGCTGGCCGGCGGGGGCATCGAGATCTACCAGGGCCAGCCCGGCTGGAGCGCCGTGCCGGGCGCGCACGCGGTGATCGTGGCGCGCTCCCCGGACGGCATCCCCGGGCACACGTTCGAGATGCTCGTCGCCGGCGACAGCCGGAAGGCGGCGTGCGCGGCCGCGCACACGGTCGCCGCGGATCCGACCGCAATCGCCCACACGTACGCGGTCGCGCTCGACGCGGACGGCGCCGTCCTGGCGGTGGCGGGGCGCCGGTGAAGCCGCTCGGCGTCATGCTGGTGTGCTCGGCGCTGCTGGTCGCCGCAGTCGCCATCGACAACCCGATCCTGCTGGGGACGATCGCCGCCTGCGCGCTTGCACTGCTGCTGGCCGGCCCCGGCTCGAAGCGTGCGTACCTGGTGTTCGCCGGCACCTCCGCGCTGCTGGTGTTCCTGATCAACCCGTTCGTCTCGGTGCAGGGCCTGACCCCGATCTGGCACGGGCCGCACATCCCGCTGCTCGACACCGAGATCACGCAGGAGGAGCTGGCGTTCGGGGCCGGCGCGGCGCTGCGGATCTTCGCATCGGCGCTGGCGGTCGCCGCGTTCGTGCGGATCGCCGACGGCGATCTGGTGCTGCACGGCGTGTCCCGGGTCGCGCCCCGGTCGGCCATGATCGTCGCCCTGGCGGCACGGCTGCTGCCCACGCTGGAGCGCGACGCGGCGGGCATCGCCCTCGCAGCGCGCGCACGCGGCGTAACGGCGTCCGGCCGGCGATCGGCGGCCGACCTGGTCTCGCCGCTGGTCTCGCTCTCCCTGGAACGGTCGCTCGGCCTGGCCGAGGCGATGGAGGCACGTGGCTACGGCGGGCGACAGCGGACGCGCGAGCCGGGGCCGCCCGCTGACGGTCCCGAGCGGGCGATGACGGCGTCCGGGGCCGCGCTCTGCCTGCTGACCGCCTGGCTGCTGCTCCTCAGGCGGCGGGAACTACCTGTACTACGACCTGCTGGGCGACCCGGTGACGACGGCCGCGATCGGGGGGTCGGCTGCGTTCGCCGCGCTGACCGTGGTCGCGATCGGGGCGGTGCGATGGCCGCGCTGAGGTTCACGGACGTCCGCTACGCGTACCCCGGGACATCGCAGCCCGCCCTGGACGGCGTCACGCTGGAGGTCGAGCCCGGCGAGCTGGTGCTGATCGTGGGCGAGTCGGGCTGCGGCAAGTCGACGCTGCTGCGGGCCGCGCTCGGTCTCGTGCCCCACTTCCACGGCGGCGAGCTGGACGGCCGGGTGATGGTCGACGGCCTGGACACGCGCGACCACCGGCCGGGCGAGCTGGCCCGCCACGCCGGGCTGGTGTTCCAGGATCCCGAGGCGCAGCTGGTCGCCCAGCGGGTGCGCCACGAGGTGGCGTTCGGACTGGAGAGCATCGCCCATCCACCGGCGACGATCGCCGCCCGCGCGCAGGAGGCGCTGATGGCGGCGGGAGCTTCCCACCTGACCGAGCGCGACACCGGAACGCTGTCGGGCGGCGAGGGGCAGCGGATCGCCATCGCTTCGGTGCTGGCGATGGGGCAGCCGTTGCTGCTGTTGGACGAGCCGACCAGCCAGCTCGACCCGGTCGCGGCCGAGGAGCTGCTGGCGCTGGTGACGCGCATCAACCGCGACCGCGGCGTCACGGTCGTGCTGGCCGAGCACCGCACCGGCCGGCTGTTCGCGGAGGCCGACCGCGTCGTGGTGATGGACGCCGGCCGGATCGCGTTCGACGGGGCACCGCCGGCGGCCGCCCGCCACCTGGCCGGCGGCGGCCGCTGGATGCTGCCGCCGGTCGCCCAGGCGTTCGCGGCCGCCGGGCGCGAGGAGCTGCCGCTGACCGTCCGCGACGCCCGCCGCGAGCTCGGGAACGTCCGGTCATCCCCGCCGCCGCTCGCCGTGGCGCACGAGCGCCGCCCCGATCGTCAGCGTCGAGAAGGCGCACCTGCGGCGCGGCGATGCCGAGGCGCTGCGCGGCGCCAGCGCCGGGTTCGACGCGGGCATGGTGACCGCCGTGCTGGGCGAGAACGGCGCGGGCAAGTCGTCGCTGGCGCTGGCCGCCGCGCGGCTGCTCGAGCTCGATCGGGGCCGCGTGCGAGGGATCCGCCCGGGCCGGCTACGTCAGCCAGAATCCGGCGCACCACCTGCTCCGGGAGACGGTCGAGGACGAGGTGGCCTACGGCCTCGTGCGGAGCGGCGTGCCGGCGCCGGAGCGCGCGGCCCGCACGGCCGCCGAGCTCGAGCGGTTCGGCCTGACGGCGTTCGCCGGCCGGCATCCACGCGACCTGTCGAGCGGCGAGCGGCAGCGGCTCGCGGTGGCGACGGTGACGGTCATGCGCCCCGACCTGCTGCTGCTGGACGAGCCGACCCGGGGCATGGACGGCCTGCGCAAGCTGGCCCTCGGCGAGCTGGCCACGGCCCTTGCGTCCGAGGGCACGGCGGTCGCCCTGATCACCCACGACATCGACTTCGCCGCCGAGGCGGCCCAGGCCGTGACGACGATGGCGCACGGCCGCGTGCTGGCCGACCGCGCGCCGCGCGTCGGAGCTGGCCGGCGGCCTGTTCTTCGCCGGACAGGTCGCGCTGGCCACCGGCCACGTCTCGGTGGCCGAGGCCGCCGCCGCGCTGCGCACCGAGACGGAGGCGACGCGTGTCTAGCCTGGTGCTGATCCTGGCCGTCGGCTGCGTCGTGCTGGGCGTCGCCGGCGTCGAGCGCGGCCCGAACCGCAGCAAGGAGCTGGCGCTGATCGCCGCGCTGGCCGCCGCCGCGGCGGGCGGACGGGTGCTGTTCGCGTTCATCCCCAACGTCCAGCCGGTGACCATCATCGTCGCCGTCACCGGCGCGACGCTGGGACCGCGCGCGGGCATCGCCGTCGGCGGCTCGGCGGCGCTGCTCTCGAACGCGTTCCTCGGCCAGGGTCCGTGGACGCCCTGGCAGATGATCGGCTGGGGGCTGGTCGGCGCGACGGCCGGCCTGCTTCCGCGGCTGCTCCGCAACCGCTTCGCCCTGGCGGCCTTCGGCCTCGCCTGGGGTTTCCTGTTCGACTGGCTGATGGACGTCTGGGCATGGAGCGCGCTCGGGCAGAACGCCGACGCGACCTCGTTCCTGGCCTTCGTCTCCACCGGCATCCCGTTCGACGTCGCCCATGCAACGGGCAACGTCGTCATCGCTCTGATCGCCGGACCGACGCTGATCCGCATGCTCGACCGCTACGCGCGTCGCCTGCATGCCTCGTTCTCACCACTGGAGGGCACGACATGAGACGAACGATCCTGACCATCGTGGCGCTGGCGGCGCTGGCACTGCCGGCCACCGCCTCCGCCAAGAGCGGCGCCGACTACCTGGCGACGCGCCTGCAGCCAGGCGGCGGCTTCGCCGAGGCCGGCTCCAGCCAGGGGTCGGTGGCCCTCACCGCCTGGACGGTGATGGGGCTGACGGCCGCCGGACGCCACCCCGAGAACATGCGCCGGCCGGGCGGGCACACGCCCGTCTACTTCATGGCCGCGCACGTCAGGCAGTTCGACGACGCCTACTCCCTGTCGCGCGCGATCCTCGCCGTGGTCGCGATGGACCGCACGCCGTACGCGTTCGGCGGCCGCAACCTGGTAGCGTCGCTGCGCACCAAGATCGCATCGAACGGCCGCATCGGGCTGTACCAGAACTCCACCTACTGGGGCGTGCTGGCGCTGCGCGCCGCCAACTCGCCGGTGCCGACGGCGTCGCTCAACTTCATCCGGTCGGCGCAGCAGTCGAACGGCGGGTACAGCTGGCAGGGCGGCGCGGCGCCCGACTCGAACGACACCGCCGCGGCGGTGATGGCGCTGCGCAGCTCGAGCATCCCCTGCGAGTGGAACGCCGTCACCCACGCCTACTCGTACATGCACGCCCTGCAGCGAAGCGACCACGGCTACGCGCTGACAGCAGCCGGGGCGGCCGACAGCCAGTCGACCTCCTGGGTGGTGCAGGCCCGCAGAAAGTGCGGCCTCCCGAACAGCGGCGCGCTGTCGTACCTGTTCGCCCGACAGCTGCCGAGCGGCGCATTCAACTACCAGCCTGGCCGCACGGTGACTCCGGCCTGGGTGACCTCGCAGGTGCTACCCGCGACCAACGGGCGCAGCTACCCGATACGACCGTAGGGCGGCCACACTGGCGGCCGTCGCCAGCAGGCCGAGCGCCGCGCCGATGGCCAGCGCCTGATCGAGCGGCAGCGCCGTCACCAGCAGGCCGACCGTGAGCAGACCGACGCCGTGACTCGCGCGATGGACGGTGAAGAACACCGACATCGCGCGGCCCAGCGTCGCCGCGCCGATCTGGTGCTGCATGGCCGAGACCAGCAGGATCCGGGCGCCGGACTCGGCAGCGCCCGCCAACGCGGCGGCACCCACCATCACCGCCAGGTTCGGGGCCACGGCGAAGATCAGGAAACAGGCCGGGTAGCCGACCCAGAACAGGATCGACCACAGCTCCCGGCGGACGATCTCGACGCGGGCGAGCACGACGGCCACGATGATCGCCCCGACGCCGAACCCGAGCAGGATCAGCCCGTACGACCCAGGGCCGGCCTCCAGTGTCTGACCGACCAGCACCGGCGCCGCCGGGATGAACACGCCGGCTCCGATCGTCACGCCGAGGCCGAACATGACCATCGCGATGCCGAGCGGCGGCCGCGACGAGAAGTCGCGAAACCCCGCCAGCAGCTCGTGCACCGGGTGCTGCTCGCCGCCGGCGCCTCGCGACCGCGTCGCAACGAACGAGAGCAGCAGCGCCGACAGCAGGAACGACACGGCGTCGATCGTGAAGAACTGGCCGAGCGGCACGATGATCAGCAGCAGCCCCGCGCCGCCCATCGCCAGCCCGGTGATCGCCTCGCCCGTCGCATGGAACACCGAGTTGGCGCGCTGCAGCGACGCCTGCGGCACGACGTCGGGCAGCATCGCCCCCGACGCCGGCTCGAAGAAGCTGTCGCCGATCCGGATCAGGAACATCGTCGCGGCGAGCGCCAGCACCGTGGGCCGCACACCGGCCAGCGTCGTCGACAGGACGATCCCGAGGGCGGCCGCACGGAGCAGGTCGGCGCCGATCATCAGCCGCCGCCGTTCGACGCGGTCGGCCACGACTCCGCCCAGCAGGCCGACGATCACGCTGGGGATGCTGTCCGCGACGCGGACGGCGATCACGCCGCCGGCGCCGCCGACGTCGTAGGCCAGCCACATGAATCCGAGGAACGCGAGCGAGTCACCGAGCCACGAGACGGCCGCCGCGCTCCACACGAGCCGGAAGTCGCGCAGGCCGAACAGACTCATCCGAGCAGCCAGAAGGCAATCGCCGAGACCATGTAGATGGTGACCATCTGCAGGCCCTCGAGCCAGTTCGTCTCACCGCCCCTGGCGATCAGGGTCGACCCCAGCGCGGCGGCGCCGAGCACCGCCAGCTGCAGCGGGTCGAACACCAGCTCCAGCTCGTGGCCGAGCGCGATGCTCGCGAACACCGCGACGCCGCTGGCGAGGAGGGCGATCTGGATGCCTGAGCCGTAGGCGATCCCCATCGCGAAGTCGAGGCGGTTGTTGTACGCCAGCCTGACGGCCGAGAAGTGCTCCGCGACGTTGCCCACGAAGGGTACGACGATGATGCCGATGAACTCCCGTGGCACCCCCCATGCCTTGATCGTCGGCTCGATCGAGTGCACCAGCACCTCGCTGACGACGCCGGTCGCGATCGCCGTCAGCGCGAGCATTCCGATCGCCTGGGTCCGCGACCAGTGCTGCTGGCCCGGCTCGTCGGCGAACTGCAGGCCGGGCGTCGTGAACGAGAAGTAGACGTAGGCCGCGTAGCAAACCAGCAGCAGCAGCGCCGTCCAGCGGGACAGGATGTGCTCCGCACCGACGTTCGGCTCGATCGCGAAGAACAGCGTCGGGATGCCGAGCCCGACAACGCCCAGCACCAGCATCGACGAGTTCATCCCGGCGACCCGCTGGTTGAAGGTCTGGATGCCGTTCTTCCACCCGCCCAGCAGCAGAGCCAGGCCGAGGATCAGCAGGATGTTGCCGATCACCGAGCCGATGATCGAGGCGCGGGCGATGTCCTCCAGCCCGGCGTCGATCGCGAGCACCAGGATCACGACCTCGGGCAGGTTGCCGAAGCTGGCATTGAGCAGGGCCGACGCCCGCGGGCCGGCCGACGCACCCGCCTGCTCCGTGGCCTCGCCCAGCGCCCAGGCCAGGCCTGCCACGGCGAACGCGGCCACCACAAACACGATCTGGCCCTCGACGTCGAGCACCCGCAGGATCAGCGCGACGGCCGAGACGGCGAAGATGATCGGGAATGCGATCTTCTGGAACCTGCTCACAGGTACCACACCGCCGTGGCGATGATCCCGTACACGGCGACCAGCTGGGCGCCCTCGAGCCAGTTCGACTCGCCGTCGATGGCGATCAGCGAGGTGATGATCACGGCGGCCGCCAGAGCGATGATCTGGATGGGCGGGAACACCAGGTCGAAGTTGTGCGCCGTCAGCAGGGAGATGAAGACCAGCAGCGGCGCCACGCCCAGCGCGATCTGCAGCGACGACCCGAGTGACACCAGCATGGAGAAGTCCATGTCGTTCTGGTACGCGATCTTGATGCCGACGATGTTCTCGGCGATGTTGCCGACCAGGGGAACGATGATCAGGCCGAGGAACACCGCCGAGATGCCGATGTCGGTGATCACCTGGTTCAGCGTGCCCACAAAGACGTCAGCGATCGCGGCGACCGAGCCCGTCGACAGCAGCAAAAGCAGCATCGCCACCCTCCCCGTCCAGTGCGAACTCGAGTGGGCCTGGATTCCCTCGCGACCGGCCTGCGGCGTGCGGAAGAAGAAGATCAGCATCAGCACGTACAGCGCGAGCAGGATGGCGGCGGTGACGTCGGAGACCGCCTGCGTGTCGGCGTGGTCGCCGACACGGTCGAACAGGGTGGGGATGCCCAGGCCGATCACGGCCAGCGTCAGCATCGACGCGTTCATCCCGGCCACCCGCCGGTCGAAGGTCTGGATGCCGTTCCGCAGCCCGCCCAGCAGAAACGACAGGCCGAGCACGAGCAGGGTGTTGCCGAGGATCGACCCCGTGATCGACGCCTTCGCCACCTCGATCTCGCCGGCGCGGATCGCGAAGATCGTGATGATCAGCTCGGCGGCGTTGCCGAACGTGGCGTTGAGCACGCCGCCGATCTTCGGCCCCGCGCTCTCGCCCAGCTGCTCCGTGGCGACGCCGACGATCCACGCCAGGGCAACCAGCGCGAGGGCGGAGACCAGGAACACAAGGGTGTTCGCGGCGCCCAGGAGGGCGACGGCGCCCGCGGCGACGGAGGCTGCAGCGGCTCCGGCCACGGCCAGCTGCTCCGAGCGGTTCAGGCCCCTGGTCGCCACCCGCGGAACTCTACCGATGGGTCAGACGGTCATGGCGATGGTGATGACCGGCGACGCGGTACTCATCCACTGGCCGTTCAGACCGCCGGAGAACCGCCAGCGCACCTGCCACAGGCCGGCCCGCGGCAGCACGACCGACCGGAACGCCCTGCCCAGTGCGCCCGTGGTCGCCGGACCGAGCTTCGTCCATCGCACCCGGCCGAGCGGCCGCGCCCAGACAACGACGGTGCGGCCGATCATCCGCGGCGTCGAGCGCGTCGTCATCCTGAACGGGACGCCGGCCCGGCCGGTCTGCCGGCCATGGACCACCGGAAGCACCGCACCGATGCCGAGCGACGGGATCACGTGCACGACGGATCCCGGCGCCGACGACGGCGATCGCCGCTGCGACCCCAGGTACAGGGCCCGCCACTGGAACCTGCGGGTGATCTGACGGCCCAGCGTGATCGACCAGGTGCCGTCCTCGGCGGTGGTCGTCCGCCACTGGCGGAACCCCAGCTGATCGGTGCCCTGCAGGTATACGACCTGCCCGGCCAGCGGCCCCGACGGCCCCCGAAGCTGGCCGCGGAAGGTGATCGGCGTCCCGTACCGCACGATTCTCGACCGCGCGGGCGCGGCGGTCAGCGTCGTCGGCCGGAGCGCCGGAGCAGACGGGCCGAACGCAGCGAGCGCAGTCGCCAGGCCCTGCGCGTCGACCGAGCCGATGCCGGTCGCCAGGTCATACCCCGCCGTGGCCGGGTAGCGGCCGTCGAATCCCAGGCTGTTGTCACCCAGGGTGATGTCACGGAACACCGAGCCGGTGTGCTGGAACGTCTGGTAGAGGAACGGGTTGGCGAACCCCAGCCGCTGGCCGCCGTGCGCCTGCGAGTACTGGTTGGCGTCCGCGACGATCCCCGCCATCAGCGGCGCCGACGCACTCGTCCCACCTGACAACATCCAGCCCTCGCGAAAGCAGTCACCGGCCGTGCAGTGGACGATGTACCCGCGCCGTCCGGCGGTCGCATTCAGCGAGACGTCCGGCACCTCGCGGCAGACCCCGGCCGATCGGTGGCAGGGGACGCCGCTCGAGTAGCTGTTGATGACGCCCGGGCCGGTCTGCCAGGTCGGCTTCGCCCAGAACCTCGAAATACCACCGCCGCCGGCGCCGAACAGGTCGTTCCAGACCACCTCGCGCTGCGGGCCGGTGCGGTGAAGGAACAGCGAGGTGCCGCCCACGGCGGTTGCGAACGGCTGGGAGGCCGGATCGTCGACGGACAGCGGCGGCAGGCCGCAATCCAGCGACCCCTGGTCGCCGCTGCCGACCAGCACCGACATCCCGGCGACCGCCGCAAGCTGCAACGCGTTGTTCGTGGCCGCAGTCCGCGAGGGCGTCATCAGCGTCTCGCACAGGCCCCAGGAGACGCTGACCACATGCACACCCGTCGACGGCTGCTCGGCCACGATCTGGTCGAGCACCGACGCCATCGAGGTGGTCGGCGGCGCGATGTAGACGTAGGCGTGGTCGAGGCCGGGGGCCGCCGAGATCGCCGTCTCGACGTCCAGCGACACCTCCAGCGCGGAGTTGCGCTGCGCGTTGCCTCCGGCGACAGGCACGTCGGTGATCGGCACCGAGAGGCCGAAGCAGCTCTGGTACGCCGCGATGTCCGACGGCAGGTAGTTGGAGAACTCGACGAACGCGATGCGCTCGCCGCCGCCGTCGTACCCGGCGTTGATCAGCGCGTCGTGGTCGTACCCCGCAGGGGACGCCAGCTGGGCCGGCAGGTAGCCGCCCGCCGTGTCGTGCAGATCCTGGGCGCCCGAACAGGACGGCGTTACGGTGCGCGGTCCGGCGGCCGCCTGGGGCTTGAGCGGCGGCGTGCCCTCGAGACCCTCGACGTCGGACACCAGCCCGGCCAGCGACGCCGGCGGCCGCCCCGGTGCCTGCGACTCCCCGAACGCGCGCTTGGCGGCCGCCGGCGCGCCCGCGAACCGAAGCGCGAGCCCGTGCCGGGCGACCAGCCGGAACCCCTGCCCCGCCATCGCGGTGCGCACCGTCGCAACCTGTGCCGCGGTGGGATAGAACAGCTCCGCGAGCCGCTCGCTGCTGAGCGGCGCCCGCCCGCTCGACCCAGCGGCCAGGTGCTGCAGCAACGCCGCATTGCGCGGCTTCAGGTCGAGTGTCACGACCTGCTCGGCGGAACCGGGCACAGTCGCCGCCGTAGCCTGCGATGACTGCACGGCGGCCACCACCTGCACCGCGAGGGTGGCGATGAGGAGCGTGCGTCGAATCGGCGGAAGGTTACCGGTCCCGGTCTGCGACAACGATCACTCTGCGAACGCCCCCATGCGCGAGAACTTCTGCCTGCGCAGGCGACGCCGCTCGATCGCCGGCAGCGATCCCAGGAAGTCGAGCTCTGCCGAGACGGCGTCGGCCAGCAGCTCGGCGGACTTGCCGTGGTCGCGGTGCGCGCCGCCGGACGGCTCTGCGACGACGGAGTCGACCACGCCGAGGTCGAGGCAGGCGTCTGCGGTCGGCCGCAGCGCCGCCGCGGCCCGCTTGGCCTCGCCAGCGTCCTTCCAGAGGATCGCCGCGCACCCCTCCGGGGAGATCACCGTGTAGATCGCGTTCTGCTGCATCAGCACCCGGTCGGCGATGCCGATCGCCAGCGCGCCGCCGGATGATCCCTCGCCGATTACGCACGCCACGACCGGAACCGGCAGGCTCATCAGCATCAGCTGCGATCGGGCGATGGCGCCGCTCTGGCCGCGGGTCTCCGCGCCCACGCCGGGCGCCGCCCCCGGGGTGTCGATCAGCGTGACAACCGGGAAGCCGAGGCGGCCCGCCAGCTCGAAGGCGCGCATCGCCTTGCGGTAGCCCTCGGGGCTGGCCATTCCGAAGTTGCGGTACGTCCGCTCCTTGAGGTCGCGGCCCTTCTGGTGACCGACGAACGCCACCGACCGGCCGCGGAACGAGCCGATTCCGGCGACGATCGCCGGGTCGTCGCCCTCGCCGCGGTCACCGTGGAGCTCGACGAAGTCGTCGCAGATCCGGTTCAGGTAGTCGAGCGTGTACGGCCGGTCCTGGTGGCGCGCCAGCTGGACCGCATGCCAGCTCTCGCCGTCCGCGCCGCGCCGCCGCAGGAACCGGAATCGCCGCTCAGTCGTCGACATGCTCGTTCCTGCGGCCGAGGATCGCCTTGCGGGCGCCGGAGATCACCCGGCCGACCGCGCGCTGCGCGCCTAGGTCGGGCAGCAGCGGCGTGCGTCGGTACGGCTGGCCGCCGGACAGCAGCGCGACGACGCGGGCGACCGTGTCGCGCAGCTCGGGGCGGGGCACGACCAGATCGATGTGGCCGTGGCGCAGGTTGGACTCGGCCAGGCCGAAGTCGTCCGGCGGCGTCTCGCCGGTCGTCTGCTTGACCACCCGTGGCCCGGAGAACGAGAGCAGGGCGCCCGGCTCGGCGATCGTGACGTCGCCCAGCGCGGCAAAGCTGGCGGCGACACCGCCCGTGGTCGGATGCGCCATCACCGAGATGTACGGCACCGCGGCCTCCCGCAGCTCGTCCACCGCCGCCACGGTCTTCGCCATCTGCATCAGCGCCAGCACGCCCTCCTGCATCCGGGCGCCGCCCGAGGACGAGACCGAGACCAGCGGCATCCGCCGGTCGAGCGACAGCTCGGCCGCGCGCCAGAACTTCTCGCCGACCACCGAGCCCATGCTGCCGCCGAGGAAGGTGAAGTCCATCACCGCCAGCGCGACCGGCATCTCGCCGATGGTGGCCCCGCCGACCAGCATCGCGTCGTGCAGGCCGGTCGCCCGCTCCGCGGCGTCCAGCCGCTCGGGGTACGGCCTGGAGTCGACGAACTCGAGCGGGTCGATCGAGATCAGGTCGCGCGCGACCTCGCTCCACGAGCCGTCGTCGGTCAGCTGGACGATGCGCTCGCGCGCGGTGACCGGGAAGTGGTAGCCGCAGTGCGCGCAGACGCGCAGGTTCGCGACCATCTCCTCCTCGCGGTAGTGCGACCGGCAGGAGGGACAGGTGTTACGGGCGCGGGGTGCCTCGGACGGCACCGGCTCCTCCGGCCTGCCGTCGTCGTCACCGTCCCCCACCCGGCTGATATCGACGCTGATTCGTTCCGCCACGGACTCCGATGTGGGACGCCGTAGGGCTGTCCCGGGTTGCGTTCGTTTGCGTCAGCCGTCCCAGCGGCGCAGGACGAGCGCCGCGTTGTGACCGCCGAAGCCGAACGAGTTTGTCAGCGCGACGTCGACGTCCGCCTCGCGGCCCACGTTCGGGATGTAGTCGAGGTCACAGAGCGGGTCGGGATCGGTCTGGTTGATGGTCGGCGGCAGGAACCCGTCGCGCATCGCGAGCACCGTGACGATGGTCTCCAGCGCTCCGGCGGCGCCCAGCAGGTGGCCCGTCTCGCTCTTGGTGGACGAGATCGGCACCAGCTTCGCCCGCTCCTCGCCCAGCGCGATCTTCAGCGCGCGCGTCTCGCCCGAGTCGCCGACCGCCGTCGACGTGGCGTGCGCGTTGATGTAGCCGATGTCGTCCGGCGTGACGCCGGCGTCGGCCATTGCGTTGGTCATCGCCCGCGCCGGGTTCTGGCCGGTCGGATCGGGCTCGGTCAAGTGATGGGCGTCAGAGCTCATGCCGTAGCCGAGCACCTCGGCGTAGATCGAGGCGCCGCGGCCGACCGCCCGCCCGAGCTCCTCCAGCACGAGTACGGCGCCCCCCTCGGCCAGCACGAAGCCGTCGCGCTGCCCGTCGAACGGCCGGCTCGATCCCTCGGGGTCGTCGTTGCGGCGCGACAGCGCCCGCATCGTGCCGAACCCGCCCAGGCCGAGCGCGACGATCGGCGACTCGACGCCGCCGGCCAGCATCGCGTCCGCCATGCCGGCGCGGATGTAGAGGATCGCGTTCCCCAGCGACATCGCCGATGCCGCACACGCGGTGCACTCGGTCGTCAGCGGTCCGCGCGTGCCATGCAGCATCGAGATCTCCGCAGCGCCCATGTTCGGGATCAGCGCGGTCACCCAGTACGGGTTCAGCCGGTCGGGGCCGGCCTCGAACAGCTTGCGGTGTGCGGTCTCCTGGGTGTGCAGGCCGCCGATGCCGGTGCCGACCGAGCACCCGATCCGGTCGCCGTCCTCGCGGATATCGATGCCGGAGTCTTCGATCGCCTGCTGCGCAGCCGCCAGCGCGAAATGGACGAACCGGTCGGTGCGGCGAGCGGTGCGCCGGTCGATGTAGTCGAGCGGGTCAAAGCCACGGACCTCCGCCGCGATGCGCACAGCGCCGTCGAACCAGTCGAGAGCACGCACGCCGGAGTTGCCGGCGCGGATGTTCGCCCAGGACTCGTCGACGGTCAGCCCGCAGGGTGTGACCGCGCCCACGCCTGTGATGACGATTCGCCTGCGATCGCTCATATCCCCAGACCTCCGTCCACGGCCAGCACGTCGCCTGTGACGAACGCGGCCGCATCGGACACCAGGAAGCGTACAGCGCGAGCCACGTCCTCCGGTTCGCCCAGCCGGCCGAGCGGCGTGGCGCCGAGGATCGCGTCGCGGGCCGCCTCGGGCAGGGCGTCGGTCAGCTCGGTGGCGATGTACCCGGGGGCGATAGCGTTGACGCGGATGCCCCGGGAACCGAGCTCCTTGGCCAGCGACTTGGTCAAGCCCAGCAGCCCCGCCTTCGACGCCGCGTAGTTCGTCTGCCCGGCGTTGCCGCGCACGCCGACGATCGAGCTCATGTTGACGATCGCGCCCGCGCGGCGTTTCATCATCGGCCGGGCGACGGCACGGCAGGTGAAGAACGCGCCGCCCAGGTTGGTGTCGATCACCTCGCGCCACGACTCCTCGCTGAGCCGCATGATCAGGTCGTCCCGGGTGATTCCGGCGTTGTTGACGAGCGCGGCGATCGGCCCGATCTCCGACTCGACGTGCTCGACCAGCGCCGCAGCGCCGTCTGCCGTGCCGATGTCGCCCTGTACGGCATGCGCCGTACCGCCGGCCGAAGCGATCCGCTCGCACACCGCCGCCGCGGCGTCCGCGTTGCGCGCGTAGTTGACGGCCACAACGGCGCCCGCGGCGGCGAGCTCGGCGCAGATGGCGGCGCCGATGCCTCGCGAGCCACCGGTGACCAGTGCGATCCTCCCGTCGAGCTCAGGCATTGGCCAGGCTCTTCCGCACGTCGTCGACGTCGCCCGGGTCACCCACGGACGCGGCGGTCGCCGATCCGTCGATCCGCTTCACGAGCCCCGCCAGCACGGTGCCCGAGCCGATCTCGACGAACGTGTCCACGCCGTCGGCTGCCAGCGACTGGATGGCCTGGGTGAACCGAACCGGCGCGCTGAGCTGCTCGATCAGCAGCTCACCCACCCGCTCGTGGGACTCGATCGCGCTGGTCACGGTCGACATGAACCGCGTCGACATCGGCGCGAACCCAACCGCCTCGATTGCGGGCCGGAACCGATCGGCAGCGGCGCCCATCAGCGGGCTGTGGAACGCCCCCGTGACGCGCAAACGGATCACCTTGCCGCCCGCCTCCTTGACCCGGTTGGAGACCTCAGCGACCCCCTGCTCCCGGCCGGAGATGACGACCTGGCCCGGGCAGTTGTAGTTCGCCGGCCAGACATCGGTTGCGGCCGCGCACAGCTCCTCGACGGCCGAGTCGTCGAGCCCGAGCACGGCGGCCATCGCGCCGGGGTCGGCGGCCGCAGCGGCGGCGGTCACCACCCCGCGCTCACGGACCAGCCTGACGACGGACGCCAGGTCGGCGGCGCCCGCGGCGTGCAGAGCGGCGTACTCGCCGACGCTGTGGCCGACCACCACGTCAGGCGTCAGGCCGGTGCGCTCACCGACCACCCTCAGCGCGGCGATCGACGTCGTAACCAGCGCGGGCTGCGTCAGCTCGGTGCGCGACAGCTCCTCGATCGGCCCGTTGAAGCAGACCTTCCCGAGGTCGAAGCCGAGCACATCGGACGCCTCGGCGAACACCGCGGCAGCCTCCGGAAACTGCTGGACGAGCTCCGCGCCCATCCCCACTCTCTGGCTTCCCTGACCCGGGAAGCAGAAGGCGATCCTTGCCATCAGCGCTCCTTCGTCCATTCCATCACGCACGATCCCCACGCCAGCCCGCCGCCAAAGCCCACCATCAGTATGGTGTCGCCGGCGTTGACATCGCCCCCGCGGTAGGCCTCGTCGAGTGCCAGCGGAATCGATGCAGCGGACGTGTTGCCGTACTGCGCGACATTGCCGAACACGCGCTCCTCGGGAATGCCCAGCCGTCGAGCCGCATGGTCGATGATCCGCTGGTTCGCCTGGTGCGGCAGGAACAGATCGACGTCCTCGACCGTCAACCCCGCCGCGTCGAGGCACCGCATCGCGGACTCCACCACCACGTGGGTGGCGAACTTGTACACCTCGGGCCCGTTCATCTGAACGTAGGGCGCCTCGCCCTTGCTCGGAGCGTTCCCCGCCGCGGGCACCGACAGCAGCCCGGCACCCTTGCCGTCGGCGCCCAGGTCGAACCCGAGCATCCCGGTCGTTGTCCCGTCGCGGCCGAGCACCACCGCGCCGGCGCCGTCCCCGAACAGGATGCAGGTCGAGCGGTCCGACCAGTCCAGCAGGCGCGAGAACACCTCCGCTCCGACGACCAGCACGGTGTCGGCCATGCCCGATGCGATCTGCGCGTACCCCTGGGCCAGCGCGTAGATAAAGCCGGTGCACGCCGCCGACAGGTCGTACCCCGCGGCCTTGCCCGCGCCGATGTCGGTGCCGATCAGAGACGCCGTGGCCGGAAAGTAGTAGTCGGGGCTGGCGGTCGCGGCGACGATCATGTCGATCTCCGCGGGATCGACGCCGGCGTTCTCCACTGCGGCTCGAGCGGCCCGCGCACCGAGCAGGGCGGTGCCCTCGTCGTCAGCGGCGAGCCGCCGCTCGCGGATCCCCGTGCGCTGGGAGATCCAGTCGTCGCTGGTGTCGACCAGCGTCGCGATCTCGTCGTTCGACATCACCCGCTCGGGCGCGTACGACCCGACGCCGAGGATGACGACGCCGCGCTGGCACGATGCGATCACGCCTCGAGCTCCGTCAGGGCGAACGTCAGCTGCGCGCGGCAGGCCAGCTCGCCGTCGACGGTCGCCTCGGCATTCGCCTTGCCCACGGGATTGCGGAGACGAGTGATCTCGCACCGCAGCTCGAGCGTGTCCCCCGGCACCACGATCCGCTTGAAGCGCACGTCGTCGATGCCCGCGAACAGCGCCAGCCTGCCCGCGAAGTCGGGGTGGGACAGACCGCAGACCGCGCCCACCTGGGCGAGCGCCTCGACCTGCAGCACGCCGGGCATGATCGGACGGCCGGGAAAGTGCCCGCGCAGGTACCACGCTTCGTCGGTCACGTGGTACCGGCCCGACGCGCGCTCGCCCGGCACCAGCTCGGTGATCTCGTCGATCAGCAGGAACGGGTCGCGGTGCGGGATGATCGCTTCGATCGCCGCTCTGTCGAGCGGCGCCGTCCAGGCCCCACTCACGCGGAGATCACCTCGAGTGCCGGCGTCATCGAGCGGCGCATCCGCGCCCGGCCCCGATGGGCGTGGCACTTGACCGTGCCGACCGGCATCCCGAGCACCTCCGCGATGTCCTCGTAGGAGAGCGAGAGCACGTCCTTCATCACCATCACCTGCCGCTGCTCCTCCGACAGGTCGGCCATGCGCAGCGCGAGCACGCGGCGCTGCTCGCGCTGCAGCGCCAGATCGTGCGGTCCGCCATCGGCCGACGGCTGCTCGGCGACGGCGTCCAGCGGCTGGTGCCGGCGCCGGCGCTGCCGCTCGCCGAGGTCGCGGCACGTGTTCGCCACCAGGCTGTAGAGCCAGGTCGAGAACCGGCTGCGGCCGCGGAACTGGTCGATCCGGGTGCACAGCTTGGCCAGCGACTCCTGGGCGGCGTCCTCGGCGTCCTGCGGATCGGAGAGCAGGTAGTTCGCGAGCCGCCGGACGGCCGGCTCGTGCCGCTCGACCAGCACCTCGAGCGCCCGCCGGTCGCCGTCACGCGCCCGCACGGCCAGCACGACGTCCGACATGGACGAGTACCGCGAGCCCTCACGTACGCCATCTCGCAGCGTCAGACGCGCCGCCGCGCGTTTCGGTTGCGTGAACATGCCGGGCTATTCTAGTGAGGCGGTGTCCGGGACGAGCGCGCTCTCTCCCGAGGCGGTCATGCCGCTGCTGGAGGGCCGCTTCGGAAACCCCTACCTCTACCGCGAGGTGTGCGAGTCGACGCAGGAGCTCGTGCGCGACCTGCCAGAGGGCGCCGTTGCTGCGACCGATAACCAGACCGCCGGCAGGGGCAGGCGTGGCCGGCAGTGGGTCAGCGAGCCGGGAACCGGCGTCCTGTTCTCTCTGTCTCTCTGGCCGGCGACCCCCGCAGAGCGCCTGGCGCCGTTCTCGCTGGTGCTGGCGGAGGCGGTGTGCGAGGCGCTCGACGAGCGCGCGATGGTGCGCTGGCCCAACGACGTGCTGGTGGACGGCCGCAAGCTGGCGGGGGTGCTGCCGGAGGTGCGCGGCGGGCAGCTGATCGCGGGTATCGGGATCAACGCCGATGCCACGGCGGAGCAGCTGCCGGACGGCGCACGCGTCGCGCCGACGTCGCTTCGCGTGCTCCGCGGCGGACCGGTCGACCGCGGCGACGTGCTTGCCGCCGTGCTGCGCGCGATCGAACGCCGCTACGACGGCTTCGAGCGGCACGGTTTCGCCGGGCTGGAGCGCAACGAACTGTCCGGGCGAAGGGTGCGCCTGTCCGGCGGCTCCGAGGGCATCGTCGACGGCGTCGACGGCGACGGCCGGCTGGTGGTCGGCGGCGTCGCCCACGCCTCCGCCGAAGTCGAGCGCGTCGAGGTCAGCCCGTGACGATCGACGACGTCAGCTCGACCGGCATCTGATTCGCGGCGCTGTACCGGGCGCGCATCACCATGGTGCCGCTGCCGGCATCCCGCTGCCCGAACGTGCCCCGGCTCGCCGGGATGGACAGCGTGCATCGCTCGCCCGCGACCAGCGGACACGTGCCCAACCTCACCCACTGCGACGTGGCGAAGTTCCACAGCTCCATGGTGACGGGCTGGCCGCCGGCATCGGGGATGATGCTCGCGCCGACGGTCTTGGCGTGATCGAACTGCGTGGCCGTGACCGGGAGCCCGCTGTCGGTCGTGAAGCTCGAGGCGGTGAGGACGTTGCCGTCGACGGCCTGCAGGCTGCCGGCGCCACCGGAGACCACGCCGCCGCCGACCGAGGCCGGGTGAGCCGACGCGTTCCAGTCGCGGATCGTTCCCAGCGGCCGATTGGTCGACGTCGCGCCCGGTGCCGTCAACGTCCAGTGGTATGCGCCGCCCGGCAGCACCGGCGCCTGGCCGTTCCACGTCAAGTTCAGCTCCGATCCGAGGCCGGTGCGGGTCAGGATCTGCATGCCTCCCGGGCCGATCAGCTTGAGCGTCCAGCGGGCCGTATGCGAGAACCGTGCGCGGAAATGCACCGGGCGGCTCTCACCCGGCGCGATCCGCTTCATGTCCGCATCGGTCCGGGGGTAGTAGATCTTCGGCAGACCTGTCTTCGCCACCGCCTGCGCGATCGAGGGCAGCATCGCGTACAGCGCCGCGCCCGGGCAGGACGTCGCCGATCCGTCCCGGTGGCCCGAGATCACCCGCAGCACCACGTGCTGGCCCGGGTGGAAGTACTCGTTGCCGCCGGAGATCATCTCGGCGTGCGCCAGCGGATCGACGTGCGCGACGTCGAGGCGCCAGGCCAGCAGGCGCTCCAAGGCGGTGACCGCCGCGGTCGTCGGCCGCACCGATGTGAAGTCGCCGATCATCGCGATGCCGGTGCTCGACGTGTTCATGCCCAGCGTGTGCGCGCCGATCACCGGCCGCGTGGTGCCGCCGTACCGCCCCTCGTACACCCTGCCGCAGCGGTCGACCAGAAAGTTGTAGCCGATGTCGTTCCAGCCGTTCGAGAGCACGTGGTAGGCGTAGATACCGCGGATGATGCGGGGCGCGTCCGAGCACGGGTAGACGGTGGCCGTATCCGTGTGGTGGACGAACGCCATCTTCACGGACGGTGCGTACAGACGGCGGCCCGCGGCGGATCGACTCGTCGGCGCCCCACCCCGCGCGGGTGATGATCGCCGGCCGGGTCGGCGTCGCCGGCTGCGCCGCCAGCGAGGGAGCCACCGGCGGGCTGGTGATGAACGCGAGGTGCAGGTCGGTGACGGCGCCGCCGCCCGAGCGGCGCAGCTGCACCATCGTCGCGTCGTCCGTCCACGTCGGCGACTCGTGCACGAGCGGCGACCACGGCGTCCACGCTCCGCGCTCGCCGGCGCGCACCTCGAGTCGGCCGTCGCCCTTCCAGCTCGCGCCGACCAGCTGGAACGTGCGCGGCGCGAGGATCGTCGCCGGCAACCGCGGCGCCGGCCGGTCGACCGTCGCGATCCGCACCGGCGGCCCCGAGGGAACGACGGAGGCGGCGGAGGGTGAGACGAGGCCGAGTGCGGCCGTTGCTAGCATTGCCGCGCAGATGAAGAGGGTGATCCGTCGCATCGATGAACCGAGAGGACAGGGTCACGATAGCCTCGGACCCCAGCCCCGTGGTTCCCGTGTTCGGGCTGGATGACACCAGACCTTCGCCACAACCCGCTGAACGGCGCGCCGGTGCTGATCGTGCCGGGGCGTGGCGTCCCGGCCGGGCGCCACCGGCCGCACGACTCGGGTCGGTGAGGCGCGCAGCTTGCCCGTTCTGCGAGGGCCACGAGCGCGAGACGCCGCCCGAGGTCGACGTCGACGCGGCCGAGGGCAGGGAGCACGACACGCCCGGCTGGAAGGTGCGCGTCGTCCCCAACAAGTACCCGGCGATCCCCGGACACGAGGTGGTGATCCACGGGCCGGAGCATCTGACCGCCCTGGCCGACGCACCGACGCGGCTGGTCGAGGAGGTCGTGCGCATGTGGAGCCGCCGCCGCGAGGTGCATCGCCGGACCGGCGATGCCTACCTGCTGGCGGGGCTCAACGAGGGCGCGGGGGCGGGGGCGTCTCTGGAGCACTCCCATTCGCAGTTGGTGCCGTTCACCGAGGTGCCGTCTGCCGTCACTGCCGAGGCTCCGGCGCTGGCCCAGCCGTGCGCGCTGTGCGCAGAGCTGGCGCGGCTCGCCGACTGCGTGATCCGCCGCGAGGACGGGCTGGTCACATTCGCGGCGCCCTGGGCGCGCAGCCCCTACGAGACGTGGATCGCACCCGAGCGGCACATCGGCTTGGTGGACGAGGACGCCGCGGCGCTTGGGCCGGGCGCTGCTCGACGTCGCCCGGCGCTACCGCAGCCTGCTCGGCGCCGGACTGTCGTGGAACGCCATCCTCCACGATGCGCCGCTGGGCGGCGGCGACTGGCACTGGCACCTGGAGACGCTGCCGCGGATCACCGTGCCGGCGCTGGTCGAGCTGGGTTCAGGGCTGTGGATCAACACGGTCGATCCGGCGACCGCAGCCGCTGAGCTGGGTTCGGCTACGACGTAGCCTGATCGGCAATGGTCGAGCGGTCCTGGAACTCGCGAGCGGCGGCGATCGCGGCGCCGAGGTTGAGCCCCTTGTCCTTGGCCTGCTTGATCAGCATCACCATCTCGACGGCGTGCATGTCGTAGACGCGCTGCTTGTTGCCCTTGGTGGGGATCTGCGCCTTGGTCGTCCAGTAATCCAGCTGCATCTTGGTGATGCCCGCCATGGAGCACACCTGGCTGAGATACAGCTCCAGGTGCGGGAGTCGGTCCTCAAGGCTGACTGGTTCGAGGAGATCGGCCTGACGCATGATCGGCACCTCGCTACGGGGGGACGGGGGACGACCCGGAAACCATGGTCGACCGATTTGTTCCATATAGCCGACCCGTTTCCTTCCACCGCCCGTATCGGCCGCACGGCAGAAAAGGTTAGGCGATCGCTACTCGGCGTCGTCGGCGGGAGCCGGCTCGGCAGGCTCGGACGGGCTCGGCGGTCTCGACCGCGTCGTCCACCACGGCCATCGGCTCGTCGTCGACGGCGTCGGCGTCCGGCTCGGTCACCCGCGCGATGCTCGACACCATGTCGCCGTCGCGCAGGTTCATGACGCGCACGCCCTGCGTCGCGCGGCCCATCCGCGAGATGCCCTCGGCCTTCTGCCGGATGACCGTGCCGTCCTGGGAGATCAGCATCACCTCGTAGCCGTCCCGGACGATCATCGCGCCCGCCAGCCGACCGCGCGACTCGTTGTACCGGATGGTCAGCACGCCCATCGTGCCGCGCCCCTTGGTCGGATACTCGGCGACGCGGGTGCGCTTGCCGAAGCCGTTCTTGGTGACCACGAGCAGGTCCTGGTCGTCGCGGGCGATGGCGACGGCGATCACCTCGTCGCCCTTGCGCAGCTTCATCCCGGACACGCCGGTGGTGTCGCGGCCCATCGGCCGCACGTCGCCCTCCGCGAACCGCACCGCCGAGCCGTTGCGCGAGACCATCAGGATCTCGTCGTCACCGTCGGTCAGGCGGACGCCGATCAGCTCGTCGCCGTCGCGGATCTTCAGCGCGATGATGCCGTCGGCCTTGAGCACCGTGTCGTAGGCCTTGAACTCCGTCTTCTTGACGATGCCGTTGCGCGTCGCGAACAGCAGGTACATGCCCTCGCTGTAGTCGCGCGTGTCGATCACGGCCCGCACCTTCTCGTCCTGGCGCAGCGGCAGCACGTTGACCAGCGCTCGGCCCTTGGACTGGCGCGAGCCCTCCGGCAGCTCGTGCACCTTCACCCGGTAGACCTTGCCGACCGTCGTGAAGAACAGCAGGTAGTCGTGGGTGGAGGCGACGAACAGGTGCTCGATGTAGTCGTCCTCCTTGAGGTCCATGCCCATCACGCCCACCCCGCCGCGGCCCTGCGTGCGGTAGGTGGTCAGCGGCAGCCGCTTGATGTAGCCGCTGCGCGTGATCGAGATGACCATGTCCTCCTCGGCGATCAGCTGCTCGAGGTCGATCTCGCCCTCGGCAGCGACGATCTCTGTGCGCCGGTCGTCCGCGAAGCGATCGCGGATCTCCGCCAGCTCCTCCTTGATCACGCCCAGCAGCCTGGCCTCGTCGGCCAGGATCGCCCGCAGCTCGCCGATCCGCTCGAGCAGGTCGTCGTGCTCGTCCTTGATGCGCTGGCGCTCGAGGCCGGTCAGCGCGCGCAGGCGCAGCTCGAGGATCGCGATTGCCTGCGCCTCGCTGAACTCGAACCGGCCGATCAGCGACGCTCGCGCCGTCTCGGCATCCGGCGCCGCGCGGATCAGCTCGATCACCTCGTCCAGGTGGTCGAGTGCCTTCAGGTAGCCCTCGAGGATGTGGGCGCGCTTCTCGGCGCGGTCGAGGTCGAACTTGGTGCGCCGGGTGACCACCTCGCGCTGGTGGTCGACGTAGTGCTGGAGCATCTCCCTCAGCGAGAGCGTGCGCGGCACGCCGTCGACCAGGGCGACCATGTTGACGCCGAACGTCGATTGCAGGGCGGTGTGCTTGTACAGCTTGTTCAGCACGACCATCGGGATGGCGTCGCGCTTCAGCTCGATGGTGATCCGCGTGCCGGTGCGGTCGGAGTGGTTGTTGATGTCGGAGATCTCGGAGATCACCTTGTCGTTTACCAGGTCGGCGATCTTCTTGATCACGCCGTCGTCCCCGTCGCGCTTCACCTGGTAGGGCACCTCGGTCACGATCAAGGCGTTCTTGCCGCCCTTCAGCTCCTCGTGGTGCACCTTGGCCCGCATGATCACGCGGCCGCGGCCGGTCTCGTAGGCCTCGCGGATGCCGGACAGGCCCATCACGATGCCGCCGGTCGGGAAGTCGGGTCCCTTGATGTGCGTCATCAGGTCGTCGGTCGTCGCCTCGGGGTTGTCGATCAGCTCGATGGCGGCATCGATCGTCTCGCGCAGGTTGTGCGGCGGGATGTTGGTGGCCATGCCGACGGCGATGCCGGCGGAGCCGTTGCACAGCAAGTTGGGGAACCGGCTGGGCAGCACCGTCGGCTCACGGTGGCGGTCGTCGTAGTTGGGCCGGAAGTCGACCGTGTCGGCGTCGATGTCGCGCAGCAGCTCCACCGCCAGCGGCGAGAGCCGGCACTCCGTGTAGCGCATCGCGGCGGCCGAGTAGCCGTCCTGGTTGCCGAAGTTGCCCTGGCCGTCGACCAGTGGGTAGCGCAGCGAGAACCACTGCGCCATGCGCACCAGCGCGTCGTAGGCGGCCGTGTCGCCGTGCGGGTGGTACTTGCCGAGCACGTCGCCGACCACGCGCGAGCACTTGCTGTACGGCCGGTTGGGCTGGAGGCCCGCCTCGTTCATCGCGAACAGCACCCGCTGGTGCACCGGCTTGAGGCCGTCCCGCACGTCGGGCAGGGCACGGCCCACGATCACGCTCATGGCGTAATCGAGGTAGCTCGTGCGCATCTCCTCCGCGAGCTCGCGGGGCTCGATGCGCCCGCCGTCAAGTGTGTCTACAGCCACTCAGCGTTCTCCAGCACTCAGATGTCCAGGAACTTCACGTCGCGGGCGTTGCGCTCGATGAACTCGCGCCGCGGCTCGACCCGGTCGCCCATCAGCATCGAGAAGATCTCGTCGGCGGCTGCCGCGTCCTCCACCGAGACCTGCTGCAGCACCCGGTTCTCGGGGTTCATCGTGGTCTCCCACAGCTGCTCCGGGTTCATCTCTCCGAGCCCCTTGAAGCGCTGGAGGTTGAGGCCCTCCTTGGCGAGGTCGAGGATCGCCGGCCGCAGCCGCTCGAAGGTCTGCACCGTCTCGGTGTGCTTGCCCATCGTCAGCGTGAACGGCGGCGCACCCACCGCGTCGATCAGGCGCTCGCGGGTCGACCGCAGGCTGCGGTAGGCCGAGCTCTCGAACAGCGCCAGCGGCAGGCGCACAGCGCGGGCCGAGCCAGTTGTCTTCTCGGAGATCTTGACCAGGACGCCGTCGTCCGAGCGCTCGAGCAGCTCGACCCGGTTCAGCTCGTTGTCCGTCGTCTCCAGCGCCAGCGCGGCCACCAGTCCGTCGAGGTTGTCGACCTGCTCCTCGATCAGCCGGTGATCCTTGATGTAGGACACGGCCTGCGCGCCGTACTGCTCGCGCAGCTTGCCGGCCCAGCCCTCGTACTCCTTGAGCGCGCGGCTGAAGCGCTGCAGCTTCGCCTCGGTGATCGCCACCGACGCGCCGTCGCGGTCGAGCGTCTCGATCTTCTCCAGCCGCTCGCGGATCAGCAGCTCCTCGAGCTGGTGCTCCTTCTCGAAGTAGCGCACGTCGGTGCCCTGCTTCAGCCGGTACAGCGGCGGCTGGGCGATGTACACGTAGCCGGCCTCGATCAGCTCCTTCATGTGCCGGAACAGGAAGGTCAGGATCAGCGTCCGGATGTGGGCGCCGTCGACGTCCGCGTCACAGGTCAGCACGACCTTGTGGTAGCGGGCCTTCTCGGCGTCGAACTCCTCGCCGATGCCGGTGCCGATCGCGGTGATCATCGCCTGGATCTCGTTGTTCGAGAGCACCTTGTTGATCCGCGCCTTCTCGACGTTGATGATCTTGCCGCGCAGCGGCAGGATGGCCTGGAAGTTGCGGTTGCGGGCGTCCACGGCCGATCCGCCGGCGCTGTCGCCCTCGACCAGGAACAGCTCGGCGGCCTCCGGGTTCGAGATCGAGCAGTCGGCCAGCTTGCCCGGCAGCCCACCGCCGCCCAGCGCCGACTTGCGGCGGATCAGGTCGCGCGCCTTGCGGGCGGCCTGCCGCGCCCGGCTGGCCTGGATCAGCTTGTTGACGATCGCCTTGGCCTCGTTCGGGTTCTCCTCGAGGAACTCGGCGAGCTTCGCGTTGCAGGTCGTCTCGACCAGGCCGCGGACCGAGGGGTTGCCCAGCTTGGTCTTGGTCTGGCCCTCGAACTGCGGCTCGCGCAGCTTCACCGAGACGATCGCGGCGAGCCCCTCGCGGCAGTCGTCGCCGGTCAGCGGCTCCTCCTTCTCCTTGAGCAGCCCCTTGTTGCGCGCGTAGTCGTTCAGCGTCCGCGTCAGCGCGGCCTTGAAGCCGGACAGGTGCGACCCGCCCTCGTGGGTGTTGATGTTGTTGGCGAACGAGAACGTGGACTCGACGTAGCTGCCGTTCCACTGCATAGCGACCTCGACCTGGCCCTCGTCCGTCTCGTTCTCGAAGTAGATGACGGTGGGGTGCACGCGGTCCTTGGACTCGTTGACGTGCGCGATGAAGTCGCGGATGCCGCCCTCGTAGTGGAAGACGGCGGTCTGGCCGCCCTCGCGCTCGTCGACCAGCTCCAGCTTCAGGCCCTTGGTCAGGAACGCCATCTCGCGGATCCGCTGCGCCAGCGTGTCGAACGAGAAGTCGGTCTCCTCGAAGATCTCGGCGTCGGGCAGGAAGGTGATGATGGTGCCGGTCTCGGTCGACGGCTCCAGCTGCTGCGAGCGGTCCCAGGGGGTCGCCGCGCTCGTACTCCTGCTTCCAGACGTGGCCGTCGCGGCGCACCTCGACCAGCAGATGCTCGGACAGCGCGTTGACCACCGAGATGCCGACGCCGTGCAGGCCGCCGGACACCTTGTAGCCCGTCGCCGCCGAACTTGCCGCCGGCGTGAAGCTTGGTCAGCACGACCTCGAGCGCCGGCACGCCGGTGTCGGCCATTGCCGCTACGGGAATACCGCGTCCATTGTCGCTGACGCTTACCCGCCCGTCGGGCAGCAGCGTGACGACGATGTGGTCGCAGAACCCCTGGAGGGCCTCGTCGACGCAGTTGTCGACGACCTCGTTGACCAGGTGGTGAAGGCCCCTCGGGCCGGTCGTGCCGATGTACATGCCGGGCCGGCGGCGAACGGCCTCCAGGCCCTCGAGAACGGTGATGTCTTTGGCGTCATAGCCGGATTCTGACAATGCGAAAACCCGCGTGAATAGGGGAAAAACGGGACATAGGTAGTTTACCAGAGCGACCCGCCGGAGCCCCCCGATCCCGGCGTCGAGAATCTGTCACGAACCGCGCCGCAGGCTGAGCAGAATCGCCTCCCTGATGCGTCCCCGCAGCGCCTCGTCCGAAACGCCCGCCGCCAGTTCGTCCGCGCGCCGCTCGTCGGCCTGCGTGGCCGGCCGCAGCGGCTCCGCTGGCGGCGGCCGGCGGCTCCTCGCGGATCACGGCCCCGACCTCGAACCGCAGGGACGGGGCGGGTTCGGCGAGCAGCTCGGACAGCCGCCCGCGAAGCTGCGACTCGAGCATCGCCAGCTCTGCCGCCCACGTGCTGCTCGAGCAGGCCACCACCATCGCCTCGCCGGACATCCGCACCGGCACCGACTTCGCCGCGACCTGCGCGCCCACCGCGTCCGCCCAGATCTCCCGCGAGCGGGCGACCACCGGGTCGACGGCCGGCACCCTGCCCACCCGGCGCACGATGTCCGCGATCGGTCGCAGCTCGCTCACCGCGTCACCTGCCCGCCGGCGACCCGCAGCACGGTCTGCGCACGACCGCCGAGGTCGGCCTCGTCCGCGGTGGTGACCACCGTCTGCTGGAAGCTCGCGACCGCCTCCAGCAGCCGCTCGCGGCGCTGCTGGTCGAGCTCGCTGGTCACGTCGTCCAGCAGCAGCAGCGGCTCCTCGCTGCGCTCCTCGCCGAGCAGGTCGGCCTCGGCCAGGATCAACGCCAGCAGCGCCCGCCGCTGCTCCCCCTGGGAGCCGTAGTGGCGGAGGTCGCGATCGGCGTCGATCAGCGCCAGGTCGTCCAGATGCGGCCCTGCGCCGGTGGCGGCACGGTCGATGTCACGCCGGCGGCGCGCGGCGAGCACCCGGCCGAGCTCGGCGGCGTCCCCTTCGGCGTTCGGCAGGTAGCGGATCGCCGGCGCGCCCGGCGTCCCACCCAGCTCGGACAGCCGTCGCTCGAGCGGGCCCGCCAGCCGCGAGCAGAGCCGCGCCCGAGCGGCCACCAGCGACGCGCCGGCTTCGGCCAGGACGGTGTCCCAGGCGTCCAGACCGTCCTCCGCGGCGACGCCCGCGCGTACCCGCTTCAGCAGGTGGTTGCGCTGGGACAGCCGCCGCGAGTACTCGTGGGACGCCTCGGCCAGCCGCGGCCAGAGCCGGGCCAGCACCCGGTCGAGATAGGAGCGCCGAGCGCCGGCGGCCCCTGGACGACGCGCAGCCGGTCGGGGGTGAAGACCAGCACCGGGAACCGCCCCAGCAGCCGCTCGACCGACCGCTCGGCCGCACCGTCGACGACCACTCGCTTGGGCTCGCCCGGGCGGTAGCCGATCTCGACGGAGGTGCGGCCCGCGGCGACATCGGCGTCGAGCTCCGTGCGCAGGAAGTCGGCTCCCAGGGTCACCAGCTGCGGGTCCGCGCTCGTCCGCGGGGAGTAGCCGAGCGCCGAGAAATGGATCATCTCCACCAGCGCCGTCTTACCCGCGCCGTTGGGGCCGACGGCGGCCACCACGCCGGCGTCGAGCTCCAGCTCCAGGCGCGAGTAGCAGCGGAAGTTGGTGCCACGGACGGCAACCGCGCGCACCGGCGGCGCTAGGAGGGGAGCCTGATCGGCATGATCAGGTACCAGAACTCGTCGCCGTCGCCCTGGATCAGGCCGGGGCGCAGCGAGCTGATCAGCCGCAGGCGCACGCTCTCGCCCTCGACGCTGTCCACACCATCGCGGAGAAAGTCCGGGTTGAAGCCGATCTCCATCGTCTCGCCGTGGAAGTCGACCGGGAGCGACTCCTTGGCCTCGCCGATGTCCTGCGACTGCGCCGCCAGAGTCAGGGAGCCCTCGGCAAAGGTCAGGCGCAGCGGCGCGTTGCGCTGGGCCATCAGCGCCGTCCGCCGGATGACGTCGAGCAGCTCGTCCTTGGAGATCGAGACTTCGTGGTTGAACTCGCCGGGCCGCAGCCGGCGGTAGTCCGGGAACTGCCCATCGATGCGGCGGGCCGACACCCAGGCGCCGTCCACGCCCATCAGCACCTGATTTTCACCGATCGCGACCTCCAGACCCTCGCCCTCCAGCGCGGCCCCGATCCGCGTCACCTCGGACAACGCCCGCGCCGGCACGATGGCCTGAGCCGTGCCGGAGGCTCCCGGCAGGGGCGCCGTCTTGACGGACAACCTGTAGCTGTCGGTGGCCGCCATGGTCACCGTGCCGTCGCCGAACTCGACCAGGATCCCGGTCAGCACTGGGCGCGACTCGTCCTTGGAAGCCGCGCGGCCGACGTGGGCGACCGTCTCGGCGAACGCCGCGCGATCGACGGTGAAGCGCTCGCCGCCGGGGAGCGGGATCTGCGGGAAGTCGTCGGCGCTCTGGGTGTGCAGCGTGTACTCGCTGGATCCGCACGTCAGGCGCAGCGCTCCGCCGCCGGCGGCCTGTTCGAGGACGACGTCTTCGGGCGGCAGCACGCGGACGATCTCGACCAGCAGGCGGCCGGGGACGACGGTGCGTCCCGCCTCCTCGACCCGGGCGGCCGGCAGCGGCACCCGCACCGACAGCTCCATATCGGTGGCGGCGAGCTCGACCCCCGCCTCGCCGGCGTCGATCAGGATCCCCGAGAGGATCTGGACGGTGGATCGCTGCGACACCCCGCGAGCTGCGATCTGCAGCTTCGCGAGCAGCTCATCCTGCGGGCAGACGATCTTCATCGGCGCGAGCTCCTGGAAAACGGCGATTGACTGTGCACTGTCACTGCTTCTCTTCTCTCTTTAAAAAGGGAGGTTATAGGAGTAGGGGCTGGGGAGAGCGTGGAAAACCGTCGCGAGACGGTTGCAGAAGCCGAATTCGCCGTGTAACACATCTGGGGACGGCGAGCGGTCTGTCCACCGGCCGACGACTGAGAGGGTCCGGCTGCGGTGCACGGAGCGTGGACGAACGGGAGCTTGTCCCCAGGTCGTCGGCAGGGTTGTTCACGCCCCGTGCTTGATCCGCGTCGTCAGTTCCTGCACCAGGTTGAAGGCCTCACGGTCCTCCTTCAGCAGGCGCGTGATCTTGCCGACGGCGTGCAGGACGGTCGTGTGGTCGCGTCCGCCGAAGCGCGCGCCGATCTTGGGCAGGGAGCTGTCGGTTAGCTCGCGGGCCAGGTACATGGCCACCTGGCGGGGGAAGACGATCGTCTGGGTGCGCTTGTCGCTGCGCAGGTCGGCGACCGTCAGATGGAAGGTCTCGGCGGTCGCCGACTGGATCTGCTCGATGGTGATCGACCGAGTCGCGCCCTGCGGGAACAGGTCCCGCAGCACCTCCTGGGCGATGTCGGTCGAGATCGGCCGGCCGGTCAGCGACGCGTAGGCGACGACGCGCGTCAGCGCGCCCTCGAGTTCGCGGATGTTGGACGACACGCGATCGGCGATGAACGTCAGCACCTGCGGGTCGGCGATCTGGATGCCGTCGGTCATCACCCGCTTGCGCAGGATCGCGATGCGCGTCTCCAGGTCGGGTGGCTGGACGTCCGTGATCAGCCCCCACTCGAATCGCGAGCGGAGCCGCGCCTCGAGCGTCGCGAGCTCGCGCGGAGGTCGGTCGGACGACAGCACGATCTGCTTGCCGGCCTCGTACAGGCTGTTGAACGTGTGGAAAAACTCTTCCTGCAGTCGCTCCTTGCCCTCGATGAACTGGATGTCGTCAATCATCAGGACGTCGTATGTGCGGTAGCGCTGCTTGAACGAGACCATGCGCCCATCCCGCATGGAATCGACGAATTCGTTGAGCACGGTCTCGGTCGTCACATATCGCACGTTGAGCGACGGGTGCTGCTGGAGGACGTAGTGTCCGACAGCCTGGAGCAGATGAGTTTTCCCCAGGCCCGTGCTCCCGTAGATGAACAACGGGTTGTACGACTGGGCCGGAGCCTCGGCCACGGCGAGCGCTGCGGCGTGGGCGAAGCGGTTGCTCGCGCCGATCACGAACACGTCGAACGTGTAGCGCGGGTTGATGCCGGCGCGGGTCGCGATGTCCAGGCCGTCGGGGTCGTCGGCAGGAGCGTCCTCCTCGGGCTCGTCGGGCTCGGCGGCGCGAGCCGCCATCGCCTCCGAGACCGCCACGCGCAGCTCGACGACCATCTCCTGCTCCGACGCCGCGGCGTCCAGCAGGCTGCCGAAGTGACCCTCGATCCAGTCCTTGGTGAACGCGTTGGGCACCCCCACGACCAGCCGGTCGTCGTCCTGCTCGAGCGGCTGCACCTGACCGAACCAGGTCGAGTAGATCCCGGCATTCAGCATCTCGCGCAGGCGCGCGGCAATCTGATCCCAGGTTGCGCTGGCGGATGGTTCGACGGGCATCGGAACGGCGAGTCTAACGCGGCGGCGAGGGCGGTGCGACACCGGATGGTCACGTTATGCGGATTCGCATAATCAGCCCATTTTGCAGGGATTTTCCTGATGCGTCCACAGTCTCGTCCACAGGTGTGGACAGCGCGCACACGGCGCGCGCGGCAAGCTGAATGTGGCAGTTTCCACGGCCTTTGCCCGCGCCCGCCGTCCGTCCCCGCCCGCAGTGGTTTTCCACAGGAAATCTGTCGGGGTGGCCCGCGACCGGGCTGCTCTATACTGACCGTCGGCCATGAAACGCACGTATCAGCCGAACACCCGCAAGCGCGCCAAGACCCACGGCTTCCGCAAGCGCATGAGCACCCGGGCTGGCCGCGCCGTCCTCAAGCGGCGTCGCGCACGCGGGCGGAAGCGCCTCTCTGCCTGAGATACCTCTGACGTGACCCAGGAACCCCCGGCTGCCCCGGCGGCACCGGCCCGACGCGGCCGCCTTACCCGTGCCGCCGAGTTCGACGCGGTCACCGGCCTCGGTCGCTCGGTCGCCGGCCGCTACCTGACGCTGCGCTTCCGCGAGGCTGAGGGCGGCACCCTGCCCCGGGTCGGTTTCGCCGTCCCCCGCAAGGTGGGTGGCGCCGTCGAGCGCAATGCCGTGAAGCGCCGGCTTCGCGAGGCCGTGGATCGCAACGAGGAGCTGCTGCAGCCGGCCACGGACTACGTGTTCATCGCCCGCGCCGGCGTCTACGAGGTGCTCGACACGCAGGGCTTCGCCTGGCTCAGCGAGCAGGTCGGGGAGCTGCTGCGTGCCGCGTCCGAGAGGCCGTCGGCCCGATGAGGACGCTGGTCATCTGGGCGATGCGCGCGCTGCGCCTGATGCTGGTGCCGTTCCAGACGATGGTGTCGCTGACGCCGCGCACCTGCAAGTACCACCCCAGCTGCTCGTGCTACGCCGAGCAGGCGGTTCGCCGGCACGGCGTCGTCCGTGGCGTCGGCCTGGCCGCCTGGCGGGTGCTGCGCTGCAACCCATGGTCGCGCGGTGGATACGACCCGGTGCCCGGTGACGAGCCGAAGGTCGCGGCGCCGTGATGCTGATCATCCACTTCATCGTCCTCCAGCAGATCGAGGACATCCTGAACAGCCTGCTGGTCTTCTACCACGACCACATCGGCGGGTCGTGGGGCTGGTCGATCGTGCTGCTGACCGCCACGGTGCGGATCGCGATCCTGCCGCTGACCATCAAGCAGTTCCGGAACATGGCCGGGATGCAGCGGATCCAGCCCAAGGTGAAGGCGCTGCAGAACAAGTACAAGGGGAAGAGCGACCGCGATTCGAAGGCGCAGATGCAGAAGGAGCTGATGGAGCTCTACAAGGAGAACAACGTCAACCCGTTCGCCTCCTGCCTGCCGCTCGTCGTCCAGATGCCGATCTTCATCGGCCTGTACCAGACGCTCAGCAACTTCGGTGCCACGAACGACAAGTCGTTCCTGTTCATCAGCGACATCTTCGTGCACACCAACAACCTTCCACGGTGGCAGACCGTGCTGATGGTGCTGCTGTACTCGAGCTCGATGCTCGGCTCGACGCTGCTGTTCTCGTTCGTCCAGGACCGCCAGCAGAAGTACCTGTTCGCCAGCATGTCGGTGATCTTCATCCCGTTCATCCTGCGGGTGCCGGCCGGCGTCGGCGTCTACTGGATCACCACCAACATCTGGACGATCTGCCAGCAGGGGATCGTCAAGCGGCAGATGGCGCACCACTTCCCGGCGGTTGAGAAGGAGCAGAAGCAGAAGGCGGCCACGCAGACCCGGTCGTCCCGCACGCCGCCCAAGAAGCCCCCCGAGCAGCGTCCGCGCGGAAAGAGCAAGCGACGGCGATGAGCGCGCCGGAGACCGTCCAGGTCGAGGCGGCCGGGGAGACCGTCGGGGAGGCGCGGTGGGCCGCGCTGCACGAGCTGGAGCGGCGGTATCCAGCGCTTGACCGCGCCCGGGTGGAGTTCGTCGTGCTGACCGAGGGCGAGCGCGGGCTGCTGGGCGTCGGCTACGAGCCGGCGCGGGTGCTGGCGACGCTGACCGAGGTGCCGGCCGAGGGCGACGCCACCGCCTGCCGTCGCGCCATGAGGGCCGCGGCGATGCCGTCGAGGGCGACAGCGATGCCGCCGCCGCCGTCCGCGAGATGCTCGACCGTGTGCTCACCGGCCTCGAACTGGATGCCGACGTGGATGTCCAGGAGCTGGACGGCCGGGTCGTGGCGACCGCGCGCGGCCCCGAGCTGGGACTGCTGATCGGCAAGCACGGGCAGACGATCGACGCCATTCAGTACCTGGTGAATGCGTCCCTGCACCGGCGCGGGCTGAAGGGCGTGGAGGCTGTGATCGATGCCCAGGGCTACCGCAAGCGCCGCGAGCGGACGCTGACCGAGGTGGCCGTGCGCGCGGCAGATGAGGTGCGGCGCACCGGCCAGCCGTACGCGCTCGAGCCGATGACGTCAACGGAACGCAAGATCGTGCACACGAAGGTGCAGGAGCTGGGCGGGCTGGCGACGGCCAGCGAGGGGCTGGAGCCCAACCGCCACGTGGTCGTGCTGCCCGCCGGCGACGACGAGGTGTAACACGTGAAACACCCCGAGGCGCTGCGCCGCTACTGCGAGCTGCTGGCCTCGGCCGACGTGTCCGTGACCAGCATCCGCGGCGCGGACGAGCTCTGGCGGAGGCACGTGGAGGACGCGCTAACGGCGGCCGAGCTGGTCGCGCCGGACGCGAGCACGCTGGTCGACGTCGGATCCGGCAGCGGCTCGCCCGGGATCCCGCTCGCACTCGAGCTCGGCCTCGATGCCACCTTGCTCGAGGCCACCCGGCCGAAAGCGGCCTTTCTGCGCCGCACGGCGGCCGAAATCGGACTGGCGGCGCACGTCGTCCACGCCAGATCCGAGGAGTACGCGCGTGGGGAGGGCCGCGACCGGTTCGACGTCGCGGTCGCGCGGGCGCTGGCGCCGCCCCCTGTCGCGCTGGAGCTGTGCCTGCCGCTCGTCCGGCCCGGCGGCCGGCTGATCGTCTGGACGGGCGACATCGAGACCGCGCCACTCGACAACGTGGCCGGGGCGCTGGCGCGCCGAGGTGGTGGACGTCCGTCGCGTGGACGATGCGCGGCGGCTGGTGGTGGTCGGCAAGCTCGGTCCGACGCCGGAGCGCTTTCCGCGGCGGCCCGGCATGGCCGGGAAGCGTCCGCTGCCATCGCTACCATCGGATGCGTGACGTCACGGGTCTACGCGCTTGCCAATCAGAAGGGCGGGGTCGGCAAGACCACGACCGCGATCAACATGGCGGCGTGCGTGGCCGAGGCCGGCACTCCGGTGCTGCTGATCGACCTCGACCCGCAGGCGAACGCGACCACCGGCCTGGGATACCGCCCCGATAACCTGGAGGGGAGCAGCTATGACCTGCTGCACGGCCGCCCGCTCGACGAGGTGCTGGTCGAGACCGACGTCGACAACCTGTGGCTCGTCCCCTCGCATCCCGACCTGGCCGCGGCCCAGGTCGAGCTATCGCAGAACGACACGCTGCTCCGCGACCTGCTGGCCGACACCGGCGAACGGTTCCCCTACGTGTTCGTCGACTGCCCGCCGTCGCTGGGGCTGCTGACGGTCAATGCGCTGTCTGCCGCCAACCGGCTGATCGTGCCGGTGCAGTGCGAGTACTACGCGCTGGAGGGGCTGGCGCAGCTGCTGCAGAGCGTCGAGCTGGTGCGGACGCGGCTGAATCCCCGTCTCGGCGTTACCGGTGTCCTGCTTGACGATGTTCGACGGCCGGACGCGCCTGTCCAGCGACGTCGCGACCGAGGTGCGCGAGCACTTCGGCAACCTGGTCTTCGACACGGTCGTCCCGCGCAGCGTGCGCCTGGCCGAGGCTCCCAGCCACGGGCAGCCGATCACGCGGTACGATTCCCGCAGCGCGGGGGCTGACGCGTACTATCGGGTGGCGCTGGAGGTCGTGGAGCGTGGGTAAGAACCGGGGGTTGGGACGTGGGCTGGCCGCGCTCGTGGCCGAGTTCCCCGCCGGCCAGGTCTCCATGATGGAGCTTGAGCTTTCGCAGGTCCGCCCCAACCCGCGCCAGCCCCGCAAGGCGTTCGACCGCGAGGCGATCGACGCACTGGCCGAGTCGATCAAGCACGACGGCGTCGTGCAGCCGATCATCGTGCGGGACGGCGGCGACGGCTACGAGATCGTCGCCGGCGAGCGCCGGTGGCGGGCCGCCAAGCTGGCAGGACTGCGGACGATCCCGGCGCTGGTGCGCCCGGTCGACGATCGCGACTCGCTGATCCTGGCGCTGGCCGAGAACGTCGCCCGCGAGGATCTGAACGCCGTCGAGCAGGCTCGCGCGTACGCCGTGCTGTCCGACGAGCTCGACCTCAGCCAGACCGAGATCGCCCGGCGGGTGGGCAAGAGCCGCCCGGCGGTCGCCAACACGATGCGGCTGCTCGAGCTGCCAGACGTAGCGCTGGGGCTGATCGAGGACGGCACGCTGTCCGAGGGCCACGGCCGCGCGGTGCTGCAGGTGCCGGGCCAGGACGAGCGGCTTGCGCTGGCGCGCCAGGCGGCAAAGCGCGGTCTGTCGGTGCGCGAGACCGAGGAGGCCGCCCGCAGGCTGGCCTCCGGATCGACGCGGCGGCCGAAGGCGACAGCCGCGATCGCCGAGTGGATCGACGCGGAGCTCGCCAACCTGGCGGTCGACGCGGCGTGGCAGTCGCTGCACCTGAAGGCGGCGGTCAAGGGCGGCAAGAGCGGCGGCGCGGTCGAGATCAAGTTCGAGACGCCGGCGGAGCTCGGCAGGATCATCGACCAGCTCCGCGCCGAGCGCGTTTCCTGGGCAGAGTGAGCCCGCCGCCGGCGGCGCGCTCCCTGGTATCCTGTCGGCCCCCGGGCGATTAGCTCAGTCGGTTAGAGCGCCTCTCTGATAAGGAGGAGGTCCCTGGTTCGAATCCAGGATCGCCCATCCCGGACGCACCCGGGGCCTTCGCTAGAATCGGTCCCGCGTGCAGCAGGTGACCATCTACGGCGTCTCGTTCGACATGGTGGGCAAGCAGCCCATCGTGCTGCTGAAGACGCTCGAAGGGAACCGGTATCTGCCGATCTGGATCGGCCACCCGGAGGCCGCAGCGATCCTGATGAAGATGCAGGGTGCGCCGACGCCGCGGCCGATGACGCACGATCTGGTGACCGAGATGCTCGGCGAGCTGAATGCCACCGTCGCCAAGATCTCGGTGACCGAGCTGCGCGACAACACCTTCTTCGCCATCATCACCCTGCAGGTCAACGGCTCCGAGGTCGAGATCGACTCGCGGCCGTCCGACGCGCTGGCCCTGGCCGTGCGCACCGACGCCCCGATCTTCGTGTCCGACCAGGTGATCGAGGACTCCGCGATCGAGTTCGGCGGGGAGCCCGAGGAGCAGGACGAGATCGTCGACGAGTTCCGCAAGTTCCTCGAGGACGTCAGCCCCGAGGACTTCTCCTCGAGCTAGGCGCTGTCCGCCCGGCGCACGAGGTCGCGGGCGATCACGATGCGCTGGATCTCGGCCGTGCCGTCCACCACCTGCAGCATCTTGGCGAGCGAGATCAGCCGCGCCGGATCGTGCTCGTCGAGCCAGCCGTAGGCGCCGAGCAGCTCGCTGGCCGTGATCGCTGCCCGCAGCGCCGCGTCGGGGGAGAACCGCTTGGCATGGGCGACCGCGACCGGCCCCTCCGGCGTTCCCAGCGCCCGGGCGGCCGCGCCAACGAGTAGTCGCGATGCCTCAAGGTCGGTGGCGAGGTCGGCCAGCTGCCACTGCACGCCCTGCATCTCGAGCAGCCGGCCGCCGGCGACGCGCCGCTCCCGGGCCTGGAGAAGCGCGATGTCGAGCGCCTCGGCCTGCACGCCGCAGGCGATCGCGGCGATGTCGCAGCGGGCGACGTCGATCGCCCCCAATGCCGCGCGCATGCCGGCCCCGGGCGGGACGACCAGGTCGCCGTGAACGCCGTCCAGCGTCATCTCGCCGATCGGCAGGTAGCGCGCGCAGTTCGTCTCGTAGATCACCGGGAAGCTGACGCCGTCGGATCGGCGATCGACCGCGAACACGGCGATGTCATGGTGACCCGGCTCCCGCGCCGTCTTGCAGACGACCAGGAACACGTCCGCCTCTCCGGCCAGCGAGACCCATGCTTTGCGGCCGTCGATCCGCCAGCCGTCGCCGGTCTCGGTGGCGAACGTCGTGATCGCGGTCGCATCCGATCCGGCATGCGGCTCCGTCAGCGAGAAGCCAGCCAGGGCTGCGCCGGCGGCCAGCCGGGCTGCCCACCGGCGGGCCACGTCGGGCGGCGCCGCCCGGGCGATCGCGGACGCCACAGCGTTGTGCATCGACAGCGAGAACGCGAACGCCGCGTCGCCCCGTCCGAGCTGCTCGAACACCGCCATCCCGTCCTCAAAACCGAGGTCGAGGCCGCCGGCGTCCGCCGGGACGAACAGCCCGGTCAGCCCGCTGCCGGCCGCAACCTCGCGGGGGTACGCGGCGGCGCGTTCCCAGCTGCGCACGGACGGCCGCACCGTCTCGTCCACGAGCCGCCGGGCGAGCTGGGCCGTCTCGTGCATGTGCCGATAATAGGTGTTGCGGCCGGCGGCGCGGCCTGCTTTGCTAGAGGCCGACCAGGGAGGACGATCGATGCGACAGAACGGCGTGCATGGTGAGTGGTTCGCCCAGCGGCGGGTGAAGGGCGTTGGGGAGGACGGAGGCCACGAGTCGGTCACGATCTGGATCGAGCGGCGAGCGGGGGCGCTGTGGGGCGTCGGACGGGCCGTGTCCCTGGAGGAGCGTCCCGACGGCGCGGTGCACCCGGACGACTACGTGTTCGAGGGCTACGAGATGGGGGACGCGGTCGCCGCCGCCAACGACGCGCTGACCAGCGATCTCGAGATCTCCCGTGGCGACGGCATCGAGCAGTCCGTCGAGCCGTTCACGGACGGCGAGCTGAAGGGGCCGCTCGAGCGCTGGTTTTTCGGGCACTCGCCGACTTCGCGCTGACGGCAATGCCATTGCCCACATGAACGGATCGGGCTAGGGGAGACCGACGGGAGTGGTTTCCAGGATCCGGACCGGCGTCAGGTTCCGGTCGATCACTCCGGCGGCCTCGGCGGTGCGCTCCAGCGTCTCGATCGCGCGCAGGCCCTCGGCGCCGAAGTCGACCGTGTGGTCGTTGACGTACAGCTCGACGTAGGGCCAGATCACGTCCTCGTCCAGCTCCTGCGCGTAGCGGCGGATGGTCGCCAGCACCTCCCCGCGGTTCGCCCAGCCGTAGGCGATCGAGTCGCGGAGCACGGCCGCCACCCGGTCGGGCACGTCGTCCGGCAGGTCGAGGCGGGCCAGGATGCCGCCCAGCGGCACCGGCGCCTGGGCCAGCTGCTCGAACGAGGTGCCGAGGTCCTCGACCAGGTTCAGGCCGTCCCGCTCGTAGGTCAGCCGGCCCTCGTGGATCAGCACGCCGAAGTCGGCCTCGCCGCGGCGCAGCGCGGGGACGATGTCCGAGAACACGCGCTGCTCGATGCCGGGCACGTCGGGGTGCAGGCAGCGGAAGAGCAGGGTGGCCGTCGTGGTCGCGCCGGGACAGAGCACGCGCGACGCGGGCGTCAGCTCCGCGCCGGGAGACGCTGACACAAGCAGCGGGCCGACGCCGAAGCCCAGCGCCGAGCCGACGCGGAGCAGGCCGTAGCTGCCGGCCAGCAGCAGCGCGGCGTGATAGCTGGCCTTGGACACGTCGTACGCGCCGGCGAACAGCCGGTCGTTCAGCTCCTGGACGTCATGCAGCTCGAACTCGAGCTCGAGGCCGCGCATGTCGACCTTCCGCTCCATCACCGCGTGGAACGCGAACGTATCGTTGGGACACGTGGAGATGCCGACCCGCAACCGCACGCGGGCAGGTTAGATCACCGCGCGCGCCGCCGTCAGCGCCTCGCGCAGCCGCCAGCGCGACTGGTCGCGGTCACCGGCGACGTTCGAGATGCCACGGACGACGGTCAGCCGGACACCGAACCGCAGCGCGGCGAGCGCGACGGCGAATGCCTCCATCTCCTCCGCGACGGCTTCCGGGTGGAGGCTCGCCCGGGCCATTGCCCGTGTCTCGTCCTCCGACGCCGCCGCGACCGACAGCAGCTGACCCCCGTCGCCGCCCAGCTCGATCACGTCCAGCTCCGTCCAGCCGAGCTCGGCGGCACTCTGCTCCCCGACGCCGATGCCCTGGCAGCGCACCGCGGAGGCGATCAGCGCGGAGCCCACCGGCGCCCGATCGGGGCGATACGTGCCGGCCGCGCCGACCAGCACGGCCTCGTCGGGTGCGTGGTCGGCGAACGCCCGAGACGCGCCGACGGCCGCCTCGACCAGGCCGAACCCGCAGACGACGACATCGTCCCCGAGGCCGAGCAGGCCGGCCTCGAGCGCCGTCGGCACCAGGATCAGCCGGCTCACACGATCTCGACCATGCGCCGGATCGCGCCCTCCGCCCGCTCGGCGACCTCGGGCGGCACCGTCACGTGGTGCTGCATGTCGCGCAGCGAGTCGCGCACCTTCTCCAGTGTGATCATCTTCATGTAGCGGCAGACCGCGCGCTCGCTCATCGCGTAGAACCGCTTTTCCGGCGCCTCCTTGCGGAGCCGGTGGAGGATGCCGGTCTCGGTGGCCACGACGAACTCCGGCTTCTCCGACGAGCGGGCGAGCTTGACCATGCCCTCGGTGGAGAGGACATGGGTCGTCTGCGCCAGCTTGGCATCGTGCGCGGCGGCGTACATGCACTGGCTGGCGCATCCGCACTCGGGATGAATCAGCAGGTCGACGCCCGGGCGGCTCTCCATCATCTTGGTCACGTCGTCCGGCCGGATCCCCGCGTGGACGTGGCACTCGCCCGGCCAGATCTTCATCTTGCGGCCGGTGATCCGCTCCAGGTACGAGCCCAGGAACATGTCCGGGAGGAACAGGATGTCCCGGTCCTCGGGCACCGCCTCGATGATCTTCTGGGCGTTGCCGGAGGTGCAGCAGTAGTCGGAGAGCGCCTTCACCTCGGCGGTCGTGTTGACGTATGAGACAACGACCGCGTCGGGGTTCTCGTCCTTCCAGTGGCGCAGCGCGTCCGCGTCGATCGACGCCGCCAGCGAGCAGCCCGCCTCGAGGTCGGGGATCAGCACCGTCTTGTCGGGCGCCAGGATCGCCGCGGTCTCGGCCATGAAGTGGACGCCGGCGAACACGATCACGTTCGCGTCGGTCGCCGCCGCCTGCTGGGAGAGCCCGAGCGAGTCGCCGACGTAGTCGGCCACGTCCTGCACCTCGGGCACCTGGTAGTTGTGGGCCAGGATCACGGCGTTGCGCGTCTCGGCCAGCTCGCGCACCTGGTCGTGGAGCGCGGTGATATCGGGTGTGGTCACGGTTGCGATGGGGATACCTCCAATGCGACGTCGAGCGCCCGGACCGAGTGGGTCAGTGCGCCGACGGAGAGTGCGTCGACTCCGGTCTCGGCGATCGCTCGCGCGGTCGCCAGGGTGATGCCGCCGGACGCCTCGAGCCAGGCTTGGCCGGCGGTGCGGAGCACCGCCTCACGCAGCCGCGCGGTCGTCATGTTGTCCAGCAAGATCATCTCGGCCCGTTCCGCGAGCGCCTCGTCGAGCTGCTCGAGCGTGTCCACCTCGACCTCCACGGGCAGGTCAGGCCGGTACGCGCGCATCGCCCGCACGGCGGGAACCACCCCGCCGGCGACGGCGACGTGGTTGTCCTTGATCAGCACCGCGTCGTCCAGCCCGGCCCGGTGGTTGCGGCCGCCGCCGCAGACCACGGCGTGCTTGTCCAGCGCGCGCAGGCCCGGCGCCGTCTTGCGGGTGTCGAGGATCGTCGCCCCGGTGCCCCGCACTGCGTCCACGTACTCGCTGGTGGCGGTGGCGATCCCCGACAGGCGCTGCAGCAGGTTGAGAGCGGTGCGCTCGCCGGTGAGCAGCGCGCGGTAGCTGCCGCGCACCGTGGCAACGGTGGCCGGCACATCGGCGACGGCGGTGCCGTCGGGCAACCGCACGTCCATCTCGGCGTCCGGGTCGAGCCGGCGGAACACGACGATCGCTGCGTCCAGGCCGCAGACGACGCCGGGCTCGCGGACGACCACGTCGGCAACTCCCCGCGCGCCGGCCGGCACCGTCGCCTCGGTCGTCACGTCGCCGGTGCCGACGTCCTCGGCCAGCGCCAGGTCGATCACATCGCTCGTGCGTGCAGCGGTGGACACCGCAGGCTCCTCGCAAGGTCGGGGTTCTCGTCCGGGTGGTCTGTGCGGACGTGCGCGCCGCGCGATTCCTCGCGGCGCAGCGCCGATGCGGCGATCATCTCCGCGACCAGCACGGGGTTGCCGCCCGGGTGATCGGCCAGCCAGTCGCACAGCTCGGTCAGTCCGCCGGCGTCGCGGGTGGGGCCGGCGCCCTCCCACATTCGTCGCCGCAGCTCGGCCAGCGGCGCGCGCTGCCGGGTGCGCTCGGGCGCGGCGGCGTCGACGGTCGCCCCGGCCCGGCCCAGCCCATGGTCGACGGCGCGGTGCGCGAACACGAAGCACTCGAGCAGGGAGTTCGAGGCCAGCCGGTTGGCGCCGTGGACGCCGCTCGACGCGGATTCGCCGCAGGCATACAGGCCGTCGACGGTGCTCTGGCCCTCGAGCCCGGTCTCGATGCCGCCCATCAGGTAGTGGGCGGCCGGCGCCACGGGGATCAGGTCGTCCGTCAGGTCGAGTCCCGCACCGGCCACGCCTTTCACGAGGTTCGGGAACCGGGTGCGGATCGTCCCGGCGTCGAGATGGCGCAGGTCGAGGTAGCTGGTGTGGCCCGCGTCCAGCCGCTGCTGGATCGCCCGGGCGACGACGTCGCGGCCGGCCAGCTCGTCGACGAACCGCTCGCCGTGCTCGCCGACCAGCAGTGCCCCCTCGCCGCGGACGGCCTCGGACACCAGGAAGGCACGCTCGCCGACGGCCAGGGCGGTGGGGTGGAACTGCACGAACTCCATATCCCGGATCGCCGCGCCGGCCCGGTGGGCGAGCGCGATGCCGTCGCCCAGCGCACCGGGCGGGTTGGTCGAGCGCAAGTACAGGGCGCCGGCGCCGCCGGTCGCGAGCATCGTCATCGGCGTGCGCACCCGGTGCAGCTCGTCGTGGCCCAGCAGCCAGGCGCCGTCGCAGGTGGTCCCGTCGGTGGCCATGCCGATCACCGCGGTGTGCTCGACGACCTCGATGTTCTCGTCCGCGGTCACCTGCTCGATCAGCGTCTCGGCGATCGCGGCACCCGTGGCCGCCCCGCCGGCGTGGAGGATCCGCCGCCGGCTGTGGCCGCCCTCGCGTCCCAGCGCGTATGTGCCGCCCAGACCGGTGTCGAAGCCGACGCCCAGCGATGCGAGGTGCGCGATCCGGCTCGGCCCGTCCTCGACCAGCGTTCGCACGGCCTCCGGGTCGCACAAGCCGCGGCCGACGCGGACGGTGTCCCCCAGGTGCTGCTGAGGCGAATCGTCCGGGCCGATCGCGGCGGCGACGCCGCCCTGGGCGAAGAATGAGTTCGAGGCGCGCAGCGAGCCCTTGGTGACCAGCATCGCCCGGGCGCCGCGCTGGCTTGCGCAAACGGCTGCGTAGAGTCCGGCGACGCCGGCTCCGGCGATCAGGAGGTCGGGGGCTCTCCGTGTTTCGGTCACGGCCCGGCGAATAATAGCTCAAGTGACTAAAACCTGCCGGGAATGGATCGGCGGGCCGCCTCGTTGAGCCTGGTAGCGTGACGGCAGTGGCACAACAGACCCCAGCGGACGCGCCCGGCCGGGCTCCCTTCGAGGAGGAGGCGCTGACGCATGCCGACCAGCTGTACCGCATCGCGCTGCGGCTGTCGGGCTCGCCCCAGACCGCGGAGGAGCTCGTCCAGGAGACCTACCTGCGGGCGCTGCGGGCGTGGGAGAGCTACCGACCGGGCACGAACCTCGCCGCCTGGCTGGCGACGATCCTGCGCAACGTCTACCTGGACGAGGCGCGCAAGCAGAGCCGGCGCCCGGCCGTGGAGGTGCTGGACGACGAGAGCGAGTACTTCCTGTACGACCAGCTGGCCGGTGAGACGCCGCCTCAGACGCACGAGGTCGTGCTCAACCGTCTCTCGGGCGAGGCGATTCTGGACGCGATAGCTAACCTTCCCGAGAACTTCCGTGAGGCCGTCGTCCTTGTCGACGTCGGCGATTTCTCATATCAGGATGCAGCCGAGATCCTGGACGTCCCGATCGGGACGGTGATGTCACGGCTGCACCGCGGGCGGCGCCTGCTGAAGCGCGCGCTGGCCGAGCAGATCCCAGGAGGAGACACGTGACGGTGGACACCTGCAAGGGCGTCGAACACCAGCTCCAGGCGTACCTCGACCGCTCGCTGACGCCCGACGAGGTCAGCATGATCGAGGTGCATCTGGGCGAGTGCGAGTACTGCCGCGAGCGGTACCACTTCGAGGCGCAGCTCCGCGAGACGGTGAAGACGGTCTGCTGCGGCGACCCGGTCCCGAACGACCTGGTCGACAAGGTGCGCCTGCAGCTGCGGGCTCAGTCCGGGTAGTCGACATCGCCCGGAGGCGGCAGGTCGCCGCAGTCCACCAGGCGCACCTGCACCTCTCGGCCGGGCGTTTCGCCGGCGGCCGGCAGCGATCTCCAGACCGTGCGGGGGAGCAGCACCGGGTGTGAGCGGCCCGAGCCGTAGTCCGCGGCCGCCGGTCCGTCCGCCGCGGCGATCCGGCGTACGGCGTCGGCAGACAGCCGCGGGCCGTCGCCCAGCACGATCAACGCTGCGCCCGCATCGGTGGCGGCCAGGGCGTCCTGCAGCGACGCCGCCTGGCCGTCCGCCCACCGTTCGCTGACAACCGGCCGCGCGCCGTGTAGGTCGACGCCCTCCAGCACGGCGCCGGCGTTCGCTCCGAGGACGACGATCACCTCGTCGAGCCCCGCCTCGGCCATGGTCGCCAGCACGTGCTCGAGCATCGGCCGGCCGTCGAGGAGGTGCAGCTGTTTGACCGGACCGCCGAAGCGCGTGCCGGCACCCGCGGCGAGCACGATGCCGGCGACGCGGTGCGGTCGGGGGCTCGTCATCGGTGGATCATCCACCAGGTGGTAGCGTCCGGACCATGACTGACTCGCTGCTGATTCACGCTGATTCCATGCGGGACGCCGACATGTTCGTCGCAACCGGCGTCCCCTGCACCGATCCCTACACCTACATCGAGACCGACGGCCGCCGGATCATCGTCACCAACACGCTCGAGGTCGAGGTGATGCGCCGCGACTCGACTGCCGGCGAGATCTGGACCGACGACGACTTCGGGATCCGCGAGCTGGTGCGCGCTGGGATGGAACCGCACCAGGCGCAGATGGAGTCGGTCCGCCGTTCGGTGGAGAAGGCGGGGGTCAGCACGGTGGCCGTGCCGCCGACGTTTCCCGTCGGGCTGGCCGACTACCTGCGCGAGCACGGCTTGACGGTGACGCCCGATCGCGAGCTGTTCGAGGCCCGCCGGCGCCTCAAGACCGATCGCCAGATCGAGGGCATCCGGGCGGCCCAGCGCGCAACCGAGGCCGCGTTCGCCGCGGCCCGCGAGTTGATCGGGTCCGCCACCCCCGGCGGCGAGGGACTGGTCGCCGGCGGCGAGACGCTGACCTGCGAGCGGGTGCGCGAGGAGATCGTCTCGGTGCTGCGCGCCCACGGCTGCGAGGGCGAGCCGCCGATCGTCGGCGCGGGCCCAGGCGGCGCACGAGTCCATGACCTCGGCAGCGGCCCGATCCAGCCGGGGGAGTCGATCATCATCGACGTTTTCCCCAAGGACAGCGAGAGCCGATTCTGCGCGGACATGACCCGGACGTTCTGCTTCGGCGACGCCCCCGACCGGCTCAGGCACATGCACGCCGTGGTGCTCGAGTCGCTCAAGCGCAGCACCGACGCGATCCGCCCCGGCGTCCCCGGCGCGCGGCCGTGGGAGGTCGCCTGCGACGTGATCGAGGCCGGCGGGTTCCGCACCAGCCGCGGCCTGGCCGAGGGAGAGCGCCTCGAGGAGGACTTCTTCCACGGCCTCGGCCACGGGGTCGGTTTCGACGTCCACGAGGCGCCCTACATGGGGATGGGCGGCAGCCCCAGCCTCGACGCCGGCGACGTGGTCACCAACGAGCCCGGCGTCTATCGCAAGGACTTCGGCGGCGTCCGCCTGGAGGATCTGATCCTGATCACCGCGGATGGCAACGAGGTGCTGACCGACTTCGACTACGAGCTGGAGATTCGCTAGGTAAGTCCCAGCTGGCGGAGCACGCCGAGCCTGTCGGGGACGCCCCAGTGCTCGACGATCCGGCCGTCGCGCACGCGCACGACGTCGATCACGTCGATCCGCATCGGCTTCCCGGTCGGCGGGTGGCCCATGAACGAGCCGTCGTTGGTGCCGGTGGCGACGTTGCGCGCCCAGGCGACATCGCCGTCCACGGCGATGTCCTCGATGTCCAGCCGGAAGTCGGAGAACGCCCGGCGGAGCGACGCCATCACGGCCTTGACGCCCTCGGCGCCGGGCGCGTGGCCGGGGCCGTAGTCCTGGTGCTCGATCACGTCTGGCGCGATCAGCTCGTCGGCAACCTCCAGCCGGCCGCCGGAGAACCCCTCGTTGATCAGGCGCCTGAGAACCGTATCGGGAGATCCCATCGTCCTCATCCTTTCACTTGAGTATCACTGTATCGAATACTGGGTTACAGTAGCCGAATGAGCGGAGATGTCAAGCGCAAGCGCCCATATCGCTCCGAGCGGCGGCGCGAGCAGGCCCAGCAGACACGCGCTCGGATCCTCGACGCCGCCGGTGTGCTGTTCGTCAAGGGCGGGTTCGCGGGGACGTCGGTCGCGGCGATCGCGGGCCGGGCCGGGGTGTCGGCGGAGACGGTGTACCAGGCGTTCGGCAGCAAGTCGGCCCTACTCGATGCGCTCGTCCGCCGCGCCGCCCGGCTCGGCGACGAGGCGCCGATCCCCGAGCAGGCGGGACCCCGCGCAGTCGTCGCCGAGCGCGACCAGCGCACGCAGCTGCAGATGTTCGCCGCCGACATCGTCCGCCGCCTGGAGCGGGTCGGTCCGTTGATGGCGGTGGTCGACGCTGCTGCGGTCAGCGAGCCTCCGATCGCCGAGCTCCAACGTGGGATCGACCGCGCGCGCCGCGCCGGTCTGGCGGAGTTCGTCGACGCCCTGAGCGCGCGCGGACCGCTGTCGGTCGACCGCGCCGTCGCGGTGGACACCGTGTGGGCGCTGGCCAGCTCCGACCTGCAGCAGCTGCTGATGCGCAGGCGCGGCTGGTCGCGCACCGCCTATGCGACGTGGCTCGCGGAGAGCCTCGCCCGGATTCTGTTGCCTGGGTAGATCAGGCCGCCAGCAGGTCGAGGAACCGCTGGTGGTCGTCGAAGGGCCCGACCAGCGCGAAGTTCAGGCCGTCGTCGACGACGATCTCGTGGGCCAGCCGCTGGACGTCCTCGGCCGTCACCGCCTCGATCGCATCGAGTAGCTCCTCGGGCTCCGCCAGCCGGTTCTCGAGCACCTCGCGCCGCAGCCCGAACATCAGCAGCCCGCGCGGGTCCTCGAGCTGCAGCACGAGCCGCCCCTTCAGGTAGTTCTTGCAGCGGCGCAGCTCATCCGCCGGCACCGTCTTGTCGGCCATCGAGCGGAACTCCTTGGCGATCGTCGAGACCGCCTGATCGATCCGCTCGGTGTCGACGCCGGCCTGCGCGAACAGGGTGCCCGCGTCGGCGTAGCTCTGGTGGTAGCCGTAGACGTAGTAGGCGAGGCCGAGGCGCTCGCGCACCTCGGTGAACAGCCGCGACGACATGCCGCCGCCGAGGATCGCCGTCAGCAGCTGCATGGCGTACCGGTCGGGGCTGGTGGTCTCGATACCGCGGACGCCCAGCCGCAGATGCGCCTGGTCGGAGTCGCGAGTGGCCAGCCGCACGCGAGCCTCGGTCTGGACGACCTCCACCGGCTGCGCGTCACCGGTGTTGCGGTCAGCGAGGTGCCCGAAGTGCCGCTCGACCTCGGCCACGAAGCCGTCGTCGACGGCGCCGCCGGCGCCGACCACGAGCCGCCGCGGTGCGTACCACGAATCGAGGTAGGAGAGGAAGCTGTCGCGCTCCGCGGCGCGGATCGTCTCCTTGGTGCCGATGATGTCCCAGCCCAGCGGTTGGTCGCCGAACAGCAGCTGGTCGTAGACGCTGTCCACGTGGTCACGCGGCGTGTCCACGTACATGTTCAGCTCCTCGATGATCACGCCCTTCTCCCGCTCGATCTCCTCGGGGTCGAAGCGCGACGACAGCAGCTGGTCGGCCAGCACGTCCAGCGCGAGCTCGCGGTGCTCCGCGGCGCACTTGATGTAGTAGCCGGTGTATTCCTTGCCGGTGAATGCGTTGAACTCGCCGCCGATGCCGTCGACCTCGGCTGAGATGTCCTTGGCGGTCGGCCGCTTCTCCGTGCCCTTGAAGAACATGTGCTCGGCGAAGTGCGCGATGCCGCTGGTGGGCTTCGTCTCGTAACGGCTACCCGCGGCGACCATCACCATCACGGCGACGGATTTGGCGGCGGGCATGGGGCTGGTGATCACGCGCAGCCCGTTGGGGAGTGTCGTCTTCTGGAACATGGCGCGTATCGTAGTCGGGCTACAGCTCGATCAACCCGGCGTTGGTCGGCGTGAACCCGCACGCGTCGAAGTAGAACGGGCGCAGGTGGTCCTCGAAGTCGACGTGCAGCCACTGGCAGCCGGCGGCGCGTGCCTCGCGCTCGGCGACGGCGACCAGCTCACGGCCGACGCCCAGCCGGCGACATGCGGCCGTGACCAGCGTGTCCATGATGAAGGCGTGGGTCTCGCCGTCCCAGGGGACGTTGACGAAGCCGACCAGCTCGCCCTCCCGGCGGGCGCACACCCAGCCCAGGCTGTGGCGCCCGACCTGGGCGAGCCAGCCGTCGATGGTCAGCTCGTGTTCGAACCCCTCGGCGTGCAGCGCGCTCACCTCGCGGTCGTCGAAGCCGCCGCGCCATTCGTACTCGATCGCCACGTGTGGATCGTAGAGGCACGCTGACCTACACTCGGGCCGTGGACGTCGTCACCGAGCGCGTGGACGTCGAGGCCGCCGACGGCGTCGCCGACGCGCTGTTCGTGCATCCGGCCGAGGGCGTCCACCCGGCCGTGCTCGTCTACATGGACGCCTACGGCATCCGTCCGTCGCTCGAGGCTCTGGCCGAGCGTCTTGCCTCCCATGGCTACGCCGTGTTCGTGCCCAACGTCCTCTACCGGGACGGCCGATCGCCGGTGGCCGAGAACCTCGACGAGCTGATGCGTGCCGAGGATCGCGCGCCGCTGTGGGCGATCCTTGGGCCGAAGATCCGCCGGCTGACGCCGCCGGTGGCACGCGCCGACGCGAAGGCATGGCTTGCGTTTCTGCGCAGCCGTTCCGAGGCGTCCGGCGGGCCGATCGGCACCGTCGGCTACTGCATGGGCGGTCGCCTGAGCCTGCGCACTGCCGGCGACTTCCCGGACGTCGTCGCCGCCGGGGCCAGCTTCCACGGCGGAGGCATGGCGACCGAGGAACCGGACAGCCCGCACCTGGCCGCGGTCAACGCGCGCGGTGAGCTCTATGTCGGCCATGCCGACAACGACGGCTCGATGCCGCCGGAGCAGATGGCGCGGCTGACGCAGGCGCTGGCCGATGCCCACGTCCGTCATACCGCCGAGCTGTACGTCGGCGCCGCGCACGGCTGGACGCAGGTGGACACGCCGGCGTACGACGAGCCGTCCGCCGAGCGGCACTGGATGCGGATGCTCGAGCTGTTCGGCCGCGTGCTTCGGGCCTAGCGCGCGTTCATCCGGCGGGCTGCTCGTTCGCGATCAGGAACGCGAAGATCCACGCGCCGACGATCGGCAGCATGCCGGCCAGGACGCCTAGACCGGTGCGGCCGAAGCGCTGGCCGATCTTGACCCAGAGAACGACGATGTACGCGAACGCGATGAGCGGGCCGAACGGTAGGGGCGCTGCAAGCAGAGCCAGCGCGGTCCACGCGGTGACGCGCGCGATGCGGCACATCAGGATCACGTTCGCGATCGGCACCCAGGCCATCCACGCAGCGGCGCTGCGGTCGCGGGTACGGCCGGCGACGCGGTACAGCGGGAAGCTGGTGAGCACCAGGACGGTGCCCCAGAAGATCAGGTAGCCCGTCACCTGCCCCGCCTGATACGCCATCGATGTCTCCAGCAACCCCATCGGATCTGTATCGGCAGGCCGGGCTTGGGTCTCAATCGTGGGACGAGGACCTGCTCCAGACCGAGACGTGCAGCCTGCTGGACGCGTCGAAGGGACGACGCTCCCAGTCGCCCCAGCGGGCGGCCAGCTCGAGGCCGGCGATTCGCGCCATCAGGTCGAGCTCACTGGGCCATGCGTAGCGGAGCACCACCGGGTTCAGCTCGATGCCGGATGAGGTCAACGCGACGTGGTTCTTGACCAGCCGCTGGGCGACCGGGTCGTGCTGCGCGACGTCGAGCCACACCTTGTCGACCCGGATCTCCTCGGCGTCGACGTACTGGTGTTCGCGCAGGCGGTGGAGGTAGCCCGGCGTGAACGCCTCGACCACGAACACGCCGTCGTCCGTCAGGTGTGCGGCGACGTTCTGGAAGCAGCGGATCTGCGCCTCCTGGTCGGGGAGGTTGTAGAGCGAGTTGAACACCACGTAGATCAGGCGGTACCGGCCGTCGACGGCAACCTCGGCCATGTCGCCCATCGTGACGCCGATTCGCTCGCCGCCGGGCTTCTCTCGCAGGCGCGCAACCATCGGCTCCGACACGTCGATGCCGTCGACCTGGATCCCCTCGGTGGCCAGCGGCAGGGCGATGCGGCCCGTGCCGATCGCCAGCTCCAGCGCCGGGCCTCCACGCGCCTGCTCGGCGAGAAACGCCACGGCGGCGTCCTCGTCGCCGCGTAACCCCCGGTCGTAGCTCCGGGCGACGTCCTCGTCGAAGCTCATCGCGGGCTCGTAGCGCTCCACGCTCCGATCCTAGCGTTGATCACTCATGGCGCCATGCCTCGCGCAGCGTCGGCTCGAACGACCACATGTACGCCGTCGAGCCAGGGTCGCCCGCGCCGCAGTACGCCCAGTTGCCGTGACTCTGCAAGGTCGATCGGCCTGGCGAGCCGCCCAGCCGGAGCTCGACCGTGTGCGGCGCCGCGTAGGAATGCAGATCGCAGCGGTACTTCCGAATGGCGATCCATGCGGAGGGCCCGTTCGGCAGTGCGAGCTCGCGCGACGCCCCGGAGTGGCGCGATCACGTACGGGATCGTCATCCCGTTCACATCACGGAACGTCAGTTGCGGGAACCCTCGCACGACGCAGAACGAACCCTGGTTCCGGATGCGGATCGTGAACGTCCACTCCCCGGTCTCCGGGACGGCGCCAGGCGCATTCGAGAGGCGAAGCTGGTTGGCCTTGCACGGTTCGTGCGCGACCGACGTTATCCGGTCAGTCGGCGGGGTGGTTTGCTGGCCCGCGCACGACGTGCACACCAGCGCGGCCGTCAGGGCGGCGATCGCGAGTCCTCTCATGGTTGGCGAGTGGCGGAGACACAGGCCATGGACACGACTATACGCCCAGTCCGCACGGTAGCCTGCCCCGCGTGAGGATCCTCGTCGCCCGCTGTGAGATCGCCTATCACGGCCGCGCCGTGACGCGGCTGGGCGCGGGCGACCGGACGATCCTGTTCAAGGACGACGGCTCGCTGTGCGTGCATGCCGACCGGGGCTTCAAGCCGCTCAACTACATGGCCGGCCCGACCACGCTGCGCGAGGACGGCGAGACCATCCGGGTGTACCGGCCGGCGTCCGACGAGACGCTGGTCATCCTCGTCCACGAGGTGCTCTCCGACCAGAAGCTGGAGCTGGCCGACGATGCGGTGCTCGAGCACGACGGCGCTGAGCGCCAGTGGCACGTGCTGCTGGAGAAGGCGCCGGAGGCGATCGAGCCGGGCCTGATCGTTCTCGATCGCGAGCGGTTCACGGACACCGGCCCAATCGACCTGTTCTGCCGCGACGCCGACGGTCGCACCGTGGTCGTCGAGGTCAAGCGGGTGCGGGCGGTGGCCGCGCACGTCGAGCAGCTGACGCGCTACTGCGAGCGGGTCGACCTCGACCCCGCGCACGCGCCGTGCCGCGGCATCCTGGTGGCGCCGGAGATCGCGCCGCAGGCGCGGGTGATGTGCGAGGCGCGCGGCTACACCTACGTCGAGCTCGACCTGGCCGTGCTCAAGGGCGAGGCCGCGCCCGAGCTGACGCTGTTCGAGTGAGGTCAGCCGAGCTCGGCGAGCCGCCGCTCCAGCAGCCGCCGCTCGGCGTCGTCGTGGACGAGCTCCAGCGCCCGCCGGTAGGCGTCGCGGGCATCGTCCTGCCGGCCCAGGCGGCGCAGCAGCTCGCCGCGGGTCGAGTGGAGGTAGCGGTAGTCGTCGAGCTCCAGCCGGTCGACGATCGCCAGCGCCGCCTCCGGCCCGTCCGTCTCGGCAACGGCGACCGCGCGGTTCAGCTCGACGACCGGCGAGCCAGTCAGCCGTGAGAGCTCGCCGTAGAGCGCGGCGATCTCCTCCCAGTCGCGCGGCTCGTTGGCATGCAGCGACGCGATGGCCGCCTGGATGACGTATGGTCCGCGGCCGTGCAGGGCGATCGCCCGATCGAGCGCTTCCTGGCCGGCGCGGATCTGCCCGACGTCCCACAGGCTGCGGTTTTGGTCGGCCAGCAAGACGACGTCGCCGTCCTGGAAGCGCGCGTCGCGGCGGGCGTCCAGCAGCAGCATTAGCGCGAGCAGTCCGTGGACGTCCGGCTCGTCGGGCATCAGTTCGGCCAGCGCCCGACCCAGCCGGATCGCCTCGGCCGCCAGCTCGTTGCGGCCCGCGTAGCCCTCGTTGAAGATCAAGTAGACGACGGCCAGCACCGCGGCGAGCCGTTCCGGCAGCAGATGGTCGGGCGGGACGCGGAACGGGATGCCGGCCGTCTCGATCTTCCGCTTGGCGCGGACCAGCCGCTGGGCCATCGTCGGCTCGGGGACGAGGAACGCGCGGGCGATCTCGCCCGTGGTCAGGCCGCCCAGCGTCCGCAGCGTCAGCGCCACCTGCGCCTCGACGGCAAGCGCCGGGTGGCAGCAGGTGAAGATCAGCTCCAGCCGCTCGTCGGGGAAGGTGGTCTCGGTCATCGGACCCTCGGTCGCCGCCTGCCGTTGCAGCAGCGTGGTCTTCCTCGCCAGCGTCTGGTCGCGGCGCAGCCGGTCGATCGCGCGGTTGCGGCCGGTCGAGATCAGCCACGCGCTGGGATTCGCCGGGATGCCCTCTCGCGGCCACCGCTCGGCGGCCACCGCGAACGCCTCCTGGGCGGCCTCCTCGGCGAGGTCGAAGTCGCCGAGGAGGCCGATCAGCGTCGCCAGAACACGTCCCCACTGGTCGCGGAAGACCTGCTCGAGCGGTGCTACCACTCAACCACCGGTCGCACCTCGATCGCGCCGCCCAGCCGCGCGGCCGGGATCCGTGCCGCGAGCTCGATGGCGGCGTCGAGGTCGTCGGCCTCGAAGATCAGGTAGCCGCCCAGTGCCTCCTTGGTCTCCACGAAGGGGCCGTCGGTGGTCAGCGTCTGCCCGTTCTGCACGCGCACCGTGGTGGCCGTCTGCGGCTCGGCCAGCCCCAGCCCGGGCGTCACGCCCGTGGTCTGGTTGATCGCCTGGTAGTCCGCGAACACCTGGTTCTGCTCCGCCTCGGAGAGGCGGCCCCAGTCCTCGGGATGGTTCGGCGTCGGGGTGTCGCCCTGATGGATCAGCAGCACGTACTTCATCATGTCCTCCTTGTGGGGGTTGGTCGCCTCTAGACGAACAGCCCCTCGCGAATTCGACAGCGGCAACGAAGAAATTTTCGGACGCGGCTCAGAGCCGGCGGCTCGCCGATGCTGGGCGGCGGCTCGATCACCTCGAAGTTCATGCCTAGCGCCGCGTGTGTATCCAGGTTGTACACGCGCCAAGGACCGTTGCCCAAGATGGCAGCGTCCGCAGCACCTGGCCATCCTACCTGCCGGCGGGACTACCCTTGGGGCCGATGGCCGTGAGACTGACACCGTTCGCCGAGGCCCATCTGGCCGCGATCCCCGGCCTCACCGACGATCCCGAGACCGGCCGGTTCACCCGGATCCCGGTACCCCCGCCGCCCGGTTTCCCGCGCGCCTGGTTGGACATGTACGAGCAGGGTCGGCGGGACGGCACACGCGAGGCCTTCGCGGTGGTCGACGAGGAGGACGGCTCGTTCCTCGGGCTGGCCCTGGCGCCCGTGATCGAGGCCGATGACCGGACGGTTGAGCTCGGCTATGTGGTCGCGCCCCACGCCCGCGGCCGCGGCGTTGCCACGGGCGCGCTGCGGCTGCTCACCGAGTGGGCCTTCGCCGAGCTGGGCGCGGAGCGCGCCGAGCTCTTGATCAGCGTGGACAACCCCGCGTCGAAGATCGTCGCCGAGCGCAGCGGCTACGTCCGCGAGGGCGTGCTCCGCTCGATGTACGTCAAGCAGGGCATCAGGGAGGATCTGGAGATCTGGTCGCGGCTGCCGAGCGATCCGCCACCCCGATGATCCTGGCGCCGCCGATCTCGATCTCGGTCGGGCGGACGCCCTCGATCACGACGGTCATCCGCGCAGGCTCGTTCCTCCGGTCGGTCGGGTACCAGGCTCGGTCCAGCGGCACGACGATGAAGGTGGCGCCGCGTGCGCCGGTCGCCGTGAACCGAGGGGAGGGTGGGTCGCCGTCCCAGGTCGTGATGCCGAGCTCGGCCTTCAGCAGCCCAGCGGTCGCGAGCACGTCGGCGACCGGCAGCCCGACTTCGGCCAGCGCCAGGGGCCGGGCGCCCTCGCCGGGCAGGCCGCGCAGCGCGATCAGCTCGACGATGTTGCCCGCCGGGTCGAGCGCGTAGCAGGCGCGGGCGTCCCAGAATGGGAAGTCGAACTCGTCCCGGCCGTCCTCGGTCAGCAGGTCGGCGACCCCCGCCAGCCGCGCCTTGGCCGCCTCGAACCCGGCATCGGCAACGCGGAACGCGATGTGATGGGTGCACGCCGCGCCGGGCCGGAACGACACGGCCGTGTCGGCGATGGGCAGCCCGATGCCGTCCCGATAGAACGGCTCGAGCGCGTCGGGGGCGGCCGCCTCGAGCGTCAGCTCCGCGAAGCGCACCTCGCCACCGCTTCCAGGAACGCGTCGATCTCGTCCAGGGTGTTGTAGTGCGCCGCGCCGACCCTGACGGCGCCGCCCAGCGCCTCGAGCCCGAGGCCCTCCATCAGCTCGAGCGCGTAGTAGTTGCCGTCCCAGACGAAGATACCGTCCCTGGCCAGCGCCGCCGAGATCTCCGCCGGCGCACGGCCGTCGACGTTGAAGACCACTGTCGGCACCCGGCGGTCGAGGTCGCGCGTCCCGTACTGGGTCACCCCGGGGATCGCGTCCAGCCCGTCGATGATCCGCGAGGTCAGCGTCCGCTCGTACGACCCGATCGCATCGGCGCCGGTGTCCAGGATGTACCTGGCGGCAGCCGCCGTACCGGCGATCCCCTCGAGGTTGACGGTGCCGGTCTCCCACGATCCCGGTGGCTCGTCGTGGGCGGGCCGCACCTTGTACGGCTTGATGCTCTCCAGCAGCTCGGCCCGGCCGTACAGCACGCCGACGTGCGGCCCGAAGAACTTGTATGCCGAGCAGACGACGAAGTCGGCGCCCAATCCATGCACGTCCATTCCGCCGTGCGGCGCGTACTGCACCGCATCCACGTAGCTGATCGCGCCGGCGGCGCGGGCGAGCTCCGCCAGCCGTGCGACGTCGCTGATCGTGCCGGCGCCGTTGGATGCCCAGTTGAACGCCGCTACGCGCGTGCGGTCGGAGAGCTTCGAGGCGAAATCGTCGACGTCGATCAGGCAGGTGTCGAGGTCGGCGTCGACGAAGCGCACCGTCGCGCCGCGGTCCTCGACGGCCAGCACCCACGGCGACACGTTGCCGTCGTGGTCAACGCGGGTGACCAGGATCTCGTCGCCCTCGCCGATCCCGCGGGTCAGCGCCCGCGACGCGTGGAACGTCAGCGTGGTCATGTTGGCGCCGAAGATCACCTCGCCGGCATCGCAGCCGAGGAACCGCGCCAGGTCATGGCGCGCCCCTTCCAGCACCGCGTCGCTGGCGACGGAGGTCTCGAACGGCCCGCCCAGGTTCGCGTTCGACTGCAGGTAGTACTCGGTGACGGCGGTCATCACGGAGCCGTGCACCTGGGTGCCGCCGGGGTTGTCCAGATAGATCCGGCCTTCGCGGAGCGAGGGGAAGCCGGCGCGGAGGCCGGCGACGTCGAGGGAAGTCGCGTGGGTGCTCATCGCCAGAGTCTACGATCTCGGGCATGAGACTTGTGATTCTTGGCGGCGGACCGGCCGGCTATGCGGCCGCTGCGACCGCCGCCCACCTCGGCGCCGACGTCACCCTGGTCGAGGAGCACCAGCTCGGCGGCAACTGCACGATGACCGACGCGATCCCCTCGAAGACGCTGCTGACGACGGCCGACGCGATGCTCGAGATCCAGCGGGCCGAGGACGACGGGGTCGACTTCGCTCGTGGTTTCCCGGAGGTCAACCTCCGCCGCACGCTGGCCCGGGCGCGGGCCGTCGCGCTGCACCAGAGCCGCGGCGTGCGCGAGCGGATGGACGGCATGAACGTCCAGGTGCTGGCCGGCCGCGGCCGTGTCACCGGACCGAACACGCTGGTGACGACCGTCGAGGGGCAGCAGCTCGAGGTGCCGTTCGACGCCCTGCTGGTGTGCACTGGAGCGTCGCCGTTCGTGCCGCCGTTCGTTCGGCCGGACGCTCGCCGGGTGCTGACCACGCGTGATGTTTTCGAGTTCCGCGATTTGCCGGAGCACCTGGTCGTGCTCGGCGCCGGGCCGACCGGCTGCGAGTTCGCCGACTTCTTCTCGCGCTGCGGTTCCCGCGTCACCCTGGTCTCGGCGCGCGACCAGCTGCTGCCCAGCGACGATCCCGACCTGGCCGAGGTGCTGGAGGAGGTGTTCCTCAAGCGCGGCATGGACGTGATCAAGAACGGCAGGGCCAGCGCGGCCGATATCGACAATCCCGACGTCGTCCGGCTGATCCTCGAGGACGGCCGCGAGCTCGACTGCTCGCACCTGCTGCTTTGCATCGGCATGCGCCCGAACACGATGGATCTCGGCCTCGATGCGGCCGGTGTCGAGTTCGGCGACCGGGGAACGCTCCCGGTCGACGAGTTCTGCCGTACCAGCGTCGAGCACATCTACGCGTGCGGAGATGTGACCGGCCAGATCATGCTGGCGAACACGGCCGCGATGCACGGCCGGACGGCTGCGATGCACGCGCTGGGGGTCGACGTCGATCCGATTGCCTACACGGGCGTCGCCTGGTGTGTATTCACGCGGCCGGAGATCGCCAAGGCCGGCATCTCCGAGCGGCAGGCGCGCGTCGACGGCATCCCCGTGCAGGTGACCAAGCACCTGATCCGCGCGAACCCGCGAGCCGTCATGGAGAACGAGACCGACGGCATCATCAAGCTGCTCTCCGACCCGGACGACGGGACCGTGCTGGGCGGGGCGATGGTCGGACTGCGGGCGTCCGAGGTGATCACCACCGTCGCCCTGGCGGTACACGCGCGGCTCAAGGTGCAGGACCTGGCCGAGACGGCGGCGGTCAACCCGTCGATGTCCGAGAGCCTGCAGCGGGCGGCGGAGAAGGCGGCCGAGGGGCTGCTCGGCATCTCGCGCGTTACGCTGATGTCGTAGCGCCTCAGCCCAGGTCGTAGCGCACGCCGGGCTTGGCGATCGTGACCGGGCCGGAGTACTCCGCCTGGGCCATCGCCAGCACGCGGTCGAGGTCGTTCTCGACCGGGATGTGCGTCAGCAGCAGCCGCTTCGCCTCGGCGCGCTTGGCCTCTCGGCCGGCCTCGGCGGCGTCCATGTGGCCGCGCTCCTGCGAATCATTCTCGGCGTCGCGCAGCGCGGCCTCGCAGATGAACAGGTCGGCTCCGTGCGCGAAGCGGGCCAGCCGCTCCGTCGGCGCGGTGTCTGCGGAGTAGACAATGGTGGCCGGCGGCGTGTCGATCTTGACGGAGTAGCAGGTCGTGTAGTGCCGGCAGGGGGCGAACGAAAGGTGGAGGTCGCCCAAGCGCAAATCGGTCGACGGGTCGTACTCGGACAGTTCGAAGGCCGCCTCGAAGGTCTCCACGGAGCCGTCCCAGACGCTGGCCACGGTGTCGAGCACGGTACGGCCGCCCGGGGGCAGATGCAGTGCCGGCCGCGGCCGGTCCTTCCAGATGCCGTAGCGGAAGACGTAGTGCAGCGGCACCAGGTCGAACCAGTGGTCGGCGTGGAAGTGGGTGATCAGGATGTCGGTCAGCGGGCCGGGGTCGTTGCCCCGCAGCTCGGTCGCGATCCCACTGCCACAGTCGAGGAGCATCCGCCGATCGGCGTGCTCCACCAGGTAGCCGCTGGCCGCCTGGTTCGGGTTCGGCCAGGCCGGACTGCCTCCGAGCACGGTGAACGAGACCATTACATGCCCATCGAGTGGTAGCCGGAGTCGACATACAGCGTCGTGCCGGTGACCATCGCGCCGAGCGGGCTGCACAGGTAGAGCGCCGCGTTGCCGACGTCGGAAGCGTCGATGTTCTGGCGCAGCGGCGCCCGCTGCTCGATCACCTGCTCCATGTCCGCGAAGCCGGGGATGCCCTTGGCGGCCAGCGTGCGCACCGGGCCGGCGGAGATCGCGTTGACGCGGATCGCGCCGTCGCCCATTTCGTACGCCAGGTAGCGGACGGAGCACTCGAGCGCCGCCTTGGCCACGGCCATCACGTTGTACTTGGGGAATGCCCGCTCGCTGGCCATGTACGTGAGCGTCACCATCGAGCCGCCGCCGCGGGCGCGCATCAGCGGCTCGGCCGCCCGCGCCATCGCCACCATCGAGTAGGCGGACACGTCGAGCGCGGTGTGGAAGTCGGCTCGCGCCGTGTCGGTGAAGCGGCCCTCGAACGTCGCGGCCGGCGCGTATGCGATCGAGTGGGCCATCACGTCCAGCCCGCCCATCCGGTTGCCGACCTCGTCCATCGCCCGGGCGATGCTCTCGTCGCTGGAGACGTCGCACTCCACGACCACGTCCGAGCCGACGCTCTCCGCGAGCTTGCGGACGCCGTCCTGGAGCCGCTCGCCCTGGTAGGTGAACGCGAGTTTCGCGCCCGCGCCCGCCATCGCCTGGGCGATCGCCCACGCGATCGACCGCTTGTTGGCTACACCGGCAACCAGCGCCAGCTTGCCGTCGAGGATTCCTTCGCTCACCGCTTGTCCTCCCAGATGGAAACCGCCCGAGACGCTAGCACGGCAGGAGCGGTGCGGCGTTTGCCGAATCGGGCTGGGTGTCGCGCGCTCAGAAGATCTCCCTCGGTGTGGCAGCCGTGGTTCTGATCGCCCTCGGCCTGGCGTTCGCGTACCTCGCCGGGCGGAGCAGCGGGGACGACAGCGCCGGATCGTCGTCCGGCGGGAGCACCGCCGCCAGCTCCGATCCGCCGCCCGTCACGCTCGGCTCGGTCGAGGTGTCGGCCGGCGCGAGCAACGGCGGCGGGTGGGGATACGGCGTCACGCTGGTGTTCGCCGGCGGTGAGGCGGCGAAGCCGACCGTGGCGAAGGGCTCGGCGACCGGTGAGTACGACGTCACCTTCGACCGGCCGGTGACGATCGCGCAGTCCCAGCTGGACGCGGTCGGCACGGACGCCGACCAGCTACTGATGAAGCTGGGCTGGGACGCGACGTCGCAGACGCTGACGATCACGGCGACGGCCTGGGCGTCGGCGATCTCGCGCACCGACACCGGCGCCGACGGGGCACAGGCCAGCATCGTGCTCGTCCGCACGCCGACGCCGAAGCTGACGAACAAGTGCATCTCGGTGTCAGCGCCGGCGCCCTACACCAAGCTGAACGGCATCACCACCGTCTCCGGCAAGGCGCAGCTGTTCGAGGCGGGGCCGATGACGATCCTCGCCCGGGCGCCCGGCGAGGGCACAACGTCGACCCGGGTGAAGACCGCGTCGAGCGCCCTCGAGCCGTACTCCAAGGACGTCAACCTGCCGCTGCTCGATGCGCCGGAGGAGGGCCACATCTCGGCCTTCGAGCCGTCGGCCAAGGACGGCTCGCCGACCTGCGAGGTCAACGTCCCGGTCGACATGAGCCCGGGCGGCTGAAAAAACGGGGTCTGACCCCGTTTTTTCACTCAGGCGGCGACGCCGAGATAGAGGTAGCGCGCGGCGATCAGGAGTGCGAGCCCGCCGAGCAGCTGCCGGAGCGTCCGTTCCGGGATGCGGGATTGCAGGCCGGCGCCGAGGTAGGCGCCGATGATGCCCCCGGCGCCGGCGGCGATACCGATGCCCCAGTCCGGAGTGATCTGGCTGGAGTCGTTCGAGCTCACGCCGAGAATCACGAAGGTGATGACGCCGACCACCGACGCGACCAGCGTCGAGAGCAGCGCGGCGGGCGCGACGGCATAGGCCGTGTAGCCGCCAAGGATCAGGATCGGCGCGAGAAACGAGCCACCCCCGATACCGTAGATGCCGCCGACGACGCCGACGCACGCCGCGATCGGCGAGACGAATGCGAGTCGGAGCGGTCGATCGGCCGGCGCGGGCTGTCGGAGCACGAGCATCGCTCCCAGCGTCGCGAGCACTGCCGCGGCTGCGAGATAGAAGGCCCGCTGGCCCGACAGCCACTCGACGCGGATGACGGCGCCGACGATCACGCCCGGCACGGTTCCCGCCAGCAGCCGCACAGCGAGAGGGGAGATGATCGAACCGCGTTGCAGGCGGCGATAGCGGAGCACGCCGCTGGGAGTTGCGAGGAGGTTGAAGATCAGGTTCGTTGGCGTGACCGAGGGACTCGGGACCCCGAGCACGCTGACCTGGATCGGCAGCAGCAGCACGGCGCCGCTGACCCCGGCCGGCGTCGTCACGGTGGCGACGAGCAGGCCCGCGATGAAGGCGCCGAGCACGTGCATGCGGGCGACCCTACAAGCGGAGTTCCGAGCGGGGCGTTTACTTGGGGTTTCTCACCTGAAGCCGTCGAGCACCTGCGGGTTCTCCAGCGACGAGAGGTCGCCCGGATCCTCGCCCAGCGCCGCGGCCCGCACCGCGCGGCGGACGATCTTCGCGCTGCGCGTCTTCGGCAGGCCCTCCACCCAGGCCAGCCTGGCCGGGGCGAACGCCTTGCCCAGCTCGTGGCTGACCTGTGCGCGCACCTCGGCCAGCGTCTCATCCGTCGCGTCGGCGCCGTGGCGGGCGACCAGGTAGATCCAGCAGACCTCGCCCTTCACGTCATCGGGGACGCCGATCGCGCACGCCTCGGCGACGGCCGGGTGGCCGACCGCCGCGGACTCGAACTCCGCCGGGCCGATCCGCTTGCCGGCGATGTTCAGCGTGTCGTCCGAGCGGCCGTGCAGGTACCAGTAGCCGTCCTCGTCGACCGACGCCCAGTCGCCGTGCACCCACACGTTCGGCCAGCGCGACCAGTACGTGTCCAGGAACCGCTGCGGATCGCCCCAGATGCCCCGGGTCATCGACGGCCACGGCTTGCGGCAGACCAGCTCGCCGACCTCGCCGGCCGGCACCGGCTCGCCGTCGGGGCCGAGCACGTCCATCGCCATGCCCAGCGACGGCGCACCCAGCGTGCACTCCTTGAGCGGCATCACCGGCATCGGCGAGAGGAAGCAGGCGCCGACCTCGGTGCCGCCTGACAGATTGATGATCGGGCAGCGGCCCTCGCCGCCGACCTCGAACAGCCAGCGGTAGGGCTCGGGGTTCCACGGCTCACCGGTCGACGCCAGGATCCGCAGCGACGAGCGGTCGTGTGCCGTCACTGGCTCATCGCCGTGCGAGCGCAGCGCGCGGATCAGCGTTGGCGACACGCCCAGCACGCTGATCTGGTGCCGCTCGACCAGCTCCCACATCCGGCCGGGGCCGGGGTAGTCCGGGGCGCCCTCCGACAGCACCAGGGTGGCGCCCAGCGCCCCCGCGCCGACCACGATCTTCGGCCCCATGATCCAGCCCATGTCGGTCATCCAGGTGAACCGGTCGCCGGCGTGGACGTCGGTCTGGAACGCGCACTCCTGCGCGATCTTGACCAGGAACCCGCCGTGCACGTGGACGGCGCCCTTCGGCCGGCCGGTCGTCCCCGACGTGTAGATGACCATCATCGGGGTCTCGGGGTCGAGCGCCGGCGCATCCAGTTCGCGACTCTGGCGGTCGACCGCCTCCGCCCACGCCAGGTCGCGACCGGCCTGCATCGGCGGCTCGGTGCCCAGGCGGTCGTGGACGATCACCGTGTGCACCGCCGGAGCTGCGGACAGCGCCTCGTCGGCCAGTGCCTTCACGGCGACAGGCTTGCCGCGGCGGGGAACGGCGTCGCAGGTGACCAGGGCTACTGCGGCGGCGTCGGCCAGCCGGGAGGCCACGGCGGGGGCGCCGAAGCCGGAGAAGATGGGCACGGCGATCGCGCCGATCTTGCACACGGCGTAGAACGCTGCGACCACCTCGACGCCCATCGGCAGGAACAGCCCGACGGCATCACCCGCCGACACGCCCCGTGAGAGCAGCCCGTTGGCCAGGCGGTTGGTCAGCGCCTCGAGCTCCGCGTAGGTGACGGTGCGCACCTCGCCGTCCTCGCGCTCGGCGATCACGGCCAGCTGGTCGGGGGTCGCCTGGGCGTGGCGGTCGACGCAGTTGGCCGTCAGGTTGATCCGGCCGCCGCCGAACCAGGTCGTCCACATCGGGCCGCGCGAGTCGTCGTACACACGCGCGTACGGGGTCGAGAACTCGATCCCCAGGTGGCGGACGACCGCGTCCCAGAACCAGCCGATGTCGTCCTGGGAGCGGCGCTCCAGCTCACGCCAGCCGTCGATCCCCTGCTCGCGCATGAACCCGCCGGCACGGCTGTGCTCGACGACGTCCGGCGTCGGCTCCCAGATCCAGCGGTTCGCGGTGGTCACTCAGTCGTCGACGGCGATCATCACGTCTGAGGCCTTGACGATCACGGTCACCTGCCTGCCCTCGGCGAGCCCCAACTCGTCCGCGGCCTCCTTGGTGATCGACGCGACCAGCCGCTGGCCGTTGCAGTCGAGGATGACGTTGGCGATCGCCTCTCCGCGGTTGACGCCCTGGACGGTCGCGGCCAGCTGATTTCGTGCGCTCAGGCGCATGGATCTGCTCCTTCGGTTCGGGACGCGGCGGACCCTATCCCAACGTCGGGTAGGTGTGGAAGGTCAGGTAGTCATGCGTTGACTATGCGATCCTCATGACATAGCGTTGCCGCTCCAAGGCGGAGCGGAAGGGAGACGGCTGGATGCGAAGGCTCTTGTTGTTGGTGGCGATGGTGCTGGTCGCAGCGGGATGCGGCGGCAGCTCCGGTTCGAGCAGCGGCGGGTCGTCGGCCGCATCGAGCGGCGGCAGCCTCAACGTGTTCGCAGCGGCGTCGCTGACCAACGCGTTCGACGCGCTTGGCAAGACGTACGAGCAGCAGAATCCTGGCTGGACGGTGCGCCTCAACTACGACGGCTCGGACATCCTGGCCGCGCAGATCGAGCAGGGCGTGCCTGCAGACGTCTACGCGGCAGCCAGCACCAAGTACCCCGAGCAGCTGCAGGGCGAGAACCTGCTGGGCGACACGACGAACTTCGCGACGAACACGCTGGTGCTGATCGTCCCCGCAGACAACCCGGCGAACATCAAGTCCGTGAACGACCTGACCAAGGACAACGCCAAGCTCGTGATCGGCGACGAGAGCGTGCCGATCGGCTCCTACACGCGTGACGTGCTGGACGGCCTGGGCATCAACATCGACGACCTGAACATCGTCAGCCAGGAGCAGAAGGTCACGGACATCTCCGCCAAGGTGTCGCTGGGCGAGGCCGACGCCGGGTTCGTCTACGTGACGGACGCCCAGGCGGCCGGCGACAAGGTCAAGTCGATCGAGCTGCCCGCCGTGCGAACGCCACCGCCACCTATCCCATCGGTATCCTCACCGACTCGAAGAACCAGGAGGCGGCGCAGCGGTGGATCGATCTGGTGATGAGCTCGGACGGCCAGCAGGTGCTCCAAAACTTCGGCTTCGGACCGGCGCCTTCGAGCTGATCGGCGCCGGCGCGGCCGCGATCGCGCTGTTCTTCCTGATGCTGCCGCTGGTGGCGATCTTCGTCCACGGCGACCTGATGGCGGGTCTTCGATCCGAGGAGGCCCGCCAGTCGCTGTGGCTGTCGCTGCAGACCAGCCTGGTGTCGCTGGCGATCATGGTCGTGTTCGGCACCCCGATCGCGCATCTCCTGGCCACGCGCGAGTTTCGCGGCCGGACGCTGGTGGTGACGGCCTTCGAGCTGCCGCTGGTGCTGCCGCCGGCGGTGGCCGGGCTGGGCCTGCTGATGGCGTTCGGGCGCAAGGGCCTGCTCGGCGAGGAGCTGAATGCGCTCGGGCTGCAGATCCCGTTCACCAAGCTGGCGGTGGTGATGGCGATGACGTTCGTCGCGTCGCCGCTCTATGTGCGGCAGGCGATCTCGGCGTTCGAGGCAGTCGATCGCACGCTGCTGGACGCGTCGCGCACGCTGGGCGCCGGCTCGGCCCGCACGTTCTGGCGGGTGGCGGTGCCGCTCGCGCGCACCGGGCTGAGCGCCGGCGCCGCGCTTGGCTGGGCGCGCGCGGTCGGCGAGTTCGGCGCCACGATCATCTTCGCCGGCAGCCTCGCCGGGATCACCCGCACGGCCCCGATCGAGATCTACGTCGGCCTCGCGGACAACCTCGACGCCGGCCTGGCGACCGCGGCGGTGCTGATCGCCGCCAGCGCCGGCGTGCTGCTGTCGGTGAAGCTGCTGTCGCGGGGGAGGTCGCAGCGCTTCACGCCGATCTGATCCTGCCGCTGCGCCAGTTCACGTTTCAGGTGCAGCTGGACGCCGACCGTCCGGTGGCGATCGCCGGCCCCTCGGGCGCCGGCAAGTCGACCCTGCTGCGGCTGATCGCGGGGCTCGTCACCCCGGCGTCGGGCACGGTCGAGTGCCACGGCCGGGTCTGGTTCGGCGGCGGCGTCGACCTGCCGGTCGAGAGGCGCCCGGTGGGGTTCGTCTTCCAGGACTACGCGCTGTTCCCGCACATGACCGTGCGCGCCAACGTGGCCTACGGCGCTCGCGGCGTGGACGTCGACGCGCTGCTCGGGCGGATCGGCATCGCCCACCTGGCCGCCGCGAAGCCGCGCCTGCTGTCCGGCGGAGAGCGCCAGCGGGTGGCCCTTGCGCGGGCGCTGGCGCGAAGCCCCGAGCTGCTGCTGCTCGACGAGCCGCTGTCGGCGCTCGACCCGGCGACCCGGGGCGCCGTCGCCGCCGAGCTTGCGTCGACGCTCCGCGAGTCGGGCCTGCCGGCGCTGGTGGTTACCCATTCGTTCGAGGATGCGGCTTCGTTGGCCGATCGTGTGGTCGTGATCGAGCGTGGCGTTGTCACGCAGGACGCGTCGCCGGCCGAGCTGGTGGCGTCGCCGGCCACGCCGTTCGTCGCCACCTTCGCCGGTGCCAACGCGCTGCAGGGCGAAGCCCAGGGCACCCGGGTGGTGCTCGACTCAGGGGGCGAGGTGCGGATCGCCGACCCGGTCGCGGGCCGCGTGTCGGTGCTGATCGCCCCATGGGACATCACGCTGGCACGGGAGGTCGCCGACGATTCGGCGCTGAACCACCTGAAAGGCTCGGTGGCGCGGGTCGTCCCGCTGGGCGGCCGGGTGCGCGTGGTGCTCGACTCCGGGATCACCGCCGAGGTGACGGCGGAGTCCGCCGAGCGGCTCGCGATCCGCCCCGGCCAGCCGATCGTCGCGTCGTGGAAGGCGACGGCGTCGCGCGCGGTCGGCCGCGACCCGGCCGTAGACTGAGCCGCGGATGCGGGTCGTGATCGCCCCCGACAAGCTCAAGGGGACGTACTCGGCGCCGGAGGCGGCAGAGGCTCTGGCCGCCGGATGGCGCAGCGTGCGCCCCGGCGACGACCTGGTGCTGGTGCCGATGGCCGACGGCGGCGAGGGCACTGCTGCGGCGCTGCTGGCCGCACGCGGCGGTGACTGGCGCGGGGCCGCCGCCCACGACGCGCTCGGCCGGCCGTGCGGCGCCCGGTTCGCGGTGCTCGCCGACGGCAGCGCGGCGCTGGACGTCGCCGAGGCCTGCGGGCTGTGGCGGCTGGCCGGCGTTCCGCTGGATCCGCTGGGCGCGCGGTCCGACGGCGCCGGCGAGCTGATCCGCGCCGCGATCGACTCCGGCGCGCGTCGGGTGGTGGTCGGCGTCGGCGGCACGGCGACGACCGACGGCGGCGCCGGCCTGCGCGACGCGCTCGGCGACGTGCCGGCGGGTGTCGACCTGGTGGCCGCGCTGGATGTCGACAACCCGCTGCTGGGCCCCCACGGCGCGGCGGCGACGTACGGGCCGCAGAAGGGCGCGAACCCCGAGCAGGTCGCGGAGCTGGAGCGGCGGCTGGCCGCGCTCGGCCTGGCCTCTGCCGGTCGCCCCGGCGCCGGAGCCGGTGGCGGCATCGGCGGGATGTTGATGGAGCTGGGCGCGCGAGCCGTGCCGGGCGCGGCGCTGATCGCGGACGAGGTGGGGCTCGACCGACCGGCTGGCCGGCGCCGGCCTGTGCATCACCGCCGAGGGCCGGATCGACGAGCAGACGCTGCACGGCAAGGCCGTCGCCGAGACGGTCGCCCGTGCCTGGGCGGCGGGCGTTCCGGCCGTCGCGGTGGGGGGACAGGTGCGCCTATCCGCCGGGCGGCTGGGCGCCGAGGTGCTCGAGTGCGGCGACCTCGAGCGCGCCGGCCGCGAGCTCGCGGCCTCCCGCTAGTCGCGGTAGGCGGCGACCAGCCGGAGATAGATCCCGGCGATCTGCTCGGCGGCCGCGTCCGCGTCGCCGTCGTCGAGCCACCGCTTGAGCGCGTCCCACCAGATCGTGCGGCCGACGGCGAAGCCGATGTAGCCCGGAACGCCGGCGCCGGTCTGGAGCCAGTGGACGACCTTCGCCTCATCCCCGCCGCGCCCCAGCACGACGCACGTGACCTGGTCGCGGCCGCCGATGCGGGTCGCCTCGGCGACGCGCTCGCAGTCCTCGCGCGCGTCCAGGCCCTCGATCTTCCAGATGTCCGGCTCGATGCCCGCCGCGTGCAGCTCGCCGATCGCCTCGATCATCAGCCCCGGCCGCACCTCGCGGTCGTAGCGGTCGGCGTCGCCGCCGACCTCCGTGAGCTGCGCGGGCTCGGCCGGCACCAGCAGCTCGAACAGGAACTTGCGATCGTCGTCTCGCAGCCAGCGCGACAGCCGAGCGAGCCGCTCCGCCTGACGGGCGTTCATCTCCCGGTCGCCGCCCGGGTTGTAGCGGACGAGCACCTTCGCGAACGTGGGCGAGAACTCGCGGATGTGGTCGCCGAACCGCTCGCCGAACTCGAAGTCGAACTCGTCCTGGCCGCTCTTCTCGACAGGCATCGCGAACGGCATGCCGCGCTCGCGGGCGGCGCGGGCGACGTCCGCGGCGTACTGCTCGTCGACCAGCACGCCGGCGCCGTCGATCGGGCCGCCGGCCAGCGCCCGCTCGAACCCCTCGAAGATCACCCGCTTGGCGGCGATCACCCGGGCCGTCTCCTCGGCCGTGGGCGTACCGGCGATGCCCATCAGCTTCGACTGGAACGAGCCGCGGTGGTCGAACGCCAGGATCATCAGCGGATCGGTGTATCCGAGGGTCACGGAATGCTCCTTCCGTTCAGGGGCCGTACAATGGCTGCGACGAGACGGGTTGACGCGAGGGGGACAAAAGGTATGGCCATCAGCAGCGGATCGCAGATCGAGGAGCTGCTCGGCGACGAGGCCGAGTCACTGCTCTCCTACCAGGCGAGCGGCATCGACGCGGCGCAGATCGTAGCTCCCGGGCCCGATTTCATCGACCGGGTGGTCGTCCAGACCGACCGCACGCCGCCGGTGCTGCGGAACCTGGGGACGCTGATGAACACCGGCCGGCTGTCCGGCACCGGCTACATCTCGATCCTGCCGGTCGACCAGGGCATCGAGCATTCCGGCGCCGCGTCGTTCGCCAAGAACCCGGCCTACTTCGACCCGCAGAACCTGGTCGAGCTGGCCATCGAGGGCGGCTGCAACGCGATCGCCACGACCTTCGGCGTGCTCGGCATGGTGTCCCGCCGGTACGCCCACCGGATCCCGTTCATCGTCAAGCTCAACCACAACGAGCTGCTGACCTACCCGAACGAGTTCGACCAGGTCATGTTCGGCTCGGTGCGCGAGGCGTTCGAGCTGGGCGCCGTGGGCGTCGGCGCGACGATCTACTACGGCTCGGAGAACGCGACGCGGCAGATCGTCGAGGTCTCCGAGGCGTTCGAGGAGGCCCACAGCCTGGGGATGTTCACCGTGCTCTGGTGCTACCTGCGCAACTCGGCCTTCAAGACCGACGCTGGCGACATGCACACCTCCGCCGACCTCACCGGCCAGGCCAACCACCTGGGCGTCACGATCGAGGCCGACATCATCAAGCAGAAGCAGCCGGAGCGGAACGGCGGCTACCTGGCGCTGTCGGGCTACGGCAAGACCGACCAGCTGGTCTACGACAAGCTGGTTCCCGACAATCCGATCGAGTGGACGCGGTGGCAGGTCGTCAACTGCTACATGGGCCGTGTGCCGCTGATCAACTCGGGCGGCGAGTCGAAGGGCGACTCCGATCTCGGTCAGGCCGTGCGCACTGCCGTCATCAACAAGCGGGCCGGCGGCTCCGGGCTGATCGTCGGCCGCAAGGCGTTCCAGCGCCCGTTGGCCGACGGCGTCGCGCTGCTGAACACGATCCAGGACGTCTATCTGGACGAGTCGATCGGGCTCGCCTAGCTACCCTCGAGGTTGACGCCCTTGCCGCCGGCGGGGCGAAGCTCGGTGCCCCCTGGCGGCTTGGCGATCATCGGCATCGCGCGGGCGATCTGCTCGCGGACGGCATCCAGCTGGAGCGATGCCGCGTGGGCCTCGCGGTCGGTCCAGACCTTCGGTCACCCAGATCGCCTCCGGCTCGGCCGGGTCGCGGCTAACGCCATCGAGCATCGCGCCGGCGATCAGCTCGCGGACGGCATCCAGCTGGAGCGATGCCGCGAGGGCCTCGCGGTCGGTCCAGACCTCGGTCACCCAGATCGCCTCCGGCTCAGCCGGGTCGCGGCTGACCAGGTAGAGCTGGCAGTCCGGAACGCTCTCCAGCCCGGCTGCCGCTTCCAGCAGGAGCGCGGCCAGCGCGTCGCCGTTGCCTTGCGTGGCGGTGATCTTGCCGTGCAGCCCGAACGGCTCGGCCATCAGCCCTTGACCAGCAGGGCGGCGCCGAGCGCGCCGCCCAGGTCGCCGAGCGCCGAGAGTCGCACCTCGGGCGGGTTCTGGTCGACGAACAGGTGCGGCTGCATCGCCTCGCGGATCTTCTCGACGTACGGCTCGCCCAGCCTGGTGCCCAGGCCGCCGCCGATCACGACCGCCTGCACGTCGAGCAGGTTGACTGCGGAGGCAATACCCGCGCCGAGCGCCTTCACGGCACGCTCGATCAGATGGTTCGCCATGTGGTCGTCGTGCTCCATCGCCCTCGCCCAGACGCCGCTGGACAGCTGGTCGCGGCCGCGCTCCTCCATGATCTTGAACAGCTTGGTGTGCTCGCCCTTCTCCACCCGGTGGCGGGCCTCCAGCTCCATCGCCTTGCGGCCGGAGTACGCCTCCATGCAGCCGATCCGGCCGCACGTGCACTTGCGCGCCGTCACGCTGGATCACCATGTGGCCGATCTCGCCGGCGGCGCCGCGGCCGACCCAGATCTTGCCGCCGAGAATCAGCCCGGCGCCGACGCCGGTGCCCCAGAAGACGCCGAGCACGTCGTCGAACCCGCGCGCCGCGCCCAGCACGTACTCCGCCTGGGTGCCGACGGTCACGTCGTGCCCGACCTTGACCCGGGTCGCGCCGCTCGCCGAGGCAACGGCCGGGCCGAGGGCGAACTCCCCGGTCCAGTCGGGCGTGACGTTGCGTGCCTGGGTGACGGTGCCGCGCTGCTCGTCGACGGCGCCCGGGCGAGCCGATTCCCACGCCGGCCAGCGAGGAGGGCTCGACGCCCGCGTCGGCGGCGGCCTCGGCGAGCGCGGCGACGATCCCGTCGGCCACTCCCTGCGGCCCGTTGTCCTTGGGGGTCGGGTGGCGCGCCTGCCCGAGCACCTGGTCGTCGTCGTCGACGATGATCGCCTGGATCTTGGTACCGCCGAGGTCGATTCCGCCGCGGGTCGTCGCCATCCGGTGAAGTCTTATCGGAGATTGCGCGGCCGTGCCAGCCGTGAACGTTTGCTCCTCTGCCTCAGGTGGTAACGTCAGCCCCGTACCCGTCCCCTCGACAGGAGCGTCCGTGAGCCGTCAGTTCGACGACATCGACCAGCTCGGGATCAACACCATCCGCACGCTCGCGGTCGACGCCGTCGAGCAGGCGAAGTCGGGTCATCCCGGCCTGCCGATGGGCGCCGCGCCGATGGCACACGTCCTCTGGACGCGCCACCTGCGGCACAACCCGGCCAACCCGCACTGGCCCGGCCGCGACCGGTTCGTGCTGTCGGCCGGGCACGGCTGCATGCTGCTCTACTCGCTGCTGCACCTGACCGGCTACGACCTGCCGCTGGACGAGCTGAAGCGCTTCCGCCAGTGGGGCAGCATGACCCCGGGCCATCCCGAGTACGGACACACGCCGGGCGTGGAGACGACGACCGGGCCGCTCGGCCAGGGCATCTCGACGGCGATCGGCATGGCGATCGCCGGGGCGCATCTGAAGGCTCGGTTCGGCGACGATGCCGGGTTCCGCGTGTTCGTGATCGCCTCCGACGGCGACCTGATGGAGGGCGTCTCGAACGAGGCGAGCTCGCTGGCCGGTCACCTCGCGCTGGACAACCTCGTCGTACTCTATGACGACAACACCGTCACCATCGACGGCCACACCGACCTGGCGTTCACCGAGGACCGGGTCGGCCGCTACGACGCGCTGGGCTGGAGCACCAGCACCGTCTCCGACGGCAACGACGTAGACGAGATCGACAAGGCGCTCAGGCGCCGCCATCTCCAAGACCGGTCAGCCGAGCCTGATCGCGGTCAAGACGGTGATCGGCTTCGGCAGCGCTGACGCCGGGACGTCGCGTGCCCACTCCGACGCGCGCGGAGCCGAGCAGCAGGCCGTCACCAAGCGCACCCTGGGCTTCGACCCCGAGAAGTTCTTCGTCGTCCCCGAGGAGGCGCTGGCCCGCTACCGCGAGGCGGTCGAACGCGGCGCTGCCGAGGAGGCGGAGTGGTCGGCGTCGGTCGATGCCTCGCCGAACGCCGCCGAGCTGCGGGCGATCTGGTCGGGCGAGCTGGAGTTCGACACCGGCTCGTTCGCGCCGGACGACGGCCCGATGGCAACGCGCGCCGCGTCCGGCAAGGTGCTGGCGAGGATCGCGCCGGAGATCCCGCAGCTGATCGGCGGGTCGGCCGACCTGACTCCGTCGAACAACACGCGGCCACCCGACTGGGACGAGCTGGCGCCGGGCACCCACGAGGGCCGCTACGTGCACTTCGGCGTGCGCGAGCACGGCATGGGCGCGGTCGTCAACGGCCTCGTGCTTTCGGGCCTGCGCGCCTACGGCGGCACGTTCTTCAACTTCCTGGACTACATGAAGCCCGCGGTGCGGCTGTCCGCTCTGATGAACATCCCGTCGATCTGGGTCTACACCCACGACTCCGTCGGGCTGGGCGAGGACGGTCCGACGCACCAGCCGATCGAGCAGCTGGCGACCCTGCGGGCGCAGCCCAACACCACCGTCTTCCGCCCTGCCGACGCCAACGAGACGGCCGCCGGCTGGCGGATCGCGCTGGAGCGGCGCAATCCCACCGCCCTGGCGCTCACCCGCCAGGCGCTGCCGGTGCTCGACCCTGCCACCTATCCGACGCACGAGGCGTCCCGTGGCGGCTACGTGCTGGACGGCGACGACGATCCGCAGGTGCTGCTGATCGCCACCGGCTCGGAGGTGCACGTTGCGCTGGGCGCCCGCGAGATCCTGACGTCGAAGGGGATCCGCAGCCGGGTCGTCTCGCTGCCCTCCTGGGAGCTGTTCGAGGAGCAGGCGCTCGGGTACCGCGAGCAGGTGATTCCGCCGTCCGTCCGCGCCCGGGTCTGCGTCGAGGCGGCGTCGCCGATCGGCTGGGAACGATACGCCGGCGAGGGCGAGATCGTCGCCCTCGACAGGTTCGGCGCCTCGGCGCCGGGCGCGACCGTGCTCGAGCATCTCGGATTCACCCCCCAGCGCGTCGCCGACGCCGCGTCGGACGCGCTGTCACGCATCACCCAAGGAGCTTCGCAATGACACGCCTGCACGATCTGGCAGCCGCCGGCACCAGTCCCTGGCTCGACAACATCCGCCGCAGCTGGCTTGAGTCCGGCGTTTTCCGCCGGAAGGTCGACGACGGGATCGTCGGCGTCACCTCGAACCCGACCATCTTCCAGAAGGCGATCGCCGACTCCAGCGACTACGACGAGGCGATCCGCGCGACCCACGGCGAGTCGGCGCAGGATGTGTTCTTCGAGCTTGCGATCAAGGACGTCCAGGACGCGGCCGACCAGCTGAACGATGTCTACGAGGGCACCGGTCACCTCGACGGCTTCGTCTCGTTCGAGCTGCCGCCAGGCCTGGCCAATGACGAGGCCGGGTCGATCGCCGCCGCTCCGGACTTCTGGAGGCGCATCGCGCGGCCCAACATCTTCATCAAGATCCCGGGCACCGCAGAGGGCGTGAAGGCGATCGAGGAGTCGATCGCGGCCGGCGTGAACGTCAACGTCACGCTGCTGTTCTCGCTGGAGCGCTACGACGAGATCCACTGGGCGTTCATCCGCGGCCTGGAGCGCCGGGTCGAGGCGGGCGAGCCGATCGACGACATGCACTCGGTGGCCAGCTTCTTCGTCTCCCGCGTGGACACCGCTGTCGACAAGCAGCTCGGCGACGGGTCGCCGCTGGCGGGCCAAGGCCGCCGTGGCGAACGCCAAGATGGCGTACCAGCAGTTCGTCGAGATCACGGCGAGCGACCGGTGGAAGGCGCTCGAGGCCGCCGGCGCGCGGGTGCAGCGGCCGCTGTGGGCGTCCACCGGCACCAAGAACCCGGCGTATTCGGACGTGCTCTACGTCGAGACGCTGATCGGTCCCCAGTGCGTGAACACGATGCCCGACCAGACGATCGACGCGTTCGTGGATCACGGCACCGTTGCCCGCACGGTCGACGCCGACCTCGACGAGTCGCGGCGGGCGCTGGCCGACGTCGCGGCGGCCGGGGTGTCGCTGGACGACGTCACCCGCCAGCTCGAGATCGACGGCGTCAAGGCGTTCTCCGAGTCGTTCGACTCGCTGCTTGAGACGATCGAGGAGCGGCTGGGCTCCGTCGGGGAGCGCGGCGCTGCCTAAGCCCAACGCCGAGAACCCGCTGCGCACCGGGCTGCGCGTGGGTGGGGCGACCGAGCCCGCGCTGTTCACCATCTTCGGGGCGACCGGCGATCTCTCGCAGCGCAAGCTGCTGCCGGCCATCTACAACCTGGCGCAACGAGGCCTGCTGCCGGCGCAGTTTGCGCTGATCGGCTATTCGCGCACCCAGATGGACGACGACTCGTTCCGACGGTTCGCCCGGGCGGCGATCGAGGCGCACTCGCGCACGCCGGTCGACGATCGGTTCTGGCCCGCCTTCGCCCGGATGATCCACTACCAGCCGGGTGGTTTCGACGACGACAAGCACTTTCACGATCTCGCCTCGCGGCTGGCGGGCCTGGACAAGGACATGGGCGGCGGGTCGCACCACGTGTTCTACCTGTCGACCCCGTCCAGCTTCTTCCCAGTGATTGTGCGCCGGATGGGCAACGCCAAGCTCAACCGCGGCTCGGCCGGCGTGCGGATCGTGATCGAGAAGCCGTTCGGCCATGATCTGCAGTCGGCGCGCGACCTGGCCGGCACCGTCCACCGCTGGTTCAAGGAGTCGCAGGTCTACCGGATCGACCATTACCTGGGCAAGGAGACGGTGCAGAACATCTACGCCCTGCGGTTCGCAAACACGATCTTCGAGCCGATCTGGAGCAACGGCTACGTCGACCACGTGCAGCTGACGGTGGCCGAGTCGCTCGGCGTCGAGCACCGGGCCGCCTTCTACGAGGAGACCGGGGTCGTCCGTGACATCGTGCAGAATCACCTGCTCCAGGTGTTGTCGCTGGTGGCGATGGAGCCCCCGGCGGCCTTCGAGGCCGAGGCGGTGCGCGACGAGAAGGCCAAGCTGCTGCGCGCCGTCCGGCCGATGGCGTTCGAGGACTCGGTGCGCGGCCAGTACGGGCCCGGCTATGTCGCCGGGGACGCTGTGGATGGCTACCGGACGGAGCCCAACGTGCCCGCCGACAGCGCGACGCCGTCGTACATCGCGGCGAAGCTCGAGATCGACAACTGGCGGTGGGCGGGCACGCCGTTCTACATCCGCACCGGCAAGCGGCTGGCCAAGCGGGTCACCGAGGTGGCGGTGCAGTTCAAGCGCCCGCCGCACCTGCCGTTCTCCCGCGAGGCTTCGGAGCACCTGGAGGCGAACTCGCTGGTGCTGCGGATCCAGCCGGACGAGGGCATCTCGCTGCGCTTCGGCGCCAAGGCGCCCTCGCCGACCCTCTCGATCCGCAGCGTGAACATGGACTTCCTGTACGGCTCGTCGTTCCTGACCGACGTCCCGGAGGCGTACGAGACGCTGATCCTCGATGCGATCAAGGGCGACGGCACGCTGTTCACGCGCCAGGACAGCGTCGAGCGGTCGTGGGAGATCTGCGACCCGTTGCTCGAGCAGTGGCGTATCGGCCAGCCGCAGATCTACCAGTCCGGCTCGTGGGGTCCGGACGGCGCGGACGAGTTGCTGGCCCGCGACGGCCGGCGCTGGCGGCGGCCGTGACCGGCGAAAGTCGGATCGAACTGGCGGACGTCGAGCGCGGGCTCGCCCGGCTGCGTGATCCAGGACAGGCCACCGTCCGGGCGACGACGCTCAACCTCGTCATCTGGTGCCCGGACGGCGACTGCCTCGACCGCGCCGGTGTTGTGCTCGAGGGCATCGGCGGCAGCCGGCCGCTGCGCGCGATCATGCTGATCCCCGGCAAGGGCCGGCCGACGGCGCAGGTCGCGAGCAACTGTTGGGACGGCGGCAGCCGCGAGATCTGCAGCGAGCAGGTGACGATCGAGGGCGCCGAGGTCGCGCTGCCCAGCGCGGTTGCGTACCTGCTCGTCCCCGACCTGCCCGTGTTCGCTTGGTGGCAGGGGGCGATCCCCGACGGCGACTCGGTGTTCGCGTCGCTGGCCGGGATGGCGAACCGCCTGATCGTGGACAGCGACATCGCCGGCATCGACGCGGTCGAGCGGGTCAGCCTGCACTCCGGCGGCCTGGTCGACCTGGCCTGGGCCCGCACGGCCGCCTGGCGTGAGGCGGTCGCTGCGCTGTTCGATGCACCGCATCAGCGCAAGGCGCTCGGCCGGCTGATCGCACTCGAGGTGCTGGGGCCGCGCAACGAGGCGCGGCTGCTGGCCGGCTGGCTGCGATCCCGGCTCGACCGTCAGGTGGGGCTCGACGGCAGACCCGCGAAGCGGCTGCGACGGGTCGAGCTGGTGTGCGGGGACGAGACGTTCTTTGTCGAGCGTGAGTCGCGGGCGGGCTACGGCGTCGCCGGCGGATCGTCCGTCGCCGACCATCCGGTGGCGCTCCCCCTGCGCGACACCGCGGCGGTGCTCGCCGCCGAGCTCGACCGCCTGGGCGGCGACGAGATCTTCGAGCACGCGCTGCTCTCCGCGACGGGGTGACAGCTCAGGACGTCGCCGACCTCGTGCTGGCGGCGGAGGCCGAGCGCGGCGGCGGGCGGTTCGCGCTCTGCGTGGGCTCCGGCAAGGCGGTGGAGTCGGTGTCGGCGCTGCTGCCGGACAGCGGCCGCGATGTCTTCGCGGCCGACACGGACGTCGGCGTCATGCCGGCCGGCCGGCACCACCCGTTCGAGGACGCGGACGTCTACGAGGGGCTGCTGCGCGCGTACTTCGGCGGTCGCCCGGCCTTCGACATGGTGTTGCTGGAGGCGACGGCAGACGGCGGCGTCGGCCGCCTGCGCCCGGGGTCGATCGAGGCGCTCGAGGAGGAGCGGTGGGCCATCGCGATCGGCGGCGGCGGCACGCTCACCCTGCCCGCGCTGCGCGGTGCGGAGCGGTGCCTGGTGCTCTCTCAGAGGTCGGACGTGAGCCTCCTGCTCCCCCGTGCGCGGCGGTTGCGGCTACCGTTCGATGAGTGACACACTCCGGCCCCGGGTAGCCATAAGGGGTCAAGCTCCGGAGGGGGAAGAGGTCGTGATTCGCGGGAGAGCCACGTTCGTCGGTGTCCTGGTTGCCGTTCTGGCAGCGAGTCTGGTGACCGCAGCGCGGAGCGTGGCGGCCACGGACGGATGGGCGCCCGCAGCGCCGCTGCCCGTGGCGAAGACGGATCTCGGAGCGGTGTCCGTCGGGGGCTCGATCTACGCCGTCGGCGGGCTTGACTGCGTCCCCGGCCAGAACTTCGGCTTCGACTGCTCGTTCTCCGGCACGGTGCGGGTCTACCACCCGGATAGCAACACGTGGACGACGGCGTCTCCGATGCCGACCGCGCGGGCCGGCCTCGGGCTGGCGCGTGGTGGTGACGGCCTGGTCTATGCGATCGGCGGCTACGACGGCAACGGCGTGATGCGCACCGTCGAGGCGTACAACCCGGCGACCGACACGTGGTCCGCCTCGACGCCGCTGCCCGACCCGCGCCGGAACCTGGCGGCGGCGACCGGAGCCGACGGCAAGATCTACGTCTTCGGCTGGCACAGCGACAGCTACGGCCCTGTGTCCACCGAGATCTTCAACCCGGCGACCAAGACCTGGACGTCCGCGCCGGGCAACGAGTGCGCGATCGACGCGTCCGGCGCCGCCCGCGGTCCGGACGGCCGCATCTATGTGACCGGATTCGGCTGCACCGCGGCCTTCGACCCGGGGACGAAGAGCTGGACCAAGCTCCCCGACCTGTTCCCGTTCGACAACCGGCTGGCGGCCGGGCTCGCCTTCTCGGACGGCGGCCGGCTGTTCGAGGTGGGCGGCGAGCGGAGGTACGAGACGGGTTACGCCGACGCGTACACCAAGAGCCTCAACCGCTGGGTCGTCGTCCCCTCGCTCCAGCGGTTCCGCACCGAGCAGGCCGTCGTCCGCGGGCCGGACGGGATGATCTACGCGATCGGCGGCTACAGCGACGACTTCGAGACGATCCTGCGGTCGGTCGAGCGGCTGGACGTGTCCGACACGACCGCGCCGACGGTGACGACTGCGCCCACGCCCACGCTCGTCGCGGGCACGACCGTCGACGGCGGGATCGTGCCCGTCAACGTCGCATGGAGCGTCAGCGCCGACTCGTTCGTCAACGTTCTCCAGCGGAGCAACGGCGGAGCGCCGTACGAGACGATGGAGTACGCCGCCCGGCGGTTCTGGCCGGCCGGCGTGAAGCAGTCGCTCCGCCGTCCGCTGACCGGCGTCAGCTATCGCTATCGGATCGAGCCGAGCGACGCGGCCGGGAACATCGGCACCGCGGTCGCCGGGCCGGCGTGGCAGGTCGGGGTCGTCCAGGACAACAACGCGTCGCTGCAGTACGGCGGCAGCTGGGCGCTGGGCTCCTCGCCCAAGGCGTTCGACGGCAGCCAGCGGTTCACGACGAAGGCGGGCGCGACCGCAACGCTCCAGTTCACCGGGCGCAGCGTGGCGTGGATCACGCCCCGGTCGTCGGGGCGCGGCCACGCCCGCGTGTACGTCGACGGCGAGCTGCTGGGCACGGTCAGCACCGCCGCGGACACCCTCGAGTCGCGCGAGATCGCCTTCGTCCACAACTGGCCGGCGTCCGGTACCCATACGCTGAAGATCGTGGCCGTCGGCGACCACCGCATCGACATCGACGCGATCGCCGTGCTCAGCTAGCCAGCGTCAGCAACGGCAGCGGTCGGCGCAGCCCTCGCCGCGCCATCCCAGGACGCCTTCGCGCGCGGCAACCGCGGCGATCGCCAGAGCCGCCAGCGGATCGGCCCACCACCATCCGAGCAGCGCGTTCGCGCCGAGTCCGGCGAGAAGTGCGATCGACAGGTACGCGCAGACCATGTTCTGGGCGCCCTCGGACACCGTGGCCGCCGACCCCAGCCGGTGACCCACGCGCCGTTTGGCACGGGCGAGCAGCGGCATCGTCGGCGCAGTCACCGCAGCCAGCCCGATGCCCACCCAGCTCGCGGCGGGGTGATCGCCGTCGACCAGCGTTCGCACCGACTCGACGGCCACATATCCGGCGAGCAGGAAGAAGGTGGCGGCGATCGCCTGCTGCGCCCGGCGTTCGGCCTCGGCCGACCCGCGCCGCCGCCCGGTGAACAACCATACGATCACGCCGCCGGCCAGCACCTCGATCAGGCTGTCGATGCCGAAGCCGATCAGCGCAATCGATCCGGCCGAGATCCCGGCGGCGAGCGCGATCGCGAACTCGGCGACATGCCAAGCGTTGGCGCCCCAGGCCAGCCTGCGCGCGCGACGCTCGAGCGCGGCGCGCTCGTCTGATGCGACCCGGCGTCGCGTGACGACCTGCGTCGTGGTTTGCTCGAGCTCGGCGGGCTGGTTCATCGGCCTCCATTGCGGCGCTGGTAGCCAGCCAGTCTAGTCACGGCTTGCCGCGGCGGCCATGTGTCGTGGGCAGTAGCGTTCCGCGTCGATGCCCGACCCGCGCCTGCGAACCGCGCACATGCCGGTGCCCGCCGTGCTGGGGATATCCGTGTTGTTCGCCGGTCTCGCGTATCCGGTAACCGCCACTGCCCTCGACCTGACGAGTCCGGCAATTGTCGCGGTGGCGCGTGCACTGGTCGGTGGCTTGGTCATGCTCCCGGTGCTTCGCTTGGTGGGCGCACGGTTGCCGCGCGACGCGCGCGGGTGGGCGTGGGCCGCGGTGATCGGCGCGGGCAACGTGGCGATTACGCTGACCGCGATCTCGGAGGGCACGCGACTGGCAGGCGCGGCGGTTGCAGCGGTGCTGCTTAACTCGGCGCCATTCTTCGCCGCCGTGATGGCGCGAGTGGTGCTCGACGAACGGCTCACGCCACTTCGGGTCGTCGGGCTGGTCATTGGGTTCGGTGGGATCGTGGTGGTTGTTGCGGGCGAGCCGGCTGGAGGAGGCGGTTCGCGGGTCGCGGAGGGCGTGATTGTGTGCTTGGTTGGGGCACTCGGGTGGTCGGCGGCCGGGCTTGGTATGCGCTATCTCAGCGTCCGCGACCCGGCGTTCGACGTTTGGGGCGCCACCACCGCCCAGTTTTTCTGCGGTGGCGTTCTGCTGCTCCCGTATCTTGCCGCGACCGGCCCGGGAGACACGGACTGGTCATCGGGGAAGCTGTGGCTGAGTCTCGCGTTCCTGATCGTCGGAGCACAGGTGATCACCTACGTGGGCTTCTACGTCGCGCTGGCGCAGTGGGCGAGCGCCCGGGTCTTCTCATGGACGTTCCTGGTGCCGGCGGTTGCCGTCGTTGTCGAGGCCGTTCAGGGCGACCTTCCGAGCGGCCTCACGCTGGCCGGCATGGTGGTCGTCATCGCCGGTGTGGCGATGGTGACCCATCCACGCGCCGAACCACGCTAGGTACAGCAGCCGGCGGGCTCGCCCTCGACGGGCGTGCAGCATGCTGCCGTCGACCGAGCGTGGTCGTCCTCATGATCGTCGTCAACGTCGCCGAGCACTGTGTAGACCTCCCAGCGGTTGCCGGCAGGGTCGGCGACCCACACCTTGTCCTGACGCGCGTGGCAACAGCTGGTGTCGCGCTCGTCGAGGGTCACCAGGCCGCTGTGTTTGAGGCGAACCCTCGCGCCTTCGACGTCGTCGGTGGTGTCGACGCGGATGCCGAGGTGGGAGAGCGCCGGGCGGGCGGCTTGCTGGAGCGAGGGCGACGGGTGGGGTCGGCGAGCTCGGTTCTAGCACGCTTCATCGAGGTTCGCAAATCTTTATCAGTTTCGATATAGTCGGCGTCGATGAAGCGATTGCCGACGATCCATTGCTGCACCCCGCTTGCTGGGAGCTCGTTGTCCGATCCCGAGGCGGTCGAGCTGGAGCGGCTGTTTCGCGTCCTCGCCGACCGGAATCGGCTGAAGATCCTGAACATCCTGCTTCGCGCCGGTGGCCAGCCGGTCTGCGTCTGTGAGTTCACCGATCAGCTCGACCTGAGCCAGCCAACGGTCAGCTACCACCTCAAGCAGTTGCGGGAGGCGGGCCTGTTGGACCGCGAGAAGCGCGGCACGTTCGCCTACTTCCGGGTTCGCGCTGAGGCGATGGAGCGGCTGCATGCGCTCGTGGAGCCCGCGTCGCTGGCACGCACGGGTTAGATGGGGTCGATCGTCGAGATGCGGCACGACCACTGGCCGGCGGTCTCCCGGATCTACGACGCGGGCCTGGCCACCGGCGTCGCCTCGTTCGAGACTGCGGTTCCGGCCTGGGAGGCGTTCGACGCCGGGCATCTCGCCGGTCACCGGCTGGTCGCGGTCGACGACCACGGAGGCGTGCTGGGATGGGCCGCGCTCTCACCGGTGTCGGACCGCTGTGCGTACGGCGGCGTTGCCGAGGTCAGCGTCTACGTCGCCGAGACGGCGCGCGGCACGGGCGTCGGCCGTTCGTTGCTGACCGCACTCGCAGCGCGGGCTGAGGCGGACGGAATCTGGACGCTGCAGGCTGGGATCTTCCCCGAGAACATCGCGAGCGTCGCGCTCCATCACGGCTGTGGGTTCCGCACCGTGGGCGTTCGCGAGCGCCTGGGACGGCACCGCGGCGCCTGGCGGGATGTGCTGCTGGTCGAGCGTCGCAGCGAGGTGATCGATTGAGCGGGGAGCTCGCACGGAGGGCGCTCGCCGAGGCGATCGGCACCTTTGCGCTGGTGTTCGCCGGGTGCGGGGCGATCATGGTCAACGCGACGACGGACGCGCTCGGGCACGTCGGCGTGGCCATCAGCTTCGGCCTGGTGATCATGGCCATGATCTACGCCCTGGGACACATCTCGGGCGCGCACTTCAACCCGGCAGTCACGCTCGGCTTCGCGCTGGGGCGGCATTTCCCGTGGCACCGGGTCGGCGTGTACTGGGGCGCCCAGCTCGCCGGCGCGCTGGCCGCGGCCTTCGTCCTTCGCGGGTCGCTGGGCGACGTCGCTGACGTCGGGGCGACCATCCCGTCCGGAAGCGACGCCCAGGCGTTTCTGTGGGAAGGCGTTCTGACGTTCTTCCTGATGCTGGTGATCGCCGCGGTTGCCACCGACACGCGGGCTGTTGGAGAGGCGGCGGCGATCGCGATCGGCGGCGCGGTCGGGCTCGACGCCATGTTCGGCGGGCCTGTCACCGGCGCGTCGATGAATCCGGCGCGCTCGCTGGGGCCCGCGATCGCGTCCGGCGAGTACACCGCGCTCTGGGTGTACCTGACGGCGCCGCTGCTCGGTGCCGCCGTCGCGGTGGTCGCATACCGTGTTTTGCGGACCGCCGAGGCGCGATGACGAACGTCCTGTTCGTCTGCATCCAGAACGCCGGGCGCTCCCAGATCGCCCACGCGCTGTTCACGCGCGCCGCCGGCGGACGGCACGAAGCTCGCTCGGCCGGGAGCCGCCCGGCGACGCATGTCCACCCGGAGGTGGCGACTGTGCTCGCGGAGGAGGGGATCGATGTCTCGGGCAACGTTCCCCACCGGCTGGACGAGAGCGACATAGCCTGGGCCGACGTCGTCGTCACGATGGGCTGCGGCGACGAATGCCCGTTCATCGCCGGCAAGCGCTACATCGACTGGGAGCTCGACGATCCCGCCGGCCAACCCGTGGAACGGGTGCGGGAGGTGCGCGACGAGATCCGGCGTCGCGTGGACCTGCTGCTCGGCGAGCTCGCCGCGGCCTGACCGATTTGGGCGACGCTACGACGGGTGCGAGGCGTCGGTGAACTCGCGGAACTCGCCGGTCACCAGGAACACCGTCTGCTCGCCGATGTCCACCGCATTGTCGCCGATCCGCTCGATGCAGCGAGAGATCAGCATCGCTCGCAGGCCAGCCTCCTGGGCCTCGACACTGCTGCCGCCGGCGATCACCTTGCGCGAAAGTGCCTTGTTCTCCTCGTCGATCAGCTCGTCGAGGTCGGTCAGCGTCTCTGCGCGCTCGGCGTCGCGGTTCGCGAACGAATCCATCGCCACCCGCAGCATCTGCTCGGCACGCGAGCCCATTTCGACGAACGCGTCGACCAGCTGCGGCCGGAAGCCTGCCGGCTCCGAGAGCTTGGTCAGCTTGGCGATGTTCACGCACTGGTCGGCGATCCGCTCCAGGTGCAGGTTGATGTGCAGGATGGCGAGCGCCAGCCGGAGGTCGCCGGCCACCGGCGCCTGCGTCGCAAGGAGCGCCTCGATGCCCCGCTCGATCGCGATGAAGAGCTCGTCGACCTCGTCGTCGAACGCGATCACGTCCTCGGCCGACGCCCCGTCGTGCGACTGCAGCGCGGCCAGCGCGTCGTGCAACGCACGGGCGCACTTGTCGCTCATCGCCTGGAGCTGTCGCTCCAGGTCGTCGAGACCTGACTGGAATTCCTGGCGCATCATCCGAACCTCCCGGTGACGTAGCCCTCGGTCCGAGGATCGGACGGCTTGGTGAACATTCTCGACGTGCGGTCGAACTCGACCAGCACGCCGCTGCGCCGGCCGTCGGTGCCGGTCTCCACGCTGAAGAACGCGGTGTGGTCGGCGATCCTGGCGGCCTGCTGCATGTTGTGGGTGACGATGACGATCGTGTAGTCCTTCTTGAGGGTCGTGATCAGATCCTCGATGGCCGCGGTCGAGATCGGGTCGAGCGCCGAGCACGGCTCGTCGAGCAGCACGACCTCGGGGCCGACGGCGATCGCGCGGGCGATGCACAGCCGCTGCTGCTGGCCGCCTGACAGCCCATTGGCGCTCGCCTTCAGGCGGTCGTGCACCTCGTCCCACAGCGCAACGTGCTTGAGCGTCCGCTCGACTCGCCCCTTCATGTCGCCCTTCATGCCCTGGACGCGCGGGCCGTAGGCGACGTTGTCGAAGATCGACTTGGGGAACGGGTTCGGCCGCTGGAACACCATGCCGATCCGCCGGCGGACGTCGGTGACGTCGATCCCCTGCTCGTACATGTCCTGGCCGTGGTAGAGGATGCTGCCGTCCAACGTGGCGATGCCGTCGTTCATCCGGTTGAGGCAGCGGATCAGCGTGCTCTTGCCGCAGCCGGACGGGCCGATGAACGCAGTCACCTGGTTCTTGCGGATCTTCATCGACACGTCGCGCAGGGCGAGCTTGTCGCCGTAGGAGACGCTCAGGTCGTCGATGTCGAACACGACCTCCGCGTCCTCCTCGACCTCGTCGACTGTGTTGGACAGTTCAAGCATGGGAGTGGTGAGAATCTGATCGCTGTCGATTGCGCTCATCTGGGTGCCTCCGCGGGCTGCTGGTGCGTGACTCACCCGAAGCGACCGGTGACATAAGCCTCGGTACGTGGATCGCTGGGGTTGGTGAAGATGGACGTGGTCTGGTCGTACTCGACGAGGATCCCGTGACGCTCACCCTCGGCCGAGTCGTTGACGCTGAAGAAGGCGGTCATGTCGGCGACGCGGCTCGCCTGCTGCATGTTGTGGGTGACGATGACGATCGTGTACTTGTCCTTGATCTCGGCGATCAGGTCCTCGATCTTCTGCGTCGCAACGGGATCGAGCGCGGACGCCGGCTCGTCCATCAGGATCACGTCGGGGTCGACGGCGATCGCGCGGGCGATGCACAGCCGCTGCTGCTGGCCGCCGGACAGGGACAGAGCCGAGGCGTCCATCCGGTCCTTGACCTCGTCCCACAGCGCGGCCCGGCGCAGCGCCTGCTCCACGGTCGCCTTGACGTCGCTGCGCGGGTTGTGTAGCCGGATGCCGAAGGAAACGTTGTCGAAGATCGACTTGTGGAACGGATTCGGCCGCTGGAACACCATCCCGATCCGCCGCCGCACCTCGACCGGGTCGATCGAACCGGCCGACAGGTCGTAGCCGTGGTAGCGGATCGTGCCGTCGAGGGACGCGCTGGGGATCAGGTCGTTCATCCGGTTCAGCGACCGCAGGAGTGTCGTCTTGCCGCAGCCGGACGGGCCGATGAACGCCGTCACCTGATTCTTGGCGACTTCCATGTTGACGCCGACGATGGCGGGGCGGCCGCCATAGCTGATCGTCACGTTGTCGATCTCGAAGACCGGGTCCTGCTTGGGCGTCGTCCGGCGGGCGGAGGTCACGTCGTCATGTTCGGTCGTGTCCATCACGCGCTCCCGGTTCTCCTCGGCCCGCGCCGAGCTCTCGGAACTAGCCACCGCCGGTTCCCTGGCTTCGTGCTCGGGCCGACAGGAGGCGAGCAATGCTACTGGTCACGAGCACGCCGACGATCAGCACCAGCGCGGCGGCCCAGGCCTGCTGCTGGTCGTGCGTGCTGGGCGACTCGGAGTTGACGAAGATGCTCAGCGGGATCGAGTTCATCGGCTGATTCGGATCGGTCGTGACGGTGTTCGCTACGATCGACGAGGTGAACAGCAGCGGGGCCGTCTCGCCGGCTGCGCGAGCAGCAGCGACGACGCTCGCCGTGACGATACCGCTGACGGCCGCGGGGAGCACGACCGTGATCAGCGTCCGGGCGCGCGTCGCGCCGAGCGCATAGGAGGCGTCCTGCAGGCTCGAGGGCACCAGCGCCAGCACCTCGTCCACCGAGCGAGCGATCAGCGGCACCATCACGATCGACAGCGCGATCGACGCCGCCTTGGCGCTCTGGCCGTGGCCGACGACGAGCAGGCCAAAGATGAAGATGCCGATCACGATGGTCGGCACACCGGCCAGCACGTTCAGCATCACGCGGATGAAGTCCGCAAGCCGCTTGGGCGCGAACTGCGATGTGAAGATCGCCGTCAGCACACCGACGGGCACGGCGATCGCAGTGGCGATGGCGGTCATGATGATCGTGCCGACGATGGCGTTTGCGATGCCGCCGTTGGTCTGGCCGAACGGCGCCGGGCTCTTGGTGAAGAAATCCACGCTGAGCGCGGGGAAGCCGCGCTTCAGCACCGAGCCGACCACGATGATCAGGACGACGATGGCGAGCAGCGCGGCCAGCGTCGAGAGCACCTCCATCGTCTTGCCGACCAGCCGGCGCCGGCGGGCCCGGCCGGTGGTCGAGCTGAACGGGTTCGCGGCCTGGCTGCTCATACCGTTCGCGCCTGGTTGCGGCGCACCCGGCCGACGATGATCTGGGCGATGAAGTTCGTGATCACGCTGATGATCAGCAGCAGCACGGCGAGGTAGGCCAGGGACGCCGTCTGCATGGCGTTCGCGGCTCCGGCGTACTGGCTCGCCAGGCGGCTGGCCAGCGTGTCGGCGGGCGCGAACAGGCCGGAGTGGATGCCGGCGGTGCCGCCGATCACCTGCGTGACCGCGATCGCCTCACCGGCCGCGCGGGCGAAGCCGAGCATGGTGGCTGCGACCAGGCCGCCGCTGACGTGGGGGATGACGACCTTGCGCACCATCTCCCAGCGGGTCGCGCCCAGCGCCAGCGCGCCGTCCTTGAGATCCGACGGCACGCCGGCGAACAGCTCGCGGCTGATGCTGGAGATGATCGGCACGATCATGATCGTCAGGATCAGGATGGCCGGCAGCAGGCCGACGTTGCTGGGCGTGCCGGAGAAGAGCGGGATGAAGCCGAGGTGGTCGTTCAGCCATGGCTCGACGTGCTGCTGGAGGAACGGGCCCATGACCAGGATGCCCCAGAGGCCGAGCACCACGCTGGGGATGGCGGCCAGCAACTCGACCAGCATGCCGACCGGCGTGCGCAGCCGTCGCGGCGCCAGCTCGCTCAGGAACAGGGCGATGGCCAGGGACAGCGGCACGGCCAGCACCAGCGCCGACAGCGATGTGACCATGGTGCCCCAGATCAGATCTCGGGCTCCGAACTGCTGGGTGACCGCGTTCCAGTCGTTGGAGGTCAGGAACGACAGCCCGAACTCCGATATCGCGGGCCGCGCCTCGTCGGTCACCTGCCAGGCGATCAGCACCATGGTGATGCCGACCAGCAGCGTTGCCGCCACGGCAAGGCTGGTGACGAACGCGTCCGCCTTGCGGGGACGCGTGCGGTGGGCCAGCGGCGCCCGGGGGGCGCTCGGTGTGAGTGTCGTGTCGGTGGTGCTCATGCAGGGTCGGAACGGGCGACCGCACCGGCCGGGCGTGCCGGGCCGGTGCGGTCATCCGGGCGTCATCAGGAGATCTGGGAGATCACCTCTTTGTCGTGCTGGACGATCGCGTCCGGCAACGACGGGAACCCGAGGTCCGGTCCGAAGGACTGGCCCTTGGTGATGGCGTACGTCAGGAAGTCCTTCATGGTCTTGCCCACGTCCGACGTCTTGGGGACGATCGCGTACGAGTAGGTGGACATCGGGTAGGCGTCCGCGGCGGAGGCCGGCGGATTGACCAGCGGCACTGAGCCGTCGTCGTTGATCGTCGTCACGGCGTCCGCGGCGGCGGTGATCCCGTCGATGCTCGGCTCCGGGAACTTGCCTGCGGCGTTCTTGAGCAGCGCCATGTTCAGGCTGTCTGCCGCGATGTACGCGACGGCCACGTAGCCGATCGACCCGTCGGTGCTCTGGATGGACGCGGCGACGCCGGAGTTCTTCTCCGCGCCGACGCCGGTCGGGAACGCCGGCTGCGTCGACGCGCCGACCTTGCTCTTCCAGTCCGGGCTCACGGCCGACAGGAAGCTCGTGAACACGTAGCTGTCGCCCGAGCCGTCGGAACGGTAGACGGGCGTGATCTTGGTCGACGGGAGGCTGACGCCAGGATTGAGCGCCTTGATCGCCGGATCGTCCCACTGCGTGATGTTGCCGAGGAACATGTCGGCGACGGTCGGACCGTCCAGCTTGAGCTTGTCCTCAACGCCCTTGACGTTGTAGGTGACCACGGTCGCGGCCAGCGCCCACGGGATCTGCAGGCAGTCCTTGCAGGCCGTTGCCTGGTCAGGCGTGAGCGGTGCATCGGATGCCCCGAAGTTGACGGAGCGGGCGGTGATCGCGCCGATGCCGCCGCCGGAGCCGATCGCGCCGTACGTGATCGTGATGCCGGCGGTGGTGGCGTAGTCGGGCTGCCACTGCGACATCAGTGGTGCGATCAGCGTGCTGCCGGCGCCAGAGAGCGCTTCGGCTGTCCCGTTTCCACTGCCGCCGGACGAGGACGAACTGCCGCCCGACGATCCGCCGCACCCCGCCGCGATTGCCACGGCAATCACGCAGATCGGGAGCCATATTCTGGGCCTCATCGTTCCTCCAGATCGTGAAGTCGATTTTGTCGCTTCGATCTTGCCGCCGCGGCCGCCCGGCGGGGGAGTCGATCCGGGAGGCAAACGGTGACGAAGTGGTGAACGGTTACAGACCGGTCACCACGCTGTGAAGCCGGCGTGCGCCGCTTCGGCGGGGCCGGGAGCGGTAGCATCCGGGATGTGGCGAGCCAACCCAGCTCGGCGTCTGCGAGCCCTGGCACCGATCCCGGCGTCGCCGTCGCGCAGAGCCTGCTGGCACGGTTCGACGGCGCGGCCGACGGGCCGCTCGGCGAGTTCGCCCGAGCGTATGCCCGGCGGGTGACGTCCGGCCCACTCGACGAGCCGGGGATCGACGCCCTCGCGGCGCAGGTGGCCGGGCTCTTCGAGTTCATCTCGGAACGCCGTCCCGGCGACATCCACGCGCGCGCGTTCAACCCCGACGGAGCCCGCGACGGCTGGAGCTGCCGCGGCAGCGTGCTCGAGGCGAACGTCGATGACATGCCGTTCCTGATCGACAGCGTGACCGAGGAGCTGCGCCGCCGCGGGCTCGCCGTCCGCAACGTGATGCACCCCGTGATCGGCGTCGAGCGCGACGGCAACGGCCGGCTGGCTGCGGTCGTGCCTGCACGCGGGGCGCTGCACCGCGAGTCGGTGATGCACTTCGAGGTCGACCGCCGGATGCCCGAAGCGGAGCTCGAGCAGCTGACGTCCGACGTGATTCGCGTGATCGGCGACGTGGCGCTGTCCGTGCGGGACTTCCACGCGATGGCCGACAGCGTGGGCAGGATGATCGAGTTCGCCCAGGTGGCGTCCGCCCGCTACTCGCGGGACGAGATCGCCGAGACCGTGGCCTTCCTGGAGTGGCTGACACACGACAACTTCGTCTTCCTCGGCTACCGCGAGTACGCGATCGACGGCGACGATGACGACGCGCTGGTCTCGGTCGTCCCCGACTCGGGGCTGGGCGTCCTGTCCGACGAGTCGGGCTCGACGTTCTCGATGCCCAAGCGGATCGGCGAGCTGGCGCCCAACCTGCGCGAGCGGGTGCTCGGCGGCCCGCTGCTGATCGTCTCCAAGACCAACCGCGAGTCGACGGTGCACCGCCGTGTGCGGATGGATCACATCGGGGTCAAGCGGGTCGGCCCGGACGGCTCGATCGTCGGCGAGCTGCGGATGATCGGGCTCTTCACCAGCAAAGCGTACGCCGAGCCCGCCCGGCACATCCCGCTGGTTCGGCGCAAGCTCGAGTCGATCATGGAGCAGGAGGACCTGTTCCCCGGATCGCACGACCACAAAGCGGTCGTCGCGATCTTCGAGAGCTTCCCCAAGGACGAGCTGTTCGCCGCGAGCGAGGAGTATCTGCGAACGACCGTGATGGGGCTGATGGCGATGGAGGAGCAGCGCCAGATCTCGCTGTTCCTGCGCAACGACTACCAGGGGCACAGCGTGTCCGCGGTGGTCGCGTTGCCCCGCGATCACGTGTCGACCGAGCTGCGCACGCGGCTGGCGGCGCTGCTCGAGGAGCGGTTCGGCGGCGACTCGGTCGAGTATCACCTGACGTACGGCGAGACGGAGCCGGCGCGGTTCCATTTCGTCGTCCACGTGCCGGGCGAGATCCCGAACGTCTCCCGCGCGGAGCTCGAGACCGAGGTACTGGAGGCGGCCCGGTCGTGGGACGACCGGCTGGCCGACGCCCTTTCCAAGGAGCACGGTGAGACCGAGGGCCAAGCGCTGGCCCGCCGCTACGGCGCGCTGTTTCCCGACTACTACAAGTCCGCGACGCCGCTCTACATGGCCAAGTTCGACGTGGCCGAGTTCGAGAAGCTCGGACCCGACCGCGCATACGTGATCGCCCTCCAGAACGAGCGCGACAGCGTCGAGAACCTGACGCGGCTGAAGCTGTACAAGACCGGCGGCAAGGCCGAGCTGGGAGAGCTGCTGCCGATGCTCGAGGATCTCGGGCTGCGGATCGTCGAGGAGGTGCCGACCCGCCTGCAGGAGCACGAGGGGGAGGGCCGCTACCTGCACGACTTCGGCGTGTACGGGCCGGACGGCAGCCAGCTCGACCTGGCGACGCTGGGGTCGCTGGTGGCCGACGCCGTCGGCGCCGTCTGGGACGGCCGGGCCGAGAGCGACTCGCTCAACCGGCTGGTGCCGGTCGCCGCGCTGTCCTGGCGCGAGGTGTCCATCCTCCGCGCCTACCGCCAGTACCGGCAGGTGCTGGGCGGCGGCTTCACCAAGCGCTACCAGAACGACGCGTTCGTCCGCAACGGCACGGTGGCCAAGCACCTGATGGAACTGTTCGCGCTGCGGCTCGACTTCTCCCGCGAACCGGACGACGCCGGCGCCGCGGAGCTGGAGGCGGCGATGGTCGCCGACCTGGATGCGATCGCCAGCCTGGACGATGACCGCATCCTGCGGTCGTTCCTTGGCATGATCCTGGCCACCGTCCGCACCAACGTGTTCAAGGGGGCCGGCGAGCTGCCGTACTTCTCGTTCAAGTTGCGCTGCGAGGACGTGCCCGGAATCCCCAAGCCGGTGCCCAGGTGGGAGATCTTCGTCTACAGCCCGGAGATGGAGGGCGTCCACCTGCGCGGCGGCTTCGTCGCCCGCGGCGGCATCCGCTGGAGCGACCGGCTGGAGGACTACCGCACCGAGATCCTCGGCCTGATGAAGGCGCAGATGGTCAAGAACGCTGTGATCGTGCCCACCGGGGCGAAAGGCGGGTTCGTGCTCAAGCAGCCGCCGGCCGACCGCGGCGAGCTGATGGAGGAGGAGCGCCGTCAGTACATCACGCTGATGCGGGGCATGCTCGACCTGACGGACAACATCGCCGCCGGCGAGGTCGTGCGGCCGGCCGAGGTGCGGGTGCTCGACACGGACACCGACGCGTACCTCGTCGTGGCCGCCGACAAGGGCACCGCCCACCTCTCGGACACCGCCAACGAGGTCAGCATCGAGTACGGGCACTGGCTGGGCGACGCCTACGCCTCGGGCGGGTCCGCCGGGTACGACCACAAGGCGCTCGGCATCACCGCCAAGGGGGCGTGGGAGAGCGTCAAGCGCCACTTCCGCGAGATGGGTCGCGACGTGATGACGGAGCCGTTCACCGTTGTCGGAATCGGCGACATGTCCGGCGACGTCTTCGGCAACGGCATGCTCCTGTCGCCCGTGACCCGGGTGGTGGCGGCGTTCGACCACCGCCATGTGTTCATCGACCCGTCGCCCGATGCGGCATCGTCGTTCGCCGAGCGGCAGCGGCTGTTCGCCTTGGCCGGCTCGTCGTGGGACGACTACGACCGTTCGCTGATCTCCGAGGGCGGCGGCGTCTGGCCGCGGACGGCCAAGTCGGTTCCGTTGTCTCCACAGGCGCGTGAGGCTCTGGGCGTTTCGGCCGAGAGCATGTCGCCGACCGAGCTGTGCCACGCGGTGCTGCGCGCGCCGGTCGACCTGTTCTGGAACGGCGGCATCGGCACGTTCGTCAAGGCCGAGTCCGAGACGAACGCCGACGTCGGCGACCGTGCCAATGACGCCCTGCGTGTGAACGGCGGCAGAGCTGCGCGCGCGGGTGGTCGGCGAGGGTGGCAACCTGGGCTTCACCCAGCGCGGCCGCATCGAGTACGCGATGGCGGGCGGCCGGATCAACACGGACGCGATCGACAACTCGGCCGGCGTCGACTGCTCCGACCATGAGGTCAACCTCAAGATCCTGCTGTCACTGCCCATGGGTGCCGGAGAGCTGACGATGGACGACCGCAACGCCCTGCTGCAGTCGGTCGCCGGCGACGTCACGAAGCACGTGCTGTACGACAACTACCTGCAGGTGCAGATCCTGTCGCAGGAGCAGGCCGTGTCGCACCTGCGGATGGAGCACTACGAGGATCTGATGACCGAGCTCGAGGCGTCGGGCATGCTCGACCGCGAGCTCGAGTCGCTGCCGTCGTCGGAGGTGATGGCCGAGCGCCAGCGCAACGGTCGCGGCCTGGTGCGGCCGGAGCTGTGCGTGCTGCTGGCCTACGCGAAGCGGCTGCTGCGCGAGCAGGTGACCGCCTCGACGCTGCCCGACGACGGCTACCTGCACAGCGACCTGGCCGCCTACTTCCCGGCGGCAGTGATCGAGCGGTTCGGCGCGTACGTCGCGACCCACCCGCTGCGCCGGGAGATGATCGCCACGATCGTCACCAACGACGTCATCAACTCGATGGGCATCACGTTCGTGCCGCGGATGGCCGCCGAGACCGGCGCCTCGCCGGACGAGGTGGCCCGCGCGTTCATCGCCGCCCGCGAGGTGAGCGTCGCCCGCGCCCGCTGGGACGACATCGAGGGGCTCGACGGCGTCGTGCCGGGCGACGTCCAGGCCGGGATGATGACGGGCGTCGACACGATGGTCGAGCAGCTCGCCCGCTGGTACCTCCAGCACGTGCCCGATCTGGCGATCGGGGCAGAGGTCGCATCGACCGGGCCGGCGTTCGCGGAGCTGGTCGCCAATCTCGAGACTGCGGCCACCGGCACCTGGCGGTCGGCACACGACGAGCGGCTGGCCGACCTCCGGGCGGACGGCGTCCCCGAGCGCCCGGCGCGGTTCGCGGCGATGGTGCCCGACCTGGTCTACGCGCCGGACATCATCGCCGTGTCCCGGGAGAGCGGCCGGACGATCGGCGACGTCGCCCACGCGTTCTTCGTGGTCGGCGAGCGCCTGTACCTGGACGCCATCCAGGATCGGGTGGCGGGCCTGCCGGCCGAGACCAGGTGGCAGCGGCTGGCGTGGGCGTCGCAGCTCGACGACCTGCGGCTGCTCCGCCGCCAGATCGTGTTTCGCGTGATCCTGCAGAGCGAAGGCGCGGAGATCGACCCCGCGGTCGACGCGTACCTGGCCGCCCGCGTCGATCCCTACCAGCGCCTCGCCCGGCTGATCGAGAGCACCGCCGGCGCGACCGACGACGCCTCGGTCGTGATGGTCATGGTGCACCAGATCCGGCAGGTCGTCTCCTGAACCGGCTCGCCGGCGAGACCAGCCCGTACCTGCTCCAGCACGCCGAGAACCCCGTGGACTGGTATCCGTGGACCGATGAGGCTCTGGCGGCTGCGCGCGAGTCGGACCGGCCGATCCTGCTGTCGGTCGGCTATTCGGCGTGCCACTGGTGCCACGTGATGGCGCACGAGTCGTTCGAGGATCCCCAGACCGCGGCGCTGATGAACCGCCTGTTCGTGAACATCAAGGTCGACCGCGAGGAGCGGCCCGACATCGACGCCGTCTACATGAACGCCGTCGTTCACCTGACCGGCCAGGGCGGCTGGCCGATGACCGTGTTCCTGACGCCGCGGGGCGAGCCGTTCTTCGGCGGCACCTACTACCCGCCGGAGCCGCGCCACGGCATGCCGGCGTTCTCCCAGGTGCTGGAGGCGGTGGCCGAGGCCTACCGCGACCGCCGCGCCGAGGTGGACGGCTCCGCCGTGCAGGCTGACCGCGGCGCTGGACGCCGCCAGTCGGATGGCCGGGGCCGACGGCCCGCTCGGCCGAGGACACGCTGACGGCCGCGGTGGCGGGCATGCGCCGCGTGTACGACCCGGAGTGGGGCGGCTTCGGACGCGCGCCCAAGTTCCCGCCTGCCAGCGCGATCGAGTTCCTGCTGCGTGCGCACCGCCGGGGCATCGGCGGCGCGCTGGAGATGGCCACCGGCACGCTGGACGGGATGGCGGCGGGCGGCATGTACGACGTGCTGGCCGGCGGTTTCGCCCGCTACTCGGTCGACGCCCAGTGGCTCGTCCCGCACTTCGAGAAGATGCTGTACGACAACGCACTGCTGGCCTCCGCGTACCTGCATGGGCACGCGGTCACCGGCGATCCGGGCTACCGGTGGGTCGCCGAGGGCACGCTCGACTTCCTTCTGACCGACATGCTGCTGCCCGAGCGCGGCTTCGCCTCGGCGCTTGATGCTGACACCCTGGGCGAGGAGGGGCTGACGTACGTGTGGACGCCGGAGGAGCTGACGCGGGTGCTCGGCCCGGACGACGGTTCCGCGGCGGCTGCGTACTTCGGCGTGTCCGAGCGCGGCACGTTCGAGGCCGGCGCCAGCGTGCTGCGGCCGGTCGGCGAGCCTCCCGAGAACATCGAGTCGATCGGCGCCCGCCTGCTCGAGGCGCGGCGCGCCCGCCCCCAGCCCGGGCGCGACGACAAGGCGATCGCCGCATGGAACGGGCTGGCGCTGGCCGCGCTGGCCGAGTCCGGCTGGCGGCTGGGCCGGGCCGACCACCTGGCGGCGGCCGAACGGTGCGCGGAGTTCCTGCTCGGCGAGATGAGTCCCGGCGGCGTGCTCCACCGGTCATACCGCGACGGCAACGTCCGGGCGCCGGCATTTCTCGACGATGTCGCCGCCGTGGCCAACGGTCTGATCGAGCTGCACACGGCGACCGGCGAGCCGCGCTGGCTCGAGCACGCGATCCGCCTGGCGGAGGATGCGGCCAGGCGCTTCCACGATGACGAGGCCGGCGGCTTTCTGTATGCCGACCCGGCCGGCGAGCGCCTGGTCGCGCGGTTCAAGGACCTCGACGACAACCCGACGCCGTCCGGGCAATCGCTGCTGGCGACGGTCTTGCTGCGGCTCTCGCGGATCACCGGCCGCGGGGAGGCCGGTGCGTTGGAGGTCTTCCGGATGGCGATGCCCCACGTCGAACGTGCGTACCACGCTTTCGGGCAGCTGCTGTGCGCGGTCGATCTGTACCTCTCGCCGCCCGTCGAGGTCGCGGTGATCGGCCCGCCCTCCGACCCGGCGACCCGCGCGCTGGCTGACGCGGCCCGCGCCGGATTCCACCCGACCGCCGTCTACGCGTTCGGCGACGGCAGCTCGGCGGGTGGCATCGCCCTGCTCGAGGGCAAGGGTCTGGTCGGCGGACAGCCCGCGGTGTACGTGTGCGAGCGGTTCGCCTGCCAGGCGCCGGTCACCGATCCGGCGCTGCTCGAGGTGCCCGCATGAGCGGGCAGGCTGCGCTCAAGGCGGATGCGGCGGATGCGGCCGTCGAGGCCGAGGTGCGCAGCGGCATGCGGCTGGGCCTGGGCACTGGGTCGACCGCGGCGCTGATGCTGGAGTCGCTCGCGCGCCGACTGCAGGACGGCCGGCTGGAGCGGATCGAGGGCGTCCCCACCAGCGAGGTGACGGCCGCCCGCTGCCGTGAGCTGGGCATCCCGGTGCGCTCGCTGGAGGAGCTGCCGGAGCTGGACGTGGGCATCGACGGCGCCGACGAGATCGACCCCGAGCTGCGCCTGATCAAGGGCCTGGGCGGAGCATTCCTGCGCGAGAAGGTGGTTGCGGCCGCCGCGCGCCGGTTCGTGGTGGTCGCGGACGAGTCGAAGCTCGTCGACCGGCTCGGCGATCACGCGCCGCTGCCGGTGGAGGTCGTCCAGTTCGCAGCGGCCGGATGCGATCGCCTGCTTCGGCAACAGGGCTGGCGGCCCGAGCTGCGGATGGACGGTGACCGGCCGTACGTCACCGACGAGGGCAACCACGTCGTCGACTGCCGGCGTGACGACTGGGGCGATCCGCCGGCGCTGGAGGCGGGCCTCTGTTCCGTCCCGGGCGTCGTCGCCCACGGGCTGTTCCTCGACTACGCCCGGGCGGCCTACGTCGCCACGTCGGACGGCGTGCGCGTGCTCGGCTCGTAGGCGCCCTCCAGCCGGCCGCGCATGACGGCCACCGCCTCGGCGTTCTCGTCGATCAGCACGTACTCGCGGCCCAGCGCCCGGCAGACGGCGCCCAGCGTGCCGGAACCGGCGAACGGATCCAGGCAGCGGTCGCCCGGTCGGGTGGACGCCTGAACCATCCTCCGCACCAGCCCTTCCGGCTTCTGCGTCGGGTACCCGGTCTTCTCCTTGCCGGTCGGCGAGACGATGGTGTGCCACCAGACGTCGGTTGGCAGCTTGCCCCGCGCCGCCTTCTCGGGCGTGACCAGGCCCGGCGCCATGTACGGCTCGCGCTCGATCGCGTCGGCGTCGAACAGGTACGCGGCGGGATCGCGCACGTACACCAGGATCGTGTCGTGCTTGGCCGGCCAGCGCCGCCGCGGCTTGCCGCCGTAGTCGTAGGCCCAGATGATCTCGTTGAGGAAGCACTCCGGGCCGAACAGCTCGTCCAGCAGGAGCTTCGCACGGTGCGCCTCGCGGTAGTCGAGGTGCAGGTAGAGCGTTCCCTCGGCCGAGAGCAGCCGGTGCATCTCCCGCAGGCGCGGCTCGAGGAATGCCGGGTAGTCGTCGAACCGGTCGTCATAGGCCGATCGTGAGACCTCCTCGGTGCGGTACCGGCGCCCGCCGAACCCTCGCCGGTCGCCGTCGGGGTCGGCCTGCGTCCGCACCGTGCGACGGGTGCGCGCGCGGCCGGTGTTGAACGGGGGATCGGTGTAGATCAGGGTGAAGCAGCCCGACTCGAGCTCCGGCATCAGGGCGAGGTTGTCGCCCTCCAGGATCACCCGTCAGAGCTGCGCGAGAGCTTGCGGGCGATCTGCTCCCGCGTCGGCCGGCGCACGTTGCGCACCAGCCCGACCTTCTCCCAGCAGCCGATCAGGATGCCGGAGATGTCGATCTGCCGCCAGCCGAGGCCGTGGTATGCGGAGGTCGGGAAGACGTGGTGGTTGTGGTGCCACGCCTCGCCCAGCGACGGGATCGCCAGCACCCAGTTGTTCGTCGACTTGTCATACGCGGCGAACGGGCGGCGGCCGAAGAAGTGGCAGATCGAGTTGACGCTCCACGTGACGTGGTGGTTCAGGAACAGCCGCACGAGGCCACCCCACAGCAGCCCGGTCAGCGCGCCCTTCCAGGTACCTCCGGTCAGCGCGTAGCCCAGCGCGAACGGCAGCACGAATCCGAGCACTGCCCATAGGACGAACGTCCGATCGATGAACCGCACCATCTTGTCCTCGATCAGGTCACGGCCCAGTCGCGCGCGGTCGGCCGCTGCCGGGTGGACGAACATCCAGCCAACGTGCGCGTGCAGCAGCCCGCGCAGCTGGCCGCCGATGCCGCCGCCGAATCCGTGGTGCGGGCTGTGCGGGTCGCCCTCCTTGTCGGAGTGCGCGTGGTGCGTGCGGTGGTCGACGGCCCAGGTAATGGCCGAGCCCTGCAGCGACATCGAGCCCAGCACCAGCAGCGTCGCCTTGAGCGGCGGGATCGCCTCGAACGCCTGGTGCGTCAGCATCCGGTGGAAGCCGACGGTCACGCCGAGCCCCATCAGCACGTACAGCACCACCAGCAGGAGGATGTCTGTCCAGCCAACGGCGAGGTTCCAGAGCAGCGCGATGGCGACCATGAACGCCACGAACGGGACGAGCGTGATCGTCAGCATGATGGCCTTCTGGCCCCAGCCCGCGTCCTCCTCATGGTCCTGCGGCTCGACCGCCGGGGCCGGAGTGGCTGTCTCGATCACGCCAGCTCTTTTCGCGCTTTCTCGGCGCGAACCTTCTGCTTATGGGCGCGCTTGGCGGCCTGGTACTCGGCGAGCTCCTCGGGCGTCGTCACGTCGCCGAGCGTCGGGTGTCCGGGAAGCACGCTCTCCCAGCCGGGCGGCCGGACGCCGTACTGCTTGATCAGCGTGGCGACGATGCTGCGCACCTTCATGTCGCCGATCCCCGGCAGCGAGCCGACGCGCTTCGCCAGGTCGGCGCCGTCGGTCGCCTCCGTCCACACGCGCGACCCGTCGCCGCCGAACCGCTCGGCCAGGTCGGCGCAGAGCGCCTGCACGCGCTCGGCCATCGCACCCGGGAAGCGGTGGATCGCCGGACGCTCGCGGAACACCTCCGACAGCTCCGCCGGGTCGGTCGCCGCGATCCGCGCCGGGTCGAGATGACCCAGGCGGCGCTTGATCTCGAGTGGCCCGGAGAACGCCTTCTGCACCGTGACCTGCTGGTCGAGCACGAATCCGATCAAAAGCGCGTTGGGATCCTCGGCGATCAGCCGGTTGGCATCCTCGTCGTTCGTCCACGGCAGGGATGCTGGTTGGGTCACGGATGCCACGTACGCAGCCTACCTGTATCCGGCCGTGGCAGACCCGGACTCCAACGCCTCGCAAATCCACCTGGCGACCTTCTCCGGCGGGTCGCCGCCCATCCTCCGGCCGGTGTCGCCGCGCGACGTCGCCGAGAAGCGTGTGTCGGTCAGGGCCGGCTTGACGTTGACCACGTGGACGCCGTGGTCGCGCAGCTCGCGAAACGCCGTGCGGCTGAGCAGATCGACGGCGGCCTTGCTCGCGGCGTACGCACCGCTCCCGGGGTCCGGGAACTCGCCAACGATCGAGGAGACGTTGACGATCGCGCCGCCGTGGCCCTGCCGGACGAGCACCTCGCCCGCTGCGCGAACCCCGTTGATCACGCCGATCACGTTCGTCCTGAACATGTCGGCGACGCGGTCGGGGTCGATCTCGTGCAGCAGACCGAACGCACCGTAGCCTGCGTTGTTGACCATGATGTCGAGCTTGCCTCCCCAGGCGACAGCCCGGTCGACCAGCCCCTGCACCTGGTCGTAGTCCCCGACGTCGCAGACGACAGCGAGCCCCCCGACCTCCTCGGCCACCGGCTGCAGCCGTTCCGCGCTGCGCGACGCGACGACCACCCTGGCCCCGCGGTCGCGGAGCGCGACGGCTGCGGCCCTGCCGATGCCGGTAGACGCGCCGGTGACGACGACCGTCGATCCCTCGATCGTGACCTGCGCTCCGCGTGGGCCTGGGACGTCCCGCTCCTGCATGCTTCCTCCCGATCGGTTGCCCCAACGCTACCCTGTCGGGCGATGAAGCTGCTACTCGCGTGGGAGAGTTTGCGAGGTCCCGTGCAGTTCCTGATATCGCTGCCGGTGACGATCGTGCTGCTGTTCCTGCTCCATCTCGGGCCGCTCAACCAGCCGCCCGCGCGTGCACTGTTCTACGGCGTGTTCTGGGGGCTGCTGGCGTCGCTCGCGATCACGCTCGCCTCGCAGAACGAGGCGCGCAAGCGGCGCGGCGAGCCGATCGAGTAGCCGGCACCTACCGGCTCTCGCCCAGCGCCAGTCCCGCGCGGTAGGCGCCGACGACCTCGTCCGCCGACCACGGCGACGGCGCCACCGAGATGAAGTAGTCGGACAGCGCCTTGTCGGCCAACCCCGACAGCTGGTCCTCGCGGACGCCGACCGACGCCAGCGTCTCGAACTCCAGCTCCGCCAGGATCCGGCGCACGGCGCGCACGGCGCGGGAGCCGTCCCCGCTCCCGTCGTCGGGCTCGTCCAGGGCATCGGCGACGCGCTCGAACTGCCCGGGCACGTAGCGGCGGTCGCGGTCCATCGTCTCGGCCAGCACCAGCCCGATCGTCAGACCGTGCGGCAGGCCGAACTCGCCGCCCAGCGCCTGGCCCAGCGAGTGCTCCGACCCGCAGTCCGAGATGTTCATCGCCAGCCCGGCCAGCAGGCTCGAGCACGCCATGTCCGACCGCGCGTCGGCATCCGAGCCGTTGCGAACGCAGCGCACCAGCGACCTGCCGGCGAGCCGCGTCGACTCGAGGCCGATCGCGTCGCCGATCGGCGTGCGGGCGGTCACCACCAGGCCGGCGATCGCCTGGGCGAGGGCGTCGATCCCGGTGTACGCGGTCAGCTTCGGCGGCAGCCCGTGAGTCAGCACCGGATCGACCACCGCGTGCTGGGCCCGCAGCAGCGGGCTGGCGATGCCGGCCTTGACGTGGGTCGCCTCGTCCGTGATCACGGCGCCGCCCGACACCTCCGAGCCGGTGCCGGCCGTGGTCGGCACGCACACCAGCGGCAGCACCGGCGGCTCGTACTCCACGCCGCCGGCGGCGAACCGCAGGTAGGGGCCGCCCTGGCCGGCGACCAGGCGGGCCGCCTTGGCGGTGTCCATCGACGAGCCGCCGCCGATCGCGACGATGGCGTCGGCCCCGGACTCGGCCAGCGCCGCGGCAGCGTGCTCGACCAGCCCGACGGTGGGCTCGCCGGGGGCCTTCTCGAATCTGATCGCGCCGGGCACGGTGTCCAGCGTGGCGGCGACGGCCGGGATGAAGCCGTCCAGGCCGTCGTCCATGATCACGAACGGCCGCACCGCGCCCTCGGCGGCCAGCACCTCGGCGAGCTCGCCGGCAACGCCGTCCCCGAAGCGGATCTTGACGGGCAGGTGGTTGCGGAAGGGCGCGATCATCGCTCGTCCTTTCAGCTCTGGTGGATGCCGCGGGCGGTGGCCGGCACGGTCGAGTAGCCTACCGGCCGTCCCTCCGAACCGCAGGAGACCCGCACCGACCATGTCTCATGAACGCTTCGCCAAGGCCCTGAACGAGCAGATCGGCTACGAGTTCGGCGCCGCCCAGCAGTACATCGCCGTCGCCGTCTACTACGACGCCGAGACCCTTCCCCGGCTGGCCGCGCACTTCTACCGACAGGCGCTCGAGGAGCGGAACCACGCGATGATGATGGTGCAGTATCTGCTGGACGCCGACGTGGACGTCGCCATTCCGGGCGTCGAGGCGCCGAAGTCGGCGTTCACGGACGTCGTCGAGCCGGTCGCCCTGGCGCTGGAGCAGGAGAAGCGGGTGAGCGAGCAGATCGGCGGGCTGACCACGCTCGCGCGCGAGCTGGGGGACTATTCGGGCGAGCAGTTCCTCCAGTGGTTCATCAAGGAGCAGGTGGAGGAGGTCTCGAGCATGTCCAGCCTGCTGACGGTGGTGGAGCGTGCGCGCGAGAACCCGCTGCTGGCCGAGGAGTACCTCGCGCGCGAGTCGGTCGGCGACGGCGGCCAGGACCCGACCTCCCCTCACGCGGCCGGCGGCGCGCTGTAGTGACCATCCGCCGCGGCTGGGCGCTCGCCTCGCTGGCGATCGCGCCCCTGGCGGTGGGCTGCCTCGGCGGAGGGTCGGCGGGCACCAGTCAGGCCACGCTGACTCACGCGGAGTTCACCAGCCGCGCCGAGCAGATCTGCACGAGCTACACGAACAGGATCAGCGCGCTGCCGGTGCCGACCGACCTGGCCGGGCTGGCGCAGCAGGGCGAGCGTGCGGTCGGCCTCGAGCAGCAGGAGCTGCAGGAGCTGCGGGCGCTGCACCCGCCGCCCGAGCAGGCCGGCCAGGTGAACGACATGCTCGACGCGATCGAGCAGGCGATCGCCGACGGCGATGACCTGATCGACGCCGCGCGGGTCGGCCAGCGGAAGGCGGTGAACGACGCCGTCACGTCGCTGCAGGGGCATCTGGAGACGGCGAACGAGCTCGCCAAAGAGCTCGACCTCGGCACCTGCGCGATCACCGCCTGAGCTCCCGCGCCCGTGCCGGAGCCGATTCCGCCGCATCGCTCCCACACGCTGCCGCTGTACGTCGGCGGGTTCCTGGGGCCGTTCGGCGGCGCCGTGCTGGCGGTGCTGATCCCGGAGCTGCGCGACGCCTTCGACGCCACCACGACCGAGATCGCGCTCGCCGTTCCCGCCTACCTGGTGCCGTTCGCGGTGCTCCAGCTGGTCTCCGGCACCCTGGCCGAGCGGATCGGCCGGCGGCGCGTGGTCACCATCGCCTACACCGTCTACGCCGTCGGCTCGATCGGCGCGGCCCTCGCGCCGGGGATCGAGGTGTTCCTGGCCTGCCGCGGCATCCAGGGCACGGCCAACGCGTTCACCTCGCCGGTGCTGCTGGCCGGGCTGGCCGACGCCGTGCCGCCCCGCGAGCGCGGGCGCGCCGTGGGGACGTTCGCCGGCGTCCAGGCGGGCGGCATCTCGCTGGCGCCGCTGCTCGGGGGCATCGCGGCCGAGATCACCTGGCGGCTGGCGTTCATCGTCCCGGCCATCGTGGCGCTCGCGCTGATCGCCTACCCACCGCCGCCATCGGCGCACCGCGAGGGGCACCGGCCGCGGCTGGTGGCCGTGTTCACGCGGAGGGTGATGGTGCTGTGCGCCGCCGGGTTCGCCGGCTACGTGGGGATGACCGGGCTCGGGTTCCTGGTCTCGCTGCGGTCGGTGGAGGCGTTCGGGATGGGCTCGACCGCGCGCGGGCTGCTGCTGGCCGCGTTCGGGCTGGCCGGCATGGTGCTGGGCCGGGCCGCCGGCCGAGCCTCCGAGCGGATCGGCGCCGCCCGGTCGGCCACGATCGCCGCCTGCGTCTGCTCGCTGGCGGTCGGGCCGATGGGCGTCGTCTCGGGATCCGTGGCGTACGCGCTGCTGTGGTTCGGAGCCGGCTGCGGCGCGGCGCTGCTCTGGGCGGGGCTGAACACCGTCGCCGTCGAGGCCGTGCCGGCCAACCGCGCCGGAGCCGTGTCTGTGTTCGCGGCGTTCAAGTTCGCCGGCACGGCGGTGGCGCCGCTGGTCTGGCTCCCGGTCTACACGTCGTCGCCCGCGGCGGCCTTCGCCTGCGCGGCCATCACGCTGCTCGCCATCGTCCCGCTGTCCGAGGTGCTCAGCCGGTCGCCCTGAGTGGCGCGCGCATGTCGGGCCGCACGGGCAGGCCCAGCCTGCCCAGCTCGCGCTTCAGGTTGGCGATGAAGTCGGCGGTGCCCATCCGGCCTCGCAGCTCGGCGAGCGCCGCTCCGCCCTCCTCGCTGGGGTCGCGGACGACCGCCGCCACCTGGTCGGGGAAGGCAGACGAGAGACCGGATACGGCCCCGGTCGCTCCCGCGGCGAGGGCCTGGGGGATCAGCGGCTCGCTGCCGACGAACACCGACAGCCCGAGACCGAGGTAGGGCTCGACCGCCGAGAACGGCGACTCCGACACCTTCAGGCCGGCGATGTTGTCGCACCGTTCGCGGACGCGCTCCACGACGGCGACCGGCAGTGGGTAGCCGCTGCGGGCGGTGAAGGCGTAGAGGTAGAACGGCAGCGGCGCGCAGGCGTTGGCTGCGGCGGCAAAGTGCTCGACCAGGGCGTCGTCGTCCAGCTGGTAGTACGGCGGAGGGATGACCGCGGCGGCGTCCGCCCCGCTGGCGGCCGAGTGGCCCGCCAGCGCGACCGTCTCGGCGGTGGTCTGGGCGCCGCAGTGCACGATCAGGGTGCCGGTGCAGGCCTCGCGGAAGCGCACAACCGCGCGACGGCGCTCGTCCGTGGTCAGCTGCACGCCCTCGCCCGTCGTGCCGCAGCAGAACACGCCGTCGGCACCGCCCGCCTGAAGGAACTCGACCAGCGGGCCGATCGCGTCCTCGTCCAGCGCGGCTCCGCCGTCCTTGAGCGGCGTGACCGAGGCGCTGAGCAGCAGGGCAGACATCGGTGTGCGAGCATACTCGCTTGTGCGACGGCTCAGCGACCCACCTGCCGGTGCCGGGCTCGTCGTTGTCGGGTCGGGCATCGTTGGCGCCGCCACGGCGTTCTTCGCCGCGCGCGCTGGGCTCGACGTGGTTGTCCTCGAGCGCCGCGGGCTGATCTGCGGTTTCACCACGGCGGTGGCTGCCGGCGGATTCCGCCTCCAGCTCGAGCACGAGGAGGAGCTGGGGTTGGTGAGCCGGTCGGTCGACCTGTTCCAGCGGTTCGCCGAGGAGACCGGGCAGTCGCTACACGGCCCGCGGATCCGCCGGCAAGGCTACCTCTGGCTGACCCGAGAGCCGTCACGGACCGCCGTGCAACGCGAGCTCGTCGAGCGGCAGCAGGGCTGGGGAGTCGACGGCGTCGAGCTGCTGACCGGCGACGAGACGCGCGCCCGCTTCCCATGGGTGTCCGAGGACGTGGTGCAGGCGCGGTTTCGTGGCGGCGACGGGCTGATCGAGCCCCGGAGGATCGCGCTCGGATTGCTCGAGGGCTCCGGAGCGGGCGTCGTGCTCGACTGCCGCGTCACCGGGTTCGAGACGTCCGGCGGGCGGCTGTCCGCCGTTGTCACCGACCGGGGGGTGGTGGCCTGCGAGCGGGCGGTGATCGCCGCCGGGCCGCTGTCCGGCGCCGTCGCCGAGCTGGCCGGCGTGCAGCTGCCGGTCGAGCCCGTCCGCCGCCAGCGGGTGGTGCTGTGGGACGCGCCGGCCGTGCCGCAGGATGCGCCGATGACGATCGATGAGGACACGACCTCCCACTGGCGGCCGGTCGGCCCGGCCGGTGCCTACCTGCTGTACCCCGACCCCGGCGAGCGGCCGGCGCCGCCGCTCGATCAGGTGCCGCCTGACCCGTCGCTCGCCGACCGCCTGCTCGATCCGCGCAGCGCGGTGTCGCTGGCCCACACCGCGCCGTTCTGGCGGGATGTCTGGGACGGCGGCGGTCAGTGGGCGGTGCAGGCCGGCCAGTACACCATGACCCCGGACCAGCGGCCGCTGCTGGGCGAGTCGGAGTTGCCAGGCCTATGGGTCAACACGGGCTACAACGGCCACGGCGTCATGTGCGGACCCGGTGGCAGCGAGCTGATGGTCGACGCCCTGCTGGGCAGGCTGGACGAGAACCCGTTCCGCCTCGACCGGGTCTTCGTGCCGGCGACTCAGGCTTTTTAGAACCGGTTCTACGCGCGGCGCGCCCGGTAGGCGCGCATCTTGCTGCGGCTGCCGCAGGTCGCCATCTCGCACCATGCGCGTGAGCGGTTCTTCGAGCGGTCGGCGAACGCCCACCGGCAGTCCGGGTTGCGGCACACCTTGAGCCGCGGCCAGGAGCCGTCGGCCTGGGCCGTCAGCATCGCCTCGACCACGGCCGCGCGCACGTCGTCCGCGCCGCCGCGCGCCGACACCAGCGCCAGCCGGCCGCCCTCGCCGGGCAGCGCCACCAGCGGCAGGCGTGAGGCCGCGGCATCCAGCTCCGCTGTGTCGCGGCCGGCGGTCTCGAGCGCCGTTCGCAGCGCCTCGCGCAGCTCGCGGGCGGCCGCCGCGTCCTGCGGGCTGACCCAGGAGCCGGGCGCCATCAGCCCATGCTCGCCGGCCCACGCCGATAGGCCGTCCGCGGTGGCCAGGCCGTCCGACCCGGTCTCCCGGTCGTGGGTGTTGAGGAACTCGGACACCAGGTCGATCGCGTCCATCCCCGTATGATACCGTCGTAAGCGGATGACTGGTATCAGGACGATGATCGGGGTGCCGATCGACAGCATCGGCCAGGCCGGGGGGACGGAGCTGACGCCGGGCGTGATGCGCCGGGCGGGGCTCGCCCGAGCCATCGGCGCCCGCGACGGCGGCGACCTGGACGTCCGCATCACCGGCACGGACCGTGATCCGGAGACGGGCATCATCGGCTATCCGACCGTCGTTGCCGCGACGGAGGGGATCCGCGAGGGCGTGCGCTCGTCGCTGGAGCGGGGCGAGCTCCCGGTGCTGGTGGGGGGCTGCTGCACGCTGCTTCCCGGGGTGTTCGCGGCGTTCTCCGACCTCGGCCGGCGGACCGCCCTTGCGTATCTGGACGGGCACTACGACCTCTACACCGGCGTCACCTCGCCGACCGGCGAGGCCGCCGACATGCCGCTCGCCCTGCTGCTCGGCGACGGGCCTCCCGCCCTGGTGGGCGACGCGCCGCTGGTCGGCGCGGCCGACGTCGCGGTGCTCGGAGCCCGCGACCGCGAGGAGGCGGTCGGCCTGGGATCGCCGATGCCTGAGGACGCCGGCATCCCGATCGACCGCGACCCGGCCCGGGTCGCCGCGGACGGACCCGATGCCGTGGCGGCCGAGGTGCTGGCCGGCCTGGAGCCGCCGATCTGGGTGCACCTCGACGTCGACGTCCTGACCACCGACGACTTCCCAGCGACGCCGTACCTGCAGCCGGGCGGGCTGACGACCGATCAGGTCGTGCGCCTGGTGAGGCCGATCGTGCAGTCCGGCCGCTGCGCCGGCATCGACGTCACCTGCTACGACCCGGACATGGACGACGACGGTTCGTCCGCGGATCGCCTGGTCGAGCTTCTGGCGCGAGCGTTCAGCGACTGACCGGGCGGCGCGACGAGCTGTCGCGGCGCATGATCCCGCTGAGCGCCCAGTTGACCAGGCCGATCACGACGGCGGCGCCGAGCGCGGTCAGGAACCCGTCCACCGCGAATCCGCTCACCAGCCAGCTGGTCAAGAGCAGCATGAACGCGTTGACCACGATCAGCCACAGACCGAGCGTGACGATCGTGATCGGCAGCGTGAGCAGATTGACGACCGGGCGGACGAAGAAGTTGACGACGCCCAGCACGAGGCCGGTCAGCAGCAGGTTGGTCAGGCTGCTGTAGGTGATGCCGTCGAAGATCGCGGCCGCGACCCAGATCGCGGCCGCGTTCACCACCATCGTTGCAATCAGGCGTCCGAGCACGGACGACGAAACCTATCCCTCGCCCGCAGCCTCCTGCTCCACTTCGGGCTCGTGGCGGGGCGGCGTGGCCGTCCAGGCGAAGTGGCAGGCGGCGAGGTGCGCCGCATCCTCGGGCGTGCCGTCCAGGTTCGGCTCCCGCTCGGAGCAGACGTCCTGGGCGATCGGGCAGCGCGGGTGGAACCGGCAGCCGGACGGCGGCGAGATCGGGCTGCCCGGGTCGCCGGCCACGGCCACCGCCTCCGAGGTGCGGCCCGGCACCAGCCGTGGCACCGCCTTCATCAGGCCCTGGGTGTACGGGTGCCTCGGGTTGGTGAACAGCTCGGCGGTCGGCGCCGTCTCGACGATCTTGCCCAGGTACATGACGGAGACCCGGTCGCAGACGTGGCGGACGACCGCCATGTTGTGGGCGATGAACAGCATCGTCAGCCCCAGCTGCTGCTGCAGCGCCTCGAGTAGGTTCAGCACCGTTGCCTGCACCGACACGTCAAGTGCCGACACCGGCTCGTCGGCGACCAGCACTTCCGGCTCTAGCGCCAGTGCGCGGGCGATCGACACGCGCTGGCGTTGTCCGCCGGAGAAGTGGCGAGGGTGCGCCTCCAGCGCGCCGGGCGCCAGCCCGACCAGCTCCATCAGCTCGCGGCAGCGAGCCTCGACCTGACCGGACGGCACCATGTTGTGGGCGCGCAGCAGCTCGCTCAGCGCCTGGCGCACGGTCAGCCGCGGGTTGAGTGATGAGTAGGGGTCCTGGAACACCATCTGGATCCGCCGACGCTGCGCGCGTTCACGCTTGGCCGCCATCGGCTCGCCGGCGAACAGCACCTCGCCGGCCGTCGGCTGGTAGAGGCCGACGATGCACCGGCCCAGCGTGGACTTGCCGCAGCCCGACTCGCCGACCAGGCCCAGCGTCTCGCCGCGTGCGATCGCCATGTCGACGCCGTCGACGGCGCGCAGCATGTCGTGGGGCCGGCGGGTCAGCGCGCCGACCAGGGAAGTGCCCATCGAGAACTGCATCTCGAGGCCCCGAACCTCGAGCAGCGGCTCAGCCACCGGCGATCACCGGCTCCAGCTGCACCGCCCGGGCGGGCGCGTCGTCGTGGATGCAGGCGGTGCTGCGCGTCGGCGTGATCGGCCGAAGTGGCTTGTCACCGACCGTGCAGTCGGGCTGGGCGAACTCGCAGCGGGGCGCGAAGCGGCAACCCTCGGGCGGATGGACGGGGTCGGGGGGCGTGCCGGGGATCGATCGCAGCACGTCGCGCACGTCCTCCAGGTCGGGCACCGATCGCAGCAGCCCCAACGTGTACGGATGGCGGGGCGAGCGGAAGGTCTCATCGATGCTGCCGGTCTCGACCACCTGGCCGGCGTACATCACGGCCAGCCGCTGGCAGGTCTGGGCGACGACGGCGAGGTCGTGGGTGACGAACACGACGCTCAGGCCGCGCTCCTCGCGCAGCGAGCGGAGCAGCTTGAGGATCTGATCCTGGATCGTCACGTCGAGCGCGGTCGTCGGCTCGTCGCAGAGGATCAACTTCGGCTCACAGGACAGGGCGATCGCGATCATCACCCGCTGGCGCATGCCGCCGGACAGCTCGTGTGGGAAGGCGCGCGCGCGGCGCGCCGGGTCGGGGATGCCCGACCTGGCGCATCAGGTCGAGGGCGCGCTCCTGCGACGCCGACTTGCTCATGCGCAGGTGGGCCAGCGGGCCCTCGGCGATCTGGTCGCCCACCCGCATCACCGGGTTGAGCGCGGTCATCGGCTCCTGGAAGATCATGCTGATCTCCCTGCCGCGCAGATCCTGCAGCTTCTTTGCCGGCATGCGTGACCAGGTCGGCACCCTCGTAGAGGATCTCGCCGCCGGCGATCCCCGCCGGGTGGGGGAGCAGCCCGAGGATGGCGCGCAGCGTCATGCTCTTGCCCGACCCGGACTCGCCGACGAGCCCCATCGCTTCGCCTGGAGCCACGGTGAACGACGCGCCGTCGACCGCGCGCACCGTGCCGCGGGTGAGGGGGATCTCGACGTGAAGGTCGCGCACCTCGAGGATCGGCGCGCTCACTCCGGCCTCAGCAGGTCGGCCAGCCCGTCGCCGAGCAGGGAAAGACCGATCCCGGTGATCACCACCGCAAGCCCAGGGATTGTCGAGAGCTCCCAGCGGGTGGTGATGAATGTCTGCCCGTCGGCGATCATGTTCCCCCAGTCAGGCGTCGGCGGCTGGATCCCGAGGCCGAGGTAGCCCAGGGTGACGATCGCGCCGATCGTGAGAATGATGTCCGACATGGCGAACACCACCGACTGCGTGATCACGTTGGGCAACAGGTGCCGGACGATGATCCGGGAGTCGCGCAACCCGGCCGCCTGCACCGCCAGCACGTACTCCTGGCGCTTGGCGACGATGATCTCCGCCCGGATGATGCGTGTGTACGACACCCATCCCACGAGCGTGATGGCGATGTAGATCCCTCTCTCGCCCGGCCCGATCACGAACACCATGGCGAGGATCAGCACGAAGAACGGGAAGGCAACGACGACGTTGACCAGATACATGGTGAGCGTGTCGAAGCGGCGGCCGTAGTAGCCGGCGATGCAGCCCAGCACGGTGCCGATGCAGAACGGGAGGAGCACGGCCAGGAAGCCGACCTTGAGGTCGACGCGGGCGGCATAGATCAGCCGCGCCCAGACGTCGCGACCGAGCTGGTCGGTGCCCAGCCAGTGGGCGGAGGAGGGGCCCTTGAGGATGTTGTGGAGATCCTGAGCGGCGGGGTCGTAGCGGGCGAACAGCGGCGCGAACACGGCCAGGATCACGATCGTGCCCAGGATCACCAGGCCGGCGACGAAGGACGGCGTCCTGTACCAGCGGTTGCGGAACCCGCGCGCCCGCTCGACGGGGATCGCGGGCAGCTGCTCGATGACTGCAGGGCTGGCGGTGGCCTCGGCCACGTCAGTCGAACCTCACCCGCGGATCGAGCAGCGAGTGGACGATGTCGGTGATCAGGTTGATCAGCACCACCAGGATCGCGAACACCAGCGTGATGCCCTGGACGACGGTGAAGTCGCGCTGCAGGATCGAGTCGATCATCAGGGCGCCGATGCCGGGCAGCGCGAACACCTTCTCGATCACCAGGGTGCCGCCCACCAGGTAGGCGATGTTCAGGCCGAGCACGGTGACCATGGAGATGATGCCGTTGCGGACAGCGTGGCGGATCACGACGCGCCGCTCTGAGATGCCCTTGGAGCGGGCGGTGGTGATGTAGTCGGACTCGAGCACGTTGAGCAGGCTGGCCCGCAGGCTGCGAATCAGGATCGGGGAGATGAACAGGGCGACCGTGAAGGCGGGCAGGATCATCGAGTGGATGTGGCCGGTCAACCCATCGCCGTAGCCGCCCACGGGGAACAGCCGCCCGAGATGCAGGCCGAACAGCAGGATCAGGACGATCCCAACCCAGAAGGGGGGCATGGCCAGCCCGAACATCGGCACGACGCGGACCGCCTGGTCGCGGCTGCTGTCCTTCTTGGTCGCGGCCAGCGTGGCCAGCGGCACCGCGATGATCACCGCGAAGATCGTCGTCATACCCAGCAGCCAGAGCGTCGGACCGATCCGTTCGATCAGCAGCGTGCGTACGTCGAGGCCGTAAAACAGCGACTCGCCCAGGTCGCCGTGCAGCAGCCGGTTCATGAAATCGAGGTACTGGTTGATCAGCGGCTGGTCGAGGCCCCACTGCTTGTGCAGCCTGGCCACCGCCTCGGGCGTGGCGTGAACGCCGAGCATCGTCCGGGCGGGGTCGCCCGGGATCAGGTGGATCATGAAGAAGCAGATCAGGGTCACCCCGAACGCGACCGGGATCAACTGCAGCAGTCTTCGGAAGACGTAGCTCAGACGATCCACGGTCGCGTCCTTCGGTGCCCTACGACGACGCCGGCTACTGCTTCAGCCAGACGTCCTCCATGTGGTAGTTGCCGGTCGGGTAGACCTTGAAGCCCTGCACCTTGTCCGAGTATGCGTAGCGGTACGGCGAGTAGTAGAGGAACACCATGAAGGCGTCCTCGGCCGCCTGCTTCTGGATTTTGGTGTACAGCTCCTGCCGCTGGGCCTTGTCGAAGGTCGACTGGGCGTCGGACGTCCACTGGATGACCTGCGGGTTGTTGTAATCGGTGAAGAACGAGCCCGCCGACTTGTTGTCGACCGCGAAGGCGACCAGCTCATCGGGGTCGGCGATGTCCATCGTCCAGTAGGCAGCCGTCATGTCGTAGTCGTACTTCTGTTGCTGTGCGAACTGCGTGCTGACGTCGACCTTGCGGATCTTCATGTCGATGCCGATCTTCTTCAGCTCCTCCTGGACGATCTCGGCGGTCTGCTCCTGTGTGTTGTCACCTGAGCCGACGGAGAGCTCGAACGAGAACCCGTTCGGCACCGACGACTGCGCGAGCTCCTGCTTGGCCTTGTCCACGTCGTACTGCAGACCCGGGGAGTTGGGGTCGTAATACGGCACCTGCGGCGGCATGAAGGAGTTCGCCGGCTCGGCATAGCCGAACAGAATCGAGTCGATGATCGCCTGCCGGTCGATCGCGTAGGAGATCGCCCGGCGGACGTGGACGTCGTCGAACGGCTTGACCTTCTCGTTCATCGGCAGGTAGTCGGTGCGGGTCGACGGGAACAGGCTCATGGTGATGCCCGGCGTTGCCTTCAGCGTGTCGATGGTCGAGAACGGCGGGAACTCGTCGATCTGTGCCTGGCCGCCCTTGAGCTGGAGCTCGCGGGTGGCGTCGCTCGACACGGTCGTCCAGGTGACGCTGTCCAGGTGTGGCTTGCCCGGCTGCCAGTAGTCCGGGTTCTTGACCAGCTCGATCTCCTTGCCATGCGTCCAGTGATCCCACTTGAACGGGCCGGTGCCGATCGGGTTCTGGTAGAAGGCCTTCTGGCTCATGCCGGCGTAGTTCTTGGGCAGCACCGCGTTGTTGAACAGCGCGATGTCCGCGATCAGCGGCGCCCACTTGTACTTGGTCGTGACGACCACGGTCATCGGATCGGGCGCAGTCACGCTCTTGATGGCGGCGTCGATGTAGCCCCAGCCGGTGTTCGGGTCGCGGGCGGTGTCCAGCGAGAACTTGACGTCCGCGGACGTCATGGGCTGGCCGTTGTGGAACTTCACGTTGGGCCGCAGGTGGAAGGTGTACTTCAACTGGTCGGGGGACAGGTCGTAGCTGGTTGCCAGCCAGGGGATGACGCTCTTGCCGTCGGGGGAGACCGTGTAGAGCGTCTCGAACATCTGCTGGAAGATCCAGATCGACTCATTGTCGAACACGTTGATGTTGTCCATCCCCAGCGACTCCTGGGTGCGGGCGATGTTGATGCTCCCGCCGTCCTGGATGTCGCCGGCGGGCGTGGAGCTGCTTCCGCTCCCTCCGCCGCCGCTGCTTCCGCTGCTGCCTCCGCCGCATGCCGCCGCGACGATCATTACCGTCGTGACGGAAATGGCGAGCATCAGTCGTCGCTTCATGCCGAAGACCTCCTGACCGACCCTTGACGACCCGCCGGGGGCGGCGGGGGGCCAAGTATGGCAGGTGCGCCGGTGGTGGTCTAGTCGGCCGGTAGGATCGGTGAGATGGAGTACGTGGTGGTCGGCGCGGGCGCGATCGGGGGCACGGTCGGTGCGCGTCTGGCCCGCGATGGGCACGGCGTCCTGTTCTGCGACGCCGACCGCGACCATGTCGCCGCCATCAACGAATCGGGGTTGATCGTGGAAGGCCCGGTCGAGCAGCTGCAGGTGGCCGCCCGGGCCGTGTTGCCGGAGGACTTGCCGGATGGGCTGGATCGCGTCCTGCTGGCGGTCAAGGCGCACCACACGGCGAGCGCGATGGCGTCCATCGGCCCGCGGCTCGCGGAGGGCGGCTTCGTCGTCTCGCTGCAGAATGGCCTGAACGAGCCGGTGATCGCCGCGGCGGTCGGGGAGCGCCGTGTTGTGGGCGCCTTCGTCAACTTCGGAGCCGACTACGTGGGCCCGGGGCGGATCTTCCTCGGCGGTCGCGGCACGTTCCGGATCGGTGAGTTGGACGGCCGCCCCAGCGACCGGGTCGACGCGCTCGTCCGTGACATCGAGGACGCAGAGGCCAGCGGCAACGTGCTCGGCTACCTGTGGTCGAAGCAGGCCTACGGCGCGATGCTGTTCGCGACGGCGGTCAGCGACCTGTCGATCGCCGACGCGCTCGCCGACGGCGCGTACCGGCCGCTGTTCACCGAGCTCGCGCGCCAGGTGCTGGACGCCGCGCCGTGCCCGCCGGAGCCGTTCGACGGCTTCGACCCCGCCGACATAGAGGCCTCGATCGAGCGGCTGGTCGAGTTCAACCGGCGATCGGCGAAGACCCACTCGGGCATCTACCGCGACCTGGCCGTGCGCCGCCGACGCACGGAGGTGGACGCGATCCTCGGCCCGGTCGATCGGCCGCTGGTGCGGCGCACAGCCGAGCTGATCCACGCAATCGAGGATGGCCGCCGCGTGTGCGAGCGGGCGAACCTCGACCTGCTGGCGGCCTACGAGCGGCTCGGGAGCTGGGAGCGGCTGAATGCCGTCATCCAGGTCGTCGGCGCACCCGACCGCGCCGCGTCCGGGCCGTTGTACGGCGTCCCCGTCGCCGTCAAGGACAACATCGACATGGCCGGGCTGGTGACGACCAACGCCTCGACCGTCGAGGTGCCGCCGCCGGCCGAGCGGGACGCGGCCGTGGTCGCCGCCCTGCGCGCCGCCGGCGCCGACCTGTTCTGCAAGACCAACCTGCTGGAGTACGCCGCGGGCAGCGTCAACCCGGCGTACGGCATGACCTTCAACCCGCACGACCTGGAGCGCACCTCGGGTGGGTCGAGCAGCGGCTCCGCGGCGCTGGTGGCGGCCGGCGTCTGCCGCCACGCGCTGGGCACCGACACCGGCGGCTCCATCCGCATCCCGGCGAGCTACTGCGGCATCGTCGGGCTCAAGCCGACGCCCGGCCTGCTGCCGCTGGACGGGGTGTTTCCGCTGTCGCCGAGCTGCGACACGGTGGGCACGCTGACCCGCAGCTCACGCGGCGCCGCCCAGCTGCTCGAGGCCATCACCGGCCGCCCCTACGCGATCCAGGTGGTGACCGGGGTGCGGGTGGGCGTGATCGACCGGCAGCTGCGCGACCCCGACCTGCGGCCTGACGTGCGTGAGCGCGTCGAGGCTGCGATCACTCGGCTCGCCAACCTCGGATTCGACCTGGTCGAGATCGACATCCCCGAGCTCGACCTCGCCGACGCCGCGCTGGGGGACGTCGTGCTGAAGGAGGCGCTGGACGTGCACCGCCCGCGCCTGGCCGCCGAGGCCGGCGGCTACGGCCCCGGGACGCTGGCGCTGCTGCGGGCGGCCGCGGAGATCGACGACGAGCGGTACCGCCGCGGCCTGGCCGACATGGCGCGCGTGGCTGAGGGATTCCAGCGGGCGCTGGCGGTGGTCGATGTGCTGGCCGGGCCCGCGGTCGCCTACCCGGCGCCGGCCGAGGATCCGCCGTTCGGCGCGCCCGAGGGCGAGGTCGAGGCGCGATTCACCGGGCCGTACAACCTGGCCGGGCTGCCGGCGCTGTCGATCCCCTGCGGCACCGTCGAGGACTACCTGCCGGTCGGCCTGCAGCTGGGCAGCGCCGCGGGGGCCGAGGAGCTGCTGCTGTCGGTGTCGGCGACGTTCGAGGAGGGCGACGGATGAGGATGCACGACTGCACGTGGATGCAGATCGAGGAGTACCTGCGGGGCGACGACCGGATCGTGCTGCCGCTGGGGTCGACCGAGCAGCACGCGTACCTGTCGCTGGGCGTCGACGTGATCCTGTCCGAGCGCGTGTCGCTGGAGGCGGCCGAGCCGCTGGGCGTGCCGGTGCTGCCCTCGCTGCCCTACGGCCTGACGCCGTACTTCGCGGCCTATCCGGGCAGCCCATCGCTGCGCCTGGCGACCTACGTCGAGGTGGTGCGCGACCTGCTGGACTCGCTCCATGGCCAGGGCTTCCGGCGGTTCCTGCTGCTCAACGGGCACGGCGGCAACGAGCCGGTCGCCGGACTCGCGCACGAGTGGATGGCGGCGAACCCGGACAGCCAGGTGCGATTCCACAGCTGGTGGAACGGGCCGCGCACGTGGGCCGTCGTACACCGGATCGACCCCGAGGCGACGCATGCGTCGTGGCTCGAGAACTTCCCGTGGACCCGGCTGCCCGGTGTCGAGGTGCCGTCGCAGGGCAAGCCGATGGTCGACCCGGTGCATCTGCGGATCCTCGACCCGCCCGGCGTGCGCGCGCTGCTCGAGGACGGCTCCTACGGCGGGCGCTACCAGCGCTCGGACGAGGAGATGCTGGAGGTCTGGGCCGCCGGCGTCACCGAGGTTCGCGACCTGCTCGCGAACGGCTGGCGGTAGATCAGAAGCCCGCGCCGAGCCCGAGCAGGATGCCGTCGTCGGCGACCGCAGGGCTGGACGTCAGGAACAGCACGACGCCGTCCTCCGGCGCGCTGACCACCTCGAGCTCCTCGCCGGCCAGGTCGCGCATCGCGCCCAGTCGCCGCCCTGCAGCGACCTCGTCGCCGGCGGCGACGTCGGCGGCCCACCAGCCGGCTTCGCGCGCCCGCAGCCAGATGAAGCGGCTGACTATGCGCAGGTCGTCCCGCGTCGCCGGCTCGCCGTCCAGCATTCCCGCCTGGCGCAGCGCGTTGGTCAGGCCGTCGGTGTGCGCGCGGATTGCGTCCTCCTCCATCAGGCCGCAGCCGCCGGCCTCGGGGGTGATGCCGGGGATGCCGGCATCGGCTGCGGCGGCGCTGGTCGTGCCTTCGATCCGCTGCTCGGGGCCGCGGATCACGTAGCGCAGGCCGTAGGCGCGGGCGAGCGCCTCGGCCCGGTCGGCCACCGGCGAGGCGTCGAACAGGGTGAACGGCTCGAGCGCCTCGACCAGGTCGCCGCCGTGCAGGTCGATCAGCAGGTCGCTGCTCGAGATCAGCTCGGTGAAGACGTGGTGGGCGAGCTGCTCCGAGTGCGTGCCGTCGGCGCGGCCGGGGAAGCAGCGGTTCAGGTTCTTGCCGTCCTCGGGGGTGACGAACGGGCTGCGGCCCCGGAACGCGGTGACGTTGACGATCGGCGCGGCGACGATCGAGCCGTGCAGCAGGTCGGTGTCGAGCCCGGCCATGAAGCGGGTCAGCGCCTCCATCGAGGCGTACTCGCAGCCGTGGATCCCCGCGATCATGCACGCCCTGGGCCCGTCCTGCGAGCCCCGCGCCTCGATCACCGGCATCTCGACCGGGCCGATCCGGCGTAGGCTGCGCTCGATCACTCGATCGGGCCGGTGACGCCGTCGATGAACGCGAGGATCAGCTCGACGGCGCCCTCCAGGTCGTCCAGGTGGACGCAGCCGACGGCCGAGTGGATGTAGCGCGACGGCAGCGACACGCATCCCGACAGCACGCCGCCGCCGCTCAGTGAGATCGCCCACGCGTCGGTCGCGCCGCCCATCAGTACCTCGCGCTGGTACGTGATGCCGGCGCCGTCCGCGGCTTGCTCGAGGCGGTTGGTCAGCCGCCGCGGCACCGCGTTGCCGATCAGCGCCTCGGGCGCCCAGTCGAAGTACTTGATCGCGGGGCCGCCGCCCAGCTTGATCGGCGCACGGCCGAAGTCGACCCCCGGCACGTCGCCGCACAGCGTGACGTCGATCGCCAGCGCGACGTCCGGCTGCACCCGGAAGCCGGCCGGGCCGGCCCCGCGGATGCCGAGCTCCTCCTGGACGGCCGCCACGCCGACCACCGTTGCCGAACGGGACGACAGACGCCGCATGACTTCGATCATCACGGCGCAGCCCGCGCGGTCGTCGACCGCCTTGCCGGTGAACACCCGTGTGCCGTTGAGCAGGGCGCCCTCGCGTGCGAACGTGATCATGTGCCCGACCCGCACGCCCAGCGCCTCGGTCTCCTCGCGGCTGGTCGTGCCGAGGTCGACGGCCAGCTCGTTCAGCTTGAACGGCTTCTCGCGCTCGGCGGCCTCGAGTAGGTGGTTGGGCTTGGCGCCCGAGATGCCGAGCACCGGCCCCTCGTCGCCGTGGATGATCAGGTGCTGGTCGACCACCATGCGGTCGTCGTGGTAGCCGATCGGCGCCATCCGCACGAAGCCCTCGTCCTCGACGTGCTGGACGATGAACCCGAGCTCGTCCATGTGCGCGCACAGCATCACGGTGGGGGCGCCGTCGCCCGCCTTGCGCACGAAGTAGTGGTTGCCCAACGCGTCCGAGTCGTGCTCGTCGTAGGCGCCGTCAAGCTCCTCGATGACGACGTCCGCCACCAGCCGTTCGTCGCCCGAGACGCCGGGGATGGCGTCGAGGCGGGCGAGCAGATCGAGCATGCGGTCGGACATCGCGCTGCGGATCGTGCCACAATCCGCGATCGTGGTCGAGGGAGTGCTGCAGCAGGTCGACGACGCGGACGTCCGGCTCGTCCGCTTCCTGTACTGCGACTACGCCGGGATCATCCGCACCAAGGTGGTGCACCGGGCGAACCTCGAGCGCAAGCTGACCGAGGGCGTCGGCGTGACCCTGGCGCAGTCGGCGCTGAATGTCCGCGATGAGCTGATCGACATCCCCGAGATGCCGCCGGTGGACGAGGTGCGGCTCGTGCCCGACCCGTCGACGTTCACGGTGCTGCCGTGGGTCGAGGCCGGCGGGTCGGTCGTCGCCAGCCTGCTCGACCGCTCCCGGGAGCCGTGGTTTGGATGCACGCGATCGCTGCTACGCAGGCAGATCGCCGCGGCGGCGGATGCGGGGTTCTCCGTGGAGGCGACGTTTGAGAATGAGTACTACCTGTACCGGCGCTCGGCGGAGGGCGGCGACGTGCAGCCCGAGCGGCTGCCGGTCTACAGCTCGATCGGGTTCGACGAGTACCACGCCGTGCTGCTGGAGACGGTCGACGCGCTGACGGCCCAGGGGATCACCCCCGAGCTGGCGATGAACGAGTACGGGGGCGGGCAGCTGGAGATCTCGGTGCGCCACGCGCCGGCGCTGGCCGCGGCGGACTCGCAGATCAAGATGCGCGACACGGTGCGGGGCATCGCGCTGCGCCACGGCTACCGCGCCAGCTTCGCGCCCAAACCCTTCCTCGACCAGATCGGCAGCGGCACCCACGTGCACATGTCGCTCTGGCACGAGGGCCGCAACCTGCTGCACGACGCGACGGCGGAGGGCGGGCTGAGCGGGCTCGGACGCTGGTGGATCGGCGGGCTGCTGGAGCACCTGCCGGCCCTGCTGGCGTTGACCTGCCCGAGCATGAACTCGTACCAGCGGCTGTCACCGTCGGCCTGGGCCGGCGCCCACCGCTGCTGGGGGTTCGACAACCGCGAGGCGCCGGTGCGCGTCGCCTCGCCGTACTGGGACCGCGAGGAGCAGAGCGTGAACGTCGAGCTGAAATCCTGCGACTCCAGCTCGAATCCCCACCTGGCGTTGGCTGCCACCATCGCCGCCGGGCTGGACGGCATCGCGCGCCAGATCGACCCCGGCGCGCCCGTGCGGGTCAACCCTGTCAAACTGGGCAATGTTGAGGGGCTGCCCGGGTCGCTGGCCGTCGTGCTCGACCTGCTGGAGCACGACGACGTGCTGACCGACGCGCTCGGCGCGGAGATGACGCGCACCTACCTGCAGTTCAAGCGCAGCGAGGTCGCCGCCTACGCGGGGCTCGCCCCCGAGCTGGTCGCCGCCGAGCATCGGTACAAGTTCTGAAAAACGGGGTCAGACCCCGTTTTTTCACGCCGTCACGCCGCCGTCCACCACCAGCACGGTGCCGTGGGCATACGCGGCGTCGTCCGACGCCAGGAAGGACACGGCGCCGGCCACGTCCTCGGGCGTGCCCATCCGCCGCGCCGGCGCCTCCTGCTCGAACGCCGTCAGGGCCTGCGGGTCGAGCCTGATCCAGTCGGCCATCGGCGTGTCGATCAGGCCCGGGCAGACGCAGTTGATGCGCACGCCGGACGGCCCGTGGTCGAGCGCCAGGCTGCGTGTGAACAGCACGACGCCGCCCTTCGACGCGTTGTAGACGGCCCGCCGGTGGCCGCCCTTGATCCCGGCGGTCGACGCGATGTTGACGATGCAGCCCGACCCCTCGGCCAGCATCGCCGGCAGGAACGTCTTGCACGTCAGGAACGTGCCCTTCAGGTTGACGTCGACGATCCGGTCGTAGTCCTCCACCGCCAGGTCGGGGACGTCGTGCTCGAAGAACACGCCGGCGACGTTGACCACCAGCCAGGGCGAGCCCAGCCGCTGCTCGACGGCGTCGCGCAGCCCCACGACGGCGGCCTCGTCGCGCACGTCGCAGGGGAACTCGCCGCGCCTCGATGTCCGTGCGGGCCACGGCGAACCCGTCGGCCCCGAGCCGTGCCGCGACGGCCGCCCCGATCGCGCCGGCGGCGCCGGTGACCACGGCGACCCGCCCGCCCGCTGGCATCAGCCGGGTTCCGCGATCGTCCGGGTCAGCGACACGATGGTGACGAACCGCCGGTACAGCGTCAGCGGCTCGTCCGATACCAGCCGCACCGTGCGCGTGTCCGTCCGCTCGACGCCCTCGACCCAGGTCGCCATCTCGGCCATGTCGGACGTCAGCAGCGTGATGTCGAGCGTCGCCGGCCGGTCGATGGCGGGCGGGGAGAACGAGCCCAGGCGTCCGAGGGCCGTCTTGGCGCCGTCCCGGATCCGCTCGCACGCCTCCTCCGGGTGCAGGCTGTGGGCGGCGAACCGCGTGATCGACCGCTTGACGACGACGGCTTCGATGCCGGGCATGAACGGCTCGGCCTCCTCGCGCGTCGCGTCGTCGCCGGTGATCAGGACGACCGGCACGCCGTGGTGCTGCGCCACCAGCGCGTTCAGCGCGCTCTCGCCGACCGGCCGGCCGTTGAGGCGGGCCTCGTAGATCGCGAATGGGTTGTACGTGTGCGACAGGATCGCCCGCTCGGCGGAGATCGCGCCGTGGTAGGCGATCATGAACACGGCGTCGAACGACCCGTCCAGCCCCTGCATCATGTAGAGCGGCTTGTGCTTGCCCGAGATCAGCGACGCGCGGCCGTGCAGCTCGGCCGGCAGCAGGTTCTGCATCGTCCAGTGGCTGTCGTTGACGACCAGCTCGCCGGCGCCCGCCTCGAGCGCCCCGTCGATGGCGGCGTTGACCTCGTTCTGCAGCAGCCGCCGGCCCATCTCGTACTCGCCCGACCCCAGCACCTGGCCCCAGTCGACGATGCCCGCGGTGCCCTCGATGTCGGTGGAGAGGAAGATCTTCACGGCGCGGGATCCTCTCATACGCGCGCCGCCGGGTCGTCGTCCAGATCGGATGATGCCGCCTTTCCCGGCCCGCGATAGGGTCCCGGCCCGATGCTGCTGACGGATGCGCTGGAGCTCTCTCGCTGGCAGTTCGCGACGACGACGCTGTACCACTTCATCTTCGTCCCGCTGACGCTCGGCCTCGCGCCGCTGCTTGCCGTGATGCAGACGCGGTGGTACCGGACGCGCGACGAGCGGTGGCTGCGGCTGACGCACTTCTTCGGCACGTTGTTCTTGATCAACTTCGCGATCGGCGCCGCGACCGGGCTGGTGCAGGAGTTCCAGTTCGGGATGAACTGGTCGGCGTTCTCCTCGTACGTCGGCGACGTGTTCGGATCGCCGCTGGCGCTCGAGGGGCTCGGCGCCTTCATGCTCGAGTCGACCTTCATCGGCCTGTGGGTCTTCGGCCGCGACCGGCTCGCGCCGAGGGTGCACCTGGCCACGATCTACCTGGTCTGGATCGGTACCTGGCTTTCGGCGTACTTCATCATCGCCGCCAACTCGTGGATGCAACACCCGGTCGGCTACCACATCGACAAGCAGAACGGCCGCGCCGAGGCGGACGACATCGTGCACATCCTGTTCCAGGAGTTCGCTGTCGTCGCCTGGGGCCACGCCATCCTGGCCGGGATGATGACCGGCAGCTTCCTGGTGCTCGGCGTCGCCGCCTGGCACCTGCGCCGCAGCCGCAACACGGAGCTGTTCGGGATGGCGGCACGCCTGGCGATCGTCGTGGCGCTCCCCGCCTCGATCGCAAATCTGGTGTGGGGCAGCGAGTTCGGCGTCTTCGTCACCAACAACCAGCCGATGAAGATCGCCTCCACGGAGGCACTGTGGACGACCGAGCAGCCGGCCTCGTTCTCGCTGTTCCAGATCGGCGGCTGGTCGTCGGAGGATCCGACGCCGACGTACTCGATTGAGATTCCCGGCCTGCTTTCCTTCCTGGCAACGAACTCGTTCCACGGCAAGGTGGTCGGCATCGACGAGCTGCAGAAGCAGGACGAGCAGCAGTACGGGCCCGGCAATTACGTGCCCAACGTCAAGCTCGTCTACTGGTGCATGCGTGTGATGGCATATCTGGCAACGCTGCTGGCGATGGTGGCGCTGTGGGGTGCGTGGCTGCTGCACCGCAAGCGGCTGGAGTCCGCCAAGTGGTTCCAGCGGGCTGCGCTGTTGTGCATCGCCTTCCCGTTCCTGTGCAACTTCGCCGGCTGGATCCTGACCGAGGCCGGTCGCCAGCCGTGGGTCGTCTACGGGCTGCTGAAGACGTCGGACGCCGTGTCGCCGACGTCCAGCACGCTGATGGTCGGTGGCAGCCTGGCAGTGTTCATGGCGCTCTACGCGGGTCTCGGCGTCGCCGACTTCGTGCTCATGCGCCGGTACGCGCGGCTCGATCCGCCCGAGATCGACGATGACAGCGGAGAGGGGGCGGCGCTGCCGGCGCCCAGCTACTGATGGGTCTCCAGGAGCTCTGGTTCTGCCTGCTCGCCGTTCTCTGGACGGGCTACTTCGTGCTCGAGGGTTTCGACTTCGGCGTCGGCATACTGCTGCCGTTCCTCGGCCGCAACGCCGAGGAGAAGGGCACGATGCTGGACACGATCGGGCCTGTCTGGGATGGCAACGAGGTCTGGCTGCTGGTCGCCGGCGGCGCGACGTTCGCTGCGTTCCCGCTGTGGTACGCGACCATGTTCTCGGGCTTCTACGTCGCGCTGCTGCTGGTGCTGGTGCTGCTGATCGGCCGGGTTGTCTCGTTCGAGTGGCGGGGCAAGCTCGAGGATCCGCGGTGGTCGGGGCTGTGGACGTGGGCGAATACGGCGGCGTCGGTCGGTGCGCCGCTGATCTGGGGCATCGCCCTGTCCAGCCTGCTCTACGGCGTGCCGATCGACTCCGATCACGGGTTCGCCGGGTCGTTCTGGGATCTGTTCACCTGGTACAGCGTGCTCGCGGGCGTCGCCGTGGTGCTGCTGTTCGCGCTGCATGGCGCCGCGTTCCTGACGCTTCGCACCTCGGGCGAGCTCCGCGACCGGGCGCGGGCCGCGGCCGGCCGGCTGGCGGTCGTCGCGGCCGTGGTCGGTGCCGCATTCCTGGTCGCCACGCTTGTCGTCGGTATGGACAACAATGACAAGGATCTGTTCCCGGGGATCATCGTGATCGTGCTCGCCGCGCTCGCGGCGGTCGCGAGTGTCGTGCTCATCCGCGCCGGCCGCGAGGGCCAGGCGTTCCTGGCGACTGCGGCGACGATCGTGTTGGCAGTCGTGTCGCTGTTCACCATGCTCTATCCGCGGGTGATGGTCTCCTCGACCGGCTTCGGCAACAGCCTGACCATCGACAACGCCGCGTCCGGGCACTACACGCTGACCGTGATGACGATCGCCGCGCTTGTTCTGCTGCCGATCGTGGTGCTCTACCAGGCGTGGACGTACCACGTGTTCCGCGCGCGGCTGGGGCAGGCCGAGATGCCCGCCAGCCCGGCCGACATGCTCGGTCCGCGGCGCGGCGACGGCTGACGTGCGCCCGCTCGATCCGCGCCTGCTCGATCCGCGCCTGCTCGATCGCGCGCGCCCGGCGCGCACCGCGCTTGCCGCCGACGCCGCGCTGGGACTGGTCGCCGCGCTGCTGGTGCTGGCGCAGGCGGTGCTGCTCGCCCGGATCGCGGCCCGCGGGTTCGACGGCGCAGCGCTCTCAGCGCTGACGGATTCCGTCATCCTGCTGCTCGCCGTGGTTGGCGCGCGAGCGCTCGTCGCTTGGGCGTTCGAGGTGACCGGACGGAGGGCCGCGGCGGGAGTGCTCTCAGCACTGCGTATGGAGCTGGTCGGCGCCCGCCTGCGCCACCGCCCGGCGGCGCTCGACGGCGTCGAGAGCGCCGAGGTGGCGGCCGCCGCCGTCGACGGGGTGGACGCGCTGGAGACTGTGTTCGCCCGCTACCTGCCACAGATCGTGCTCGCCGTCGCCGTCCCCGTCGCCGTGCTCGCGCTGGTCGCCGTCATCGATCCGCTGTCGGCGGGGCTGATGCTGCTGACGCTGCCGCTGGTGCCCGTGTTCATGTGGCTGATCGGCCGCTACACCGCACATCGGGCGCGCGAGCGCTGGCAGGCGATGGCCCTGCTCTCCGGGCACTTCCTCGACGTCGTTCGCGGCCTACCGACGCTGCGGGCGTTCAACCGCGGGGCCGCGCAGGCGGAGCGGGTCGAGGCCGTCAGCGAGGAGTACCGACGGGCAACGATGGGGACGCTGCGGGTCGCGTTCCTCTCCGGCGCCGTGCTCGAGCTGGCGGCGACGCTCGGGGTCGCGCTGATTGCCGTGACCGTCGGCGTCCGCCTGGTCGACGGCTCGATCGATCTGGAGCCGGCGCTGACCGTGCTGGTGCTGGCGCCCGAGCTCTACCTGCCGATCCGCAACCTGGCCGCGCAGTACCACGCCGGGGCCGACGGGCTGGCGGTGTCCGGACGGCTGCTCGACCTGATCGACGACGCGGACGCGGTGCACCAGGGCACGCTCCCTGCCCCCAGCCCGCGCGACGTCCCGGTGGCCATCGAGAGGGTAAGCGTCGTCTACCCGGGCCGGCCGTCGCCGGCCCTCGACCACTTCAGCCTGGAGCTGGATGCGGGCGAGACGGTCGCCCTGGTCGGTCCGAGTGGCGCCGGAAAGAGCACCGTCGCGTCGCTGCTGCTGCGGTTCGTCGACCCATCCGCCGGGCGAGTGTCCGTGGGCGGCGTCGACCTCGCGGCCTGCGACGTCGCGGGCTGGCGCGCGCAGGTGGCGTGGGTGCCGCAGGGTCCGACGCTGTTTCGCGGCACGGTTGCCGCCAATATCGCTCTGGGTGCGCCCGGTGCCACCGACGACGCCGTCCGCGACGCGGCGGAGAGGGCGGGTGCCGACGCCTTCATCCGCGCGCTGCCCGACGGCTATGCGACCTTGGTCGGCGAGGCCGGCCGCGCGCTGTCCGCCGGCCAGCGTCAGCGGATCGCTCTCGCTCGTGCGTTCCTCCCGGACGCGGCGCTGGTCATCCTCGACGAGCCGACGGCCAACCTCGACGCCGCGAGCGGCGATCTGGTAGCCGAGGCGATCGCCGGCCTGGACAGCACCGTGCTCGTGATCACCCACGATCCTCGGCTCGCGAACCTGGCCGACCGCGCAGTGCGGCTCGACTCCGCCGGCGCCCTCATCCCGGTGGGGGCGGCGTGATGCGCCGGCTGCTCGCGCTGGCCGGCATGCCCCGCGGACGCGTGGCACTGGCCGTGGGGCTGGGCACGGCGACCGTGCTGTTCGGCGTCGGGCTGATGACGACGTCGGGCTACCTGATTTCCCGCGCAGCCCAGCATCCGCCCGTGCTCGAGCTGACCGTCGCCATCGTCGGGGTGCGGTTCTTCGGCCTGGCCCGCCCGATCGCGCGCTACCTGGAGCGCCTGGCGTCGCACGACCTCGCGCTGCGCTCGCTGGTGCGCGTCCGCGCGGTCGTGTTCGCACGGATCGAGCCGCTGGCGCCGGCCGGGCTCGAGGGATTCCGCCGCGGTGACCTGGTGCGCCGGATGGTGGGCGACATCGACGCCCTCCAGGGGCTGTACGTGCGTGCCGTCGGCCCGGTGCTGGTCGCCGCAGCGTCGTCCGTTGTCTGTGTTGTCACCGCAGGCATCGTGCTTCCGGAGGCGGGGATGATCCTGGCGGCCGGGCTGGTCGCCGGGGGCGTTGGCGTGCCGGCACTGGCCGGCTGGGCGGGGCGCAGCGCCGGGGCCCGGCAGTCGCCCGTCCGTGGCGAGTTGAGCGGTGAGCTGCTCGAGCTCCTGCGCGGCGCCCCCGAGCTGGTCGCGTTCGGCGCCGCCGACCGGGTGATCGCCGCGGTCCGCGAGCGTGACCACGAGCTGGCGCGGCTCGCCCGTCGCGACGCCTGGGTGGCCGGCGGGGTGGAGGCGCTGTCGGTGGCGGTGACCGGCGTGACTGCGGCCGCCGTGCTGGCCGTCGCCGTCTCCGCACACGCCGCCGGACGGCTCGATGCCGTGCTGATCGCCGCGCTCGTCCTGCTCGCGCTGGCCGCGTTCGAGGGGGTTGCGTCGCTCCCCGCCGCCGCCCGCGAACTGGCCGCGATGCGCTCCGCGGGCGCGCGGGTGCTGGATCTGGTCGACCGTCGGCCCGAGGTGGCAGACCCGACGCATCCCCTGCCGCCGCCCCCGGGTCGCCCCGACGTCGCGCTGGAGCGCGTCACCGCCCGCTACCCCGGGGCCGATGAGCCGGCGTTCGCCGGATTCGACCTCCGCCTCGATCCCGGCAGCTGCGTCGCCCTTGTCGGCCCCAGCGGCGCCGGCAAGACGACGGTCACCAACCTGCTGCTGCGCTTTCTCGACCCGGAGAGAGGGCGGGTGGCGATCGCCGGGCACGACGAGCGCGAGCACCGCGCCGAGGACGTGCGTCGCACCTTCGCATTGGCCGGCCAGGAGGCGCACGTCTTCAACTCGACGATCCGCGAGAACCTGCGACTGGCGCGCCCGGGCGCGCCCGACGACCAGCTGTTCGAGGCGCTCGGACGCGCACAGCTCGCGGACTGGGTGCGCACGCTGCCCGACGGGCTGGACACGCTGGTCGGCGAGGACGGCTCTCGCCTGTCGGGCGGGCAGCGGCAGCGGCTGGTGCTGGCCCGCGCCCTGCTGGCGGACTCGCCGGTGCTGGTGCTGGACGAGCCGACTGCGCACCTCGACCCGGAGACCGCCGAGGCGCTCGTCCGCGACACGTTTGCTGCGGCCGGCGACCGCACGGTGCTGCTGATCACGCACCGCGGCGAGGGTCTCGACCTGGTCGACCGGATCGTCTCATGTGGATGATGTCCGCGCGGCGTCCGAGCGCGTAGGCTGTACGGCTATGCCGTGGTTCCGTCGGTCACTGCTTGTCGTCCCGCTGGTCGCGATGCTGGTCGCGTCGGGCTGCGGCGGGTCGGGCGGCGGCTCCAGCAAGTCGTCCGCCGAGACGTGGGCGGACGGGGTCTGTGGCTCGCTGAACACCTGGAAGTCATCCGTGACCAATGCCGGCGCCTCGATCACGGGCGGAAGCATGAGCCAGGATCAGGTGAAGTCCGCGGTCAACCAGGTCAAGGATGCGACGTCGAAGCTGTCGTCAGATCTCAAGGGCCTGGGCCGCCCGGACACCGAGTCGGGCCAGCAGGCCCAGGAGGCGCTGACCAAGCTTTCGTCCGAGCTCGACGCGGACGTAGAGCAGATCAACCAGGCCGTCGAGGGCGCATCCGGCCCGACTGCCGCGGTGGGGATCGCGACGTCGGTCGGCGCGACGCTGTCCCAGATGAGCACGCAGGTCTCGGCGGCGCTCTCGACGCTCGACCAGGCCGACACCAGGGGCGAGTTGAACGACGCCTTCCAGAAGTCGGATGCCTGCAAGCAGCTCACCGGCTCCGGCTCGTAGGACACCTGAAACCGATCGGAGTGGTGGCATGGCACTGAAGCATCCCGACGCGCAGCACGGCCCTGAGCACGACATCTCGCTGGCGCCGATCTTCGAGCTCGAGCCCGGCACGCGGATCCCCCGCCACGCCATTCCGCAGAACGAGATGCCGCCTGAGGTGGCGTACCAGATCATTCACGACGAGCTGATGCTCGACGGCAACGCGCGCCTGAACATGGCGACGTTCGTCAGCACGTGGATGGAACCGCAGGCCGCGCGGCTGATGGCCGAGTGCTCCGACAAGAACATGATCGACAAGGACGAGTACCCGCAGACAGCGGAGCTTGAGATGCGCTGCGTGAACATCCTCAGCCGGCTCTGGAGCGCGCCCAATGCGACCGACGCGACCGGCTGCTCGACCACCGGTTCGAGTGAGGCGGCGATGCTCGGCGGCCTGGCGCTCAAACGGCGGTGGCAGAAGCGGCGCAAGGCAGCGGGCGAGCCGATCGACAAGCCGAACATCGTGATGGGCATCAACGTCCAGATCTGCTGGGAGAAGTTCGCCAACTACTGGGACGTCGAGATGCGGCTGGTGCCGATGGAGGGCGAGCGTTTCACCCTGTCGGCCGAGGAGGCGGTGAAGCTCTGCGACGAGAACACTATCGGCGTGGTCGCCATCCTCGGCTCGACCTTTGATGGCGCCTACGAGCCGGTCAAGGACATCTGCGACGCGCTCGACGCGTTCCAGAAGGAGACCGGGATCGACGTGCCGGTGCACGTCGACGGGGCGTCTGGGGCGTTCATCGCCCCGTTCCTCGACCTGGACCTGGAATGGGACTTCCGGTTGCCGCGGGTCTCGTCGATCAATGCCTCGGGGCACAAGTACGGCCTGGTCTACCCCGGCGTGGGCTGGATCATCTGGCGCGACTCCGCGTCGTTGCCCGAGGACCTGATCTTCTGGGTCAACTACCTGGGTGACAACATGCCCACGTTCGCGCTGAACTTCTCGCGGCCGGGCGCACAGGTGGTCGCGCAGTACTACAACTTCCTGCGCCTCGGCTTCAACGGCTACGCGAAGGTTCAGGGCTATGCGCGGGCCATCGCCATGGGGCTGTCCACGCAGATCGCCGGCCTCGGCCCGTTCCGGCTGCTGACGACCGGCGACCAGCTCCCGGTGTTCGCCTTCACGCTCAACGACGACGTGACCAACTTCACGGTGTTCGACGTCTCGAACGCGATGCGTGAGAGGGGCTGGCAGATCCCGGCGTACACGTTCCCCAAGAACCGCGAGGATCTCGCCGCGCTGCGGGTCGTTGTCCGCCAGGGGTTCAGCCACGACCTGGGCGACCTGATGATCGCCGACCTCAAGCGGCAGCTGCCGAAGCTGCAGCAGCAGGCCGAGCCGGTGCACGACGCCTCCAGCGCGCAGAGCTTCCACCACTAGCCGTCAGCGTCACACGCGGGCGGCGCCAGCTTTGCGCTCAGCGGGTCTCGGCGCGCTGCGGCTCGTCGTGCCAGATCCACCAGCGGTACGGCGGCGTCTGCGGGTATCCCTCCGGCGAGTCCTCCCACTCCTCCTGGCGCCCCAGCGCGGTCATGTCGAGGTAGTTCCAGGTGCTCCCCATCGCCTCGTCGCCCCGGGCGTCGATGAAGTACGTGCGATAGACGTCGTCGCCGTCGCGGATGAACGCGTTCGTGCCATGCCACTCGCCCACGCCGAAGTCGGCGTCGAACTCGTCGGTCAGGGTGTACCACGGCATCTCCCAGCCCATCCGCGCCCTTAGGCGCTGGATCTCCTCCTGGGGTGCGCGCGAGACGAACACGAGCGTGGTGTCGCGGGCGTTCAGGTGCGCCACGTGGGCGACCTGGTCGGCCACCATCGAGCATCCGATGCATGCGTGCTCCGGCCATCCGCCGACACCGGGCTCGTAGAAGGCGCGGTACACGATCAGCTGCTGCCGACCGTCGAACAGGTCGACCAGGCTCGCGCTGCCCTCGGGGCCGGTGAACTCGTAGTCCCGCTCCACGGCCTGCCATGGCATCCGCCGCCGCTGGGCGGCGAGCGCGTCACGGGCGCGGGTGTGCTCCTTCTCCCTGACCAGCAGCTTCTGGCGTGCGGCTTCCCACTCCTTCGCCGACACAACTGTGCGTGGCTTCATGGCGACTCCTCTCGGTGGGCTTCTGCAGGCTGCCTGCCCGGTGCGGCGGCAGACGATGCACGGCTCGGGCGACCGACGGCGCGGAGAGTGAAACGGGAGCGACGGGACTCGAACCCGCGACCTCCGGCGTGACAGGCCGGCGTTCTAACCGACTGAACTACGCCCCCGTGTGCGCCGTGCGGGCGCGCGGCTGAGTATACCCGTGGAGCGTCATCCGGGACGCGTAGGATCATCCGGCGATGCGCGACTACCTGCCCATCGCCGAGCACGGCGTCATCGGCGACCTCCACACCGTCGCTCTGGTGGGCACCGACGGGTCGATCGACTGGTACTGCTGCCCCCGGTTCGACGCCCCCAGCGTGTTCGGCGCGATCCTCGACGTCCACAAGGGCGGGTACTTCCAGATCGCTCCGGCGGACGGCGAGTACAAGACGAAGCAGCTCTACCTGCCCGACACGAACATCCTCTACACCCGCTTCCTGACGCCGGACGGCGTCGGCGAGTTGACGGACTTCATGCCGATCGGCCCGCAGCACGACCTGGGTGAGCACCGGCTGGTGCGCTGCGTGCACTGCGTCCGCGGGCAGATGCGGTTTCGCGTCAGGTGCCGCCCCACGGTTCGACTACGCCCGCGCCGAGCATGAGCTGGTCGAGGGCGACGGCGGCGTGCTGTTCCGCGGAGCGGCGCTGACGCTCGCGCTGGAGTCCGACCGCCCGATGAGCATGGACGGCAACGACGTCGCATTCGAGTGCACGCTCGAGGCTGGCGACTGGATGAACATCTCGTTGTCCCGCGTCGAGCCCGGTTACGAGCCGCGCCGCTTCACCGAGGGCGAGGCGACCGAGGCCTTCGCCCACACCGTCAGCTTCTGGCGCAACTGGATCGCCAAGTCCCGCTACCGCGGCCGCTGGCGCGAGATGGTGCACCGCTCGGCGCTGACGCTGAAGATGCTCACCTACAAGCCGACCGGCGCGATCGTCGCCGCGCCGACCACCAGCCTGCCCGAGACGCTCGGCGGCGAGCGCAACTGGGACTACCGCTACACCTGGATCCGCGACGCCGCCTTCTCGCTGTACGCGCTGCTGCGGCTCGGCTTCACCGAGGAGGCGGGCGCCTTCATGGGCTGGCTGACCGACCGTTACCGGGACGAGGGCAGCCTCGCCGAGGGGCCGCTCCAGATCATGTACGGGATCGACGGCCGCGCCGACCTCGAGGAGCAGGTGCTCCCCCACCTCGAGGGCTATATGGGCTCGGCGCCGGTGCGCATCGGCAACAGCGCCGCCGATCAGCTTCAGCTCGACATCTATGGCGAGCTGATCGACTCGATCTACCTTTACAACAAGTACGGCGAGCCGATTGGCTACGACGCCTGGATGTCGCTGACCAAGGTGGTCGACTGGCTGGCCGCCAACTGGGACCGGCCGGACGAGGGGATCTGGGAGACGCGCGGCGGCCAGCAGCACTTCACCTTCTCGCGGCTGATGAGCTGGGTGGCGATCGAGCGGATGGTGCGCATGTCGCGCCAGCGCGGGCTGCCGGCCGACCTCGTCGGGTGGCTCGAGGTGCGCGACAAGATCGCCCGCCAGGTGATGGAGCGCGGCTGGAACGAGGGCCGGCGTGCCTTCACCCAGCACTACGACACCGAGGTGCTGGACGCGTCGGTGCTGCTGATGCCGCTGACCAAGTTCATCGCGCCGCGCGATCCGCGCTGGCTGTCGACGCTCGACGCCATCGGCAACGAGCTCGTCTCCGACAGCCTTGTCTACCGGTACAACGTCTCCGCCTCGCCGGACGGGCTGCAGGGCGACGAGGGCACGTTCTCGATCTGCTCGTTCTGGTGGGTCGAGGCGCTGGCCCGCGCCGGCCGCCTGAACGAGGCACGGCTGGCGTTCGAGAAGATGCTGACATACGCCAACCACCTCGGTCTCTACTCCGAGGAGATCGGGCCGACCGGCGAGCAGCTGGGGAACTTCCCCCAGGCGTTCACGCACCTCGCGCTGATCTCGGCGGCCGTCAACCTCGACCAGCAGCTGGGGTAGCTACGCCGCCGAGGCGGTGCGCAGCGGCAGCGACAGCGAGACCCGGGTTCCGTCGCCCGGCGAGGTGACGATCTCGACCGATCCTCCGGCGGCGTCGATCCGCTCGGTCAGCGCCTCCAGCCCCAGGTGGTTGGTCGCCCGGGCCCGTTCCAGCGCCTGCTCGAGGTTGAAGCCCCGGCCGTCGTCGAGCACCTCGGCCTGCAGCCGGCCGTCATCGGCCGACAGCGAGATCACCACCTGCTCCGCCTCGGCGTGGGTGCGCACGTTGGCGATCAGCTCGGAGATCGAGCGGAACGCGATCGCCTCCACGGTCGAGTCGAGACGGCCGGGGAGGGTGCCGATGTCGAGCCGCACCTCGACCCGTGTCTCCCTGGCCAACGCATCCAGCAGGTGGCGGACGGCGGGCTCCAGTCCGTGCTGCCAGAGCATCGCGGGACGCAGCTCGAAGGTCATCCGGCGCGTCCGCTCCACGGCGCCGCTGACCAGCGACGCCGCCTGGCGGAGGCTGGCCGACGCACGGTCGAGCTCACCCGCCTCGATAGCGTGGCGCACCCGATCGAGTGCGATCACGCACGCCGAGAGCACCTGCACCGTGTCGTCGTGCAGGTCGCCCGCGACCTGCGTGCGCTCCTGCTCCTGGGCGCGCACGAGGCGCGCCAGCAGCTCGCGCTGGCGGCGCTCCAGCGCCTCCAGCCGGCGCGCGCGGCTCTCGGACTGATCGCGCAGCCGCGCGCCGCGCAGCGCCGCTGCGACCTGCTCGGCCACCGTCTCCATCAGCAACGCGTCCTCGGCATCGAAGCGGTCGGCGGCGATGTCGTACAGGCCGAGCACGGCGTCGCAGCGCCCGTTCACGGCCACCGGCGTGATCAGCACCGACTCGTACACCGATCCGCTCTCCCGCCAGGGGACGAACCCGTCGGCCCCTGCGGAGTTACCCAGCACCAGCTGCCGGCCCGTCTCGAACACGCGCCCGGTCGTGCCCTCGTCCATCGGCTGGCGCATGCCCTCGGTGCTGTTGCCGTGCCGGTCGATGTCCACGATCGACACCTGCTCCTCGGTCTCGTGCTCTGCCAGGAACGCCGCCACGGCACCGCAGTCGATATGCGTGTCGATCGCCTCGACGGCCGAGCGCAGCGTCTCCACCGGCGTCGCGGCCGTCGCCACCGCCTTGGCCACCTCCAGCGTCAGCGCCAGGCGCCGGGCCCGTCGCTCCGACTCGTCGCGCAGCGAGGCACCGCGCAGTGCGGCCGCCAGCTGCTCGGCGACGGTGCGCATCAGCAGCGCGTCGTCGTCGTCGAACCGGCCGACCGCGGTGTCGGTCAGCGTGATCACCGCGACGGTGTGGCCGGCCAGCTGCACCGGTGTGAACACCGCCGACTGGTACTCCCAGTCGTCCGCCGTCCAACGCAGCCCGGGCGGCGCGTCGTCCTGCTTGCGCAGGTGCAGCTGGCGGCCGGAGCGGAAGACCATGCCGTTGTGCCCCGCGAACAGCGGCTGGCGCATTCCCTGCACGCTGGCGCCGTGGCGGTCGATATCGATCACGCACAGCTGCTCGGCCGTCTCGGGCAGCGCCATGAAGCCGGCCACGGAGCCGCAGTGGATCGCGTCGGCCACCGTCTCGACCGCCGACCGCAGGGCGTCCTCGATCGCCGGTGCGTCGGCGACCGCCCGGGCGACGTCCAGCGTGACCGCGAGCCGCCGCGCTCGCCGCTCCGACTCGTCGCGCAGCCGCGCGCCGCGCAGTGCTGCCGCGACCTGCTCGGCCAGCGTTCGCATCAGCACGGCGTCGTCGGCGTTGAAGCGATGTGGCTCGAGGCTGTAGAGCCCGATCGCCGCCGCCACCTGGTCGTCGATCACGACCGGCGTCAGCAGCACCGACCGGTACGGCGAGTCCTCCCGCCACGGCCGGTACCCGTCGTGCGTCCGCGTGTCGCTGATGCTGACCTGTCCGGCGCCGGTCAGCACGGCGCCTGTGGTGATGCCCTCCAGCGGCCGCCGTTCGGCCTCGACGCCGCCGACCGGGTCGACGTCGATCACACACTCCTGCTCTCCGGTCTCGAGCAGGGGAACGAACGCCGCGAACGCATGCGCCTCGATCGAGGCGGCGATCGCCCGCACCGCGGCGCGAAGCGTGCTGTCGACGGTGCGCTCGCCGGCCACCGCCGTCGCCACCTGCAGCGTCACGGCCAGGCGGCCGGCGCGCCGCTCGGACTCCGCGCGCAGCCGGGCGCCGCGCAACGCCGCGGCCACCTGCTCGGCGACGGCGCGCAGCAGGCTGGCCTCGGTCTCGTCGAACCGGTCGGGCTCGAGGTCGGCCACGTGCAGCGCCGCGACGCAGACGCCGTCTACAAGCACCGGCGTGACGATCAGCGACTCCAGCCGCGGCGAGCCGGGCCATGCGTAGACGTCGCTCAGGCTGGATCGTCCCACCGACACCTGGCGGGCCGTGGAGAGCGCAACACCGACGAGTCCCTCCCCGGCGGGTCGGCGGCGGCCCTCGAGCCGGGTGTCGCCGCGGCCGTCGATGACGGCGGTGAAGATCTGCTCCGAGCGGTCGCTGCTCAGCTCGGATGCCCGCGACGCTGGTGCATCCGGTGGACTCGTGCACCAGGCGCACCGCGGTGCGCACCACGTCGTCCGCGCTCTCGGCGGCGGCGATCCGCCGGGCGATGTCGGAGGCGAGTGCCAGGCGGCGGGCGCGCTGCTCCGACTCGCCGCGCAGCCGCGCGCCGCGGAGCGCCGCAGCCACCTGCTCGGCGACGGCCCGCATCAGCAGCTCGTCCTGGGCCTCGAACCGGTCGGTCGACACGTCGTACAGCTCCAGCACCGCCATCACCACGCCGTCGACCAGGACCGGCACGATCAGGCCGGACTCGTGGTTGTGCTCGCCGGTCCACCGGCTGATCCGGTCGGCCGGCGGCTGGCTCGACTCGCGCACGATCTGGCCGGTCGCGAACACGTGGCCCGACATCCCTTCCGTGCGCGGCCTGCGCAGACCGATCGGCCGGCCGCCCGCCGCCGTCTCGCACCGCGACCAGCACCTGCTCGTCGCCGTCGGCGCGCACCGCGTTGACCGTGGTGCATCCCAGGGTGTCGAACAGCGCATTCACCGCGGCCTGCAGGGTGGCGTCGATGGTTTCCGCGCCGACGATCGCTCGGGCCACGTCGAGGGACAACGCCAGCCGGTGGGCGCGCCGCTCCGACTGCTCGCGCAGCCGCCGCGCGCTGATCGCGATCGCCAGCTGCTCGGCGATCGTCTCCATCGTCACCTCGTCCCAGGCGTCGAACCGGTGCTGCTCCTGCGTCCACGCCCCGACGGCGGCGACGCACTCGCCGTCCACGTTGACCGGCGTGACGATGGCCGACCGGTAGGGCTCGTCGGACTGCCAGTCGTACGCCGGGTCGCCGTCGGCGCGGCCGCTGCGAAACGGCAGGCCGGTGCGCAGCGTGCGGCCGCAGATGCCGGCGTCCAGCGGCCGCCGGAGCCCGGTCTGCGACGGCTCGCGCCGCGATTCGTCGGCCACGTACACCTGCACACCCGCGGCGCGGTCGGCCATTGCGATGGTCACGCTGTCGTAGCCGGTGTGGTCGCAGACGGTGCGCGCGACGTCCTGCAGCATCTCGTCCAGCGGCCCCGACGACGTCACCAGCTTGGCCACCTCCGAGGCCAGCGCCAGCCGGTGCGCGCGGCGCTCGGACTCGTCGCGGTGGCGGAGGCTGCGCCAGGCGGCGGCAAGCTGCTCGGCGACCAGCGTCATCAGCGCCGAGTCGGCCGGGTCGAACGTGTCGCCGGCCTCGACCACGTCCAGCGCGGCGACGGCCTTTCCCTCGACGACCACCGGCACCACCAGCAGCGGGCCGTCCTCGCCGGTGGTGCGCACGGGCTGCTGCGTCGTCAGCGCGATGCCGATCGGCCCCGACCCCAGTGGCCGGCGCACCGGCGTGAACGGCCGCGGCGGCCCCACCTCGACCAGGTGCAGCTGCTCGCCCGTCTCGTCGAGCACCAGGGTGGCCGCCACCCGCCGGAACCCGGCCGTCCGGTGCGTCGCCCGCGCGGCCAGCTCGAGCGCCTGCTCGACCGTCGTGGCGGCCGCCACCGACTGGGCGACGCGGGCCGCGACGTCGAGGCTTCGCGCTCGGCGCTCGGACTGCTCGCGCAGGCGGATGCCGCGGAGCGTGGCCGCGAGCTGGTCGGCGGCGATCCGCAGCAGCGTGGCGTCCGCCTCGCCGTAGCGGTCGCGCTCGGTGTCCGCCAGCTCGAGCACGGCCTCGCAGCGGCCGTCGACGACCACGGGGGTGAGCAGCAGCGAGTGGAACACCTGGGTGTCGGCGTCCCACGAGTAGCGCGGATCGTCGCCGGCGTCGCCCATCAGCAGCTGCTGGTGGCTGGTCACGACGGCGCCGATCAGCCCCTCGCCGATCGGGCGCCGATGCCCGAGGGCGGTGTTCGCCCGCCGCGCCCGGTCGGCGACGACCACCTGCTCTCCGGCCTCGTGGTCGATCAGCGTGCCGGTGACGCCCTGGTGCCCGGACAGGGCGAACAGTTCGTCCACCGTCGCCTCGAGCGCGCCGGCCAGCGACCCGGCGGCTGTCGTCGCGGCCGTGATCGCTCGGGCGATCTCGAGCAGCCGCTCGAGCTCGTTCGGCGGGGGTGGGCTGGCTCCGGTGTCACCCACTTGCAGGATTGTGGCAGATGCTCAGGCCGCGTGGCCGGTCGAGCCCAGCGTCAGTGCGGCGAACGGCACGTGCAGCTCGTCGGGCTCGAGGCCGCCGTGATGTCCGCGGAACCGCTGGATGAACCGCTCTGCCTCGTACCACCACACCGACTCGCCGTCCACCGGCAGGACGACGACGTTGCCGACGCGGGCGCGGAGCCGATCGTCCGGCGGCGGTCCGAAGACGCTGTCGACGAGCAACTCGTCCGTGAGCCGCACCTGGGCGCGGTCGCCCAGCATCCGCCGCAGGCTCGACACCGCGTCCGCGATGCGGTCGGGGCGGACGTGGAGGAACAGATCGCGCGCCGACCCGGCCGGCGCCAGCGGGCGGCCGGACGCCGAGCGCTCCAGCATCGGCTCGAGCTCGGGTGCCACCAGGTTGACGTAGAGCGTCGAGGCCGGGTCGATGGTCACCTGGCCGTGGTCGGCGGTCAGGATCAGCGCGGTCTCGCCGGCGGTCGTGGCGGCGATCCTGGGAAGTGCGTGCTCCAGCGCGGAGAGGTGGGCCCTGCGCGACCAGGTCCGCCCGCATGGACAACGGCCCATGCTCGTGGGCGACTGCGTCGAACTCCGGGAAGTAGGCGAACACGTAGCATGGTTCGGCCGAGCGCAGCAGTCGGGCGCAGATCGCGAACGCCTCCTCGATCGCGTGGTAGCCATGCTGCTCCGCACCACGCAGCACCGCGCTGCCGTATGCCGAGCCCGTGATGTGCGCCGGCTGCACCGCGTGGGCCGCGACGCCGGCCGCCGCCAACCGCTGCGCCATCGTCTCCCATGGAAACACCGCCAGCGGGTCGACGCCCGCCTCCAGCAGGTGATCCTGACCGTGGTCGCCCGCCGGCGAGAACAGCAACGGGGCGATCAGTTCGCCGACCGCCGGCTCGTACATGAACCACTCGTAGATCCCGGTCGCCGTGACGGGCAGCCCGGTGTGCAGCGTCGTCATGTGGGCGGCGGTGGTCGACGGGAACTGCGATGAGAGCTTTGAGACGGTGCCGCGCTGCACCAACCGGCGGAGCAGCGGATGCTCGCCGTGCCGCTCGAAGAACGTCCAGCCGAACGCGTCGAACAGCACCACCAGCACCGCGTGTGGCCGATCGGGCAGCCCACCTAGGGCGGCGTCCGGAAGCCCGCCCGGTGTGCCGGCCAGGAGCCGCTCGAGGGTGGCCGGGATCTGGGCGAACGCGTACCCCTCGTACAGTGGGCGGGCGAGGCCGCCGGCGAGCCGCGCGGCGTCGACCTGCTCGATCGACCGGACGTTCAGCATCGGGCCGGAATGATACGGCCCGGTGGTACCGTGACGATCCCCGGGGCGGTTAGCTCAGCTGGGAGAGCACCTGCTTTACACGCAGGGGGTCGGCGGTTCGATCCCGTCACCGCCCATTACGATGCGGAGCGCCTCGACGTATCCTGGCCGGGCGCCGGCGGCTGCCCCGAGCTCGCCTCCTCGAGCGCCCTTCGGGTGAGCACTCGGGCCAGATGCCTGCGGTAGTCCGCTGAGCCGGCGGAGTCGGCGGGCGGGTCGAGACCCTCGGCGGCGAGCTCCGCCGCCTCCGCCGTGTTCCCGCCCGAGAACACCCGCTCGGCGGCCTCGGCGCGCACTGGTGTCGGGCCGACGCCCGTGAGCGCGATCCGGGCGGAGCTCCCGTCCACCACGGCCGCGACGCCGACGATCGCCCAGTCCTGAGCCCGGCGGTTGAACTTGACGTACGCCCCCTTCGGCGCCTTGGGCACGCGCACGCCGGTCAGGATCTCGTCCGGGAGCAGCGACGTTGTCAGGAAGCCGAGGAACAGGTCGCTGGCGGCGATGGTGCGCATCCCGTCCGGGCCCTCGGCCGACACCTCGCCGTCGAGGGCGAGCAGCACCGTTGGCAGGTCGCCGTGGGGATCGGCCTGTGCCAGCGAACCGCCGATCGTGCCGCGGTTGCGCACCTGCATGTCGCCGATGCTCGCAGCCGCCTGCGCCAGGACGGGGCAGGCAGAGCGAACGAGGTCCGACTCCGCCACGTCGACGTGGCGGGTGAGCGCGCCGATCACGATGTGCGAGCCCATGTCGGAGATGCCGCGCAGGCTGGAGATGCCGCCGATGTCGATCAGCGTCTCCGGCGCCGCCAGCCGCAGCTTCATCATCGGCAAGAGCGAGTGCCCGCCGGCGATGACGCGGGCGCCGTCGCCGTGCGTGCGCAGGAGGCCGGCCGCGTCGGCCACGGACTCGGGCCGTTCGTATGCGAATGCGCGCGGGATCATGCCGCGCCTCCCTTCTGGATCGCGTTCCAGACCGTCTCCGGCTGGAGCGGCATGTCGAGGTCGCGGACGCCGAGCGCGTCGCACACGGCGCTCACGACCGCCGGCGAGGCCGCGATCGTGCCCGCCTCGCCGATCCCCTTCACCCCCAGCGGGTTCGTCGGCGAGGGCGTGACGGTACGGTGCGTCTCGATGTGGGGGACGTCGGCGGCCGACGGGATCAGGTAGTCGACCAGCGTTCCGGTCACGAGCTGGCCGCCCGAGTCGTACTCGGCGATCTCGTAGAGGGCCTGGCCGATCCCGTGCACGACGCCGCCGTGCACCTGTCCAGCGACGATCATCGGGTTGATCACGTTGCCGCAGTCGTCCACGGCGATGTAGCCCGTGATCTCGACCTTCCCGGTCTCGCGATCGACCTCGACCTCGCATCCGTGCGCGCCGAATGGGAACACGCAATTGGGCGGGTCGAAGAAGACCGTCTCGTCCAGGCCGGGCGTCACGCCCTCGGGCATCCCGAACGCCTGCCAGGCGCGGAAAGCCACCTCCTGGATGGTCGTGCGCTTGTCCGGGCTGCCCTTGACCACGAACGCGCCGCCCTCGAAGTCCAGGTCGTCGGGCGACGCCTCGAGCATCTGGGCGGCCACCAGCCGGGCCTTGTCGCGGACCTTGCTCGCGGCGAGGTGGACCGCCGTGCCGCCGACCGCCACGCTGCGGCTGCCGTACGTGCCGAGCCCGTAGGGGGCGAACGCCGTGTCGCCGTGGATCACCTCGATGTCGTCGAACGGCACGCCGAGCTCGGTCTCGACGATCTGCGACCACGAGGTCGCGTGCCCCTGTCCGTGCGGCGACGTGCCGGTTATGACCGTGATCTTGCCGGTCGGGTGCATCCGCACGGTGGAGCTCTCCCACCCGCCCGGCGTCAGCCCGAGCGCGTTGCGGGCGACGTCCGACGGGACGAACCCGCACACCTCGACCCACGTGGAGAGGCCGCGGCCGAGCAGCTTGCCGCGCGCGGCCGCCTCCGTCCGCCGCCGCTCGAACGTCTCCTTGTCGTCGGACAGCTCGAGCAGCCTGTCGAGCGTCTTGGCGTAGTCGCCGGAGTCGTACATGAGGCCGATCGCGGTCGTGAACGGGAACTCGACCGGGAAGTTGCGCCGGCGCACCTCGGTGCGGCTCATGCCGAGCTCCCGGGCGAGGATGTCCATCATCCGCTCGATCGCGTGGGTGGCCTCCGGACGGCCGGCGCCGCGAAGGGCGTCGGTCGGCACCGTGTTCGTGTAGACGTTCGTCACCTTGACGTCGACTTCGGGGATTGCGTATGCACCGGGAGACATCAGGAACGTCAGCTGCGAGATCAGCGGCGTCAGCATCTGCAGGTACGAGCCGTAGTCCTGGACGTAGTGGGCGCGCATGCCGAGCACCTTCCCGTCCTTCGTTGCCGCGAGCTGCATGTGCGCGACCTGGGCGCGGCCGTGGCAGGTGGCGAGCATCGCCTCGGAGCGCTCCTCGATCCACTTCACGGGCGCGCCCACCTTGCGCGAGGCGGCCGCGGCGATGAACTCCTCGGCGTAGGCGTTCAGCTTCGAGCCAAAGCCGCCGCCGACGTCGGGGGCGATCGCCCGCACCTTGGCCTCGCTCACCCCGCAGACGATCGCGAGGAACGTGCGCAGGAAGTGCGGCACCTGCGTCGAGCTGTAGACGACCAGGTCGTCGTTCGCGGTGTTCCAGTCGGCAACCACGCCGCGGGTCTCGATCGGGACGTGGATCAGGCGCTGGTTCCGGATCGTGTGCTCGACCACCACCTCGGCCTTCGAGAACGCGTCGTCGATGCCGTCGGTCCTGTGCGTGAGCACGAGGGCCACGTTGGACTCGAGCTCCTCGTGCACCTTCGGTGCGCCGTCGGCCCGGGCTGCCTCGACGTCGAGCGCCGCAGGCAGCTCCGCGTAGCTCACCACGACGGCGTCGGCCGCGTCGCGGGCGGCGTAGCGGTCGCCGGCGATCACGACGGCGATTGGCTCGCCCACGTGGCGGACGCGGCCCTTGGCCAACGGCGGCCGCACCGGGTGGACCATGTCGCCGGTGGGGTTCGAGGCGCACGGGACGCCGGCGGCGAACTCCAGGTCGTCTCCGGTCAGCACCGCCGTGACGCCCGGCATGGCCGCCGCGGCGGCCGTATCGATCCCGGTGATGTCGGCATGCGGGAACTGGCTGCGCACGATCGCCATGTGCAGCATCCGGGGCAGCTTGAGATCGTCGACGAAGCGGCCGCGGCCGGTGAGGAACTTGCGATCCTCCTTGCGCAGCGCCGCGACGCCGATCCCCTTCGCGTGTTCGGCCGTCGTCGCCATCAGACCGTCACCCCCGATGCGGCCCGGACGGCCGCGACGATGTTCTCGTAGCCGGTGCAGCGGCACAGGTTGCCCTCGAGCCCGTGGCGGATCTCCTCGTCGGTCGGCGCCGGGTTCGCCTCGAGCAGCTTGATCGCTGTCATCACCATGCCCGGCGTGCAGTAGCCGCACTGGAGGGCGTGGTGCTCGTGGAAGGCCCGCTGCATCGGGTGCAGGTCGCCGTTCTCGGAGATGCCCTCGATGGTCGTCACTTCGCGGCCGTCCGCCTGGACGGCCAGAACGGTGCACGACTTCACGGCATCGCCGTCGAGCCAGACCGTGCACGCTCCGCAGTTTGAAGTGTCGCAGCCGACATGGGTGCCCGTCAGGTTCAGGTGCTCACGCAGCAGGTGGACGAGCAGTGTCCGCGGCTCGACCTCGGCCGTCCGTGGCACCCCGTTGACGGTGATGGTGACGGCGCTCTTCATCGAGCCCTCCTCAGACGTCGGGGTTGCGCTGTTGCATGGGCAGGTCTATCGCAGTACGACGCGGATCACAAGTACGCCGGTGCCCCGCCCGGCCCAGCGCCTGTAAGGGTTCGTACGGAACGTGCCCGAGCCGTTGACCACCGGCCCGGCCGTGATTATCCAGAGGGAAGGCGCCGCGCCACTGACGTCGACCGCAGCGCGGCTCTGCGCGCTGTGTGCACTCTCCAATTCTGCTATCGGTGCGCACAGCGCAGTACCTGTGCGCGACCAGAGCACCTCAACCGTCTACCACTCGACTCTCGTCTATCCGCGTCACTGAGCACGCCGCCGATCGTCTCGGCACGGCCACGTCCGAAGTGCCCAAACCCAGCGGACTCTCAGTGTGTCGTCGTGGTGTACACGCAGGGGGTCGGCGGTTCGATCCCGTCACCGCCCATCGTCGTCGAGCACCATCTCGATCTGCGGCTTGGGGTCGCGCTGCGGCGGCCCGTGATCGAGCAGCAGCAGGCCGAACGGCAGGTCGAGCAGCCCGCGCACGCTCGCCCGGGTGGCGTCCGGGTCGTCGTGGAAGCGCAGCGGCACGAACTGCAGGTGGTCGGTGTACATCAGCAGGTCGGAGCAGATCAGCGCGTCCTCCGCCGGACCGGTCAGCAGGCAGTAGTGGATCGGCTCGGGGCCGGGCGTCTGGACCGCCCGCATCCCGGCCGGCAGGACATCGCCGTCGTCGTAGCGCGCGTCCGGCTCCTCGTCCGCAGGCGACGCGCCCTCGGGCATGTGCACGGGGATCCCGAACTGCCGTCGGTAGCGCCACGCCGCTCGCTGGTGGCACTTGGCGGTCAGCACGATCGCCGTCGGCTGCGGCAGTTCGGCCAGTGCCTCGTCTGCGAGCCGCACCGGATCGACCAGCACGCAGTCGCCGCCGTACTCGATCAGATGGCTGCTCGACGGCGACCCGCCGATGGCGCTGTTTCGCACCAGCCAGTGCCAGATGCCCGGCTCGACCAGCTCGGCAGCGTTGGCTACTTCCGGTGGCTCGCTCATGGCAGGAGCTCTTGCCCCTTTCGGTTTGCCAGAACCCAGGGCGCAATCCCACCTGCTTCCGGGCACCGAGTCAACCGCGACTAGACTCGCCGCACGTGTCGACCAATGCCCGGCATGCCGTCGTCAGGCCAACTCGCGAGGAGTACTTCATGCTGCTCGCGGTGGCAACGCGGGAGCGCGCCGCCTGCCTGCGCCGCCACGTCGGCGCGATCCTGGTCTCCGACCAGCGGATCATTGCCACCGGCTACAACGGGACGCCGACCGGGTTCCCGAACTGCGATGAGGGCGGATGCCACCGCTGCTCCCACCCAGAGGACTACGCCGAGGGGCGCGGATACGACGTCTGCATCTGCGTCCATGCCGAGCAGAACGCGCTGCTCCAGGCGGCAAAGATCGGATACAGCGTGCAGGGCTCGCAGTGCTACTCGACGCTGCGCCCGTGCTTCGGGTGCCTGAAGGAGCTGTACCAGGCGGGCGTCGCCGCCGTCTACTACCTCAACGCCTGGGCGCCGTCCGTGCCGCAGGAGGCCGAGGCGTACGACGCGCTGCTTGCCGAGATGCAGGCTCGCGGCGTCAGCGTGGAGCCGCTGGAGCTCCCCGAGTCGCTGCTCGACCTACGCGCTGCGACGTAGCCAGCTCGGGCTGTCCTCTTCCCAGTCGAACGACTTCGCGTCGCTCGCCGGGACGGGCGGCTCGAGCGGGATGATCGTGGCGGGCATCCGCTCGACCTCAGCGTAGGAGGCCGCATCCAGCACGTAGTGATCCTCGAGGACGAGCACGACGCGCTGCGGCGTCAGATCCCGTTCGACCTCGTCGGGCAGACGATGGTGATCCGGGGTATTCGTGATCCTGGTCAGCGCCTCGGCGTGCAGCGAGATCCGCCACGCCTGCAGCTCGGGCTCGGCCAGCGGTGCAGCGGCGCACACCGGGCAGGGGGTGAGCGGCCGCTTGGCGTGGTCGCACCGATGACACGAGACGGTGATCTGCATGGTGCGGTTGTCGGCCGGGATGCTCCCCAGCTTGAGGGTGATTCCTCAAGGAACCGCCGGAATGTGCCGACTGACAACGTATGCACCGGGCAGGCAGGAGCCGGTTGCTGCGTGTTCTGGGGGGTACGGCAGTGGTGTCGGCCTTGCTGTTCGCAGCGGCCGCCAACACGGCGTCGGCAGATCCGACCCTCGACGCGACCAAGCAGCACTACCAAGAGGTCACGCGTGAGGTGCGCAAGCTCGACCACCGGGCCGAGCAGCTCACCGAGGAGTACAACAAGACGGTCTGGGAGCTCCAGCAGCTCCACCGCCAGATCGTCTACGCGAAGCACCGCCTGCACGACGCCCAGGTTCAGCTCCGGGCGCACAAGAAGTCGCTGGCCATCCTGGTCGTCGCCAAGTACAAGGGCCTGACCCCGCAGACGTCCGACATCCTGCTCGGCGCCGGGTCGCTGGAGGATCTCACCGGGGGACTCGACCTGAAGGCGCGCCTGGACCGTGCGATGACCACCGCCGTCGCCCAGATCACGCTGCTGCGCCAGGAGATCATCGACCAGAAGACCGCGCTGGAGGCCGCGCAGGCGCGCGCCGAGAAGGAGCGCGAGCAGCTGGTGCTCAAGCGCAAGCAGATCCACCACGAGCTGCGCCGCCGGCGCCTGCTGATGGACCTGCTGGGCAACCAGATCGCGGCCGGCGAGGCGGCGTCGACGATTGGCCAGTCGAAGCTCGCGCTGCAGGCCGCCAAGTGGATCGTCGCCGATAGCCGCGCGCACAAGGGCGACAAGGGCACCGTGCTGCGCGACCAGGTCGCGCTCGACGCGCTCCGCCAGATCGGCGTCCCGTACAAGTGGGGCGGAGCGTCGCCGGAGACCGGATTCGACTGCTCCGGCCTGATCATGTGGCTGTGGGCGCAGCACGGCTACTCGCTGCCCCACTTCGCCGCCGCGCAGTACGCGCTGGGCCCGCAGGTCGCCTCCCAGGCGGATCTGGAGATCGGCGACCTGGTGTTCTTCCACAAGCTCGGCCACGTGGGCATGTACATCGGGAACGGGTACGTCATCCACGCGCCGCACACCGGCGACGTCGTCCGCATCGCGCCGCTGTCGCTGGCGTGGTTCCAGGACACGTACGTCGGGGCCACCCGGCCCGGCCCAGCCTGAGCGACTCCGCGTCGGATAACCTGCCGACATGTTCTTTCGACAGGTGCTCCACGGCGATCTCGGCTGTGCGTCCTACCTGATCGCCGACACCGGGGCCGGCGACGGCGCGGTCGTCGACCCGAAATGGGCCATCGACGAGTACCTGGAGCTGGCGGGTCGTCACGGCTTCCGGATCGGCCACGTGATCGAGACGCACAACCATGCCGACCATGTGTCCGGTCGCAGCCGGCTGGTCGAGGCGACCGGCGCGCGCGTCTGGGTGCACCGACTGGCGGGCGCGACGTACGAGCACTCGCCGTTCGAGGACGGCGACGAGATCGCCGTCGGCCGCTCGGTGCTGCTGCGGGTGCTGCACACCCCGGGCCATCGCCCGGAGCACTCCGCGATCGTGGTGATCGACCGGCTGCGCGGTGACGACCCGGTCGCCGTCCTCACCGGGGACAGCCTCTTCGTCAACGACGCGGCTCGCCCCGACCTGGCCGTCGAGAAGCGCGAGGGCGCAGCGGAGCTGTTCGCCAGCCTCCAGCGCATCGTCTCGCTGGGCGACGCCGTCGAGGTTCATCCCGGCCACACCGGCGGCTCGCTGTGCGGCAGCGCGCGGATGGGCGAGAAGACGTCCTCGACCGTCGGCTACGAGCGCGCCCACAACTCGCTGCTGCAGATCACCGAGCCCGGCCCGTTCGTCGAGGCGATGGTCACCGCCCTGCCGCCGCAGCCTCCGAACTTCAAGCAGATTGCCGAGACCAACCGGACGACGGGCGGCGCGGCCCGGCCCCGGCCGCAGCGGCTGACGGCCGAGCGGTTCGCCCGGCGTGCCGCCGCCGGCGGGCTGATGATCGACGGTCGCACGCCCGAGGACTACGCCGCCGGGCACGCGGCGGGGTCGGTCGGCGTCACGCTCGGCTCGAGCGGCTTCGGCACCAAGGCCGCATGGCTCGCCTCGGCGGGAGCGGAGCTGCTGCTGATCGGGCAGGACGACGCCGAGGCCGACCGGATGGCCGAGCTGCTCGGCGCCGTCGGCCTGGCGGCCGCGGCGACGCTGGCCGGCGGGTTCCCGGCGTGGCGAGCGGCGTCGCTGCCGGTCGAGTCGCTGGGACAGGTCGACGTGCCCGGTCTGGCCGAGCTGCTCGAGGGCCACGCCGAGCTGCAGCTGCTCGACGTCCGCGGAGACGACGAGTGGGCCGAGTCGAGGATCCCCGGCTCGACGCACATGCCCTACCACGACCTGATCGACGCGATGCCCGAGCTCGACCGCGCGTTGCCCGTGGCGGCGATCTGCAACAGCGGCAAGCGGTCGGCGATGGCGGTCGGCTTGCTGCAGCGTGGCGGATTCCCGGACGTGATCCACGTCACGCACGGCGGCGTCAAGACCTGGGGCGAGCTGGGTCTGCCGCTCGAGACGGGCGAGCCGGCGGTGCGCGCGTGAGCGCACCCGAGGTGTCGGCGGCCGAGGTCGCCGATGGCGCTGGCCGGCCACCGCATGATCGCCGTTGACGTGCGCACGGCCGACGAGTGGGACGCCGGGCACATCGCCGAGGCCACCTGGATCTCGATGACCGAGCTCGCCGGGCGGCTCGACGAGCTGCCGCGCGACCGGAGGCTGGCGATCGTCTGCCGCAGCGGATCGCGCAGCGGCGTGGTTGCCGACCACCTACACGACGCCGGATACGACGCCGTCAACCTGGCCGGCGGGATGTACGCCTGGGTCGCGGCCGGCCTGCCGATCCAGCCCGAGGACGGCTGGGTGGCGTGAGCATCCGCGTCGGCACCTGCTCATGGGCCGACGACTCGCTCTCGGCTCTCTGGTACCCGGACTGGGCGAAGTCCGCCGAGGGGCGGCTGCGCTACTACGCCGAGCGCTTCGACACGGTCGAGCTGAACGCCAGCTTCTACGCGTTGCCCACGGCGGAGACGGCCGCCGCGTGGGCGCGGCGCACTCCCGACGGCTTCATCTTCCATGCCAAGGCGTTCGCGATGATGACGCGGCATCCGGTCAGGGCGGAGCAGCTCCCGCCCGACCTGCGCGAGCTGTTCGAGTACGACGAGCGTGGCCGCGTGTCGCATCCATCGCGCGAGCAACGGGCCGAGGTCTTCGACCGCTTCCTGCACGCGGTTGACCCGCTGCGTGAAGCCGGCCGGCTGGGTGGGATCCTGATGCAGATGCCGCCGTACATGGTGCGCAAGCCGGAGTCGCTGGAGTACCTGGAGTGGGCGCGCGGGCAGCTGCGTGACCACCGCATGCTGGTCGAGTTCCGGCACCGCAGCTGGCTGGAGCCCGAGGTCGTTGCCGAGACGCTCTCGTTTCTGGAGTCGATCGACGCCACCTACGTGATGGTCGACGCGCCCCGCACCGACGCCAAGAACGTCGCGCCCACCGTGGTCGGGCAGACGGGCGACCAGGCCTATCTGCGGCTGCACGGGCGCAACGCCGCCACCTGGAACCGGCGCGGCGGGAGTGCGTCCGAGCGGTTCGACTACCTGTACTCGGACGATGAGCTGCGCGAGTGGGTGGAGCCGCTGCGCGAGCTCGAGCAGCGCGCCGAGAGCGTGTGGGTGATGTTCAACAACAACGGCCGAAGCGTGGACACGGTGACCGGCGGCGAGATCGCCCAGGCGCCGGTCAACGCGCTGACGATGCAGGAGCTGCTCGCCCAGCACACCGCCGCCCGGTAAGCGGGGAGTCTTACCGGGCGGCTGGAGGGGGAGGATCACCGGGGGTCGCACCCCGGCTGCGATCGGTTGCCACGGACGGTCGGTTCGTGGCTGTCAGTCAGGAGAGGGTGTCTGCGATCGATCTCTCTCCTGGCCGTCTTCGTCGAGAGCTACTTTTGCATCCCCCTGTTGGGGGACGATTGGATCACCCTGTGAGGTTCGTGTGTACCGCGCCAGCGCCGGTGAGATCAGGTGCAGCACGGCCACTCCGGCGATGCAGATCAGGCCGCCCGAGACGACCGATGTCTGCACCGACGTGAGCCGCGCGACGGTGCCCGACTCGAGGTCGCCGACCCGCGGGCCGCCGGTGACGACGGCGATGTGCAGCGACGCCATCCGCCCGCGCATCCGGTCGGGCGCCTCCTGCTGCATGATCGTGTTGCGGAATACCGCGGAGACGACGTCGGCCGCCCCGGCAACGGCGAGCAGGAGCAGCGCCAGCCAGAACAGGTCGCCGGGCACCAGCCCGAAGACGGCGATCGACGCGCCCCACACGATCACGGCGCCGATCACGGCGACCCCCTGGCGGTGCACGCGCCCTACCCAGCCGCTGCCGACGGCGGCGATCAGCGCACCGACGGCGGGCGCGGCGTAGAGCAGCCCGAGGCCTCCCGGGCCGACCCGAAACGTGCTCTTGGCAAGCGCCGGGAACAGCGCGCGGGGCATCCCGAAGATCATCGCGTTCAGGTCGATGGCGAAGGTCGAGAGCAGCGCCGGCCGGCTGCGAGCGAAGCGGAGGCCGTCGATCACCGCCCGCAGACCCGGCGCCGACCCGCCGCCGTGCGGTGTCAGCGCCGGCAGCAGCGCCGCTGCGATCACGGCGACTGCGAACACCACGGCGGCGACGGCATAGGTCGTGGTCAGTCCGACGGCGGCCAGCAGCAGCCCGGCGAAGGCCGGACCGGCGATCGCCGACAGCTGGTCGACCGTCTGGTTCAGCGCAGACGCGGCAGGGACGCGGTCGAGTCCGACCAGCCCGGGCACCACCGCGTTGCGGACAGGGGACTCGATGGCGGCCGCGAACGCCTGCACGGCGACCAGCGCGTACAGCGCAACCAGCGGCGGCGTGCCCTCGGCCGCCAGCAGCGCCAGCCCCAGCGAGCACATTGCGGCGACCAGCTGGCTGGCGACCAGCAGCCGCCGCCGGTCGAACGAGTCCGTGATGGCGCCGGCGACCACGGCGCCGACCAGCAGGGGGATCAGCGCCGCGAGCCCGATCAGCCCGACCAGCAGCGACGAGCCGGTCAGCGCGTACACCTGGTAGGGCAGCGCGACGACCGAGACCTGCGAGGCTCCGGCCGACAGCAGATCGTTGAACCACAGCCGGCGATAGGCCACCGAGTCGCGCAGCGGGGAGATGTCGACCAGCAGCTGGCGCACCGGCGCGCACGATAGTCCCCATTGACCCGCGTCCGTTTTGGCTCTAGCCTCGGCGGGTGTCACGTACGCAGAGGCTCCTGCTTGCCCTTCTGGCCGTCCTCGCTGCCGGTGCGTCGGCCGCCGCGCCCGCAGGCGCCGACCCGCCGCCGCCCGACGTCACCCTGAAGGTGATGACGCAGAACATCTTCCACGGCGGCGACGAGCTGAATCTGCGCACCCGGGAGTTCTGCCACCGCGAGACGGGCTGCGTGCGCGGGCTACAGAAGATCGCCTTCGCCATCCAGCGGTCGGGCGCCGACGCCGTCGGCCTGCAGGAGCCGGAGATGAACACGCAGACGATCGCGGATCTGCTCGGGTGGTACGCGAGCCCGCGGACGTCGATCATTTCCCGCTACCCGCTGATCGATCCGTCGGGCGGCAACGGCGTCTACGTGTACGCCGAGCTCTCGCCGGGCCGCTATGTCGCCCTGGCCAACACCCACCTGCCGTCCGATCCGTACGGCCCGTACCTGGTGCGGGACGGCGGCACGCTGCAGCAGGTACTGCAGCTCGAGCGGACGGCCCGGCTGCCGTTCATCGCCGACCAGCTGCGCGAGCTGCCGCCGCTGGCCGCCGCCGGCGTCCCCGTATTCCTGACCGGCGACTTCAACTCACCGTCGTCGCTCGACTGGACGGCGGCCGTGGCGGCGGTGCGAAGCGACGTGCCCTACCCGGTCAAATGGCCGGTCAGCGAGGCGCTGCAGCGCGTGGGGTTCGCTGACTCGTACCGCGAGATCAATCCCGATCCGATCGCGGTGCCGGGCTTCACGTGGACGCCCGGCGGCCCGGAGGAGGACCCGCACGAGGTGTTCGACCGGATCGACTGGGTGCTCCACATGGGGCCGGTGCGGACGACCGCCAGCCGGATCGTCGGCGAGCCGGGTGGGGCCGATGTCGATGTCGCGGTCGGGCCGTGGCCGTCCGACCACCGCGGCGTGGTGTCGACATTCCGCGTGGCGCCGGCCGCGCCGCCGGCGTTCGTCGGCGTCACCCGGCGTCTGATCGATCGCGGTGACCCGCTTAAGGTCTGGTTTGGCACGCGAACGGCGGCCGACCAGGTTGCGATCGTGCACGCCGGGGATCCGACCTCGGCCGCCCTGCTGTCGCAGCCAACCGGCGGGGCGGTGCACGGCACGCCGGTCTTCCCGACCGCCAACCTGTCTCCGGGCGCATACGACGCGGTGCTGGCCGATGCGTCAGGCCGCGTCACGGCGCGCATGGGCGTATGGGTGAAGGCACCTGCCGCGAAGCCGTGGATCGCGACGGCCAGCCGGTCGTACGCGCCGGGCGAGCCGATCGTGGTGCGCTGGAAGAACGATCCGGGGATGCACTGGGACTGGATCGGCCTGTTTCGGGCGGGAGCCGGCGACGCCCACCAGCATCCCGCCAACTGCTCAGTTGGCTATTGCGGAAACGGCTACTACCTGGCCTACGAGTACACGCACACGGACCCCGCCGGCGAGCTGACGTTCGACGCCGGCTCGGGTGGTCCCTGGCCGCTCAAGCCCGGCCGGTACCAGATGCGCCTGTTGCTCGACGACGGCTACCGGGACGTCGCCCGCTCCGCCGTGTTCGTCGTCGGGCCATAGTCAACACTGAAACGGTGCTTTCGCGATGACCACATCGCGTCAGTAAGGCTCACCTCGCGCGCGTCCCGGATTACCACATTCCGGGCGCAGCCAGGCCTCGTTCGCGCCGATCCATTGAAGGCAAGGGATCACGCGCCTCCGCTGCCAACGCGGCGGTCGGCGGCTGAACGAGGGGTCATCTCAAATGAAGCACCAGTACCGCGGTGTACGGCGTCGCCGTACACTGAAAACCGCCCTGCTGCTCGCCATTGGGGCGTGCATCCTGGCTGTCGCCCAGGGGGCGTTCGCCCGGCCGCCCGTGCCTGGCGAGATCGATCTCGACGTCGCCAAGGTGACGTCGTCGTCGATCAACGCGGCACTCGCCGCCGCCGAGAAGAAGCGCGACTTCGATCCGCCGGTGCAGCGCAACGGGCCGACGGCCGGCCTCGGGGCGAACGCCTCGCAGGGCATCGTCCGGATCGTCCGCTCGCAGTCCAGCCCGGCGTTCGCTGGAGCAAACCGGGTCGTCCTGACCGCACCGATCAAGATGCTGTCGAACACCCGGCTGGAGGTCGACGACGGGATCACACTGGTCTACGGCTGGCAGCAGAACGGCTCGATGTTCGACCTCAGCGGGCTGACCAACGTCACGGTCACCCATGGCCGGGCGACCGGCGCGGCGTTGTCCGGGATCGACCGCCGGCGGTTCCAGATCGACCTGGCCACCGGCGCTCCGCGCGGCTCGAGCAGGCGCGCGTTCTTCCTGATCGGCACGTCCCACTGGCAGCTCGAGTGGTTCCACACCATCCAGTCGCAGGTCACCAACTCGGCGGCCGTCGTCAGCCACGGAACGCTGGCGCAGTCGCCTTCATACGGCATCTACCGCCATCACACGAACACCGGCAGCCCGCAGGGCTACGGGCCGAACCAGCTGACCTCCCTGTCGCACGTCTTCGTCGGCGACATCTGGACGTCAGGCGGCACCGCGCTGCGGCTGGAGACCGACGGATCGGCTTCGGGCATCCACTACCTCTATGCCGAGGGGCTGTACGGCGAGAACGGCAATCGCACCGTCGCGCTCACGCCGCACTGCGCCGATTCCGACCACGTCGTGATCTCGGGAGTCGGCGGCATCTCGATGCGGGAGGGCGTCAAGCTGGGCGCCACGTCCGGCGAGGATGTCCGGCCGGGCGGCACCTGCCACGGCGTGAACGCCGGCCATCCCGGCCGGTTCACGTCGACCACGGTCGGCGCCGGCTGCTTCGTGGCCGGTCATCTCGCCCAGGATTCCGTGTCGGCGGGGCAGTTCCCCGACCCGGCGCCGCGCACCACGTCGGCTGCTGTCATCGCCAGCGCGGCACCCGCGGGCACCCAGGTGTCCATCGCCGACATCGGGTACGACCAGACGCTCGCCGATTTCAAGTCGGCACCGTCGGGCGGTGGAGTCGACAAGCTCCAGGCGTGCAACTCGGAGGTCGCCCGGGCCTACGCGGGCTACTGAGCCGGACGCATCGGGTGGGGCGGCGGCCCCCACCGATGCGCCGGGTGTAGGCACGGCGCTTTTCAGAGCTGGTGCGGATGGGTAAAGTCGCGGCGAAGCCGCAGACCACTGGGGGAGCGGCCCGTGTGGGAGGTGTGCCCATGAAGGCACTCAGACGTCTGGCTCCGATGATCGTCGTCGGTGCCGTTTTACTGGTGAGCGCGTCCAGCGCGAGCGCGGGTGGCACGTCCGGCGGGTTCGGCCACGCCACCTGCAAGTCGGGCAACGTCGCGTCGGGCCACTACCAGTCGCTCCGCATCACCGGGTTCTGCACGATCCCGGACAACCGCACCGTGACGATCAGCGGCAACCTCGTCCTGGCTGACCACGCGATCCTCGACTCGATCCATATGGGCACGGTGCACATCGGTCAGGATCTGCTGGTCGGGAGCGGCGCCGTGCTCGGCTTCGGCTGTGCGCCGTCGGCCGGCTGCAGCGGCACCTCCGACGACGTCATCGGAGGCAGCCTGAAGACCAACGGCGCGGCCGCCGTGATCATGCACGGCAACACGATCAAGCACAACATCAGCATCCAGGGCGGCGGCGCCAGCATGGACTGCTCGTCGACCGCCCTGTTCGGCGGTCCCTACTACTACACGCAGGAGGACAGCTGGATCGGCGGTAGCGTCTGGATCTCGGGTGTGCGCAGCTGCTGGATGGGATTCATCCGCAACCACGTCGGCGGCAGCGTCCACCTCTGGGACAACCGCTTCGGCGACCTGGATGCGATGGAGATCGTGACCAACCACATCCACGGCGACCTGACGTGCTTCAACAACAGCCCGCACGCGCAGGTCGGTGACTCCGAGGGGTCGCCGAACGTCGTGGGTGGCAAGAAGCGCGGAGAGTGCAGGGTGGTCTGATCCGCCGAGACCGGGGGAGCTGCGCTCCGGCTCCCCCGGTCTTTGCTCGGCGGTCAGGTGGCCACCGGCTGCTCCGCGTCGTGTGGCGCCTCCTCGGCCAGGCTCGTGCTGAGCTCGTCGATCAACTGCAGGATGTCGGGGTGCAGCTCGGGCGACCAGTCCGCCAGCAGCTCGGTGACACCCGCGCGCCGGGCGTCTCCCAGCCGGTCGAGCACCTGACTGCCGGCCGGGGTGACCGTCCAGATCCCGCGTTCCGGATCGGGGCTGTCCGCCACCACCAGCCCGCGCTCGACCAGCGCCCGGAACGAATCCCGCAGCCGCTCCCGGTCGCGGCCGACCCGCTGGGCCGCCGACGCCGATCCGATCTCCGCCAGCCGGAACAGCAGCCACGTCTCCTGGGGTCAGGTCGAGCCCCGCCCGCCGGTTCAGCCGCTCGTAGACGATCCGCCGCTTCTCACGGCGGGCAAGCGAGCTGGCCTGTGCCTGGAGCTCGGTGAACGAGCTCGCCTCGGTGGGCCTGGCGAAGGACTCGCCCACCTTGGGAGACGACGCGATCGTTTGGCGCAGCGGGACCTCGCGGATCAACCAGAGAGCCCGAAGGCGATCAGCGCTCGGCCGTCGGCGCTACCGCCGTCATCGTGCGCGACTCTAGCCGTGCTTATGCCACTCCGGCTGATGTGGCGTTCAAGCGCTGCATCCGTCCACATGAGACACTTGGGCATGAACACCTGCGTCCAGTGTGGTGCGTCCGTACCCGTCGGCTCCCGGTTCTGCTCCTCCTGCGGGGCGCCGCTCGCCGTCGCGGCCGAGGTGCGAAAGACGGTGACGGTGCTGTTCTGCGACGTCGTCGGGTCGACCGAGCTCGGCGAGCGCCTCGACCCGGAGGTGCTCCGCGACACGATGGCACGGTTCTACGCGGTCGCCCGCGAGCCGGTGGAGCGCCACGGAGGCACCGTCCAGAAGGTGATCGGCGATGCCCTGGTCGCCGTGTTCGGCGTGCCGGTGGTGCACGAGGACGACGCGCTCCGCGCGGTTCGGGCGGCGCTGGAGATGCGCGATGCGGTGCGGGCGATGGGCGAGCTCGATGCTCGGATCGGCGTCAACACCGGCGAGGTGCTGGCGGGGGACGCGTCGCTCGCCGAGTCCCTGGTCGTCGGCGACGCGGTGAACATCGCTGCCCGGCTCGAGCAGGCCGCGCCGCCCGGCGAGGTGTTCGTCGGCGAGGCGACGTGGGCGCTGGTCGCACATGCGGTCGATGGAGAGCCTGTGGCGGCGGTGCCGGCGAAGGGCAAGTCGGAGCCGCTCACCGCGTGGCGGCTGGAGGCGGTCGACACCGCAGCGGTCGCACAGCGGCGCCGGCTCGATCTGCCGATGGTCGGCCGCGAGTCGGAGCTCGACCTGCTGCGCTGGGCCGTCGGGCGAACCGCCGAGGTGAGCAGGCCGCACCTGGTCACCACGCTCGGGCAGGCGGGCATCGGGAAGTCCCGGCTCGTCTCCGAGCTGCCCCGCCTCCGTGACGATGTCCGGCTGCTGGTCGGGCACTGCCGGGCGACCAGCGTGTCGTCATCGCTCGAGCCGCTGGTCGAGGCGGTTCGGGGCGCGACCTCGAGTGGCAGCATCACCGCGGCGGAGGTCGACGTCCTGATGGCGGGGCACCCCGACACGGTGGCGGTCGCCGCGTGCCTTGCGCCGCTGGGCGCAGCTGGAGGCCCCGATGCGGCGTGGGCCCTCTCACGCCTGATCGGTGCGATGGCGGCCGTCGGGCCGGTGCTGATCGTGCTGGAGGATGTTCACTGGGCCGAGGAAGCGTTGCTCGACGTCGTCGACCAGCTCGTGGACCGCGGCGGGCGGAACCCCCTGCTGGTGGTCTGCACGGCACGGCCGGAGTTCGCCGACCGGCGCGGCGCCTGGGGGTCCGGGACGAACGCGTGCACACTCGTCCTCGAGCGACTTGACGACGGGCAGACGAGGCGCCTGCTCACGCTCGCCAGCCCGTCACTGCCGGATGACGAGGCTGCGAGGGTGATCGAGGCGGCCGAGGGCAACCCGCTGTTCGCCGAGCATCTCGCGGCATTCGTCGGCGACGACCCGCACTCGGATGGGCTGCCCCGGTCGATCCAGGTCCTGCTGGCCGCGCGGCTGGAGGCGCTGCCCGAACCGGAGCGCGAGGTCGTGAGCATCGCAGCCGTTGCCGGCCGGGACTTCTCGGTGGCCCCCGTCGAGGCGCTGGCGGGCAGGCATGTCGGGTCCGAGCTCGACAGCCTCTCGCACCGTGAGCTGATCGAGCCGACGGCTCCGGGTCGGCAGCAGTTCGTCCACACCCTGCTGCACGAAGCCGCCTACGGCCTGATCCCCAAGCAGCGCCGCAGCGAGCTGCACATGCAGTTCGCTCGCTGGCTCGACGCGAATGGCGGCGACGACGCGGCGTGCGGCCACCACATGGAATGCGCCTGCCGGCTTCGGGCGGAACTCGGCGTCGAGGACGAGACGACAGTGCGGCTCGCCGAGGATGCCGGCGCGCGGCTGGCGGCGGCAGGACGGCGCGCCGACTCGATGGGCGATCCCGTTGCGGCGCGCGCGTTCCTCGAACGCTCGCTGGACCTGCTTCCGGCCGCGAGCCCCCTGCGAGCCGGGTCGATGATCGAGCTCGCCGCCGCCGGCTGGAACCTGCTTCCGAACGAGGAAGTGCAACGGCTGCTCGACGACGGCGCGGAGCTCGCGGCCGAGCACGGCCTGCGCGCGGTCGAGCTGCGTGCCCGCATTCTGCGTCTCGGCGCAGCGTCCGAGGCCGCACCGCTCACCATCTCCGACGAGTACGTGATCGCCGAGACGAGCGCCGCGCTCCGTGAGCTCGAGGAGCTGGACGACCCGCGCGCACTGGCGACGGCGCTGTGCGCCCGGGCCGAGAGCGAGTACTCGCTCGGGCGCTCCGCCGACGCGCTCGCATCGGTGGTCCGCGCGCTCGACACGTTGCGGGCTGCGGATGAGGACTCGGTGTGGGCGGTCGCGATTCTGAACGCGGCGGCGGTGGAGTCGCCGCTACCCATCCCGGACGCCGAGCGCCTGCTGGGCGGGCTGATCGACGAGATCGGCATGCGGCCAACCGTGCGTGCCGAGCTGATGCAGGGCCAGGCCATGCTCGCGGTGCTTGCGGGCCGTGCCGACGATGCGTGGCGGATGCTCGACGCCGCGCGGGAGATCGAGGTCGATCTCGGCCGGACGCACTTCCTGCGCTCCGACCGGAACCGCGCAGAGGCGCTGGTGCGCGCCGGCAGGTTCGACGAAGCGCGGACGCTGCTCGGGTTCATCGCCTCGGAGGAGGAGCGCCGGGGCCAGATCGGGAACGCGGCCGTGACACGGGGCCTCCTGGCCGTGGCCGAAGCGCGACTGGGGTTCCTCGAGGACGCCAGGGCCGACGCGGTCGTCGCAGCCGACGTCGCAGCGACCCTCGGAGGGCTCGAGGAGCGGACGCTGCCGGCGCTGGCGTTGTCCGAGGTGCACCTGGCCGAGGGCGATGTCGACGGCGCCCTGCGGTTCGCCCGTGAAGCCGTCGAGCTGACGTCCTCCGCGGACTGGGTGCTGTTGGACGCCGAGGCCCGCATGACGCTCGCCCGTGCGCTGATTGCGGCGGGCGACTCCGATGCGGGCGCGACCGAGGCCAGGATCGCACTCGAGCTGTGCACCGCCAAGGGCTGCGCCACGGCGGCCGAGATGTGACGTCGTCGGCTTCCACCGGTCGCGGGCGTCTGACACCCGCGTCAGCGATCCGCGTCGACAGCGCGAACGAGCTGCTGCGGGCTGATCCCAAGCAGACGGAACAACCGTATCTGTGGCGTTACGCAGGTGGCGAGATCGACGTGGACGCGCTGGTCGCCCGCGTGCCCCCTGATAGACACATCCCACGGTGCGAGCGGCCCGCCCGGGCAGCGAAATGCTCGAGGGTGCAGGAGAACTCGTGGCGGAGTGTGAGACAACCGAGCGCACACTGCCGCCGGGTCCTGGAGCGTGCCGCCGGGTGGATCGCAGCGGAGCGTCAGCACGGCGGTGCCGGCCACGGTGTTGCGGGCGTTGATGACGAGCGCTGTGGCGGCCGGTGCAGGTGCCGAGTGGTTCGAACCCGCACCACCGCAACCCATCGTCGTCAGTACAGCAGCGATTACAGCGAAGATCGCACCGGTCGACTTGGTCGCGTCCATGTTGTCCATGACGGCCACGCCGCATGGAAAGTTCCCGCATCGCAGCCGCGGGCTGCTCGTGGTTCCTCACGCTCAGGAGAGGGGATCGATCACGGCGTAGAGTTGCCACCGGTCTCGGACGCCCTTGAGTTCGTGCTCTCCCCGGTCGTCGAAGGCCAGGCCGGACCCGGCTACGAGATCCTTGACGGTCTGCGAGACGAGCAGCTCGGAGGGACCGGCGAGCGCTCCGATGCGCGCGCCGACGACCACCGCGATCCCGCCAAGCTTGGCGTCGTGGAGCTCACACTCGCCCACGTGAATGCCCACGCGCGTTTGCAGGCCGAGCGGTTCGAGTCCGTCGATGATCGCCTCGGCACACCGGATCGCCCGCGCGGGTCCGTCGAACGAGGCGAAGAAGCCGTCTCCGGCCGTGTTTTGCTCGATGCCGTGGAACCTGCTCAACTCCCGCCGCACGAGCGCGTTATGACGCGCGATCAGGTCGCGCCAGCCTGCGTCACCGAGCTCCGACACGTGCTCGGTGGAGCCGACGACGTCGGTGAACATCACGGTGGCAAGCACCCGCTCCGGAACTGCCGGTGGCGCAACGCCGGCGACAAACAGCTCGATCTCGTCGACGAGCTCTGGAGAGAGGAAGATCTCCAGATAGTCGTTGCCGCTGACCTGCGTCGCCTGAGCGCCGGGGATGCGGTTCGCAAACTCGACGGCGGGCTCCCGCTCGAGAGCACGGTAGAGGATCAGCGCCGGCACGCGCACGGCGGGCAGCAGGTCGCTCAGGTCAGTGTCGTTGAACGCTCGGTTGAGCGCATACGCGACGGCCGGGGTGGCGCCCACTCGCAGGTAGTTGGCGAACAGTCGCCGCTCGTCCTCAGAGGAATAGAGTGTCGGGCAGAGGTCGCGCAGGATCTCGTCCGCGAACTCCTGAGTGCCCCATCGGTCGCGTAGATCGCGGAGCTGTGATGCGGCTTCGTCAGGGTCGTCGTCGACGAGGCCACGCACCGACGGATGGAACAACGCAAGTGCGCGAGCGCGCTCCGGGTAGGTCGCGGCGAACAGCGCCGCCATTCCGCACCCCTCATGCGACGCGAGAATGACTGCCTTCTCCGAAGCGGCGGCGTCGAGCACAGCATGCAGGTCCTCCATCCGGGTCTCCAGTGTCGCGAACTGGCCGCCATGATCGGACAGCCCGGTGCCTCGCTTGTCGAACAGGATTAGCCGAAACGACCGCGCCAGGCGCAGGTAGAAGTCGCGCCAACGTGGGTACTGCCACGCAAAGACCAGGTTCGACATGAAACCCGGCACGTACACGAGGTCGGTCTCGCCGCTTCCAAGTACCTGATAGGCGATCGCCGTGCCGCCATTGCGGACGTAGCGGGTCTCAGGCTCCACCGCCGAAGTGTCTCACGCCATCGGAGGACGAAGCAGGTGACCGACGGCGGCGGCGGCCGGCACCCAGCTTGGCACCACAGCCCGCGGAATCGCCCTGACACTGCGGGTTGTCAGTACCCCCAACGGGATTCGAACCCGTGTTGCCGCCTTGAAAGGGCGGAGGCCTAGGCCACTAGCCGATGGGGGCGCGGGACGCAGGATACCGGCCGCCCGGGAGCGGCCGGGATGGCGTCAGGCGGCCCCGACCGGATTGGAGGGGAGTGTGGCGAGGGCCGCCTGAAGCTGTTCCCACGCGGCCTGCTCGACTTGGAGATAGCGGTCCGCTGAGACATCCTGTGTGGCTTCGAGATACGACCGCCACGCCGCGGCAGTCGTCAGGGGGAGGAAGCGGATGCCCGGTGTTGTTGTCGGATCGCTCATCGAACGTGCCTCGTACTGCTTATACGTTGGCGGCCGCAAAAAAGTTTCACGACGGGTGAAGTCCCTCACGCCCCGTTGAGGAGCCGCGGGTCGTCGCTGATGATGCCGTCCACGCCCAGCTCGCGCATCCGGCTCACTCCCTCCGCGGTGTTCACCGTCCACGCGAACACGCGGCCGTCCTGGCGGTGGACGATGTCGATCAGGCGCGGGGTGATCAGCGTGTGGCGGACGGTCGCGTCGTCCGCCCCCGAGCGCCGCCAGACGTCGCCCACGGTCAGCCGCAGCAGCGGCAGCGCGCGGCCGGGCGATCCGCGGCTGAAGCTGAAGCTGGTGCGCACCTTGCCGCGCAGCACGCGCACGCTGTGGCGCTCCAGCGTCGCAAACAGGCAGCGGTCGAGCAGCCCCGCCTGGCGGCACTGCTCGAGCGCCGCCAGTTCGTAGCCCGTCGCTTTCAGGTCGACCATCAGCCCGACGTCGCCCGGTAGCAGTCGTGCCAGGTCGTCGAGGAAGGCGTCCAGCCGAGGGCCGGGGTGGCCGGGGTCATGAGCCACCACCAGCCCGGGCGAGACGTCGAACTCGATCATGTCGACGCCGGCGTCCAACGCGGCCCGCGCGGACTCGATCGTGTTCTGCGGGGCGAGCGCCGCGGCGCCGCGGTGGCCGACGCGCAGCACGGGGCTCTCGCTCCTACGGATCGCAGGTCGCCGCCCGGGCCACCCCCGCGCCTCCCAGCGCGAGCGCCATCGCCGTTGCCATGCACGCACCGATCCGTAGCCGCATTGCCATCGCCCTCGCAGTCCCCATGATTGCGGCTCGAGGGTATCGGCCATCGTGCGGCGGCGTCAAGGGTTGGGTCCGCGCGGCGGGCGCCCCCCACCCACCGCCTACAATCGCGCGCAGGGCCGTTAGCTCAGCTGGTAGAGCAGGGGACTTTTAATCCCAAGGTCGCAGGTTCGAGACCTGCACGGCCCATTCGAAACCGGCTCGAATCGTGCCCGCCGCATCGCCGCGGATCACACAACCACTGACGACCACGGGCGCGAAGCCAACAGCCCGCGCGCACGCATGGTGTTGGAAGCTCCCGGCTCGCACGTCGGCGTCATGGTCGCGCGGGCGTTGCTGAACGAGAGCAACGTGCCAGCCCGAGACCAGTTCGCCGACATCGCCATGCCGTAGCAGCCGGGATCGCCGCGGTCTGTGAGGAAGAGCCGGCGCCCCGGGCCAACCCGGTACGTCCCTGACGTCTCCCACGTCTCACCGGATGGCTTCAGTTGGAAGAGGCGCCATCGACCCATCTCGAGGCTCAGGGTGTAGACACCGATCCGGTCCTCTGCGGCCTCATAGCCCGGGGGGAAGTCACTCGGGAGCACGGTGAGCCGATATGCGCCCACCGGCGCGGAGTCGTCGGTCGCGCTGGTCGTCCACAATCCCCGCTGGGCAGTATGCGCGCCTCCATCGGAACTGGTGCAGGAGTCCGTGTGCAGGTACTGGCGACACTCAGCCAACGTGAGATGGCGGGTGAGCCGCGACTGGGCGATCCTGATCAGGCGTTCCGTGTCGAGGTCGTATACCCGTACGGTGCGATCGTCGCTCGCGCTTGCCACCCGTGTGCCATCGGGGCTGAACGCGACGCTGTTGATGGTGGCAGAGTGCCCGGTGAGCGTGAGAATCGTACGGTTGGTGCTGACATCCCAGATGCGGATGGTCTGGTCCTGACCGCCCGTCGCAAGCTCTGTTCCATCCGGGCTGAACTGGACGGCCTGGACGTTGGCCGCCCCTGGGAGTCGTGCAACTCGGGCACCGTCGGCGGTGTTCCAGATACTGACACCCGTTGATCCAGACGCCGCCACAAGCGCGCTGTCGGGGCTGAACGAGACGCCATTCCCGCCGCCATTGACCACCATGCGTGAGAGGATTTCGCGTCCACCGGCCATCCTCCAGACGTGCAGTCGGCCGGCTTCGGTGATACCCGCCAACAGGGTGCTGTCAGGGCTGAAGACGACTTGCTTCACCGCGTCGTACTTGCCCTGCGGCTTGCCAAGCGTCGCGACCCGCCGTCCAGAGCCGGCCTCCCAGACCGCCACGGTGCCCGTGCCCGGTGTGGTGTTACCAAGCGCGCCCGCGATCAGTGACCCGTCCCTGCTGTAGGCGATATTGGACGTCCAATGCGCGTCGTTGTGCCGAAGCGCCAGGTCGCGCACGGGACTCCCGGAGCCGGCGTCCCAGACCGTCGGCCAACCCCCGGTCGCGAAGCGACGGCCGTCAGGGGAGAAGGCTGCCCCGCCTCCGCCGGTCCAGACTGCCGACAGATCCTGGCCGGTAGCCGAATCCCACTGGCGTGCAGCTCCGTCGAACTGCGCGGCCAATAGCCTGCTTCCGTCGGGGCTGAACTGGACCGTCTCGAACCCCTCGCTCCCATCCAGGGTGAGGAGTTCGTGGCCGCCGCCCGGCGAGATGTCCCAGATGCGTCCGGTCTGGTCTGCGCCGTAGGTCTGGAGCCACCTGCCCGTTGGGCTGAAGTGGACGCCATAGACGTCGCCTGCGTGGCCGTGGAGCACCATCATCTGTTGTCCGTCGTTTGCGTCCCAGATCCGCGCCGTGCCGTCGTTTCCGGCGGTTGCGATCCGCTGGCCGTCGGCGTCGTAGGCCACATACCAGACGAAGCCGGTATGTCCGACCAGCGCGAGCATGTGGCGCCCGGTGTTCGCGTCCCAGACATCGGCGCTGCCGTTGTTGCCGGTGGTGGCGATCCGGCTACCATCGGGACTGAATGCGATGCCGAAGCTCGGACCGTCAACGGCCAGGTGGGCGACCTGGCGACCGCTGCGCACGTCCCAGATGGGCACCGTGAATCCTCCGAAGTTCATCGTTGCGGCGACTCGTTTGCCGTCTCGACTGAACGCGACGTAGAGGTATCCGGCACCGTCACGCTTGAGCCGCCGCGTTTCACGACCGGAGCGCGTGTCGACCAGGGAGACGATTCCATCGTCGCCGGCCAGGGCGACCGTTCGGAGGTCGGGGCTCCATGCGGCTCCGCCCAGCGAAACGTGTCGGTTCAGGTTGATCGGGGGCAGCCGTTTCCAGGTTCGCGTATCCCAAAACAGCAGCGTCCCCATCTCGGTCGCGACCATCAGCCTGCGGCTGTCAGGGCTGAACTGGGCATCGATCAGCGGCGGCGAGTGAAGCGTGGCAAGGCGCCGCAGCGTCCCTGCATCGAGCATGATCAGTTCGCTTCCACCGTCGACCCTACGCAGGTTGATGATGATGCGGCCGTCCGGGCTGGACGAGATCGAGCCGTTGAACCTGAGCAGCGTCCGGTCGGCGCTCACCGCGCTGTGCAGCGCAGAGGTCGCCTCAGGGATCACGTCGCCGTCCTGCTGCGTCGTTCGCGCGGCAGCCAGGGCAAGGAGCAGGCTTCGCTCGGGGTCGACCTCGAGGTTCGCTTGCGACGCCGTAGCCAGCTCGCGAGCGGTTGCCAGCCGGCCGCGCTCCTCGGCGCGACTGCGCTGCGAGAAGGCGACCACACCGGCGACCACCGCGCAGACCAGCACCAGCGAGAGACCTGCGAGCAGCACGCGGAGGCGTCTGTTGGTGCGCCGCTGGCGGTCGGCCTCCCGTTCGGCGTAGCTGCGGCTCTTGGCGAGGAAGGCGAGCTCGACGTCGTTGAGCTCGTGGCGTCTCGTGGCCGACCAGTCAAGCGTCGTCGTCAGGCGGGCGCCGCGGTACAGCTCGCTCGGATCGCGCTCCGCGGCCTCCCATTGCTTGGCGGCGTTCGTCAGGTGCTCGCGGAGCTCACGGCCCTGATCGTCCTCTCGAAGCCAGGTCACCAGCCGTGGCCACTCGCGGAGCAACGCCTCGTGCGCGACCTCGATCGTGTGGTCGGTGACCGTGAGGAGACGGTCGTCGGTGAGCCTCGCGACGACCGCTGTCACGTCGGCGTCCGGCGCCATCCCGAGCTCGGAGCGATGGACGGTGCGGCGCACTGAGATGCCTGTGTCGCCCGTCGCCACCAGACGGAGGAACAGGCTGTGAGCCGCGACCCGCTGTCGTTCGTCGAGCTGCTGGTAGGAGCTCTCCGCCAGCCGTGCGACGGCGCCGTGGACGCCGCCGCCGCTCTCGTATTGGGAAATCCGCAGCCAGCCGCCGCTGCGCCCCTCCCACAGCTCCACCAGAGCCGTCGACAGCAGGGGCAATCCTCCCGGCTCGTCCTCCACCTCGCCCACCAGCCGGTCGACCAGCGCCGAGTCGACGCGAACGCCCATCCGGCGGGCCGGCAGCTCGATCACGCGGCGGAGCTCCGGCTCTCGCATCGGCCCGACGAGCACCTGGTTTGACGCCATCAACCGCGCCAGCTCCGGGTACGCGGCGCAGTGGCCGTAGAAGTCCGCTCGCAGCCCGATCACGGCCACGAACCGGTCAGGGTCATCCGCCGCGGAGATCAGCGCCTCGACGAACGCCGATCGTTCGGCCTCCTCGATGCCGACGGCGAACAGCTCCTCGAACTGGTCGATAACGAGCACCAGCCGACGGTCGGCGCTCGCATGGGCCAGCGCCGCATCGAGCTCTGCGGCCGGCTCGTTTCCGGGGCGGATCGACGCGGACTCCCAGCACTCGCTCCCCGGCAGCAGTCCGGCCTGCAGCGACGGCACCAGTCCGGCCGCAATCACCGAGGACTTCCCACTTCCCGAGGCACCGATCACCGCCAGCACCCCGACGCCGACCGTGCGTGCGGCGAGCTCGCCGACGAGCTGCTCGCGACCGAAGAAGAAGCGTGAGCGCCCCTGGTCGAAGGATGCCAGGCCCATGTAAGGACAGAAGGTCGCGGCCTCCCCGCCGGCCAACCGGTCGGCCGAGTAGAGCCGGGCCAGCTTCAGACCGATCACATTGTTCGCGAACTCCAGACCCGTTTGACGGTCGATGCGTTCCGCCGAGAGCCACTCGGCCGCTGCCGCCAGCCGGCGGGCGGCCTCGCGCTCGGCCCACTCGCTCATCAGCTCGTGCACCCGTCCCGGGTTGCCCTGTGATGCTCGGGTCAGAGATTCAAGCGAGACGTCCCCCGTGCTCTCGCCGGCGTACAGCTCGGCGATCGTGCGGACGGCTTCCTGGTCGAGAGGGGCGAGCACCAGGTGGCCATCGCCGGCGACGTCCGCACGTTCCACCAGCGTGGTCACAACGGGGATCGTCTCGGTCTCCCCGATCAGGCAGGCGACCAGCACCGGCCGTGTCTCGATCGAGGTGTACAGCGACTCGATGGTCGACACCAGCCCCTCACCGAGCACATCCATGTCGTCCAGGATCAGCACCGTGGGGTGCTCGGCCGAGGCCGCCGCACGGAGCTCGGAGGCGGCGATCGCCTGCGCGGCTCCGCCGGCCCCGACGTACCGCACCACGCCACCGTGGGTGCCGGCGACGGAGGCCAGCTCTGCGGCCAGCCGGGTGCGGCCGATGCCGCTCGGACCCGACACGAACACCAGCCTGCCATCGCCACGCCGCGCCTGGCGCCACGTGCCGCGCAGCCATGACAAGTCACGCTCCCGACCTGCCAGCGGGATGTCCAGATCCAGCTCCGGCGGCATCGAGTCGAGCTGACGATCATGATCCGACGAGGCCGACCAGCGCGCCGGGTCACGCGCCGCGGCGCTTGCCCGCACCAATGCGACCGGCGCCTCAAACCCTTTCAGCTCGACCGTGCCATGCGGCGAGAAGTCGACGCCGTGCACGGAGCCGAGGCTCCCGGCGAGGTCAGCGGTGACCAGCACCTGACCAGCAGCAGCCTGCGAGCAGAGCCGGGAGGCTGTGTTGATCGCAGCGCCGCGGAATCCGTCCTCGAGCGGCACCGCGGCACCGGCGTCGATCCCCACACCCACCAGCAGCGGCAGGTCGGGGTCGACCTCCACCTCCTCGGCGCAGGCGGCCACGAGGTCGATCGCCGCCCGCACGGCCTGTGCCGGCGACGTGAACACGGCGAGTGCCTCGTCGCCCCACAAGCCGACCTCGGTGCCGCCCCGAGCGGTCACGGCGTCGCGGGCGAGATCGGCGAACGCGCCGGCCAACCGCGCGGCTTCGGCGTCGCCCCGCAGTCGGGTGAACCGCGTGTACCCCCGCACGTCGGCGATCAGGAACGCGCGCTCGACAACCTCCTGGTTGCGGCCGGTCGGTCGGGTGTCGAGGTTGCTCACGTCGTCGATCATCCTCCTGTCGTTGCCTATCTACAAGACGGTGGGGATCGATGTCATCTTCATGTACGACACACCAGGCGCCGCAGTACTGACCAGGCAGCGTGTCGCGCTCGACCGCGACGCGTTGGTGCGGGCGGCCATCTGCTTCGATGAGGCGTACAGTCTCCTTCCGTGCGGTGGGTCGAGGTCAGCGGAATCCGGATTGGCTTCGAGCAAGTCGGGAAGGGGCCGCCTCTCATCTTGGTGCACTGGGCCGTGAGCGACGGTCGCGTTTGGCAGCATCAGCTTGATGCTCTCCAGGATGAGTTCACGGTGGTCGCCTGGGACGCGCCCGGGTGTGGGCGTTCTGCGGATCCACCCGAGTCGTTCCGACTGGACGCGCTCTCCTCGATTTGCGTTCCGACGCTGGTCGTCCACGGCGACGCGGACGAGAGGTCTCCCCACTAACCGTGGCCGACGACCTGCACCGCGCATTCCGACGTCGAGTCTGGTCGTGCTTTCCGGGCTGGGCCACGAGTGTTACCTCGAGGACCCAGACAGCTTTAATGCCGAGGTTCGCAGTTTCCTGCGAGCGCATTCCTGATCCGGGCACCCCGGGAGCTGCACGGCCCATGCTCGAACACTGGGTTCACGGATAGGCTGTCGTGCGGTGGGGTTCCGCACGATCATCGAGCCGTTTCGGATCCACTCCGTCGAGCCGCTGCGGCTGACGACGGAGGAGGAGCGGCGCGAGGCGATCCGCCGGTCGGGCTACAACCTGTTCGCACTCGACGCCCGCGACGTCCTGATCGACCTGTTGACGGACTCCGGCACGGGCGCGATGTCCCGCGACCAGTGGGCGGCGATCCAGCACGGAGACGAGAGCTATGCCGGCTCGCCCTCGTGGCACCGGTTCGCCGAGGCCGTGCGCGAGCTGTTCCCGTTCCGTCACATCATCCCCACCCACCAGGGCCGGGCGGCGGAGAAGATCCTGTTCTCCGCGGTGGGCGGTCCGGGCCTGGCGATCCCCAACAACACGCATTTCGATACGACCCGGGCCAATGTCGAGTTCACGGGCGCCGAGGCCGTCGACCTCGTCATCGAGGAGGGGCGACGGCCGCAGGAGGAGCACCCCTTCAAGGGCAACATGGACATCCAGGCGCTCGACCGTTTTCTGGGCGACCGGCCGGGCAGCGTCCCGCTGGTGATGGTCACGATCACCAACAACTCGGGCGGCGGGCAGCCGGTCTCGCTCGAGAACCTGCATGACGTGCGGGCGGTGTGTGACCGCCACTCGGTGCCGCTCTTCCTGGACGCCTGCCGGTTCGCCGAGAACGCCTGGTTCATCCGTGAGCGGGAGGAGGGCCAGGGCGGCCGGGACGTCGCCGACATCGTGCGGGAGATCGCGGGGCTGGCCGACGGCATGACCATGTCGGCGAAGAAGGATCCGCTGGCGAACATCGGCGGCTGGCTGGCGATGGACGACGACGACCTGGCCGAGCGTTGCCGCAACCTGCTCATCCTGACGGAGGGATTCCCGACCTACGGCGGGCTTGCCGGGCGCGATCTGGAGGCGATCGCCCAAGGCCTGACCGAGGCGGTCGAGCACGACTACCTCCGCTACCGGATTCGTTCGACGGCCTACCTGGGCGACGCGCTCCACCGCGCCGGGATCCCCGTCGTGCGCCCGATCGGCGGCCACGCTGTGTACCTCGACGCGCGCGCCCTGCTCCCTCACATCCCGCCGCTTCAGTACCCCGGGCAGTCGCTCGCGGTTGCCCTGTACGAGGCGGGCGGCATCCGCGGCTGCGAGATCGGCACGGTGATGTTCGGGCTCCAGCCGGACGGGTCAGAGCAGCCGGCCGCGATGGATCTGGTACGGCTGGCGATCCCGCGGCGCACATACACGCAGAGCCACATCGACTATGCGATCGAGGTGGTGACCGCGGTCGCCGAGCGGGCCGGCCGGCTCGGCGGGATGCGGATCGTCTCACAGCCCTCCGCGCTTCGCCACTTCACCGCCAAGTTCGAGCCTGCGGCGTGAGCGACACGAGATGGGTCGAGGCGGGCGAGGGATACACCGCCCGCCCCGGAGCCAGCTACGCGGATCCGTTTCCCCCGTAGCTAGCCCGAGCGTACTCCCCTGGACACCGGAGTCAACCCGCCCGAGGGTCGGGCTAGAGTCCGGCCGGTGCTGGCGGCGCTCGCGGTCGTTATCCCACTCGGGCTCGGCGGGGCGATCAGCCCGGTCATGCTGACTGAGCAAACCGTGCTCCTCGCCGGCCCCGCCGGCGCGCGGGCAGCGCTGCGCTACGCCGCCGGCGTGGTCTTCACGACGCTCGTCATCGTCGTCGCGATCGTGCTGTTCGGACGCGCGATCTCGCTCCCGACCGAGCCGCACCTCGACGCGACGCTCGACCTCGTTCTCGGCCTGATCCTGGTGAACATGGCTGTTCTCGTCCTCGTCGCGGGACGGCGCAGGGGTGGGTCACCGAGTCGCACGAGTGGTGACGACCAGGGTGCGATCGGTGCGCGCCAGGGCGGGGCGGCGTTGGCGTTCGGCGTGTTCGCCATGGCGACGAACGTCACGACGCTGGCCCTGATCGCACCGGCCGCCAAGGAGATCTCGGCCGCCGACGTCGAGATCGCTGCCGAAGTCGTGCTCGTCCTCGTGCTCGTCGGCCTGGTCTCCATGCCCGCCTGGGTGCCCGTCGCGCTGACCAGGGTTGCCCCCGGTCCCACCCAGCGCGGGCTCACCGCCGTGCGTGATCAGATCCTTCACCGCGGTCGGGGATTCACCGTGGGGCTGCTCACCGCCGGCGGGCTGTTCTTCATCGGACGCGGGCTCGTCCGCCTGCTCGGCTGATGCCGCCGGCGCGGTATCCTGCCAGGGATGAACGGCCGTCACGACGATGACAACCGATCGCAGAGCAGGGGGCTCGACGATTCGCTGCGGGATCTGAGCAACGCCGCGGCGGAGCTGCTCGGTGCGCTCGTCGACCTGCTCGACGACGCCCGCCGGGCGCTGCAGAGCCGGCGCTCGGACTAGCCCGAAGCGGCCGGCTCCGGCGTTCCTGCCGCAAAGCCGGCGACTGGATACGCTCTGACGATGGCGAGCGTGCTCATCACCGGTGCCGGTCGTCGCACCGGAATCGCGGCCGCTTGCGCGAGGACGCTCGCCGCAGCCGGCTGGGATGTGGGTCTCAGCTGCTGGCGGCCGGCCGACAGGGAGTCGGGACTGCCCGGCGACGATGGGGAACCATCGGAGCTTGCTGCCGAGCTGCGTGAGCTCGGCGTCCGGGCGGAGTTGGTCGAGGTGGATCTGGCCGATCCGGCCGCGCCGGCGCTGCTCTTCGACCAACTCGAGGCCCGGTTGGGGTCGTTCACGGCTCTCGTAGCGTCGCACTGCAGGGACGTCGAGCTGCCGCTCCTCCGCACCTCCGCGGAGGAATTCGACAGGCATTTCGCGGTCAACGCACGCTCGGTCGCAGGGCTGATTCAGGAGCTGGCCAACCGGCTGCCCGGGAACGACGGGCGCGTGGTCGCGTTCACGAGTGATGCGCTCTCGGACAACGTGCCATACGGCGCGAGCAAGGGCGCTCTCGACCGGATCGTCAAAGTCGCCGCATCCGAGCTCGGGTCGCGCGGAATCCGCGCGAACTGCGTGAACCCGGGGCCGACCGAGACCGGATGGATCACCGACGACCTCCGAGACCAGCTCGCCAGAGAGATCCCGCTGGCCCGGCCCAGCCTGCCACAGGACAGCGCCAACCTCGTTGAGTTCCTGCTCTCCCCCGAGGGAGGATGGATCACCGGCCAGCTGCTCCACTCGAACGGCGGCCATCAGTGACGTCCGGCCGGATTTCGCCGTGCGTCCGTGTCAGCTGTTCCAGCTGAGCTTCTTGGTCGGCGCGTCGGGGAGAACCCGCGATGGACGGCTGGTGAACTGGCGGGCCGTGGCGGGCCCGTCACCGCCGGCCGGATCCGCACCCCTGGGGATTCCCCTGTCGCGTGGCGTCGATAGCTCGGCAACCGTTGGTGTGTCAGATCCATCGAGCGAGGACGAGTGTGATGAGCGACACGGACAACACCCAGGGACTGCAGGCGCTGACCCGTCACATGACCACGCTCACGCAGCGCGTGAGCGAGCTGGAGCGCGCCGTCACGTTGATGGGCGGCGAGATCCGGCACGGCGCCGCCACACCGCCCGCGCCCCGAGTAGCCCCGCTTCCGCCCCCGACGACGCGCCGTCCTGCCGCCGCGGCACCGCGGCCCGCACAGACGACCGGGGCCCCGGCCCCGACCCGGCGCGATCCGATCGACTGGTCGGCGCTCGCCGAGTGGGTGTTCACGGCGCGCACGCTCGCCTGGTCGGGAGGCATCGCCACGGTGCTCGGCATCGTGCTGCTGTTCGTGATGGCTTCGAGTCGGGGCTGGATCACGCCCGGCATGCGGGTCGGCATTGGCAGCCTGGCGTCGTTCGCACTGCTGGCGTTCTCGTTCGAGCTCGACCGGCGCAAGGTGCGCGCAGACGCGATCCTCAGCGCCGGCGGTGCGGGCATCGCCGGCCTGTACGCGAGCCTCTGGGCGTCGATCGCCGTCTACCACCTGATTGGCGAGCCGCTCGGCCTGGTGCTCGCCGGTGGAATCGCCGCGCTCGCTGTCGCACTCGCCGTGCGCATCGACCAGGAGCCGCTGGCGATGTTCGGCATCGTCGCGGCGATGCTGGCGCCCACGCTGGTCAGCCAGGGCGTGACCGGCGCCGGTGCGCTGTTCAGCTTCGTCATCGCGTGTTCCGGGCTTCCCCTCTACCTCCGCTACCGGTGGGAATGGCTGGTGGTGTCGATCTGGTTGGCCGCCGCGGCGACGATCGTGCCGCTGTATGCGACCGCGGAGCCCGGTCCATCCGTAGCCGTGCTGGCCGGCGCCTGCTTCTGGTGCCTGTTCACTGCGGAGGCGATGGTGTTCGAGCTCCGCGAGTCGTCGCGGGAGCGGATCTCGGAGCAGGGCTGGATGCTGCTCGGATCGAGCCTCACACTGGCCTTCGCCACCAGCTTCCTGTATGCCGGTGATCGGATCGTCGCCGGGCGCCAGCTGGCGGGCGTCGTGCTGGGCGGCGTTGCTGTGGCCTACGGGCTGCTCGCCGTTTCGCCGGCGCTCCTCCGTCGCCGGCACGCCGACCTCGAGGACGTCCTTGCAGGGTTCGGACTGGCAGCACTGGCCACCGCGACCGGCCTGCTGTTCGGCGGTCCGGGCATGGTGTGCGCGTGGGCGGCCGAGTCCGTCGTGATGGTCGCCCTCGCCGAGCGACTGCTCCGCAGGAGGAGCACGCGGCGATTGCGGCTGATCGCTGCGTCGGGTGTGTACCTCGCGCTGGCCGTCGCCGAGACGATCATCCTCACGGCCAGCAGCACGGGCCACCTCGAGCGGATCGGCCACGGCTCCACGGATGGCGCGATCGCGCTGGTTGCGGTCACGATCGCGGGCAGCGTCTATTGCTACGGCGTCCGCTTCGGCACGGCCCGTGATCTGCGGCTGCTCTGGCTGGTGCCCGCTCTCGCGCTGGGGTACCTGCCGGTCTGGTCGCTCGACGCGCAGTGGGCCGTGTGCGCGTACGCCGCCCTCAGCACGGCGATGTTCGTGTTCCGCCGCTCGCCGTGGATGGTCACGTGGCTCGACGATCAGGTTGCCGTGCTCGTCGCTGCCTGCTATTGGAGCGCCGGCCTCGCAGTCTCTGCCGCCTCGGCCGCGCAGGTCGAGGCGATCGCCCGTGGACAGTTCGGCGAGCGCGAGGGCGTCGTCGGCCTGGCGCTGCTGGTCGCATCCGCGTGTGTGGGAGCGTGGTCACTGCGCCGGCCGGGCGTGCCCGGTGTCGAGTATGTCGCGCTCGTCTCTGCGGCGACCTTCGGCTACCTCGTCTGCGAGGTCACGACGCAGCATCGCGCCATGTGGGTCGCGCTCGTCGTGGTCGCCGCGTACGCCTGCGCCGGGCACGTCACGGCCGTTCGCCGGGGCATCGGCGAGCGGCCGTTGCTCGCCGTTGGCGCGGGCTATCTGGCCGGGGCACTGCTCGGGGTGGTCAGCCTCGACCGGTCCGACCGGGCGATCGTTCACCACGGCCAGGCAAGCGGCTGGGGCACGCTGGCGCTGGCGGTCATCGCCGCCTCCCTGCTGGCCACCGCCGTGCTCGACCCTCGGCTCAGGGCGTACGCGATGTGGCTGCCCGCCGGGCTGATGGGCTGGCTGGCGACGCTGGCGTTGCCTGGTCAGTATCCGCTGGTGGTGTGGGCGGCGGTCAGCGCGGCAGCGTCGTGCGTCGTCGTCCAGCGGCCGGCGGTGCTCGAGAGGCGACTCGACATGCATCCGTTGCGCGAGCTGGCAGCGCTCGTGGCGGGCCTGACCTCGGTGGTCGTGCTCGCTGCATACGAGACGCCTCACATGCTGTTCACGACCAACCACACGCCGGCACGCAATCTCGTAGCCGCGGTGGCGTCGGTGACCGCCCTCGCCCTCGTGACGGCTGCCGCCACGGCTCCGGTGCACCGGGGTCAGCGGTGGCGGGTGGGCGGCGTGCGTGTCGCGTTCGCTTTCGCGGTGGCGACCTGTGCGCTGGCGCTGTGGGCGCTGGCCGCCGCCATCCTCGGCGTGTTCCAGATCGGCGTGGCGGCGACCACCGGCCGGGCCGTCAACGACGCGTTCCAGCGCGGCCACGTGGCGGTCTCCGTGAGTTGGGTGCTGATCGGACTGGCGCTGGTGGTCGTGTCGCTTCGCGGCGACCGGCGACCACTTCGAATCGTGGGGGTCGCCCTCCTGTTCGTTGCGCTGGGCAAGCTGTTCCTCTACGACCTCGCGTTCCTGACAGCGATGGCCCGCGCCGTCAGCTTCATCGTCACGGGTTCGGTGCTGCTGGTTGCGGCGCTGCTCCTCCAGCGGTTCGCGCCGCAGATGAAGGGGCCGGTCACGGGCGATGACGTGTCACGGGGAGCACCGGCATGACCATCGCCCGGCATCGCCCGGCTGTCTGTAGACTCGCAGCGTCATGCTTGTCGGCCGGGCGTCCGAGTGTCGGCGGATCGACCGGCTCCTCGCAGACGTTCGCATGGGCAACGGCGGGGCGCTGGCCGTCCGCGGCGAGCCGGGGATCGGCAAGACCTCGCTGCTCCAGTACGCGATCGAGCTGGCTGAGGAAATGCGCGTCCTCCGGGTGCGCGCGTCCGAGGCCGAGGCGACCGTGCCCTTCGTGGCGCTGGTCGATCTGCTCGGCCCCGTGCTTGGCGACCTCGAGCTCCTGCCCGACCGGCAGGCGGCGGCGCTGCGGAGCGCGCTGGCCGTCGGGCCGGCGCTGCCGGCCGATCGGCTGGCGGTGCTCGTCGGGGTCTTCAACCTCATGTGTGCAGCCGCAGAGGCAGAGCCGCTGCTGGTGGTTGTCGACGATGCACACTGGCTCGACCCAGCGTCTCGGGAGGCGATCGAGTTCGCAGCGCGGCGTGCGCCGGCGGAGCGCTTCGCGCTGCTGGTCGCTACGCGTGAGCCCGTCGATGATGGACTCCCCGAAGTCGTGCTCGGGCCGCTCTCCGACGAGCAGTCGGTCGAGTTGCTGAGGAGCGTCGGGGCGGAGGAGACAGGGTTCGAGAGCGCCCTCCGCAGCGGTTCCGGCAACCCGCTCGCGCTGCTCGAGCTCGCCACCGCGCCTTCGGGAGCAGGCGCCGGTCGGCTGGAGGACACCTACGCGCGGATGGCGGCCGGGCTGCCCGAGGACTGCCGCGTTGCGCTGCTCCTGCTCGCGGCCGCCGGCCCGGGCGATCCGATTGTTCTGGGCCGCGCGATGGCTGCGCGGGGAACGACCCAGGCGGCGTTCGAACCGGCGGAGCAGGCCGGACTGGTGACGATCGGTGACGGAATGACCGACTTCCGGCACCCGCTGATCCGTTCGGCCGTCTACGGATCCGCGGCGCCGAGCTCCCGGCGCGACGCCCACGCCGCGCTCGCGCTCGGTTGTGTCGAACCGGAGCTGGAAACCGAACGCATCGCGCATGCCGCGGCCGCGGCGACCGAGCCCGACGACGAGCTGGCCGAGGCGGTCGAGCGCCTGGCCGACGACCTCCGGCTGCGCGGCGGGGCGTCGGCGGCGATCGAATGGTACGAGCGCGCCGCCGCACTCAGCGGTGATCGGGCTGCTCGTACCCGGCGGCTGGTCGCGGCAGCGGAGGTCGCCCACGCAGGCGGCCGCGACGACATCGCTCGCCGGGTGCTGGATCACCTCGATCGCGACTCTGCTGGCTCGTTGCAGGTGCGATCGGATCTGCTGCGTGGCAGGATCGAAGCGCGCAGCGGATCGACCGCCGCGGCGGCCGATCGACTGCTCGAAAGCGCGGCTCGGATCGGCTCGGGAGGTGTGCAGCTGCTCGTCGAGGCGGTCGACCCGCTGATCCGCGCCGGGCGTCCGGTGGAGGCGCTGGCCGCGGCCGAGAGCGCTGTTGCCGTCACCGCCGAGGATGACGTCATCGGGTTGGAGGCGCGTATCGCCCGGTCGGCGTCGCTCGTCTTCCTGGGGCGCGCAGCCGAGGCGGTCGCCGGGATCGACGAGGCGGCCGAGGCGTGTGAGCGCGCGCCTCAACTGCGGTCCGATCTGCAGCTTCGCGCCTATCTGGGGATGGCGCTCGGGTTTGCCGGGCGGACGGAGCGCGCGATGGTTGTGCTGACATCGCTGATCGACGAGTGCGAGCACGCCGCGATCGGCAGCCTTACCTACCCGCTGATCAGCCGCGCTTGGGTACGACGGCTGGTCGGGCAGTGGGACGGTGCGCAGGCCGATGCCCTTCGGGCCGTGCGCGTGGCGCGGACGCTCGGCCGTGAGAGCGACGAGTGCTGGGGACTCAGCCTGCTGAGCTGGATCGGCGCCGCCCGCGGCCGGCTGGACGAGGAGCTCCTGAGCCGTCAGGCGGAGCTCGCCGACCGGCTCGAGCTTCCCTATCAGCAGCTTGTGGTCGATGCGGCGCGTGGACTCCATGCGCTGGCGGGCGGTTCCCCCGAGGTGGCTGCTGACCTGCTGGGGGCTGCGCTCGAGGCGAAGCGCCGCTGCGGGTTTGCGGATCTGACGACGCACCCGGCAGTCGGTGCCGATCTGGTCGAGGCGCTCGTTCGCTGCGGTCGGCTCGGGGACGCGTCGACGCTGGCCTCGGCATTGCTGGCCGAGGCTGACCTGGCGGCAACCGATGCTCCACGATCACTGGCGCTGCGTGCAGCGGCCTTGGTCGAGGAAGACTGGCGAGCCCGCTTCGACGATGCGCTCGATCTCGGCGAGCACGCCGACCCGTTCGGGTCGGCGCGGACTCAGCTCGCGTACGGCGGAGCGTTGTTGCGCGCGGGGGCGCGGGTGGAGGCGCGGGCGATGCTCGATCGTGCGCGAGAACAGTTCGCGGACCTGGGTGCGGCCGAGTGGGAGGAGCAGACGCTCACGGTGCTTGCCCGCAGCGGCAAGGTGCTGCGGCGCGATCCGAGCCGCAGGGACGAGCTTACCCCGGCTGAGCTCCAGGTAGCGAGCCTCGTCACGGAAGGCAAGACGAACCGTGAGATTGCGGGGTCGCTTTGGGTAAGCGAGAAGACGGTCGAGGCTCATCTGTCTCGCATCTACCGAAAGCTCGGCGTGCGGAACCGGGCGGGGCTTGCCGGCCTGCGATCACTCGAGCCCGGCGCCGCCGCCGGCGGTTGACCGGACGCGCGGGGGCGCTACGCGGTTCTCGTCCGCGCCGGCTACAGCGCGCCGATGGCGAACGCCACCGCAACCGCATGGGTACGTGTCAGGGCGCCGAGCTTCTCCATCGAGCGCTCCACGTAGGTGCGAACGGTCACCGGGGAGAGCGATAGCCGGTCGGCGACCTCCTGGGTGCGCATCCCTTCGGCGAGGAGGCCGAGCACCTCGCGCTCGCGCGGTGACAGTTGGATGCCGGGGGCCGTCGCCCGCCGTTCCCAGCCATCGAGCAGGGCAGCGCGTTCCGTGTGGCGTAGAGCCCGTTGGATCATGCGCCACCGCAGGCTGCCCACCGCCTGGATCGCGTCGTGCTCGACGATCAACTCCTCGACCGCGCGTTCGATCTCGTCCATCGCAAACACGACGTCCTGGGGGCTGAATCCGTCCGAGAGCCGCTCGCGCACGGCCGCCGCTGTGTCATCCTCGAACCGCTCGAGCTCGCCCTCGCGAACCGACCAGTCAAGAGCGCGAATCATCGTCGAGATGCGCTGCTCCAGGACGGTTTCGTCCACAGACGCGTACGTGGCGCTGGCCTCTCGCAGCCGGGACGTCGCGCTGCGCGCAACGTGCTCGACAGCCGCTGCGCCCCAGAGTGGGGAGCGCCGATCACCGGTGGTTGCGTCCGTCAACATTGCGTTTCCAGAATAGCACCGGTGCGATGCGTACTGAGTCTGGCACCAACTGTCCGCCAATCCGAGGACACGCAGCGCGCGCAAGTCACGGGTTTTCGACGACTTGTTCGGAGTCTCGCGAGCCGGAACAATGAGTACTGTTTTCAGGTGTGGCGATCAGGAGGTCGGAGTGAGGCAGTGGGCGAGGTGGGCAGCGGGAGTCGTGGTGCTGGCGGCGGTGGGCGCCGTCGCGCCCGAGATGGCGATGGCATCGACTGGTGAGCTCGCACAGACGCAGATCACGGACACGCCGGATCTCAACGAGTACTCGCCGGCCGCGACCGACACGTGGTTCACGTGGAATCGGAATGCGACCGCTCGCCCGCGGATCACCACGACGCTCGCGGGCCAGTTCGGGAGCTCTGCATTCAAGATCAACGCGGCCGGCACGCTCAGCGGGAGCAGTGGGATCGACGGCACGACCGTGGTCTACACGCAATGGAAGCCAGGCGGCCACACGAATCTCTACCTCTTCGATGTGCTGACCCGAACGCGCGCGGGGCTTCCCGCGACCGTCAACACGCCGCGCAGTGACGAGTACGGCCCATCGATCTCCGGCAACTGGATCGAGTTCCGGCGCCGCTCGCGGCACTACTACCGTGAGTTCATCTTCAACACCTCGACCCAGGAGCTGCGCAAGCTGGACGAGGCCCAGAGGGGCAGTGGCTGGATCGAGTCGGGACAGATCAACGGCGACTACGTCACGTGGATGCGTTGCGGCCGCATCACCTGCAGGGTCCGGCTGTACAGCATCACCGCCGGGACGACCTCGGTGCTGAGCGTCGCCCCCGGTCGCTATCAGTTCGGCGCAGCCGTGACCGCGGATGGCACGCTCTATTACGGCGAGGGCAATCTCGGACCCTGCGGCCGCAGCGTGAAGCTCATCAAGCTGCCGCTCGGCGGATCGCCCACCACGCTCGAATCCTTCAGTCGCGGCATCGATTTCGAGAGCACCTTCGCGTATGCCAACACAGGTGGTACGGACGTCTACTACGCCAAGCTGCGATGCGCGCCTGACACGCTTGACATCTTCCGCATCACCAGCCCGTGATGCCCGCACCATCCGACCGATCCACGTCGAGCGCGATTGGACACTGGCGGCGATCCCCACTCAGCCGCTAGCCAGGGGAGGACCGGCGCCGGCGTGAAGCCGGCGCCGGCGGATCCGCCGCTCAGCGCCGTTGCGGCGGTGCGACGCCTGTCTCGGCGAATACCGACTGCAGCTCGTCCCAGGTCGTCGGGTCGACCGGGATGCCGGCTGCCCGGGCTCGCGCCAGCGCCCCCGGCTCGCCCGGCGCGAGCACCGGCTCGCCGCCCGCGGGCGGCGAGGACTTCACCCATCCGATGAGCTCGTCGACGGATGCCGCGAAGCCGTCCGAGAACCGTCCCGGATCGATCGCGATCAGACAGATGCCCTGGTAGTCGTCTCCCGGGTGTGGGCCGCTCCAGCCGGCACCGCTGAGGATCCCGGCCAGCACATCGACCACCAGTCCCAGGCCGTAGCCCTTGTGCCCGGCCAGCGGCCGGAGCAGGCCGGCCGTGGTGTCGGCGGCGCCTGCCCGGCGTGCCTCGAGCCGAGCCGTACCGTGCGACGTCTCGCTGGTCGCCATGTCGAATACGAGGTGCGGCGGCCGCGATCGGGGAATGCCAAACGCGATCGGGTTCGTGGCCAACCGGCCGTCGGTCCCGCCGTGCGGCGCCACGACCTGGTTCGCACCGGAGTCGTTCGTCATCACGATCCCAATCCGCTCGTTGGCGGCGAGCCGTGCTGCCGGGTCTGCCAGCCGCCCGATGTGTGAGCTCGATCGCACCGTGGCGACGCATACTCCCTGACGGCCGGATCGCTCCACGGCCGCGTCGACCGCAAATCGCGCCGCCACCTGGCCGAACGAGCGACGGCCGTCGATCGCGATCGTCGTCCCGTCATCCCGCTGGATGACCGGCCTGCCTTGCGGATCCACCTGCCCCGACCGGCACGCCCGGTGGTACTCCGTCAGCCGGTAGACGCCGTGCGATGGATGGCCCGACAGATCGGCGTCAACCAGATTCTCGGCGACCGAAGCCGCGGCATCCGGATCAGCTCCGTCCGCGACCAGCGCGGCGACCACCGCGGCGTATGCGGAGTCCGGCTCCAGGACGACGCCGGTGGCGGGATCGGGCACGGTTTGGGCGCTATCCCATGATCGTCTGGCCGATGAGGAAGATGTTCAGCGTGACGATCACCGCGGCGACGGCGATGGCGGCGGCGGTGGTCAGGGGAC
>CAWEIS010000003.1:0-440561 GCA_963809205.1 uncultured Actinomycetes bacterium | reverse complement strand
CGGGCGGAGACGTTCTACAACGTCGCGACCGCGGTCGAGGAGATCGGGACGCGAGGCTACGGCAATGCGAGCCTCCACGAGCAGTCTCACGGCGAGTCGTTCCTGGCGCTCGCGCTGAACCGCTTCCACATGAACGGCCTCTACCTGCTCGACGAACCCGAGGCGGCGTTGTCGCCGCAGAACCAGCTCGTCCTGCTGTTGCGGATCAGCGATCTGGCCACCAAGGGCGCGCAGTGGGTGATCGCAACGCATTCGCCGATCCTGCTCGCGCACCCGGATTGCACCATCTACGAGCTCGGCGAGGCGGGCTACCGCAAGGTTGGGTATGACGATCTCGAGCTGGTCGCGCTCTACCGTGACTTCCTGGACAACCCCGAACTGTTCCTGCGCCACCTGCTGGCCGAGGAGGACTAGGCACTCCCGACTACGCGATTGCGGCGGCCGTGCGGTGCGCGGCCAGCTCCAGGCCGTCGTCCAGCGGCTCCAGCTCGCGCTCGTCGCCGTGCCGGCGCAGCGCCGCGGCGATCAGCCAGTCGGCCAGCCACGGATTCTTCGGCAGCAGCGGCCCGTGCACGTAGGTGCCGATGATCGTGCCGTGGTGGACGCCCTCGCCGCCGTCCTCGCCGTTGTTGCCGTTGCCCCGCACGACGCGGCCCAGCGGCTGGACGCCCGGCCCGAGGTTCGTCCGGCCGGCGTGGTTCTCGAACCCGACCAGCGTCCGCTGGTCGCCGGGATCGAGCTCGCAGCGCAGCGTGATGTTGCCGATCATCCGCGTCGGGCCGGCCACGGTCGTCAGGTCGACCAGGCCGGTGCCCGGCATCTCGTCGCCCTGGTGCCCGCGGTAGCCGTGTCCCAGCAGCTGGTAGCCGCCGCACACGGCCAGCACGCCGGCGCCGTCGTCGACCGCCGCGCGGAGGTCGGCCGTGCGTGCCAGCAGGTCGTCGGCGATCAGCAGCTGGTCGCGGTCCTGGCCGCCGCCAAGGTAGTACAGGTCGGCCTTCGGCGTCGGATCGCCGAGGCCGCACTCGACCACGGCGAACTCGATGCCCCGCCACTCGCAGCGGCGCCGGAGCACGGCGATGTTGCCCCGGTCGGCGTAGATGTTCAGGTGCTCCGGGTAGAGGTGGCCGACGGTGACGCTCACGCCGCCTCCCAGTATGGCCGCACGGCGCCGCGGTCGACCAGCAGGCGGCGCAGGTCGAGCATCGCCGTGTAGGTGGGGAGCAGGTAGAGCGGCCCGTCGCCGGCGGCGCGCCCAGCGTCCAGCGCGGCTTCCAGCGCCGGCTCGACGCGGATCGCCGCGGCGTCGAGCCCGGCGTACTTGAGCCGCATGCCCATCTCGGCCGCCCGCGTGCCGGTGACGACGACCTGCGCGACCTGCGGCACCAGCTCCTCGAAGTCGACGTCCCAGATCCATGACACGTCGCGACCGTCGGCGATCCGGTCGTTCAGCGCGACGACCAGCGTCTTGCGCGCGGGCTCGGCGGCCAGCGTCCGGATCACCTCGTTGGCGCCGGCCGGGTTCTTGATCAGCAGCACCAGCGCCGGACGGCCGTCCAGGTCGATCCGCTCGCCGCGGCCGAACGCGGCCGAGAACCGGCCGAGGCCCGTCGGCGACAGTGGCCGCGGGAATCCCGTGGGCATGGCCGATCGCGGCCGCGGCCAGCGCGTTGTAGACGTTGTAGAGGCCGCCGACCGGCAGCCGCACGGCGGCCGACCCGGACGGCAGACCCAGCGTGAACTCGCTGGCCTCGAGCCCGATCGTGCGCACCGCGCGCGCGACCACGGCGGGCTCCGGCCGGGCGTTGCCGCAGTTGGGGCAGCGCCAGTGGCCGAGATGGCCGAGGAACACAGCGTCGTAGCCCAGGCGGTGGCCGCACCTGGCGCACCACTTCGAGTCGGCGGCGTGCTGCATCGACCCGCGGGAGACCGACGCGTCCTCGATGCCGAAGCCGAAGCCTCCGAGCGGCCGACGTGCCGACGCCGGCGACCAGCGGGTCGTCGGCGTTGTAGGCGACGGCCGTCCCCGCGGCGAGGCCGGCGACCAGCGATCGCCAGCGATCGCCGATCAGCTCCAGCTCGCCGTAGCGGTCGAGCTGGTCGCGGAACAGGTTGCCGAGCACCAGCGTCGAGGGCCGGAGCGCCTCGCACGACGCCGGTCAGCGCGGCCTCGTCGACCTCGAACAGCCCGACCTGCCCCGCCCGGGCGGTGAGCAGCGCCGAGGCGATGCCCGAATCGAGGTTGGCGCCGGCGTGGTTGCGGCAGAGGTCTGCGCCGCCGGCGGCCAGCACCGACGCGGCCATCTTCGCCGTCGTCGTCTTGCCATTGGTGGCCGAGACGACGGTGGAGCGGCCGAGCTGCGCCGCCAGCCGGCCGATCGCGTCGGGCGAGATCCGCAGCAGCAGCTTCCCGGGCAGCGTCGTGCCGCCGCCTGAGCCGGTGCGGCGGGACGCGGCGGCGGCCAGCCTGGCGACGGCGACCTCGGCCCGGAAGATCACCCGGCGGAGAGCACGTGCAGGAGCTCCTCGTCGATCTCGGCCAGCCGCTCCTGCAGCCGGCTCCACGCTTCGGGCTCCGCGTCCGGGTAGCTCTCGGTCGTGCGGGTCGTCTCGAGGTAGCTCTGCCACGCTCGGTTGCGCATGCGGTCGGCCGTCTGCACCATCAGGCAGAACCGCTCGTCGGTGCGCTCACGTGAGTGCGTGGTCATCGCAGGCGAGTATCCTACTACCGTCAGGTGTCATCCCACTCCGGCCGACCGGCCAACTTGACCGGTTGCGAGAACGCTCCGGGTGCGATTGCAGTTATCGGTCAGTTTGCTATGCTCGACCACTGTCCAAATGGACGTTCAACTAGTGCTGCACCGGGTCGGGGAGACATGGGGAGACGGCGGCATGATCGAGAAGGCGGCCATATGAGGCGCAAGACGGTCTACACGGCGATCGAGGGGATCGATCGGGAACAGCTCGAGGCATTCCAGGCAGGGATGCGCAAACGCTACTCGGACGAGCAGATCCTCGAGGAGCTGAAGGCATGTGCGGAGCGTCTGGGCCGCTCGCCGACGATGCGCGAGTTCGAGGCGGACCCGAAGACCACCGTCCATCCGCAGACCGTGATCGAGCACTTCCAGTCCTGGAACCACGCCAAACGGCTGGCCGGGCTGGTTCCGCGCCGGTTCGCGACGCGCGAGGAGCTGCTGCGCCTGCTGCGCGAGCTGGGCGACGAGCTCGGTCGCGTACCCACGGCCAAGGACATCGAGGCCCGCAAGGGCGCGATGCCGTCGAAGTCCCTCTACTGGCACACGTTCGGCTCGCTGAACAACGCGCTCAAGGAGGCCGGGTTCGACGTGCCGGTGGGGGAGGAGCGCCTGGAGCGCGCGATCACCCAGGGCTCAGAGCTGGCCGTTCGCATCGGCCGGCTGCCGAAGTTCGCGGACTGGGCGCAGGCCCGCCGGGACGACGCGAACATGCTCACCGAATGGCAGGTCTACCGGATGTTCGACGCGCGCCGCGGGGCGTGGTCGACGTTCCAGTTCCTGATCCGCCGCAGGCTCGAGGACGCGGGCGTCAGCGTGTCGCCCGAAGGCCGCCTGGCCTCGTAGCCGCCTCGCAGCAGAACGGGCAGGTCTCGCGATCGAGCAGGTCGAGCTCGACGACCGCGTCGACGGCCCGCTGAGCAAGCAGCAGCGACTCGCCGTCCTGTAGGTCGAACCAGAGCAGCTCGTCCCAGGGCACCCGGCGCGCGCCGATCGTCAGCTCGCAGCGGGCCAGCGCGGGGGCGCCGCGCTCGGCATCGTCGCCCGAGCTCCACTCGATCGGCGCGGCCAGGACGACGGCCGCACTGCGGTCGCCGAAGCCGAACCGGCGGACGTAGAACGGCGGCCGCTCGCCGCCGAGGTCGATATAGCGGTATCCGGCGGCGGCCGGCTCGGCGGGAATCGTCACGTGCGAGCACGCACGGGACACTCGCCGGGCGTCCTGCGGGGTGACTCTGCGGACGGCCGGCGCGGACGAGGGGTGGAACAGCATGCAGGACATCATCGTCGGCTTCCGGGCCTGCGCCATCCCCCGCACGCGCTAAACCACGCGCGACGAGACGCAAACCAATCGGGTCACATGCGTCCGCTTCATGCCGATCCGCGCTCAAGACCAAGGGGGTTCCCGCCGATTCATTCAGCGGGGGCGAGAAGGTGACGCTCCTGGCACCGACGACAACGATCGCAGAGGCCATGTGAGCACCGACCACACCGAAGAGACGACCGAGCCGACCGCCGCGCCCTCCGCAGAGCTGGATGCGGTCGAGGACGAGCTCGATCTGCGCGAGGCGAGCGCCCCCGCGATCGACCTGCTGCACACGTATGTGCGCCAGATCGGTGACGGCGCGCTGCTCACCCATGCCGAGGAGCTCGAGCTGGCCCGGCGCAAGGACATGGGCGACGAGGCCGCCAAGCGGCGGCTGGTCGAGTGCAACCTGCGGCTGGTGATCAGCATGGCCCGCGCCTACTCCTCGTCCGGCGTACCGCTGCTCGACCTGATCCAGGAGGGCAACATGGGTCTGATGCGCGCCGTCGAGAAGTTCGACTATCGGCGCGGATACAAGCTTTCGACCTACGCCACCTGGTGGATCCGCCAGTCGATGTCCCGGGCGATCGCCGATCAGGGCCGGACGATCCGCCTGCCGCTGCACGTGCTGGACGTCGTCAAGAAGCTGCATCGCGCCAAGCGCAAGCTGACCCAGACGCTGGGTCGCGATCCGCTGGCCGCCGAGCTGGCCGCCGAGCTGGAGATCCCTGTGGAGCGCGTGATCGAGCTGCAGCGGATGACCGAGGATCCGGTCTCGCTGGAGACTCCGGTGGGCGACGGCGAGTCGCTGTTCTCCGACATGGTCGAGGACGTCAACGCGCCCCGGCCGGACGATCACGTCGCCGGCGACGAGCGCCGCCGGCAGCTCGAGGAGGCGCTGGACTCACTGAACGAGCGCACCCGGCGTGTGATCGAGGCCCGGTTCGGCCTCGGCGACCGCGATCCGGCCACGCTGGAGCAGGTCGGCACCGAGATCGGGGTGACCCGCGAGCGCGTCCGCCAGATCGAGACACGCGCCCTGCGCGAGCTCGAGGTCAAGAACCCCGCGCTCAAAGACTTCCTTCACGGAGCCGAATAGCCGTGCCGCCGCGCGCGGATCGCGGCGCGGTTCCGGCATCGGCTGCACAATAGGTGGACGTGCATTCCCTGGAGTCCTTCTGGAACGCCTTCTCGGCGTTTTCGGAGCACATCGCCGATGTGGGCCTCGGCGCGCTGGCGATCGCCCTGTCGCTGCACATGGGCAACCTGATCCTCCGCTCGCTGGCCTGGCGCAACATCCTGGTGGCGGCGCATCCCGGCTGCGCGGTGCGGCGGCGCAGCATCACCGGTGCGTACCTGTCCGGTGTCGGCCTGAACGCGGTGCTCCCGGCCCGCGGCGGCGACGTGATGAAGGTGTATCTGGCGCACCGCTCGATCCCGGGATCGAGCTACACGACGATCGTCTCGACGCTGCTCGCGGAGACGCTGTTCGACGCGGTGATCGGCACGATCCTGCTGATCTGGGCAGTCTCCAAGGGCCTGGTGCCGTTCGGCGGAGAGCTGACCAGCCGGCTGAACGCCTTCGAGTGGACGTTCTTCGCCGACCACGCGAAGGTGCTGATCCTGCTGCTGGCCGCGCTGCTGATCTCAATCGGCGTGTTCCTCGGCTGGATCGAACACCACGTGAACCGCTTCTGGGACCGGGTCAAGCACGGCCTGGAGATCCTCACCGAGCCGAAGCGCTTCCTGCGTGAGGTCGTGCTGCTGCAGGCCATCGGCTGGGTGCTCCGGGCCCTGGCGATGTACTTCTTCCTGAAGGCCTTCCACGTGCCTGCGGGGCTCGACGACGCCGCGCTGGCGCTGGTCGCCGGCAGCCTCTCGACGGTGCTGCCGTTCACGCCGGGGGGGGTCGGCCCCCAGCAGGCCTTGCTCGTGTACATGTTCAACGGCGTTGCGTCCAAGTCGGTGGTGCTCTCGTTCAGCGTCGGCACCCAGGTCGCCGTGACGGTCTCGAATGCGGTCGTCGGCTTCACCTGCATGGCCGTCATGCTGAAGCGCGCGCCCTGGCGCACCGGCGTGCCGACCGGCACGGACGGCGCCGCCGTGGCCAAGCCCGGCGCGTAGGGACGGGCGGCGGCTACAGTCGCGGCCGATGGAGTCGCGACAGCTCGGAGCGGACGGCCCGCACGTGCCGGTGATCGGGATGGGCACTTGGCAGACGTTCGACGTGCACGACGCCGCCGGCGTCGAGCGCAGCCGCGCGGTGGTCGACAACGCGCTGGAAGCCGGCACCCGGCTGTTCGACAGCTCGCCGATGTACGGCGCCGCGGAGCAGGTGCTGGGCGAGCTGCTGGAGCCGCACCGCGACGAGGTGCTGGTGGCCACCAAGGTGTGGACGCCGGACGACGCCGAGGCCGAGCGCCAGATCGCGAACGCCCTCGCCTGGTACGGCCGGCGGATCGACGTCTACCAGGTGCACAACCTGGTCCAGTGGCGACGGCGGCTCGACCGCCTGGAGCGGCTCCGCGACGACGGCAGCGTGGGGATCGTCGGAGCCACCCACTGGAACCCGTCGGCGTTCGACGAGCTGGAGGCCGTGATGCAGAGCGGCCGGATCTCCGAGGTGCAGATCCCGTACAACCCCGTCGAGAACGAGGTCGAGCGGCGCATCCTGCCGCTGGCCGAGGAGCTCGGGCTGGGCGTCCTCGTGATGCGCCCGCTCGGCCAGGGGTCGCTGACGCGGCGTCCGCCCGACCCCTCGGCGCTGGCGCCGCTGGCGCGGTTCGGGGTGAACACGTGGGCCCAGGCGCTGCTCAAGTGGGTGCTCAGCGATCCCCGCTGCCACGTCATCATCCCGGCCACCAGCCGGCCGGAGCGGCCGGCCGAGAACGCGATCGCGGGCGAGCCGCCCTGGTTCGGCGAGGAGGAGCGTGCGCTGGTCGCGTCGCTGGCGCGCGACGGCGGCTGATGGTCACCGTCGAGGACGTCCGGGCTGTCGCGGCGGACTTACCGCGGTCGTACGAGGTGGTCGTCCGGGGGCGGATCAAGTTCCGCGTCGGCCAGATCGTGTACCTCGCGTTCTCCAAGGACGAGACGCTGATGGGATTCGGGTTCCCGAAGTCGGAGCGCCAGTACCTGGTGGACACGGAACCTGACAAGTTCATGCTCCCGGACGAGAACAACATGCGCTTCCACTGGATCGTCGCCCGGATGGACACGCTGGAGCCGGGGGAGATGGAGGAGTACGTGATCGACGCCTGGTCGATGTGCGTCCCCAAGTTCCTGTCGAAGCCGTATCGCGCCGACGACGAGCCGTAACGCTCCCGGAACGCCGGTCTGCGAGAGTTGGATGCATGAGGATCGCGCGCTCCTCGAATGCCGGGTCATGGCTCGCCTTCGGGACGTGCGTCTTGCCGACCGCGCTCGACCTCGTGACGGCCCTGTCGGTGCCACAGTCGGACGAGAACGCCAGCTGGTCGGGCGGCGGCTACCTGTTCAACGCCATCTTCGTGCTCGCGCTGCTCAGCTTCGCAGCGGTCGGTCTGCTGATCGCGATCAAGGGCCGCGGCGGCGTGATCAGCCGGCTGCTGCTGGCGATCGGGCTGAGCTGGGGCGTGGCCGACCTGACGGCGTACCCGGACGCGGGCATCCACGCCCGGCCCGGCAATCTGCCGGCGGATATCACGGCGGTGCTCGCGTCGTGCGCGTGGCTGCCGGCGATCGGGCTCACCGGAACGTTCCTGATCCTGCTGTTTCCTGACGGCAGGCTGCCGGGACGGCGCTGGCGGTGGGTCGGCTGGACGAGCGCCGTCTCGATCGCCGTCGGCACGCTGACCATCGTGCTGACGCCCGGCAAGCTCGACCAGACCGGTTATCCGGACACCATGAACCCGCTGGGCGTGGACGCGCTGGCCGGGGTGCTCGACCCGCTCAGGCTGATCATCCTGGTGGTGCCGATGATGATGGTCGCGTCCGCCGTCAGCCTGATGGTGCGCTATCGCCGCTCCGCCGGGCTGGAGCGCCAGCAGCTCAAGTGGCTGGCCGCCGCCGCGGCTACCGTCGCCGTCACGTACCTGATCGTCGAGCCGTTGTCGGTGTTCCTCGATCCCGAACCGCGACGATGCGCCGGCGCTGCTGCTGGTGGCCCAGGAGGTGGCGCTGATCAGCTTCGCGCTGATCCCGGCCGCCATCGGTGCGGCGATCCTGCGCTACCGGCTCTACGAGATCGACGTGATCATCCGCCGGACGCTGGTCTTCGCGGCGCTGGTCGCGACCTTGGCTGTGGTCTACCTGGGCGGCATCGCCGCGGTCGGATGGCTGCTGCGTAACGTCGCCGGGCAATCCAGCGCGCTCGCGGTGACCGTCTCGACGCTCGCCGTGGCCGCCGTCTTCCAGCCGCTGCGCAGGAGGATCCAGCACGCCGTTGACCGGCGGTTCTACCGCCGTTCGTACGACGCGCAGGCGGCCGTGGCCGGTTTCAGCAGCCGGCTACGCGAGCAGGTCGATCTGGACGCGATCGCCGCCGACCTCGTCGGCACGACGGAGGCGACCGTCAGCCCGCGCACGGTCAGCGTGTGGTTGCGGAGCCCGACATGAACGCCTCGATCTCCCACGCTCGATAATGCCGGTTATGACAAGTTAGATCGAAGACTGGTCATCCCCACGTGGCGGGCATACTGGGGGCATGCACCTGCGGCGACGGCTCACGCTGGGCGTGCCCGAGATCCTCGGGCAGCTCGACGATGCGTACGTGCTCGCCGATCACGCGCCGGAGTCGCCGCGCCGGCGCACGCTGGTCGACCTGATCGGGACGGCCATCCGGCTGATCGAGTCGGCCGACGAGGACTGGGATCGCGACACCGCGGGAGACGTTGCACGGGCGAAGCTGGGCGTCGCCCTGGAGAGCCTGGTGCTCGTCGACCTCCTCGCCGAGGTGGTCGTGCGTGACGGTGACGGGCGGGAGACGCCCACTCCGGCGGAGCTGGAGCTCCACGATCGCGTCCGCGAGCGTGGCTTCGGGCGTTCGCCCGGCGCTGGTGATGGCGGAGGACACCGCCGCAGAGGATGCGGTATGGGAGGTCGCGCCGCAGTCCGCGACACCGGACGGCCGTCAGTCCAGGACGGACACCCTGCTCGACCTGATGCTCGCTGTGGGCCGGATCCGCGAGTGGTTCGAGCAGCGCAGCGGTGCGCGGCTGCCCGCCGATCCCGCCGCCCGGGAGACGGCGATGCTCGGTGTCACGCTCGCCCGCCACTGCCTCGACCGCAGCGTCGCCGCGCTGGAGGCGCTGAACGACGGCGAAGCCGAGGCGGCGGCCCGCGACCTGCGCGCCGCGGAGAGCGCTCTGGTCATGTGTCAGGAGCGCCTGCCCGAGGACGTCGCGACGCTCCGGCCGCCGGTTGCGGACGTCCTGCACAGCCTCGGCGGGTAGCTGAAAAAACGGGGTCTGACCGGGTTTGTTCAGACGGCCCCGTCGCTGCGTTTGCTGCGCGGACACTCCCCCGGTCGAGGGATGCCGCGGGCGGTCGCTCCACGGACACTGGAGTCAAGCTCCACGCCCATCTGCTGCATACGAGGTGTCGTTCCATGCGTTTTCGCCCTGCCCTTCTCGCCGCGCTCTGCGCCGCGGCCCTGCTGTCGGCCACAGGCGCCGTCGGCGCGTCTGCCCAGACCGTCCCCGGGACGAGGCTGTCGCTGACCAACTTCGGCTACGTGGCCAACGACGCGGCCTACAGCCACGTCTTCATTACGGGCGGATCGAGCGATTCGTCGATCATTGTCCGCAACGTCGATGGATCGGCAGTCACGACGATCACCGGCGAGTCCGGCGCGGGCGGCATGGTCGTCGACAACGGCACGCTCTACGTCGCCCGCTGCGGCTCCGCTCTGATCGACACCTTCGACACCGCCACGCTGGCCAAGACCGGCTCGATCGCCGCGGCGTCGATCAGCGCGCCCTGCGACCTCGCCCTCGCCGGCGGCCGGCTCTGGTACGCGACCAGCGACCAGTTCGGCTACCTCGCGAGCGTGCCGCTCGACGGCTCGGCCGCCGAGACGCTCAGCAACGTCCGCATGCACGGGGCGACGTTCGCAACGACGCCGGCACATACCGACTGGCTGGTGGTGGGCGATGACAGCGGTGCTTCCACCGTCAAGGTGCTCGACGCCTCGACGGCGCCGGCGACACCCACGGTGATCGTCTCAAAGGTCGGCCTCAGCGGCACGAACTCCATCAGGCAGCTGGCGATCAGCCCGGATGGCGGGTCGCTGTATTTGGTGGGCCCGGCGAGCGGCACGATCACCTCATTCGCGCTGCCGAACCTCGACGTCCCGGGCCCGACCTACGGCTTCTCCGATTACCCGGTCGGCATCGCAATCAGCCCCGACGGCGGAACGATCGCCGGAGGGACATGGGCGCCCACCAACCCGGATGTCAGCCTGTTCACGGTGGGCGGCGCCGCGCCGACGCGCACCTACCAGTTCGGCTCCACCGAGACGCTGCGCGACGGCGGGCTGCTCTACACGAGCGACGGTACGCACATCTTCGCCGTCACCAAGGACTCGCTGAACGGCGTGCTGTTCCATTCGCTGGCGACCGGCAACCTGCCGGCCGGCACGCTGACCATCAAGGCGTCGGCGGGCACGGTGACCTACGGCAAGTCGGTGACCCTGACCGCGCACCTGGGCACCGCCAGCGCCAACCGTACCGTCTCGATCTATCGCCACGCGGTGTCCGGCGGGCCGGACGCGCTGGTCAAGACGGCGACCGTGAACAGCAGCGGCAACCTGGTCGTGGCGGTCAAGCCGGGCATGAACATGTACTACTCCGCGGCCTGGCTGGGCGACGCGACGCACGACCAGACGGCGAGCTCGAACGTCCGGGTGAACGTGCGCCTGGTCATGCACATCTCGGCCAGCGGCGGCTACAAGACGCTGTCCGGATACCGGCTGTACCACTACACGACGGCCTGCCACGCATCGCACAGGGGCTGCCCGACCGTCGTCACCTACGCCACCCCGCTTCAGCCGGGCGCGACGGTGCACATGACGCTGCAGCAGCGGGTCGGGCGAAGCTGGCGGACGATCGCGAGCGGCGACTACCTGCCGTCGACCGGCAAGCTCGCGCTGACCATCGTCTATTCGTCGCGCGGCGTGATCGGCGCCAACCAGCGCATCAGCTTCTCGGTGAAGAGCGACAGCCTCCATGTGGGTGCGGCATCGCCCTGGGCCTACTTCCGCGTGACGACGTAGCCCGGAATTAGCAACGCCGCTGTGGTGGCCCCATCGTCCACCGGCCAGAGGAACCTGCGGCGAACCGCCTGAACCTCCGCCCGGCTTCGTCCTTTGGGGCTGCCTCAGCGGCGTTGGCGGCACTCTGCCCGACCGCTGGGGGCCACGCAACCGGCGATTTCGCTCTTTGCGGGAAAAACCACGGCGCGATCGCCCGCGGGTGTAGGGTCGCTCCACTGGCTATCGACCAAGGAGCTGACGTGGCATACGCGATCGTGCATACCTTCCCCGGGGGCACCAAGGAGCAGTACGAGGCATCGATCAGGGCCGTGCATCCTGACGGCGGCTCGAACCTGCCCGAGGGACAGCTCTTCCACGCGGCGGGGCCGTCCGAGAGTGGCTGGACGATCACCGCCGTCCACGACTCACAGGAGAGCTGGGAGCGGTTTCGAGACGGGACCCTGATGCCGGCGATGCAGGCCGGGCTCGACGGAGGCTTCACGGCACCGCCGCAGGAGACGGCGTTTCCGGTCCAGAACCTCCAGCAGGCCGGGCAGCTGGTCTAACCGGCCAGCGGGGTGATCGGCGAGCCGCCGCCGGGCGACGAGTAGGCGTTCTTCATCAGGGCAGCGTTGAGGCGCCCTTTGGCGTCCGTCAGCAGTTCGGCGCCGGTCTGCCCGGGCTCCAGCTCGGCGAAGCCGGCTGCGCTGCAGATGAGGCCCTGCTCCCACTCGATCCGCATCACGGCGTCGCGGACGCGGCGGTAGGCCGAACGCGCCTCGAACGTTCCGGCCCGCGGGAACAGCAGCCCGAACTGGGCCGCCCCGAGATGGCCGACGACGTCGTCGCCGCGGACGCAGCGTCGGGCGGCCTGCCCGACCAGTTCGACTAGCTTCGACTCGTCGACGCCTGGGCCGAGCACCATGCCGTCGACCTGGAACACCGTGACGGCCATCCGTGCGCCGCGCCAGCGGGCGCCGGCCGACACGCGGTCGACTGCACCGCGGAACCCCGCGGCGTCCAGCACGCGGTCGTTCTCTGCGCCGTGCGAGCGATGCGCCAGGTTGGCGATGGCGGCCAGGGTCTCGGCGAAGGTGTCGCGGTCCTCCCCATGCACGCCGTCGTGCCAGGTGACGGCCAGCGTCCCCTCTCCCCGCTCGATCGTCGCGATCGGGCCGAGGTCGCGGGCCACGCCGTCGAGCACCCGGTCGAGGGCGGCCTCGGGCTCATCTGCGGCCGCGAGGGTCTGCGCGGCGCGGGCAAGCAGTTGCATCAGGAGGGGCTCGGTCACCACTTGCGTTATCGGGCAGGGCGACCCCGAGCTTGAGGAGCGGCACGCGATTCAGGCGACGGCGGCGCGCAGTCCGGGCTGCGCCCGTACCTCGGCCAGCGACCGGTGGCGCATGGCCTCCAGCGTGAAGCTGGGCAGCCCCTTGCCGCGCCGGTACGCATCCGACTCGCGCTCGAGCACCTTCAGGAACGCCTCGACCGCGCCCGGGTCGAACTGCCCGCCGCGGCCGTTGCGCAGCTGCGTGATGGCGATGTCCGGGTCCATCGCCCGGCGGTACGGGCGGTCGGAGGTCATCGCGTTATATGCGTCGGCAACGGCGATCACGCGGGCCAGCAGCGGGATCCGGTCGCCGGTCAGCCCGCGCGGATACCCCGCGCCGTCGAGCCGCTCGTGGTGGTACAGCACGATCTCCGCCACCTCGGCGTAGTCCTCGACCTCGCCCAGGATGCGCGCGCCGATCTCGGAGTGCTCCCGCATCAGTGCCCACTCGTCGTCGGTCAGCGCCGCGGTCTTCTGCAACACCTCGGCGGGCACGCCGATCTTGCCGATGTCGTGCACCAAGCCGGTCAGGTGCACCAGCTCGACCTGCTGCTTGGTCAGCCCCATCTCGGCGGCGATGTCCCGCGAGTAGGTGGCGACGGCGACCGAATGGCCGGCCGTCCAGGTGTCGCGCTCGTCGAGCGCGGTGACCATCGCTGCGGCGAAGCTGAGGTTGACCGACTGGAGATGCTGGTTCGCGTGCTCCAGGCGCGCGTTGGTCGCGGTCAGCTCGTCGATCAGCTGCCGCTGCTTGGCGAACATGCTGTGGCTGAGGTGCGCCGCCAGCAGCGGAATCGCGAAGAACGCCAGCACGATCATTCCGGCGTGCGAGTAGGCGTAGCCGTAGAGCGCCACCAGCGGCGTGTAGAGCGCGACGGTCAGCCCCAGCGACGGCCGGACGAGCTGCCACAGCTGGCCGGCAGTCATCGTCTTGCGCAGCCGGACGATGCCCAGGTTCGACACGAAGTCGACGCACATCATCGCCAGCGCGGCGCACATCGAGATGACCAGGAAGTCGAGCAGGGTCGCGTCGCTGCCCATGCTGTCGGCGACACCCAGCGCCACCGCGCCGGCGACGACGCCCGCCGTCGTCCGCGACGAGGCGTACCAGACCCACCGCCAGGCGGGCCCGCGGCGGTCGCCGGCCATGCACGCCAGCGCCACCAGCGCCCCCGCCCCCGGCCCGAACAGGACCGCAGCGAGCACCACCGGGATGAACGCGACCGACAGCTCGAGGCTGCGCGTGACGGGCATGCTGCGCCCCTCTGCCACGCCACCGATGACCGCCAGGACGGCCACAGCTTGCCAGTTTCCGACACCCTCTACGGCAAGCGCTGAGGCCGCAGAAGCGGCTGCCACAGCCACCCAGAGACAGGACGTAGACCTGTAGGGCTGTCACGTTATCGGCAGCTTGCACCTTATGAGTGGTCAAGACTTGACATCCCTCGGATGGGTCGGTATCGTATCCCCCGTTCGGGGTACAGATCATCGCTGGAAGGAGGCGCGCAGATGTTCATCAAGACGTGGTAAGCCTGGCAAACGGCCATATCGGCTCTGGGCGGAAAACCTTGAGCGCTGGAGCGCACCAAAGGGTTTCTGGAAATGAGTGCTCGTTTCCTTCCCCACCGCCGCCGAGCTGGCAGTTCAGCCGACGACGACGAGGTTTTCCGACCGTCCTGCGCAGACGAGCCGCAGGGCGGTCGTCGTCGTTTGTGGGGATGTGAACGCACGGATCCTGTGGGCATCCGGAGCCAGGACGCCCACAGGAGGAACGATGCCGGCCGAGCGGCCGGAACGGCGGGGCGCCTGCCCGTTGGTGAGCGGCGACTTCCCGCCTCATACATGCCTCAGTATCGCGTGAAGCGAGGGATGCGCCCATCCCCCTTCCGGATGCCTCAAGGATGGCTCGGAAGTGACCGATACACCGTGATGGTGGGCGCTGCTCCCACCAACCGCCTTCTTCCGATCCGACAGAGGAGTCACACCCATGAGCGACGGCGACCACTCGGAGCAGGTTCCCGAGGCCTCCGAGGAGCAGACCGGTGGTCTGCGCCGCGCCATGGAGCAGCGGGTCAAGTCGCTGCACGAGGCCGAGGAGCGGATTCGCCGCGAGCAGTCCGCCCTCCAGGAGCAGGCGAAGGTCGTGTTCGCCGAGCGCGAGGCTCGGCTTGCCCGCCGCGAGCGCGAACTGGCCAAGCGCGAGGCCGCCCTTGCCGTCTCGGAGGGCATCGCCGCCGGCGTCCCGGCCGAGCGCGACAAGGATCTCGAGGAGCGCGAGCATGCGCTCGCCGCGCGCGAAGAGGCGCTGGAGCAGCTGCAGGGTGAGCTCGACAGCCGCGGCTCGGCTCCCTCCGAGGGCGACCTGAGGCGGGTCGCCGAGCTGGAGCAGACCGTGAACGAGCTCGAGGAGCGCCTCGCAGCCGCCGCCCAGGCGCCGGACGGCGCCGGCGAGGAGCGATCGCTCCAGGCACGCAGCGCCGAGCTGGACGACCGCGAGCACCGCACCAAGAAGGTCGAGAAGGTGCTCACCCAGAAGGAGCTGCACCTCGACGGCGCCCGCGCCGACCTGCTGCAGCGGGAATCGGGGATCGCCGAGCAGGAGTCCGCGCTGAACGCGCGCACGGCCGAGCTGGATAAGCTCGAGACCGAGGCAAAGGCCGCGATCGACCGCGCCGCGGAGCTCGAGGCGCAGATCAAGCCCAAGGAGTCGGAGCTGGCCAAGGAGCGCGACGCCGTCGCGTCCGGGAAGCGCCAGCTCGAGGAGGCGCTGCGCGACCTCGAGGCCCGCGAGTCCACGCTGACCACCGCGGAGGCGCGGATCGGCGAGATGCGCGACCAGGCCGAGAAGAAGATGGCCGAGATCGAGGAGGGCCGCAAGGCCCTGGCCGGCCGTGAGAAGGAGCTCAAGGAGCTGGAGCAGCGGCGCGCCGAGACCGAGCGCGGGCAGGCCGAGCTCGAAGAGCGCGCGAAGGCCATTGCCGAGACCTCTGCCGAGCTCGAGGCCCGCGAGTCGGTGCTCCAGAACTCCGACGAGCGGCTGGAGTCGATCCGCCGGTCGGAGGAGACCGCGCGGCAGACGGTCGAGAGTCTCGACGCCCGGCGCGACGAGCTCGAGCAGCACCTGAACGACGCGGAGCAGCGCGTTGCCGCCCTGGCCGACAAGGAGCGCCAGCTGGCGGAGGTCGATTCGAAGCTTGCGGCGTTCGAAGAGCAGCGGCGGCAGATCGAGAAGGCCGAGGACAAGGTGCGGTCGGATCAGGCGGAGGCCGATTCGCTGCGCCGTGACGCCGAGCGGCTGCAGAAGGCGGCGGAGCACGCCCAGGAGATGGCCGAGCACCGCGCCCAGGCCGAGGTCGAGCGGCTGTCGGCCAACGTGCGCGAGCGCGAGGCCCGGATCGCCCGCTCCGAGGAGGACATCGAGCGCCGCGAGCAGCGGCTCGACCGGCGTCAGGACGCCCTGGACGAGCGCGAGCGCGACCTCGACGAGCGCGGCGACGCCCTGGACGTCCGCGACGTCAGCATCGCCGAGCGCGAGGCTGAGGTGGCCCGCCTGACGGCGCGGGCCGATCGCGTCGAGGCTGACCTGGATGCCCAGCGCGAGGCGTTGCACGACGCCGAGGAGGCGGTCTCCCGCGAGCGCGACGTGCTTCGGCGGCGGATGGCCGAGGCCGAGGAGAAGACTGCCCGGACGCGCGAGGCACAGCAGCGCGCGGTCGACGAGGTCGTCGACGAGACCAACGGCAAGAAGGGCCTGCTCGGACGCGGCAGCAACGCCAAGGCCGTCGAGACGCTGGCAGCCCAGCTGCGGGCGCGCGAGATCGAGCTCGAGGAGACCGAGAAGCGGCTCGAGGAGCTGCGCTCGTCGCTGCAGCGCCGCGAGGCCGATCTCAACACCTACGCCCGCAAGATCCAGCAGTCCGTCGGGTCGGAGCGCGAGCTCGCGCGGGAGAATGGGACTGCGCCCGTCGCGGACACCGCCGACGGCGAGCAGCCGGCGGGCGACGCGACGTCCAAGCGCCTGCAGTTCTGGTCGCGCTGACCCTGCGCGGCTCCGTCCGGAGCCGCATCTAGATTGGGGTTGTGGGTTCGGGCCGGCGGGTAGACGGGCGACTCGCGGCCATCGGCGCCGCGGCCGGTCTGCTCGCCCTGGTCTGGCTCGCCCCTGACTGGGCGCAGCCGCTGGTTGCCGCCACGGGCGTGATCGTCGCCTCGGCCACCGGCCGGCTGGGCGGCGTGCTGGCGGCAGCTGCCGTCGCGGCCACGCCCCTCCCCACCCCGATCCGGATCGCCCTGGCCGTTGGCGCGCTGGTCAACGGGGAGTTGCACGAGCATCGCCGCAGGGCCGGGCGGAGGCTCGCCGTGCGCTCGTTCACCGATCGGCTGACCGGGCTGCGCAACTACGACTTCTTCGCCGAGTCGCTGCGCTCCGAGGTTGCGCGCGTGCGCCGTTACGGAGGATGCGTCACGCTCGTCATCCTCGACCTGGACCGGTTCAAGGCGTTCAACGACCGCCACGGGCACGGCGCCGGCAACCGGCTGCTGGCGTCGGTCGGCCAGACCATCGCCCGGGAGAAGCGTGACGCGGACGTCGCCGCGCGGTTCGGCGGCGAGGAGTTCGCGGTGCTGGTCTCGGGCCGCACCGGAGACGGCGTGCGGGCCGCCGAGCGCCTGCGGGCGGCGATCGCCGAGCTCTCTCCCCCACCCGCGTCGCGCCGCGACTTCTCGCCCGGCGTCAGCGCGTCGGCCGGCGTGGCCACGTTCCCCGTGGACGCCCGCGACGCGCGCGAGCTGTTCGAGATGGCCGACCGGGCGCTCTACGAGGCGAAGCGGCGCGGCCGCGACCAGGTGGTCACGGCCGGCGAGCTGGCCGACGAGCTGCTGTCGCTCGCGAACTAGCGCAGCGCCGGCGCGATCTGCCGGTGGCGGAATACTCATCGGCGATGAGTTTTCGGGGTATCACCAGTCTGATCTGGTACTCCGGCAGTTAACGAGGAGGAATCTGAGATGCCCGAGCACACCATCGGAACTCATGAGGAATGGCAGGCGGCCCGCGCGGAGCTCGCGAAGCTCGAGGCTGAGCAGGCGGAGCGCAACGAGGAGATCACGAGCAAGCGGCTCGCGCTCCCTTGGGTCCCGGTCGCGAAGGAGTACGAGTTCGACACACAGGACGGCAGGAAGACGCTCGCCGAACTCTTCGACGGGCGCTCCCAGCTGCTCGCGTACAACGTCATGTTCGGCCCCGACTACACGCTCGGCGCCTGCCCAGGCTGCACCAGCCTGGCCGACGGGCTCGACGGCTCGCTCGTCCATCTGAACCACCGCGACGTGACCCTGCTCTGCTTCTCACGAGCGCCGATCGAGCGGCTGACCGCTTACAAGCAGCGGATGGGCTGGGAGTTCCCGTACGTCTCCACCTACAACAGCGACTTCGCCTTCGACTTCGGCCTCGCGATGACCGACGCGCAGGTTGAGGGGATCCCCGAGGTTAAGGGGATGATCGACAACCCGCCCGAGTGGCTCGATGAGTGGTCAGGCCAGATCGGCGCCGACCTGAAGGACGGGCTGCGCGAGAATCCGAGCTGGATCGCCTTCGCCCGCGAGAACGGGACCGTCTACCACACGTACACCGTGTCGGCGCCCGACCCGTTCGTCGCGCCGTACTTCACCTTCCTCGAGGAGCGAACGCCGAAGCCCGGGCCGGTCGAGCCGCGGAGCTGGCGGAAGGACGAGTACCCGGACTAGCAACAGTCGTCGAACACCGGTCGGCCCACCCACACAGGTTCATGCGGATGCTCCGCCGCCGCCGCCGCGCTCGATCACGGCACGGGCGATCAGCGCGCTCAGGTCGGTGCTGAGCTGGTGCGTCCACTGGCGGATTCGCGGGTCGGGGATGTCCGCACCGATCGTGCGGATGCGGCCCGCCGCGTCGCGAAGGCCGGCGATCTCCTCGGTGAGATCGACCTCGGGTTGCTCGGCGGCTCGGCTGAGCGCCTGATCGACGCTGAGGAGCGCGTCGGTGAGCGCACGGAGCCGGTCTTCGACCTGCGCGGTGGTGTCGTTCATGACATCGCTCGGTCGTTGTCTGCCCGGTCAGCCGATTCCGCAAACGATGGCCGCCGACGACGGCTGGGTGGTGCTCCCTCCCGTTCGTCGCGGAAGCCGCTCCTTTTGACGCCAGGCGCCGCAAGGCATACGCTTCGGTGTGGGTGTCTCTCCCCAAAACGCGGTGCGCTTGTTTGGCACCACCTCGCAGGCGATTCCGCGCGGCTGGCACCCACGATTCGGGGGGTCCAGATTTTGATGGGCGCCGAATCAGCGCCGCGAGAGGGTCTGACACCTCTCGCGGCGTGTTCACACTCGGTCGGCGCCCCCGCCCCTCGACGAGACAGCGCATGTGGGACACCCGCCAGCGCGGCACCAATCGAAGCGGAGGAGCGCCACAATGGGACTCGTGGACACAATCAAGGGGTGGCTGCACCATGGGAACGCCAAGGCTGACGAGGCGACTCAGGAGGTCCCAGACGCCGGAGAGGCGCCTCCCAACGTCGCCGAGGTCGACTCGGAGCCAGCCTCCGAGCAGCGCGGCAGCACCGGCGCGTAAGTAGCGCACGGCCGAGAGCTCCGCGGGACCGCCAGACCCGGCAGTACAACCATCCCCCGCACAGCGGTTGACGTGGTTATTGGCCGCTCGAGTCCCGGTTGGAGACGCGAGTGAAGCCCCCAAGGTGCTCGGGATGAAGGGCGATCTCGGCGCCCTCGCCTGCCTGCTGTTTGAGAGCCGTGAGCGTCTCCTCGCTCGGTTGCCCGAAGACTTGGATCCTGACCGTCGCGTCGAGCGTCCCGGCATACGCTGCTTGTGCTCTCTCGGCAACAAGTGCAATGTGCGCCTGCATCGAGGCGGCGGCCGGGTGAACCTGGACAACCGAAACCTCCTCTCCGGCCTCGTTCAGTACTCGTTGAAGGCGATCACGCGTGGCTCGTTGGCCTCGATGAATTCGACGAGACCGGCACGCGCGCTCGCTCACTGTCGAGTCGCCCAGGCTTGAGGCGATTCGTTGCGATGAAGATCAACGGTCGCTGCATTCCGACTCCTTGTTCGTGACTTCGCCCGCCGAACGTAGAGATCCCCAGCTCCACGCCGGGAAGGGTACGTCAGAGCCGGTCGCGCTCGGCGTCGAACCCCGCCGACCACAGCTCGTGGTGGAAGCGGTCGACGGTCAGGTCGCGGACGTCGCCGAACGGGCGCTCGATCACCCGCACGATCTCGTCGTGGTAGAACGGCACGTCCAGATGGCGCTGGGTGACCACGTTCAGTGACAGCTGGCCGCAGCTCGGGCACGTCATCGCAACGCCGACCAGCTCCGATTCGCCCGGCGCCACGTGGCTCAGGCAGGACGGGAACACCGGCTTGAGCTTGGCCTCGCGGCAGCAGTACAGGCGCCACGGCCAGTTGCCGCGCTGCACCTGCAGGCGGGCGTGTTCGAGCAGCTCCATCCCGGCCGGCTCGGGCTGGCCGGTCAGCAGGTTCGTGAACTCCACCTCGCTGGCCCCGATCGGCCGGTAGTCGAGGTCGTCGTGCGAGACCAGGCCGACGTGGTCATCCCCGCACTCGCACCGGTACTTCACGCGGTAGACCGCCGGGTGCGCGGCGCCCGCGAGCCGCTCGATCGACCGGAACCGCGAAAGCGGCACCGAGCGAAGCGGCCCGTCCGGCGCGGCCGGGCAGTGGAACCGGTAGCTCGCTCGTAGCACGTCGTACATGATCGTCCTCGACCAATTATCGGCCGAGGGTCGGATGTGAATGAGCCCCCGGCCGCTAGGATCGCCTCCGTGGACCCCGATCGCCTCCACGAGCGCATCCGTGACATCCCCGACTTCCCGAAGCCGGGCATCGTGTTCAAGGACATCATGCCCCTGCTCGCGGATGCCGAAGCGCTGCGCTGCGCGGTCGACGCGCTGGCCGAATGGGCGGAGCCGCGGAACGTCGATTACGTGGTGGGCGCCGAGGCCCGCGGGTTCATCCTCGGCTCCGCACTCGCCTACCGGCTGGGCTGCGGGTTCGTGGCGGCACGCAAGCCGGGCAAGCTGCCCTACCACACCGTCGGGGCCAAGTACGCGCTGGAGTACGGCATCGACGCGCTGGAGATCCACACCGACGCGATCCCCAGCGGCGCCCGCGTGCTGATCCACGACGACCTGCTGGCCACCGGCGGCACGGCAAAGGCGAAGATCGAGCTGGCCGAGCAGCTGCGCGCCGAGGTGGTCGGCCTGGCGTTCGTGGTCGAGCTGACGTTCCTGCACGGCCGCGACCGGCTCGCGCCCTACGACGTGTACTCGCTGATCCAGTACGACAGCGAGTAGCCATTCTACGCGATGGTGGTCGGTCGCCGGTGACGCGACGCGTCCGCCGACGGAGGCATTCGCGGGCCCGGACAGGCGACGCGCGATCGCCAGGAACGAACGCAGCGGCCTGCGGCGCGAGCACCGCGACCACGATGCCGCCCGCTTAGCCGCCGATGTTGGGGGCGGACAGCCGGAGGATCGTCCCCACCTCCGCCGTTGGTGACCTCGGGCCGCAGCAGCTCGCGGTCGCGGGCGACGGTGCCCCACAGCGCCCAGGTGATCACCGAGATGGCGAGCAGCGTCGTGCCGTAGAAGATGACCGCGGCGGTCTCCGCCTGCGGGTCGCGGATCGCCTCGGACACCAGCCGCGTCGGGAACGGCAGGAACGACACGACCATCATCAGCAGCAGGTTCAGCCGGGTGACGCGGGTGTCGGCGAACTGGATCCGGCGGAAGATGCCGTGGTGGGACAGCCACAGGCCGCCGATCGTGGCGAAGCTGGTGACGTAGCCCAGGTACGAGGGCCACTGGTGGGCGATGCCGTGCCAGAGGTCGGCGAAGTCGGACTCCGGCACGTTGATGTCGAGCACCAGCAGCGTGATCGCGATCGCGAACACGCCGTCGCTGAACGCCTCGGTGCGTCCGGTATCCCAGCGGCCCTCCACGGCAGCCGGTTCGACGCTGCGCCCGGCGTTTCCTGCTACCGGGCCGGCTGGCGAAGGTCGCGTACGAGGAGCAGGTGGGTCAGCTCGCTGGTCAGCTCGGCGAGCGCCTCCAGCTCCTCCAACCCGGCCTCCCGACGCTCCGGATTCTGGGATCGCAGCGCGGGCGCGAGGATCTGCTCGAGCAGGCCGGCTTCGCGCGCAACCGCGGAGCGGATGGTGCGGAGGTGGCGGCCGGCGACGCCGTAGCGGCCGAGCCTGCTGCACAGCGCGACGATCTCGATGTCCACCCGCGTGTACGGCGGCTCGCCGTCGCGGCCGCGTTCCAGCAGGCCGTACTCGATCAGCTCGCGGATGAACGGGGCCTCGGCGTCCGCCTCCGACGCCAGCTCGTCGAACGACAGCCGCGCCTCGGAGCCGACCAGCCGCGGCCGCCGCCTGCGGGTCGGGCGGGAATGTCCCTGGCTGAGCATGTCGCGGATCACGGCCAGCGGCAGGAACTCGTCCCGCTGCAGCCGCAGGATCGACCGCAGGCGCTCGACGTCCTCGTTGGAATACAGCCGGTAGCCGCCCGGCGTGCGGGCGGGCGCGATCAGCTTCTGATCCTCGAGGAACCGGATCTTGGAGATCGAGATGTCGTCGAACTCCTCGCCCAGCACCTTGCAGACCGCGCCGATCGTGAGCGTGGCCGCAGAGGATGCGGATGCCGGATCTGCTGCCATGTCTACCTGTCGATGAAGCTCAGGCGGTACTTGCCCACCTGCAGCTCATCTCCGTCGGCGAGCCGGGACTCCTCGACCCGCTCGCGGTTCACGTACGTGCCGTTCAGGCTCCCCAGGTCACGGACGTGGATCCCATCCGGCCGGCGCTCGAGCACCGCGTGCTCGCGCGACACGGTCACATCGTCGAGGAAGACGTCGCACTCCGGCGCGCGGCCGATCGTCGTCCGCTCGCCGGCCACCGAGTAGTAGTCGCCGGTGCGCCCGGCGCCCAGGCGGATGACCAGCGTCGGACCCTCGGCGACGGCGTCCATCACTCCGGTGTCCGGCCCCGCATCTGGCGGCGGGGTGAAACTCATGGTGGTCTCGGCCTCGGTCGGCTCGATCAGCGCCGCCCCGCAGCGCCCGCAGAAGCGCGCCTGGTCGCGGTTGTGATGACCGCATTCGGGACAGTACACGCGGCCCTACTGCTCCTCGGAGTCGTCCTTCAGGCCCGGAGGCGGCCCCTTGTGGGCGAGGATCTCGGTCAGGCGCTCGATGTCGACGGCGAGCTGCGCGTCCTCGCCGCCGTGGCGCCGCTTGATGCGGTCGACCAGCTCGGCGCGGAGGATGTCGATGCGGCCGTGCAGCAGCCTGCGGCGGTAGGAGATCTCCTCCTCCTCGGCGACGTGCTCGTCGATCAGGCGGCGCAGCTCTTCGTCCGAGAGCGATGAGAAATCGGGCAGAACGTCCATGCGTTTCAGTCCATTTCCACGGGGTTTACACCGTCCAGTGTACCCGTGGACGGCCTAATCCTCAACTTCCGGTTGAGGGTTTTACGCTCCGCTGTCCGTTTCGTTGACGATCTGGCGCAGCGTCTCGCGGTATTTCGTCTCGAGGAACTCGGAATCCTCCCGGGTGGCTCCCTCGGCCCACAGGTGGAAGTACGGCTCATCGGGGTCGGGGATCGCCTGCACCCACCCCTGCTCCTCGAACACCTTGACGCCGTCCAGGTCGTTGACCTCCATCCCCTTGACCGCCTCGATCAGCATCCGCATGACCGTTCCCTTGCGGCTCCACGGGCAGTGCACGATGTCGTGGACGCGGGCGCTGACGGGAATGCCGGCGGCCAGCTCGGACAGCGGCCGGCCGGCGTGGCTCAGCACCTCGAGCACCTTGCAGGTCGACATCACGGCGTCGTAGGCCGGCAGGAAGGCGGGGAACACGTAGCCGCCGCTGGAGGCGCCGGCGAACACCGCGCTGCACCCCGCGGCCTCGGCCAGCAGGTCGCCCAGTGACGCCTTCGTCCTGGTGATGCGGTGCGACGCTCCGTCGACCACGGTCTCCACCAGGCTGGTCTCGACGATCGGCACCAGCAGGTCGCCCTCGTCCGTCTGCCCGGCGATCTCCTGCAGCAGGAGGAGCAGCGTCGACTCGGCGTCCAGTGGCCCGCCCTGGTCGTCGACCAACCAGATCCGCTCGGCCGAGACGTCCATCACGACGCCGATGTCGGCGCCCACCGCCGTCACCACGCGGCTGGTCTCGGCGATCGCGTCCTCGCGGGCCGTGGGCGCGCGGATGTCGGAGGTCTCGACGAAGCCGTTGAGGCCGATCAGCTCGACGCCCAGCGCACCGATCAGCGACGGCACGATCAGCGATGCCGGGGAGTGGCCGTAGTTGAGGACGAGCCGGGGTGCCCGCCGGCGGATCGCGGCGGCGTCCACCGACGAGAGCAGGTCGTCGATGTAGGCCTCGGACGCGCGTGACGGATAGGTCACCCGGCCGATGGCGTCGCTGGTCATTCGCCGGAACTCCTGGCGGGAGTACGTCCGCTCGATGCGCTTGAGCGTGGACTCGGCGGCCACGGTGCCCGGCGCCTCGAAGAAGCGCACCTGCACGACCTCGGGGTCGTCGTCGGCGATCCGCACGTGCACGCCGAATGCCTTGTCGTCGCCCTTCAGCTGGTGACGCGCGACCGCCGGCATGGCGATCCGCAGGTCGGAGACGGCGACGCCGGTCGACACCAGACCGGCGACGATCGCGCGGTTGATCATCCGCGAGGCGGGGTGAGCATCGCGGCTGGCGACCACCCGGGTGCCCACCGGCATCGTCGTGCCGTAGGCCATGGCGATGCGGGCGGCGACCTCGGGTGTGATGTCGACGCCGACCAGGCCGTTGACACCGTCGCGAACGAACAGCGTGCTCAGGCCCCGCGACTCCCAGATCAGGTTGGAGTGGACGACCGCGCCGGGCTCGATGGTCTTGAACGGGTAGACGCGCACCCCGCGCTGGAGCACCGCCTCCGCACCGATCGAGCACTCGTCGCCGACGACCGCGCCAGGGTTGATCAGGGCGTGCGCGCGGACGTCCACCCGCTTGCCCAGCACGGCACCCTCGATCCGCGCGCCGGGGCCGATGTAGCCGCCCGAGTCGATCACCGACCGGTGGGTCGTGGCGCCGTCCTTGACGACCACGTTGTTGCCAAGCACGGAGTACGACTCGATCCGCGCGCCGGCATCGATCCGCGAGAAGTTGCCGATGTAGGCTGGTCCCTCGACCTGCCCGAGCTCCGGCAGCTGCACGCCATCGCCCAGATAGACGTTCTCGCGGAGCCGGATGCCGGGGATGTCGAGCGCGACCTTGCCGTCGAGTGCGTCGTCGTTGGCCTGCCGGTACTGCTCCAGCGTCCCGACATCCTGCCAGTAGCCCTCGCCGATCCAGCCGTGCAGCGGCCTGCCGCGCTCCAGGAGGTCGGGGAAGAGCTGCTTTGAGAAGTCGTACGGCTCGTCCTCGGGGATCGCGCGCAGCACCGAGGGCTCGAGAACGTAGACGCCGGTGTTGATCGTGTCTGAGAAGACCTGGCCCCAGGACGGCTTCTCCAGGAACCGCTCGATCCGCCCCTCCTCGTCGGTGATGACGACGCCGAATTCGAGCGGGTTGTCGACGCGCTTGAGGGCGATGGTCGCGGCGGCGCCCCGCTCCCGGTGGTGCGCGACCAGCGCGGTCAGATCGAAGTCGCAGAGCGCGTCGCCGGAGATCACCAGGAACGTGTCGTCCAGCAGCTCCGCCGCCGCGCGCACGCTGCCCGCCGTACCCAGGGGCGACTCCTCGACCGAGTACTGCATCCGCACGCCGAGCTCGTCGCCGTCGCCGAAGTACCCGCGGATCACCTGCGGCAGGTAGGCGACGGTGACGACGATGTCGTCGAATCCGTGGGTGCGGAGCAGCTCGACGATGTGCTGCATGCATGGCTTGCCGACGATCGGCGCCATCGGCTTCGGCTGGTTGGAGGTCAGCGGACGCAGCCGCGTCCCCTCCCCGCCTGCCATCACGACGGCTTTGATTCGAGCCCTCCCTGCGGGGATCTCAGGTACATCACCGCCGCGCCGACGGCCAGCACGATGCCCGCGGCGAACACGAACTCGGGCCAGTCGGCGCTGGTCAGCATGAGCAGGGTCAGCGACGCCATGATCACCGCGGTCGCGGTCTTCCCGGCGAAGTTGACCTGAACCGTCGTTGCCTCGTGGCGCAGCTTGAACACGATCCCCAGCAGCACGTCCCGGAGTAGCACCGGCAGCGCCAGCCACCAGGCCAGCCGGTCGTGCCAGACGAGCAGGACCAGCGCGACGTCGATCAGCAGCCGGTCGGCCAGCGGATCGGCGAGCCGGCCGAACCGCGACTGCACCGCGTAGCGGCGGGCGAGGTAGCCGTCCAGGAAGTCGGTGAAGGACGCGGCGGCGAAGATCACCGCAGCGCCCGTGCTGACCCCGTCGTCGGCCTCCGCCAGCAGGATGGCAAAGGGGATGACGGCCACCAGCCGGGCGGCCGTCAGGGCGTTCGGCAGCCAGGAGACCACATCGGAAGCGTAGAGCATCGCCGCCGGCGGCCCCCTCCGGCTGGGAGCAGACGTCGCTGTTACATCGATGCCGTCAGCTTCACCAGCGTCCGCTGCTGAGTCAGCTTGTCGTACATCAATGCGATCACGCCGTCGGGCACCGGCGCGAGCCACTTCGCCGCCTGAGGAATCGCGGTCGGCTTGCCGATCGGCAGCCCGGTGGTCAGGCTGCGCACCTCGACGGTGTTCGGCGCTCGGCCGAGCTGTCCCTCACGTGCCACCCAGAGGGCGCCGTCCGCGATCTGGATGCCGCTGATCCCGGGCAGCTCGAACGACCGCTGGATGGTGCCGCTCTCCGGGTCGATCTGCATCAGCGTGCCGGGTACCGGATCGTCCGCGTCCAGCGACCGCGCGACGACCCAGATCGCGTCGTCCGTCGCGATCAGGTTGATCGGCTGGATGCCGTCGGGCAGCCGGCCAGCCAGGTTGAACGACTTGCGCGGCGCGCCGTTGGGATCGAGGCGTATCAGCGACCCGCCGGACAGCACCCAGGTCGCGTCGTTGCCGTACGAGAGATCCCATAGGCGCCCCTCGAGGGGGAAGTGCACGAGCTTGGCGGCGCCGACCAGCGACTGGCGGACGATCTCACCGCCCATCGGCGCCCACACGGATCCCGCGCCCACCACGGGGTTGCACCGCCCGACCGGCGGCTCCAGGCACGCCGGGAGCCCGGGGAGCGGGATCTCGCGGATAGTGGAGCCGGTATCGGGGTCGACCTCGGCCAGCACGCTGTTGATCGACTTCTCGGTCTTCATGCCGAGCATCCACAGGCTGGTCGGCCCGATCCCCATGCCGATCAGCGACCGCGGGATCGGATGTTCCGTTCCGAGCGTGCCGTCCTCGGGCGCCACGCTGGTGATCGTGCTCCCCGCCGAGCCGTGTCCGCGGCGCAGCAGCCAGACGTCGGCGCCGTCGCCCTGCAGCACCGAGCGGAAAACGCCGGCGTCGTGTTCGGCCCCCGCCTTCACGGCGACCGTGGTCGTTGGGGTCAGTGTCGACGTTGGCGCGCTCCCGCCGCCGGAGCCCGTCGAGTCGTCGCGCCCGACAACCAGGAATGCGGCGACGGCGGCGGTGACCAGCAGGATCAGAGCGGCTCCGACGCCCAGCCACCGGCGGCGGTCGGAGGGCTCGGCCGGCGGGCGGCTGGGCGGTGGCTGCGACGGTGGCGGAGTGCTCGGCGGCGTGCTGGAGGTCAGCGTCGGGGGCGTCCGCGCCGTGATCGTCGGCGCGACCGGCACCGGCACCACCGACGCGGTCGGCGACGCCGATCCCTTGCCGGCGGTGTCGCCCAGCAGCCGCGCGTTTCGCCGCCACCTCGGACCGAGCAGGTCGAGTGCGATGTCCTCGAGCTCCTCCCAGGCCACCTCGGCGCCGGCCGGACGATCCTCGGGGCGTTTCGCCAGCATTCGCATGATCCAGTCCGAGATCCGCGGGTCGAGCGCCGGATCGTGCACGATCGGCGGTTCGGCCTGCTCGCTGACGTGGCGCAGCAGCACCGCCATCGGCGTCGCCGAGCTGCCGAACGGCGGCCGGCCGGTGAACAGCTCGTAGGCGATCGCCCCGGTCGCGTAGAGATCCGTGCCCGGGCCGATCGGCTCGCCCATCGCCTGCTCCGGAGCCATGTAGTGCGGCGTCCCGACCGTCGTCCCCGTCTCGGTCAGGTTGATCGAGACGGATCCGCTGAGTGCCTTGGCGATGCCGAAGTCGGCGATCTTGATCGTGCCGTCGTCGGCGACCATCAGGTTCTCGGGCTTCAGATCGCGGTGGACGATCGATCGCGCCTCGGCGTGTGTCAGGCCGGCCAGCATCCCCTCGAGCACACCGAGCGACTGGGCCGTCGACAGCGGCGCGGCGTATGCGCGCAGCGATCCGCGCGCGACGTACTCCATAGCGATGTACGGCACCGCGTCGTGCTCGAAGTAGTCGTACACGGTGACGATGTTCGGGTGGTTGAGCGATCCGCCCAGGCGGGCCTCGCGCAGGAACCGCTCCGCGAACAGGCGGTCGCCGGCGTGGAACGCCGACAGCTCCTTGAGCGCCACCTCGCGTCCCAGGTCGACCTGGCGGGCGAGATACACGATCGCGGTGCCGCCGCGACCGATCTCGCGATCGATCTCATACCGCCCGATCTGCCGAGTGACGTGCACTAGACCTTCTCCCGCCCTGCCGAGCGTACAGGGTCCCGCCGCTGCAGGACGATCACGGCCAGCCCGAGCGCACCGCCGGTGAGCAGGAGCGCGGCTCCCATGTCTCGGAGCCACGTGCTCCCGGTGTGATCCCATCGCTCCCTGCCGGTGGCCGCCGAGGCCACCGCGCGCTTCGAGTTCGCCGGCAGCTCCCGGTCGACGAGCGCCGACCGTCCGGCCCCGGTGACCGCCAGGTCGACCGAACGGACGTCGTTGAGGTCGGTCGTCGATGCAGCCGCCGCCATCGTCCACTGGGCGCTGCTGACGACGCCGACCGGGTCGAGCACGGCGCTGCGGGTCGCGAAGAACGGGACGGAGACCACGACCTGCGCGATCAGCACCACCGGGAGCAGCGCCATCGCACGGTCGGAGCTGCGGACGATCGCCGAGATCAGCAGCCCGACGGCCATCGCCGCCAGCCCGGCGATGCCGATCACGAGCACGAGCTCGAGCCGTTGCCCGGACAGTACGGCGCCGGACTGCTCGATCCGCGCCAGCCCCGAGGGATCTATGGCCGGCAGTTCCTGACCCGAGGTTGCGATCAGCGTCATCACGGTGGTCTGCGCGAGCGTCAGCGGCGCCAGCAGCAGCACCTTCGACCCGACGTAGGCGAGCACCGACAGCCCCATTGCGCGCTCCCTGCGGAACACCGCCTGCTCCTTGACGATCTCGCGGATGGCGTTGGCCGTGCCCAGCCACGTCGCGCCGATCACCAGCAGCCACAGCAGCATCGTCGCCTCGGCTCCGTGCGATGTGGACATCCGGCCGGGGCCGATACGCAGCGCGAAGAGCAGCCCGAACACCGGCGCCTGGGCTGCGAGCAGGAACGTGTTGCGGCGGTCGCTCCACAACACCGCGTAGGCGCGCCGGGTGAGCACATCCAGCTGCCGGATCGTCTCCCGCTGGCGGTGCTCCTCGGTCCGCGTCGTGTCCCCCGAGGCCGGCGCGACGCCCGCCTCGCCCAGGGGGCCTGCGATATACCGCTCATGCAGCGGCGCCGAGCGGAACAGGTCGCTCCAGCTGCGGTCGCGCTGTTCGTCGATCGCCCGGAACACCTCGCTGTACCGCTCGAAGTCGCCGTGGCTGCCGAAGTACGGCAGCACCTCGGCCGGCGGACCGAAGAACGCGGTCGTCCCGCCGGGCGCGAGGAACAGCACGCGGTCGCAGACGTCGATGCTCTGCACGCTGTGGGTGACCACGATCACCGTCCGGCCGCCGTCCGCCAGCTCGCGCAGCAGCTGCATCAGCTGCTCCTCGTTACCGGGGTCGAGACCGGACGTCGGCTCGTCCAGGAACAGCAGCGCCGGCCGGGTGAGCAGCTCGAGGGCGACGCTGACCCGCTTGCGCTGGCCGCCCGACAGCGTGTCGATGCGCGCGCCGGCGCGCTCGGTCAGGTTGAGCTCGGAGAGCACCTCGGCGACTCTCGCCGACCGGTCCGCGGCCGGCACGTCCGGCGGGAACCGCAGCTTCGCGGCGTACTCCAGGGCGGTCGAGACCCGCAGCTGGCGGTGCAGCACGTCCTCCTGCGGCACGTAGCCCATCCGGCTCTGCAGCTCCGCGTACGCGGCGTACAGGTCACGTCCGCCGTAGACAACGCTGCCGGCCGTCGCCGGGCGGGAACCCGTCAGCGCACCGAGCAGCGTGCTCTTCCCCGCGCCGGAGGGCCCGACCACCGCCAGCAGGCTGGACGGCTCCAGGGGGAAGCTGACGTCGTTCAAGATCGTCCGCCCTCCGCCCACCGTGACGGTGACTCCCAGCGCCAGCAGCCACGCGGCTCCCTGGTCGAGGTACTCGTCCAGCCGGTCGCCGGTGAACCGCAGCACGTGTGCGCCGATGCCGATCACGTCGCCCGGGCTGAGCACGGCGGACGCCACCGAGCGGCCGTTGACGTATGTGCCGTTGTGGCTGCCCAGGTCGCGCAACTCCCACTGCTCGCCGGTGCCCAGCAGCTCCGCGTGCCGGCGCGAGACCTGCAGGTCCTCGAGCACCAGGTCGTTGTCCGGGTCGCGCCCGATCCGCACCCGGGTCGCGACCAGCCGGTGCACGCCCGACAGCCGCCCGAGCTGCGTCACCGCCTGTGACGGCGGCCCGGTCGCGACCTCGCGCAGCTCGTCCAGCGCCTCGACCTCGATCGTGTCGCCCATCGCGTCGCCGAGCCGCAGCCGGACGATGCGTCCCGGGGCGATCACCAGCCGGCCGGTCTGCTCGCCGTCTTCGAGGTACGAGCCGTGCGTGCTTCCGGCGTCGCGGAATACCCAGCCGTGCGACGAGGGCTCGAATGTTGCATGCAACCTCGACACAGTCGCGTCATCCAGGACAACGTCTGAAGCCGGATCACGACCGATCCGGACGATGCGTGGATCGGGAAACCGATGTTCTCGTCCACGCACGCGGATGTGGAGCTCCCCGACGCGCATTCAGTGCGACGGTACGCGTCCGGCGGCCGTCTGGCAAGTTGTGTTACTCGCTCAGCGACCTTTGGTGAGCAGTGTCCGGCTGGTTGCCGACGTCTGGGTGCCCGATCCGCCGAACGTCCACCGCAGCTGGAACGCGCCCTGCGGCGCCCGTGTAGTGATCGCCCATGCGTTGTCCCTTGGCATCGATCGTCGACCACCGGTTCGTGCGGTGCGACATGCGAATCGTCACACTGACCGTGCCGTTCGACGCCGTTCGCTTGGTGCGCAGCGTCGTCCACCGAATCGCATGCACGCCCTTGTAGTGCAACGTCAGGTTCTGGGTCGCGGCCGGCGAGAGCTTGCCGTGCACGTAGATGTAGGTGTAGCGCGACCCAACGTGACGGCTCATGCTGGCGCCAATCGACGTGTGCACCATGGGTGCCGTTGTCTTCACGGTCACCGTGCCCGGGTCGCTGGTCAGTCCGCGGCCGTCGGTTACGCGGAAGGTGAAGCTGTCCGTGCCCAAGAAGCCGCTGTCCGGGACATAGCGCACGGTGGCGTGCACGCCGGTGTGCGACTCGATGGTGACCGTCCCGTGCTGCGGCTGCTGGCCGATGTCGAACGTCAGCGGGCCGTTGGCGGAGGTGTACGTGTAGCAGCCGATGTCCTTGCGCACGTCGCTACAGCCGGGCTGGCCGACGGCGATGCCGCTGCGCGCGGGAACATCCGGTGCGAACACCTCACCGGAGATCTCGAACGTCTTGCTCGTGCCGGCGGTGGTCGTGGTCGTCGAGTCCAGCGCCTTGGTGCCCGGGATCGTGCGCGTCACCGTCAGGTCGTTGTTGTTCGGATCCGACTCGATGATGTACCCGTTCGGATTGACGACGCCGCGGATGCGGTACGGGCCGGGCGTGAGGCCGGTGATATCAACCCACTGGTCGGTCGACTGCGCCGCGTACAGGTCGCCGTAGTTGCGCGAGATGCCCATGTGCGTGAACGTGGCCGACGGGTCGCGCGGTGCGCACCAGGTGGTCGGGCCGACGCCCTTGTAGTACACGGGGAAGTACTTGGTCGACGACCCGCCGTCCATCACCCAGCTGTCCCACATGCAGAAGCCGACCTTGTCGGAGTAGCGGATCGTGCCGTCGGGCATGATCAGCGAGTACTGCGCGGCCTGCTGGAAGTGCCAGTGGTTATGGCCCTGGCTCGGGTTGAAGATGAAGTACGCGCCGTTCGCCTGCGTCAGGTTGTGCACCTCGCCCCCGCTCGGCACGATGTTCGGATCGGGCATCGTCGTCGGGTCGCCGCCGGGCCAGACCACCTGCATCGCGGCGCCGGTCGACGGGTCCTTGTACAGGTCCATGGCCCCGCCCAGGTTCTTGATCACGGCGCTGAAGCGGTACAGCTCCTTGCCGGGGACGGTGTGCGTGTCGACGTAGATCGGCGCGATGTGGCCGGTCGTCGTCGGCAGCAGCGCCACGAGGTCGGGCTCGCTCTGCGGAGCATTGGCAACCGCCGATCCGGCGAGCACGCCGCCGCCGAGCACCACGGCAACGCCGAGCGCCCAGAAGCGGCGCAGGGCATGCGCCAGTCGAGCCACGGTCACCTCACCGCCTTCCATACTCCTGCCTGGACTGATTCGAGCGTACGGGCGGTCGCCCGATCGGTCAAGCGGACTGGGTCACCGTCGGTAGAGTGCATCGCCATGTCCGTTAGACGTGTCGACGCTCCGGGTCTTTTCCCCGGCGCGCCGTACCATTACGCGGCGGTCGCCGGTCCGGGCGACCTGGTCTTCGCGGCCGGCGCGTGCCCGCTGGACGAGTCCGGCGACGTGGTCGACGGGCCGGACATCCCCGCCCAGACCCGGCGCTGCGTGGCCAACCTGCGGACGGCGCTCGAGGCCGCCGGGGCCGGATTCGACGAGGTGCTGAAGACGACCGTCTATGTCGCCTCCGCCGAGCAGGCGGATCTCGTCCGGGCCTGGGACGTCGTGGCCGAGGCGTTCGGCGACGCCAGGCCGCCGAGCACGCTGCTCGGCGTCTCGGTGCTGGGCTACACCGGCCAGCTGGTCGAGATCGAAGCCGTCGCGCTGCGCCGCGGCTGACTCAGCCGACGCGGCGAGCGTACACCCGGTGCCAGTCGCCGACCCGCGACTCGCCGCCGGAGCTCGTCAACAGCCGGATCCAGTAGTAGTGGTTCGCGCGCACCAGCCGGCCGCTGTCGTTGTCGCCGCCCCAGTGCATCGTGTGCCGGCCGGCCGTGAAGAACCGGTGCGGCGAGTGCCGGACGATCGTGCCCTGCGTGTTCTTGACCTGGAACCACGCGCTCGCGTTCTTGCTGATCACGAACACCAGGTTGACCTGATCGCGGAAGCCGTCGTGCCGGTAGGGATAGAACGGTGACGGGCCGGCGCTGACCACTCGCTGGTTGAGGTGCGCCACCACGGTCACGGACACCGACTTGACCGTCCCGCCGGTGTCGTCGCTGCGCACCTTGAGCGTGTGCGTCCCCACCGTGGCGCCCTGCGTGAGCTCGCACTGCAGGGTCGTCTGGCCTGACTGGGACGCGCAGGGCCCGGAGCCGCCCGCCGGTTGGATCGACGAGGCGTCGTTGTCCCAGGCCATCGTGAAGGTGGCGTCCGGCGGGTCGTCCGACGCCGAGCGTGATCGTCAGCGAGATCGGCCCCTTCCACCCCGCGTAGTGCGGCGAGGCGCCGGTGTTGACGTCCAGCGTGGCGGCTCCGGCGCTCCCTGCGGCCACCAGCATCCACGCCGTGGCCAGGAGCGCCGCGACCACGCGCTGAGCTGCTTGCGGGGAGACGCGTGCCACGACTGCTTCTTGCGCAACCATACCGCATCGCGGATAGCATCTGGCGGTGCTCAGCACCGATCGCCTCGACATCCGCCCGTTCCAGGAGACCGACCTCGACGGGCTGTTCCGGATGTACGGCGACGAGGAGACGATGCGCTACTCGGGCGGGTCGGGCGGCGCCCACACGCGCGAGGAGACCGCCGCCAGCCTGGCCCGGTTGATGGCACACCAGGAGGAGCACGGCTTCAGCCTGTACGCCCTGATCGACCGCGAGCGAGACGAGTTCGTCGGCGAGTGCGGGATGGTGCAGGTCGAGTTCACCGGGCCGGAGGTCGAGATCGCGTACTACATCGTCCGCGACCACTGGGGCCAGGGCTACGCCACCGAGGCCGCGCGCGCCTGCCTCGACCACGGCTTCGCCGATCTCGGGCTCGACAGGATCATCGGCCTCGCCTGGCCGGATAATCCGGCGTCGCTGCGGGTGATGGAGAAGTCCGGCATGACGTACGAGGGGATGCACACCTACTACGGGCGCGAGATGGCCCGGTACGCCGCCGGGTCGCGATAGGAGGCACCCGCCGGCGAGCCGTCGCGTTGAGCAGACGGAGGTGCGGCCCGTGGGCCACCAGCGCGGGCTCCACAGTCTCCAGGGGAGACGACTCGCGGTGTGGGGCCCACGGAACCGCGCTCCGAACCCTACAGTACGAAAGTACCCCTCGGCGCCTCTTATGGCGTAACCAAGCCGCTCAAAGCTGGATCCGTCACGAGGGACACGCAGAGGCACGCGGCGGGCGCAGTCGGAGAGCGACGGCCCCGGTGACGCCGTTCCGTCCTCACAGATGCATCAGATCAGGCAATGGGGCGCCGGCATCACGTTCGCACTGCACCGCCAACGCCCCATGCGGGGAGGGTTACGCCGGTGATCCGAGGGTCTGTGCGAGCCGATGAACTTCGAGGTATTGGATCATCGGCCGATCACTGCCGATGCCGAGGTCTTCGCGCGCGGCCATCACCCTCTTGGTGAACTCTTCCGCGTGCTCCCGAGTCTCCCAGACCTCGATCACGCGAATCATGCCGTCGTCGCCTTTCGCAGCGATATGGAGCACGCCGCCGGGCGGCACCTCGTCGCCCAACCCAACCCGAGCGCGAACCTGCTCGTACTGGTCAGGGGTGGCTCCTGTCTCGATCATCCGACAGATGGCCATCACGCCTCCTCACTTGGTTGCACCTGCCACTAAACCACATCTGGTCTGCCTCTGCCGCCGAGTTCGGGCCGCGCTCCGCGAGCACCCGGTTCCGCGCCAGCGAACGGCGACCGTGAGGCGGATCCCCGGCTTCACGAGAGTCCGACGCGTGCTGGGTGCAGTGGCACGGCACACTGTGGCGCGACTAGCCGCGAGAACGGCGTGGTTACGCGGCGTCTGTCACGAAGCTGGCAGTCAATTGGTGGTTTGAGCGTGCCGCCATGCGGGGTAGCGAGCAAGAGCCGACACGAGAGAACCCGGCGGCACCGGGGCCCCTTACTCCTCCGCCAGCTCTGGTACCGCCGGGCCGTGTCAGGCGCGGCGGTCAGACCCCGGGGGGCCGCTCTCGATGCTGCTGGTGTACGTGCGCTGGGCGGCGTGTGCGAGCTGGACGTCGTGGCGGAAGGCGCGCGCGTCGTCGAGCCGTGCGAACTCGCGCTGCTGCTCGGCTCCGACCTCGTCGATGTAGGGCACGGCGTACATGTTGTCGAGGCGGTACACGCCCCTCGTCCGCGTCCGGGCGAGCCTGCGACAGCGGCCGTCCAGCTCGGCGGCGGCCAGATCGACAGCCCCGTCGAGGCGTGCGGTCGACGCCGCGACACGGTCGCGGAGCAGGGCGACGTCCTCCCGAGCGGGCCGGGCCGCGACCCTGCGCTCCGCCTCGTCGGCGAGCGCCAGCACCTCGCCGTGGGTCGCGTTGAGCTGCTCGAGCACGATCAGCTGCTCGGCGATGCGGTCGGCCCGGGCGCCGGCGAGATCGGACGAGAGCCCGTGGCGGCGCTCCGCCTCCAGGCGGCGCTCGATCCGCGATCGGTCGATGCCGGCGATGAACCCATCCGCCCGCGCGCATGCCCGGCTCGCCGTGAACAGACTGGCTGCGAGGGTGGCCAGCGGCTCCCGCACGTCGTCGTCGACCGCCGGAAGCATCGTCCGGATCTGCCACGCGGCCTCCTCCAGCGTCCGCGGCTTGCCCCGGAACCGGGTTCGGCTCAGCTGCTGCCGGCGGCCGCCCGCCTGCTCGGCGCGCAGCGGCGGGAATCCCGACGGCAGGCCGTCCGCCTGCACCTCGAAGATGCGCTCGGGATCGACCAATCCGGCCAGCGCGTAGCTGCCGAGGTCGTGCAGCCGCCAGCCCGCGGCGCCGGCCAGCGCCCGGGTGGCGTCGGAGACCACGATCTGGCCGCCGTTCCCGGCCGAGCAGATCCTCGCGGCGCGGTTGACGTCGATGCCGACGTACGTGTCGCCGACCAGCGCCGGCTCGCCTGTATGCACGCCGATGCGCACCAGGACACGAACGTCGCCCGGCCAGACGCCGTGCGCGAGCGAGCGCTGCGCCGCCACTGCGGCCGCCACCCCCTCGCTCGCCCGCGGGAAGCAGGCGAACAGCTCGTCGGCGCGGCAGTCGACCTCGCTGCCGCCGTGCTTCTCGACGGCCGCGCGCAGCAGCCGCCGGACGTCGTCCAGCACGCCGCCGTAGGCGTCTCCGAGCGCCCGCACGAGCCCGGTCGAGCCCTGCACGTCCGCGAACAGCAACGTGACAGTACCGTCGGGAAGCCCGCTCACCTCGCACCATCCGTCACGAGACGGATCGTACCGTCCACGTGCGGCCCGGCGCATGGCCGCCTGGGCCGATGGGTACGCTCCGCGGGATGACGAGGCCAGCCGACCAGCCCGCCCCACGACGATCGCCGGCGCCGATAGTGGCCGGCATCGCGGCCGCCCTGTTCTGCGTCACCATCGTCGGCGGCTACAAGCTCGACTGGACGTGGACCGGCTACAGCGACAACGACACGCTGTGGGACTGGCTGGGGCTGTTCGTGTTGCCCGTGGTGATCGCCCTGGTGCCGATCTGGTACCGCACCCACACGCGACTCCGCGTGGAATGGATCGTCCTGACCGGGGCCGTGCTGATCGGCTGGGCGGCGCTCCTGGTCGGCGGATACGGGCTCGGCTGGGAGTGGACCGGATTCGACGGGCGGACGCTCTGGGATTGGCTGGAGCTGCTCGTGCTCCCGGCCGTGCTGGTCGTGCTGCCGATCCTCCTGACCGACGCCCGCCACGATCGCCGTTGGCACATCGGGTTCGCCATGCTCGCCGTCGTGTTTGCCGGCTGCGCGCTCGGCGGATATCTGCTGGGCTGGGCCTGGACCGGGTTCGAGGGGAACACCTTCTGGGACTGGCTCCACCTCTTCCTCGTCCCGTTCGTGCTCCCGGCGGCGCTGATCTGGCTCACGCTCGACACGCGGAGCGGCTGAGACAGGCTGGCTCGCGCCCTTCAGGGCGCGAAGCCGGGCGGCGGAGGTGAGGAGACCGTCACCATCCGAGCCCGCATGGTTGCCAGCTGCGCGGCGTCGGCCGTCGCTGACGGCGAGACTGCTCCTCACCCCAGGACTTGCAACCGGCTGATGGCAAGGCCCGAGCCATCACGATTCCGTCGACCGGCGCGCGAAGGCGTCACGATTCGCGCACGGTGGTTGTCGGCCCTGGCACTGTGCCCGGCACCGAGCCCGGCACGGCGCCCGGCACCACCCGCGATCCGGGCAGCGGGCCTCCGCTCAGGTCAGCGGCGCCGGCCGAACCCGATGTATCCGAAGAGGGCGAGCACGAGCAGGATGATCAGGATGATCACGATGAGTGACATGAGTGGTTCCTCTCTGACGATGAAGCGCCGGCAAGTGGCGAGGGGTCAGCGCACGGCCGGAAATCCCTCGTGTGAAAACACCTATCGGAGGTAGGTGCCCAGACGCTCAGCGCGGGAAACGCCGATGCGTCGCATCGTCAGCCAGAGCAACGATCGGAGCGAGAGGATTTGACCACTCCCCCGCTCGGCTCCCAGCGTGGCGTAGCATGCGTCACATGCGTCGGTTACGGACGTGGTTGCGGCGGCTCGGACGCCGACTCGGGCCGCCCGGGAACCGTGCGCCGCTCGACGGGTCCTACCGACAGCCGAAAGGCGGGTCGGGCGGGAACGTCCCGCCGGACATCTCAGACAAGCGGTAGCCGCCGGAGCTCGCAGTGGCGCAGGGGTCTCGCCCGGTTGCCTATCGGGGCGGCAGGATTTGAACCTCCGACCGCCCGGCCCCCAGCCGGGTGCGCTACCAGACTGCGCCACGCCCCGCGAAGGACCGAGTATACCGGGAACCAACTGGCGCTCTGGGCGGTCAACTACTGAGAATGAGCGACGCGCTGGCCCTCACCCGCCCCATCACCGCCCGGCCTGCGGCGTACGATCGTGCCGTGCGCGTCGACGACGCATCGGACGAGTGGCTGGCCGGCCGCGCCGCCCGCGGGGACACCGCCGCCTTCGAGCAGTTGGTGCTCCGCCACCAGGACCGGCTCTACACGCTGGCCCTGCGGGTGACGCTGAACGAGGCCGACGCGCGCGACTGCGTGCAGGAGGGGCTGATCTCCGCGTGGCGGTCGATGGCCCGCTTCCGCGGCGACGCCAAGTTCTCGACCTGGATGTACCGGATCGTCATGCGTAAGGCCTACGACGCGCTCGACAAGCGCAAGCGCACGCCGCAGCCGGTCGACGAGCTGCCGCTGACCGTCGTCGAGCCGCAAATCGCCGACCGCCTCGACCTCGACGCCGCCCTCGCCCTGCTCGAGCCCGACTTCCGCGCCGCGGCCGTCGCCTGCGACGTCATCGGCCTCTCGATGGACGAGGCCGCGGAAGTGCTCGGTGTCCCGGCGGGCACCGTCAAGTCGCGGCTGTTCCGCGCCCGCGACCGGCTGGCGGCCATCCTCGACCCGGAGCGCTGCGTCATGAGCGACGAGCACGACCGGATCGCACGCCTGCTGCGCGAGCAGGGGCAGGCCGAGGCGCCGCCCGACCTCGCGGGCGACGTGATGGCGCAGGTGCGGCGCGAGCCGCAGGCCACGCCGGTGCATCACGGCGTCAACTGGCGCCCGGTCGCCGCCTGGGCCGCGGTCGCGGCAGCGCTGCTGGCGGTCGGCGTCGGCATCGCGCAGCTGGCGCCGGGCGGCAGTCGAGCTCCTCGTCCGGATCGACCGGCGGTGGCGGCAGTGCAGTCCTCGAGGGCGCGGGTGGCAGCAAAGCGGCGGCTCCGGTGCATCCGTCGGAAGACTCGATGAAGCAGGCGTATACGGTCCCCAGGCACGAGGCGGAGAAGATCCTCGCCAATGGGACGACCATTCAGCCGGCTATGAGCTCCGCCGCCCGAAGCCTCGTCACGCTGAACCGCGCCCAGTGGAACGCGGTGCGCGGGAAGCTCGCGGCCGCGGCGGCCCGCCATCCGCATCCGCACGATCCGGTCATCGTCCGGCTCCGTCCGAACTGACCCCGGGAACGCGCACCGCCGCCGACCTCGTGGCCGGCGGCGGGCGGTCGCTGCCTGCTAGCGGACGAACTCCTTGTAGAGCCTGTCCACGGCCTCCGGCTTCTTCGCCAGGGAGTTGGCGATCCGGCGGATCCGGTACTCCCGGAACTCGGTGGGTCGCACACCGACCGCCTTCGCCACCGACTCGATCACGTCGTTCGACGGGACGGGCCGGTTGCCGTGGACGAGGTGGTTGAGGTACCCGGCCGACAGGCCGGTGGTGTCGGCGAGCGAGCGGTAGGAGATGCCCTTCTTGCGCATCGCCGTCTCGACACCCTCACCGAAGGGAACGCTGGTCTTCGTCGTGGTGGCCTTCGCCATCAGTCCTCCTTTGAGGTCAGGAGCCTCTGAACCGCCTCGGAGACCTCCGCGACGGGTTCGGTCGTTTGCGTGCGCCCCTTGCGCACCTGGACGTCGACGGTGCCCTCGGACGCCGTCTTCTTCCCGACCGTGATTCGTACCGGGGCACCGATGAGTTCGGCGTCTGCGAATTTGACACCGGGACTGGACTCACGGTCGTCGAACAGCACCTCGACGCCTCGCTCGGAGAGCTCCCCTTCGAGGCGCTCGGCGATCGAGAACTGCTCGCTCGAGCGGTCGCCGATGGCGACCAAGTGGGCGCCGAACGGCGCGATCGTAGACGGCCAGATCATCCCAGCCTCGTCGTGGCCCTGCTCCACGGCGGCCGCCATGATCCGAGCAAGGCCGATCCCGTAGCTTCCCATGACGATCGGGTGTTCCTTCCCGGACTCGTCCAGATAGGTTGCGTTCATAGGCACCGAGTACCTGGTGCCCAGTTTGAAGATGTTACCAACCTCAATTGCCGGTTCCAGCCTCAGAACCCCATCGGAGCAGTCTGGACAACGGTCTCCCGGCTCGACCTCGCGGATGTCCGCGAACTCCGCCTGGAAGTCCCTGTCGGCCTCCACGCCCCGGAGGTGCCACCCAGTCCGATTCGCCCCGCCGACGAACTGTCCGTCGCGCAGCACGTCGTCGGCGATCACCCGCACGGTGGCGCCCACGGCGCCGATCGAGCCGGGCTCAGCGCCGAACGTCGAGGTGATCTCCTCGCGGGTGGCGGGCCGGATCGGGCCCTGCAGCACCTTCGACAGCTTCATCTCGTGCAGCCGGTGGTCGCCGCGGACGAGAGCGAGGACGACGTCGCCGTCCCTGACGACGACCATCGCCTTGGCCGTCGCGGCCGCGTCGATGCCCAGCATCTCGGCCAGGCCCTCGATCGTCGTGACGCCCGGCGTCTCGATCTCCTCGAGCGCGTCCAGCGGCGGCGGGAACTCCGGCGGCCGCGGGATCCCCCGCGCCATCTCGACGTTCGAGGCGTAGTCGCACGTCGAGCACAGGGCCACGGTGTCCTCGCCGGCCGGGCTGGGCGCCATGAACTCGTGTGCCTCGGTGCCGCCCATCATGCCGACGTCCGACTCGACCATCCACGTCTCTAGGCCGCAGCGGTCGTAGATCCGCTGGTACACCGGGATGTGCGCGCGGTAGCTGGCGTCCAGACCCTCCACGTCGCGGTCGAAGCTGTACGAGTCCTTCATGATGAACTCGCGCGTGCGCAGGATCCCGCTCTTGGGCCGCGGCTCGTCCCGCTCCTTGGTCTGGATGTGGTACCAGATCTGCGGCAGGTCGCGGTACGAGCGGATCTCGCGGCTGGCGTGGAACGTCACGCACTCCTCGTGGGACAACGCCAGCGCATACGGCTTGCCCGAAGAGTCGTCGAGCTTGAACAGCGCCTCGATGCCGTAGCGGCCGGTGGTCTTCCACAGCTCGGCCGGGTTGAGCACCGGCATGCTCATCTCAACGCCGATCGTGTCCATCTCCTGCCGGATGATCTCCCGCACCTTCTGCAGCACCCGCCAGCCGAGCGGCAGATAGGTGTAGAGGCCGGAGCCGACCTGGCGCACGAACCCGCCGCGGATGAGCATGCGGTGGCTGACGGCCTCTGCGTCTGCCGGGTCGTCCTTGAGCGTCGGGATCAGGTATCGGGAGGCGCGAACGCTGCTCACGTCGCAGCCGCGGCCTTCGTTCTCTGTCGAGGCGGCGGCAGGTGGATCGGCCTCCCGAGCGCCACCAGCGCCGCTTCCTTGATCGCCTCGGCGAGCGTCGGATGCGCGGTGATCGCGTCGGCCAGCGTCTCGATGGTCGCCTCGGCGGTGATGCCGATCACGCCGCCGTTGACCAGCTCGGTCGCCTGCGGGCCGACGATCACCATGCCCAGCAGCTCGCCGTAGCGGGTCTCGTGGATCGTCTTCACCCAGCCGGTCCGCTCGCCGTACATCATCGCCCGGGCCGAGGCCGAGAACGGCATCCGGCCGACGGCGATCTCGTCGTACGCCTCGGCTGCAGCGGCCTCGGTCAGGCCGACCGCGGCGACCTCGGGATCGGTGTAGATGCACCGCGGTACCGCCGTGTAGTCGATCTCGGAGTCGTGGCCGAGCGCGTTCTCCGCAGCCACCTCGCCCTCGCGGAACGCCGTGTGGGCGAGCTGCCAGCGGCCGGCGCAGTCGCCGACGGCATAGATGTGGGCGACGTTCGTCCGCATCCGGGTGTCGGTGCCGATGCCTGCGCGGGCATCGAAGTCGACGCCTGCGGTCTCGAGCCCGACGCCCTCGGCCTGCGGCCCGCGGCCGGTGGCGACCAGCACGAGGTCTGCCTCGATGGCGCCCTCGGTGCCGTCCGCAGCCTGGAACGAGACGGTGGCCTGCTTCTTGCCGTGCTCGATGGCGGTCGCCCGAGCGCCCAGGTGCATCGTGATGCCGCGCTTCTTGAACGCCCGCTCGAGCTCCTTCGACGCGTCGGCGTCCTCCATCGGGATCAGCCGGTCGAGCATCTCGACGATGGTCACCTCGGTGCCCCAGTGGGACAGGATCGAGGCGAACTCGACGCCGATCACGCCGCCGCCGAGGATGGCGATCCGCCGGGGCACCTTCTCGACGGCCAGCAGACCGGTCGAGTCGACGCACAGCGGCCCGTCGATGCCGTCGACCGGCGGGCGCAGCGCCCGTGACCCGGTGGCGACGATGGCGCTCTTGAACCGCACCTCTTCCCCGCCCTCGACCGCCAGCGTGTTCGGGCTGGCGAACGTGCCGCGGCCGACTGACGACGGTGATCCCATTGGCCTTGACGACGCCGGTGATGCCGTTGACCAGCCCGGCGACGATGGTCTCCTTGTTGGACTGGGCGGTCGGGAAGTCCAGCGCCGCGCCCTCGACCGTCACGCCGATCTTGGCGAACGTCTCGTGCGCCTCCTTGAGCGCATGCGCGGTCTGCACCCACGTCTTGGTCGGGATGCAGCCGACGGTGATGCACGTCCCGCCAACGCGATCCTGTTCCACGAGCACCACGTTCGCGCCCAGCTGGGCTGCGCGGATGGCGGCCGGGTAGCCCCCCGGCCCGCCGCCGAGGACGGCGACATCACACTCGATCACACCACACTCCCGTCGTTCGCCTTCGCCGTCGCGGATGCTACCACCGGCCCTTTCGGCCGCATCCGGTCTAACGGCAGGGCGTCCAGGGCCTGGCGTACAGGTTGAGCGACTTGTGGATGGTGCTCAGGTGCCAGCGGTTGGCGAGGCCGCAGCGAAAGGTGGTCTTGCGGTACTCAACGCTGAACACGGCCTTGCCCGATGCGGCCCAGCCGCGCAGCCCAGGCGCGCACTCGTCGTACTGGAAACATTGCTCGTTGACCGCGAAGTCGAAGTACGGCTTGAGCGCCGCCAGTTGCTCGAGGTCGTTCTTGAGGGCGACGCTGAGGCCGTGGGCGTGCGCCAGGTTGGCCAGCCGGACGTTGTAGGCGAGCTGGTCGCGGGCGGTCAGCGGGAACCCGGTGTCGTTGGTGTAGCCGTCGACGTTGTCCCACTCGACGGCGTCGAAGCCGGCTCGCGCGCAGGCCGCCACCCGCCGCTCCATGATCGGCGCCAGGATGCCGATCCGGCGGATGTCCAGCCAGCGCTCGCCCGGCCAGCCGTTGGTCTTGCCCTTGACCGATGCCGGGAAGCTGTCCGCGTCGCCCCGCCAGTTCTCCCAGCTGCCCGCCGACACGTAGCAGATCGCGTGGCCGCCGCGGGCGTGGATGGCGTCGACGGCCTCGGTATTCGGCGTGATCGGGTTGCCCTCGAGCTTCGGGTCGACGTAGAGGTCGATGTCCCACACCGTCGGGTGCACGACCGCGCCCCCGTGCTTGGGCGCCGAGGAGACGTCGACGTCGATGCCGCCGGTCGCGTCGAACCCGGGCGAGGCCTGCAGCTGGTACTGCCAGCGGGCCTGGGTCGACGGATGCCAGCAGCCCGGGCAGGTCACCGGGGACGGCAGCGCCGCGGTTGCGGGCGCCGACGCCGGGAGCGTCAGGGCCACGGCCGCCAGCAGGGTCAGGAGCAGGGCGCGCATCTCGGACTGACCGTAGCCCCGCCCAGGGCGGGATGTCAATCCTGCTGTACGAGGAACGGCCGCAGCGTGGCCACGGTCTCCTCGAACGCGTCCCAGTAAACGATGTGTCCGCCGTCGACCGGCCGTTCGGTGAACCGGTCGCCGAGATCGCGGCGCAGCGCCTCGCGAACGTGGTCGCCGACATAGTCGTCTCCTGCCGCCGGCACCAGCAGCAGCTCGCCGCTCCAGCCGACGAGCGAAACGGGCGGTGCGGCCATCTCACCCCACGCGGTGACCACCGCCGGACGCGAGAAGCGCATGCGGAAGCGGCCGTCTGGCCCCTCGTCGAGCGTCTCGGCGAGGTCGGCGTCGACCATCGGCAGCGTGTGCGGCGGCCGGCCCTCGCGGCGCGCGGCGTACGCCTCCTGCTCGCCCGCCCAGCCGTCGTCCAGCCGGGTGTCCTCCGCGGCGTCCATCGCATCCTCGGCAGAGATGGCGATCGCCGGGTCGAGCAACACGGCGCGGCCGACGCGGTCGGGTGCGCGCGCGATCAGCAGGGTCGCCAGCAGCCCGCCGTAGGAGTGGCCCATCACGTCGGTGCGCTCGAGGCCCTCGGCATCCAGCAGCTCGACCAAATCGGTGACCAGCCGCTCGGCGTTCCACGGCGGCTCCCAGGTCGAGCGGCCGTGGCCGCGCAAGTCGGGCGCGATCACCCGCCGCTCGGGGAGTCCCTCCTCGGCCAGCCGCTGGAACCGGATGCCGTGACCGGTCACGCCGTGCAGCGCCAGCAGCGGTGCGCCGTCCACTGCGCCGAACCGGTGCACGTGGAGGTCGGCTATGGCAGCTGCTCTCCGGCGTCGCCGATCCACGCCAGGGTGGCGCCGACCGCGTACTCTCCGCCGTCCTCCGCGTCGATGCGCAGCAGGACGCCGTCGGCCTCGGCCTCGACCTCCTGGGTGACCTTGTCGGTGTCGAGCTCATACAGCGGCTCGCCGACGCGGACGGCGCCGCCCTCCTCGACCAGGAACCGGATCAGCACGCCAGACTCCATCTCCTCGCCCAGCCGGGGAACGGTCACAGGGGTCGCCATGGGCGCCGATCGTAGCCGAAGTTAGGGATACAGTTCAGGCGATGGCGAGGGTTGAGACGACGACGCCCCAGGGGCTCCCCGACGTGGAGACCGGGCGGCGGCTGTTCCGCACGATGGCCCTGATCCGGCGTTTCGAGGAGCGCACCGAGGAGCAGTACACGCGCGCCCGGATCGGCGGCTACTGCCACCTGGCCATCGGCGAGGAGGCGGCCACCGTCGGCGCGATCGACGTGCTCGAGGACGGCGACTGCCTGTTTGCCAGTTACCGCGATCACGGCACCGCCCTGGCCGTCGGTTCGGAGCCCGCCGCGGTGATGGCCGAGCTGTTCGGCAAGGAGACGGGCGTCGCCCACGGCCGCGGCGGATCGATGCACTTGCTGGACACCGGCCGGCGGTTCTTCGGCGGCTGGGGCATCGTCGGCGGCCACCTGCCGATCGCGGTCGGTGCGGGCCTGGCGCTCGACCAGACCGGCCAGCAAGACGCCGTGCTCTGCCAGTTTGGCGAGGGCGCCACCAACACCGGCGCCTTCCACGAGGCCCTCAACCTGGCCGCCGTCTGGGAGCTCCCCGTCGTCTTCCAGGTGATCAACAACCAGTACGGCATGGGCACGTCGGTCGACCAGGCGTCCGCCGAGCCGGACATCTACAAGCGCGGCGCCGCCTACCGCATGCACGGCGAGCGGGTGGACGGCAACGATGTGCTGGCCGTGCGCGAGGCGGTGGCCAGGCTGCTTGCCAAGGCGCGCAACGACCGCCGCCCGTCGCTGCTGGAGACGATCACCTACCGGCACCGCGGCCACTCCGTTGCCGACGCCGGCAAAGTGTACCGGACGCCCGAGGAGATCTCCGGCTGGAAGCGCAAGGATCCGATCACGCGGTTCGGCGCGCTGCTCACCGAGCACGGGCTGCTGGGCGCGGACGACATCGAGGAGATCTGGAAGCAGGTCGGAGCCGAGGTCAAGGAGGCCATCGACGACGCGCTGGCCGCCGCCTTCCCCGACGTCGACAGCCTGTACGAGCACGTGTACGGCGATCCCGGCTGGCGCGAGCAGTTCGCGCGGATGCGCGCCGGCGCGCCCTTCGGGGAGCGCGGCGAGGAGCGTTCATGGCCGACGTGACCTACCGCGAGGCGCTGCGCCGCGCGCTCGACGAGGAGCTCGACCGTGACGAGAGCGTCTTCCTGATGGGCGAGGAGATCGGCCGCTTCGAGGGCTCGTACAAGGTGACCGCCGGGCTATGGCAGAAGTACGGCCCCAAGCGCGTCCGGGAGACCCCGATCTCCGAGGGAGGCTTCGTCGGAGCCGGCGTCGGCGCGGCCATGATGGGCCTGCGGCCGGTGGTCGAGATCATGACGATCAACTTCATCCTGGTGGCCATGGATCAGGTCATCAACCACGCGGCCAAGGTGCGGTACATGTTCGGCGGCACGGTCGGCGTGCCGATGGTGATCCGCGCGCCGGGCGGGGCCGGCGCCCAGCTGACGGCGCAGCACTCGCAGAGCCTCGAGGCGTGGTTTGCGGGCTGCCCCGGGCTCAAGGTGGTCGCGCCGGCGTCGGTGGCCGACGCGTACGGCATGCTGAAGACCTCGATCCGGGACGACGACCCGGTGCTGTTCTGCGAGAACCTCGTGATGTACAACGTCACCGGCTCGCTGCCGGACGACCCCGAGGCGCTGGTGCCGCTGGGCGAGGCCGCCGTCGTCCGCGAGGGCGAGGACCTGACGATCGTCGCCCACTCCTACACGGTGCAGCGCGCTCTGCGCGTGGCCGACAACCTGTCGCGCGACGGCGTCGAGGCCGAGGTGGTCGACCTCCGCTCGCTCCGGCCGCTGGACGCGGAGACGATGGCCGCCTCCGTCCGCAAGACGAACCGCGCGCTGGTCTGCGAGGAGGGCTGGGCGACCTACGGCGTCAGCGCCGAGCTGGTCGCCCGGATCCACGACCTGTGCTTCGACGATCTCGACGCTCCGGTGGTTCGGGTCGGCCAGGCAGAGGTGCCCATGCCATACTCCAAGCCGCTCGAACTGGCCGCGTTGCCGGTCGAGGCGAAGATCGAGGCCGCCGCACGGCGCCTCCTCCAGGAATGCGGGGTGCTCTGACGTGTCCGAGGAACTGGTGATGCCCCGGCTGTCGGACACGATGGAGCAGGGAACCATCGGCCGGTGGCTGGTCAAGGAAGGCGACTCCTTCAGCGAGGGCGACGTGCTCGCCGAGATCGAGACCGACAAGGCGCTGATGGAGCTCCAGGCCTACGACGCCGCCACGATGCTGCGGATCCTGGTCGACGACGGCGAGACCGCCGACCTCGGCGCGCCGATCGCGATCGTCGGCGACGCCGGCGAGGAGGTCGCCGCGACGGACGGCAAGGCCGAGAAGCAGCCCGAGGCCGCGGCCGACGAGCCGCAGGAGCAGCCGGAGCCGGCCTCCCAGGCCAGGCAGGCGGCCGAGCAGCCGGCGCAGGCCGAGCCCGTCCCCAACGGCAAGCCGGCGGCCGGCACCACGCTCAAGGTGTCGCCGATCGCGCGCAAGATGGCCGACCAGGCAGGCATCGACCTCGCGCCGCTGGCCGGGCGCGGCAGCGGCCCGGAGGGGCGGATCGTCAAGGCCGACGTGGAGCGGCTGATCGCCGGCGGTGGGGTCGCCGCACCGCCCGCCCCGGCACCGGCCGCACCCCAGCAGGCGAGGGCCGCTCCGGCCGCTCCCGCGGCCAGGCCGGCCGCCGAGGACGAGGTGCGTGACCTGTCTCCGATGCTGAAGGCGGTCGCGCAGCGGATGGGCCAGTCCAAGTCGACCGTCCCCCACTTCTACGTCGAGTCCGAGATCGACATGACGCGCGCGATGGAGATGCGCTCGGAGCTGAACGCCGGGCTCGACGGCACCGGCGAGAAGCTGAGCGTCAACGACCTGATCGTGCGCGCCTGCGCCATCGCTCTGATCGAGCATCCGCAGGCCCACCGCTCCTACGTCGACGGCAAGCACGTCTACCACGCGCACGCCAACGTGGGCATCGCCGTGGCGCTCGACGACGGCCTGATCGTGCCCGTCGTCAAGGAGGCGGACACGAAGTCGGTGCGGCAGCTCTCGACCGAGGCCCGCGACCTGGCCGTGCGTGCGCGCGAGGGCCGGCTCAAGCAGCGCGAGATCGAGGGCGGCACCTTCACCGTGTCGAACCTGGGGATGCTGGACGTCGCCAACTTCGCCGCGATCATCAATCCGCCCGAGTCGGCGATCCTCGCGGTCGGGGCGACGACGCCGCGCCCGGTGGTGGTCGACGGCCAGATCGCCGTCCGCCAGATCATGCGGGTGACGCTCTCCTGCGACCATCGCGCGTGCTCCGGGGCCGACGGTGCACGGCTGCTGCAGACGATCAAGCGCTACCTGCAGGCGCCCTCGCTGCTGCTCGCCTAGGCAGCGGGTCGCCAGTACAGTGGATCAATGCAGCTGACCGACGTGATGTCCACGCAGATCGTGTCCGTGGCCCCGGCCACGCCGATCGGCGACGCCGCCCGGCGGATGATCGAGGCCGACACCGGAGCCGCGATGGTGCTGGCGCCGGGCGACGACCTGGTCGGCGTGATCACCGAGCGCGACCTGCTGCGCTGCGTCAGCGAGGGCATCGACCCGAGCACACCGTCCTCGGAGCGGATGACGCGCCATGTGCTGACGGCCGGCCCGACCACCGAGCTGGCCCAGGCGATGGCACTGATGGTCGACGGCCGCTTCCGCCACCTGCCCGTCGTCAACGAGGAGGGGCACGTGGTCGGTGTCGTCTCGATGCGCGACCTGATGGCCTACACGTCGCTGCGGCTGCGCCACGGTGCCACGTACGAGGACGACGATCTGGATCCGGCGGAGATCATCGCGACGATCCACCGCATGCGCACCGGCGCCGCGTAGCTCCGCTCAGATCTGCCATGCGCCGCCGCGCAGCAACGGCACCCGCGTGCCGTCCTGCTCGACGCCGTCGACCTCGAGCTCGGGCGAGCCGATCATGAAGTCGATGTGGATGACGCTGGAGTTCGCGCGCTCCCGGTCGGCGTCGTCCTCGACGCTGAACCCGTAAGCGTTGCCCAGCGCGAGGTGGCTGGCGGCGTTCTCGTCGATCAGCGTCGTGAAGAACACGGTGTCCAGTTGGCCGATCCGGCCCTCGCCGTCGACCAGCGCCAGCTCGCCCAGACGCGACGCGCCCTCGTCCAGCGTGCAGCGGGTGCGCAGCACGTCGGCGCCCCGGTCGGCGTCGATCTCCACCGCCTTGCCGCCCTCGAAGCGCACGCGCAGGCCCTCGATCACCGTGCCCTCCAGGTCGAGCGGCTTGGTCGCCTTGACGCGCCCGTCAACCCGCTGTGGGTCGGGTGCGGTGAACACCTCCTCGCTGGGGATGTTCGGGTAGTGCTCGAGGCCGTCGAACCGCGAGAACGACGCGGCGAGCCATCGCGAGCTGGGCAGCAGGCCGACCGTCAGGTCGGTGCCGTCGCCCTTGAAGGCGATGGCCGAGAACCGCCGCTCGTCGAGCATCGCCGTGACCTCGCGCAGCCGGTACATGCGCTCGAGCCAGGCCTGCGCGGGATCGGGGTGGTCGAGGCGGCAGATGAACACGACCTCCTCCCACAGCCGCTCCAGGGCGGCCTCCGGCGAGAGGTCGGGATGCACCACCTGCGCCCATGCCATCGTGGGCGCGGGAACGATCGTCCAGTTCGTGAGCCGGTCGGTGACCAGCTTGATCATCTCCTGCCGCGTCGGCGGCTGGTCGTGGCCGAGCCGCTCGCCGTCCAGCCCCTGCAGCGCCGCCGGGTCGAAGGCGCCCTCCAGGCGGATCGTGGCGACGTGCTGCTCGCCCATCTCCCTGATCCGGTCGACCGCCCACGACGGCGCGAAGCCGATCGAGTCGTCGGGGCCGTGCTGGATCCTGCTGCGCTGCAGCCACGGATCGCCGTACATCACCTCGACGTGGCGGGCACCGGCCCGGTACGCGCGATCGGCGACCGCGCGGGACAGCGGGATCCGCTCGACGTCGGTGTGGACGCACACGATCTGGCCGGGCTGCACGTTCGCGCCGACCGTGACCGCGAGGTCGGCGAGCCGCTCCAGCGTCGCTTGGTCCATGGGCCGGAACCCTACATTGGGTACGATCCGGGCCGCAGTGGCTACCCTCGTCGAGCAGTGGGATGCGATCATCGCGGCGCAGCCGAAGGACTGGTCGTTCATCGACCTCGAGCTGGTGCTCCGCGACTCCTCGACCAGCGAGGAGATCGCGCTCGTCCTGTCGCCGCTCAACCCGTGGCACCAGCGCGACTGGCGCACCGGCGTGTTCCGCTTCCGCACGGCGCGGGCATTCGGCTACGGCACGGCGACGGAGCTTTGCCGCAAACGGCTGGACACCCTCGACTCGCTGAGCGTGGTCGGCACGCTGCGGCCGCTGCGCGGGCTGTCGGATGTACGGCCGGTTGCCACCCAGGGCGCGCTTTAGCGGTCACAGAGTCACGGAGCGGACCTAGCGCCCGAGACCAGCTTCTGGAGACGCTTGCGCAGTCGGTGGACGAGTGCCACGATCATCGGCGCATTATCCGCCTGACGGGTCGCACCACACAAGGGGGCGCACATAGATGACGGGTTCTAGCCGCGCAGAGTCGCGCCGAAGCGCTCGCCGAGAGCGTCGACGATCCGCTCGCGGGCTGCGTCGGCCTCTTCATCGGTGAGCGTCCGGTCGGGCGCCTGGAACACCAGGTGGATCGCCAGGCTCTTGCGCCCCTCCCCCACCTGCGGTCCCTCGTAGACGTCGAACACCCGGCACGTGGCCAGCAGGTCGCCCCCGGAGTCGCGGACGTGGGCCACCACCTCGCCGGCGGGCGTCCCGGCGTCGACGACCACGGCGATGTCCTGGCGCACCGGCGGAAAGGTCAGCACGTCGCGGTAGACCGGCACCTCGTCCGCGCGCAGTTCCTCCAGGTCGATCTCGAACAGCGAGACCGTCGCCTCGATCCCCCACGCCTCCGCCACCAGCGGGTGCACCTCGCCGAGCACGCCCGCGCGGCCCAGGTGTGCCGAGCGGCCGGGGTGCAGGAACGGCTCGGACGCAGCCCCGACTCCCAGCGGCGCCCCCAGCGCACTCGCCAGCGCCTCGGTCACGCCCTTCATGTGGACGAAGTCCGCGTCCGCGCCGGCAAGCACCCCCGCCACCCGCACGGGCTGATCGGGCAGCTCCCCATCGCCCGGCAGGAAGACGCGGCCGGTCTCGAACAGCGCGATCCGCGTCTGCCCGGCGTCGAGGTTGCGCCGAACGGAGTCGAGCAGGCCCGGGAACAGCTGCGACCGGAGCAGCGCCTGGTCGGCACCCATCGGGTTGGCCACGCGCAGCTGATCGCGCCGGGGGTCGTCCGCGGCCAGCCGCAGGCGATCCGCGAGCCCCTCGTCGGTGAACGCCAGCGTCGCCGACTCCGACAACCCGCAGCCGAGCAGGACGTCGATCACGCGACGACGCAGGCGCACGTCGGGCGACACGCGGCCGATGGCGTCCGCATGCGGCGGCATCACGGTCGGAACCTTCCAGACGCCGTCGATCCGGGCGACCTCCTCGATCAGGTCGACCTCGCGGGTCGTATCGCCGGCGCGCCAGGTCGGCACCCGCCAGCGGCGGTCCTCGGCCACATAGCCGAGCCGCGTCAGCACGCGCTCGACGGTCGCCTCGGAGTACTCCATGCCGATCAGGTGCTCGAGCCGCTCGCGGCGCAGGCCGACCAGCGGCGGCTCGGGCAGTTCGCCGTGCAGGTCGAGCGTGCCGGGAACGAGCCGGGCGCCGCACAGCGAGACCATCAGCTCGGAGGCCAGCGCCAGCGCCTGGTCGGGAAGGTACGGGTCGAGGCCCTTCTCCCAGCGGGACGAGCCCTCCGTGCGCAGCCCCAGCCGGGTGGAGGACGCCTGGGTCGCCGGCCCGTCGAAGTTCGCGCACTCGATCAGCACCGTGGTCGTCGAGTCGGTGACCTCGCTCCACTCGGCGCCCATCAGCCCGGCGATCGCCGATGGCTTCTCGGCATCCGCGATGACCAGCGTCTGGGTGTCCAGCGTGCGCTGCTGGCCGTCCAGCGTGGTCACGGGCTCGCCGTCGGCCGCCCGCCGGACGATGATCTCGCGTCCGGCCACCTTGTCCAGGTCGAAGGCGTGGGTGGGCTCGCCGAGGGTCAGCATCACGTAGTTGGTGATGTCGACGACGTTGGAGATCGACCGCATGCCGGCCGCCGCGATCCGGGCCTTCAGCCAGGGAGGCGATGGGCCGACCGTGACGTCGGTGAACACCCTGCCCGCCCATCGCGGGCACAGGTCGGGGGCGTCGATGCGCCCCTTCACGTAGTCGTCCACGGTGCCCCCGCCCGTGGGCTCCGGCTCGGTGCCGGGCGGCGGCGCGAGATCGGTGTCGAGCACTGCCGAGACCTCGCGGGCGACGCCGTACACGGCAAGGCAGTCCGGCCGGTTGGAGGTGATCTCCAGCTCCAGCACCTGCTCGGTCACCGGGAACACGTCGGCCAGCGGCGCGCCGGCGGCCAGGTCGCCGGGCAGCAACATGATCCCCTCGTGCTCCTGGGAGAGCTCGAGCTCACGCTCCGACAGGATCATGCCGTCGGACTCCAGGCCGCGCAGCTTCGCCTTCTTCAGCACCACGCCGCCCGGCAGCGTCGCCCCGGGCAACACGACGGCGACGGTGGCGCCGGCTTCGAAGTTGCGGGCACCGCAGACGATCTGGCGGGGCTCGCCCTCGCCGACGTCGACCATGCACAGCGACAGCCGGTCGGCGTTCGGATGCTGCTCGCGCGACACCACCTTGCCCACCCGGTAGAGCTCGCTGCCCGCCGGTACGCCGCGGCCGTGCAGCGCCTCGAGCTTCGTGCCCGTCATCGACAGCAGCTCACCGAGCTCGGGCACGGGCATGTCGAACGACACGTACTCGCGCAGCCACGAGACCGGCACCCTCATCCGAACTGCTCCATGAACCGCAGATCGTTCTCCCAGAGCATCCGGATGTCGGGAACCGCGTGGCGGGCTGCGGCGATCCGCTCGACGCCCATGCCCCAGGCGTAGCCCGTCAGCTCCTCCTTGTCGTACCCCTCGACGTGGTCGAACAGGTTCGGGTCGACCATGCCGGCGCCCAGGATCTCGACCCAGCCCTCGGCTCGGCAGACCCTGCACGGCGAGCCGTCACGACGCGCAGTTGAAGCACGACACGTCGACCTCGACCGAGGGCTCGGTGAAGGGGAAGAAGTGCGGCCGCAGGCGCACCTCGCGGTCGTTGCCGAACACCTCGCGGGCGAACCCCAGCAGCGTCCCCTTGAGGTGCGCCAGGCTCAGCCCGCGGTCGACGGCGAGACCCTCGATCTGCGTGAACATCGCCGTGTGGGTCGCGTCCGGCGTGTCCCGCCGGTAGCAGCGGCCGGCGGTGGCCATATAGACCGGCGGCGGCCCGGACTGCATCGCCCTGATCTGCATCGGCGACGTGTGCGTCCGCAGGACGGTCGACTCGTCGAGATAGAACGTGTCCGTCCACTGGCGCGACGGGTGGGTGACAGCGGTGTTCAGCGCGTCGAACGTCAGGTAGGTGCTCTCGACCTCAGGGCCGTCGAGGATCTCGTACCCGAGGCCCACGAAGACCTCCAGGATGTCGCGGGTCGTCTGCTCGATCAGGTGAGCATGGCCGCGGTACAGCGGGACGCCGGGCAGCGTCACGTCGATCCGGTCGTCTCGGAGGCACCGCTCCAGCTCGGCATCGTGCAGGTCGCGGCCGCGCCGATCGAGCGCGCCCTCCAGGGCAACACGGGCGGAGTTCAGCGTCTTCCCCCGCGGCCCTCGTTCCTCCGGAGGCAACGAGCCCAGCTCACGGAGCGCCAGGGTCAGCGGCGCACGCCGTCCGACCAGGCTGACCCGCACGTCCTCCAGCTCGGCGCTGGAGGCCGCTCCCTCGATCGCCGCGAGGCCGTCGCGTGTCAGCTGCTCGGTGTCCATGGGCGGCCTAGTGTACCGGCGTGCCCTCGGCCTACGACGAGCTTGGAGCCGCCTACGACGCGTGGTGTGTGTCGGTCACCGAGGACATCGCCTGGTACGTCGAGCTCGCCATCACGTCCGGCGGTCCGGTGCTCGAGATCGGCGTCGGATCGGGCAGGGTGGCCGTTCCCACGGCGCTCGCCGGAATCGATGTCGTCGGCGTAGACAACGCGCCGGGCATGCTGGCCATGGCGGCCGCCAAGGCCGAGGCGCTGGGAGTGGCGATCGATCTGCGCCGGGCGGACATGCGCGACCTGCCCGACCTGGGCACCTATCCGCTGGTCACGGTGCCGTTCCGCGCGTTCCTGCATCTCAGCACCGACGACGAGCGCCTCGCGGTGCTGCGCAGCCTGCGCGGCGCCCTGACGCCGGGCGGCACGCTGGCCTTCGACGTGTTCCACCCCCACCCCCTGGACATCGTCGAGACCCACGACCGGTGGATGGAGCGCGAGCCCGGCATCCACGAGCGGGCCCGCTGGGACGCGTCCGACCGCTCGCTCGAGCTGACCGTCCGCACGGACGACTCTGAGGCCACGATGCACCTGTGGTGGGCGACGCCGAACGACTGGCGCCGGCTGCTGACCGAGGCGGGGTTCGGCGAGATCGACGTCTACGGCTGGTTCGACCGCAGGCCGCTGTCCGCGGCGTCGGCCGACTCGGTCTGGCTCGCCCGGCCTTCCTGAGCCGCGACGATCAGCTCCGGGTGGTTCCACAGGCGGCGGCGCACCTCGCGCATCGGCAGCGGCAGCAGCACCAGAAACGCTCCGCCGAACGCGAACACCGCGACCCGCGCGGGCGAATCCGCTCCGCGGAACATCAGCGCCGCGAAGATCCCGATCAGCGGGGCCATCCAGACGAACGGCGAGCGCCTCCGCCCCGGCCTCGGCACGGTCGAGGCGACCCGCCGCGCCATCAGCAGGCTGGCGCCGGATCCGCCGGCGAGGAAGACGACCAGCACGTCCCAGTAGCCGCCGTCCGCCGCCCATCCGGCCGCCTCGGCAACCGCCAGCACGCCGAGCACGACCGCGATCGCGAGCACCAGCTGCACCGGCCGCCGTGTGCGCTCGAAGAACCGGTCGCGCGCCGCCTCGGCGGGCGTCGGCGGCGTCACGCTCATGCCCGCTGGCGGACGGCCTCGTACAGGGCCACCGTCGCGGCCGCAGCGGCGTTCAGCGACTCCGCTCCGTCGGCCTGCGGGATGCGGGCGACGTGGTCGGCCGACTCGACCAGCTCCTCGGGCAGACCCAGCCGCTCCGCGCCGACCAGCAGCATCACCGGGCCGGTCAGATCGAGGTCCCACAGCGGAGCCCCGGCGTCCGCCACCAGGGCGACGCGCGGGAGCCCATCCGGCGGGCCGTCCGGCGCCGTCTCGATGGGCACGCGGAACACCGCACCCATCGACGCGCGGACTCCCTTGCCGGACAGCGGGTCGGAGCACCCCGCGGACAACGCCACGAACGCCGGGCCGAGCGCACCTGCGGCGCGGACGATCGTCCCGACGTTGCCGGGATCGATCACGCGATGCAGGTACACGCCGAGGCCCGCGACCGGATCGCGCGCCGGCAGGTCTTCGCGGCGGAACACGCCGATCACCCGAGCCGGGTGCCCGAGCGTGCCAAGCTCGGCCATCAGGCCGTCGGCGACGACGTGCACCGGCCCGCCCCGCGCCAGCCTGTCGACCAGCGCCGTGTCGGGCGCACGCTCCTCGGCGACGAAGCTCTCGACCGGCCGGATGCCCGCGGCCAGCGCCTCGTCGACCAGATCCTCGCCCTCCGCCAGGAACAGGCCCTCTCGCGAGCGGTGCCGCTTCGTCTGAAGCCGACGGGCGGCCTTCAGCCGGGCGTTCGCCCGCGACGTGATCGGCTCGGCCTGCGCCGGCGTGAGGTCACGCCTCCTTGGCGGCGGCCAGGGCGGACTTGGCCGACTCGGCCAGCGCCTCGAACGCCCCGGGATCGGCGACCGCGATGTCGGCCAGCACCTTGCGGTCGAGGTCGATCTCGGCGAGCTTCAGCCCGTGGATGAACTGGTTGTAGGAGAGCCCGTGCTGGCGCGCCCCGGCGTTGATGCGGACGATCCAGAGACGCCGGAAGTCGCGCTTGCGCACGCGCCGGTCGCGGTAGGAGTAGGTGAGCGACTTCAGCACCTGCTCCTTCGCGCGCTTGTAGCTGGTGTTCTTCAGGCCGCGGTAGCCCTTGGCCTGCTCCAGCACCTCACGGCGCTTCTTCTTCGCATGGACGCTTCGCTTGACTCGTGCCACGCGCTATCTCCTCCCCAGGAGCCGAAGCGCCTTGCGGTAGTCGGACGGTGCCAGTCCCTTCAAGCGGCGCTTGTGGCGCTTCCGCTTTGCGGACTTGTGCTCGAAGTTGTGTGAGTCGAACGCACGGCGGTGTTTGATCTTGCCGCCGGACGTCACCTTCAGCCGCTTCTTCGCGGCCGAGGAGGTCTTCATCTTTGGCATTTCGGCTACTCCTGGGTCTGTTCGGCGGGCTCGGCCGCCGCTGCGGGCTCGGGCTCAGCCGCGGGCTCCGGCTCGGGCGCTTCAACTTCGGGCTCGGGCTCTGCTGCGGGCTCGGGCGCCTCAGCTGCGGCCTCGGCCTCGGCTTCAGGCACGGAAGCCTCGGCAGCGGGTGCGGCCGGCTCGTCCCCGACCGGCTCGTCCTTCACCGGGTTCTTGTGCGGCGCCAGCATCATCACCATGTTGCGGCCGTCCTGGAGGGGATTGGACTCGATGATGCCGAGATCCGTGACCTCCTCCGCGAGCTTGATCAGGAGCGCTCGTCCCCGCTCCGGATGCGTCATCTCGCGGCCGCGGAACATGATGGTGACCTTCACCTTGTCCCGGTTCTTGAGGAAGCGCCTGACGTGGCCCTTCTTGGTCGCGTAGTCGTGTGGATCGATCTTCGGACGGAGCTTGATCTCCTTGATCGTGATGGTGGACTGGTGCTTGCGGGCCAGCTTGGCCTTCTGCTCCTGCTCGTACTTGTACTTCGAGTAGTCCATCACCCGGCACACCGGCGGCTTCGCGTCGGCAGCGACCTCGACCAGGTCGAGGTTCTTGTCCCAGGCGTACTTCATCGCCTCGTCGGTGCTCTTGATGCCGATCTGGGCACCGTCCGAGTCGATCAGACGCACCTGCGGTACGCGAATCGCCTCGTTGATCCGGGTCTGCGGCTCCTGTGGCCGCTGGTCGAACCTCCGTCGGGGCCTCAAGTGGCGTGCCCAGTCACGATCTTGTTCAAGCCTGTTCGTTCCTTCCGTCGGAAAACACAAACGGGCGCCGCGAAGGCACCCGTCTCATCACGTCCCCACGGGACGTGCGCCGAATCGATTCGGTTGAACCCACCAAGGACGCGCCCGGTAGGTGAGAAGCGGGTGCCTCTGCTTTGCCAGGGCAGCAGTATAGCCGAGGGTCCGCGCACGGCTCTGTACCACATCTGTCCCAAGCATGCTGACACGCTTGACCAGCGGGGCATTGTGGTGTCAATATCGCACCGTGTTCAGGGACCGCACTCAGGCAGGCGCGGGACTCGCCGCGGCCCTTCCCGATCTCCGCGGGCGACCGAACGTCACCATCGTCGGTCTTGCCCGAGGCGGAGTCGAGGTGGCGGCCGAGGCGGCGCGGCTGCTCGAGGTGCCGATGGACGTGCTGTGCGTCAAGAAGGTGCCGATGCCGGGGTATCCCGAGCTGGCGATGGGCGCCGTGGCCCCGATGGGCGAGCGGTTCACCAACCGGCGGATCGCCTCAGTGCTCTCGACCGCCGAGATTGAGGCCGCGTACGACGCGGCGACGGCCGAGGCCCGCGCGATGGATGAGCGCCTGCGGCACGGGCTGCCGCTGAACGTCGCCGGCCGGATCGCCGTGATCACGGACGACGGTGCGGCCACCGGCGCATCGGTGCGCGCGGCGCTCGCGGCCACGCGCAACGCGTTGGCGCGGCAGATCGTGATCGCACTGCCCGTTCTGCCCCAGCCGTCGGCGGAGCGCATGGCCCGCGAATGCGACCGCCTGGTGACGCTCCGGGCTCCACAGCGCTTCCGTGCCGTCAGCCAGTTCTACGAGGAGTTCCCGCAGGTCACCGAGGAGCGCGTCCGCGAGCTGCTGGCGGCCCACCTCCCTGCGATGGAGCTCACGTAAGCCCGAGCAGCTCGCGCGCCCGCGCCGGCGTCGACGGCGAGCGGCCGAGCAGTTTTGCGATCGCCGCGACGCGCGCCACCAGGTCGGCGTTCGACGCCGCCGGCACCCCCGGTTCCACCTCGACCTGATCCTCGAATCCGCAGCGCACGTGCCCGCCGCAGGCCAGCGCAGCCGTGACAACCGGCAGAAAGCTGCGGCCGATGCCGGTCGCCGACCAGGTCGAGCCGGTCGGCAGCCGATCGGACAGCATGACCACGTTCTGGGCGGTGCCGGCGATCCCGCCCGGCACCCCGAGCACCAGGTCGTGGTGCTGCGGCCCCTCGAGCGGCGCCTTCGCCGCCAGCCAGCGCGCGTTGTCGAGATGGCCGGCGTCGAAGATCTCGAGCTCCGGCCGGACGCCTGCGGCCAGCTGCGCGCGGGCGAACTCCAGCATCAGGGGCGCCGGGTTCTCGAACACGCCGCGGCCGAAGTTGACGGTTCCGCAGGTCAGGCTGGCCATCTCCGGCTCGGCCGCCAGCGAGCCCAGCCGCTCCTCCGCCGTCATGCCAATCGCTCCGCCGGTCGAGACCTGGACGATCATGTCCGGCGCCCGCTCGCGGATCGCCGCCACCGTCGCGATGTAGCGGTCGGCGTCCTGGGTCGGCGTGCCGTCGTCCCACCGTGCGTGGACGTGCACCATCCGCGCACCGGCGTCGAACGCGAGCCGGGCCTCGTCGGCGATCTCGTCAGGCGTGTAGGGCACGCCCGGCGCCTGCTCGCGGGTGGTCTCCGCTCCGCACGGGGCGACCGTGATGACCAGGTCGCCGCTCACCCCGTGGCGCGTCCCTGCGGCCCGCGCGAGTGCTCCTTCTTGACCACGTACGTCCCGCGCGCCCGGGTGACCAGCACCGGCTCGGCGAGGAAGTCGGCTGCCGAGTCGGAGATGTCGGGGCGGGCGACGATCTCCTTCCAGATCTCCAAGTCGACGGTGCGGCTGGTGTTGCCCATGCGGGCGATCGTGCCCCGTGCGCGCACGAAGTCGCCGCCGTACATCGGGGCCAGGAACTCGACCTTCTCGTAGCCGGCGAACAGGCCCTCGTCGCCGTCGGTGTGGATCGCCAGCTCGGTGACGATGTCGCCGAAGATCTCGAGGCCGTGCGCGCCGTCCACGAGGTTGCCTCCGTAGTGCACATCCGCGGCGGATAGCCGCATGCGAAGCTCGACAGTCAGTCCTTCCATCACTCCCCCTTGCGTTGGATGAGCTCGGTCGCGACCCAGGCCGCGACCTGCGAGGGCGTCGAGCCGGGCCCGAACCCGGCGTCGTACCCCAGCTCCTTGGCGAACGTGTTCGACAGCCGCGGGCCGCCGGCGATCAGCAGATAGCGGTCGCGCAGCCCCTCGGCCTCGAGCAGATCGACCAGCTTGGTCAGCTGGCGGGCGTGCACCTGCTTCTGGGTGACCACCTGGGACACCAGGATCGCGTCGGCGCTCCGCTCCTGCGCCTCCCGTACGAGCCGCTCGCACGGCACCTGGGCGCCCAGGTTGACGGCGTCGATCCACGGATAGCGCTCCAGCCCGTAGTCGCCGGCGAACCCCTTCATGTTCATGATCGCGTCGATGCCCACCGTGTGGGCGTCGGACTCGATGGCCGCGCCGATCACGACCACCTTGCGCCCCAGCTCGCGCTCGATCAGGGCGTTGACCTGGCGGTAGTCGAGCCGCGGCGCCTCGGCCTCGGTCGCCGTCACCTGGCCGGGGTCGACGCCCCGCGCGGCCTTCGCATATGCGACGTAGAACGTCATGTCGCGGTCGGCGGCCGTCGCGTGCACGATCTGCGGCTCGAGGAAGCCGTTGTTGCGCAGGAACTGCAGGCCGACCTCGCGGGCGCCGGCGTCGGCCGACACGGGCAGCGTGAAGCTCAGCTGCACCATGGCGTCGCCGGCGGTGTCGCCGTAGGGAACGATCTCAGACACGCGCCGGCTCCCACAGCTCGAGGAACGGGTTGTGGTAGCCGGGCTCGCGCACGGCCACACCCTCCAGGCCGCGGCCGCCGTCGCGCGAGCGGGGCGTGTCGGCGAACCAGCCACGCTCGATGGCATCGAACATGCCGACCTCGGCCACCTTGCGCAGCAGGTCGACCGCCTGAGCCAGCACCAGCTTCGCTCGCTCGTCCAGCGGGCCTCCGGGCACAGCCTGCAGCGAGTCGCGCAGCGGGCGGGCGGCCTCGAACACGCGCCGCGCATCCTGGATCGCGAGCATCCGGTCGGCCAGAAAGGGGGTGTGCACCGCCTCGGTGAGGATCGACAGCAGCTGGATGTGCTGGCCGGTGGCGACGCCGATCAGGTTGAACATCGTCCCCAGCGACTGCGTGCGGAAGATGTCGCCGGTGACGTGTTTGGTCGGCGGCATGTACTTGATCGGGCAGTCCGGGAACAGCTCGCGGATGAGCAGCGCGCCGGCCCACTCCTCCATCACCTGGCCCGGCCGGTCGGGATCGATCTCGAACGCGTGCCCGAGCCCGATCTGCGGCTCCGGGATTCCGGCGGCCAGCGCCAGCGAGCGATTGATGAAGTTGCTGGCGACCACCGTGTGAGCGGCCTCGTGCCCGGGCGACGTGGTCAGGTAGTTGTCCTCGCCGGTGTTGATGATCACGCCGGCGCGGCCGTTGATCATCCGGCTGACGTACTGGTCGCAGAACGTCCGTTGCGGGTTGATGTCGCGGAACAGGATCCCGTACATCGAGTCGTTCAGCATCATGTCCAGCCGCTCGACCGCGCCACAGGCCGCGATCTCGGGCATGCACAGGCCCGAGGCGTAGTTGGTCAGCCGCACGTAGCGCCCCAGCTCGGGGATCACCTCGTCGAGGGCGGCGCGCACCAGCCGGAAGTTCGCCTGCGTGGCGTACGTGCCGCCGAACCCCTCGGTGGTCTCACCGTACGGAACGTAGTCGATCAGGCTCTGCGCCGTCGACCGGATGACCGCGATCACGTCGGCGCCGGCCCGGGCGGCCGCCTGCGCCTGCCGGGCATCCTCGTGGATGTTGCCGGTGGCGACGATCACGTACAGCCACGGCGTCGGCGGATCGCCGAACTCGGCCACCATCGCCTCGCGCTCCGACCGCCGCGCGGCGATCCGCCGGTCGCCCTCCTCGGCGAGCGAGGCGGCGAGTGAAAAATCGGGGTCTGACCCCGATTTTTCAGCCAGCGACAGCTCGCCCGCCGCGATCGCCTCGGCGACCCGCTGCGGCGTGTGCCCGGTCGCGGCGCAGGTGGCGGCCAGCGGCAGCGCCAGACCCTCGCCCAGCCGCGGGCCGAGCGCGTCGACCAGCACGTTGGGCAGCGGCACGCCGAGGTCGTCGACGCCGTCCACGCCGAACAGCCGGGCCACGGTGCGCTCGATGGTCACCGTCGTGTGGCTCCGGGCGAAGTCGACCACCGGCACCGCGATGTCGTCCGCCAGCGCGAACGCCTCGTCCACCAGGGCCGTGTCCAGCTCGAGCCTCATTCGCTGATTCTCCCCGAAACAAAACCGGGCCGCCTACCCAGGCCGGTTCCGCATGGCTAAGCCGTTCAAGGGTGCTGTACTTGCCGCCGTATCACGTGCTGGTGTGCCCCCGAGGTGCCCACGGAAGCGCGTTGAGATCACGTCGGCCGAGAACGTCGTCACGGTGGGCGGCGGCCGTCCGACGCTACCGAGCGACCGACGAGTAGAGGGACGCGGGGGCGGCTACCACGACCGGGGAGGCTCAGTGGTCGTCGCCCCCATTTGCCCCCGCGCGAGGATAACACGTCACTTTCCGGCCGTGCAGGCGCATGTATCATTCGTCACGGGCGCTGCTCCCCCAGCGCCTAGATCTGCCAGGACGGCGAGGACCCCGCCCGACGGAGCCATGGAGCGGGCCGTCGGCCGCGACCTCGCCGTCCGCCTCCACGCTTCATGCCTTCTCCAGCACCGCGTAGAAATCCGGCGGTTCGCCGGACACCACCTGCCGCACCCGCCAGCCTGCGCGGTGTGCGAGCTCGGTGAGTTCGGACGGCGACACCAGCAGCAGGTCGAGCCAAGGCGTCACGCGCTCGCCGTAGCGGATCCGGATCGTTACCTGCCCAGGCAGTGCGCCGCGAGCTCGATTTCGCGCCATGTAGGCGAGGTACTGCGCGTCTGCATCCGGGTACGGGTCGACGGTGTCGAGCAGGATCCGCCCGCGTGGCGACGTCAACCGGTGCATCCTTCGCAGCCACCGCTCGGTCTCGCCAGCGGAGCCGGCCAGGCCGAAGTTGCCGCACATCATCAGCACGGAGTCGAACGTCCCTAGCCGCTCGTCCACCTCCGCCATTGGGAGCAGTCTGACGTCCCGGACACCGCGGCCGCGGCTGACCTCGACCGCGCCGGGTGAGATGTCAATTGCGACGGTCTCCAGGCCGCGGTGCTGCGCCTCCAAGCTGTGCCTCCCTGCGCCGCATCCGACGTCGAGGACTCGGCCTCGGATCTGGTCGAATACCTGCCGCTCTGCCGTCCCCCATTCGGTGTAGGGGAGCAGGAAGTTCACTGCCGCCATCGCCCGGCCGACGGAGCCGTCGTCCCGCTCTAGATGTGCGTCGCCCGCGGTGCCGGCGACGCCGTCCCGGAGTTGCTGGCCGAACGCGTCCTCGAAGTCGGAGAGAATCACCGGAGGATCCATTCCGCGTAGCTATACGGCTTGCGGCCTCATTCGCTGATTCTCCCCGAAACCACGTCCACCACGGGCCATCGCCCGGCCGCCGCGTCGGACAGCGCCGAGAACGCCTCGCCGGGGTCGAGCGGGCGGTCGGGATGGAACGGGCTGGAGGTGACCGCGGCGATCGCCAGCGGCCGGCGCGCCAGCACCTCCACCCCGCCCCGCCGCGCCCGGGCCACCTGCTGCGGACGGGCAAGCACCCGGGTGGCGTCGGCCACCACCAGCGTGCAGCGGGTGCCGACGCGCAGCAGCCGTTCCAGCAGCGGGCCGGTCAGCGCGCCCTGCAACTCTGCCGAGCCGCCGGCAGGCACCAGCGCCGCCGTCTCCTCCTCGAAGCCCGCCGCATGCCGGACGGTGACGTCGGCCGGGTCGGCGGTGCATGACAGATCGAGGGCGTCCAGGACGAGCTTGGCCCTCAGCGCGTAGTCGTCCGGGCCGTTGGCCAGCGAGGCGCCGGCCGCGAGCACGACCGCGTCGGCCCGGCCTGGCGCCGCCGTGCCCAGCCTGCCCACAGCGCCCTCGAGCAGGATCCTGCGCACGCCCAGCGCGCGCAGAGCGTCCAGCGTTCGGTCGAGCTCGTCCAGTCGCGCCGGGCCAGAGACGATCACCGGCTCGCCGGTGCTCTCGACCAGCATGACCTCGCCGACCGACGTCCGCATGCCCAGCCGGGCGCGCACCGGCGCGTCGCCCGCCAGGCTCTCCGCCGTCGCCACAAGCGCGCCGGCCGGAGGCCGCACCCGCGGCTTCGCCAGGCCGGTCAGCTGGTCGCGCGCCTCGCCGTCCAGGCCGAGCGAGGCGAGGCCGAACGGCCCCTCCAGCGACGCCAGCAGGTGGTTCATGACCGTGGTCTTGCCCGCGTTCTTGGCCAGCCCGGCGACCGTGACCGTCGCGTGCGGCTCCAGCAGGCCGGCGAGGCTCACGGCCGGGCGAGCAGGTTGCGCGGGAACTCCGGGTGCTCCCGGCCGTCGCGCTTGCGCATGGGCGGCCGCTCGGCGACCAGGCAGTTGTAGACCGCCTCCTCCGCCGCCTCGTAGGCCGCGGCGAAGAACGGGTTCAGCTGCTCGTTGCCCAGCGTCTGCTCCCGGGCTGTGGTGAAGGCGATGCCGATCTCGCCCGAACCGTCGTGCGCGTACGACCCGGCGCGCGCCAGCCCGAGCAACGGGCGCAGCGCGAGCCGTCGCAGCTGCTGGGCGGTCATCGGCGCGTCCGTCGCGCAGACCGCGATGCACGAGCCCTCGGGAGGGGGCGGTCCCTCGGCCGGGTCGAACCGCAGCCCGCCCGCCGTCAGCCGCTCCCGCTCACCGAAGTTGCACATCAGCAGAACGCCGAGCGCGTGCTCGCCGATCGCCCGCGACGCGGTGCCGATGCCCCCGGCGAAGTCGAAGCACGTCATCCCGGTGCCGCTGCCGACGCTGCCCTCGGGCACGTCCACCCCGAGCGCTGCGCGGGCGGCGTCCACGTCCTCGACGGTGACGGTGCGACCGTCCGCCAGGTCGGAGTCGTCGCACTCACCGACCACCGGGATCAAAGTGTTGGACGGATCCCCGCCCTCCGCCAGGATCGCCCCGTGATAGACGATGCCGAGGGCGTGCGTGCCGCACAGGTAGATCGCCGTCTGGACGATCCCCCACTCGTCGATCTCCAGCTTCTTGGTCAGCTCGCCGACGCCGTTGGTGGTCGCCACGCCGGCACGCACCGGCAGCCGCGGCGGCGCGACCACCGTCACGCCGGTCGGCTCGCCGCTGCCCGCCTGGCTGTGGCCGACCAGCACGCCCGGCACGTCGGTGATGGTGTTGCGCGGCCCGGTCGGCAGCAGGCCGACGGGGCCGGCGAGGTCGCGGAAGCGGTTGGGCATCAGATGGTTGACTCCATGGAGGCGGTTGATACCAGATCGAGGCCGTCGTACGACCACGGTTGAAGCTGCTCGAACGCCCGCGCGGCGCGCAGCACCAGGGCGTCGGCGCCACGCGGGCCGACGATCTGCAGGCCCACCGGCAGCCCGTCCAGCATCCCGCACGGCACGGAGGCGGCCGGCTGGCTGGAGACGTTGAACGGGTAGGTGAAGGCGGTCCAGGACAGGTACTCCGTGGGCCGCCCGGCCACCTCGCCTGGCTGGTCGCGGCCGGCCGGGAACGCGGTCACCGGCAGCGTCGGCGTGAGCAGCAGGTCGACGTCGTCGAAGAACGCCTCCATGCGCTCGCAGTAGGCGCGGCGCTCGTCCTGCGCTCGCTCGTGCTCGGCCTCGGTCAGCGACCAGCCGCGCTCGATCACGGCCCGCCGTCCCGGATCTGCCAGCTCGAGCGTGCGCTGATCCTCGCCGCGGGACTGGCTCCAGGCCCAGATCACCTCGACCACCGGCCAGGGATCGGGCAGCCCGGGGTCGCGCTGCTCGACCGCACACCCGAGCTCGCGGAAGCGGACGGCGGCCGACTCCGCCAGGTCGCGCACGGCGGGGTCGACGGCGGCGTAGCCCAGGTCGCCCGACCACGCGGCGCGCAGCCCGTCGATCCCGTCGTCCAGGCCCTCACGGACGCGCACCTGGCCCATCACCTCGAGCAGCAGCGCGGCGTCGTCGACGGTACGGGCGATCGGCCCCTGCGACGAGAGCCCGCTGTTCGTCGGCTGCGGCACCGTGCCGGTGGTCGGCTTGATCCCGAACACGCCGCTGAATGAGCTGGGGATGCGGATCGAGCCGGCGCCGTCGCCGCCCTGGTGGACAACGCCCACGCCCGCCGCGGCCGCGGCGGCGGCTCCGCCGCTCGACCCGCCCGGCGTCAGCCCGCGCCTCCACGGATTCACGGTCGAGCCGGTCACCGGGCTGGTCGTCTCGCCCTTCCAGCCGTACTCGGGCGTCGTGGTCTTGCCCAGGATGACCGCGCCCGCAGCTCGGATCCGCGCGGCCAGCGGGTCGTCCGCAGAGGACACCCGCTCCGCGTGGACGGCCGAGCCCATCGTGCATCGCACCCCGGCCAGCTGGACGAGATCCTTGATCGTCGCCGGGATGCCGGCCAGCCGGCCCGCGGTGCCGTCGGCGTACGCCCGCTCGGCGGCCGCGGCGCCCTCCAGCGCCAGCTCCGGGGTGACGGTGACGAACGCGTTCAGCTCAGCCTCCATCTGCTCGAGCCGCTCCAGATGCTCGCGGGCCACCTCGACCGGCGATCGCTCGCCTGTCTCGTACGCGCGCCGCAGCTCCGCCGCCGTCACCGCAGCACCCCCTCGAGGAACCGCAGGGCGTTGCCCTCGGCCAGCGGGGTCCGCACCGCCTCGCCCAGCCGGCCGAGCACGTCCGCGTAGAACGTCTCCCGCGGCGGCTCCGGCGAGCGCGCGTGCGCCAGCTCCTCCTCGGTCGGGTCGTCGGGCAACAGCGGCACGTCGTCATCGTCGCCGCCCAGCCAGTCACAGAAGTCGGCGCCGAAGGCCGGCGCGCCGCCGCCGGCGACGCTGGCGATGTGGTCGTGGTGGGCGACCGCACGGTCGATCGGGTCGCCCGGGCCGAGGAACGCGGGGATGCAGTTGACGCCGACCACGCCACCGCGCCGGCCGACCTCCGCCAGGACGTCGTCGGTCAGGTTGCGCGGGTTGCGCGCCACCGCGCGGGCGTTGGCATGCGAGGCGCAGACCCTGCCGCCGAAGGCGCCAAGCGCGACCTCGCAGCCGTGCGGCGTCAGGTGCGACAGGTCGAGCGCGATCCCCAGCCGCTCCATCTCAGCCAGCAGCTCGATGCCCAGCGGCGTCACGCCCACGCCCCGGTCCTCGGCCAGCCCATCGGCGAAGTCGTTCGAGCGGTTCCACGTCAGCCCCGCCATCCGCACGCCCAGCCGGTGCAGCGTCGCGATTAGCGCCGGCTCGCGGCCCAGCGCCTCGACGCCCTCCAGCGCCAGGATGCCGGCCACCGCGCCCGAGTCCAGCGCCTCGGCCAGCTCCGCACCGGTGGTGACGATGCGCAGCGCGCCCTCGGACTCCTCCTGCTCGCGCCACGCGGCGTCGATCTGACGCAGCACCGTCCGCAGCGCGGCCTCCGGCACCAGCGGATCGTCGACGAACGTGGGCAGCACCTGCACGCGGACGCCCCCGGCCCCGAGCACCTCCCGGTACCGCCGGCGGAACACGTCCCGCTCGCCCAAGCCGCGGCGGAGGGCCAGGTCGAGCAACAGGTCGAGATGCAGATCGACGATCAAACCATGATGCAGGCGGCGCGGTGGTCGTCCGTGTTCGACCCCTCGGCGCGGTGCAGCTCGGGATCGACCTGCTTGCATCGTTCCTCGGCGATCGGGCACCGCGGGTGGAATCGGCAACCGACCGGCACGTGCACCGGGTTGGGCGTCTCCCCCTGGAGGATCTGCGGCTCGGTCTGCTGACGCGGATCGCGCTTCGGTACCACCGAGATCAGCGCCTTGGTGTACGGGTGCTGCGGATTCCGCACGACCTCCTTGGCCGGCCCCTCCTCGACGATCCGCCCCAGGTACATGACGCAGATGCGGTCCGCGAAATGTGCCGCCGTCGACAGATCGTGGGTGATCATCAGGATGCCCATCCCGTCGGCGCGCAGGCCGTCGAGCAGCCGCAGGATGCCGGCTCGGACGGAGACGTCGAGCATCGACACCGGCTCGTCGGCGACCAGCAGCTTGGGATCGAGCACCAGGCTGGCGGCGATCGCGACGCGCTGCCGCTGGCCGCCGGACAGCTCGTGCGGATAGCGCTCGATGTACAGGTCGGGCGGCGTCAGGCCGGCGCGCTCCATGGCCTCGCGCACCTTCGCCTCGCGGTCCTCGCCCGACGTCTTGACGCCGTGGATCAGCAGCGGCTCCTCGATCGTGTCGCGCACCGAGAACCGCGGGTCGAGCGACTCGTACGGATCCTGGTAGATCATCTGGATGTCCTTGCGCAGCGGCCGCATGTCGCTCGGCCCCAGACCCGAGAGCTCCTGGCCACGGAAGCGGATCGATCCGCTGTCGTTCTCGACCATCCGCACCACGCTCTGCGCGGTGGTCGTCTTGCCGCAGCCGGACTCGCCGACCAACGCCAGCATCTCGCCCGGCGCGACGTTGAACGTCACCCCCTCGACCGCGTGCACCTGCAGCTTTGGCTCGCGGCGGATGGCGCCGACGAACCCGCGCGGCACCGGGTAGCGCGTGACCAGATCCTCGACCTCGAGCAGCGTCTCCGCCGTGCTCACGACACCGCCTCGGTCGCGGTCGGGTCGTTCAGGTGGCACATCGCCTCACGCCCGGCGCCCAGCTCGATCCTCCGCGGATGCACCGTCGGGCAGGGCTCGAAGGCCGAGTCGCAGCGGGGCTGGAACGGGCAGCCGACAATCTCGTGGTCGAGGCGCGGGGGCGCGCCCGGGATCGACAGCACGTCGTCGTCGCCCAGCAGGTCGGGCGTCGCGGCGAACAGCATCCGCGTGTACGGGTGGCGCGGGTCGTGATAGAGCGTCTGCGTGTCGCCCATCTCGACGATCTCGCCGGCGTACATCACCGCTGCCCGGTCGCACAGCTGGGCGACCACCGGCAGGTCGTGTGTGACCAGGATCAGCGAGAGACCCAGGTCGCGGGTGAGCCTCAGCAGCAGCTCGAGGATCTGGGCCTGCACCATCACGTCCAGCGCGGTGGTCGGCTCGTCCGCGAGCAGCACCTTGGGGTGGCACGCCAGCGCCAGGGCGATGGCGGCGCGCTGGCGCATGCCGCCCGAGAACTCGTGCGGGTACCGGTCGGCGCGTGATCCGGCGATGCCGACCAGTTCCAGCAGCTCCCGCACCTGGGCCTTCGCCGCCTTGCCGGTCGCCGTGCCGTGCAGCTCCATCGGCTCCGCGATCTGGTCCCCGATCCGCTGCACCGGGTTGAACGCGTTCATCGCCCCCTGGAACACCATGGCGACGTCGTTCCAGCGGTGCGGCGCGATGCTCTCCTCGCCCTTGGCCAGGATCTCCTCGCCCTCCAGCTCGATCCGGCCGGCGATGCTGGCGCTCGGCGGCAGTAGTCCCATGATCCCGAGGATGGTGGTCGTCTTGCCGCAGCCCGACTCGCCCACCAGGCCCATCCGCTCCCCGGGCTTCAGCTCGAACGTGACGCCCTGCACGGCGTGCAGCTCGCCGCCGCCGGCCAGGTCGAACCAGATGTGCAGGTCCTCGACCCGCAGGATCGGCTGCTTTGCGACGCTCACGGCCTGGGTGGCTTCCGGGGCAGGACGCGGACGCGGAACCGGTTGACGGACAGGTGGCCGACCCGCAGCCGCGGATTCAGGGCGTCCTCCATCGACTGTCCGACCATCGTGCAGGCGAGGATCACCAGGGTGACGCAGACGCCGGGCCAGAGGATCGCCCACCAGGCGTCGTTCAGCACCGCGTGGTCGGTGAAGGCGTTCTCGATCAGCTTGCCCCACGAGATGGCGCTGGGATCGCCCAGGCCGAGGAACGCGATGAAGGTCTCGGCGAAGATCGCGAGCGCCACCATCAGCACCATGTTGGCGATCAACAGCGGCGCCACCTGCGGCAGGATGTGCTTGAAGATCAGCCGGTTGTTGCCGGCCCCCAGCGACCGCGACCGCTTCACATACACGCGCTCGCGCACGCTCAGCACCTGGGCGCGGATCAGCCGCGCCGTGCTCGTCCAGTAGATGAGTCCGATGATGATGATGATGTTCCTCAGCGAGCGGCCGAACAGCGCGGCCGCCATCACCATCAGCGGGATGTCCGGGATGACCAGGATGTAGTCGGTGAACCGCATGAGGACGGTGTCGATGCGGCCGCCGAAGAACCCGGACGCCAGCCCCACCGATCCGCCGATGAACATCGCCACCAGCGCAGCCAGGAACCCGACCTCGAGCGAGACGCGGGCGCCGGCGATCAGCAGCGGGATCATGTTCGCGCCGCCGCCGTCGAGGCCCAGCGGCCACTCGGCGCTGGGATGGCCGAACACGGGACCGACCTTCGTCTTCGGATCCTGGCTGAGCAGCGCCGGCCCGACCAGGGCGACCAGCACGAAGAAGCCGAGGATGAGCAGGCCGACGATCGCCTGCGGCTGCGTGATCACGGCCTGGCGGATGAAGCTCGGGCGCCGGCCGGTGCCGAGGCCGGCGGCGTCCTCAGGGGTGGTGCCGAGCTCGAGCCCCTCGGCCGACTGCAGCGGCTGGTCGAGGCTCACGAGGTCACCCGCGGATCGAGCTTGAAGTACAACAGGTCGGCGATCAGATTGAACAGGATCACCGACATCGTCAGCAGTAGGAAGATGCCCTGCAGCACCGGGTAGTCACGTCGGTCGATCGCCTGCACCGTCTCGTAGCCTACGCCCGGGTACGAGAAGACGTACTCGATCGTGAACGTGCCGCCGATGATGAAGCCCAGCGACAGTGCGACCAGCGTCACGATCGGCAGCAGCGCGTTTCGCAGGCCGTGCTTCCAGACGATCCGCCAGTTGCTGAGGCCCTTGGCGCGCGCGGTCAGCACGTAGTCCTCGCCCAGCGTCTCGAGCATCGCCGAGCGCACGATCAGCGTGTAGTCCCCGTACAGCACCAGGCCGAGCGTCAGCGCCGGCAGGATCATGTGTTGAAGCCGGTCCGACCAGTACTCGGCGAACGTCGGCGACGACAGCACGCCGAGATCGGGCGACGCGAGGCCCGACTGGGGTAACCCGACAGCGGTCGCGACGAAGAAGATCAGCATCAGCCCCAGCCACTGGGGCGGCATTGAGTAGAAGGCGAGGCTGACCCACATGTTCCCTCGGTCGACCCACGTGCCCCTCCTCCAGGAGGCGATCACCCCCGCGAGGATGCCGAAGATGATCGAGAACCCGGTGCCCAGCATGATCATCGGCAGCGTGTTCTTGAGCGCCGGCTTGATCTCGTCCCACACGGGGCCCTCGGTGGTCAGCGAGTTGCCGAGGTTGCCGTGGGCGAGGTCCTCGATGTAGAGCTTGTACTGCGTCCACTTGCTCTCGTCGAGGCCGAGCTCCTTGATCTGTGCCTTCTTGAACTGCTCCGTGCACGCGCGGCAGCGGAGCGCCGACACGGCGTTGCCGGGCAGGGTGCGGAAGAGGAGGAAATTCAGCGTGATGGCGACCCAGACGGTGACGAGCGCGAACAGCACGCGCTTGATCACGTAGTCGGATCTCACTCCTCCACCTCCGCACCCGTCCGGTTCACGTCAGCTGACCTTGTAGGGCGAGGTGTAGTACTCCTTCGAGTACGCGTTCAGAATGGTCTTGAAGTTCGTCCACGTCTTGGCGTTCGCATCGACGTACTCCTCGTTGACCAGCTGGGTATACACGAACTCGTCGTAGACCATCTGCTGCATCTGGTAGGCGATCTGCTTACGCTGGTCGCGATCGACCGTCACGCCCTGCTTGTTGTACAGCTTGTCGTAGTCCGCGTTGATCCAGCCGGTGTCGCTCCACGAGCACCACTGGTCGCGGGTCACGACCGACAGCATGAAGTCCGGATCGACGTAGCCGATCCAGTCCCACATGGCGATGTCGAAGCCGTCGTAGCCGACCGGCGGGTTCTTCGTGCCGTCGCAGGTGTCGCCCGTCTCCACCGCGTACGCAGCCGTCGCGTCGCCGGCGACGTTCAGGGTGACATCGACGCCGAGCTTCGCGAACCCTTCCTTGACGACGTCGAACGCGCGCTCGCCGTTGAAGTCGAGGCTGGTCGGCTGGAGGATCTCGTACTTCATCGGGTGCGCCGACTGGGCATACTGGCCGGTGGTCGCCGGGGCGACCCGGATGCCGTCGGAGCCCTTCTTGTAGCCCAGCTGGTCGAGCGTCTGGTTGGCCGCATCGCAGTCGTACTTGGTCGGGCCCAGGTCGGGGTTCTCCATGTCACCCGAGATGTGCCCGACGATGCTCTCCACGGTCGTGGCGTAGCCCGAGAACACGACGTCGATGATCTTCTGCCGGTCGACGCACTCGGACAGCGCCTGCTTGACCTTCGGGTCGAGCAGCTCGCGGTTCTTGGTCTTATACGGGTTCGAGTTCCACGTGATGTTCGTGGTCTCGGCGCCCGGCACGATGTTCAGCTTCAGGTTCGCCTGCTTCTTGACGTCGTTGATCGCCTCGAACGGCACCTGGTCGACCCACTGCAGCGTGCCCTGCTCGAGGTCGGCGATCATCGCGTCCGCGTTCGTGTAGAACTGGAGCACGACGGCGTCGGCGTTCGACGGGGTGCCGTAGTAGTTCGGGTTCGGCCGGAACACGACCTTGCCCTTCTTCTCGAAGCTCTGGATCGTGTACGCGCCGCCGGTCACGAAGGTGTCCAGGTGCTCCTGCGGCGCGAAGCTCTTCAGCCCGGCGCCATTGCTGCCGACCAGCGGCTTCCACTGGTGCTCGGGCAGGATGAAGAACGTCTCCAGCTGCTCCAGCGCGTTGCCCACCGGCCCGTCGTAGTGGATGACGAGCGTGGTCGGGTCGGTCGCCTCGGCGCTCTTGACGTGCGCCACGCCCGCGGCGGCAACCGCGGTCGGCCCGTTCGCATACTTGACGGTGGTGTTGATCGTCCAGGCTGCGTCCTCAGCCGTCATCGGTTTGCCATCCGACCACTTGGTGTCCGGCTTCAGCTTGAACGTCCAGTCCTTGCCGTCCGCCGAATGCGTCCAGGAGTCCGCCCAGTCGCCGACGAGCACGAGCTTGTTCGGGTCGTCCTTCGACTGCGCGTACTGCACCAGCTGGGGATAGATCATGATCATGGCGTTGGTCGACTGCGACTCGATGTAGTGGAAGGGATTGAGCGAGTCGATGTAGTTGGTCGTGCCGATGGTCAGGATGCCGCCCTTGTGGGGGCCGCTTCCGCTTTCGCCGCCGCTGCCGGAGCTTGACGACCCGCCGCCGCAGCCGGCGGCCACGACGAGCACGGCCGCTGTGGCGACCAGGCCCAGGAGCCTTCGTCCTCTCACGTCTGTCCCTCCCTCTGTCGCAGCGCGACCTGTGCGCTGTCGTCATGATGGTCTCGGCCCGGCCGCGGGGTGCGGCGGGCGACTTCGTCGATGTGCTCGCAGATCTCTGACACGGCCTGCTCGAGCCAGATCCTGCCCTTCTCGGCGGTGGCGACGGTGGCGTCGCCGATCACGCCGGACTCCGTCCACCCGCTCCACTGGCCCTTGATCGAGAGCGGGCCGTCGTTCCAGTCCATCCAGACGTGGTCCGAGCCCCAGTCCGGGATCTCGCGCACGGCCTTGTCCATCTGCACCAGCTCGGGGTGGATCGCCAGGTAGAGCGAGGTCTCGAGCTCGCATGCGTGGGCCATCCCCCCCGGGCTGGCCGAGTCCCGGGTGCGGGCCAGCAGCTCGGCGGATTCCGGCGTCGACAGGTACCAGAACGCGGCCGCCACGACGTCGCGGCGCTCGAGCATCAGCAGCCGCGCCGCCATCTCGACCAGCGGCACGTTGGAGCCGTGGCCGTTGACGAACAGGAAGCGCCGGAAGCCATGGTGGATCAGGCTCTTGCCGATGTCCAGCAGGTAGTCGACGAACCGCTTCCAGTCGATCGTGATCGACCCCGGGAAGTCCATATGGTGCGGCGTGTAGCCGTGCGTGACCGTCGGCAGCAGCAGCGCCGAGCCCGCCCGCAGGGCCACAGCGCGGTCGGCCAGCGTCTCGGCGATCACCGCGTCCGTGTCGATCGGCAGGTGGTAGCCGTGGTCCTCGAGCGTCGCCACCGGGATCACGCAGACCGGGCCGTCCGCGACGCGCGCCGCGACCTCGGGCCAGGTCAGCTGCGCGTAGCGGTACGGGCCGTCAGGCATACGCATGCGTCTGCTCGGTCGAGTTGCAGGGATTTCCGCGTCCGTACATCAGCTTTCCCTCTGTGACGTCGGCGATGCACCAGAAGATGGTTTTGGACTGCGCTCCATCTTCGGGGTGGCGGCAGATCGAGTCCGGCGCGCCCTCGTGATCCGAGAGGGCCGACCGCAGATGCTTGGCAGTGATCGCGCCCGAGGCCAGCCACCGGAGCGCGGCACGATACCGGACATCGGAGCGGGCTGCATAGGGGAGGTCGCCCTCGTAGCGGCGCATCCGCTCGCTGACGTAGTGGTTCGTGTGGGCCAGCGTGCCCGCGGCCGACGGCTCGATCAGCTCCGCGTCGGTGGCTGAGCCCTCGACGCTGACGACGCCGCCGTCGCGATGGGCGAGCACGTTGTTGTACGACGATGCGCGGCGCGGATGCAGCGCGGCCTCGACGGCCGAGTCGAGCGTCCGGCGGCGCAGGATCTCACGCACCTGCAGCAGCCGCGGGATTCCCACGCGGTTGTCGTTCGGCGTCAGCTCGTTGCCGGTCAGGCTCAGCCCGGCGTCGTTGAAGCCGACCGACAGCCACGGCCCGATGCCGATCGTGAAGATCGCCGGCTCGCCGTCGACGCAGCGTTCGATCGCGATCAGCTCGTCCTCCAGCTCCGGCGGCAGGTCGTTGGTGTGCGCCACCCACAGGTGCCCGTCGGCGCTCGCCGCCGAGCAGGCCACCATGTCGGAGCAGCGCCCCTCGGGCGCGCCGGCGTCGCCGTACAGGTCGGCGATCTCCTCCACCGACGACGCGAACACGGCCAGCGGGTGCGCATCGGCGCCCTCGGCGACGCCGTCCAGCTCGTCGACGATCCACGGCCACGTCTCCAGCGTCGCCTGCCGGAACGGCTCGGCCGCCTGCACCACCCGCGCGTCGATCCGCTCGGCCCGCTGGGCGACCGACTCCGCCGTCGCGGCGCCGATCTGGCGGCCGGCGTCGCGGTGGCTGCCGGACACCCGGATCAGCTCGATCTCCCGCGGCGTGGTCGCGCTATCCGCCATACCGCTCCTTGAAGATGGCGTGGATCTCGTCGTTCTCGCGGAGCACGTTCAGCGCGGTCAGCCCGCAGTCGGGCATGTGGCCGTTCCCGATCAGCATGGTCGTCGCCCTGCCCAGCCCCTCGGCGCCCAGCGCCGCCGCCGTGAACGACGTCGCCATCGAGAAGAACAGGATCGTGCCGGTCTCCTTGGTCAGCAGGATCGTGCCCAGCTCCGAGCCGCCGACGTTGACCAGGTTGACGGAGATGTCCACCTCGCCGCCGGTCGCGTCGATCACCGCCTCGTAGAGCGCCAGCGGATCGGTCGCGTCGACCGCCACCAGGTGATCGGCGAGGCCCGTCCGGGCGACGTCGTCCAGCGCGCGCGTCGGACAGATCGGTGACGGCGACGGTGCCCGACGGCCCGGCATGCTTGCGCGCCTCGTGCAGCGTCAGCAGACCCGACGTTCCGCCACCGCCGACCAGCAGCACGGAGTCGCCCGGCTTGACGATCGACGCCGTCCGTGACGGCGCGCCGGCGACGTCGAGGGCCGCCAGCGCGATCCGCTCCCCGATGTCATCGGGGAGCACGGCGAACGGGCTCGACTCGAACAGTACGGCCGAGCCCTCGACCGCGATCTGGCCGTGGCGCATGTCGACGTCCAGCACCCGGTCGAGCCGTAGCGGCGTCAGCGTCAGCGAGATCAGGCTGGCGATCCGCTGCCCGGGCCGCACATCGCGCGTCTCCCGGACGAGGCTGCCGACCTCGGCGACGGTGCCGATCAGCATCCCGCCCGACCCGGTCACCGGGTTGTGCATCTTGCCCCGCTCGGCGACGATCCGCTCCACCTCGCCGGCGATCCGCGACGGCTCGCCGCCGGCCGCCTCGCGCAGCTGGCGGAAGGAGGCCGAGTCCAGGTTCAGGCGCTCGACGCCGAACCAGCATTTCGGCGTCCGAGATCCGGGGGTCGTTGTCCAGCCGCTGCGCGGGCTGCGGAAACACGCCCGGGCCGTCGAGCACGCGGTGCAGCCCGTAGCGGGCGGCAGCACTCAGGGGCATGACGGTCCAGCGTCCGGCGTCACCGAACGACCGTACCGCCGCCGCGGCGGGCGAGGAACTGGACATGCGGACAGATCTACTGGATGATCCTTGGTCACATGCACAACGGCGACGGCATCACCATCGCGGAGCTGGCGGCCACCACCGCCCTGGGCACCGCAACGCTGCGAGCCGGCCGCGACGGCCTCGACCGCACCGCGCGCCGCGTGCAGTGGATGGAGGTGCTCGATGACTACGCCGACTACCTGGAGGAGGGCGACCTGCTGCTGACGACCGCGTACAACCTGCGCGACGACGCCGAGTTGCAGCGCGAGCTGGCACGACGGCTGGTCGAGTGCGGCGTGGCGGCGATGGTCGTCAAGTGCGGCTACTACCTCGAGCAGGTGCCCATCGCGGTGCGCCGGCAGGCCGACCGCCACGGGCTGCCGGTGTTCGAGCTGCCCCGTGAGGTGGCATTCGTCGAGATCTCGCAGAGCATCTATGAGCGGCTGGTCAGCCGCTCATACGCCCGGCTGCGCCGCTCGGCCGACATCCACCGCGAGCTCGTGCGGCTGGCGGCGGAGGGTGCCCGGCTGCCCCGCATCGTCCGCCGGGCCGCCGCCCTGCTCGGCAATCCGGTGCTGGTCGAGGATGCCCGCGGCCGGCCGCTGGCGGGCTTCCTGCCCTCCGGCGAGCCGCTCGCCGACCCGCGGCCGGAGGCGGCGCTGGCCGCGCCGGTGGTCGCCCGGGGCATGCTGCACGGACGCGTGCTGCTGTTCGGCGAGCGGGCACCCACAGACGACGACGCGCAGGCGCTGGAACAGGTCGCAACCGTTGTCGCGCTGGAGATCTCCCGGTCGGACCGCGAGCTGCGGGCCGAGCGCGAGCGGCTTGCGGTGTTCGTCCGCGACCTCGTCGGCGGCGTGCTGACGCCGGAGGATGCGCAGCGCGAGGCGGCCGTGCTCGGCGTCGAGCTGCCGCCCGCGCCGGCGGTCGCCGTGCTCGAGGGCCGCCGCAACCTGACCGGTCTCGATCTGGTGCGGCACGAGGCCGGCCGCACCGTGGCCGTTGTCTCCGCCGGCTCGCAGCTGGACGCCGCAGGCGGCATCGCCCCCAGCGAGGACGGCGTGGCCGGCCTGCCCGCCGCGCTGGCCCGCGCCGAGCGGGCGTGGCGGCTCGGCGCCGCCCTCGCCGGTCCCGGGCCGGCTGCATCGCTACGCGGATGTCGAGACCTACGACGCGCTGGTCGGGCACCTACGCGGCGCGGAGCTCGACCGGCTGCGGGACCGCACGCTGGCGCCGCTGCCGGCACCGCTTCGGGAGACGCTGACGGCGTACGTGCGCTGCGGCGGCAGCGTCGCCCGCACCGCGGAGGTGCTGTACGTCCACCGCAACACCGTACGCTACCGGCTGCGCCGCATGGAGCAGCTCACCGGGCTCGATCTGCGCCGGCCGGAGGACCGCCTGCTGTGTGAGCTGGTGCTGCTGGCGGAGCGGGTCGAGTCCGCGTCAGCCTGAAGGGAAGCCGGGGTCGACGTGCCCGCCGACCACCAGGTCGATCTGCGACCCCGGTCCGTACGTGCCGTCGATGTCGAATCCCGTGGCGCGCAGCACGACGTTGTACTGCCCGTAGTGCGCCCGCGTCACGTGCACCTTCGCCCCCGGTCGCTTGAGCGCCGCGAGCGCCCGGTTCAGCGGCATGCCGATCACGTTGTGCATCGGATAACGCGTCTGCCCGTGGGCAGCACGGCCGCCGGCGACGTACAGCAGGATCGCCAGCACGAGCCCCGCGAGCACGACCGCGCCGATCAGCACGGAGGCCGCGGGACGGCGGACGATCGGGGCGGAGCGCCCCTTCAAGGTCTGCTCCATCGTCCCAACATAGCGACGAACTCGGCCGTGTGGTACCAAACGACCGTCGTGGCGACGGATTCCTCACCGCCGCCGGTCCCGCGTTACCGGGAGGTCGCGGACGCGCTGGAGCAGCTGATCGCCTCCGGCGAGATGCCGCCCGGCGGCCGCGTGCCGAGCGAGCGGGCGATCGCCGAGCGCTTCGGCCTGTCGCGGATGACCGCCCGCCAGGCGGTCGAGTTGCTCGTCCGCCGCGGCGTGGTCTACCGGCGTCCCGGGTCGGGCACGTACGTCGCCGCTCCCCGGGTCGAGCACACGCTGCAGCGGCTGCTCGGGTTCACCGAGCAGATGCAGGCGCAGGGCGTCGAGCCCTCGGGGCGGGTGCTCGAGGTCGGCCTGGCGGCGGTCGGCGACCCGGTCGTGGCCGCCGCGCTGGAGCTCGGCGCGGGCGATCGCGCCTGGCTGGTACGCCGAGTTCGCTACGGCGACGACGAGCCGCTGCTGGTCGAGTCGTTTCACGTCCCCGAGCGGATCTGCCCCGATCTCGGCGATCACGACCTGGCGCTCGGGTCGCTGTACGCGGTGCTGCGTGAGACCTACGGGGTCGAGCCGACCAGCGCGCACGAGACGATCGAGCCGACCGCCTGCGACGAGGACGACGCCTTGCACCTGCGAACGCGCCCCGGTGCGCCGGCGATCCTGGTCACCCGGGTCACCCGCGATGCGGGCGGAAGACCGATCGAGCACGCCCGGGACGTGTACCGCGGCGACCGTGCCCGGTTCGTGATCGACCTCTCGGCGGTCAAGCGCTCGTCAGACCGCTAGAGAGCGCGCGTCGAGATCTCGAGCAGCAGCGCCTCACGCAGATCGGCGACCGACCGGGCGCCCAGATCGCCCTCGCCCCTGCGGCGCACCGACACGTTGCCGGCGTCGGCCTCGCGATCGCCGACCACCAGGATGTAGGGGACGCGCTGCACCTCGGCCTCCGCGATCTTGCGGCCGACGGACTCCGAGCGGGTGTCCGCCTCGGCGCGGATGCCCGCGCCGACGAGTTCGTCGACGACCGACTGCGCGTACTCGTTGTGCCGGTCGGCAACGGGCAGCACAGAAACCTGGAGCGGCGCGATCCACAGCGGGAACGCCCCGGCGAAGTGCTCGATCAGGATGCCGATGAAACGCTCGAACGAGCCGAACAGCGCGCGGTGCACCATCGCCGGCCGGTGCTCGGCGTTGTCGTCGCCGGCATAGGTGATCTCGAACCGCTCCGGCATCTGATAGTCGAGCTGGATGGTGCCCATCTGCCAGGAGCGGCCAATCGAGTCGGTCATGTGCAGATCGATCTTCGGCCCGTAGAACGCCCCGTCACCCTCGTTCAGCGCGTACTCGACGCCGACCGCCGCCAATGCGCCCTCCAGCGCCGCCTCGGCGTCGTCCCACAGGGCGTCGTCACCGATCCGGTTCTCGGGCCGGGTCGAGAGCTCGATCCGCAGGTCGAGACCGAAGATGTCGTAGATCGTCTGGGCGAGCTCGAGGCAGCCGATCACCTCGTCCTGCACCTGCTCGTGGGTGCAGAAGATGTGCGCGTCGTCCTGGGTGATGTGGATCACCCGCATCAGGCCGTGCAGCGCTCCGGACGGCTCGTCCCGGTGCACGATGCCCTGCTCGGCGAGCCGCAGTGGCAGATCGCGATACGACCGCTGCCCGGCCGCGTAGATCTGGACGTGCGCCGGGCAGTTCATCGGCTTCAGCCCCAGCAGCCGGTCGTCCTTCTGCGTGAAGAACATGTCGTCGCGGAACTTGTCCCAGTGGCCGGACTGCTTCCACAGGTCGGCCGAGTAGAGGATCGGGGTGCGCACCTCCTGGTAGCCGCGCGCCCGGTTCAGCTCACGCCATAGTGCGGTCAGCTCGTTCCACACGATCATCCCGCGGGGATGCCAGAACGGGCCGCCCGGCGACACCTCGCTGGAGTGGTACAGGTGCAGCTCGCGGCCGATCCGCCGGTGGTCGCGGCGCCGCGCCTGCTCGAGCCGCTCGAGGTGGTCGTCCAGCGACTGCTGGTCGAAGAAGACGGTGCCGTAGATTCGGGTCAGCATCGGCTTCGACGAATCGCCGCGCCAGTATGCGCCCGCCATCGAGAGCAGCTTGAAGGCCTTGATCGGCTTGGTGGTTTGCAGGTGCGGGCCGCGGCACAGGTCCTCGAACCCGTCCTGGTCGTAGACGCTGATGTCACCGTCGGCGAGGGCCTCGACCAGCTCCAGCTTGTACGGCTGGTCCTCGCCGCGGAACTGCTCGGCGAGCTGCGCCTTGTCGACGCCGTCGGTGCGCACGAACGGGTGCTCGGCGGCGAGGATCCGCCGCATCTCCTCCTCGATCCGGCCGAGGTCGTCCGCCGAGACGGGCTCCGGGAACTCGAAGTCGTAGTAGAAGCCGTCGTCGATCGCCGGTCCGATCGCGACCCGCACGCCAGGCCACAGGTGGGTGACGGCCTCGGCTAGCACGTGCGCAGTGGAGTGGCGCAGAACGGCCAGCGCCTCGGGGTCGCGCGCGGTCAGCACGCGGAACCGCGCGCCCTCCGGCAGCGGCAGGCGGAGGTCGTGCAGCTCGCCGTCGACCTCCACGGCGATCGTGTCGCGGGCCAGCCGCTGGCCGATCGCGCGGGCGGCGTCGAGGCCGGTCGCGCCGTCCTCGAGCTCGAGCGGATTCCCGTCTGGCAAGAGCACCTGCATGGCCCAGCAGCATATCGACCGCGATGCTCTACGCTGGCACCAGATGGACGCCGTGATCGCGCTGCTGGTGGTGGTGCTGGTCGTGCTCGCCGTGATGCTGATCCAGCTTCGGCGCGAGCGCTCGGCGACCCACGCCGTGCTGAACGGCGACGGCGGCCCCCTCCCGGCGACCGCACGGCGGGCGATGCGCGGGCGCGTCGACCGGGTCGAGCTCTCCGAGGCGCTGGCGCTCCGCGACGCCCTGATGACCGCGCTGCCGCTTCCCGTGCTGCTGTTCGACGCGTCCGGCCGCCTGGTGCGGTGGAACCGCCCTGCGCGCGAGGCTCTGCCCCAGCTGCAGCGCGGCCACGACGCTGAGCCGGCTGCGCTGGCCGCTGCAGTCCGTGACGCCATCGCCGGCCGGCCGCCCCGGCCGGTCGAGCTGACCGTGTACGAGCCAGAGCGCCGCCGCTACCACGCGCACGTCCGGGGCTACCCGGGGCGCGACACGCGGCTGTGCGCCGTGGTGCTCGAGGAGGAGAGCGAGGAGGCGGACTTCCGGGACGCCCGCAGCCTGTTCTCGGCCGGCGTCTCGCACGAGCTGCGGACGCCGCTGGCGCGCATGCTCGCGCTGGTCGACACGCTGTCGCTGCCGCTCTCGGACACCGAGCGCGAGGAGATGCTGGACGGGATGCGCGACGAGATCGACGGCATGCGCCGCCTGATCGAGGAGATGGTGCTGCTCGTCCGGCTGGAGAGCGGCGAGCAGGCCGGCCGCGGAGAGAGCGCCGACGTCACCGCCGCGGTCGCCGACGCCGTCACCCGCCACGAGCGCGGCGCCGAGCTCGCGTCGGTCGAGCTGTCCGGCGAGGCGACGCGCGGGCTGCTGGCGTCGATCGCACCGCCGCTGCTCGATGTCGTCCTGGACAACCTGGTCGCCAACTCCATCCGCCACGCCGGTGCGGGGGCCGCCGTACGGGTGCGCGCCAGGGGCCTGTCCGGCGCGGTCGAGCTCGAGGTCAGCGACGACGGCGCCGGCATCGATCCCGAGCACCTGCCTCACGTGTTCGAGCGGTTCTATCGCGTCGAGGGCTCACGCTCCGGACCCGGCACGGGACTCGGCCTGGCGATCGTCAAGCATGTGGCCGAAGCGCACAACGGACGCGCCGAGATCGAGAGCGCACTCGGCTCCGGCGCCACCGTCCGCGTGATCCTGCCGACGCCGGCCGCCCGCCGGCTCGACCGCGATCAGGCGCGGGCGACCGGCTCGAACCGGTAGCCGACGCCGTAGTGGGTCTGGATGTACGTCCGGTCGCTCGACCGGCGGTCGATCTTGTCGCGCAGCTTGCGGACGCAGACGTCGACGGTGCGGTCACGGTGGCGGTGGGGCATCCCCCACACCCGCTGCTGCAGCTGGTCGCGGCTGAGCGCTCTCCCCTGCTCCGACGCCAGCACGTACAACAGCCGGAACTCCGTCGGCGTCAGCCCGCAGTCCTGGCCGCCGAGCATCGCGGCGTGCAGGTCGGGGTCGATCACCAGGCCGTCCGCCTCGATCCGGCGGCCGCGGCCGGTGACCGGCGTCATCCCGGCCCGGCGGAGCACCGCCTCGACGCGGGCGACCAACTCGCGCATCCCGAACGGCTTGGCCAGGTAGTCGTCGCCGCCGATGCTCAGCGCGTGCACCTTGTCGTGCTCGGAGCCGCGGGCGCTGACGATCACGATCGGCGTCTCGATGCCCTCGGCGCGCAGCGTCTCCGTGATCATCCAGCCGTCGACGCCGGGGAGCATCAGGTCGACCACCGCCAGGTCGGGTCGCTCGAACCGCAGCTTGCGCAGTGCGCGGTCGCCGTCCTCCGCGACCTCGACCTCCATGCCGGCGCGCCGCAGGTGAGTCGCCATGGCGTTCGCGATCACTCGGTCGTCTTCGGCGATCAGCACCCGGGGCACAAGCGTGATGGTACGTGAAGCCGTTAAAAGGATTCGCCGCCCCGGCTGACCTTTCGTCCCCCGCACGCACGAACTTTCGAGTCGCCTCTACTGCCCGTACGCCCAGCTTCGACCTACTTGGTTGCCCCAGGCGGCGCAGGAGGAAAGCTACTGACCGGCTTCACCACCCGCAACCCAGGAGTTCGCATTTTGCGAGAAAATCGTTTCGCCCGCATGGCCAAACGGTTCCCCTCGGCCAGGCCGTCGCCGTTGTTGTCCCGGACGCTGATTCGGACGGGCGGCCCTCAGTACGGTGGGACGGGCATCAGTACCTGTGCGTCGTGGGCCGCCTCCGGGCCGAGGCTGCACACGGTGCATGCGTCGAGATGCAGGACGGTTCGGCGTCCGTTGATCACTCCGACGACGCGCGGCTGCATCGCCGCAATCGCAGTGCCTAATGGACAGGAGCACGCGGTGACCCGGTTCTTCGCCATCCGATGGGTGAGGTCGAACAGGGCGCGACAGGTCGCTTCGGGGTCAGCATAGGTTCCGTGCGCGGGCGCGCACTCCAACGTCTGCGTCACTTGCCGCTGCCAGAGCCCATCCGATAGACCCACCGACTGTTTGACGAAACCGAGCAGTTGCACGATGGAACATGCTGCGCCTGGCGGGCAACGATCGAGGGCATCCGAGCGAAACCGGCTCGCCTGGTTGCCGAGGGGATAGATCACCCGAACCGTGGCAGGCGGCGTCGGGCTCGCACCGATTTCGTGGTCGACTGCCGCGCCGGTGGTCGCATGCCTGCCGCTTCCGCCGAAACACCCTGCGATCATCAGCGTCAGCACACACAGGAACGGGACGACACCGATCCAGTTGAGTAGCCGCATACCGTCTTGGACACCCGCTGACGCGTTTGGTTCCGAGGCGTGATGCGAACCTGTGGCAGCACCGCTGGAACGTCATACGTGGTGTGGTCCATGTCGGCGGGGCGTGACCAGGAATCTGTGTGCGCGAGGAAAACCCCACCCGCGGGCCGCAGCTACCAGCCGATCGAGGCGAGCGCGGCCGGCCGGTCATCGTAGAGCCGCAGGAACGTCGCCGCCCTGACCATGTCCAGGACCCGGCGGGGATGAGAGCCCGGGGGCGACACTACGACGAGCTGGCTGCCCGCCTCGCGTCGCGCGACGTCCGTGCTGGCCGTTGCGAGCACACCGACGATGGAGCTGTCGATGAACGAGACGGCGGTGAGGTCGACGACCACGCTGGCGACCGCGGAGAGGGCGTCCTCGATCGCCTCGCGGAGCGCCGGCACGGACACCAGGTCGAGCTCACCGCTCGGAGTGACAACGAGGGCGTGCTCGGCGACGCGGTCAATCCGGATGCTCGGCACGGCCAGGGGACCGTACAGCGTCGGATCGAGTGCCGGCGCCGGGGTCCGCCGCACGGCGACCACAAACTGCGCGGCGAGAACGCCGGGGAGGATGCCAGCGTGGCAGGGGGGAGGCTCCGCTGGGCTCATGGGGCGTGCTCGCCGCTCCTCGAATTGTAGCGTCCGCCCTCCGCAGATCCTGTGCGCCAGACCGAGTCAGGCGCCCTGCGTGAGCCGCGGCAGCGCCCTGTCCAGCACCACCCGGTCGCGATCGTACGACAGGTGATCCCGTGCCTCGGACGGCAACAGCCACAGCACGTCGTCGACCTCCTCATGTGGCTCGAAGCTGCCGCCCTCGTCCCGCATCAGGTAGTAGCGAACCGACTTGGGCAGCGTCCTGCCGCGCTTCGTCACCTCGTAGGAGATCGTCCCCAGGTCGGCCGTGACCGATCCGCGGCGCCCGGTCTCCTCGAGCAGCTCGCGGTGCGCTGCGGCCAGATCGTCCTCGCCGGGCTCGAGCTTGCCCTTGGGAAGCGACCAGTCGTCGTACCGAGGCCGGTGCACGAGGGCGATCCTGCCATCGGCGCGGACGAGCACCGCGCCGGCAGCCCTCACCAGATCAGCGTCGGGTGCCATCGCTTAAACGGATTCGCCGCCCCGGCTGGCCTTTCGTCCCCCGGCCGAACGAACCTTCGGGTCTCCCCTACGACTCGTCCGTCCGGCTTCGACCTACTCGGCTGCCCTCGGCGGCGCAGTCGTACGGTAGAGGATCGTTGGGAGAATTGCAAGCCCAGGTCAGGCTCGTCGGAGCTGTTGCCAGGGCCGGCCGGACAGCCAGAACACCAGGCCAACGCCGCCCGTCAGCGCGCACACGAAGCCCGACGAGATCCACATCAGCTCGGCGTCGCCGCCCAGCACCAACCCGGCCACGATCATCACGATGCCGGCCACGCCCAGCGCCTGGGTGACCACGAACGGGCCGGGCAGCCCGGCCGGCGTGATCGGCGTCGGCTTGGACAGCCGGGTGGGATCCGCGTCGTCCATCCGCCGGCTGCGCAGCGCGGCCGCGACCACCACGAACACGATCGTCGGGAAGTAGATGACCTGTGACCAGAACTGGCCGACCAGATCCTCCAACTCCGTGAACACGAGGATCAGGACGACCGCCAGCACGGTGCCGACGATCGCGAAGCCGACGCTGCCGCCCCACGAGTAGACCTCCCGCTGCTGGTCGTCTGCCACGGCAAGAGGGTACCGCACGCGGACGACGCCGCGCCGGGTCAGCGGCTCCATGACAGGCGCTCGGCGTGCACGCCCGGGACGCCGACGACCGTTCCGTCGGCGACGGTGTAGACGTCCACGCCGGCCGCCCTGGCGACCGCGAGGTGGCTGCCGTCTGGCGACCACGCGTAGGCGTTCGCGCGCTCGGGGATCGAGCCGGGCAGCGTGGTGCCGCTGGGGCCGGGAACGATCGACGCGCCGCCGGTCGCATCGGACACCCACGCCGCGCCGCCGTCCGGTGGGAGGCCGACGCCGTCGATCGCCGAGCCGCCGCCCAGCCGCACGGTCACGGTGTCGCCCGTGCGCCTGTCCAGCTCGACCAGCGCGTAGGGAGCCGTGGTCGTCGAGCCGTCCGCGGCGCCCACCGCGGCCCCGACGAACGGGCCGTTCACATCGAGCGCGGTGATCCGGATCCGGTCGGGCGTCCGCCGCATCGCCTCGATCAGCTTGCCCGTGAGGGCGACCGGCACGCCGCGGGCGAGCACCGACGCTCCGTCGGTCTCGAACTTCCGCGCGCCGTCGTACTGCGGCAGGCAGCGCCCGGGATCCGCCTGCGTCAGGTGCCAGCCGCTGGCCTCGGTGCTGGTGAACACGATCGGGCCGCTCTCGCTGGCGACGCAGAACGACAGGTCGGTGTCGGACGCCCAGGCCACCGGCGACGACAGCGTGCCCTGCGGGTGATCGATCTCGGCGATCTGGCGCAGGCTCGTCCCCCGGGCGTCGAGCACCGCCAGCCGCCGGTTGACCGCGAGGCTGGACGGCGAGCCGATGGTGGCCACCGCCAGCGTGCCGGAGGGGTTCGGCCACACCTGGCAATGGGCCCCGGCGGCGCGCTTGGTGGTCAGCGTGGTCAGCGAGACGACGCTCACCTGGCAGCCGTCCACCATCCACAGCTTGCCGCCGGCCCGCGCCAGATCGGCGACGGCGTCGGCCGACACCGGCGGGTGGCGCGCGAACTCGGACCGCCCCGCCTTCGCCTCGCTGCCCCTCCCCGCTCCGGCGACCAGCAGCGCGAGCGCCACAGCGAGGGTGACCACGGCGACCGTCCGCTGCACCGGGTCCTACCCCGCGCCGAGGTAGGCCTTGCGCACCTGCTCGTTGTCCGCAAGGGCCTTGGCGTCGTCCGCCAGCACGATCCGGCCGGTCTCCAGCACGTAGCCGCGGTCGGCGATGCCCAGGGCGATCAGCGCGTTCTGCTCGACCAGCAGGATCGTCGTCCCATCGCTGTTGATCTGCTGGACGATCTCGAAGATCTTGTCGACCAGGATCGGGGCCAGGCCCATCGACGGCTCGTCCAGCAACAGCAGCCGGGGCCGCGCCATCATCGCCCGGCCGATCGCGCACATCTGCTGCTCGCCGCCGGACAACGTGCCGGCCTTCTGGTCGCGCCGCTCTTGCAGCCGCGGGAACAGCGAGTAGACGTGGTCGATGTCCTCCAGGATTCCCGCCCGGTCGTCGCGCTGGAACGCGCCCATCTCGAGGTTCTCACGCACCGACATCCGCGGGAACAGGCGCCGTCCCTCCGGCGACTGGGCGATGCCCATCTTGACGATCGCGTGCGGCGTGGCGTTGCGGATCTCGCGGCCCTCGAAGCGCACGCTGCCCACCTTCGGGCGGTTGATCCCCTGGATCGTGCGCAGCGTCGTCGACTTGCCGGCGCCGTTGGCGCCGATCAGCGTGACGATCTCGCCCTGGTTGACGGTCAGCGAGACGCCCTTGATCGCCTCGATCCGGCCGTAGAACGTATGGACGTCGTCCAGCTCGAGCAGCGGCGTCGCCGACTTGCCGTTCGGCGGCGGTGCCGGCGGGGTCTCGGGAACGTCGGTCACGCCGGCTCCTCCTCCTCGACGGCTGCAGCGCCGCCGCCGTTGCCCGAGCCGGCCGTGCCGGATGAGCCCGTGCCGAGGTACGCCTCGATCACGCGCTGGTCGGCCTGGATCTCCGCCGGCGACCCCTCGGCGATCTTCTCGCCGCGGTCGAGCACCGTGACGCGGTCGGAGACGCCCATCACGACCTTCATGTCGTGCTCGATCATCAGCACGGTCAGATCCCGCTCGTCGCGCAGACGGGACACGAACGCGGTGAAGTCCCGGCTCTCCTGCGGGTTCATCCCGGCGGTCGGTTCGTCCAGCAGCACCAGCTTGGGCTCGGTCGCCAGCGCCCGGGCCACCTCGAGGCGGCGCTGGTCGCCGTAGGACAGGTTCATCGCGAAGTCCTCGTCGACGGCCCGGTCGAGCCCGACGTAGCGCAGGATCTCGGCGGCCTTGACGCGGCTCTCGCGCTCCTGGCGGCGGATCCCGGGCGTCCGCAGGATGCTGCGGACGACGCCGCCCTTGGTGCGGCAGTGCATGCCCACCATCACGTTCTCCAGCGAGCTCATCGTCTGGAACAGCCGGATGTTCTGGAACGTGCGGCCGATCCCCAGCTCCGTCACCCTGTGCGGCGGCAGTCCGGCGATCTCGGTGCCGTCGAACGTCACCTCCCCTGAGGTTGGCGTGTAGGCGCCGGTCAGCATGTTGAAGAACGTCGTCTTGCCCGCCCCGTTGGGGCCGATCAGGCTGACGATCCCTCGCTCCGGCACGTTGAAGTCGACGTCGTTGCACGCCACCAGACCGCCGAACTCCTTGCGCACCTTGCGGGCGACCAGCAGATCCGTCATCGGATGTCGATCTCCGAGACGGCGTCGTCGAGGTCGACCTCGACGCCCTCGGCCTTGGCCTGGAACTCGATCTTCCGGCGCCGGGATGGGATCAGGCCCTCCGGTCTGAACAACATCATGATCACCAGGATCAACCCGAAGATGATGCCCTGATTCGACGGCGGATCGAGGTGCTGGCCCAGCGACGAGTGCGGATCGATGCCGAATCCGGAGTTGATGTTGTTGCCGATCGCTCCCAGACCCTGGAAGTTCAGGTACGTGATGATGATCGCGCCCAGCGTCACGCCCCAGACGTTGCCCATGCCGCCCAGCACCACCATGCAGAGGATGATGATCGAGATGTTCAGGTAGAAGTCGCCCGGGAACGTGGCGCCCTTGTACGTCGCGTAGAAGCAGCCGGCGATGCCGCCGAACAGTGCGCCCAGGGCGTAGGCGGCGGTCTTCGTCCGCATCAGCGGAACGCCCATCGCCCCGGCAGCGATCTCGTCCTCGCGGATGGCCACCCAGGCCCGGCCGAGCCGCGAGTCGCGGATCCGGATCGAGCAGAAGATGGTCAGCGCGACCAGCGCCAGCCCCACCCGGTAGTACCAGGTGTCGGCGTTCGACACGGTCAGGAAGTTGGCCGGGAGCGTGGTGATCCCAAGCGGGATGTTGTGCCCGAAGCCGAGCGGGTCGATCGGCGAGAGCCCGAAGCTGCCGTTGGTCAGGTTGAAGCCGTGCAGCGAGTCGGCGTTGCGCACGAACTGCGGGATGATCTCGCCGAACCCGAGCGTGACGATCGCCAGATAGTCGCCGCGCAGGCGGAGCGTGGGCAGGCCGATGATGATGCCGACCAGCGCGGCCAGCACGGCAGCTCCCACCATCAGCAGCCAGATCGAGACGTGGATGCCGGGCACCGTCGACGTCGACCCGACGTCGCCGAAGTGGAACGTCACCTGCGAGAACTGCTGGGTCGCGAACCAGCCGGCGACGTACGCGCCGACAGCGTAGAAGGCCACGTAGCCCAGGTCGAGCAGGCCGGCGTAGCCGACGACCATGTTCAGGCCAATCGCCATCACCACGTACACGCAGATGACGACCATGTTGAAGACCGTCGGCACGAACTGGGCCACCGTGTTGCTCGCGCCCACGGCGTTCACCAGGTCCTGCTGGTAGGACGGGTAGAAGAACAGCAGCACGGCTAGGCCGATGCCGACCGCGAGCTTGATCAGCTTGGCCCTGTCGAGGCGGTCGAGGCGCGAGGTCATGCCCGGTCCGCCTCCGGCTCGCCGAGCAGGCCCTCGGGACGGAACACCAGGATCAGGATGAGGATCGTGAAGACGATCGACTGCGTCCAGTCCGACCCCGGCGCGTGCCACGACAGGCCGTCGTTGTACGCGGTGATCAGGCCGATGCAGAGCGCGCCGAGCGCGGCGCCGGTGAGGTTGCCGATCCCGCCCAGGACGGCCGCCGTGAAGGCGAACAGCCCGAGCTGGAACCCGAGATCGAATCGCGTCTGGGTGTAGTACGTGACGTAGAGCACGCCGGCCGCGCCCGCCAGGGCGCCGGCAACGGCGAAGGTGATGGAGATCGTGCGGTTGACGTCGATGCCCATCATCCGCGACGCCTCGGTGTCCTGGGCGACCGCGCGCATCGCCTTGCCCTGGCGCGTGTTGCGCACCCACCACACCAGCGCCAGCAGCACCGGGATGGTAATCGCCACGACCAGCAGCGACTTCAGCCGGTACGGCACGCCGCCGAGATCGAACAGCGTCTGGGTCGGCATGATGTCGCCCACGCCGGTGTAGTTGAACCCGTAGAACTGGGCCGACGCCACGCCCGACAGGATGAAGGACACGCCGATCGCCGAGATCAGCGGCGCCAGTCTGGGCGCGTTTCTCAGGCGCCTGTAGGCGACGAACTCGATGCCGGTGTTCAGCGCCCCGCAGAACACCATCGCCACGAACAGCGTCAACAGCAGGCCCCCGGCGGTCACCAGTCCGGACTGGGAACCGTCCAGGCCGAGGTGGGTGCCGGCCACCGTGACGGTGATCATCGTCCCCCACATGAACACGTCGCCGTGGGCGAAGTTGATCAGCTCGATGATGCCGTAGACCAGCGTGTAGCCGAGGGCCACCAGGGCGTAGATCGCACCCTGCGTGATGCCGACCAGCGTGACGCTGAGGAACTGATCCGGGGCCTTGACGAAGTTGACCAGCAGCCAGACGGCCAGGACGCCCAGCAACAGGATCGTGAAAATGCGGTTGAGCTGCCCCGTGATACGGGGGAGCGCCGCGAGGACCGGCTTCTGCTCTGCGCGAGAGTCTGCTGTCATCGCGACGCTCCCCTTTTCTCGGTTTTCAGCTCAGAACTAGCCGGTGATCTCCTGCACCAGCTGGGTATCCGGGTTCACGACGGAGTCGGTGGTGAAGTGACCACTCTTGCCGATGTCGATCGTGAACTGGTTCGCACCGGAGATGTCACCGTTGTCGTCGATGGTGAACGTCCCCAGGATGCCGTCGGTGACCTGCATGCCGAACAGGTTCTTGGTCACCGAGGCCCGCGTGCCGTCGGAGTTCTCGATCGCAGTGAGCATCACCTCTGCAGCCTGCGCGGCATACGCCGTGTACGGCTCGAGGCTGGAGAGACCGTTCTCCGACTGGAATGCGTCGACGAACTCCTTGCCGGCACCCTTCAGCTGATCGGCGGGGACACCGGCGACCGAGGAGTACATACCCTCGCCCGCTGCGCCGGCCGAGCCCTGCCCGGTCAGCGTGGCGTCGGTCGTGAACCCGTCAGGAGCGATCAGCTTGACCGCGCCGTCGTTCGGGCCCATGACGTCGACCTTGTCCTTGATCAGCTGGCCGCCGTTCTCGCAGATCAGGCCCCCGAGGAAGATCGCGTCGGGGTTCGTGGCCTTGATCTTCTGCATCAGCGACTGGTAGTTCGGCTGCTTGCCGTCCCACGCGTCGAAGCCGACAACCTGGAGTCCGAGCTTCTCCGCCGCCTTCTTGAAGTAGTTGGCGACGCCGAGGCCGTACGCCTCCTTGTCGTTCAGCACGTAGACGCGCTTCACGCCGATCGACTTCGCGAACGTCGCATCCACGGCGCCCTGCGAGTTGTCCACAGCGACGACGCGGGCGTAGTTGCGCGTGCCGGTCGGGTAGTACTTGTCCGGCTCACCCGGAAGTCCGCTCTTGATGGTCAGACCAGGCCACGTGTTGGCCGGGCTCACCATCGCCGTCGAGACGCGGTTCATGACCGGCACCTCGAGCTCGGCACAACCCGAGTTGAACGTGCCGATGACGCCGATGACGCTCTGGTTGCGGGCGTACTCGTTGGCATTGGAGGTGCACGTCGCGGCATCCCACTTGCCGGCCTGCTGCGTCGAGTCGTCACAGGACTGGTACTGAACCGTGTACTTGCCGGCCTTGTAGTCGTGCTGCTTGAGCACGTAATCGATCGCCTTGACCATCTGATCCGTCTGCAGCTTCGACGCGCCCTGCAGAGGCAGATCCGAGACGACGGTGAACTGGCCGCTACCGCTCGGTGCGCCGCACGTCGAGATGTTCAGCGGTGTCGCTGAACCGCTCCCGCCGCTGCCACCGCCGCTGCTGCTGCCGCTGCCGCTGCCGCACGCGGCCGCGAAACTCAGCGCCAGTGCAGCCGCCGCCAATACGGCTCGGCTTCCAACCACTCTCATCCGGCTCCTCCCGTCATGTTGACCTGATTGACGCCCGCGAGGGTGGTGTCCCCCGTCGCGACAGTGGTATTTACCATTCCCACACAGTCGGGGCAAGAGTTTGGACGAACGATCGGACGGATCCGTTTGCAGATGCGCATGGTCATTGGAGTCCTGGCACTTCTCTCAGTGCCGGTGGGATCCCTCGCGGGTTGCAGCGACGGCAACTCAGCCGGGGGCAGCGCCCCATCGGCGGCGCCGGTTGCGGCGAGCTGCCCGAAGCGTTGGGCGGCCGACTGGCAGGACTGGGCCGACAAGGTCGGGATGACGGTCTGGTGCCCGACCTGGCTGCCGTCGCCGATCGACGGACAGATCGGCCCGCAGAACCAGTACAACACCGCCCGCTCGCCCGGCCGCCACTGGCAGCTCGGCTACGTCTGGCGGGACGAGGACTTCTCCGGCCTCGTCCACGTCGTGTTCGAGGGGATGCCGGATTCGATGTGGCCGCCCCGCTGCGCCGGGATGATGTGCTTCGCCGGGCCGGCCGGCAGCTCGACCGTGGCCGGCCACAAGGTGCGCTGGTACGACCACAACATGGGCTCCAGCAGCGGCCACGTCGCCGCCGTGTTCCACGACGACGGCAACGCCTACATCGTCAGCATGCACGTGTTCGGCACCGTCGACCAGCAGCAGACGCGGGAGATGGTGCGCAGGATGGTGGCCGGCCTGGTCGCCGTTCCGCAGTCCATGTAGGCTCCCCGGCCGTGGCCGACCCGACGCTCGATGTGTTCTGGCACGACGACGTGCTGCTGCACGACACCGGCAGCGGAGTGTTCGAGCACGACCCGTCGCCGCTGATCGAGGTCTCCGAGCTGCATCCCGAGAACGACGTGCGGATCCGCAACATCCGCTCGGCGCTGCGCAACGGGCCGATCGCCGGCCGGCTGCGCTGGCGGGACGGCCGGCAAGCCGAGATCGACGAACTGGTGCATCTGCACGAGCCGGCGTATGTCGAGGAGGTGCGCGAGTTCTGCCTGTGCGGCGGCGGTGTGCTGGCCTGGAGCACCAGGGTATGCGAGGGCTCGTGGCCCGCGTCGCTGGCGGCGGCGGGCACGGCGCTGGAGGCGACCCGGGCCGTGCTGGACGGCGAGTGCACGCAGTCATACGCGCTTGTCCGCCCACCCGGCCACCACGCGCAGCCGGCCACCACGGACGGCTACTGCCTGTTCTCGAACACGGCCCTGGCGGCCGACGCCGCGATCCGCTCGGGGCTCGAGCGCGTCGCCATCATCGACTGGGACGTGCACCACGGCAACGGCACGCAGGAGTGCCTGTACGGGCGTGCGGACGTCCTCGCCATCTCGCTGCACATGCCGCACGGCTCATGGTCGGTGGCCCATCCGCAAACGGGGAGCTCGCTGGAGGCGGGGCTCGGCGACGGCGTCGGGCACAACGTCAACATCGAGCTCGGCTTCGGCAGCGGCGACGGCGCCTACATCGACGCCATGGAGCGCGTGGTCGCGCCGATCCTCGACGCCTACCGGCCTCAGCTGCTGATGGTCGCCTGCGGGCAGGACGCGAACCAGTTCGATCCCAACGGCCGCCAGTGCCTCTCGATGGCCGGGTTCCGGCGGCTGGGCGAGATCACGCGCGAGCTCGCAGACCGGCACTGCGATGGCCGGCTGGCGATGATCCAGGAGGGCGGGTACGCCCGGTCGTACTCCGCGCTGTGCATGCACGCCACGCTGGAGGGCGTGCTGGCCACCGGCGAGCTACTCGCCGACCCCATGGCGTTCCTGCCCGACGACGCCGGGCGGGGCGAGGCGGGGATCCTGGCCGCCATCGGATCGATGCGGCGCTACTGGCCGATCTGAGCTTGCGCCGCCGCCTACTCTGAGGGGATGAGCACCAGACGGACGACGCGGGCCGACGTGGCGCGCGCCCTGTGGCTGCTCGGCCTGGAGCCGCCGGTGGACGAGCGCGAGCTGGCCCGGGCGTGGCGCGGGCGCGTCGCCCGCACCCACCCTGATCTCCACATCGAGTCCGACCGCCGGTCGGAGGCCGCGACGTTGCTGACGACGGCGCTCAACGATGCACGGCGGGTGGTCGCCGAGTGGATCGAGTCGGGCCGCGAGTGGCCGACCCCGGACGGCGGCACGGCCGCCCGCCCGCGACCGGAGCGGCCGGAGCCGGAGCCGCCGGCCGAGCCCGAGGTCTGCCGCCGCACCGGCCTGCGCCGCGGCGACCTCGTTGGCAGCTGGCCGTACGACGGCGAGCCGGTCGAGGTGCGGCGCACCGAGGTGGAGGCCGGCGCCGGCGTCTGGGTGGTGTTCGAGGACGGCGGCGCGGAACGGGCGGAGCGGGTGCGGCTGGCCGTCTACAGCTGCCCCGTCTGTGGCCAGTGCGCCGGTCCGGAGCGGGAGCAGTACCGGATCCGGCCGTGCCCCGACTGCCTGGCCGATCTCGGGCGCCTGGAGCGGCGGCCGGCCGAGGCGCGGCGCATCCGCTCGGCCATCGAGGCGCGATCGGAGGCCGGCCGGGCCACGGCGCAGGGCCTGGACGCCGAGGATCTCGAGCAGCGCGCGGTCGACCGGCGGCGCTGGGCGCGGCGGCTGCGGGACGCCGGCGACGATGACCTCCACGCGGCGCTGCTCAGCGCCTTCGGCCGGGCGTTCGAGCGCTGGGCGGCCGAGCCTACGCGGGCCGACGGCGGCGCGCGGCGGAGCTGACCGCCCGGCGGCGGCGCTCGACGACCGCCTCGCCGGTGCCGAGCAGCAGCGCGGCCGCATCCTGCGCGGGCGGCGTCGCGATCCGGATGGCGTCGCCGGCGAGGGTCACCCTGGCCGGCGGGACGTCGGCGACCCGGTCGGTGGCCCGCCGGTCGGCCGTACGCTCGCGGTGAGCCTTCCGCGGGTGCCGGCGCGATGCGTGGAGCGCCCGGCGGACGGCCCGCGGTGAGAGATCGAGGTGCGCCCCGCCGCCCGGTGACCAGAGCCGGCCGTAGCCGTCCCATGCGATCCCAGAGAACGGCACGACCATCACCGGCTCTCCTGGGTGTGGCGCGACGATCACGAGGTTGTTCCCCACGTACAGCGCAACGTGGTAGGGGTCGCCGGACGGCGCGCCCATGAACACCAGGTCGCCGGGCCGCAGGTTGCGCGCGGCGATCGGCGTCGACATCCGCCACAGCAAGGCAGCCGTCGGGCGACCGGGGAGCGGGAAGCCGGCGGCCGCGTAGGCGTAGTCGACCAGGCCCGAGCAGTCGAACCCGCCCTCGCCGCGGCCCTCGCCGCCCCAGATGTAGGGCCAGCCGAGCTGTTCGGCCGCCGCCGTGACGATGGCGAGCCGTGCACGGCCGGTGTCCGTGGCCGCGGCCAGCACCGGCAGGTGGATCACGGTCACCGGGCGCGGCGTCCGTCTGGTCTGCACCTTCGGCCGTGGCTTCGGCTTCGCGTGGTGGGTCTGCTTTGTCTTCGCGGGTGCCGTCGCGTGGCGGCGCCGCGCATGGTGGCGGCGCTCATGGTTGCGCCGCTGGTGGGCGCGACGGTGTTCGTGGCGTCGGCGATGATGCCGCCGCCCGTCGTGGTGTCGGCGGTGGTGGTGTCTCGCGTGATGCGCCCGGTGCCGCTCACGGTGGTGCCGGCGATGCTGCGTGTGGTGGTGGCGGTGGTGGCGCTGCTGCTGGTCGGTGCCCGTGCCGTCCCCCTGAGTCGCCGAGGCGGCCGGCACCAGCAACGCCGGGACGACCAGTAGCGTTACGGCGACGACCCCCACCCACACCCGCCGCAGCGGGCGTCGTCTCGAACCAGCGGAGCGACCCACGGCCACGAACCTACCAGCGCGCCGGACCGCCCCGCCGATCTTCACAAGCTGCTTGCAACTGCCGGGGTCTGACCCTGCTCTGACCCCGCTTGACGAACAATTCACGCGCGACCGTGCACCGGACGGTGACAATCCGCGCGCCGCCACGCGCTGGTCCGGCGCATTCCTCGCACCACCCGGGCGGCTCCCGGCGAACTCACCACAGGGCCGGGCGCCCCGTTACGCACCAGTCTCCAGATCGGCACGGAGTCGGCACGCTTGAGGTCAGACCGGGGTCAGAGCGGGGTCAGACCCCAGTGGTCGCTCATGCAGTCGAGGCTGGCACCCGGAGCCCCCGAGCCTCCGCGCGAGCCTCCCGCCACCAGATGATCTCGTACGCGTGGAGCGCGACCCAGACCGCCGCCACCAGCGCGAGTGCGACCAGCGCCGGCACGGCCAGGGCGACTGGGAACAGCGCCACGCATGCGAGGGTGGCGATGACCCGGCCGCGACCCAGCGTCCGAGAGACACGCAGACGCAGCGCCACGTAGGCGGAGAGATACAGGGCGGGTCCCATGCAAAGGGCGAACGCGGGCACCGTGGCGAGGTGCTCCCCGACGTGCGCCAGCGTGACCTCCATCGCAAAGGCGAAGAGCACGATCCCGGCGACCATCGGGAGGTGGATGTAGCTGTACACATCGCGGGCGAGCGCCACCTTCGCGGTGCCGCTCCGCTCGGACAGCAGTTGCAGGAGCCGGACCGGGAAGAAGTCGAAGTAGGCGAGCCAGAAGGAGGTCGCGACGACCAGTCCGAGCACGGCGGCGGTGACAACTCCGGCGTCCAGGTCGGTGCTCCGGGCGCCGAGGCCGGTCGCGAAGAGCGACTCCCCGATCGCGATCAGCACGATCAGCCCGTGCCGCTCGACGAAGTGCTCAGGCGCCAGGCGCCAGCCCTCTGTCCGCAGCAGGAGCGGTCCGAGGTAGCCGACCGTGATCGCGAGCAGGAACAGCACCGACTTGCCGGACGTCCCGTCGACGAATCCGGCGGCGAGGATCAGCATCGCGCCGATCACGCTGGTCGGGACGATCCGCCGCACCGCCCCGAAGAAGTCCGGCTCTCCGCTCGCCGCGAGGGCGGTCAGCGCAAGGTGCATGACCGCGACCAGCAAGAACGCGGCGCCGAAGAGCACGCCGTGGGCGCCGAACACGTCCGGCACGGCGAGTGCGGCGACGAACATCCCGGCCATCGCGACGAGGACGGCCGCGAGGACGGCGTCCTCCCCAGCGTCGACGGTATTCGTCAGCCAGGCGTACGACGCCCACGTCCACCACAGCACCGCCAGGATCAGCAACCCGTGCGCCAGGCCGCGCCACGTAGGCTCGTCCACGAACACGGTCGTCACCTGCGTGAACGCGAAGACGAAGACGAGATCGAGGAACAGCTCGAGCGGCGTGATCCGATGTTCGCGCTCGAAGGCCTGCTCGCTCATGTTCGGAGGCTATCCCGCGGCCGCGAGCCGGAGCCGTTCCAGGAGAGTTGCCCGACCGGATCAGTCAGGAAGCCGCCCCACGAACTCGACGCCGTACCTCGCGCACGGCGTGGACGACACGGGCGCCAGCCCCCATGCCGGGCACCGCCGCAACCCTCGGCCCGGACGAGGCACCGAAGTCAACCCAGCCGGCCACCCGACCCACCCCTTCCAACGCGCCAATGCTGGGCGTAGGCTGGGGGCTGCTCCAGCAGATTGCACCGGCCGCGTTGTGGAGCCACCGGCTAGTGCGAACAAGGCGCCCCGACCAGGCAGACCTGCCCCTGGTCGGGGCGCCTACGCCTTCGCGGCGCGCAGCGATCCGCCGGAGGACGATGCGCGCGTCGTCGCGGCACCGCGCCTCAAACGCCCGCATCGCCGGAGTCCGAGTCGCCGCCGGCACGCTTGTGAAAGGATCCACGCTGGGTACGAGAAGGCACGAGACGGGACCGCGCCGCGTGGTTATGCAGAATCGGGCGGGCGGCCAGGAGATGCTGACCCGCCCGCTGCCGTTCCGATGTTCCCGTGGTTGTTCCCCGGCGAACAGCACTGAGCGCCCCGACCAGGAGGGGAAGATGTCCTGGCCGGGGCTCCTGCCGTACGCCAAGAGTACGCGTGCAGCTCCCGCGCCGGAAGGGGTCGGTGCGCCCCGACCTGGAGGGTGTCGTCCGGGTCGGGACGCTTGCTCGCACTGGCCGGGGACTCCACCAGGGCGGCCAGTGCATTCGACGGGAGCACCCCAGCCTACTCCCTGGTGATGATCGCGCCGGCGGTGGCCCAGGCGGCTCGCGCAAAGCCGCATATCGCGTTTGCGCCGGCGACCGGCGACTCGACAACCGCGCCGCTCGCGGCTCACCGATCAGCGTGAGCCGCGAGCGGCGCAAGGCCTAGCCGGCCGCTTCGGCGATCGCGTGGCGGGCACCGACAACTCGTCAGGTCACCGGCGACTTTGCGGGTGGGTGTGTGTCGTGCTCGGGTCGGGTGAGGAGTTTGTCGCGGGGGACTCGTTCGAGCCAGGCCCCGGCGACGAGTGAGGTGATAATTGCGAGTAGCACGAGGACGGCGAAGAAGTTGGAGTCGATGATGCCTGCGGCGAAGGCGGTCGAGGCGACGACGATGCCAGGGCCGCCGCGTGCATTCATGGCGATCGAGAGGTTTACGGAGCTGTAGTTGTCTTCGCCGGCCGCGCGGGCGCCGATGTAGACGCTGGCGGCTTTGATCAGGCAGGCCGCCATGAGGAATCCGACGAAGAAGACGACGTCGAAGCCGTGGATCAGGTCGAGGCCGAGTCCGATCCCGGCGAAGTAGACGGGGATGAAGAAGGCGAGCGAGAAGCTGCGGATCGCGAGGGTAGCCTGTGATGGCTCGGGCTCGGTCGCAGCAACCACGATGCCCGCCACGAACGCGCCGAAGAAGGCCTCCAGACCGAGCATGAGTGCGGCGGCGGTGCTGAGGATCATGAACGTCAACTGGTGAGCGATCGGGGCGGCGCGCTGGATCACGTTCATCTCAAGGCCGCCGATCCAGCGGTAGACGGGCGGCCCAGCCATCACGAACAGTGCGAGGAAGGCGAATGTCGCCGCGACGTGATAGATCAGATCGGCATTCGATCCGCCGCGGATTCCAAGTTCGGAGGGCAGGCCAAACAGCGCGCTGCCAGTGCCGCCGGCGTAGCCAATCGCGATCGCCAACACCACATACAGGACGAGATCCTCCAACACGGCGACGCCCAGCACGACCCGCGCGAAAGCGGTGTCGAGGATCCCCAGGTCGTGCATGATCCGCGAGATCACCGGGATGCTCGTGATCGCAAGGGCGATCGAGAACACCAGCACAAACGAGGTCGTGTTGCCGTTTGGCCCCCACAGGCTCTGCTGGTCGATCACCTGCGAGATGCCGAGCCCAGCGAGGAACGGGATCGCCATCCCGGCCGCGAAGACGGCCGCGACCGTGCGCCGCTCCCCACGGTGAAACACCGTGCGAAGCTCAGACCCGGCGATGAACAGCAGCAACAGCAACCCGAGCTGGTAGACGGCGCCGAGAACCACCGGCGGCGCCCCGTCCGTGGGAAACACCCACCCCTGCGCCGACGGCCAGACCCATCCAAGCACCGTCGCGCCCAGCAGCAGTCCACCCAGGATCTCACCGACCGCCCGCGGCTGCCGAAACCGGACGAACACCGATCCCATCCCGTGCGCGCACAGGAGAATCGCAGCCAATGCAATCAGCGTATGCGCAAGATCAGCGGTGCCAAGCGACGTCACAGAGCCCCCTTTCCGGTGAAACCCGAGGATACGGGTCCCCCGCAACCCTGTCGACCGAATACACCCCGACCAGCCTCATCTGGCGCGGCGAAGGAGCCGGTGTTCCCGCTCGGTTCCCTGCCGACCAGGTAGGCGACTCCGGGACACAGGATGAAAAGGCCCGGAACCGCCTGGCGAGAGGGATTCCGAGCCTATGGGCGGTACTGGGCTCGAACCAGTGACCCCCAGCTTGTCGAGCTGGTGCTCTCCCAACTGAGCTAACCGCCCGGGAGACTGCCGGGGAAGGATACAAGGTCGTCCCCGCGGCGGGGCTACGTGACGGCGAAGTAGATGCTGAGCAGCAGGCCGGCGACGAAGCAGTAGGCGGCGAACGGCGTCAGCCGCTTCGTCTCGAAGTACCGCATCAGGAAGCGCACCGACAGGTACGCCGTCAGCGCCGCGCAGAGCGCGGCGACCAGCGCCGGGCCGCGCACGCCGTTGCCCTCGGAGCCAAACAGCTCGGGCAGCTTGAGCAGGGCCGCCGCGCCGATGATCGGCGTCGCCAGCAGGAACGAGAAGCGGGCGGCGTCCTCGTTCGACAACCCGACCAGCAGGCCGCCGCCCATCGAGGCGCCGCTCCGCGAGAACCCGGGGATCAGCGCCAGTGCCTGCGCGGCGCCGACGCCGATCGATCCGGCCCAGCTCATCTCGGACGCGATCCGCCCGTCGGGATCGCCGGCCTCCGGCCCCGGCGCGCGACGGCGCAGCCGCTCGGCGCCGTAGAGCATCACGCCGTTCAGCATCAGGAAGAACGAGGCGGACGCGGCCGACGCGAACACGCCGCGCAGCGCGTCCTCGGCCAGCAGCCCGATCACGCCGGCCGGCACGGTGCCGATCACCAGCAGCCAGCCCAGCCGCGCCCCCGGATTGTCGTCGCGGATCTCGCGCTCGACCAGCGACCGCCACATTCCCCCGAGGATCCGCTTCCAGTCCTCGAGGAACACCAGGAACAGGACGATCGCGGTCGCCAGGTGGGTCGCCACCAGGAACGTGATGAAGTACGCGTCGTTCTGGTGGATGTCCCAGCCCAGCAGCTGCGGCAGGATCACGCTGTGGCCCAAGCTGGAGATCGGGAACAGCTCCGAGAACCCCTGCAGCAGGCCGAGCACGACAGCCTGGCCGTACGAGATCGGCCCCGCGAGAATCGGCAGCATCAGGCGCGGGCGGCGCGCCCGGACTCGAACCAGGCGAAGATGAAGCAGCCGATGCCCAGGAACAGCGAGGCGATCGCGTGCTTCGTGTGGTGGTGTGAGGACCCGGCCTCGTGGCCGAGGGCGTCGGGCAGGGGCAGCGATCCGGCCGGCTCCACTGCGTAGAGGATGGCCAGCCCGATGAACACCACGCCCGCGACGATGGCGATGGGCACGAGCAAGCGTCGGCGATCGGCCATGGGTCGAGCTTATGGTCGGCGACCCGCTCCCGCGCCCCTCCGCGGTGGTGTCCTTGCGGTACCCCCAAGGGGATGGACGGCGTACTCTTGAACCGTGCGCCGCGTCGGCATCCCTGATCCCTACGACCTGATCGCCCGGCTCGCCCGGCTGGTCGCCGGCGACTCGCTGGTCGGCGACGTCCGGCTGGTCACGGTGCTGGTGGCGCTGGGCGGAGTCTCAGTCGTGCTGGTGCCGCCCGACCGCCCCAGTCTGCCCGTCACGCTGGCCCTGGTGGTCGCCGTCTCGGTCACGGCGACGATGTGGCGCCGGAATCCGCTGCTGGGCGTGGTGCTCGCCGCACCGTTCGCCACGATCCTGGCGTCCGCGGGCGCCGTACTGCCGGCGGTCGCCGGCCCCGGGCTGCTACTCGCCGCCACCGCCGACCACGCCAGCCCGCAGGCCCGCCGCCGGCTGATCTGGATCGGCGCGTTCGGCGCCGCGATCGGCATCGAGATGCTGAGCGACCTCGATCTTCCGGAGAGCCGCGGGAACTTCCAGTCGCTGGTGCTATCCGGCGTGCTGTGGGCGGTGGCGCTGTACGTCGGCACCGAGCAACGGCGCCGACGGGAGGCCGCCGAGGCCCTCAGCGCCTCGCTCGAGCGCGAGAGGCGCTTGGCAGGCGCCGAGGAGCGGACGCGGGTCGCCCGCGATCTGCACGACGCGATCGGCCACGCCGTCAACGTGATCGCGATCCAGGCCGGTGCCGGCCGCCTGCAGCTCGATCACGATCCGGAGCGGTCACGGGCCGCATTGCGAGCGATCGAGAGCACCGCGCGTGACGCTGCCCAGGAGCTCGACGGGCTGGTCGGCACGCTGCGCGGCGACGAGGCCGCCACGGCGGCGCCGCCTCCCAGCCTGGCCGGGATCTCGCACCTGATCGACGGCTACCGGGCAGCCGGCCTCGACATCACCGTGGTCGAGCGGGGCACCGGCCGGCGGGACGGCGCCACCGTCGGCGCGACCGCGTACCGAATCCTCCAGGAGGCGCTGACCAACGCCGCCCGCCACGGCGGCGCGCGGCCGGTGACGGTGACCATCGTCCACGGCGTCGATGCCGTGACGATCGAGGTCGCGAACGACCTAGCGGCGAACGGCGCCGCCGGGCGCCGCGGCCACGGCATCCCCGGCATGCGCGAACGCGCGGCGCTGATCGGCGGGTCGCTGCAGACCGCCGTCGACCGCGGGCGGTTCGTGCTCCAGGCGCACCTGCCCTACCGCACCGAGCCGTGACCGTCAGCGTGCTCACGGCCGACGACGAGCGGCTGATCCGCGCGGGGCTGCGGGCGACGCTCGAGACCACGCCCGACATCCGGGTGGTGGCCGAGGCCGAGAACGGCGCCGAGGCGGTCGACAGGACGCGGGAGCTGCGCCCCGACGTGGTGCTGATGGACATGCGGATGCCGGTGATGGACGGCATCGCGGCCACGGCGGCCATCGCCGACGAGGGCCTGGGGAGCGTGCTCGTGCTGACCACGTTCGAGTCGGACGACCTGGTGTTGGACGCGCTCGGCGCCGGCGCCAGCGGCTACCTGCTCAAGCGCTGCCCGCCTGAGGAGCTGATCGACGCGATCCGGGTGGTCGCCGCAGGCGAGGCGGTGCTGGCGTCGTCCGTCGCGGCCGCCGTCGTCCGCCGGCTACGCCGCGTGCCGCGGTTCGCCCAGGCGGCATCGGCGCGGATCGGCGAGCTGACGCCGCGCGAGCACGAGATTCTGCTGCTGGTCGCCCAGAGCCTGACGAATGCCGAGATCGCCGCCTGCTGCTCGCTGTCTGAGGGCACGGTGAAGACGCACGTCAAGCACCTGTTCGCCAAGCTTGGCCTGCGCGACCGCGCCCAGGCCGTGGTCTTCGCGTACGAGACCGGGCTGGTGGTGCCCGGCGAGGGTCGCGAGACGCCCGCCCCCGGCTAGAAGAACACTCCGTTTCGCTCGAACCCGACGGCCGAGCTGCCGACCGTCGTCTGCCCGTGCGGCTCCGACGTATACAGGACGTTGCGTCCGTCATCACGCGCCGTGAAGGCGATCGTGGCAGTGCCGCCGACGTAGTCGCCGGCGAACCCGAAGGTCGCATCGCGGATCCGCTGCCTGCCGCCCGTGCCGGTCCATCGCACGTCGAAGCTCACGTGCCCCGGCCGCTTCGCCGGCGACGGCGAGATCGCGTTGATGAAGTCGTGGTAGTCCGTCATGGCCAGCCCCTGCGCGTGGAACCGGGCGTGGCTGCCGCCCCGGTGGCTGAACCCCGAGGCGGACATCGGGATCGTCCAGAACAGGCCGGAGCGCTTGATCCCGGGCTCCCAATCGTGTTTCTGCTTCGTCACGTCGCCGACGGCGCCGTCGAAGAGGTCGATTCAGACGAAGCCGAACGAGCCGGTTCGCCGGCGCCCGTCCGTGCCCACGTAGGTGCCCTGCATGAACCGCATGTCGGTGTCGAACGTGTAGCGCGAGCCGTCCGACCCCCGGGCCCGGCCCTGGATCTCGCCGGCGGCGATCACCCCGTCGAAGTCAGTGATCGTCGACATCTCGAATCCCAGCGCCGGCGGCAGGATGTGGATGAACGGGTCGCGCGGGACGATGTTGAAGCTCTCGTCGAAGCCGCCGGGGATCGGCCGCGGATCCGCGCCTCCCCAGGCCAGCACGGATCGAGCGTCGATCAGACCCAACGCTGAGATCGTCCCCGCCGCCGCCGCGCCGAGCTTCAGCACCTCACCCCGCGACATCGCGGACCCGGGCCGGCGGTCGGCGCGCTCCACCGGATCGGTCAACTCCCATCGACTGGGCATCTGAAGCCTCCTCTCGTGACGAACGCCACGAGACTACCACCCCGGCAAAGCGGTTACAACCTGGGCGACGAGTCCAGGATCCCGACCACCTGGAACCACGGCGGCTCCGGCTCGGGGTTGCGGTCGAGGCGCATGCCCAGGCGCCTCATCACCGCCTGCGATGCCGTGTTCGCGTGCTCCGTGGTGGCCACGATTCGCTGCAGGCGCATCTCGCCGAAGCCGTAGGCGATCAGCGCGGCCGCGGCCTCGGTCGCGTAGCCGTTGCCACGGTGCGCCGGATCGAGCATCCAGTACATGCCGACCGCGGGCAGAAACCGCCGCGCGCGCTCCTCGTCGTGGTCGCGCGGCCAGCTCTCCAGCAGGCCGAACGGGCCGAACGAGGGCACGAGCCCGCACAGTCCGACCAGCGCGCCGCCGGCCCCCAGCGCGATCGCCCGCTCGCCGTACGGCGGCTGCAGCAGGGCGCCGAGTTCGCGGTAGCTCGCGACCCGCCAGGCCAGCGTCGCCCGCTGCCGGTCGTCCGGAATGTCAGGTTCCAGCGCGCGGTACGCCGGAAAGTCCTCGGATGTGAGCGGCCGTACCGACAGCCTCTCCGTCGTGAGTGCGGGCATCTCCGTCATGTGGCCGACAGGTTATTCGGTTTTTGCCTGCGATTCACGCTTTTCTTACGGCGGACTCATGCCGATCTTGCATCCGTGATGCTGACTGTACATGGGGTGAAACGGGTCCACCGCATAAGTCTCGCCGCCTCGGCGGCGGTCGTGATCGGCCTCGTTGGTGCCTCTTCGGCCTCGGCGATGACGATCCTCCATCTCGGTGTCAAGGGGCCGCGGGTATCTGAGGTGCAGCGGCAGCTGCACATCAGGGCGAACCGCCTCTACGACCACCGCACGTACCTGGCGGTACGCCGTTTCCAGGCGCACCACCATCTGCTGGTGGACGGGCAGGTCGGCCCCCACACCTGGTCTGCGCTGCACCGCTCATCCGCGCATCACACGACCAAGCGCCACCACAGCCACCATCGCCGGCGCGCCCACGGCGTCCTGCGGCTGGGCGTCAAGGGCAAGCGGGTGGCCGACGTGCAGCGGCGTCTGCACATCCGAGCCAATCGGCTGTTCGACCACCGAACCTACCTCGCAGTCCGCAGGTTCCAGGCACGACATCACCTGCTGGTCGACGGGCAGGTTGGCCCGCACACCTGGTCGGCGCTGCACCGGGTGGCGCCGAAGCATCACACGAAGAAGCGTCATCACCGCCATCATCGGCGCCATTCCAACGGCGTTCTGCACCTGGGCGTGCGCGGCCCGCGGGTCTCACAGGTGCAGCGCCTGCTGCACATCCGCACGAACCGGCTCTACGACCGGCGGACGTACCTGGCGGTGCGCCGCTTCCAGGCCCGCCGCGGCCTGCTGGTCGACGGCCAGGTCGGCCCGCAGACCTGGGCCGCCCTCCACCGTCCCGCGCAGCGGATCACCGGCAGCTCGCTGGCCGTCCGCGCGCTGCACGTGGCGATGCGGTACCGCGGCGTCAAGTACGTGTGGGGCGGCTCGACGCCTCGCGGCTTCGACTGCTCAGGGCTGATCTGGTACGCCTACCTCCGGCTGGGCGTCTCGATCCCGCGGGTCACCTACGGCCAGTGGGAGATCGGCCGCCACGTGCCGCGAAGCCAGCTGCGGCCCGGCGACCTGATGTTCTTCCACCACCGCGGGCATGTCGGCATCTTCATGGGCCACGGCTGGTTCCTGCATGCGCCGATGACCGGCCAGGTCGTGCACGCCAGCCGGTTTCGCGGGTGGTACACGTCGCACTACGACGGCGCCGTCCGGATCGGCTAGACGTTCGCTAGATCTTCTCGAGCGGCGCGTAGCCGAGCACCAGGCGGCGCTCCGAGCGGTCGTCCCGGAACCGGACAACCACGATGCCGTCCCGGTCGACACCGGTGACGATTCCCTCACCCAGCGTGCCGTGGCGCACCTCGTCGCCCACGGCGAGCGCGGGCACGTCCATCTTCGGGGCCTGGAACGCGGCCCGTGACGTCGCCGATGCGGCCGCCGAGGCCGCGGCCCATGCCGGTGCCTGGCGCTCCCACTCGATGCCGCCCTGCGGCAGCTCGTCCAGGAACCGCGACGGCATGTTGTAGGAGCGGGCGCCGAAGATCGTCCGCGACCGCGCGTGGGTCAGCGTCAACCGCTCCCGGGCCCGCGTCATGCCGACGTAGCAGAGTCGCCGCTCCTCCTCGTCGTTCAGCTCGTCCAGCGAGCGCTGGTGCGGGAAAAGCCCCTCCTCCAGGCCGATCATGAACACCACCGGGAACTCCAGGCCCTTGGCGTTGTGCAGCGTCATCAGCGTCACCTGCGAGCGCTCCTCGGCCAGGCTGTCGGAGTCGGTGTAGAGCGAGATCTCCTGCAGGAAGTCGGCCAGCCGGCCGCCCTCCCCCGCCTCCTCGCCGCGCGACTCGTACTCGCGGGCGACGCCGACCAACTCCTGGAGGTTCTCCATCCGGCCCTGGGCCTCGATCGTGCGGTCGGCCTCGAGCATATCCGCGTAGCCGCTCTTGGCCAGTACCTCCTCCAGCAGATCGGCCACCGAGGCCTCCGCCGCCCGCTCCCGGAGCCCCTGCATCAGGTCGCGGAAACGTGTCACGCTGGAGACGGCCGCGCCGCTCAACGGGCTGGCGTCGACCTGCTCGATCGCCTCCCACAGCGACTGGCCCATCGCCCGGGCGTGGTTGGACAGCCGATCCAGCGACGTGCCGCCGATCCCCCGCCGCGGCTGGTTGACGATCCGTCGCAGCGAGATCTCGTCGGCCAGGTTGTCGATCACCTGCAGGTAGGCCACCGCGTCCTTGATCTCGGCCCGGTCGTAGAACTTCGGCCCGCCGATCACCCGATAGTCCACGCCCTGGCGGGTCAGGAGGTCCTCGAGCACCCGGGACTGCGCGTTCATCCGGTAGAACACGGCGACGTCGGCCGCCGACATGCCGCCGTCCATCGCGTCCTGGATGGCGCCGGCGACGAACCTGGCCTCCGCGTGCTCGTCCTCGGCCTCGATCACCCGCACCGGGTCGCCGGATCCCAGATCCGACCACAGCTGCTTCGGCGCGCGTCCCCGGTTGTGCGCGATCACCGCGTTCGCGGAGTCGAGGATCGTCTGCGTCGAGCGGTAGTTCTGCTCGAGGCGCACGACATACGCGTCGGGGAAGTCCTGGTCGAACTCGGAGATGTTGCGGATGTCGGCCCCGCGGAACGCGTAGATCGACTGGTCCTGGTCCCCGACGACGGCCAGGTTGCGGTGCCCGGCCGACAGCAGCGAGACCAGCCGGAACTGCGCATGGTTGGTGTCCTGGTACTCGTCGACCATCACGTAGCGGAAGCCCCGCTGCCAGTGCCGGCGGACGTCCGGGAACGCCTCCAGCAGGCCAACCGTCTTCATGATCATGTCGTCGAAGTCCATGGCGTTGGCGGCCTGCAGTCGGCGCTCGTAGTCGTCGTAGACCTCCGCCACGGTCTGCTCGAAGAAGCCGCCGATCGTCTCCGAGTACAGCTCCGGCGTGAGCAGCCGGTCCTTGGCACGGGAAATCGCCGAGTGGATCGACCGCGGCGTGAATCGCTTGGGATCCTTGCCCTGCTCCTCGAGGATGTTGCGCACCAGCCGCACCTGGTCGGCCTGGTCGTAGATCGTGAAGCTCGAGCGGTAGCCGATCAGCTCTGCGTCGCGGCGCAGCATGCGGCCGCACGCCGAGTGGAACGTCATCACCCACATGCGCGCCGCGATGTGGCCGCCCACCAGCTGCTGGACGCGCTCCTTCATCTCGGTCGCCGCCCGGTTGGTGAACGTGATGGCGAGGATCTCGTAGGGCTCGGCCCGCCCCTCGGCGATCAGGTGGGCGACGCGATGCGTCAGCACCCGCGTTTTGCCCGAGCCGGCGCCGGCGACGACCAGCAGCGGCCCCTCCGTGTGGAGCACCGCCTCCCGCTGCTGCGGATTCAGTGTGTCGAGGCTGAGCGCGGAGGTCACGGAGCCGACAGCACCTGGCCCAGCTCCTCGCCCATCCAGGCCGCTGCTGCATCGAGCGCGTTCGGGTCGGCCGACTTGAGCACGATGTCGACCCGGCGCACGCCGTCGTCGAAGTGGGGATAGCTGCCGACCGCGACGGTGGGGTGCTCGTCCAGCGCCCGCTCCAGCACGGCGACGATCTGTGACTCGGTCGTGCGGTAGCTCAGCCGGACGGCGCGGATCGGCCGCGACCCGGCGCCGAGTACCGTGCGCTCCGCCACGCCGAACGTCGCCTCCATCTCCGCCGGCACGCCGGCCAGCACGATCACGTTCTCGAACCGGAAGCCGGGCGCCCCGCCCAGCGGGTTGTCCACCGGTTGGGCGCCGGCCGGCAGCATCGCGAACCGCTCGACGTAGGCGTGGGTGTGCTCGGGGAACCGCTCGCGCAGCGCCGCCAGCGAGGCGGCATGCGCCTCCAGGCCGACGCCGAATGCCTCCGCGATCCCCTCCCGCGTCACGTCGTCGGGCGTGCCGCCGAGGCCGCCGGTGACGATCAGCCACCGGCACTGGGGGCGCCGCTCACGGACGAAGCGAGCGATCTCGTCCACGTCATCCGGGACGGCGGCCAGCATCCGCACCGGCAGTCCCAGCACCGCCAGCCGCCCGGCAAGCCAGCTGCCGTTGGTGTTGGCGATGTCGCCGGACGTGATCTCGTCGCCGACGGTCAGGATGATGGCGTGGTCGTCGGCGCTCCGCACACGACGGATTCTATCCGCCGACCCCCAGGGCAGCCCCCGGCCGGCACCCGCACGGGATGCCGGCCGGGAGCTGCGCGGGGTCACCGGACGACGACCACCACGGTGCGGCTGGCGCCGCCCAGGTTGACCGCTGTCGCGGGCGCGATGGCCCGCAGCAGGTAGCGCCCGGGCAGCCGCGGCACGACCGTCGCCGAGTAGCCGGATCGCGAACCCAGCCGCGGCGTGGCGACCGGCGTCCAGCCGCGCGAGGTCAGCAGCTGCACGGTGACCCGGGCGCCGGGAGCGGACGGCCCTACCGCCCCGGACAGCCGCACCGGCAGGCCGCGCCGCACAGCGGCGTGGTCGGCTGCGATGGTCACCCGGCGGTGGACACCGATCGTACGCTGCACGGCGACGTTGGGCTGGTCCGCCAGCTCCGCCCGGAAGGTGGCCGACCGGCCGGGCGACACCGTCCAGCGGACGCGCCCGTCGGCGCCGCTGATCAGCACCCGGGCGGGGCCGAACGCCGCGCTGCCGGCGGGCCGGCTGGAGACCAGCACCCGCGTGCCGGCCAGCGGCTGGCCGCCCGCCGTCGCGTCGAGCACGATCGTCCCCGAGCGGCCGAACACCAGCTGGGTCGGCCCGGACGCAACGTCCAGGTGGACGGTCGCCGGGTTGGCGACGGCGAACTGCCACATCACCGGGCCGGCGACGTTGCCCGAGCGGTCGGCGACGGTCACCGCGATCGTGTGGACGCCCGCACCGAGGTTGCCCGGCGCGTAGCGGAACCGCGAGCCGTCGAACGTCCCCCACGCCGTCACGTCCGATCCGTCCACGGCCACCCGCAGGCTCGCCGAGTCGATGCCGGAGCCGGCGTCGGCCGCGTCGAACCCGATCACCGCCGCACCGGGCACGGTCGCGCCCGGGGCCGGGAGCCTGCCGTCGACCGTCGGCGCCGTCTCGTCGCGCACGCCGAAGTGCCACTCGAACGGCGCTGCAGGGTTGCCAACCCGGTCGGAGACCCGAGCGACGACCACGTGGTCGCCCAGCGCCAGCAGCTCCTGCGGCTGGTAGGTGAAGCGGCCGCCGGAGAAGGTGCCCAGCCGGCTGACGTCGCGGCCGTCGAGCGTCACGGCGACCGTCGCCGGGTCGACGCCCGTGCCGGCGTCGAACGCGGCCACCGAGATCACGGGCGTGCGGTCGGACGACGACGATCCGGCGTCAGGCCGGGGGTCGCCCAGCGTCGGGGCGGTGAGGTCGGCCACCCGGAACGTCCAGGCGGTCGGCGCCAGCGGGTTGCCCGACCGGTCGGCGGCCAGCACGCGCAACTCGTGGGAGCCGAACGCCAGATCGGTTGCCGGAACGTAGGTGAACCGGGTACCGTCGAACGCACCGGCCGGCGCGACGTCGATGCCGTCGAGCAGCACCCGCAGGGTCAGCGGGTCGACCCCCGTCCCCACGTCGCTCAGCATGAACGCGATCAGCGGCCGGCGCAGCTCCGACGCAGGAGCCGGCCACCGGCGCGGCATCCGAGAGCACCGGCGCGGCGGCGTCGACGACCCGGAACGTCCAGAACCCGTCGCGCGAGTTGCCCGCGTTGTCGACGGCCCGCCAGGTCACGGTGTGCTGGCCGTACGACAGGTCGGCGGCCGGCGCGAACGTCGCGCTGGCACCGCTGACCGCCATCGGCAGGCCGTCCACCGAGGCGGTTAGGCTGGCCAGCCCGCTGGGCCCGGCGTCGACCGAGAACGACACGGGGGCCCGCCTGTCCTGCGTTCGGTCGGCCGGGGTCATGGCCAGCGCGGCCGGCGCCGTGCGGTCGACCCGGAGGCTGAACGGCACGTAGGCCGACTCGCCGGCCACGTCGCGGACGACGACCGTCATCGCGTGCTCCCCGTCGGCGTAGGCCGACGGGTTCACGCACAGGTCGCCGGCGTACGACACCGCACCGGGATGCAGCGCCGTCCCGGCGGGCACCGTGTCCGCGGCGACCTCTGTCCCGCGGTCGTCAAGCAGCCGGGCGGAGGCGACGCCGGAGCCGGCGTCGGCCGCCGAGACGGTCAGGCAGACGGGCTGCGAGCCGCTCTCCCACCTGCCGGCGGCCAGCGGCCCCGACAGCTCGGCCGTCGGCGCGTCGTCATCGCGCAGCGTCAGCGACAGCGAGTCGATGGCGACGGAGTTCTGCCACTTGTCTCCGTAGGTCTTGCCGTCGATGCTCCGCAGCTGCACCGTGAACCGCTCCTTGCCCGCGGGCACCGGCCATGTCGCCGACCCGTCGTCGTCCGCCGAGCGCAGCACCGGCTGTTTGCTGATGTCCTCGCCGTGGAGCGCGGCCCGCAGCTGCACCCGCGAGTTCGGGGTCGTCCGGTAGCTGAGGTGCATCGAGCCGGACACGATGGTCACGCCGGGCGGGGTCTCCCAGCGCCAGGCGCCGTAGGCGTCGGCCGCGACCGGCCCTGACAGGAAGATCCGAAGCGACGACGGCCGGGGCACGTCGGCGGCATTGCAGGGGCCGCCGGTCGCCCCCAGCCGGGAGCAGCCGAAGATGCCGTCGGCGGGGTTGTACGTCCAGCCCGCGATGTCGCGGGTGGTGTCGGCGGTGACGCTGTAGGTGCCCGCCGCTGCTGTGCCGGCGCAGAGCGCGAGCGTCGCGGCGGCGGCGGGGAGGCCTGCCAGGAGCAGGCGCCAGGGTCGTCGCATCGGGGTCCTTTCGGGTGTTGGAGACGGAGCGAGGAGGTCGTCCCGCATCGTGGACCGGCCCCTCGTCACGGCTCCAGACGCGGCCCGTGCAGGTTTCGACCCAAACCCGTCACGGCTCCCGTGACAGCCTCCGCGACTGCGCCGCCGGCCCGCCCCGCTGCCGTAGGCTTCCCGGCCGTGAACGCGGCCATCTTCAGCGAGGACGCCCTCGCATCGACCGACCGGTTGTGGGCCGACGCGGTCGCCCACCTGTCGCGCAAGCTGGGGCGGGTGACGCCGCTCGACCCGGATCAGGTGCCGGTCGACCGGGCCGCCGCCATCGCCTACCTCGACAAGTGGGCCGGCGACGACGCCCGCTCGTGGCGCGTCGAGGCCGCCCGCTTCTTCGAGGACCACGTCCCGGTGTACCTGCGCCCCGACCCCGAGCTGAACGCCGCCCTGCGCCACATCCAGAGCCAGGGGCTGGAGATGGCGGCCTGGTCGCCCGGCCCGCCAGAGGCGGCGCTGGTCGTCACGCACTTCCTCGGCCTAGCGCGGCGGTTCACCACGCAGGCCGTCGATCCCGCCCCAGGGGCGGCGGCACGCGTCGCCGCGGAGCTGGGTATGGAGCCCGCCGACACGCTGGTCGTGTCGGCCTCGCCGGCCACGCTGCTCGAGGCCAAGGCCAGCGGCGCTCGCACCGCAGGCGCGCTGTGGACGGGCGGAAACCGGGAGCTCCTGCTCGCCGCGATGCCGACCCTGCTCGCCGAGAGCCCCGGCGAGCTGGTCGGGCTGGCACTCACGACACGATGACGCCCAGCTCGGCGGCGGCCAGCACGGCCGGCGTGCCGCCCAGGAGACCGGACAGGCGTTCGGCGACGGCCGACTCCCCGCCCTCGCGGCACCATACAAGCACGGTCGGCCCGGCGCCGGAGAGCGTGACGCCCAGCACCTCGCCGTCGCTCGCCGTCGCCTCACGGACGGTGCCCAGCAGCGGCACCAGCGCCGCCCGGTAGGGTTCGTGCAGGCGGTCGTCGAGCGCCTCCGCGATCAGGTCGGGATCGCCCGCGCCCAGCGCGGCGACCAGCAGCGCGGCCCGCGCCGCCGTGTACACCGCGTCCGCGTGCGGCACCTGCGCGGGCAGGGCGACCCGCGCGGCGGCCGTCTCCAGCGGCTGATCCGCGATCACGGCGACGAAGCCGACCGGCGGCGGCTCGAAGCCGACCGCCCGCGGGCCGTCGTCGCCCTGCCAGGCCAGCGTCAGCCCACCGTTGAGCGCCGCCGCGACGTTGTCCGGATGCCCTTCGAGCTCGGTCGCCAGCGCCAGCAGATCGAGGCCTTCGGCGCCCGACCAGGCGGCGCCGGCGGTCAGCCCGGCCACGATCGTCGCGGCGCTCGATCCCAGCCCGCGGGCGAACGGCACGGTGTTCAGCATGTGGACGTCGAGCCCGACCGGATCGCCGCCGGCCGCCTCGAACGCGCGCAGGAACAGGTTGTCCGGGCCGGTGGACGCCTCGCCGGCGCCCTCGCCCTCGATCGTCACCACCAGCAGATCGTCGTCGCGGGCGGTCAGCACGACGTCGTTGCGCAGCTCCAGCGCGACGGCCAGGCAGTCGAAGCCCGGGCCCAGGTTGGCCGACGACGCCGGCGCTGCGACCGTCAGCCGGTCAGGCACCGACCGGCTCCGGCGCCAGCGCCAGCTCCTCCAGGCGCACGACGTCCGGCGGGCAGCGGACGATCTCCGCGCCCTCCTGCCCGGCGGTGTCCGGATCCTTGAGTCCGTGCCCGGTCAGCACGCAGACCACCGTCGACCCGGGCTCGACCAGGCCGTCGACGCGCCGCCTCGAGCAGGGCCGCCACGGACGCTGCGGACGCCGGCTCGCAGAACACGCCCTCCTCCTGGGCCAGCAGCCGGTACGCGGCCAGGATGCCGTCGTCGTCGATCGCCCGGATGCCGCCGTTCGACTCCGACACGGCGGCCAGCGCCTGGCCCAGCCGGGCCGGATTGCCGATGCGGATGGCGGTCGCCACCGTCTGCGGGTCGCGCACCGGGACGCCGGTCAGAAGCGGCGCGGCCCCCGCGGCCTGGCCGGCCAGCATCCGCGGCGCCACGCCCATCTCGGTGAACCCCTTCCAGTAGGCGGAGATGTTGCCGCCGTTGCCGACGGGCAGCGCGAGCCAGTCCGGCGGCGCCGTCCAGCGTCTCCAGCACCTCGAACGCCGCCGTCTTCTGGCCCTCCAGGCGGTACGGGTTGATCGAGTTGAGCAGCGCGATCGGATGCCGTTCGACCAGCTCGCGGACGAGCCGCAGCGCATCGTCGAACGACCCCTGCACGGCGATCACCCGGGCGCCGCAGATCTGCGCCTGCGCCAGCTTGCCGCGCGCGATCGCGCCCTCCGGCAGCACCACGGCCAGCCGGATCCCCGCCCGCCCGCAGTAGGCGGCCGCGGAGGCGGAGGTGTTGCCGGTGGAGGCGCAGACGGCCACCGTCGCACCCTCCTCGAGCGCCTTGGAGACGGCGACGGTCATCCCCCGGTCCTTGAACGATCCGGTCGGATTGAGGCCCTCGTACTTGAGCAGCACGCGGCAGCCGGTCATCTCGGAGATCCGGGGCGCAGTCAGCAGCGGGGTCGAGCCCTCTCCCAGCTCGACCACTGGCGTCGCGTCCGTCACCGGGAGCCGGTCGCGATAGCGCTCGATCAGTCCAGGCATCGCGACGGGCCCGCTCTAGGCGGGCATCAGCATCCGCTTCAGGTCGTCCTCGACGCCGGGCTCGAGGATGGCCATCACGAGGTCGCCGGGCTCCAGCCGGGTGTCGCCGACCGCGATCTCGGAGCGTCCGCCGCGGCTGACGGAGATCAGGCGAGACCGGTCGGGCAGGCTGAGGTCGCGCACCAGCCGGCCGGCCACCGGCGATCCGTCGCCGATCGCGAACTCGACGATCTCCAGGTTCTCGCGGCGCAGGTCGATCAGCGTCACCAGCTCGTGCTGCGGCAGCTCGTGCTCGATCAGCGCCAGGATCGTCGCCGTCGCCGACACCGTCATGGTGATCCCGACCATGTCGAAGTGCGGCTGGTTGCGGGGGTCGTTGACGCGCGCGATCACCTTCGGCACGCCGTACTTCTCCTTGGCCACCTGGCAGACGATGATGTTGTCCTCGTCGTCGCCGGTCACGGCGATCACCAGGTCGGCGCGCTCCACGCCGGCCCGCTCCAGCACGAACAGCTCGGTGGCGTCGCCGAACCGGATGACGTGCTCGAACTTCTCCTCGAGCAGCGAGTACCGCTCGCGGTCGTTGTCGACCAGCGTGACCTCGTGGCCCACTTGCAACAGCGCCACGGCCAGGTTCGAGCCGACCTTGCCGCCGCCGGCGATCAGCACGTACACGCGGTCAGACCCTCCCCGGGGTGGCGCAGATCGCCTGGGTCATGACGTCGATCGCCCCCGACGTCGGGCACACCGTCTGCAGGCCCTGGGTCAGGTAGAACGCCGCGCGGGCCGGGTCGAGCACGCGGCAGACGACGCACGGGCAGCCGAACCGGGTCTTCGCGATCTGGGCGATCACGATGTTGGTGTTGTCGCCGTCGGTGGAGATCACGGCCGCGTCGGCCTCGGCGATCCGCGCCTCGACCAGCACGTCGATGTCGAGGCCGTGGCCGACGACGAACGTGCCCGGCCAGTCGTCGGCCAGCCGCTGGAGGGCCTCCGGGTCCTCGTCGACGACCGTCACCTCGTGGCCGTCCTCGGCCATCTGTGCGGCGATCCGCGACCCCACCCGGCCGCAGCCGACGATCAGCAGTTTCATGGCGCAGAAGCGTACCGGGTCGGAGGCCCGGTTGCGACGTCATCGCCGAGCGCTCTGCCGTATCGTCCCTGCCATGTCCCCGCCCGCATCGACCACCGTCGGCCTGCTCGGCTACGGCACCGTCGGCTCGGCCGTGCACCGGCTGCTGTCGGAGAGCGAGCAGGAGATCGAGCGGGTCACCGGCAGCGCCGTCCGCGTCGGCGCGGCCCTCGTCCGCGACCCCGCGCGCCACCCGGGCGCGCCGGCCGGGCTGCTGACCACCGACTTCGCGACGCTCCGCGACGACCCCGCCGTCAGCGTCGTGTGCGAGGTGATGGGCGGCGTCGACCCGACGCGCCGCTACGTGCTCGAGCTGCTCGCGGCCGGCAAGTCGGTCGTCTCGGCGAACAAGCAGCTGCTCTCCCGCCACGGCGAGGAGCTGTTCACCGAGGCCGAGCGCAACCGCGTCCAGCTGCGGTTCGAGGCCAGCGTCTGCGCCGCCATCCCCGTGATCAAGGTGCTGCGCGAGTCGATGATCGTGACCAACGTCCACGGGATCGACGGCATCGTCAACGGCACCACCAACTTCATCCTGACGCGGATGGTGCAGGGCGGCGCACCCTACGCCGAGGCCCTGGCCGAGGCCCAGGAGCTGGGCTACGCCGAGGCCGATCCGACCGAGGATGTCACCGGAGGCGACGCCGCGGCCAAGATCGCGCTGCTGGCCTCGGTCGCCTTCCACACGCGCGTCCGCATCGAGGAGGTCGACCACGTCGGCATCGACCGCCTCGACCTGGCCGACGTCCAGCACGCCGGCGACCTCGGCTACGCCGTCAAGCTGATCGCCTCGACCCGCCGGGTGGGCTCCGAGATCTGCGCCCGCGTCCACCCCTGCCTGCTCGGGCCGGACCACCCGCTGGCGGCCGTCGAGGGCGCGTTCAACGCCGTGCTGCTGCAGGGCGACTCGATCCGCGAGGTGATCCTCGAGGGGCCGGGCGCGGGCGGCGCGGAGACGGCCACGGCCGTGATCGGCGATCTGCTGGCGGTGATCGGCACGAGCGGCACCGGGTTCCTCGAGCACGACGGCTACTACCGCGAGCTCGGCCGGTTCCGTGCCGACCGGCTGCGCAGCGCCTGCTACCTGCGGTTCTGCGTCGACGACACGCCGGGCGTGCTGGCCCAGGTCGCCACCTGCCTGGCCGACCGCGGTGTGTCCGTGGCCCAGGTCGTGCAGCATCCTGGCGCCGGACGGCGTGCACATCGTCATCCTCACGCACGTCGCCGAGGAGGGCGCGGTGCGGTCGGCCGCGGAGCGCGCGGGCGCGCTCGAGTTCAATCGCCAGGCGCCGGTGATCCTGCCCGTTCTGGCCCGCGGCGGCTGACCAGCAGGAGCAGCAGCGGCAGCAGCGCGACCAGCGTCCCGGCGCCGGCCAGCGCGAACACCCCGCGCACGCCGGCGACGGCGATCACGATGCCGCCCAGCAGGAACGACGCCGCGTAGGCGACCCGCCACAGCGCCGAGGCCGCGCCCAGCACCCGGCCAAGTACGGCGTTCGGCACCCGTCGCTGGAACAGCAGCTGACCTGACGCAGACATCAGACCGTTGCCCGCGCCGCCCACGGCGAGCATCCCCAGCGCGGCGGCCAGAGTCGGGGCGATCGACACCAGCCCGAGCGCGAATCCGGCGATGCCCATCCCTGCCGCGAACACGCCAAGCGCCTCCGCGGCGCTCGGCCAGCCGCCCAGCCGCCAGGGAGCCGACGATCATGCCGCCGCCCCAGCAGCTGACCATGAAGCCGTACGCCGTGCCGCCGGCGTCGAACTCCTGCTCGGCCAGCGCGACGCCGGCGACCAGCGTGAAGGCCGAGAACACCGAGCAGCACGGTCATCGCCACGGTCGTCCACAGCACCACCCGGTCGCCGACCAGCGCGACCAGCCCGTCGCGCAGCTCGCCCGCCAGCCCGTGGTGCGACCCGGTCGGACGCGCCGCAGCCGGCAGGCCGGCGACCACGACGATCGTCACCCCGTACAGGGCGGCGACCGCGCCGAAGGCCCAGCGGTGGCCGCCCGTCGCGATGATCGCACCGACTGCCGCCGGGGACAACAGCAGCGCCGTCTGCTGGGCCGCGGCGAAGGAGGACGTCGCGCGCGGCAGCGCCTCGTCGGGCACCAGGGCCGGGATCGACGCCCCGAGGGCTGCGTCGAACAGGCGCTGGACGGCCGCGCCGACGGCGACCAGGCCGATGATCTGCCAGGCGTGGCCCGCGATCGCGGCCAGCACGAACACCGGCACCTCGACGACGGCCACCGCGATCATCAGCCGCCGCCGGTCGTGCCGGTCGGCCATCACCCCGGCGATCGGCGAGATCAGCGCCGAGAAGCCGAGCGTCGCCAGCAGCGCGCCCGACACCCACGTGGTCGAGTCGGTCATCATGTAGACGGCCAGCGCGACCGCGACCGCCGCGCCCTCGGCCGCCGCGGCCGACGATGCGCCGACCGCCAGCAGGCGCGGGACGACGGCGCGCTCGCGGGGCAGCCAGACGCTTGAAGGGTCAGGCTTGGGTTGCCAGGTCACGGACCTCGTCCTCCGCGGCGACTCCCGCCGGGAAGTGCGTGACCAGGACACGGCACGGCGCCTTCCGCAGAACGAAGTCGACGGTCTTCCCGAAGAATGCCTCCTCGCGCGAGTGGGCGAGCCGGCGCTTGGCGGGCGCGCCGATCACGATCAGCCCGGCGTCCTCGTCGGTGGCGACGTCGACCACCGTCCGCCCCGCCATCCGCGTCCGCCTGACGACCCCGGTGTACTCGACGCCGTAGTCGCCGGCCAGCGAGCGGGCCATCGCCTGGACGCGCGCAGCCTCGTCGTCGCGGTCGGGCCTGGGAGCGTCCAGCGGCTCGCGCACCGGCACCACGATGGCGCTCACCCCGACCACACGCGCGTCGCTCTCGGACGCCAAGCGGCATGCGGTCGCGGCCACCTCCTCGGCCATCGCGTCGAGCTTCTCGAGCGGCACCACGATCGCCCGGTGCGGGATGCCGATCAGCTCGTCCGCCGGCGCCTCGCCGACCACGACCCGGCTCATCAGCGGTAGGCCGGCAGCGATCCGCACGGCGGCGTACATCAGCAGCCCGGCGAGGATCCAGCACAGGCCGACGATCCGGGCGCCCTCGTGCGTGCCCAGGCAGAGCACCCACACGGCGAACGCGCCGATCGCGCCGAGCACGGCCGGCACCGGGATCTGCCGCCCCGACACGGCGACGTTGCCGCGCATGGTGAACGCGCGCGGCATGTCCGGCTCGGTCCAGCGCAGCCAGGCGATCGACGCGTTGGCCAGCATCAGCGAGATCAGGATGCCGAAGCTGTAGAGCGAGGCCAGCGTCAGCACCTCCTCGCTCGAGCCGAAGACCGCGCCCACCACCAGGAAGCCCGTCGCCAGCACGCCGGTGGCCACCAGGGCGACCGGGGGCAGCACGGCCCGCCGGCCGCGGCGGCCGAGGATCGGCGGCAGCTGGGAGCGCTCGCCCATTGCGTCGCACAGCCGGGCGCAGCCCGAGAAGCTGGTCGTGATCGCCAGCACCAGGATCAGCGTCGCCGTCAGGCCGACGGCCAGCCGCACGGCGATCGCCAGCGGGTCGGGCAGATGCGTGCCGATCGCGTGGCTCAGGCCGAGCATCGGCGCGTCCAGCCAGGTGGTGGTCAGCTCGCTCGAGTAGTGCGCAGGGGCGCCGGGGTCGGGTTTGATCGGATAGGCCGACGTCGCCGCGGTCGCGATCGCCGCGTAGATCAGCACCACGGTGAACACGGACGTGCGGACGCTGTCGGGGATGTCCTTCGCCGGGTTCTTCGCCATGCCGGCCAGGCTGGCGACCTTCTCCAGGCCGGTGAAGCCGATCATCGCGATCGGGATGGCGAACGCCAGCGCGCTCCAGGTCGGCTTGACGCCGAGGTCGACGTCGGCGGTGAGGGCGTGCCAGTCGAACAGGAGCGCCAGGCCGAACACGGCCATGCCCGCCTGGACGACCAGGTCGAGCAGCGAGACGGCGACGCCCACGGTGTACACGTCGCGCCGCCGGAACAGCCGGACGACAGTGATCGCCAGCACGATGGCCACCGCCAGTGCCGTCGCCTGGTGCGCGGAGACCGATCCCTCGCGGCCGAACGCTCCGGCCACGTAGTGCGGGATGAACAGGGCCGCCAGGGCGATGCCGATCAAGTAGTCGAGGATCGTCGCCCATCCGGCGATGAACCCCACCATGTCGTTGAACGCGCGCCGCGCGAACGCGGCTCCGCCGCCGGGCTCGTCGATCGTCGCCCCGCCCTCGGCGTACGCAGCGGCCGCAAGCGTGAACAGCGCGCCGGCGATCAGGAAGACGATCGGCGTCAGCCCGAGCGCGTAGACGGCGGTGATGCCGAGCGCGTAGTAGAGCGAGGAGCCGATCTCGCCGTACACCGATGCGTACAGTGCGGGAGCGCCGAGGACTCGGCCGAGCACCGGGATCTTGCGCGCCATGCGGGTAGCATCGCACGGCCGCCCGGACGTGGCAGCGCGTCAGCCGCGCATCGCGCGCAGCCGCAGCCAGCCCAGCAGCAGGAAGACGGCGGCGACCAGGAAGCCCACCTGCCCGCCGCCCGCCAGCCCCGTTCGCACGGCGATGGCGACACCCAGCGCCAGGAAGACGTAGGCGAGGACGCGGTTGGCCTGGAGCATCAGCCGCCCGCCGGCAGGGCGCCGACCATCACCCGGCAGGTGGCGTTGCGCAGCACGTAGTCGACCGTCGGCCCCAGCAGGCGCTGGCCCGGCTTCGCCCGGTTGCGGGCCCCGAGCACGATGATCTCAGATCGCCGCCGCTCGGCCTCGTCCACGATCGCCTGGCCGATGCTGCGCGTGCGCACGATGCGGGTGATCACGTCCACACCGTACTGGCGCCCCAGCGCGGCCGCCTCGCGCAGCTGCACCTCGGCCTCCGCCGTCTGCACCTCCATCGGTGCCGACAGCGGCTTGGCCAGCGGCACCTCGATCGGGTACATGACCACCAGACTGGTGCCCGACTCGGCGGCCAGCTTGAGCGCCGTCGCCGTCATCTCGTCGTCCACCCGGTCGGAGGAGATCGGCATCAGGATCGACCGGTACTCGACCTCGAGGGCCGGCCCGATCGCCGACTGCGGCGCCAGCACGGTCTCGGTCAGCGGCAGCCCCTGGGTGTGGCGGTACACGACGTAGACGAGCATGCCCACCGCCAGCCAGCCGACGCCGACCACCGCCGTCGTCTTGTTGAGCGCGATCGTGACGAGGAACGAGATCCCTGTCCCCAGACCGCCGATGATGGCGAAGGTGGGGACGTCGAAGTTACCCCATCGGAAGGACGTCGGTCCGCGCCATGGCATCTCCCGGTCGGGCATGATCCGCCGCATCTGAATCACCGCCGCGTGCGCCAGCGTGAACGAGAGCATGGCGCCGAAGGCGTACAGGTTCCCCAGGAACGTGGTGGCTCCGGTCGGGATCATCATCAGGATCGCCGCGAAGCTGTAGAGGCAGATGGCGACGTACGGCGTGTTGAACTTCGGGTGCACGCGTCTGATCGCCTCGGGCAGCTGGCGGTGCTGCCCCATCGAGTACGTCAATCGCGAGACGCCGATGATGCCGGCGTTGGTGGCGATGATCAGGATGGTCGCCGCCAGGATCGCGACGTAGTAGCCGAGGCCGTCGGTGATGGTCGGCGGCAGGCCGAGGTTCTCGACCAGCCCGGCGACCGGGTCGCCCGAGAAGCGGCAGGCGAGCTCCGACGTCTTGTCCCCCACCTGCAGGTCCTGGGAGCTGGTGCACTGGTAGGTGTCGACGTCCTGCACCATCTGCGGCGTCGCCTTGACCACCGGCAGCGCCGACAGCGCCACCGACGGCAGGAACGCGTAGATCGCGAATACGGCGAGGACGACGTACATGATCGATCGCGGCACATGGCGCGGCGGGTCGATCGCCTCTTCGGCCATGTTCGAGATGGTCTCGATGCCCGTGTAGGCAACCATGGCCACCGGCACGGCCACGATGAAGTCGCGCCAGGTCGGCGTTATGCCGAGGTCGACGTTCGCCTGCAGCACCTCGGGCGAGAAGACCACGAACAGCCCGATCACCACCAGCAGCGCCTGCGTGCCCGAGGTCGGCCAGCGCCAGGAAGATGTTGAGGCCCGCCGCCTCCTTGACGCCGACGATGTTCAGCAGCACCAGCAGCAGGACGACGATCGCGCCGCCGTAGATGTCCACCGGGTGCCGATCGAGGCCGGCGCCCGGCCAGAACTTGGACAGGTAGTGCGGCACGAAGAGCGCCGAGATGGCGATCGTCACCGTGTAGTTCAGCATCTGCGCCCAGCCGGCGAAGAACGACACCGACTCGTTGAACGCGTGCCTCGTAAACGATGAGGAGCCGCCCGCCTCCGGGAAGCGGGCGGTGGCCTCGGCGTAGGTGACCGCGGTGAAGAAGAAGATCGCGCCGGAGATGAAGAACGCAACCGGCGTCAGGCCCAGCGCGTACGCCGTCACCAGCCCCAGCGCGTAGTAGATCGACGAGCCGACGTTGCCATACGCCGTCGAGAACAGCGCCGCCGTGCCGAGGACGCGGTGAAGACCCCCGGCATGGCGGCGCTTTACTGGCATGCGTGTTTATACCTAGCGGGACGGCGGCCACGCGGCCCCGTCGGCGGAGACGCTACCTGGTCAGCAGCGGGATGATCAGGATCGCGACGATGTTGGTGATCTTGATCATTGGGTTGATCGCCGGGCCGGCCGTGTCCTTGTAGGGATCGCCGACCGTGTCGCCGGTGATCGCGGCCTGGTGCGCCGGCGAACCCTTGCCGCCGTGCGCACCGTCCTCGATCAGCTTCTTGGCGTTGTCCCAGGCGCCACCGCCGGAAGTCATCGAGATGGCCAGGAACAGGCCGGTCACGATGGTGCCGACCAGCAGGCCGCCCAGCGCCTTGTAGCTGTACAGGCCGACCACGATCGGCACGACCACCGGGATCAGCGCGGGCAGCTGCATCTCGCGGATCGCCGAGCGGGTGACGATGTCCACGCAGCGCGCGTAGTCCGGCTTCTGGGTGTAGTCCATGATCCCCGGCATCTCCGCGAACTGGCGGCGCACCTCCTTGACCACCTCGCCGCCAGCGCGGCCGACGGCGTCCATCGCCAGCGACGCGAACAGGAACGGCATCAGGCCGCCGATCAGCAGGCCGGCCAGCACCTTCGGGTCGTTGATCTGGAAGACCAGGGCGAAGTTGCCGCCCGGGAACACCTTGTCGTTGAGCTCGTCGTAGTAGCTCTGGAACAGCACCAGGGCGGCCAGGCCAGCGGAGCCGATGGCGTAGCCCTTGGTCACGGCCTTGGTCGTGTTGCCGACGGCGTCCAGCGGGTCGGTGACGTTGTCGCGCACCTCGTGCGGCAGGTCCGCCATCTCGGCGATGCCGCCCGCGTTGTCGGTGATCGGCCCGAACGCGTCGAGCGCGACCACCACGCCGGCCATCGAGAGCATCGAGGTGACGGCGATGGCGACGCCGTAGATCCCGGCCTGGTTGTACGAGACGACGGTGCCGACGGCGATCACGATCACCGGCAGCGCCGTCGCCTGCATCCCCACGGCGAGGCCGGCGATGATGTTGGTCGCGTGGCCCGTCTCGGACTGCTGGGCGATCCGCTTGACCGGGTTGAACCGGGTGCCCGTGTAGTACTCGGTGATGCCGACCAGCAGCGCCGTGATCACCAGGCCGATCAGCGAGCAGATGTAGAGCTCGCCGACCGAGCTGCCGCCGAAGGCGACGCGGTCGAGGATGTCATTGCCCGTGGCGCCCAGGTTCGGGTTGTTGACGGCGCCGTCGATCACCGGGTAGAAGGCGATCGCCGAGAGCACGGCCGAAACCAGCACGCCGATGTACAGCGGCGTCATCAGGCTGCCGCCGCGGTAGCGGACGACCAGCGTGCCGACGATCGACGCCAGGATGCTGACGCCGCCCAGCACGAGCGGCAGCACCACGGCGGCGTGGCTGAACCCGGTCAGGGCGGCCAGGAACATCGAGCCGACGATGGTCACCGCATAGGTCTCGAACAGGTCGGCCGCCATGCCGGCGTCGTCGCCGACGTTGTCGCCGACGTTGTCCGCGATCACGGCCGGGTTGCGCGGATCGTCCTCGGGGATGCCGGCCTCGATCTTGCCCACCAGGTCGGCGCCCACGTCGGCGCCCTTGGTGAAGATGCCGCCACCCAGCCGCGCGAACACGGAGATCAGCGAGCCGCCGAGGGCCAGGCCGACCAGGGCCCGCGTCGCCTCGACGTCCGTGTCATCCATGGCCTTCAGGATCCCGTAGTACCCGGCGACACCGATGATGCCCAGCGCGACGACCAGGATGCCGGTGACGGTGCCGCCCTTGAACGCGACGGACAGCGCCGGCGCCATGCCGCGCTTCGCGGCCTCGGCGGTGCGGACGTTCGACCGTACGGCCACGTTCATCCCGATGAAGCCGGTGAGGGCGGACAGCACGGCCCCGATCAGGAAGCCGATCGCCACCTTGATGCCGAGCTCGTCGGTAAAGGCTCCCGCCACGGCGATGATCACGAAGACGATCACGGCGACCACGGCGATCGTCGTGTACTGGCGCTTCAGATAGGCGGCCGCACCCTCCTGGATCGCGGCGGCGATCTCCTTCATGCGCTCGTCGCCGTCAGGCTGGCTCAGCACCCAGCGGGTCAGCAGCAGGCCATAGACGGCACCGGCGATACCGCACACGATGGCTATCGCCACCGCGTGCTCAATCAGGAAATCCACGTGGTGAGCTCCTTAGAATGACGAAAACGACGAAAACGACCGCGGGATTGTAGCAACGGACTCGGCTTGATCAGGCCGGAACCGTGCCAGGCTTGTGACGCAGAAGCGGCTCAGAACCGGGCACCCTCGAGCGCGCTGGCGCAGATGTCCTTGGGCTGTGCGCCGATCTTCGGGATGGCGGCGAAGAGCAGCTCGCGGAGCCGGTCGTTGTTCTCGGTGAACACCTTGACGACCGCCTCGTGGCTGACCGGGTCGACGTCCGGGTCGTCGTCGAGGCCGACGTCGTAGTCGGTGATCAGCGAGATGTTGGCGTAGCAGAGCTCGAGCTCGCGGGCCAGCCAGCCCTCCGGATACGCGGTCATGTTGATCACGCCCCAGCCCATCGCCGAGAACCACTTCGACTCGGCCCGGGTCGAGAACCGCGGGCCCTGGATGACCACCACGGTGCCGGCGTCGCGGATGTCCAGCCCCTGTTCGCGGCCGGTCTCGAGCAGCACGCTGCGCAGATCGGGGCAGTACGGGTCGGCGCTCGAGACGTGGGTCGTCGCCGGCCCGTCGTAGAAGGTGTCGGCGCGCCCCGAGGTGCGGTCGACGAACTGGTCGCAGACCACGAAGGTGCCCGGCGGCAGGTCCTTGGTCAGGCTCCCTGAGGCGCACGGGCCGATCACCCGGCGGACGCCGAGCTCGCGCATCGCCCACAGGTTCGCCCGGTAGGGGATGGCATGCGGCGGCAGGCTGTGGTTGCGGCCGTGGCGGGGCATGAACGCGACCCGCTTGCCACCGACGTCCCCGATCACGAACCGGTCGGACGTCGCCCCGTACGGGGTGTCGACGGCGACCTCCTCGGCGTCGTCGAGGAACGAGTAGAACCCCGACCCGCCGAACACTCCGATCTCGGCATCGCTCACACATCCCCTCCCGGTGTCCAGATCTTCGGCCGCTCGGGCTCGGGCGGCTTGTCATCGTCAGGCGGCTCCGGGGGCGGCTTGAGCGCCTCCGCGTAGCCGAGCTGCAGGTCGGCCAGGGCCTGGCGGTAGTGGCCCAGCGCGTCGGCCGGCACGATCCGTTCGATCACGGGCATCTGGGCCGAGAGCGCGTCGATGGCGTACGAGGCGGACTCCGTGTCGCGCTCGGTGATCGCTCGGACGCCCAGCGAGACCAGCAGGGCCGCGCCGGACAGGATCACCTCGGGGATTGTGGGCAGCGCGGGCTCGCCGCCGGACTGCTCGCTCATCGCTCCTCCTCCACTCCGCTGGCCAGCCACTCGGCCGCCGACCGCTCGCTGCGGTCGACCACCGCCGGCCACAGCTCGCGCGGGTCGGTGCCGGCCTCCAGCGGCTCGATCAGCTCCTGTACCAGTGTCGGCCGTCGCAGCGCCGTCAGGTACGGCGTGATGCCCAGGTCATCCGCGGTCGCCGAGACACGGTCGAGCAGCCGCTCGATCCGCTCCGCCGCCAACATCGAGCGGCGCAGCTCGAGGTCGATCAGCTCGCCCGACATGCCCCAGCGGATGGCCCGCCAGAAGTTCTCCTCGAGGTCGCGCGCCGGATGGTCGGGCAGCGCCTCCCCGGCGTCGTAGCGGCGGGCGAAGTCCGCGGTCAGCGCCACCTGCAGCCCGGCCAGCGCGACCGACCGCGCGAAGTCCGGCTGCCCGTCGCAGATCCGCGTCTCGACGGTCGGGTACGCCTGGTGGGGCCGCACGCTCCACCAGATCTCGGTGTGCTCCCGGATCGACCGCGTGTCCACCAGGAAGCGGACGAACTCGGCGTACTCGTCCCAGTCGGCGAACCCGTCGGGGATCCCGCAGCGGGGGAAGAACTTGGTGAAGATCTCGGTGCGCGTCGAGTGCAGGTAGGTGTAACGGCCCTCCAGCCACGGCGACGCGCTGGACAGCGCGAGCAACTCGGGCAGCACCGTCCGCAGCGCGCGATGCACGGCGATCGCCCGGTCCGCACCGTGGATGCCGACGTGGACGTGGAGCCCGAAGGTGTTGTTGCGCCAGGCCACGTAGCGGAGCGTCGACTCGACGATCTGGTAGTGCGGGGTGTCGATCACCTGCTGGTCCTGCCAGCGAGACCACGGATGGGTGCCCGCGGCGCACAGGCGGAACCCCTGTGCGGCGGCCACGTCGACCAGGTCGATCCGCCGCCGGGCCATCGCGTCCGCCGCTTCGGCGAACGTCTCGCACTTGCCGGTCTTGATCTCGATCTCGGAACGGATCAGCTCGCCCGCCGTCATCCCCACCAGCCCCGGCACCTCAGTGGCCGCGGCCGCCAGCCGCTCGTAGCCGGGCGTCATCTCGAGCGTGGCCGGATCGAGGATCGCGAACTCCTCCTCGATCGCCATCGTCAGGTCGTCCGCGCCGTCGAACGCGAGGCGAGCCGCCTCGAGGGCCTCCAGCGGATCGCTGATCAGCGGCGAGTCACCCATTGGCGCGGGAACGATAACGGACCGTCAAGCGCGGGGCGTTTGCCGCCGATGCACCGGGCATGACCGGCGGTGCCCGCCTCCACCTCTTCGTCCTCTGCCTGGCCGCAGCGTGCGGCTGGCTGCTGGGCCTGGTGCTGCTGCCGCTGGCCGTCTGGGCCGCACTGGAGATGGCGTTCGCGCTGGCCGACGCCGCGCCGCGCCGCCAGCCCCACTTCTAGCTCGCGAGCCATCGGGTCTGACCCCGCTCTGACCCCGAACCCGTCACGCCGCTCCGCGGTCCGCACCGACCGCGTCACGATCCGGCGCGCCGGTCGCCGAGAATCGGCGACCCGCCCGTTATCGGCGAAATCCGCGTCGAATCGGCACGCAATTGCGCGTCAAGCGGGGTCAGACCCCGCTCTGACCCGGGTCTGACCCCGGGTCTGCTAGACGGCCTTGCGGGCCAGCCCGCGGCGCTTCATGACGCCCCAGCGGGCCCTGCGCCCGGCGATCGCCTCGAGCAGCGCCCAGACCCGCCAGAGGCGGTCAGCTGCCGGTATCCGAGCTGCTCGACCAGGCTGTAGACAACCAGCACGAACACCTGGGACACGCGCGGATAGCGGCGCAGCGACGCCTCCTCCAGCGCCAGTGCCGTGACCGACAGGAACAGACCGAAGACCACCGAGACCAGGGCGAAGACGGCCAGGTACTGCACGCTGAGCATGCCCATCCACCAGCCGGCGACGACGGCGATCAGGCCGGTCAGCTCGATCACCGGGCCCAGCAGCTCGAACATCAGCGTCGCCGGCATCGCGGCCATGCCGACGGTGCCGTAGCTGGGCCGGCCGATCATCCGCCCGTGCATGGTCAGGATCTCGAACAGCCCGCGCGCCCAGCGGACGCGCTGGCGGCGCAGCACCTTGCAGCGTTTCCGGGGCCTCGGTCCAGCACACCGGGTCGGGCACGAAGCACACCTTGTACTTCTCGCCCCGCTCGCGGAAGTGGCGGTGGATGCGGACGACCAGCTCCCCGTCCTCGCCGACCGTCTCGCGGCGGTAGCCGCCGAGCGTCGCGCAGCACGTCGCGGCGGAAGATGCCGAACGCCCCGCTGACGATCAGCAGAGCGTTGACGCGGCTCCACCCCGAGCGCGCGGTCAGGAACGCGCGCAGGTACTCGACCACCTGGATCGCAGCCAGCCGGGACTTCGGCAGCGCCACCTGCTCGACGTGGCCCGCACTCGATCCGGCAGCCGTTGGCGATCCGCACGATGCCGCCCGTCGCCACCACTTCGTCAGGCTCCTCGAGAACGGGCCGGCAGGCCAGCAGCAGCGCGTCCTCGTCGAGGATCGCGTCGGCGTCGATCGCGCAGATCAGCTCGCGGTCGGCCAGGTTGATGCCGCAGTTGAGCGCGTCGGCCTTGCCGCCGTTGGCCTTCTCGACCACCGTCAGCCGCGCGTCGGTGCGGGAGCGGAACACCTTGCGCACCGGCATCGTCGGGATCGACGGCACGTAGACGCGCGGGAAGATCTCCAGATCGAACGCCGACCGCAGCACCTCGACGGTTGCGTCGGTCGAGCCGTCCGAGACGACGATCACGTCGAACTTCTGGTACCGCAGTGCCAGCAGCGAGCGGACGCTCTCGACGATGCACTCCTGCTCGTTGTGCGCCGGGACAACGATCGTCACGCCGGGCGCCAGCGGGGATCGCATCAGGTCGTCCATCCCCTCCATCCGGCCGCGCCGCACCCGCGAGAGCATCGCCCGCGAGGCGTGGTAGGTGAGCGCCAGGTACATCGCGTTCATCGCGATGAAGTACATGAGGATCACCGCGTTGTAGCCCTCGACCAGCGCCGCGGCGTTCACGACCAGCCCCGCGCCAGCTCGACCCGCGCCTCGGTCAGGAAGCCGCCCCTGCGCGTCGCGGCCAGGCCCATGGCCGCCGCAGCCCGCGCCGCCGAGCGCGCAACTTCGGGCGCCGGGTCGTCGATCAGTCGCTCCAGCACCGATCCGAGGTCGGCGGCGCCGAGCTCCCTCGCCGCGTCGCAGGCGGCGCCCCGCACGCCGTCGTCGGCGTCGGTCATGGCGGCGGCCAGCACGACCGCCGAGCCGCCGTCGCCGACCGCTCCGACCGCGCGACAGGCGAGCGCGCGCACCATCGGCTCCGGATCCGTGACTGCCGCGTCGTGCAGCGCGTGCATCGCATCGGCGTCCCCCGCGACGCCGTTCAGGCCGAGCACACGGCAGGCAACCGCCCGCACGTCGGGATCGGGATGAATCGTCGCCCCGGCCAGCCACGACACGGCCGGACCGCCGATGTCGAGCAGGGCCTGGGCCGCCACCGCGGCCGGCACCCCGCCCTCCTGGCACGACGAGATCAGGGCCGGGCACGCATCGTCCGCGCCCACCCTGCCGAGCGCCCGCGCGGCCACCAACCGCACCTGCTCGCTCCGGTCGTCCAGCAGCGCGTCCTCCAGCGGCCGGGCGCCGGCCTCGGCGCCGTAGTCCCCCAGCGTCTTCGCGGCCAGGCCGCGCCGCCACTCGAAGGCGGAGCCGAGATCGCCCGCCGCCGCCGAGACGTAGCCGCGCTCAGCGGCGAACGACGCCGTCCGCTCGCGAGCGTCGCCGCGGACGACATCCGTGTACCTGGTCATCAGCTCGCCCACCGCCTCACGCTCGTCGGACCGATGGACGCCGCGCAGCTCCCCGGGCACCTCGCCGTCCCCCGCGACCAGCTCGAGCACCACCACGCTGTAGCGGTCGAGCAGCGCAGCACGCCGCCGCTCCGCCGTCGACATGGCGATCCGGCGGGCGACCAGGACGAGCGCCGTGAGGGCGATCGCCAGCACCTGGAGCAGCGCGAGCGCCGCGCAGAGGTCACCGCGTGGCCAGGTGGGCACCGATGCGGACGCGCAGCTCCTGCGGGCTGAAGGGCTTCGTGATGTAGTCGTCGGCGCCCAGCGAGAAGCCGACGTCGACGCCGCGGTCCTGCGCGCGGGCCGTCAGCATGATCACCTTCATGCCGGCGAACCCGTCGTCTGAGCGCAGCTCGCGCAGCACGTCGAAGCCGCTGCGCTTGGGCATCATCACGTCGAGCACGCACAGGTCGGGTCGCTCTTCGCGGGCCACCTTGAGCGCCGACTCGCCGTCGGTCGCGGTCAGCACCTCGTACCCCTCGCGCTCCAGCCGGAACTTGACCAGCCGCAGCAGGTGCGGCTCGTCGTCGGCGACGAGCACGCGGGCCGTCGGGGTTTCGGACTCGGACATGGGAGATCTCCTTCGGGGGATGGTGGCCGTTCGGGGGACGGGATCGGTGGGCAGCAGCACGGTGATCGCGGTGCCTTCGTCGAGCACGCTCTCGACAGTCAGGGTGCCGCCGTGGGCGTCGACGATGCCCTTCGAGATGGCCAGGCCGAGACCCGTGCCGGGGATCGAGTTGTCGGCCGCGTTGCGGGCGCGGAAGAAGCGCTCGAACAGGCGCGCCTGGTCGTCCTCGCCGATGCCGATGCCGGTGTCCGATACCGACAGCGCGACACCGTTGCGGGAACGGCCGACGGCGACGCCCACGCGGCCTCCGGCGCCGGTGAACTTGATCGCGTTGGCGAGCAGGTTGGTGACCACCTGGGCGATCCGGTCGGCGTCGACCTGGGCCTCGACGGGATCCCCGGGCAGCACCAGCGAGAGCTTGAGGTCGCTGGCCTCGGCGATCTGCAGCTGGTCGCGGACGCACCGCTCGACGACGCCGCGCAGATCGGTCAGCTCGCGGCGCAGCACCATCTTGCCGCTCTCGACGCCGGACAGGGTGAGCAGGTCGTTGATCAGCGTCAGCAGCCGGCGCGCGTTCTGCTGGACGATGCCCATGAACTCGCGCTGCTCGTCCGTGAACGCGCCGACGTCGCCGTCGAGCATCACGTCGACGTACCCGATGATCGACGCCAGCGGCGTCCGCAGCTCGTGGGAGACGCTGGACACGAAGTCGGTCTTCAGCTGATCCGAGATCCGCAGGGCCTCGACCTGCATCCGCAGGGTGCGGTTCAGGCCCTCCAGCCGGGACCGCAGGTCGGCCCGCTCGATGGCCACCGCCGCCTCGGCGGCGAACAGGCCGACCACGGCCGCGGCCCGCTCGGAGAGCCGGTCGAGCGGCCGGTCCCAGACGACGATCAGCACCCCCACCGGCTCCGAATCGCGGATCACCGGCTGCCACAACGCGGAGACGGCGTCCAGCGACGCCGCCAGCCGCGACGACACGGCCGGATGTCCCTCCAGGTCGGCGACGAAGTACGGCTCGGCGGAGCGGAACGCGTCGACGGTGACCGAGGCGTCGTCGTCCAGCGAGACGCGCATCGGCGCCGCATCGGCGCCGGCCACGGCCGAGGCGACCAGCGATCCGGCGCCGTCCGGCTCCATCAGCACGGCCAGCATCCCGCCGCACACCTCGAGCACGCCCGTGCACATGGCCTCGCGCGCCGCGTGGGCGTCAGCCGAGCCGGCAGCCGGCGGGCGATCTCGACCACCGTCTGCAGATCCTCCGCGTGCGACCGGGCCGCCTCGACGGTCTCGGCGCGCTGCGGCGCAGGCGCGAAGCAGCGCTCGACGGTCACCAGGTGGTGAAGCAGGCGCCGATCGCCAGCACGGACACCGCGATCAGCAGGCCCTGGCGGTCGAGCGACGTCGACGGCCCGGCGAACAGCGCAGCCAGCATCACGGCGATGCAGCCGGCGGCGGCGAACACGGACAGGCGGTAGAGCGCCTCGTCGCGGGGGATGACGCGGCCTCGTCACGCGGGGCTCATCGGCCGTTGCGGCCGTGTCCCTAAGCGTTCAGAGCCCTGGTCGTACCGTTTTCAACTCGGGCCGGTAACGCCCGAACGGCACTACGACAGGTAGAAGTAGAGCGCGTAGAGCAGCTGCTCGGCGGGGTTGCTGCGATGCACCGTTACGTCGGGCGGCGTGTCGATCAGCGCATCGGAGTAGCTGAACACGATCTTCACGCCGGCGTCCACCAGCGCGTTCGCGGCGCTCTGAGCCGATCCGGGGGGAACGGCGAGCACGCCGACGATGATGTTCTTCTCGCGGATCGCCTCGGTCAGGTCGTCCATCGACTGCACGGCCAGCTCGCCCACCGCACTGCCGCGCTTGGACGGGTCGGCGTCGAACACGCCGGAGATGTGGAAGCCGTGGTCGCCGAAGATGTTGGACGAGGCGATCGCCTGGCCCAGCTGGCCGGCGCCCACCAGCGCGATGTTGTGCTGCCCGGAGGTGCGCAGGATCTTGCGGATCTCCGCGATCAGGAAGTCGATGTTGTATCCCACCCCACGCTTGCCGAACTTGCCGAAGCCCGACAGGTCGCGACGAATCTGGGTGGCGTTCACGTGGGTGTACTCGCCGATCTCCTGTGAGGAGATCGAGTCACGGCCCTGCTTCTTCGCTTGCGTAAGCACCTGCAGATAGCGCGAGAGGCGGGCCGCGACGCCGACGGTCAGGCGCTCAGGAGCCAACGATTCCCCCTTGGTGGCGGTAGCTTGTGACACAGTGCCGATCAGTGTAGCGACGGCCTGGGAAGCAAGCTCCGCTTGCCACGGGTGACCGATTTCAGGCGGTGGATTGTGACTCTGCGGCGATCACCCGGCGGCGGAGCTCCGCCGGGTCGACTTGGTACTTGAACGCCCGCCGCCCGGCGATCGTGACAAGCGGGATCTCGTGCCGGTGCAGCCGCTCGAGCTCCTCGTCCATGCTGATGTCGATGGTGCGCAGCCGGTAGCCGAGCACGGGCGCCTGCGACTCGAGCACACGCTTAGCATCGATGCACAACCCGCAGTCCGGCGCGCTGTAGAGGACGACCTCGACGCTCATGCCACGCGCGAGGCGTAGGCGTCGCGGTCGAGGTAGTCCGGGAACGCGATCGGCTGCGTGAACCTGGCGGCCGAGGCGATCATCGCCGCGTTGTCGGAGCACAGCTCGGGCGGCGCGAGCGCCAGCCGCACGCCCTCGTCCGCGCACGCCTCCGCGAACGCCGAACGCAGCGCCGCGTTGCGGGCCACCCCGCCAACGACGGCCAGGGTGTCCCGGCCGGTGGCGCGCACGGCCTCCATTGTGCGGCCGACCAGCGACCGGATGATCGCCCGCTGGTAGGACGCGGCCAGGTCGGCGCCGCCGTGTCCCTCGCGGGTGGCGTACAGGAGCGCCGTCTTCAGGCCGCTGAACGAGAAGTCGTGGCCCGGCGTGCCGAGCATGGCCACGGGCAGCCGGTGCCGCTCCTGGTCGCCCTGCGCCGCCAGCCGCTCCAGCTCCGCGCCGCCCGGGTAGCTGAGGCCGAGCAGACGGGCGCCCTTGTCGAACGCCTCTCCGGCGGCGTCATCCAGGGTGGTGCCGATCACCCGGTAGCCGGCGCGGTCGTCAACCTCCGCCAGCAGCGTGTGACCGCCCGACGCCAGCAGCGCCAGGAACGGCGGTTCGAGCGGCTGCGGTTGCAGGTAGAGCGCCGCGATGTGGCCGTGGAGGTGATCGACTGGGACGAGCGGCAGCCCGCGGGCGAACGCGATGGCCTTGGCACTGGCCAGCCCGACCAGCAGCGCGCCGATCAGACCCGGCCCCTCGGTCACCGCCACCGCGTCGAGGTCGTCCAGCTCGGCGCCGGCATCTGTCAGCGCCCGCTCGACGACGGGCACGGTGAGCTCGAGGTGGCGGCGCGAGGCGACCTCCGGAACGACGCCCCCGTACGGCGCGTGCAGCTCGGCCTGCGACGCCACCACGTTCGCCAGGATCGAGCCCTCCGCGTCTACGACCGCCGCCGCGGTCTCGTCGCAGGAGGTCTCGAGGGCGAGGATCATCCGTCCCGCCACATGATCAGGGCGTCCTCGCGGTTGTCCGTGTAGTAGCCGCGCCTGATCCCGGTCTCGACGAAGCCGAGGCTGGTGTACAGATGGATTGCGCTGTCGTTGGTGACGCGCACCTCCAGGGTGTACCCGCGCTCGGCGTCGTCCTCCGTCCGCTCGAACAGCTCCTCCAGCAGGGTGCGCGCGACGCCCCGGCCGCGATGCGAGGCGTCCACCGCGATGTTCATCACGTGCCAGGCGTCGACGTAGCGGGCGACGATCACGTAACCCAGCATGTCCTCTCCCTGGAAGGCGCCGAGGCAGACGCCGTTCGGCTTGGCCAGTTCCCCCGCGAACATCGACCGCGACCAGGGCGTCGGGTACGCCCGCCGTTCGATCCGCTCGATCGAATCCAGGTCGGAGCTGCGCAGCGCGCGGATCTCGACGGCAGTCATCATGGGGCGGCCCTCCCGGCGAGCACCCGGTCGGCGTCCGGCGAGCGGACGTACAGCGGTTCCGGCTCGCCCGCGGCGGGCAACAGCCGGGCGTGATGGCGCGCCCAGGGGACGTGCAGCGTCGAGGTGTCGGCGGGGACGTCGAACCCTGCCAGCCCGTCGCGGTAGCGCATCGCCCCGTCCCCGGCGATCCGTGCGCCCGTGGGCACGAGTGCCGCCAGCGCCTCCGGCGCGTACGCGCCCAGCGAGACCCCGGCGCCCGCGGCGAACACCTCGCCGCGACGGGCGTCCACGCAGGCGACGTCGACGCCGTCACCCTGGAGCAGGGCGTCCAGCGTCCCGACGCCACGCACGGGGACGCGGAGGGCGAAGCCGAGCGAGCGGGCGGTCGCCAGCCCGATGCGCAGGCCGGTGAACGTCCCGGGCCCGGTGCCGACGACGATCGCCTCCAGGTCGGACGGCTCGACACGGATGCTCCGCATCAGGTGGTGGACGTCGCCGAGCACCCGCTGCGCGCCGGTCGACCGCCCCCGCGTCGCCGATTCGGCCAGCACCTCGTTCCCGCGGCTGAGGCAGGCCGTCGTCACGTCCGTGGCTGTGTCAAGAGAGAGAACGAGCAACGGCTTCGACCAGCGCGGAATCGTCGCTGTACAGCGAGATCAGCCTAGCATCGCCCCCCTGGTGCCGGAGCTCCACGCGGGCGCGCGCGGGCGGCAGGACGCCGCGCCCCGCCGCCGGCCACTCCACGAAGATCACGGCGTCCTCCAGATACGGCTCGAGGTCGACCAGCTCCTCCAGGGTCAGTCCGGCCGACCGGTAGAGGTCGAGGTGCGAGACGGCGCCCGTCGCGGCGGGGTGGCGGGCGCCCACCGTGTACGTCGGGCTGGCCACCGGCTCGGTCACCCCCAGCTCGCGAGAGGCTGCGCGCACGAACGTCGTCTTCCCCACGCCCAGCTCGCCGTCCAGCTCCACGATGTCGCCAAGCCGCAGCTCGCGGGCCAGCGCCGCGGCGATGCGGCCGGTCTCCTCGGGACTAGAAGAGGCCCAGCTGCGCGGGCTCGGCGTCTGCTCCGACACCGACGGGCACCGGTTCGGTTGCTGCTGCCTGCACGGGCTCGGCGGGCGCCGGCCGTGCCTCCGCGGACGGCGACATCAGGGCAGGCAGCCGGCTGAAGTCCTCGCGCAGCGTGTTCATCATGGCCGGCGTGTAGAGCGCGGCCGCCGGGTGGTAGATCGGGAACAGCTGCACGTCGACGCTGCCGATCCGCCGCTCCTGGGGATGCCCGTGGACGCGGGTGATGCCCTCGGGCCGGCCGGTCAGGAGCTTGGTTGCGAAGTTGCCGAGCGTGCAGATCACCTTCGGCTGGATCAGCTCGACCTGGCTGAACAGGTACCCCTCGCAGGCCTCGATCTCATTGGGCAGCGGGTCGCGATTGCCCGGCGGGCGGCACTTGATGACGTTGGCGATGTAGACCGCCTGGCGGCTGAGGCCGATTTCGCCGAGCAGCGTCTCCAGCAACTTCCCGGCCTGGCCGACGAACGGCACGCCCTGCTTGTCCTCGTGGAAGCCGGGCGCCTCGCCGACGAACATCAGGTCGGCGTCGAGATCGCCGCTGCCGACGACCACCTGCGTGCGGCCCTCGGACAGCGGGCAGCGGGTGCACGAGCCCCACTCGGCGGAGAGCCGCTCCAGCTCAGCTCGTCGCGAAGGTGCATCCATCGGTCACGATTCTGCCACGAAAGTCGGCTAGACACATAAGCAAGCGGGAACCCTCATTCCTCCATGGTCGTCCCTGCCGTAGTTGCCGTGGATTCGCGTGCTGGTGTTCCCCCGGTGTTCCCTCGGATGAGCGCCGCTACCAGCGCGAGCGTCTTTGCGAGGCCGCCGCGGAGCGTGCCGGCATGCCAGTAGCGGATGAGACCACCCGGCGTGGCGACGATGTTGTAGAGCAAGTTCGTCGGCGTCACCGCCGGACTCGGAACGCCCAGCACGGACACCTGCACCGGTAACAAGAGCACCGCGCCGGACACGCCGGCCGGCGTGGTCATGACCGTGATCACGAACGCGAAGAAGCACCCCTCGGCGATCTGCGCTCGGTGAGTCTGATCAAAGACCCGCAGCCGATGCGGCACCGCGCCAACCGACACCAAGCGCGCTTGCGGCGGTGACCAGTCGTTGCCGCTCGTCCAGATAGCCGCCGGGAGGTGTTCGAGCTCGTGCTCCGACCGGCGGCTGACCGGACGCGCCGCGAGGCGAAGCGCGAGATCGCGATCAGTGGCTTGCCGTACGGTTAGCTGTGGGAATGGGGAGCCTGGCAGGCCAACTCCCTGCATCTCCACTTCACCGATCTGCAGCAGGTCCGAACGATGACCGGACCGTTCGACCCGCCGTGGTGAGGATCGCCGTCCCTAAGGCCGGGATCTGCACAAAGAGCACACACCTAGGAACCGGCGTCCATGCCTGCTCGTCTATCAAGCATGAAGGTCGCATCGGTCATCTGCGTGCTGGTTGTGGTCACGGTTGGCTGCGGCTCACCCCAGACTTCGAAGCGAACTGGTTCGCTCCTAGTCAGGGTGACGGCGGGGCCGACCTGCCCAGTGGCTCGAGTCGATGATCCGGCGTGTACGCCGCGACCGGTGGAGGGAGCACAACTGCGGCTCGAAGGGCCAGCCGATCTCACCCTTGTCACCGACAATGCTGGAATTGCCCGCGGGGAGAGGATCATCGTCGGCAACTACCGCCTCATGCCCGAACCCGTCGATGGACTGATGGGCACCCCGTCACCGCTCCAGGTCGTGATCCATCAGCGCAAGACGACGCACGTGACCGTCGGTTACGACACCGGCATTAGATAGAGCGTGCGCCACGGCCCGTCTAAGTCGGCAGTCGGGCGACCGATGTGAGACGATCCTTGTTGTGTCGATCGTGACAAGGAGGGTAGTATGGGCGCCGGATCGAAGTTCGACCAACCGCTGACGCTGCTTGGCAACGGGCATCAGGTCGTTGCCTGTGGCCCGCTCCGCTTCGACGGGTGCGACGTCAGCGCGCGAGTGAGTATCGACCTCAAGCAGAGGGCCAACCCAGGCGAATACCAACCAAGCCGGGGAAGGGCTACGGCCAGCGGCGACTTCCCGAATCCCAACTACGACGAAGAGTTATGCGACGCGCGAGTCGGGGACGAGGAGGACGAGTGGATGCTCACGGCCACTGTCGTCCCTTATCCGGTTACCTCTGCGACGCCAGCCTCCGCATGGGCCACCGCGGCGTTCGTGACCGCGCCAAACCCCGGACCGCTGATCGAGGGACGCGGGTCGATCGTATATACCCGCAACGACGGAACCACTAAGGGCTTTCAATGGAAGGGCACCGGTCACCCGCACAACGCCGACCTCGGAGCCCGCTGACGCTCACGCTTGTAATCCTTCCAGACCACGCTCCAGATCTCGTTACGACCGTTCGGATTCACCGCGCACCCGTGCGACTCGGGGTGGCGCATACAGGACGTCGTCCGAGTGGCGCTCGCCCCACTAGCTCGCGTCGCCGCCGTCTGGCGCGTACCGCTCCGCCGCGGTCATCCCCGCCGCCCGCTCCCGCTTCGCCGTAACGACGATCTGCGCCTGCGCGATGTACCCCGTGGTGGGCCTCCGACATGAGGCAGGGGGTCCACCGCCCGGTAGTTTGAGGGTCGTCGAACGGCAGCGATCCCCGCAGCTACGTCGGGCGGAGCACCCAACTCGGGCCCGTCACACACCGCAGGGTGTACAGTCGCGCCGAGATGATCTGGGTTTTCATCATCGTGGCCATCCTCGTCGCTGCCTACGTCGTCTGGCGGAGGCGCAGCAAGCAGTAGCCCGCAACCACCCCCGCGTCTTAACATTTATCCGAAATGTCCTGGTGGCGGGGTTACCGCGAGTGCGGCGCCACGATGATCCCCCCGCCCCGGGCCCCTGGCCGCGTCACTTGACACGCTCGCCGAGGTGCGCGCTGGCTGCCCACGCCGACTGAGCACCAGTCAGCGCACCATGGCAGCGCCCGGCGCCGAAGCGGTCATACGCGCCGTGCCGGTCGTCCTGATCCCCGGCCTGCGAAAGACGTACGTCCGCCGCTCGGACGTCCACGCGCTGATCGAGGCGCGCACGTTCACCAACGACCAAGTCCCCGCATGACGCAGATGCCGGCCACCACCGCCATCAAGCGGGATGGTCCCGCGTACAGCGGCCCTCAGTTGGGTTCGGCACTGCCGCGAGGAGCGCCATGCTGATCCCGACACCGGCTGCGAAGACCGCGAACGCGAACGCCGCCGCCTTCAAGGCTCTACGTCCATCCGTCGCGATGGCGACCCCACCGAGCACGGCAACAAGGAGCGCGAACGGCATCGCCAACAGCCACGAGATAACACCGATCGAGCCGAGCAGCGGATCCGACGAACCCGCCGCAATCAGTACAAGCGATCCACCGAACCAGGCGGTGGCCCCCCACGATCCCCAGACAGCAACTCTCGGCATATCTCCCAGTCTGCAGGGCAGCTTGGGTCGTTCAAGGTCGCCGCCGTTCGTCAAGTTGTCGACGGCGGTCAGCCTCCGGTGGGTATCCTCGGCTGGCGAGCGGGTCTGGTCGGTTCATCACGCCGACCGACCACTACCCCGATCGGCGGCGTGCGGATCAGCGAGCGATCGTGTTGTGCGCTTCGAGGGTGTCCGGTTGGCCAGGCTGGATCCCGACCTCGGCGAGGATCGGCATCCCGATTTCCCAGGCGTGCCGAGGCGTATGGTGGAGGGGTGCACCGGCTCCCTCTCCTCGCCGCGGCGGGAATGGTCGCAGCGCTGGCCGCACCGGCGGCGGCCGTCGCCGCCGACTGGCCGGCGTACCTCCACGATCCCCAGCATTCCTCGTGGAGCCCCGGGAAGGCGATCACCCCGGCCAACGCCACGGGCCTGCACCAGGCATGGCGCTGGGTGCCGCCAGCCGTCGCCGGCAAGCCCGTGCCGAAGCTCCAAGCGAGCCCGGTCGTGGTCGGAGACCGCGTGTACATCGGCTCCAACACCGGCATGTTCTACGCGCTTCGCGCCGGCACCGGCGGCGTGGCGTGGAAGCGCCAGCTGGACGTCAGCACCAAGCTGACCTGCGGCGCCCGGGGGATCACGGCGACGGCCACCGTGGCGCCGGATCCGGTCTCGGCCGCCAGCACGGTCTACGTCCCCGGTGCGCGGTCGCTCTACGCGCTGGACTCCGCGACCGGCGCGGTGCGGTGGCAGACCCAGATCGGCCCGGCCGGCGACCCGACGGTCAACGACTACTACAACTGGTCGTCGCCCACCGTCGTCGCGGGGCACATCTACCTCGGCATCTCCAGTTTCTGCGACGACCCGCTGGTGCGCGCGGGCGTCATCGAGATCGACCAGCACTCCGGTGCGGTCGAGCACACGTGGTACAGCGTCCCCGACGGGTCGATCGGCGGCAGCGTCTGGACGTCCATGTCCGCGTCGGCGTCCGGCGCGAACCTGTGGGTGGCGACCGGCAACGAGTGCGATCCCACCGTCAACATCTGCCCGGACGGCAACCTGACCGGCGACTCGCTGTCCATGGTGCGGCTGTCCGGCTCGCTCGCCCGGCTCGACGCGTGGCAGGTGCCCGGCGCGGCGGGCAGCGGGCACGACTGGGACTTCGGATCGTCGCCGACGCTGTTCGGCGGCGCGGGCAGCCCGTCCGGCGTCGGCGCATGCAACAAGAACGGCGTCTACTACGCGCTCGGCCGCACCACGCTGTCCGCCGGGCCGCTGTGGTCGGCAGCCATCGGCTCCAGCGAGGCGCCCGGCTCCTGCCTGCCGGCCGCGGTCTGGGACGCCGGCGGCCGCCGCCTGTTCGCCGCGTCGAACGGGACGACGATCGGCGGCGCGTCGTATCCCGGCTCGCTGCGACGGGTCGACCCCGCCACCGGGGCGTACGTCTGGCAGCTGGGGCTGCCGTGCACGGTGCTCGGCTCCCCGTCCGGCGACGCCGGCGGCGTGATCGCCGTCGTCACCCGCGGGAGCTGCACCGCGCCCGCCACCGACGCCCTCTATCTGGTCGCTGCGGGAACCGGCCAGGTGCTGGCCACCATCCCGACGTCCAGCCTCACCTTCGCGCAGCCGGCGTTCGCCGGGAAGCGCCTGTTCGTCGCCACCGAGACCAACGGGCTGCTCGCGCTCGCGCCGGCCTGACCGGCGTGGCCCGCGGATGCCACGAGTAGAGTGATCGCGAGCCTGGTATCCCACCCGGGAACTGGAGCCCATGTACGAATCGACCGTCATCATCGGCGCCGGCAGGGTCGGCACCACGATCGCCGCCCGGCTGCCCGGTGCGCGGCTGTTCGGCCGCGAACGCCCTGACCTGGCCGGCTGCGAGCGGTTGGTGCTGGCCACGCCCGACGGCGCGATCCGCGAGGTCTGCGAGGCGCTGGCGCCGGAGCTGCCGGCGCGCTGCGCCGTCATCCACCTCTCCGGCGCCACGTCGGTCCGTGCCCTTGACGCGGCGCCCGGCCCCACGGCGTGCGTCCATCCGTTGCAGACGATCTGGCCGGAGCTCGGGCCCGACCAGCTGGAGGGCGCCTACGCCGCCGTCACCGGCGACGCCGCAGTCGGCGAGCGGTTCGCCCGCGAGCTCGGGCTGACGCCGTTCCCGCTGGACGATGGCGCGAAGCCGCTCTACCACGCCGCCTCGGCGTTCGCCTCGAACTACCTGGTCACCCTGACCCATGTCGCCGCCCGGCTGATGCAGCAGGCCGGGGTCGAGGAGGAGCTGGCGTTCGCCGCCCTCCGTCCGATCCAGCGGCGGACGGTCGAGGTCGCCGCCGGGCCGCCGACCGGGCCGATCGCGCGGGGCGACGCAGCCACCGTGCGGGCGCACCTGGCGGCGATCGACGCCGATCTGACGCCGCTCTACCGCGAGCTGGGCCGGGCGACGCTGCCGCTGGTCTCCCCCGCCTCCGCCGACGCCGTCCAGGGGCTGCTGTGACCGTCGCGCTGGTGCCGACGATGGGCGGCCTCCACGACGGGCACCGCGCGCTGCTGCGGGCCGCCCGGGCCGAAGCCGACCGGGTCGTGATGAGCTTGTTCGTCAACCCCACGCAGTTCGGCGAGGGCGAGGACTTCACCCGCTACCCACGCGACGGCGATCGCGACCGGCGGATCGCTGCCGAGGAGGGCGTCGACGAGGTCTACGCCCCCACCATCGAGGACGTCTACCCCACCGGCTTCTCGACCGCCGTCGATGTCGGACCGCCGGCCGCGGCCTTCGAGGGGGCGTCACGCCCCGGGCACTTCGCCGGCGTGGCGACGGTTGTGCTCAAGCTGTTCCAGCGCGTGCGGCCGGACATCGCCGTCTTCGGCCAGAAGGATGCGCAGCAGGTGGCCGTCATCCGGCGGATGGTGCGCGACCTGGACGTGCCCGTCGCCCTCCGCATCGTGCCCACCGTGCGCGAGCCGGACGGCCTCGCCGTGTCGACCCGAAACGCTTACCTATCCGACGACGAGCGGCGGCGCGCGCCGTCGCTGCACCGCGCCCTGGTCGCCCGCGACCCGCGGCTGGTCGAGGGCGACCTCGACTACCTGGCGGTGGTCGACCCCGACACCTTCGAGCCGGTCCACCCGCGGCCGGGCGCCATCGTCATCGGCGCCGCCCGCTTCGGCTCGACCCGACTGATCGACAACATCCCCGTGGAGGATTCGTGAAGCTCTCGCTGCCCGATCTGCGCACCATGAAGTCCGAGCGCCGGCCGATCGTGATGATCACGGCGTACGACCATCCGACCGGCCGGATCGTCGACGCGGCCGGCGTCGACCTCGTGCTGGTCGGCGACTCGGCCGCCAACGTCGTGCTCGGGCACGACTCGACCGTGCCGGCCACGATGGACGAGATGACCATCCTCACCCGGGCGGTCAGCCGGGGCGTCGAGCACGCGCTGGTGATCGGCGACCTGCCGTTCATGTCCTACCAGGTGTCCGACGAGGAGGCCGTCCGCAACGCCGGCCGGCTGGTCAAGGAGGGCGGCGCCGACGCCGTCAAGCTCGAGGGCGCCGGGCCATCGCTCGACCGGATCCGGGCGATCGTCGCCTCCGGAATCCCGGTGATGGGCCATCTCGGGCTGACGCCGCAGACGGCCACCATCAAGGGCGGGCACAAGGCGCAGGGCCGGCAGGCCGAGGGTGCCCGGGCGCTGTTCGCCGACGCGCTCGCCGTGCAGGCGGCGGGCTGCTTCGGCGTCGTGCTGGAGGCCGTGCCGCCACAGGTGGCCGAGGCGATCTCGCGCCGGCTGGACATCGTCACCATCGGCATCGGCTCTGGCGCCGGGACGGACGGCCAGGTGCTGGTGCTCCACGACATGCTCGGCATCCGCAGCTCCGACGGCCCGCAGCCGCGCTTCGTCAAGCACTACGCGGAGGTGGGCGATGTCATGAAGGGAGCGGTCGAGCGGTACGCGACAGAGGTGCGCGGCGGCGAGTACCCGGCGGCCGAGCACACCTACTCGATGCCGCCGGCGGAGGTCGAGGCGTTCGAGCGCGCGATCGGCGCCGGCTCGATCGAGGAGAACGCCCTCGCGGACTGGTGACGCCGACCTAGAATGGCCGGCATGACGACATTCCTTCACACCATGGTCCGGATCACCGATCCCTCGAAGAGCCGCGCGTTCTACGAGGCGCTGGGCTTCAGCTTCGCCCGCGAGATGGACATCGTCCGCGACGGCAAGAAGGAGGCGACGAACTACTTCTTCAGCCTCCCCGGCAGCGACAACGTGCTCGAGCTGACGTTCAACCACGACGGGCGCAGCTACGACAACGGCACCGGCTACGGCCACATCGCGATCGGCGTCGAGAATCTGGACGGCACGCTCCAGCAGCTCGCAGGCCAGGGCATCGAGCCCGAGCGGCCGCCCTACACGGTCAGCGACGGCGGCTCGCGACTCTGCTTCGTGCGCGACCCCGACGACTACCGGGTGGAGATCATCGGGCGGAAGTAGGCTGGCCACGGCCGGAGTGCGGCGGCCAGCGGCCGACCTCGATCGCTTCTCAGATCGTCTTCTGGCAGAAGACGCTCGTCTCGATCGAGCGCGGGGTCATGCTCGCGTAGTCGCCGAAGGCATCGCATCGCTCAAAGCCCGCGCGCAGATAGAAGGCAATGGCTTCGGCCTGATACCTGCCGGTCTCGAGCCGGAGAATCGAGTAACCCGCCGTCCTTGCTTCTCGTTCCAGACGCCGCAGGACGCCCGCCGCGACACCCATCCGCCGAGCCGTCGGCCGCGTATACATCCGTTTGACTTCGGCGAAACCGTCGTAGAAGGCCACGCCGCCGCAGCCGACGGCAACGCCGTCAACTCGTGCGACGAAGAACCTCACGTTCCCGCCGAAGAGCTGCTCGAGCGACACCGCATGATGCTGCTCCGGCAGGTAGTTGCCCGCGAGCGCCATGTCCAGCTCGGCGATGAGCTGCCGAACCTCATCGGTGGCGACCCCCATACGCTCAATCGTGAGATTCATCGGTCGGAGCTCGAGCCTACCTGGCGCGAGCTGCGAAGGCTCCGCCGCGGGACGGCGGCGTCAGCGCGCAGGCGTACCCTTCTCGGACGACTATCGCGTGGAGATCATCGGTCGGGCGTGGGCGACCGCTCGGCGCAGCCGCCGAGTTGGAGGATCTCGCGCAGTCGCGAACGCACCCTGGCCACGGCCGTTGGGTAGGATGTCGCGGGGCGTTTCGGGCCCTGGCGTCAAGCAGCAACTCGTAACCACCGGAACACCGGTTCGACATAGCGACTGTCCTGCGCATGGGATCGCCATCGGGCCCCGCCCCTTTTTCGAGCCCAACACGGAGTTGCCCCAGATGAATGAGTGGGTCGTACGAGACGGACACTGCGGGCTGCTCTACGAGGACGGGGTGCTGGCCGACGTGCTCACACCGGGGAAGCACCGCCGGGGCGCGTGGCGTGACCGGACGAAGCGAGACGTCACCTTCGTCGACCTGCGCGAACGATCGGTCACGATCAAGAACCAGGAGATCCTGACCGCCGACAAGGTCGCTGTGCGGGTGAGCCTGCTGGTCTACATGAGGGTGGTCGACGCAAAGGCGGCGCACCAGAACGTGGTCGACTTCCAGGAGCACGTCTACGAGGATGTTCAGTTGGCCGCGCGCCGGTTCCTGGCGACACGGACGCTCGACCAGATCCTCCGTGACCGCAACGAGATCACGGACGCAATCCGCGAAGACGTCAGGGCCTCGGCCCAGTCTTATGGCGTCGAGATCCTGAGGGCGGACGTGAAGGATCTGGTCTTCCCCGGCAATCTCCGCGAGATCATGAACCGGGTCATCGAAACCGAGCGGGAGAGCGAGGCGTCGGTGATCGCGGCATCGAAGGCCGCGCAGGTCGCACGCATCAAGGCGGAGGCAGAGGCCGTGGCTGCGAAGGATCGGCTGGAAGCCGATCGGGCCGCCGCCCAGCTCCTCGTCGATAACCCTCAGCTCGTCCGCCTGCGCGAGCTCGAGGTGTTGCGCGAGATCGGGCTGGCGGGCGGGAACCAATTCTTTATCGGCCTGGACAACCTGATCGGCAGCACGTCGATCCGGGCCGGCGTGCGATCACCTGACGACGCCACCTAGACGACTACCGAGGGACGCGGTGAAGCCAGACGTAGGCGGTAAGGGGTGGGAGCTCGCTGCGGTCGTGGATGTTCCTTCGCTCTGGAACGTGGACAAGGACGGCGTTCCACTCGATCAGGACGAGGCGGTTGCACTGATCGCCGACCGCGATCCGGGGATCGTCGAGCGCTGGTCGGAGATCGAGCGGCGGTATCCCGGGCACGACGACGCCGTCGAATACCACAGCGTGCGCCAGCACTTCGGCATCCGCGCGTTCGGCGCAGCCGCGTGGACGGCCCCGGGGGACAGTGTCTGATCCCACCCCACAGTGAGACTGCCGCCACCTACGACCAAGAAGAGGTGTACGTCCTGCTGTCCGGAGCCGCCCGGGTCACATGCGACGGCGAAGAGTTCACTATGCGGACGGGGCAGCTCCTGTTCGTCGCGCCACCGGTGTTCAGGGAAGGCGTCGCGCTGGAAACCCCGACAACCGTGCTGGTGATCGGCGGCAAACCGGGGAAGAACTAGAACCGCCTTCCTTCGCGCTCGACTCATCTGCTGATCGCCGGCCTCCTGTGCCCGGCGTGCGTGATCTTCACCGCCGCCCAGCGCTAACGGCCCGCGCCGCCCGGTCAGCCGGCGTACTCGTCGTGCCGGCGAAAGAAGTTGAGCGGATCGCCCTCGGCACGCTGCTCGTTTCGCCCACGCGGCGCCCGGTCGAGCCACTGGTACATGCCCCACAGTCCGTCCAGTCCGCGGCTATAGGCGGAGTAGGTGTGGTAGACGACACCGTCCTCGAGCGCGAACGCGCTCATCCCCGGCCGTTCGCGGGTGTACGTGGGCCAGTCGGTGCCCGTGGTTGCGGCCCACGCCGCGCGCGGCCCGTCCGCCGGCCCGTCGGCGGCCGGTTGCGGCGGCACCGCCTGGAAGTTGTACTGCGACCCCGAGCGCTGCTGCTCCTCCGTCAGAGAGACGTCGAAATCGACGTTGAAGTCGGTGTCGGTCGACGACGCCCACGGGAACGTCCAGCCCATCCGCCGCCCGTACGCCTGCAGCTTGTCGAGCGGCGCACGAGACACGGCCCAGAGCATCACGTCGTGGTTCTCGAGATGGACCGCGAACCCGTTGAAGCCGTCGGCGATCGCCGAGCACGCCAGACAGCCGGCCGTGTAGTCCGGCCCGAACATGAAGTGGTAGACCAGCAGCTGCGAGCGTCCGCGGAACAGCTCGGCCAGCGACGCGGCGCCCTCAGCCGTGTCGAAGGCGTACTCCTTGTCGAGCCTGACCCAGGGCAGCTCCTGCCGTTCGCGCACGAGCTCGTCGCTGCGGCGGGTCAGCTCCTTCTCGCGCGCGAGCAGCTCCCTGCGAGCCGCGAGCCATTCCTCCCTCGTGCCTGTCCGGTGCGAGGTCATGCCCGAACTGTACCGGCGGGCGTTGGATGAGAGACTCGAGCGATGAGCCGCGAATACGACGTTGTCGTGGTCGGCGCGCGCGTCGCCGGGTCGACGCTCGCCGCGCTGCTGGGCGACCTCGGCGTCCGCGTGCTGCTGGTCGAGCGGGTACGGTTTCCCCGTTCCACCATCTCGACGCACTTCTTCCGCGGTGCCGGGCTGGTTGCCGTGCTCGACCGGCTGGGGTTGCTCGAGGAGGTGCTCGCTCTGGGCTGCCCGAGGATCACCCGCGAATGGGATTTCGGGTTCGGATCGCCCGGTCCCGAGGAGGGGCCGCCCCAGCGCGCCGGTGATGTCGGATTCGGGTTGTCGGTGCGCCGCGCGCCGCTGGACGAGCTGCTCCTGGAGCGGGCGCGCCGGTGCTCGACCGTCGAGGTGGCGCAGCCGGCAACCGTCCGGGCGCTGCTGCGCCAGGACGACCGGGTCAGCGGCGTCACGCTGGCCCAGGGTGGCCGCGAGGTCGACGTCCCGTGCCGGATCGTGGTCGGCGCAGACGGCCGGCACTCGACCGTGGCCCGCGAGGTGGCGCCGGTGATGGAGCGCTCGGTGGAGCCTCTGCGGACGCTGTACTACCGCTACGTCGCCGAGTGGCGCGGACCGAACGGGGAGCCGCCGGACGCTGCAGAGTTCTCCCTGAACGGAGACGAGATGGCCTACGTCTTCCCATCCGACGGCGGCGTCACGTGCATCGGCCTGAGCGCGCCCGCCGCCGCCTTCGCCGGCTTCCGCGCCGCGCCCGACGCCGAGCTCGCCAGGCGGCTCGAGGCTCACCCTGGGCTGATGGGGCGGATCAGCGCGGCCGTCGCGGTCGGCCGCACCGAGGGCGGCCCGCCCGAGGCGAGCTGGGTGAGCGCGCCCGCGGGCCCCGGCTGGGCGCTGGTCGGCGACGCCGGCTGGCACCAGGATCCATGGACCGGCGAGGGGATGGACAACGCCGGCGTCTGCGCGGCAAGCGCGGCGGACGCGATCGCCGGCTGGCTGGCCGGCGCGACGAGCGAGCACGAGGCGATGGCGCGCTATGGGAGCCTACGCCGGGAACTGGTGGACGCCAGCTTCGACCAGTGCACGTCGATCGCCCGCGACCTCTCGCAGCTGGCGCCCGGATCCGCCGGGCCGGAGGGCGCGGCCGTGCTCGTCACCGGGATGTCTGCTACGGGCAAGTCGACGGTGCTGGGCGAGCTCGGCCGCCGGGGTCACCGGGTGGTCGACACCGATCGCGGCGGATGGATCGACACGTCGGGCGGCGAGCCGCTGTGGCGCGAGGACCGGATGGCGGCGCTGCTCGCCGAGCCACGGCCCGTCCCGCTGTTCGTCGGCGGGTGCGTCGCCAACCAGGGACGGTTCGCCGCTTGCTTCGATGCCGTGGTGCTGCTCAGCGCCCCACAGGAAACCATCCTCGAGCGGCTTGCGACCCGCACGACGAACGACTTCGGCAAGCGGACGGACGAGCGTGCGCGGATCCTCGCCGACCTGCGGGAGATCGAGCCGCTGCTGCGCCGGACAGCGACGGCGGAGATCGACACACGCCTGCTGCTCGCAGAGGTCGTGCGCCGCCTCGAGGACATCGCCGGCGTGCCCACGATGTGATAGATCAGTCGCGACGATGCGCGGGATCCCGGTCTCCGTCCTCCTGACGGCCGGCCTGCTGGGCTGCTCCGCCCTGGGCTGGGCAGCTGTCGTGCGCCATCCCCCGGCGATCCCGATGGAGCGGATGTGACCGACACCGCCTGGCGTATCTCGGGCACGTATCTCGAGGTGTGCAACTGCGACCCGATCTGCCCGTGCCGGCGGATCGACGGCGTCGCCGGAGGCCGGTCGACCTACGGCACCTGCACGGGCGCTCTCTCCTGGCGGATCACCGAGGGGGCGATCGGCGGACTCGACATGGCATCGCTGTGCGTCGTGCTGGTGGTCTGGTACAGCGACGACGAGCCCGGCTCGCCATGGACGTGGGTGATGCACGTCGACGAGCGGGCGAGCGACGAGCAGCGCGCCGTACTCGCGGACGTCTTCGCCGGCCGACTGGGCGGGACGCCGCTTAGCCAGTTCCCCTGGGCGTTCAAGCCGAGCAACCGGCTGGCTGTCGTCCCCAGCAGGATCGAGATCGACCACACGCCGGGCCGCGGATGGTTCCGGGCGGGCGGCGCGGTCGAGGTGCGGATCCGCGGGCCATTCGAGACGCAGAGCCCGGTCTCGTGCATCATCCCCGGCCACGACCGAAGCGGGCGGGAGGTGGTCGCCGAACTGCTCGACGCCCACGACGGCCACTTCGAGTTCCGGTACGCCGGCCGCTGCGGCTACGAGGCGACCTTCGACTACACGGGCTGACCGATCAGATCCCTGAACGCGCGCCGGTCGCGGATCGCGTCGAGGTCGGAGTCGACGGCCGCCTGCGGCCGCAGCGACTCCTCGCGCTCGAGCGCAAGCCGGAGATGGGCGATCGCATCGTCGGCGCGTCCGGCGAGGCTCTCGCAGCAGGCGACGTTGTAGGCCAGCTCGGCATAGGTGGGATGCGCCTCGACCAACTGCTTGCCGCGATCGGCCACCGCCTCGTAGTCTCCCGCCTCGTACAGCGGCAGCAGTTCCTCCCAGACATCGTCGCGCTCGATCTCCGCCGGCAGCTCGAGCCAGGAGTGGCGCCGCGACTCGTACACGGCGACGGTCGGTGGCGGGAACGCGGGATCGGCGAACCCGCCGACCGCAACGGCGATCAGGTCGGGGTCGTTGCCCGTCGAGTAGAAGACCGTCGAGCCGCAGTCCGGGCAGAAACGGAACCGCCGCTCCTCCCCGCCGTCGTCCGGATGCCTGACGTACTCGCTGTGGCGGCCGGTCACCGTGACGCGACCGGCCGGGAAGCGGGCCTGGTAGCCGAACGCGCTGCCCGTGCGCCGCTGGCAGGCGAGGCAGTGGCAAATGCTGACGCGCACGGGATCGCCCTCGACGCGCAGTTGGAGCTGTCCGCAGCTGCAGGCGGCCGCCGCGTAGCCGCCACCCTCGTAGAGCGGGTGCAACTCCGCCCACAGGTCGTCCGTCTCGATCGAGTCCGAGAGGCCGAACCACTCGTGCTTGCGGGCGTGGTACCCGGACGACATCGGCGGCGGGAACCCGGGATCCGCGAACGCGCCCACCATCACGACCACCAGGTCGCGCTCGTCGGGCTCGGTGTAGAACACGGTGCCGCCGCAGTCCCGGCAGAAGTGGAAGACATGCACCTTGCGGTCGGCCTCGTCGGAGATCCGCGGATACTCCGCGTGGCGCCCGGAGATCGTCACCTGCCCCGCCTTGAACCCGGCCTGCATGCCGAACGCGCTGCCGGTGCGGCGCTGGCAGGCAAGACAGTGGCAGAGGCCGACGTGGAACGGGTCGCCCTCCGCCCGAAGTCGGAGCTGGCCGCAGCTGCAGGCTGCCTCTCGGATCGCCATCCCGCTGGATCCTAGTCTCCTAACTCTCGCTACGATCGGGGCGGTGGAGCGCAACCGCTCAGTCCCACCCGCCGAGGTCGTCCCCGTCCTGATCTACCCGGACGTCCGGGCGGCGGTCGCCTGGCTGGAAGACGCGCTCGGCTTCAGCGAGCGGGTGCGGATCGGCGAGGGGCATCGCGCGCAGCTGGCCTTCGGATCGGCCGCGCTGATCGTCGCCGACGTGCGCGGAGACCAGGTAGTCCCGGCCGCCAGGGTTCCGCAGCTGGTGATGCTGCGGGTCGAGGACGTCGACGCCGCCGTCGCCCGAGCGCGCGACCGCGGAGCGCGCGTCGTGTCCGAGCCGACCAGCTTCGAGTACGGCGAGCGGCAGAGCAAGATCGTCGATCCGTTCGGCCACCATTGGACACTGTCGCAGACTGAGCGGGACGCCGCACCCGAGGACTGGGGCGGCGTCACGGTCAACGGCGGCTTCGGCTGATCGTCAACGGCGACCGCCCGTCCTATAGAGTCGAGCCGTGGCCGCCCTGAACCGCACGACGGTCGACCTCAGCGACTATCCCGACCTGGTCGTCATCTATCTGGGCATGCGGGTCGAGGAGCCCCGCGGGCTGGAGACGCTCCAGGTGCTCGGCCCGCAGATCGCGGCCGCGGTCGAAGAGCGGCCGGACGGCCTGCTGCTCCATGAGCAGCTGATGTTCGCGGAGGAGCCGCTGCACGTCGGCATGCGTCAGTACTGGCGCGACTTCGGGTCGCTCGAGGCGTGGTCGCTGGAGCTTCCCCACAAGGACTGGTGGAGCACCTACCTGCGCGACCGCGGCGGCACATCCTTCTGGCACGAGACGTACTTCCGCCGCGGTGGGATCGAGTCGATGTACGTCGACGTGGGCGATCCGCTCGGGCTGACGGCCTTCGCCCCGGCCGCCAGGCCCGAGGGGCCGATGTTCTCCGCCCGCGCGCGTGCCGAGGCCGATCGGGCGGCAGCGACCTGACCGTCGAGGGGATGCCCCAGGGCTCGATCGTCCCTCGCGAGCGGGCGCCGCGGCCCATCGACCCGGGCGTCGTGATCGGGCACGTGCACCTGCGGACGTCCGACATCGACCGCCCGCGCGGCTTCTACGTCGACCTGCTCGGCTTCGACGTCGTGTTCGAGGCCCGCGACCTGCCGGGCTGGGGAACGACCGGCGACATCCTGTTCGTTGCCGCCGGCGGCTACCACCATCACCTCGGGTTCAACACCTGGAAGTCGGCGGGAGGACCGCCGCAGCCCGACGGCGTGGCCGGGCTGCACCACGTCGCGCTGCGGTTCTCGAGCCGCGCCGCGTTCGCCGACGTGCTGCTCCGCCTGCGCGAGGCCGACTGGCCGATCCGCCAGGCGACCGACCACGGCACCCACCTCGCCGTCTACATCTCCGATCCCGATGGCAACGACCTGGAGCTGTGCTGGGACCGGCCCGCGGCCGAGTGGCCCCGCGACCGCGAGGGTCACATCGCCTTCGCAATGGATGCGCCGCTGGACGTCGAGGCGCTGCTGCACGACGAGGGGCTGCTCGGCCCCGTGACCCGCCGGTGACTCAGCGGTATTCGCGGCGGAACCAGAGCGTGTGCACGAGCCCCCCGGCGACCAGGACGCCCAGCCACGCCAGTGTCAGCTTCGGCGTCAGCACGTTGGGGAGGCCGGTGTCCGTCCAGCCACGTTTGACCACCTGCTCGTTCCAGCCGTCCTGCGCGGTCACCATCACGCCGTAGCAGAGCATCACGGCGAGGTAGCCGGAGAGAAAGCCCCGGAGTACGTACGGCCGCACCGCGGCCAGCAGCCGCGAGAGCGCGAGCGCCGTCACGGCCAGCTGCACACCGAACAGGCCCTCGTGGAGACCGCGGTGGACGGACGGCAGATCAGGCTCGCCCGGCGTCGGCGCGCTGGCGTTCCACAGGACGCCGGCCAGCGGGATGTCGCTCGCGTACAGCCCGAGCGCGGCGGCCATCCAGGGGATCGCCCACAGGCCGAGCAGCACCGCCAGCACCAGCCGGACGCGGTCGCCGCCGGGCCATGTCCGGCGCGGTAGCCGGATGGAGGACGCCCTCACCGCGAGCGCGGCCGCCAGCACCGCGCCCGCAGCGGGGAGGGCGTTCACCCACTGCGCCTCCAGATCGTCGGTGGGGTTGACGCCGGGCAGTGCGGTGACCGCGCACAGACAGGCGGCCACGATGCCGGCGACCCGTGCCCGGCCGCCCAGTACCGAGATCGCAACCAGGGCCCAGGCGATTCCGGCGATCGCGACGGGGAAGCTGAGGTCGCTGACCAGCCGGCTGAGCCCGCCGTCGACCAGCCCGGTGCCCTCGAAGTTGTACGTGCCGCCCGACGGCAGTCGGGTGTAGGTGACCACCGTGGCGACGGCGGCGATCGCGTACACCGCCACCGTCGCCCAGAGCTCCCACGCCGCCGAGCGGCGCGATCCGCCGTCGATCATGTACCGAGCCTACGCCTGCTGGGAGAACGGCGCGGATATCCTCCCGCTCCCCGACCGGGAGGTGCGCGATGCGGTACATGGTTGTCGAGCGGTACACGAACGGCCCCGAGCCGGTCTACCGGCGGGCTGCCGAGCGCGGCCGGATGCTGCCGGACGGCCTGGTCTACGTCGACAGCTGGGTCGACGAGCGGATGGACCGGTGTTTCCAGCTGATGGAGACCGACAATCCCGAGCTGTTCGGCCGCTGGATCGCGTGCTGGGACGACCTGGCCGAGTTCGAGGTGGTGCCGGTGCTGTCATCGGCCGCGGCATCGGCGCGGTCGACCGGCGCTCAGTAGAGCTGCGTGCGGTACCGCTCGGCCATGGCCTGCTGCGGCTCGGGCATCACCTCGTCGCCGATCTGATCGCGCAGCATCTGGCCCAGGCTGGGCAGCGTCGAGCGGTCGATCTGCGCCTCGGGGTCCCACAGGCGAGAGCGCATCAGCGCCTTGGCGCAGTGCAGGTAGACCTCGCGCACGGACACGCGCAGCACGGTGGCCGGCAGGCGGCCGCCCACCGCAAACCCCGCCCGCAGGTGGTCGTCGTCGCGGATCTCCACCGACCCGTTGACGCGCAGCGTCTCGTCGACGCCGGGCACCAGGAACAGCAGCCCCACCTCCGGCGTGACCAGCAGGTTCTCGAGTGCGTCCAGCCGGTTGTTGCCCGGCCGGTCGGGGATCAGCAGCGTACGGTCGTCGGCCACCTGGACGAACCCCGGCTCGCCCCCGCGCGGCGTCGCATCGGCCATCCCGCCGCGTCCCGACGTCGCCAGAACCACGAACGGCGACAGCTCGATCAGGCGCCGGGAATGGGCGTCGACATGGTTGAGCTGCTTGCGCAGAACGAGGTCGCCCGGCGTCCGGTAGATGCTGCGCAGCGCGTCCGCCGAGGTGATCGCGGCCATCGTGCAGCATGGTAGTCGGGCCGTCCCGAGCGCCGCGCGTGCGATCCTGTACCCTCCGTCCGGATGAGCGATCTTCCCTCGCCCGAAGCCGGGTCGGCGCGGCCTCCCGGCGACGAGCATCACGAGCCGATCTTCGCCACCACCGTCTGCTCGATCGTCGAGCACGGCGGCGAGTTGCTGATGGTGCGCCAGCTGAACCGCGAGGGCGAGGAGCGATGGAACTTCCCGACCGGCTGGATGGCGACGCTGGACGAGGACGGCGCGTCGCAGATCCCCGAGCACGTCGTGAACCGCAACCTGCTGATGGAGACCGGCTACGCGGCATCCGGAGCGACGCTGATCGGCATGTCGCTGGTGCGCGAGCACGATGCCGACGGCCGGCGGATCGGCACCTCGATGCGGCTCAACTACCTCTCCAGCCAGCCGCGCCAGACCAGCTACGCGGTGGCCGACTCCGACATCCTGGGGGCGCCGCAGTGGTTCGCGCCGCTGTTGATCGAGGGCATGATCGAGCGCGGCGAGATCAAGGGCCAGCTCACCGCCTCCGCCTACCACCACTGGCAGGCATACCGCCGCGACGGCACGGTCTCGGCGGACGTGGTCGACATCCCCAACTGAGTGCGTCACAGAGCCCCGCTGGCCCGCAGCCTGCCGCCCATGGCCGCCGAGTTCTAGGCCGCCCGGTCGACGTCCCGCATGCCGGGGATCGCGAGGTAGAAGCCGAGCAGCACGACGCCGGACACCAGGCCGGCGCCGACCAGCGTCTCTCGCGCCCCGATCTGGTCGGACAGTGGCCCGACAAGCGCGAACGACAGCGGGGCGAGCGCCGTCGAGACCATCCAGTCGATCGCGGACACGCGGCCCAGCAGCTCGTTCGGCACCAGGCTCTGCATCATCGTCCCCCAGATCACGATGCCGACCGCGAAGCACACGCCGATCAGCGCGGCCACGAGCCCCACCTGCCAGACCGACCCGGCGAGGCCGTAGAAGACGATCGCGAAGCTGGAGACGATGAAGCAGCCGTACATCACATCCATCCGCCGCCTGGGCATGCCCAGATGTCCCATGGCCACGGCACCGGCGATCGATCCCAGCCCGCCCGCCGCCAGCACCAGCCCGTAGGCGCCGGCGCCGCCGTCCAGGTGGTTGCGGATCACGAACGGCACCAGCACCTCCCACGGACCCCAGAACGCCAGGACGGCGACCGAGAACGCGAGCAGCGTGCCCCACAGCCAGGTCTGGCCGCGGGCGTACGCCAGTCCCTCGCGCATGTCCTCGAGCAGCGACGACGGCTCATCCACCGGCTCGGCCACCCGCCGCACCCGCATCAGCGCGACGCACGCGGCCGACACCAGGAACGTCGCCGAGTTCAGGGCGAACGCGGAGCCGGGCCCCCACACACCGACCAGCAGGCCGCCCAGCGCCGGGCCGGCGAACTGGAACGCCAGCGGCCGCATCGTCTGGTCGAGCGCGTTCGCCTCGAGCAGCAGGTCGCGGGGCAGGATCTCAGGGACGATCGCGGTGAACGACGGGCCGAACAGCGCCTCGCCCACGCCGAACATCGCCGACAGCACGACCAGGTGCCAGATCTCCAGGTGACCGCTCAGGCTGAGCACCGAGATCACCCCGACCGCGGCGGCGCGCAGCAGATCGGCGGTGATCATGAGGGGCCGGCGGCCGATCCGGTCGGACAGCGTGCCGCCGAAGGGCAGCAGCAGCACCGTCGGCAGCGTCCAGGCGATGCCCGTGACCGCCAGTGCCGCCGGGGAGTTCGAGACGTCGTACGCCTGCCACGCGACGGCCACCAGGTACACGCCGTCGCCCAGCAGGGACACGGTCATCCCGGCCCAGAGCAGCCGGAAATCGCGGTCGCGGAGCGGCCTCAGCATCGGGGGTGCTCACCTCCCGGTGAACTCCGGCGGCCGCTTCTCGCGGAACGCCCGCACGCCCTCGGCGAAGTCCGCGCCGGCCGCCGCCGTCTCCTGGAGCCGCGCCTCGTACTCGAGCTGCTGCTCCAGGGTCGACTCACCGGACGCGGCGAACAGCTCCTTCGTCATGGCGATCGCGCGGGTCGGCTTCGCGGCCAGACCGGCCGCCTGCGCCGCCGCCTCGGCGGCCAGGTCGCCGTCCTCCACAACCCGCGAGACGATGCGGCGCTCGAGCGCGGCGGCGGCGTCCAGCCGCTCGCCGGTGATCATCCACTCCAGCGCCGCGGCCTGGCCGAGCACCCGGCCCAGCGTCTGGGTGATGCCCGAGTCGGGCACCAGGCCGATCGCCGTGAAGGCGGGGACGAACGTCGCGGAGCGGACCGCGATCCGCACGTCGCAGGCGACGGCCAGCGCCAGCCCCGCGCCTGCGGCCGGCCCGTTGACGGCGGCGATCACCGGCTTCTCGAGCCCGCACAGCGCCACCACATTGGGGTTGTAGGAGCGGCGCAGCATCTCGCCTACCGCGGACGGATCGGACGGGAAGGCGTCGATGTCCTGCCCCACGCAGAACGCCCGCCCCGCCCCGGTCAACACCACCGCGCGCACCGCGGGATCGGCCGCCTCGGCGAGGGCGGCGCCCAGCGCCGCGTGCAGATCCTCGGTCAGCGCGTTCAGCCGGTCGGGCCGGTTCAGCGTGATGGTCGCGACGGCGCCCGTGCGTGTCAGCTCGACGTCCGGCACGCTGCCGAGTCTACCGTCGGGCCTAGAGGAGGATGCCGCGCCGTTCGAAGATCCGCGTGATCTTCGCGACGTGGGCGCCGCCGTACAACGACCTGTCGGCGGCGATGATCGCCTTCGCGCCCTGCCGGAACTTCGACACCGGCGTCAGCAGGAAGTGCGCCTCGAGGATCTCCGTGTTGGCGACGGTGCGGCCGACCGCCGATCGGAGCTGCCATAGCGACGCGCTCCACATCTCACCGTCGTCGTGCACCTCGCCGTCCATGTCCTCGGGGAAGTGCTTGGTCGAGTCGAGCCTGCGCAGGCAACTGGGCACCGGCGCGTACGAGGTCGAGTCCCACTCGGCGAGGCACAACAGCCCCTGGCCGTCCGACGCCGCTGCCGTCTGGTCGGCCGCCCAGTAGTCGCCGAAGCCCTCGCCCATCGCCCCGCCCTCCTCGGTCGCCCCGAAGCCGGGCACCTGGGCGTCCTGGATCGCGTGGCCGTACTCGTGCAGGATCACCTCGGCGTCCTCGGCGTCGTCGACGCCGCCCGTGCCGTAGGTGATCGAGTCGGTGCCGGTCGAGTAGAAGCTGTTGTCCCCGGCGTAGTTGTCGACCTTGACGAACTGGGACTCGTCGTTCACGCCCGACGTGCCGGAGAAGCCGATGGACTGGATGTAGCGCTGCGAGCGGTCGATCCAGAAGTACGACATGACCGCCTCGAACCGGTCGTCGTGCCGCCGGTAGAGGTACTGCAGCGTCGGCTCGTTCGCCAGCGAATCGCGATGGGTGCCGCGGGTCGCGTTGACCCACGTGCCGCGCAGCTTGCCCGTGCCGTCCAGATCGTGGAGGGCGACGACTCTGTACGCCGCGGCGGGCACCGCCGCATTGGCGTCGTTCTGGTCGGTCAGGTTCGGATCGCCCAGCGTGACCACGGGGTTCGGTGAGAACACGCGGCCCGAGCCGGTCGCGAACCGCACCCGGTTGACGGCGTGCAGTACCCGGCCGCTGTCGGCATCGACGACCACGCTCCAGTCGCCGGGGCCGTACGAGAACTCGACCTGCACCGCCCACGCGCGCCGCGCGCTCGTCCCGGACGAGAAGGCGACGCGGGTGGCGGCCGCGGTCGAGTCGGCCGGCGCCCCCGTGCGGGCGAGCGCGATCCGGCGAGCGCGGTCGGCGGTCACCGCGTATGCGCCGGCCAGCGTCGTGGCCGGGCGGGCGAACGTCCGCTGCACCGAGGTCTCGAAGCCGAGTCCGCCGTTCGAGTACGTGTAGTCGCCGTAGACGGGGAGCCCGTCGACGGTCTGCTGTGTCCACAGGTGCCGGCCGCTGGCTGTGGTCACGTCGTGGACGACGCGCCATCCGGTCGCCGCCGAGGCCGCCGCCGGCAGCGCCGCGGCGGCCAGTGCGATCGCGACCACCACTCCCCCGAGTCGGCGTGAACTCACGGGCGGACGGTACCCGCGCTCGACCCGCCACGCAACACGGGACGTTCATCCGTCACAAGGTGCAGCACCGGTCGGGTAAATCCCTCGGCCAGATCGGCCTCGACCGCCGCCGCGACGTCGGGCGGCAGCAGCCGGCCGGGCTGGTCGCCCGGGCGGTGCCACTCGTGCATCCGCCGGTCGACCGGCTCGCCGACGGGGCCGCCGGTGATCCGCGCCAGGAAGTACAGGATGACCTCGTGCCGGTAGTCGCCGCTTTCGACGAACAGGTTCTCGCTGACGTACAGCAAGCGGCCGACCTCGATCTCGAGTGCCGCCTCCTCCATCAGCTCACGGCGCAGGCCCTCCTCCGAGGTCTCTCCGGCATCCAGGCCGCCGCCGGGGAACCAGTAGAACACGTCGCGGTCGGGGTGATGAGTGCGGTCCATCAGCACGCGCCCCTCACCGTCCACGATCACGCAGCGGACGCGCGTCGAGAACCCGGGCAGCCCCGGCTCAGACAACCAGCGCCCGCTCGGCCTCGTACACGGGCAGCACCCGCCGCAGGAACTCGCCGGTGGCACTGCCGGGCGTCTCTGCCACCTCCTCTGGCGTACCCTGCGCGACCACCTCGCCGCCGCCGTCGCCGCCCTCCGGCCCGAGGTCGAGCACCCAGTCCGCCTGCTTGATGACGTCCAGGTTGTGCTCGATCACGAGCACCGTGTTGCCGGCGTCAACCAACCGCTGCAGCACGACCAGCAGCTTGGCCACGTCGTCGACGTGCAGGCCGGTGGTCGGCTCGTCGAGGATGTACAGCGTCCGGCCGGTGGCGATCTTGGACAGCTCCGTCGCCAGCTTCACCCGCTGCGCCTCGCCCCCGGACAGGGTCGTCGCCGGCTGGCCGAGCCGCATGTAGTCGAGTCCGACGTCGTGCAGGGTCTGCAGCCGGCGGCGGATCTTCGGGATCTTGGCGAAGAACGCGAGCGCCTCTTCGATCGGCATCGCCAGCACGTCGGCGATCGACTTGCCCTTGAACCGCACCTCCAGCGTCTCCCGGTTGTAGCGGCGCCCGTGACAGACCTCGCAGTTGATGTATACGTCGGGCAAGAAGTGCATCTCGATCTTGATCGTGCCGTCGCCCCGGCACGTCTCGCAGCGCCCGCCCTTGACGTTGAACGAGAACCGGCCGGCCTTGTACCCGCGCGCCTTGGCGTCCGGCGTCTTGGCGTACAGCTCGCGGATGTGATCGAACAGCCCCGTATACGTTGCCGGGTTCGACCGCGGCGTCCGCCCGATCGGCGACTGGTCGATGTCGATCACCTTGTCGAATGCGTCGAAACCGAGCACTTCGCGGTGCGCCCCGGGCTTGACCCGCGTCCGCTGCACGCGGTTGGCCAGCGACTTGAAGATCACCTCGTTGACCAGCGTGCTCTTGCCCGAACCAGAAACGCCGGTGACGGCGATGAATTTGCCGACCGGCAGCTCGATGTCGATGTCCTTGAGGTTGTGCTCCGCTGCCCCGCGCACGCCGAACCAGCCGGCGTCGTGCATCCGCCGGTCGGGCACCGGGATCGACCGCCGGCCGGACAGGTAGGCGCCGGTGATCGACCGCTTCTGCTTCATCACCTCGCGCACGGTGCCCTGGGCGACCACCTCGCCGCCGTGCTCGCCGGCCCCCGGGCCCATGTCGACCACGAAGTCGGCCGCGCGGATCGTCTCCTCGTCGTGCTCGACGACGATCAGGGTGTTGCCGAGCGAGCGCAGGCGGGCCAGCGTGGCCAGCAGCTTCGCGTTGTCTCGCTGGTGCAGGCCGATCGAGGGCTCGTCGAGGATGTACAGCACGCCCATCAGGCTCGACCCGATCTGGGTCGCCAGCCGGATGCGCTGCGCCTCGCCGCCGGACAGCGTCGCCGCAGCCCGGTCGAGGGTCAGGTAGCCGACCCCGACGTTCTCCAGGAAACCCAGCCGCTCGCGGATCTCCTTGAGGATGCGGGCGCCGATGGCGCGCTCCGTGTCGGACAGCTGCAGGCCGTCGACGAAGTCGATCGCTCGCTCCACCGAGAGCCGGGTCATCTCGGCGATGTTCGTCTCGCCGACCGTGACGGCAAGGCTGGTCGGCTTCAGGCGCGCCCCGCCGCACTCCGGGCACGGGCGGAGCGTCATGTACTCCTCGATCCGCTCCTTCTGGTACGCCGAGTCGGTCTCCTTGTACCGCCGCTCGAGGCTGGTGACGATGCCCTCGAACGCCAGCATGTAGCTGCGCTTGCGGCCCATCCGGTTGCGGTACGTGACGTAGAGCTTCTCGCCGTCCGTGCCGCGCAGGAAGAGCTGCTTCTGCTCCTCGCCCAGGTCGCGCCAGGGCGTTTCGAGGTCGATCTCATACCGGTCGGCGATCGCCTGGATCACCTGCTCGTAGAAGTTCGAGTTGATCACCGTCCAGGGCACCAGCGCGCCCTCGCTGATCGACAGGTCGGGGTCGGGCACGACCAGGTCGGGGTCGATCTCGGGCTGCATGCCGAGGCCGGTGCAGCGCGGGCAGGCGCCGTGCGGCGAGTTGAACGAGAACACGCGCGGCGCCAGCTCGGACATCGAGACATGGCCGTCGGGGCACGCCAGCTTCTCGGAGTAGGTGGTGGTCTCGCCGTCCACCACGGCGATCTCCACCAGCCCGTCGGCCAGGCCCAGCGCCGTCTCGATCGAGTCGGTCAGCCGCGCCCGCAGCCCGTCCTTGATGACCAGCCGGTCGACGATCACCGAGATCGTGTGCCGGATCTGCTTGTCCAGCTCGATCGGCTCCTCCAGCAGGCCCTGCTCGCCGTCCACCCGGACGCGCGTGTAGCCGTCGCCCCGCAGCTGCTCGAACAGATCCTTGAACTCGCCCTTGCGCGACCGCACCATCGGCGCGTCGACGGTGAACCGTGTCCCGGCTGGCAACGCCAGCACCTGGTCGACGATCTGCTCGGCCGACTGGCCGGAGATCGGCTTTCCGCACACCGGGCAGTGGGGATGGCCGATGCGCGCATAGAGCAGCCGCAGGTAGTCGTAGATCTCGGTGACGGTGCCGACCGTCGACCGCGGGTTGCGGGTCGTCGTCTTCTGGTCGATCGAGATGGCCGGCGACAGCCCCTCGATCGAGTCGACGTCCGGCTTGTCCATCTGGCCCAGGAATTGGCGCGCGTACGCGGACAGCGACTCGACGTACCGGCGCTGGCCCTCGGCGTACAGCGTGTCGAACGCCAGACTGGACTTCCCGGAGCCGGACAGCCCCGTGATGACCACCAGCTTGTCGCGCGGGATCGCGACCGTGACGTCCTTGAGATTGTGCTCCCGGGCGCCCCGGATCACGATCTGCTCGTGCGGCACGAACCCCCCTGCGACAGCCTGTTCAACGGGAACCGCGCCTGAGTCTAGCAGTCTGTCCGAAGGCGAACGCATGTTCGGTGAATGGTAGCACCGGCAGCCGGACGGCGGGCCTCAACTCCGGGTCATGAACCGCCGATCAACCCGATCAACGATGAGCGAGAACCGGCGTTTCTACCGGCTCGCCGGCGACCCCGGTTGTACGTCGGGGCAACGGTCGCGCGGGCCGAGGCGGGGAACGTCCACGGCGTCTGCTTCGACGACCTCAACCGCACGCAGCGCGCCGACCTCTCGCGGTTCGTGTTCGCTCAGGCCCGGCTGCGCCAGGCGGCGGGCACGACCGACGAGTCCGCGGCGTAGAGCTCGTCCAGCTGCACCGCCCGGGCATGGCTCCGGGCGTCGGCGGCCAGCGTCATGATCAGCCCCATCATCCGCTCGGGATGCGGCAGCCGGCGGAGTCCGAACAGCGGCGAGCGACGCCCGCCGACGGTGATCATCACCGCGCCACAGCGGGGCCCCAGCGCATGCACGCGCCGCACCTCGACCTGGTCGATCGCGGCCAGGGGGAGTGCCGTCACCCGGCGTCCGAGCGCCCCGGAGACGAGAATCACCTTGCGGTCGGTGACCACCAGCCGGCGGCCGTGCCAGCGGCCCACCCGGCGGCACAGCCGGGTCAGCGCGAGCACTGCGATCACGCCGGCCAGCACCGCGACCGCCGTCGGCAGCACGCCCATCGACCGCACGCCGGCCAGCTCGTAGGCCAAGCCGCCGACAACCGCCAGCGTCAGCGTCGCACGGATGAACGCCCCGACCAGCACCACCCCATGCTCCCGCGAGACGAGCCGGATGCGCTCGTCCGGACGGAGCAGGTGGTCGACGCTTCGCATTCCGGCACTGCTTCGCCGCGGCTGCGGCGGATCCTGCCGATTGCTCAGGCGGCGGCCATGTTGAGCTCGCGGCGCAGCTGCTTGATCTCGTCGCGGAGCTTGGCTGCGTACTCGAAGCGCAGATCCTGGGCGGCGGCGAACATCTCCTCCTCGAGCTCCACCACCAGCTTCTCGAGCTCGTCGCGGTTCATGCCCTCGGTCTGGACGCCGCGGCGGCGCTTGCCGGGCACCGTCGGCTGCTCCGCCGACAGGAACTCGGCGATGTCGGAGACGCCCTTGCGGATCGACTCCGGCTGGATCCCGTGCTCCTCGTTGTACGCGAGCTGCAGGGCGCGGCGGCGGCTGGTCTCGTCGAGCGCGCCGCGGATCGCCTCGGTGATCTTGTCCGCGTACATCAGCACCCGGCCGTTGACGTTGCGGGCCGCCCGGCCGATCGTCTGGATCAGCGCGGTCTGGCCGCGGAGGAAGCCTTCCTTGTCCGCGTCCAGGATCGCCACCAGCGACACCTCCGGCAGGTCGAGGCCCTCGCGCAGGAGGTTGACGCCGACCAGCACGTCGTACTCTCCCAGCCGCAGCTCGCGGATGATCCTGATCCGCTCCAGCGTGTCCACCTCGGAGTGCAGGTAGCGCGTGCGGACGCCCGCCTCCAGCAGGTAGTCCGTCAGGTCCTCCGACATCTTCTTGGTCAGCGTCGTCACTAGCGTCCGCTCGTTCGCGTCGACCCGCCCGCGGATCTCGGCCAGCAGATCGTCGATCTGACGCTTGGTCGGGCGCACCTCGACCTCCGGGTCGATCAGGCCGGTGGGCCGGATGATCTGCTCGGCCACGTGCGTCGAGTGGCGCAGCTCGAACGAGCCGGGCGTCGCCGAGACGAACAGCACCTGTGGGGCGCGGTCGAGGAACTCGTCGAACCGCAGCGGGCGGTTGTCCAGCGCCGAGGGCAGCCGGAACCCGTGCTCGACGAGCGTCTGCTTGCGCGACCGGTCGCCCTCGTACATGCCGCCGATCTGCGGCACGGTCTGGTGCGACTCGTCGATCACGATCAGGTAGTCGTCGGGGAAGTAGTCGAGCAGCGTGTGCGGCGGGGTGCCCTGCGACCGGCCCTCGAGGATCCGCGAGTAGTTCTCGATGCCGTTGCAGAAGCCCATCTCCCGCAGCATCTCCATGTCGTACTCGGTGCGGCTGCGCAGCCGGTGCGCCTCCAGCATCTTCCCGTCGGCCTCCAGCTCGGCCAGCCGGCCGGCCAGCTCCTCGCCGATCGCGCCGACCGCGGCCTCGACCTGCTCCCGCTCCATCGCGTAGTGAGTGGCCGGGTAGACGGCCAGGTGGTCGAGCTTGCCGTACATCTCGCCGGTCAGCGGGTCGAAGTGGATGATCGACTCGACCTCGTCGCCGAACAGGCTGATCCGGTACGCCGACTCCATGTTGGCCGGCTGCACCTCGATCACGTCACCGCGCACGCGCATCTTGCCGCGGCCCAGCAGCACGTCGTTGCGCTGGTACTGGATCGCCACCAGCTTCTCGAGGATCGCCTGCCGCGGATGCTCCTCCCCCATGGCCAGGAACAGCACCATCCGCTCGTAGCTGGCGGGGCTGCCCATGCCGTAGATGCAAGACACCGACGCGACGATGACGACGTCGCGGCGCGTGAACAGCGCTGCCGTCGCCGCATGCCGCAGACGGTCGATGTCGTCGTTCACCGACGAGTCCTTCTCGATATAGGTGTCGCTCGCCGGGAGGTACGCCTCGGGCTGGTAGTAGTCGTAGTACGAGACGAAGTACTCGACCGCGTTGTGCGGGAAGTACTCGCGGAACTCGTTGCAGAGCTGGGCCGCCAGCGTCTTGTTGTGCGCGATCACCAGCGTCGGTTTCTCCACCCGCTCGATCACCCTGGCCACGGTGTGGGTCTTGCCGGTGCCGGTCGCGCCCAGCAGCGTGGTGTAGCGGTCGTCCCGGTTGACCGCCTCCGTGATCTCCTCGATCGCCCGCGGCTGGTCGCCCATCGGCTGGTAGTCGGCGGACACATGCATCTTGGCCATGCCTGCAGTGTACCGAACCGGTGTTCGCCCGACGGGTACCGGCCGGCCTCCGTCCAGAGCCCGTCGGGCGCCGCCGATACCATCGCCAGACGGCATGGACGACGCCGACCTCACGGATCCCGCCGTCGCGGCGGACTACGACCTCGCCTACGCCGATCGGGACGCGCAGGTCGAGCGGCTGAAGACCGTGCTCGCCGGACACCTCCCCGTGGTCGAGGGCGGCTGGCTGCTGGACGTCGCCTGCGGCAGCGGACTTGCGTCCGAGGCGGCGTCGATGCTCGGCTACGCCGTGATCGGCGTCGACGAGTCGCCGGCCATGCTGGCCCTGGCCGCCCAGCGGCTGCCTCGCGCCGACCTGCGCCTCGCGTCTGCCGACGCGATCGATGCCGCCACCACCAACCCGTATCACGCCGTCGTCTCAGTGGGCAACGGCCTCGTGCTGCTGCCCCGCGAGCGGCTGGCCGTGGCGCTCCGCGGGATGCGCGCGCGGCTACGGCGGGACGGCACGATGTTGGTGATGATCCGCGACTTCACGGAACGCCCCAAGTCGGCCGTGTGGCGCAGCGACGGCGTCGCCACCGTTCGCGCACGATTCGCCGACGGAAGCGGCAGGGCGCTGCACTACGTGCTCGAGATCGAGGACGCCAAGGGCCCCCGCGCGCATCAGCTGACGCTGCACCCGGTCAGCCCGATCGAGCTGGCGGTGGCGATCGACGCCGCCGGCATGCGCGTCGTCCGCACCCAGACGTTAGGCGGCTGGATCGCGGTGTCGGCGACCCTGCACTAGGCGATCAGCGCGGCGTCGCCCAGCAAAGCCTTCGCCTCGGCGAAGAAGTTGCCGTCCGGCTGGACGCGGAATCCGGGCCCGAAGCGCAGCGTCTTCGAGCCTTCCGAGGTCTCCAGCTCGAGCATCACCGGCGCGTCGCCGGGGTGCTCCCCGATCAGGCTGCGCAGCTCGTGGATCACCGTCGGCGCGGCGTGGCGGGCGTCGACCCGGAGCTTGACGACGCCGAAGTCGGCGGTCGCCTCGAACGGCGCCAGCTCGAACGCGACCAGCTTCACCTCGCCCTCGCTCTTGTGGTCGACCCGGCCCTTGACCATCACCACGGCGTCCGGATGGAGCACCGACCGGACGGCCGCCAGCGCGTTCGCGAACACGATTACCTCGATCGTGGCCGTGGTGTCGTCGAGCTCGACGAACGCCATCTGGTCGCCCTTCTTCGTGACCAGCGTGCGCATCGAAGTGACCAGGCCGCCCACCGTCACCACCTGGCCGTCGCGCAGCCCGGAGAACGACGCGAGCTGGACGTCGGCGCGGCGGGCCAGCTGATCCTTGACGTCGGCCAGCGGGTGGCTGGTGACGTACAGCCCGAGCGTCTCCTTCTCGCGCTTCAGCAGGTCGGCCTTGTCCCACTCGCCCTCCGGCACTGCCGGATGCGACCGGGACACGGCCGGCGCGTCACCGCCATCGTCCCCGTCGTCGCCCAGGTCGAAGATCGACATGTGGCCCATCAGCGCGTCGGCCTGCTGCTTCTGGCCGGAGCCCAGCGCCTGCTCCAGCACCTCGGTCATCCCCCGGCGCGTGTCGCCGGTCGAGTCGAGCGCGCCGCAGGCGACCAGGCTCTCCAGCATCCGCCGGTTGAGCACGCCGCCGTCCACGCGCTCGCAGAACTCCCAGATCGACGTGAACGGGCCGTCCTCGCGGGCGGAGATGATCTGGCGCACAGCCCCCTCGCCGACGTTCTTGACAGCCGACAGGCCGAAACGGATCCGGCCCTCGACCACGGCGAAGTCGGACATGCTCGAGTTGACGTCGGGCGGCAACACCTCGATGCCCATCTCGGCGCACTCGGACACGTAGTAGGGCACCCGGTCCTTGGTCGACATCACCGAGGAGATCAGGGCGGCCATGTACTCGGCCGGGTGGTTCGCCTTGAGCCATGCGGTGTGGTAGGCAACCAGCGCGTAGCACGCGGCGTGCGACTTGTTGAACGAGTAGTCGCTCGAGCGCTCATTGTCGTCCCACAGCTGCTGGGCCAGCGCCTGCGTCACGCCGTTTCGGATGCAGCCGTCGATGAACTTGTCCTTGAGCGTCGCCATCAGGGCGGCGATCTTCTTGCCGATCGCCTTGCGCAGATCGTCCGCTTCGGCGGGCGAGAAGCCGGCGATCTCGCGGCTGATCAGCATCGCCTGCTCCTGGTACACGGTGATGCCGTAGGTCTCGGCCAGCACGCCCTCCAGCCGCGGATCGGCGTACGTCACCTCCTCGCGCCCGTTCTTGCGCGCGGCGAACCGCGGGATGTTCTGCATCGGCCCAGGCCGGTACAGGGCGACCAGCGCGATCAGGTCCTCGAAGTGCGTCGGCTTGACCCCGCGCAGCGCCTCCCGCATCCCCGACGACTCGAACTGGAAGACGCCTGTGGCGTCGCCGCGGGCCAGCATCTCGTAGGTCTGCACGTCGTCCAGCGGCACGTCGTCCATGGCCAGCCGGCGGCCGGAGCTCGACTCGATCAGGTCGAGCGCGCGGTCGATCACGTCGAGGTTGCGCAAGCCCAGGAAGTCCATCTTCAGCAGGCCCAGCGCCTCGACGTCGTTCATCGGGAACTGCGTGACGACCTCGGCCTCCGGCCCCTTCTGCTGGAGCGGCAGGTACTCCGTCAGCGGGCGGTCGCCGATGACGACGGCAGCGGCGTGGATCGAGTCGTTGCGAACGACGCCCTCCAGTGGCCGCGCCATGTCCACGATGCTCTTCGCCGTCTCGTCGACGTCGTACGTCTTGCGCAGCTCGGCGCCCGGCTTCATGCACTCGTCGAACGAGACCTTCGGCCCCTCGGGCACCATCTTGGCGATCCGGTCGACCACGCCGTAGGGGATGCCCATCACCCGGCCGGCGTCCTTGATCGCCGCCTTCGGCTGCATCTTGCCGAAGGTGATGATCTGGGCGACGTTCCGGCGGCCGTACTTCTCGGCGACGTAGTTGATCACGTGCTCGCGGCCGGCCACGGCGAAGTCGACGTCGATGTCCGGCATGCTCTTGCGGCCGGGGTTCAGGAAGCGCTCGAACAGCAGCGTGTAGCGCATCGGGTCGAGGTCGGTGATGCGCAGGCAGTAGGCGACCAGCGAGCCCGCCGCCGAGCCGCGGCCGGGGCCAACGCTGATGCTGTTCTCGCGGGCGAACCGGATGAAGTCCCAGACGATCAGGAAGTAGTCCGGGAAGCCCATCTCCTCGATCGTCTTCAGCTCGAACTCGAGGCGGTGCCGCAGCTCTGGCGTCTCCGATCCGTAGCGCTCGCGCAGCCCCTGCTCGGCCAGGTCGCGCAGGTACGACACGGCGTTCGTGCCCTCGGGCACTTCGAACCTGGGCAGGTGCATCGCGCCCAGCCCGACCTCGGCCGAGCAGCGCTCGGCGATCTCCACCGTGCGCTGCAGCATGTCTTCGCCGAACCGGCCGGCCATCAGCTGGTACATCTCGTCCGAGCTCTTCAGATAGAACTCGTGGTTCGAGAACCGGAACCGGTTGGGGTTGTCCATGGTGTCCTGCGTCTGGATGCAGAGCATCGCCTCGTGCGGGATCGCGTCGTCCCGCGTCAGGTAGTGGACGTCGCCCGTCCCGACCATCGGCAGCCCGCTGTCCTTGGCCAGCGCGATCAGGTCGGGCAGGATCCGCGTCTGCACGTCGATGCCGCCGTCCTGCACCTCGACGTAGACGTCGTCGCGCCCGAAGATCTGCACCAGCCGGTCGAGCTCGGTGCGCGCGCCCTTGCCGTCCCCGTCGATCAGCGCCTTGCTGACGCGTCCGGACAGGCAGCCGGAGAGCGCGACGATGCCATCGGCGTGCTGCTCCAGCTGGGAGAAGTCGACGCGCGGCTTGTACCAGTAGCCGTCCAGGTAGCCGAGCGAGACCAACCGGATCAGGTTGTGGTAGCCCTCGGTCGTCTCGGCCAGCAGCGTCAGGTGCGCGCGCCGCTCCTTCTGCGTGCGCGCGGCGTGGTCGTCGACCACGTACATCTCGCAGCCGAGTACCGGCTTGACGCCCTGCTTCTCGGCCGATTTGGTGAACTCCACGGCGCCCGCCATCGACCCGTGGTCGGTCAGCCCGATGGACGGCATGTCGAGCGCGGCGGCGCGCTCGATCAGCGGCCCGATCCGGCAGGCGCCGTCGAGGATCGAGTACTCACTGTGCACGTGGAGGTGGACGTAGGGCGATCGAGCCGGCGCCATCCGGGCCAGTCTACTGTGCGAGGGTGACGGAGCCGGAGCGCCGCACGATCCTGTTGACTGTGAGGCCAACACACCGTTCGGGGGCGTTCGCGATACCGCAGCACGGGGATGCCATCGCCCGATCGGCGAGCCGATGCTCCTGCATGTCCGCACCACCCACCCAGATCGACGACCGGTACGTCGGCGAATGGTTCGCCTTCGGGCTGTCCCAGCTCGAGGCGTACCTGGCGAAGCACGCCCGCTTCGACGCCTACTACTGCGCCCGCCGCGAGCGCCGGCGAGCCGTCCGCTAGCTGACGACCGGCAGCGCGAGCTTCCGCGTCTTGCGCCTGGGCCGCTGCATGCCGGCGGCGATCCACGCGTCCACCTCGCGGAACAGCTCGTCGACCAGCTCGGCCTGCGTGACCTTGCGCAGCACCTCGCCGTGCGCGTAGATGAAGCCGGCGTCGCGGCCACCGGCGATGCCGAAGTCGGCGTCCCCGGCCTCCCCCGGCCCGTTCACGGCGCAGCCCATCACGGCCACCTCGAACACCTCGTCGTAGCCGGTCAGGCGCGCCTCGACCTCGCCGGCCAGGTCGAGGACGTCGACGTTGGTGCGGCCGCACGAGGGGCAGGCGATCATCATCGGGCCGCGGTGCCGCAGGCCCAGCGACCGAAGGATCTCCCACGCGACCTTGACCTCCTCCACCGGGTCGGCGGTCAGCGAGACGCGGAGCGTGTCCCCGATCCCGTCGGCGAGCAGCGAGCCGATCCCGACGGCGCTTTTGACCGTTCCGGTGAATGCCGGCCCAGCCTCGGTGACGCCGAGGTGCAGCGGGTAGGGCACCTGCTCGGACAGCCGCCGATAGGCCTGGATCATCACGGGCACCGACGACGACTTGACCGAGATCTTGAACTCGCGGTAGTCCAGCCGTTCCAGCAGGCGCACCTCCTCGAGCGCCGCCTCGACCAGCGCGCCCGCGGGATCGTTGGTCGCGAACTGGCGCAGGTGGTCGGGGAGCGAGCCGAAGTTGGCGCCGATCCGCATCGGCGTGGAGGTCTCCTTCGCCCGGCGGACGACCTGCTCGACCTTGTCGTCGCCGCCGATGTTGCCAGGGTTGATCCGCACCGACGCGACGCCGGCGTCCATCGCCCGCAGCGCCAGAGATGCGTTGAAGTGGATGTCCGCGATCACCGGCAGCGGCGAGGAGGCGACGATCGCCGGCAGCGCATCGGCGTCCGAGCGGCCGGGGACGGCGACCCGGACGAGGTCGCACCCCGCCTCATGCAGCCGCCGGATGGACGCGAGGGTCGCCTCGACGTCGTGGGTGTTGGTCAGCGTCATCGACTGGATGACGACCGGCGCTCCGCCGCCGATCGGAACGCCGCCCACCACGATCTGTCGCTCGCTGCTCATCAGGCGGAGGATACCGGCCTCAGGCGGCCGGAAGCTCCATCACGACCAGGCCGCCTCGGTCGTCGCGATGCTCGACCTCGACGACGCCCAGCCGCGTCCAGAACGCCAGCGCCGGCGCGTTGCCGTCGAGCACGCCGAGGGGTACCGGCGGCCCGCCGAGCAGCTCCACCGACGACGCCGCGGCCTCGCGGCCCAGACCCTGCCGGCCGTGGTCGCGGTGCACCATCAGCAGGCCGATCCAGGGAAGCCGTCGCGCGGGTTGCGGTCGAGCAGGTCGAGCCGCACCGCCGCGGCGCCGTCGGCCAGCCGGCCCACCAGCTGCCGGCGGCCCGGCTCCAGCGTGCCCAGGCACCAGTCGCGCTGCAGCATCTCCAGGTCGTAGTGCCCGTGCTCGCCCGCAGAGCCCTCGGTCAGGGTCGAGGAACTCGGGATGCGAGAGGCTGATCTGGAGCAGGTCGGGCAGGTCGCCTTCGCCGACGTCGGCGAAGCGCAGCCGGCCGGTCACGGGTTCGAGCTGGTGCCGATGATCCCGTTCAGGTCGTTCTGCAGCCCGATCACGAACAGCACCAGGATCAGCGCGATGCCGACCACCGACGCCCGCTCGAACGCGCCGCGCGAGATCGGCCGGCCGCGCAGCCGCTCGATGAGGATGAACAGCACGTGGCCGCCGTCCAGCGGCAGCAGCGGCAGCAGGTTGAAGATCGCCAGCGAGAGCGAGATCAGCGCGATCACCGTCAGGTAGTAGGCGGCGCCGATGTCGGCCACGTCGGCGGTGTAGCGGACGATGCCGACCGTGCTCGAGACCTGGCCACGGCCGCTCGACGAGCCCATGTCGGCCAGGGCGCCGAACGTGCCCGACGTCATGCTCCACAGCACCGACGCCGCGTCCTTGGGCGCATCGACCAGCGGCACCGACGTCGTGTGGTAACGGACGTCAGGCTGGAAGCCGTACAGCCAGCGGCCGTCCGAGCGGTAGGGCCGCTCCGGCGGCAGCGCCACCCGCTGCCCGTCGCGCTTCACAACGATCGTGATCGGCGAGCCGTTCGATCCCTCGATCGCCGAGCGCACATCCGAGAACGAGCGCACGGGTGTGCCGTCGACGGTGACGATCCGGTCGCCCGCCTGCAGCCCCGCCGCGACCGCAGGCGATCCCTTGATCACCGCCGCGACGGCGGGCACCGGCTCGGCCGGCTGCGGCTTGCCGGTGGCGGCAACGAACATCAGGATCAGGAACGCTGCGACCAGGTTCATGAAAGGCCCGGCCAGGATCACGATCAGCCGGCGCATGCTGCTGCACCGCCAGTACGCCTTGGGGTCGCCGGCCTGCTCGAACCGCTCGAACATCTTCTCCAGCCGGCGGCGCTCGGCCGTCGTCAGGTGAGGCTCGGCGGCCGCGACCAGCCGCTTCAGCTCGACGACGTGCACGGCGGCGGCGTCGATCCGGCCCTGCGCGAGGTCGCGGCTGGCCTCGTCGTAGACGATGCCGATCGCCGCGGCGTCCGCCTGCGGCAGGCTCTCGGAGCGGTCGAGCAGGTCGCCGACCTCCCATAGGTCGCCCGCCTCGGGGCGGTTCATGCCCGGGATCTTCACGTAGCCGCCCAACGGGATGGCGCCCAGCGCGTACTCCGTGTCGCCGATCTGGCGCCGAGCGATTAGGGGTGGGAACCCGATCGAGAAGCGGATCGCCCGCATGCCGACGGCCTTGGCGGCCAGGAAGTGCCCCGCCTCATGGACGAGGATCAGGATCAGCAGTCCGGCGACCGCGACGAAGTAGCTCACGCCGCCACCGCCACCGCATCGCCGGCCATCCGTCGCGCCAGCCTGTCGGTGTCGAGCACCTGCTCGACCGACGCCACAGGCGCGACCTCGATCTGCCCGAGCACCCGCTCGACCACGTCGGCGATGCCGGGGAACGGCAGGCCACCGGCCAGAAACGCCTCCACCGCCACCTCGTTCGCGGCGTTCAGGGCGCAGGGCGCCGTGCCGCCGGCCTCACCGGCCGCGCGGGCCAGCGCGAGGCAGCGGAAGACGCCGGGGTCGGGCGGCTCGAACTCGAGCGTCAGCGACGCCAGGTCGAGCCGCGGCGCCGGCGTCTCAGCGCGTTCCGGGTACGTCAGCGCGTAGGAGATCGGCACGCGCATGTCGGGCAGCCCGAGGTGCGCCAGCAGCGCACCGTCGCGGAACCGCACCATCGCGTGGACGATCGACTGCGGGTGGACGGCGACCTCTATGCGCTCGTACGGCACGCCGAACAGGAAGTGGGCCTCGATCACCTCGAGCCCCTTGTTCATCAGCGTCGCCGAGTCGATCGTGATCTTGGCGCCCATCGACCAGGTGGGATGGGCGAGCGCCTGGTCGGGCGTGACGGCGGCGAGGTCGGCGGCGGAGAGGCCGCGGAACGGGCCACCCGAGGCGGTGATCACCAGCGACTCGACGGTGTCCGGCCGGGCGTCGCCGAGGCACTGCCAGATCGCCGAATGCTCGCTGTCGACCGGCAGGATCGCGCGGTTCGCACGCTCGGCCGCGGCCAGCACCAGCGGCCCGCCGGCGATCAGGCTCTCCTTGTTGGCCAGGGCCAGGTCGGCGCCGGCCTCGAACGTGGCCAGGGTCGCGGCCAGCCCGGCCGCGCCGACGATCGCGTTCAGCACCGTGTCGGCGCCGGCGTCGCGTACCAGCTCAACCACGCCGGCCTCGCCCTCCAGCACATGACCGTCAAAGATCGTGCGGGCGCGGGCGGCGGCGGCCGGGTCGACGAGCGCGATCCGTTCGACCCCATGGGCGGTCGCCGACGCGACCAGCGCCTCGGCGTTGGAGTGCGCTGCGAGCGCGCAGGCGGACAGTTCGGGGTGGTCGCGCACGATCTCGAGCGCCTGGACGCCGATCGAGCCGGTCGCGCCGAGAACGGCGACAGACTTCACCCTCCTCATTCTACCGGTGGGTATTGACGCGCCCTTAGGCGCGCGGTCAGCCGCCGACGTTCACGGTCACAGCGGTGGCCGTGAAGAACAGGAAGAACATGAGCAGGCTGCCGAGCACGTTGACGACGCCGAGGATGATTCCTGCCGTGGCGTATCCCTCACCCGTGACGGCCGGGTGCTCGCGTATCTCGGTCTTCGCCATCCAGCCCAGGATGAGCGCCAGGACACCGCCGATGAACGGCAGCGCGAAGAACGAGATCACGCCCAGCGCGAGCGACGCAACTGCCTTTCCGCTGACCTCCTGCCGCATCGCGTTGTCCACGGCAATCACACTACACGCGCCGATAGAAGTGCGCTATGCGCGGTCGATGGCCAGCGCGACGAAGTAGACGGCGGCGCCGGCGAAGAGCAGCGCGTCGATCCGGTCGAGCACGCCGCCGTGGCTGCCCAGCAGGCTTCCGGTGTCCTTCACGTCCATGTCGCGCTTGATGTAGGACTCGAACAGGTCGCCGACCGGCGATGCGATGGCGATCGCCGCGGCCAGCATCAGCGCCTGGCCCGCGGTCACCGGGTCGCTCGAGGGCTGGTCGTAGAGCACGAAGAAGCCCACGGCGGTGCCGAACAGCAGGCCGGCCAGCAGCCCTTCGACCGTCTTGTTCGGCGAGATGGCGGGCGCCAGCTTGCGGCGGCCGAACATCCGCCCGCCGAAGTACGCGAAGATGTCCGACGCCCAGACGGCGCCGACCACGGCGAACAGCAGCTGGCGCCCCCAGTCGTCCGGCCCGGAGGCGTCCCGGACGGCGATCAGGAACCCGAGCCCCAGCCCGATCCACGCGACGCCGAACAGCGTGACCGCGAGCTGCACGGTCGCCGTCTGACGGACGTCCGCGATGGCCGACAGCCAGAAGGCGACGACCAGGGTGCCGAACACCGCCGCCAGGCCCCAGGCCAGGCCGCCCTGGTGGACGGCGATGATCACCGCGGCGACGCCTGCGAACCCGGCGATCGTCAGCGGGCGCAGCTCGCGGGTCATCGCGCAGTACTCATGGGTGGCGACCAGGCCCCCGGCCAGCGCCAGCGCCACCAGCAGCCAGCCGCCCTGGTACACGGCGAACAGAGCGACCGCTCCCAGGGGGACGGCGATCGCGACCCGCGATCCCAGGCCGCTCACCGGCGCCCGTACCGCCGCCTGCGGGCGCCGTAGGCGGCCAGCGCCTCCCGCAGGTCGTCCTCGCCGAAGTCCGGCCACAGCGTCGGCGTGAAATGCAGCTCCGAGTAGGCCGACTGCCACAGCAGGAAGTTCGAGATCCGCAGCTCCCCGCTGGTGCGGATCACGAGGTCCGGGTCGGGCATCCCGGGAGCGTACAGATGGGCACGGAAGGCGCTTTCGTCCACGGTCTCCGGGTCGGCGCCCTCGCGGAGCAGGGCGCGAGTCGCCTCGACGACTTCGTCACGACCGCCGTAGTCGAACGCCACCCACAGCGTCAGCCGGCCGTTGGCCGCAGTGCGTTCCTCCATGTCGGCCATCAGCTGGAGCAGGTCGTCGGGGCAGCGGTCGCGGCGGCCGACGAAGCGCACCTGGACGCCCTGGCGGTGCAGGTCGGGGAACTGCTCGCGGATCGTGTCGGCGAACAGTCCCATCAGGTCTGTGACCTCCTGCTCGGAGCGGCCCCAGTTCTCGGTCGAGAACGCGTAGACGGCCAGGCTGCGCACGCCCAGCCCGGGGGCGGCCTCGACGGTGCGGCGCAGCGCGGCGGTGCCCGCACGGTGGCCGGCCAGCGTGGGCAGCCCGCGGCGGCGAGCCCAGCGGCCGTTGCCGTCCATGATCACGGCGACCGCCGTGGCGGTGTCGGGCAGCTGGGGCTCGACGTCCGTGACGCGGCGAAGGCGGAACAGGCGCGCGATCCGCTCGGCGCGCTGACGGAGACGGGGGGACATCTCGGGGGTATTCAAGAGGATTCGCGTTGGCCGGGTTGCACATGGCCGGGACCGGTGTAGAACGGAATCGGGTCTGATCGACGAAGGAGTTGGGTCATGCGAGGTGTTGGAGTGCTCGTGGGCGTCGCCGTGAGCGGTGTCGCCGGTGCGTGGGTCACGAAGCTGGTGGTCGGCTCGGTGACGGCGCCGCTGTTCTTCTTCGGCGCCGAGGAGGCGCCGACGCTGACGCCGCACTGGAAGCTGGTGCTGGTCGGCGGCGGGCTGCTCGAGGCGATGATCGCCGCCCTGCTGCTGGCGGTGCTCCTCCCCTCGCTGTCCGGGTACCGGATCGACGTCGGCCCGGCCTTCGCCGCCATGCTGATCGGCGACATGGTCGCCGGATCGGCGCTGCTGATCATCGGCGAGGCGCGGATCCACGCGTCCTCCGCGTACCTGCCGACGCTCGCCCTGGACACGCTGGCCTGCGCACTGCTGGGCATCGGCGTCAGCTCGCTGCTGGTCATGGCCGGCGTCCGCGGTCGCCGCGTCCCCGCCGGTGCGTACCCGGCCGGCTCCTTCGGCGAGCTGCGCCGCACGGTGCGCTAGCGACGGCGTGTAACAACGGGGTCAGACCCCGTTGTTACACCGTGGTGCGGTGCTCTGACGCAAACAAAGGGGTCTGACCCCGTTGTTGCGTCAGACCTCCATGATCTCGGCCTCTTTGGCCTTCAGCGCATCCTCGATCTTCGAGACGTGCTCGTCCGTGACCTTCTGCAGCCGGTCCTCGGCACGGTGAACGTCGTCGGCGCCGGTCTCGCCGTTCTTCTCGGCGTCCTTCAGGCTGTGCAGCGCATCGCGGCGGACGTTGCGGGCGGCGACGCGCCCCTCCTCCGCCAGGTGCCGCACCTGCTTGACCAGCTCCTTGCGCCGCTCCTCGGTCAGCTGAGGGATCGGCAGCCGGATCAGCGACCCGTCGTTGGCCGGCGTCAGCCCCAGGTCGGACTCCAGGATCGCCTTCTCGATGTCCTTGATCGTCGACTTGTCGAAGGGCGTGACGGTCAGCAGCCGGGGTTCGGGCACGCCGATCGTGGCGAGCTGGTTGATCGGCATCTTCGTGCCGTACGTGGCCACCTGGATGCGGTCGAGCAGCGCGGCCGATGCCCGGCCGGTGCGGATGGTCGTGAACTCGTGCTTCGTGTTCTCGACCGTCTTGTCCATCCGGCGGGAGGCATCCGCCAGCACGTCGTCGATCATCAAGTCACCTGCGCTTCCAGATCGCTGGTCGCGGCGGCGACGATCGTTCCCAGCCGCTCGCCGCGCGCCAGCCGGGCGATGTTCCCGGCGTCGTCGAGATTAAACACGTAGATGGGGAGCCTGTTGTCCATGCACAGGGAGAGCGCCGTCGTGTCCATCACCCTCAGCCCACGCTCGATCGCCTCGATGTGCGTGATCGCCGGGATCAGTTGCGCGTCGGGCTTCTCGCGGGGATCGGCGTCGAGCACGCCCTCCACCCCGTTCTTGCCCATCAGGATCGCCTCGGCGCCGATCTCCAGAGCACGCAGGGCCGCCGCGGTGTCCGTCGTGAAGAACGGGTTGCCGGTGCCAGCCGCGAAGATCACGACGCGGCCCTTCTCCAGGTGCCGGATCGCCCGCCGCCGGATGTACGGCTCGGCCACCTCGGACACGTCGATCGCCGACATCACCCGGGTGTACGCACCGAGCTTCTCCAGCGAGTCCTGGATGGTCAGCGCGTTCAGCAGCGTCGCCAGCATGCCGGCGTAGTCAGCCGTCGCGCGGTCCATGCCGCGGGCCGCCTCCTGGGTGCCGCGGAGCACATTGCCGCCGCCGATCACGATGGCCACCTCGACGCCCATCGACCGAACCTCGTCGATCGCCGCGGAGATGGCTGCGATGCGATCCGGGTCCTGCCCGTACGGGCGATCACCCATCATCGCCTCGCCCGACAGCTTGAGCAGCAGCCGACGGAAGGCCGGGGCGCTCACTCCTCGCCCACCTCGAACCGCGCGAAGCGCTTGATCTCGATGTTCTCGCCGATCGTGCCGGACAGCTCGGCGCGGATCGTCTCGATCGTCTTGCCGTCGTCCTCGGGCCGGATCGACGGCTGGTTCAGCAGCACAACCTCGGACAGGGACTTCTTCCACATGCCCTCGGCGATCTTGTCCAGCATGTTCTCCGGTTTGCCCTCCGCCGCGGCCTTGCCGCGGAAGATCTCGAGCTCGGACGCCTTGAAGTCGTCGGGGATCTCGTCCTCCGACACGAACCGGAGCGTCCGGCCGGCCGCCACCTGCATGGCCACCTTGCGGGCGAACTCCTGGAAGCCGTCGTTGCGGGCCACGAAGTCGGTCTCCGACCCGACCTCGACCATCGCGCCGATCCGACCGCCGGAGTGGACGTAGGTCGCCACGGCGCCCTCACCCGTACCCCGCCCCGCGCGCTTGCCGGCCGAGGCGATGCCCTTCTCGCGCAGCAGCTTGACCGCCGCGTCGAAGTCGCCCCCCGTCTCCTCGAGGGCCCGCTTGCAATCCATCATGCCGGCCTGGGTTGCCTCGCGAAGTGCCTTCACCTCGGAGGCCGCCGGCGTATACGCCACGTCACTCACTCGTCTTTTCCTCGCTGCTCGTCTGGTCGTCAACGACGGCGGCCACCGCGGCCGGCTCGGGCTCCTGTGCGTTTGGCGGCTCCGGGGCGGCGGGCGCCTCTGCCTCTGCCTCTGCCTCTGCCTGCGGAGCGGCCGGGGCCTCCCCCTCGGCGGGAGCGGTCGGGGCCTCCCCCTCGGCGGGAGCCGCGGGCGTCTCGCCGTCGGCCGGGGCCTCCGCATCGACAGCGGCGTCGAAGTCCGTGACCTTGATGTTCTTGGCCTGGCCAAGCGCGACCGCGTCGGCCAGGACGCGGATGATCAGCCCCGTCGAGCGGATGGCGTCATCGTTGCCCGGGATGACGAAGTCGGCGTCATCCGGGTCGCAGTTGGTGTCCACCAGGCCGACGACGGGGATCCCCAGCCGCCGCGCCTCGCGCACAGCCAGCGCTTCCTTCTTCATGTCGATCACGATCACGGCGTCGGGCAGCCGCTTGGTGTCCGCCATCCCGCCGAGGTTGGTCTCCAGCTTCTCCAGCTCGGAGAGCGTCACCTGGCGCTCCTTGGGCGGCAGCAGCTCGAGCTGGCCCTCGGTCTTCTGGCGGCGCAGCTCGTGCAGGCTGGCGATCCGCTCCTGGATCGTCCGGTAGTTGGTCAGCAGTCCGCCCAGCCACCGGTGGTTGACGTACGGCATGCTGACGCGCCGGGCCTGCTCCTCGACCGCGTCCTGCGACTGCTTCTTGGTGCCGACGAACAGCACCGTGCCGCCCCGCTCCGAGATGTTGCGGACGTAGTCGTGGGCGGTCTGCAGGAGCTCGATCGACTGCTGCAGGTCGATGATGTAGATGCCGCCGCGCTCGCCGAAGATGTACCTGCGCATCTTCGGGTTCCAGCGCCGCGTCTGGTGGCCGAAGTGCACCCCGGCTTCGAGCAGCTCACGCATCGTGACTGCGGACATGTGCATGTCCTCCTTGCTGTCGGTTCGATTGTCTTCGCCCGGGGCGGTGGCCGGAACCCTGCTGCTCGCATGGGCACCGCCGGCCGCCGGGTGTTCCCCGGGGGTCGCGGGTGGGTAGAGAACGTGCTGAGTGTAGCGGAGAGGCTATCCCCGGGCGCGTTGCAGAGCGCCGGAAAGGTCATCGGGCAGCGGCGAGGAGAGCATGAGCGGCTCGTCCGTCCAGGGGTGCGCCATGCCCAGCGTCGATGCGTGCAGGAACTGGCGCTCCAAACCCAGCTCGGGCCCGTGGCCGTAGGTCGGATCGCCCGCAACCGGCAGCCCGATCGCCTCCAGGTGCACTCGGATCTGGTGCGTCCGTCCGGTTTCGAGGCGCACCTCGAGCAGCGCGTGGCGCTCCAGCAGCTCGGCCACCTCGAAGTGTGTGACCGCGTCGCGCGGGTGGTCGGTGTCCAGCGAGATCCGCGTCGGATGGCGGCGATCGCGTCCGACCGGCGCCTCGATCGCGCCCCGCCACGAGCGCGGCCGGCCGCGGACGAGCGCCGAGTAGGTGCGCTCGATGCGGCGGCGGCGCAGCATGCCCTGCAGCTTGCCCAGCGTCCGGTCGTCGCGGGCGACCACCAGCAGGCCGGACGTGTCCCGGTCGAGGCGGTGGACGATGCCCGGCCGCGCCTTCTCCCCTCCCCCGACCCGTCCCAGCAGCGCGTGCACGAGCGTCGGCCCGGTCGTACCCGGCGCCGGGTGGACGACCAGCCCAGCGGGCTTGTCGACGATCATCAGGTGCTCGTCCTCCCACACCACGTCGATGTCGATCGCGGCGGGTTCGAGGTCGACCTCCGACGGCGCAGGCTCCGGGAACACGACCACCGACCCGGCGGCCAGCCGGTGCGACTTTGGCCGCGCGACGCCGTCCACCAGCACGCCGCCGCCGTCGATCAGCCGCTCGGCGCGGGCGCGGGTTCCAACCTCCTCGCGGGCGGCCAGGAACCGGTCGAGCCGGACGCCGGCCGCGTCCGCGCCGACGGACGACTCGGGCATCAGGCTTCGTTCAGCGACGCCGGCTTGGCGCGGCCCGGATGGTGCTCGAGACGGGCGACGCCGATCAGCAGCAGCACGACCCCGGTGACGATGAAGCTGTCGGCCAGGTTGAACGTCGGCCAGTAGCTGAGGTGGATGAAGTCGGTGACGTAGCCCTGGCGGAGCCGGTCGACCAGGTTCGAGACGCTGCCGCCGATGATCAGCCCCAGCGCGACCGGGAACAGCACGTGCCGCGCACCGGAGCGTGCGAAGTGCAGCAGCATCCACGCCACGGCGACCGCCGTCGCCACTGATACCAGCTCCAGCCTGTCCGGGAACACGCCGAATGCGATGCCGGTGTTGCGGACGTGGCGGACGTCCAGGAACGGCAGCACCTTGTGCACCTCGTCCATCCCCACCCGATCGGCCACCAGTCGCTTCGTGACCTGGTCGGCGACGATCGCGACCACGGCGACGCTGAGCATCCCCACCCACTGCAGAGAGCCCGCCCGTTCGGGAGGCGGATCGGGGTCGGGAAGCCGCTCGACCGGGTCGGGCAGGCGCTCGATCACCCGCGCCCCTCCCGGATCTCGCGGTCGACGGTCATACCCCGGCCAGTATACCGGCCGGTCCATCCGCTCCTAGGCGGCGGAGCTGTTCCTGGCGAGCAGCTCCTCATGGTCGCGGACGGTCTGCAGCGTCGTCCCCAGCAACGACCGGAGGCGCGCGCGGAAGCGCTGCTCCTCGGCCCGCAGGCCCTCTACCTCGCGACGCACGGTGTCGCGCTCGGCGTAGGCCTTGTGCACGATCTCGCGGGCCCGCATCTCGGCCTCGCGGACGGCGTTCTCGGCCTCACGCGACGCTGCGGCCCGCATCTCGTCGGCGGCCCGCTGCGCGGTGACCAGCGCGTCACGCAGCGCCGACTCGGTGTCGGTCACCTCGTTGAGGCGCACCTCGAGCTCATGGACGCGGTCCTCGAGGTCGGCGCGATCGCTCCATACGGTCTCGAACGCCTGCGTCGCGTCGAGCATGATCTGGTCGACCTCAGCGCAGCGGTAGCCGAGCAGCCGCCGCGAGGGTCGTTGGTGCCTGAGTTCTGCGGGTGAGATAGCCATGTCCGCGGTTTCGCCGCGGTCCGGCGGAGTCCTCCCGGCTCAGGTGAACGCGAGCAGGATGGCGACCACGATCCTGTTGGCCGCGTAGAGCACGATGAAGGCGATGATCGGCGACAGGTCGAGCCCGCCCATCGGCGGGATCAGGCCGCGGAACAGGTTGAGGTACGGCTGGCACGCGTCGTACAGCACGCCCCGCACCTTGTTGAGCAGCGGGTTGTACGGCAGCTGGAACCACGACAGCAGGATGTGGAGCAGCAGAAAGAGGGTGTAGATATAGAAGCACCAGCTGACGAACGCGACGACAGTGTCGACGCTCATCAGCCGAGCTCTCCGGCGCGGCGCATCGCGGCCGACACGCCGTCGATGACGGCGCCGCGCACGCCCTTGCGCTCCATCTCGGCGAGCCCGGCGGCGGCGGTGCCGCCCGGCGACGTGACCATCCGGCGCAGCGCGCTGCACGCCAGATCCTCGTCGCGCAGCAGGTCGGCCGTGCCGGAGACGGTCGACAGGATCAGCTCGCGAGCCTGCGGATAGCTCAGTCCGTTGACGACGCCGGCGTCCTCGAACGCCTCGATGATCAGGCCGAGGAACGCCGGGCCGGAGCCGGACAGGGCGGTCGCGGCGTCGAACTGCCGCTCCTCCAGCGGGACGATCTCGCCCAGCGCCCGGAAGGCGCCGAGCACCGTCTGCTCTGCGACCGTGTCGATGAACCGGCCGGACGAGTACGCGAGCGTCCCCCGGCCCACCTGCACGCCGACGTTCGGCATGAACCGGAACACCGGCGCGTCGACGTCCAGGATCGTCTCCAGCGTCGCCGTGCGCACGCCGGCGGCGACGGACGCGATCGCCTTGCTGGGCGTGATCAGGTCGCTGACCTCGCGCAGCACGCGCTCGACGTCGATCGGCTTGACGCACAGCACGACGACGTCCGCCTGCTCGACCAGATCGTGGTTGCTGGCGACGTGGCGGACGCCATGGCGCTCGGCCAGTGCCGCGGCCCGCCCGGAGCCGCGGTCGGTGACCAGCAGCCTGCCCGCGATGCCCTCGTCGGCGCGCACCCAGCCGTGCACCATCGCGCCGGCCATGTTGCCTGCGCCGATCAGTCCGAGGATGGGATCCGACTCGCCCATGGTGCGGCGCAGCGTACCGTGCCCGCGCCCCCCGAGGGCGTCAGGACTGGTTGAAGAAGCCGCGCTCCATCAGCATCGCCTTGTCCTCGGCGGTGACGGTCACGCTGGCCGGCGTCAGCAGGAACACGCGGTCGGCGACGCGCTGCATGGAACCGTCGAGCGCGTAGGTGAGGCCGCTGGAGAAATCGATCAGCCGCTTCGCCAGGTCGGACTCGGCGGTCTGCAGGTTGACGATCACCGGCACCTCGGACTTGAGGCTGTCCGCGACCTTCTGCGCGTCGTTGAACGACCGCGGGACGACCAGCCCGACCTGGGGCGCGGCGCGCGGCGCCTCCGGTGGATGGCCGTTTGAGACGACGGAGCTCGACCGGCCGCGTGAGCGGCCACGGGCGCTGACCACCCGGCTGGGCGGCTCCTCCGAGAAGATGTCGTCGGCCTCTTCGTTGCGTCGCCGCGGGTTCAGCCGGCGGACGTTCGGGCGCTCGCTGTAGCTGCGCTCGAGGTCCTCGTGCGCGGCCGAGCCGTCGTCGTCGAAGTAGTCGTCGTCCCAGTCCTCCTCCTTGATTCCGAAGTAGACCTGGGTGCGGTTCCAGAAGTCACGAACGCTCATCACCGGACACTTTACCGGCCCGGCGGGACGAATCCTGCCATGGGGCCGCTAACGACGCGACCGCGCAAACAGCACGTTGACCAGGACGATACCGATCCAGGCCACAACCACGCCCGGCAGTTCGGCCGTGCTCCCGGCCACGGCGGTCACCGGGATGCCCAGCGCGATCGAGCCGATGGCGACGCCGATCTGCCCCGGCACGGGGTAGTCGTCGTCGTCCTCCTGCTCCGCCAGGCGCTGGTCGACCCGCGCGTCGATCTCGGCGGAGACCCGCTCCATGAACGCGTCGATCAGCTCCTCGTCGTGCCCTTCCGGCAGCTCGCTGCGGGCGGCGACCAGCGCCTCGACCTCGTCCCGCGCCACCGGATCCTGACGGCCGGGTCCGCTCACCGCTCGCCCTCCCAGTAGTCCACCGCGTCGCCCAGCCGGAACAGCTTGCCGGGCGGCCAGACGCCGACCTTGCCGGAGTCGGGATACACGCACACGCTGATCGGCGGTTTGGTCGACAGCATGGCCACTCGCAGCGGCTCGCCGGTCGCGTTCGTCACCTTGTGCGCGCCGCCCTCGCCGGGCGCGAAGCACACCGCGTCCCACGGCCCCAGCACCTGCTCACCCTCAGGCGTCCGCACCGTCGCCGACCCGGACAGCACGACCAGCCACTCCTCCTCGGCCAGCTCGTAGTGGTACGGGCAGATGCTCTGGCCCGGCGGCAGCGCGTACACCGACATCCCCATCGCCTCGCCGCCCACCAGTGGGCCGACGCGGGTGGTGCCGGCGCCGTAGCCGGGCGGATCCGACTCGTCCGCCTCGGGAACGAGGTCGAAGACGTTGGCGCTCACCGCTCGCCGTCCCAGTAGCCGACGGCGTCTGCGCGACGGAAGTCCAGGCGATCGTCGCCGGTCGCCGGCCGGGTGCCGACCTTGTCGCTGTCCGGATAGACGCAGACCGACGTCGGCTGCGCCGCGGAGACGAGCAGGAATCGGCCGGGGCCGCGCACATCGTGCGCGCCGGCATCGCCGGACGGGAAGCAGACGATGTCGCCGGGCCGCATCACCCGCTCGCCGTCGGGCCCTCGCAGGAGGGGTGCGCCGTCGATCACGAGCAGCCACTCCTCGACGCCGTGGTGGTAGTGGTACGGCCAGACTCGCTGGCCGTCCTCGAGCTCGTAGACGGTGCCGCCGATGTCCTCGGCGCCGAGCCGGTTGCCGATGCGCTGAGACCGTGCGCGCCAGCCGTCGATGTCGCCGTGGTCGCGTCCCAGCTCGCCCGTTGCCAGGTTGAAGACCTCCATGGACGAGAGCCTACCCGGAGTACAGCACGCTGCCGACGCGGACGATGGTCGCGCCCTCCTGGGCCGCCACCGCGTAGTCCTGGCTGGTGCCCATCGACAGGTGCCGGAACGCGTGACGGCCCGACCACCGCGGCTCGAGCTCGTCGCGCAGCTCGCGCAGCGCGGCGAACCACGGCCGCGCCGACTCGGGATCCTCGGCGAACGGCGGCATCGTCATCAGCCCGTGGAAGACCACGTGGTCGAGCGGCTCGACCTCGGCCAGGAACGCGTCCACCTCGCCGCGCCCGACCCCCGCCTTGGTGTCCTCGCCGGCGACGTTGACCTGCAGCAGGCAGGCCGCCGGCCCCTGCGAGCGGCTCTGGATCTGGCCGCAGGCGGACACCGAGTCGACGGCGTGGATCAGCCGCACGCGGCCGGCGATGTCTCGCACCTTGCGGCTCTGGACGTGACCGATGAAGTCCCAGGTGAACAGGTCGCCGAACCGCTCCTGCTTCTCGAGCAGCGCGCCCGACCGGTTCTCGCCGACCAGCTCGACGCCGGCCTCGGCCAGCGCAGGCAGGTCGTCCGGCTCGACGTATTTGGTGGCGGCCAGGATCTCGACACCGGGGCCGACACGCTCGCGCACCTGCGCCAGGTTCGTCCGGATGACGGCGGGGTCAAGCACGCAGCCCCACCACCCCCTGGCGCCCGGTGACGCCGTTGTCGCGGCGGTGCGAGAAGTAGCGCTGCGGCGTGCAGATCGTGCACTCGCCGGCCACCGCCACCGACTCGACGCCGGCCCGCCGCAGCGCCCGCTCGGCGCACAGCCACAGGTCGGCGTGCCCGTCGCGGACGACGTCGTCGCCGAACCGGGCCCGCAGCCGGGACGCCACGTCCTCGCCCACCTCGTAGCAGCACGGACCGGCCCCCGGACCGACCGCTGCCAGCGGATCGCCGCCGACGGCGGCCGCCCCCGCCTCGGCGATGCCCGCCTCCAGCCCGCGCCATCCCGCGTGCAGGAGCGCCAGCCGCCCGCCGTCCGCGCGGGCGATGGCGATCGGCAGGCAGTCGGCGGTGAGCAGCGTCATCGTGCGGCCGGGGAGGGAGGTGACGAGGCCGTCGGACTTCGGGAACGGCTCCTGGCCGGGCCGCAGGAAGACGCCGCTGGACGGCTCGGCCGTCACCTCGCGGACGTCGGCCCCGTGCACCTGCCAGGCCATGGTCGCCGTCTCGCCATCGCCGCCGACGGCGTCGGCCAGCCGGCGCCGGTTCTCGGCGACGCTGGCCGGCTGGTCGGCGGTCAGCGCACCCAGGTTGAGCGACGAGAACGGCCCGTCCGAGATCCCTCCACGGCGGCCGCTGAAGGCGACCGACACGCCCGCCGGTGCGCCCACCCAGCGCAGCACCGGGGTCGCCCCGTCCTCCCAGCTGAGCCCGTCGCTCACAGCACCACCTCGACGCCGGCGACCGGCTGGCGGGTCTGGTACTCGTAGGCGCAGCGCACCTGCGCCCCGGCGACCACCGACCCGCCGCGCGGGCCGCGCCGGCGGATGGCGACGTCGAGCGTCGCCCGGTCGGCGTGGTAGGCGTACACCCGGCCGCCGTCGGGGTCGCGGTAGACGACGCCCACCAGGTCGCCGATCGAGCAGGTCACGGTTCCCTCCAGCGTGGTCCGCGCGCCGCGCACCACGAACCGGTAGCCATCCGGGCCGAACTCCGCGTGCGACGCGACTCCGCGCGCCGGATCGTGGACGTCGAACAGCGTCCCATCGATGCGGGCCGCACCCATGCTGATCAGCGGCGATGGACGGGCCCGCCGTCGCGCCTGGCGGCGGCTCAGCACCTCGACGAAATCGCCGACCTCGGGGAACTCGTTGCAGTGCACGCGCGCCGAGGACTCCGCGTGCCGGCCGCCCCAGGCGTGCAGCTGGTGGGCCGGCCAGCCCTGCACAGACAGCTGGCTACCGTCGATCGTGACCGTCCCGGTGACCCGAATCGCCGGCTGCGTGGCGACCAGCTCGCTCCGCCGGATCCGGCCCTCGCCGCCCCAGCCGACGACGCCGGCCTCGGCGTCCCATGTCAGATCCCACGCGGCCTCGTCCACGGAGCCGCGCGCGCTGGACGCCTCGAGCATGCACCTTCCGAGCGTGACCGGGAAGCCGCCGGCGCCGGTCTGCAGCCGGTCGATCGCGAACGTCTCGCGGCGGGCGTACAGCGCACCTCCGGCGTCGTGCCCCACGAACCACACCTCGGCCAGCGCATCGCCGGCCAGGTCGGCCTGCGGCGCCGTGAATCCCAGCCGGATCCAGGCCGAGGCCCCGCTTCCCGGATCAGCCGTCCGCAGGTGCCAGGCCTCGTAGTGGCCGGGCTCGCCCTGCCAGCGGCTGGCGTTCGCCGCGGCCAGCCTCACGACACGGCCTCCGCCGCCAGCTCCCGGGCCACCGCGAGCTGAGCCGCGCGGCTCTCGACGCCGCCGTTGCGGCGGCGGCGCAGCAGCTCGGCCAGGATCTCGCCCACCAGCGGCGATTCCTCGAGCCCCAGCTCGTCGCGCAGCGCGTTGCCGTCCAGATCGAGGCGCATCGCTCGCAGCTGCTCGAGGTAGAGCTCCGCGGCCGCCGCCGCGCGCACGTCGTCTGAAGCGGCAACGCTGACGGCAACCTCCACGGGATGGGCGTCCAGCAGCTCGCCCACGCGCGCCCGGTCAGCGGCCGCGGCCAGCGGCGCGGCCAGCCGCGGCGCGACGAACGCGACCTCGCAGACGACGCGTGCGTCGCGGCGGCGGATCCGCAGCCGCTCCAGCAGCTCGACCAGCTCGTCGCCGGGGATCCTGCGACTGATCGCACCCATCCGCGACTGCCAGACCAGGGCGTCCGGCGCCAGCCGGGCTCGCACCGCGTCGATGCGTCCGATCAGCCCGGCCACCGCCTCCCCGCAGTCCAGCGCAGGATGCACCTCCGCGTCCAGCCCGAGCTCGCACAGCCGACGGACGGCGCCGCCGACCCGGTCCTCGGACAGGATCGCGACCAGCTCGTCGCGCACGCGGGCGCCGGAGACCTCGCCGACCAGCCCCATCTCGACGCACGCCCGGGCCAGCTCGCGCGTCTGGGCGACCATCGCGAAGCCGTAGCGGTTCTCGTACCGCACAGCCCGGAAGATCCGGGTCGGGTCCTCGATGAACGACAGGTTGTGGAGCACCCGCAGCCGGCCGGCCGCCAGGTCCTCGGCGCCGCCGAACGGGTCGACCAGCCGGCCGAACCCTTCGGCCGACACGTCCACCGCCATGGCGTTGATGGTGAAGTCGCGCCGGTGAAGGTCGCGCTGGATCGAAGCGTGCTCGACCACGGGCAGCGCCGCCGGCCGCTCGTAGTGCTCGGTGCGCGCGGTGGCGACGTCCACCCGCTGCCCACGCGCCAGCACCACCGCCGTCCGGAACTTCTCGTGCACGTGTACCCGGCCGTCCAGCCTCAGGGCCAGTGCGCGGGCGAACGCGACGCCGTCGCCCTCGACCGCGATGTCGACGTCGAACGTCGGCTCGCCGAGCAGGACGTCGCGCACGGCACCGCCCACCAGGTAGACGCCGTCGTAGCCGTCGGCCACCTCGCGCACGGCATCCCATAGCCCCTCCAGCCCGGGCAGCGCGACCAGGCGTTCGCCGAGCTCCGCTGCGGTCCCGCCGGCCGGCTCCGCCGTCCGCTCGCGCAGCGCCCGTCGCAGGTCACCGCGGGTGACGACGCCGAGCACGGCGTCGACCGGGTGCGGGCCCGGGCCGCCGGTCTCCGTCACCGGGACGCGGCCCGTGCCCGCGTGCAGGAGTGCGCGCTGCAGCTCCGCCAGCGAGGCGTCCGCGGCGACCGCGTCCACGTGGGCGCTCATCACGCCGCGCACCGGGGCGTGCGCCAGGCCGTGGGCGATCGCCCGTCCCAGATCCTCGCGCTCGGCAGCCCCGATCAGCATCCCGTCACGCGCGACCTGCACCCCCGAGGTGCGCCGCCGGCGGCACTCGTCGAGCGCGTCCTCGATGGTCGTCGAGTCGTCGACGAACCACGGCGGCGACGACATCACGTCGCGCGCCAGCGGCACCTGCACGGCGCCCGCCGGCAGCGCCGCGAGCGCGTCCCGCTGGACGGAGTCCAGGGAGCGGCCGCGGACGATCGCCGACGCCGCCTGCGGATGGCCGCCGCCGCCCAGCCCGGCGAGGGCGGCTCCGATGTCCAGCGCGGGCGTGCGGCTGCGGCCGACGACGAACACGCGGCCCTCCATCTCCACGGCCATCACCAGCGCCTCGCACTCGGCCAGCTCGACGATCTTGCTGGCCACGGTCGAGATGCCGTCCACGTAGCGCGGCCAGCGCGCTCCGGCGACCAGCACCCGGGCGCCGGCGACGTCGTGGGTCTCCCCGGCGTCGACCAGCGTCGTCAGCAGGGCGCGCTGCTCGTCGCCCAGCGGCAGGTGGAGGAACCTCGCGACCAGCTCCTGCGACGCGCCGTGCCGCGCGCAGAACGCCAGCGCCTCGATGTCCCGCAGCGTGGTCGACGCGAACGTCAGCGATCCCGTGTCCTCGTGGATGCCCAGGGCCAGCGCGGTCGCCTCGGCCGGCGTCGGCTCGATGCCCCGCTCGCCGAGGATCACCACCATCGTGGTACAGAGCGCGCCGTCGTCGCTGGTCACCGCGCGGCCGGCCCACTCAGCGCGCTCGCCGCCGTGATGGTCGAACAGCACGGTCTCGACCCCGGGCCGGCGGACGACCTCGGCCAGTTCGCCCAGGCGGTCGATCGACGCCGTCTCGACCACGATCGCCCGCGTCACGCCGGACAGGTCGCAGCGCGCCGCCTCGACCAGATCCAGCTCGCCCTCGTGCAGCGCGACGAACTCGCGCACGTTGCGGTTGAGCCCGCCGTGCAGCACGACCTGCGCGCCGGGGTACAGCCGGCGCGCGGCCAGCATCGATCCCAGCGCGTCGAAGTCGGTCGCCTGGTGGGCGATGATGATCTCGGTCGGTCGCATACCGCGACCAGCTTACGCGAGGGCGATCGCCTCGATCTCGACCCGGGCGCCCGCGGGGAGCGCCGCGACCTGCACCGTGGAGCGCGCCGGCGGATCGCTGGTGAAGTACTGGGCGTAGACCTCGTTCATGGCTGCGAACTCGCCGAGGTCGGTGACGAACACGGTGGTCTTGACGACCTGGTCGAGGCTCGACCCGGCGCCCTCGAGCACCGCCTTCAGGCTCCGCAGCACGCGGTGGGCCTGCTCCTCGATGCCGCCCTCGACCAGCGCGCCGGACTCGGGATCGAGCGGCACCTGGCCGGCGCAGAACACCAGGCCGTTGGCCTTGACGGCCTGATTGTAGGGTGCGCCGGCGAACGGCTTGGGCGCACCGTCGACGGCGATCACGGTCTTGCTCACGTGGCGGCTCCTTCCTGCAACGGTGCGTCAGTCGGCGCCTGTTCGGCCCGCACCTCGGCCGAGCGAGCGTGTGCGATCAGACCTTCGGCCCGGGCGAGGGCGGCCAGCGGAGCGGCCAGGGCGGCCGCCGCGGCCGCGGGAATCTCGATGATCTCCTGCGTCCGCAGGAAGATCGACGGCGTCAGCCCCGACGCGAACCGGGCATTGCCGGCCGTGGGCAGGATGTGGTTCGAGCCCGCGATGTAGTCGCCGTAGGCGGTGCCGGACATCGGGCCGACGAAGATCGCGCCGGCGTTCGTCACCCGATCGAGCACCAGCTCGGGCCGGGCGACGGCGAGCTGCAGGTGCTCGGGCGCGTAGGCGTTGACGAAGGCGACGGCCGTGTCCAGGTCGTCCGCCTCGACGACCGACACCGATCCGGCATCCTCGAGCGCCCCCTCGATGGCGTCGATCACGTCCGGGTCGATGCTGAGCAGGATGGATCGCGAGCCCGACCCATGCTCGGCCTGCGCCCGCAGGTCCCAGGCGATGATCTCGGCGTGCGCGGCGGCGTCGGCGAGCACGATCAGCTCGCTCGGGCCGGCCAGCGACTCGATCCCGACCTCGCCGAACAGCAGGCGCTTGGCCTCCTCGACGTAGGCGTTGCCGGGGCCGACGATCAGGTCGACGGCGCGGATGCTCTCGGTGCCGAGCGCCATCGCGGCAATCGCCTGCGCACCGCCGATCGCATAGACCTCCTCGATGCCCAGCAGGTGCAGCGCGGCCAGCACCGTGCGGTCGGGGAGCCCGTCCGGGCACGGCGGCGAGCAGACTGCGATGGCGTCGACCCCGGCGACCTGGGCCGGTACGACGCCCATGATGGCGCTGGACGGGTACGCAGCGCGGCCGCCCGGCACGTACAGCCCGACGCGGCCGACGGGCACCTGGCGGGTGGCCACGATCTGGCCGTGGGGCATCACCTCGCGGGTGGCGGCCGGCATCGAGGCGCTCGCCGTCTGCCGCAGGTTGGCGGCCAGCAGCTGGATCGCGTCGCGCACCGCCGGGGCGACCAGCCCCAGGGCGGACTCCAGCTCGGACTGTGGCACGCGCGCATTTTCGATGTCGACGCCGTCGAGCCGGCGGGTCAGGCGCCGCACCGCCTCGTCGCCGCCCTCGCGCACCATCCCGACCACATCGGCGACGGCTCCGCGCACCTGATCGCGGTCCTCCCGGGTGGGCCGCAGGCCGCGGACGGCGCTGTCAACGTCCGCTGACGTGATCGTCAAACGATCCACGTGGGGAGTTTAGGGCGACCGGAGCGGGAATGGTTGCCGACCACCGGCATTTGCCGGATAGTGGAGGCACTCCCCCGCCCGTGTCCGGGCAACGAAAGGCGAGCCATTACCGACCGCGATACCGCGCACCTGCTCTTCGCGCTGGCGCTGCTGCTGATCAGCGCCCACACGTTCGGCTACCTGTTCGCGCGCATGCGCCAGCCCCAGGTGATCGGCGAGATCGTGGGCGGCCTGGTGCTCGGCCCGACGCTGCTGGGCAGGATCTGGCCGGAGGCGTACCACTGGCTCTTCCCGCCGGACGGCGTGACCCACGACGTGCTGATGGCCGTGTACCAGCTGGGCCTGCTGCTGCTGATGTTCACCGCGGGGACGCAGATGAAGGGCCTGGTGCACCGCGGCTCGGCCCGCGCCGTGGCGGCGATCTCGGTCGCCGGCCTGCTGGTGCCGTTCGCAGCCGGCCTGGCGTTGTTCGCGGCCGTCGACCTCAGCCGGTACGAGGGCGCGGCCCAGGATCACGCCGCGCTGGCGCTGGTGTTCTCGATCGCCATCGCCGTCACCAGCATCCCCATAATCTCGCGGATCATGCTCGACCTGGGGCTGCTGCAGACCCGGTTCGCCCGCATCGTGCTGACCGTCGCGGTAATCGAGGACATCGTGCTCTACGTGGTGCTGGCCGTTGCCATCGGGCTGGTGTCGACGCCCGGAACCGTCCCCTTCGGGCTGGCCGGCGGGCTCGGCCTCGAGCCGGGCACGGCGGCCAACGACGTCTACCACACCATCGCCGCCGTGGGCGTGCTCGGCCTGGCGCTGGCCTTCGGCCCGCTGGCCTACGCGCGTCTGCTGGAGACGCGCGCCAACCTGGTCGTCAAGCGCAGCCCGATCGGGTTCCAACTGGTGGTCATGCTGACCCTCAGCGCGACCTGCCTGCTGCTCGGGATCGTGCCCCTGTTCGGCGCATTCCTGGCGGGCATCATCGTGGCCACGGCGCCCGGGCAGCGCGACGCGGACGCCCGCGAGGAGCTGAGCCACGTCTCGCTCGGCTTCTTCATCCCCGCGTACTTCGCCATCGTCGGGCTCCAGCTCGACCTGATCGGCGGGTTCGACCTGGTGTTCTTCCTTGGCTTCCTGGCCTTCGCCTGCGCTGGCCAAGGCCGCGTCCGTGTTCGCCGCCGCCCGGCTGGCCGGTGAGTCCCAGTTCAGCGCCGTCAACCTCGCGGTGGCGCTGAACGCCCGCGGCGGGCCGGGCATCGTGCTCGCGTCCACGGCGTACGCGGCCGGCATCGTCGACCAGCGGTTCTACGCATGCCTGGTCATGCTCTCCATCGTGACGTCGCTGATGGCCGGCACCTGGCTGGAGCGCACGATCAGGTCTCCGGCCGCGGCGGACGAGCGCTCAGGCGCCGTCGCCCGCCCCACGTAGCGCCCACGCCTCGGCGGCGGCTCGCATGGCGGCGACCGCGGGCACACGTGCAACGGTCGCCGGGTCGACCTCACAGCCGGCCGGCGGACGTAGGAAGGTGACGTGCTCGGCGACCGGCAGCCGGCCCAGCCGTTCGCGGGCAGAGACGGTCAGCTCGTCACGAGGGCGCTGTGCGTTGGGCAGGAGCACGCGGCGCATCCACTCGGAGAAGCCGGAGGCGATCGGCTCCGGCTCCATGCTGAACGCGTCGAGCCGGAACACGGTGCCACCGCCGACGTCGCCGCGGTAGGCGTACTGGTCGCCCCACCCAGTCTCGCCGAAGCACAGCCAACCGTCGGCGCGGCCGTTCCATGCCTGCTTCCAGAGGCCAGGATCGTTCCAGGCGTGCAGGTCGATCCCCGCGCGCGGGCCGATGCCGAACACGCGGAAGTACCCGCCGTACGCCTCGACGCCGTTCGACCGGGCGAGCAGGCGCATGTGCTCGAGCGGCAGGCTCATGGACATCGCCTCGGGAGAGAACATGTCCAGGGGCTCGTGGAGCGTCACCGCCCCGTCGACGGCAAGATCGGCAAGGTCGGCGAGCGCTGTCGCGCTCACCTGTGCGTCCGCTCGATCCTCGCGCCCAGGGCACGCAGCCGATCGTCGATCCGCTCGTAGCCGCGGTCGATCTGCCCGACGTTGCCGATCCGGCTCGTGCCCTCGGCACAGAGGCTGGCGATCAGCATCGCCATCCCCGCGCGGATGTCGGGACTCTCCATGCGGTAGCCGTACAGCTTCGCCGGGCCGGTGATCACCGCGCGGTGGGGATCGCAGAGGATGATCCGAGCGCCCATCGACACCAGCTTGTCGGTGAACACCAGCCGGTTCTCGAACATCTTCTCGAAGATCAGCACGGTGCCCGTCGCCTGAGTGGCCACCGCGACGGCGATCGACGTCAGGTCGGCAGGGAACATCGGCCACGGCCCGTCCTCGATCTTCGGGATCTGGTCGTGCAGGTCGTCGACGATCTGCAGCGGCTGGTCGGGCCGGACGTGCACGCGGTCACCGTCGCACTCGATGTCGACGCCCAGCCGGTGGAACGTGTGGCGGATCGCCCGCAGGTGCTCGACGGCCGCGTCCTCGATCACCAGGTCGCCGCCGGTGACGGCGGCCAGCCCGATGAACGACGCGACCTCGATGTGGTCGGCGCCGATCCGGTGCGAGCAGCCGCGCAGCTCCTTCGCGCCGTGAACGGTCAGCACGTTCGAGCCGATGCCGTCGACCTGGGCGCCCATCCCCGTGAGCAGGCGGCACAGGTCCTGCACGTGCGGCTCGCAGGCGGCGTTCACGATGGTCGTCTCGCCGGACGCCAGCGAGGCTGCCATCAGCGCGTTCTCGGTGCCGGTCACGGACGCCTCGTCCAGGTACACCTCGGCCCCACGCAGCCCGCTGGGGGCGCGCAGGCGGTACTCGCGGCCGACGTCGACCTCGGCGCCCAGCGCTGCCAGCGCCATCAGATGGGTGTCGACGCGGCGGCGGCCGATCACGTCGCCGCCCGGCGGCGGGACGTCGGCCGCGCCGAAGCGCGCGAGCAGCGGACCGGCGAACAGGATCGACGCGCGGATCCGCTCGCACAACTCGGGATCGAGCTTGGTGCTGGTCACGTCACTGGCCCACACGCGCACCGTGTTCTGGCCCAGCCACTCGACGTCGACGCCGAGCGCGACGATCAGCTCGATCATCTCCTCGACGTCCCGGATGCGCGGGACGTTCTCGAGCGTCACCGGGTCGGCGGTCAGCAGGCAGGCTGCGAGGATGGGGAGCGCGGCGTTCTTGTTGCCGGCCGGGCGCACGGTACCCGAGAGGGGCGTGCCGCCCTCGATCAGAAACGATTCCACAGTGCCAGCTCGGGTTGCGATCGCCATCTCGACAGGGTAGCCACATTCGATGCCGGCGCCGACGGTCCTGCCTGGGGTGCTATCCTCGCCGGCCGATGGCGGACGACCTGGTGCATGACCGCGACGCGGCATGGGAGCTGCTGAGCGAGTGGACGAAGAGCGATGCGCTGCTGCGTCACGCGCTCGGCGTCGAGGCGCCGGTGCGGGCGTACGCGCGCAGGTTCGGCGAGGACGAGGAGGCATGGGGCAACGTCGCCCTGCTCCACGACTTCGACTACGAGCGCCACCCGACGCTCGACCAGCATCCCCAGGATGGCGCGCCGGTGCTGCGCGAGAAGGGCTACCCGGAGTGGTTCATCCACGCCATCCAGTCGCACGGCGACCATACCGGCGTGCCCCGCGAGACCCTGCTCGAGCACACGCTGTATGCGTGCGATGAGCTGTCCGGGTTCGTCCAGGCGTGCGGGTTCGTGCGTCCGGAGGGGCTGTCCACGCTGGAGCCGAAGTCGGTGCGCAAGAAGCTCAAGCAGCCGAGCTTCGCGAAGGGCGTCAACCGCGAGGACGTCACCCGCGGCGCCGAGGAGCTCGACGTCGACCTGAACGAGCACATCGCGTTCGTGATCGGTGCACTGCGGCCGATCGCGACCGACCTCGGTCTACCCGGGTAGGGCGGCCGCCAGCGCCTCGACGTCGTCAGGCGTCGTCCAGGCGCCGATCGACGCGCGCATCCACGGAGTGTGCGGGATGAAGCGGACGAGCACCCCGCGCTCGGCCAGCAGCGCCGCCAGCCCCGCCGTGTCCTCGTGCCCGGCGAGCGTGAACGCGACCAGGCCGTTGCCGCTGTCCAGTCCCAGCTCGAGCCCGGGCACCTCGGCCAGCCGCTCGCGCGCGGCGGCGGCGTTGGCCGCGATCTGCTCGACCCAGCGCACGCGGCCGCCGGGCAGTCCCTCGACCCACTCCAGCGCCGCAGTCGAACCCGGCGACGGTCGCCGGGTCGTTGGTGCCGCCGTCCAGCCGGCCGGCGGTCGTCTTGAACTTGCCGATCTCGCCGCCCTCCAGGTTCAGGTACCCGGAGGTCACCGGCCAGATCCGCTGCGTCAGCTCCGGGCTGACCCAGAGCGCACCGCTTCCCAGCGGGCCGAGCAGCCACTTCTGGCCGGAGAACGCGTAGACGTCCGCACCGGTGGCCGCCACGTCGACGGCGATGTTGCCGGCCGACTGCGCGCCGTCGATCAGCAGCAGGCCGCCGACCGCGTGCACGGCGTCCGCGATCGGCTGCAGGTCGAGCGTGCGGCCGGTCGTCCACAGCACGTGGGAGATGGCGACCATCCTCGTGCGGTCGTTGACGGCCCCGGCAACGTCGCCGGCGTCGACGAACCGGGGCACGACTCCGCAGCGCTGCCGCAGCACGTCCAGCGGGCTGAGGATGCCCGGGTGCTCCTCGGTCGTGGTCACTATCTCGTCGCCCTCGCGCCAGTCCAGCCCGGACATGACCAGCCCGATGCCGAGCGTGGTCGAGGTCGTCAGGGCGATCTGCTCCGGCGGCGCGCCGACGGCCCGGCCGGCCGCGGCCCGGGCGACCGTCGCGCCCGCCCAGCAGCGACTCGAAGTAGGCGCGGGTGATCCGCGGTTCGCCGTTCTGCCTCGACGCTGCTCCGCATCGCATCGATCGCCGCCTGGGGCATCGGGCCGGACGTGCCGGTGTTCATGTGCACCGACGCCGTGAACGGCCGGAAGCTGGTCGCGCATCAGCATGAGAGTACCGCGTCTACCGGGTCGTGGTCGGACAACCGGACGGGCGGCCCGCCGTTCAGCGACAGGTCGCGGCGCGACGGCAGCCAGCGCGTCGCCGGCCACTCGATGTCGAAGCCGCGCACGAAGACGTGGTCGATCCGCACGTCGGACGACTCCTCCACCCAGCCCCGGGCCGCGAGCGCGCGCACGCCCGGCGAGCGCGGCCCGCGCGTTCATGTCGCCGGCCAGCACCATCGGCGCCCCGCGGGCGAACTGCTCGATCAGGAAGCCGGCCCGCTCCAGCTGGTGCTTGTTGTCGCCGTGGTCGGCGTGCACGTTGGCCACCGCGAACTCGCGGCCGGCCCTGCGGTGGCGCAGCCGGACGAGCTGGGCGATACGCGGTTCGCCGTGCAGCCGCTGGCGCTCGTTGAGCAGCGCCCGGCGTGCCGAGACCAGCAGCAGGTCGGGGCCGTACAGCAACGCGTTCGCCTGGCCCTCGACCTGCGTGCGCACCAGGTCGGGCAGCGCGTTGCCCACCGCGGCACCGACCGCCAGCGGCAGCGGGACGTGGACGAACGGGATGTGCGCGCCATAGCAGGGCGCCAACGTGACGCCCATCCCGGTGTGCTCGCGCAGCAGCGGGCCGGCCCACACGGGCACCTCCTGCAGCACGATCACGTCCGGTCGGTCTTCGCTCATCAGCGCGGCCATCTCGCGCAGCAGCTTGCGGCGCACGTGCGCATGGCCACCGCCGTCGGGCGGCACGTCCACGCCGTGCGCGATGTTCCATGTGCACAGATGGATCGTGATCCGGGGGTCGGGCACGGGGAGCGATCCTAGATGATGCCGCCGGTGGGGTAGCATCGTGGTGTGCGCCTTCCGTGGCGATCCCGATACCACGACGTGATCGAACGGCAGCTTGTGATGTTCGCCGAGGATCACCGCCCACTGCTGGTCCGCATCAGCGATGCGAAGCGCCGGTACGAGCGCGCCCGGGGCGCCGAGTCCGAGGAGGCATACGGCGACTACATCGAGCTCGTCGAGGAAGCCGAGGACGAGCTGCTGGCGCTGCGCGACCGGTACGCGTCGACGATGGAGGGGCGCGAGCGCTCCCGCTACCAGCGCGAGTTCACCCGCGCCGCCGAGCGCCGGCTGCCGACGCTCCAGGCCCGCCGCATGTACGAGCGGGCCATGGATCCCGAAGACGACTAGCGGCGTCCGGCGCCGCGGATACGGTGAGAGTGTGCCGCGCCGCGCGAAGCCCAAGCCACCTCGTTGTCACTCCTGTCACCGCAGGATGCTGCGGTACCTGGACAGCCGTGAGCGGTGGCTGTGCGACTCCTGCGGCAAGGTCTTCGACCACGTCGTGGTCGAGCGTCACAACCCGGGGACCCCCGATCCCCAGATGACGCTCCGCGTGTAGAGCACATCCACTTGTCATCGAACACATGTTCGCCTAAGCTGGGTGGCCCATGCCGCGAGCCCACCAGCTGATCGTCTGCGTCCTCGTTCCCCGCTTTCCGCTGCGGGTGGCGCTGCGCGGGCCGCTTCCCGACCGGCCGGTCGCGCTCGGACCAGAGCCGGGCGGCCAGCCGCTGGTCGGCGAGGTGAACGCCGCGGCGGCGGCCTTCGGCGTACAGGCGGGGATGCGGATCGGCGAGGCGATCGCCCGGTGTCCGATGCTCCAGCTGGCCACCGCCGATCCGGGTTCCGTGGCCGACGCGGCCGACGCGCTCGTCCGCCGGCTGGAGTCTCTGGGCGCTGCGGTCGAGCCGGTCGAGCCGGGCACGGCGCTGTTCGCGGGCGACGGCCTCGTGCGACTGCACGGCGGGACGCGGAGGCTGTTGGAGACGGTGTCGAAGGCGCTCCCCGGCGGCGGCCGGGTGGGCGCGGCCGCCGGCCGCTTCACCGCCCGGGTGGCCGCGGGCCGGGCGCGGCCCGGTCGGCCGGTGATGATCAGCGAGGCGGGCACGGCGGAGTTCCTCTCCCGGCTGACCGTCGACCGGCTCGGCCTGGAGCCGGTGGCGGCGGACGAGATGGTCGCGCTGGGCGTCCGCACAGCGGGCGAGCTGGCGGTGCTCCCGCTGCCCGCCGTCGCCGACCGCTTCGGCGCTGGCGGGATCTCGGCGTGGCGGCTGGCGCGCGGCGAGGACGAGGCGCACATCTGCCCGCGGACGCCGCCCGAGCCGCTGCGCGAGTCGATCGGGTTCCCCGAGCCGATCGGCGACGAGGTGACGCTGCGCCAGGCGGTGGCTGTGCTGGTCGAGCGGCTGCTCGGCAGCCCGCGCCGCGGGACGCGGCCGGTGCGATCGCTGGCGCTGACCGCGCGGCTGGGCGACGGCGGCTCGTGGCGGCGGCCGATCGTGCTACGCGATGCGACCTCCGAGCCCCGGCGCCTGCGCGATGCGCTGATGCCGAAGCTGGTCGAGCTGCCCGGCGCCGTCGAGCGGATCTCCCTCGAGCTGACCGAGCTCGGCCACTCGGGCGGCGACCAGCAGCAGCTGCTGCGGCCGCAAGAGGAGGTTCGCCGCGAGCGCGCGGCCGAGGCAGCCCGCCAGGTGCGGGCCGGCATGGGCGAGGGTCACCTGCTGCGCGTCGTCGAGGTCGCCCCTTGGTCGCGCATCCCCGAGGGGCGAAGCCTGCTGGTGCCGTTCGAGGGGTAGGTGTGCCAGGGCCGCGTGCCTGGCTCCGTGCCTGGCACGTCGACGGTGGATCGAGCAGCTGTGGCATCCCACCTCGGTGCCTGGCTCGGTGCCTGGCTCGCCGCGCGCGACGGCCACGAGAGTCAGGAGCGACTGCCTGCTGCGCCCGCCGGCACCAGCTCCCCACCAGCCGTGCGCACCAACCGCCCCGCCTCCACCAGCCGCTGCACCGTGCCCTGCGGCACCGGCCATGTGAACCACCGCCCGACCTCGCGTTCCGGCGCGGCGACGGCGGCGCTGACGCCCGCGACCACCAGCTCCTCGATCCCGCCCGGCGCCGCGGGAACGGCCGGGAACTCCTGATCCCAGCGCCGCAGCTCCGACGTGTGCCGATGGCCGCCTTCCGCCGTCGGCACCGTCACGCTGGTGCTGAGCACGGCGCCGCTGCGCTCGAGCGGCCCCCGCATCCGCCGCAGCTCGCCCGCGTCCAGCCCCAGCTCGTCGCGCAGCTCCTCCACCAGCGACGGGCCGGCCGCCGCCAGGTGCGCGACCAGCGGCGTCCCCTCGGCGTCGGCCAGCGCCGCCCGGGCGAGCGGGTCGACGACGGCCGCGACCGAGCCGGACACGAGCAGCCGCTTCCCCCGGTGGATGCGCAGCGCGTGGATCCCCTCGCGGCGGGAGAGCTCGAACGGCCACGTGTACTTGGTGGCCGGCCAGCTGCCGAACCCGCGCGACCCCTCGGCGAACGGCTGCTCGTGGCAGGCGGCGAACAGGCTTGGCAGCGCACAGTCGGGCGTGATCGTCACCATCCCCCGCTCCGCCACCCACGCCGCCGCCTCGTCCAGGTCGGCAAGCGCTCGCTCGGGGCTCAGCCGCAGCTCGTGTGCCCGCCGTTCGGCAATCTCCATGCGCGGAGTTTGCCGTATCCGCGCCGCGGGCACGCGGTCCCCTCCGCTGGCGCCCCACCCGCCGGGGAGGTATGCTCCGTCGCATGAAGCGAACATATGTTCGCCGTGTGGGGGTACCGCAGGAGGTCGAGGTGTGGACGGACGACCGGGGGCTGCCGACTGCGGTCGGCGGCCGCCCGGTCGCCCACCTGCGGGACGAGTGGCGGGTCGAGGAGGGCTGGTGGACGCGGCGGCCGCTGCGCCGCCGCTACTTCGACCTGGTGCTCGAGGACGGCCGCAACTCGGTCGTCTTCCTCGACCGGCAGCGGCGGCGCTGGTACGCGCAGCGGGCATGACCTACGCCGAGCTGCACGCCCACTCCTGCTACTCGTTCCTGGACGGCGCCTCCCAGCCGATCGAGGTCGCCGAGCGCGCCGCCGAGCTGGGCTACGACGCCTTCGCCCTGACCGACCACGACAGCCTCTGCGGGTCGATGGAGTTCGCCCGCGCTGCCCGCGACGCCGGCCTGCGCCCGATCACCGGCTGCGAGCTGACGCTGACCGACGGCTCGCACGTGACGCTGCTCGCCGAGGACGAGCGGGGCTACCGCAACCTCTGCCGGCTGGTCACGCTGGCGCACGCCGACGACCGCCGGGCACCGGCCGCGACGCTCGAACAGCTCGCGGCCCACGCCGAGGGGCTGCACTGCCTGTCCGGCTGCGCCCGCGACGGGCACGTCGCCCGGCTGGTCGGCGAGGGCAGGCTGCGCGAGGCAGAGGACGCCGCCCGGACGCTGCGGGCGATGTTCGGCCGCGAGCGGTTTTCGATCGAGCTGCAGCGCCCCTACTGGCGCGGCGACGCCCGCCGCAACCGGCTGCTCGCCGAGCTGGCCGAGCGGCTGCGGGTCGAGCTGGTCGCCACCGGCGACCCGCACGCCCACACGATCGCCCGCACCTATCTGCAGGACGCCCTGGTGGCGATCCGGATGAACACCACGCTGGACGCCTGCGAGCGCCATCGCCGCGGCAACCACGAGTCGGTGCTGCGCTCTCCGGCCGAGACCGCAACCCGTTTCCCCGCCGAGGCGGTGCACGGCGCCGAGCGTGTCGCCGAGCGCTGCCGCTTCGACCTGACCCGCGACCTCGGCTACCGCTTCCCCGACTTCGTGTCGGAGACCGGCGAGTCGGCGCAGGCCGCCCTCCACCGCATCTGCTTCGAGGAGCTCGAGCGGCGCTACGCGGGCCTCTCCCACATCCACGAAGCGCGCGCCCGGCTGGAGCAGGAGCTGGAGCTGATCGCCTTCCACGGCCTGGCCGGCTTCTTCCTGCTGCACCGCGACATCCTGGAGATGGCGCGCGAGGTCGCGGTGCGCGTGCGCGGCGCCAGCGCCGCCCGCAGGCTGCTGCCGCCGGGCCGCGGCCGCGGCTCCAGCGTCGGGTCGATCGTCTGCTACCTGATCGGCCTCTCCCACGTCGATCCGGTCGAGACCCGGCTGTTCCTCGGCCGCTTCCTGTCGCCAGAGCTGGCGAGCGTGCCCGACATCGACCTCGACTTCCCGCGCGACGTCCGCGAAGGGCTGATCCTCGAGGTGCAGCGCCGCTACGGCGACGACCACGCCGCGCTGGTCGCCGCCTTCCCCACCTACAAGGTGCGCGGCGCGATCCGCGACCTGGGCAAGGCGCTGGCGCTGCCCCAGGGAGAGATCGAGCGGATGGCGCGGATGTCCGACGGCTTCGACCACGCCAGCGGCGACGCCGCCCGCACCGACCCGCGGCTCGACTCGCCCCGCTGGCACGCCTTCCGCTTCCTGATGGACGAGATCGCCGGCCTGCCGCGGCACATCAGCCAGCACTCGGGCGGGATGGTGATCTCCTCCGCCCCGCTGGTCGAGCTGGTGCCGGTGCTGCCGGCGGCGATGGAGGGCCGGCGGATCTGCCAGTGGGACAAGGACTCCTGCGCCGACGCCGGCTTCCTCAAGATCGACCTGCTCGGGCTGGGCATGCTGTCCGCAGTCGAGGAGTGCGTCGACCTGATCGCGCGCACCGCGTCCGAGCCCGTCGACCTCTCGCGCGTCGGATTCGACGACCCGGAGGTGTTCGCCGAGATCCAGGCGGCGGACACGGTCGGCGTGTTCCAGATCGAGAGCCGAGCCCAGATGCAGTCGCTGGTGCGGACGAAGCCCGAGGACCTCGACGACCTGACGGTGCAGGTCGCGCTCGTCCGCCCCGGTCCGATCGTCGGCGACGCCGTCAACCCGTACATCAAGCGCCGCCAGGAGCTGCGCCGGAACCCGGACTACGAGGTGCCGTACGACCACCCGCTGCTGCGCGAGGTGCTGGCCGACACGCTGGGCGTGGTCGTGTTCCAGGACCAGGTGCTCGAGGTGGCGATGGCGCTGGCCGGCTTCACCACCGGCGACGCCGAGTCGCTGCGGCGGGCGATGAGCCGCAAGCGCAGCCGCTCCGCACTCGAGGGCCATTGGCTGCGGTTCCGCGACGGCGCGGTCGAAAACGGCGTGCCCGAGGAGACGGCGAAGCTGGTGTTCGACAAGATCGTCGGCTTCTCGGAGTTCGGCTTCCCCAAGTCGCACGCGGCGGCCTTCGGCATCCTCGCCTACCAGTCTGCCTGGCTGCATCGCCGCTACCCGGCCGAGTTCCTGTGCTCGCTGCTGAACGCCCAGCCGATGGGTTTCTACCCGCCGGCCACGCTGCTGCGGGACGGCGAGCGGCGGGGTGTGACCATGCTGCCGCCGGACGTCAACGAGAGCATGGCGGCCTGCACGGTCGAGGGCAGCGACGGGGTGCGGATCGGCCTCGGCTACGTCAAGGGCGTCGGCAAGTCGGCGGAGGACATCGTCGCCGAGCGCGACCGCGGCGGCCTCTTCGCCGACCCGGGCGATCTGGTGCGGCGGGCGCCCGCCGGCCGCGACTCGCTCGCCCAGCTGGTGCGGGCGGGCGCACTCGACAGCTTCGACTCGAACCGGCGCAGGCTGCTGTGGGAGATCCGCCTGCACCGTGCCCCCGAGCGCGGCCAGCTCGCCCTGCCGCTGGACGCCGCGCCGACGCCGCGGCTGGCCGGCATGACCGAGTGGGACCGGATGGTCTCTGACCACGAGGCGATGCACCTGACCACCGGGCCGCATCCGATGGCGCTGCTGCGGCCGTCGCTCCCCGCGTCGATCCGCACGTCGCTCGACCTGCGCACCGACCGCCACGGCCGGATGGTGACTGTGGCCGGGATGATGATCGCCCGCCAGCGGCCGCACACGGCGAAGGGCATCGTGTTCCTGCTCGTCGAGGACGAGCACGGCATGGCGAACGTCATCGTGCCGCCGCAGATCTACGAGCGCGACCGCATCGTGGTGCGCGCCGAGCCGCTGGTGCAGGTGACCGGGCGGCTGGAGAAGCGCGAGGGGACGATCAACGTGATCGCCGAGCGCGTCGAGGCGCTGGCCCGCCCAGGCCGGCCGGTGATCGGCCCCGCGCTCACGGAGACAGACGACGCCGAGCTCCGCCGGCTACGGGCGGCTGCCCCGGTTGCGAACTCCTTCGCCCGCGGCCGCCGCTAGACATCGCCCAGCCGCCGCTAGAACAGGCTGCCGAACGAGGTGACGATCGCGCACACCGCGACGACCCACGCCAGCATGACCGTGACCACGGTCGCCAGCGCGTGGTCGTGCATGACTCCCGCCAGACCCCTCCGGCCGTATTCGTTCATCTCGATGACCCCCTCGGAACGCGTGATGCTGAACCGCCGCACGCAGACATCGGTCGAGGGTGATCCCCGCCGGAGCCCCCGCTCGGGTGAATCCCTACACCAGGAACGCGTAGACGCTCGCGATGGCGAACACCACCATGACCCACGCCACCAGCACCAGGCACACGGCCAGCACCGGCCGGTCCTCCGCCCAGGCCAGCGCATTCTGCGGCGTCCCATACTCGTCTACGGTCTCGCGCTTGCGCTCGCTCGTCGTCCAGCGCATCGTCAACCCCCTACTCGACCCATCAAGCGTGCCACTTCGGACGGTCCGGCCGCCACCCCCGGACGCGTGATCTTGCCTGAAGAGACGCCGCTCAGGCCGTGATCATGGCGACGCCGTCATGGACGTCGACGACGGTCGGGACGACCTCGAGGACGCCCTCCCGGGCGCAGTAGCGGACATCGTCCAGCAGGCCGGCGGCGCGCAGGTTGCGGGCGCTCTTGGAGGCGGCCAGGCCCTCGCCGGCCGACTCGAACGACCCGGCCAGCGCCTCGGCCGCCCGGGCGGCGTCGGTCAGCTCGTACTCGGGCAGCCAGACCGCCAGCTCCTGCACGTACCGCCCGGCCGTGTACGCGTCGTCCATCGTGAAGTCGCCACGGACGCCTGCGCACTGGATCAGCACGTCGCCGCCCCGCTGGCGCGCCGTGCGCGCCACCTTGGACGCGCAGGCCAGCAGGTTGAGCAGGCTACCGATGACCACAACCTCGGCGTGGCCGGCGGCGGTGACGATGGCTCGGGTGCCGTTGGTGGTCGTCAGAACGACCGTCTCCGCCCGCGGGTCGCCCTCGAACTCGCTCGGCGAGTTGCCCAGGTCGAACCCCTCGGGCTTGACGCACTGGCGCTCGCCCGCGAGCACGACGCTGCCGGCGACCTTCGCGGCCAGCTCGCGGGCCACGTCGAGATCGCCGCAGGCAAGCACCTGGCGGTACCCGCTCTCCAGCGCGCGGGTGATCGTGGTCGTCGCCCGCAGCACGTCGATCACCACGGCCACGCTGCAGTCGTCCGGGTCACCGGGCGTGAATGCGACGTCGACGGAGCTCATCAGCCGGCGGAGTCTGCCCCAGCCAGCGCCGCCTGTGCGGCGGCAAGCCGCGCGATGGGCACGCGGAACGGCGAGCAGGAGACGTAGTCCAGCCCGGTGCGGTGGCAGAACGCGACCGATTCGGGATCGCCGCCGTGCTCGCCGCAGATCCCCAGCTTCAGGCCGGGCTTGGCCTGGCGGCCGTGGGCGGTCGCGATCTCGATCAGCCGGCCGACGCCGGTCTGGTCGAGCGTCTCGAACGGATTGCGCTGCAGCACCCCGTCCTCCAGGTAGTGGACCAGGAAGCCGCGCTCCGCGTCGTCCCGTGAGAACGCCAGTGTCGTCTGGGTGAGGTCGTTGGTACCGAACGAGAAGAAGTCCGCCTGGGCCGCGATCTCGTCCGCCGTCAGCGCGGCGCGCGGCACCTCGATCATCGTCCCGATGGTGACGTCGATGTCCCCGCCCTCATCCTCGATCATCGCCTCGGTCATCGCCCGCAGGCGCCGCAGCTCCTCGGCGAAGCCGACCAGCGGGTGCATGATCTCGACCTTGGCGCCCTGCACGGCCTGCGCGGCGCGCACGATCGCGCGCACCTGCATCTCGTAGATCTCCGGATGCTGTAGCCCCAGCCGGCAGCCGCGGGTGCCGAGCATCGGGTTCTGCTCGTGCAGCGCCTCGACCCGGGCCTTGATGCGCTCCAGCCGGGCGACCTCGCCGTCGTCCCGGCCGGCGGCGCGCAGCCGGGCGAGCTCGTCCACCAGGTCGTCGCGGTCGGGCAGGAACTCGTGCAGCGGCGGATCGAGCAGCCGGATCGTCACCGGCAGTCCTGCCATCGCCTCGAAGATCCCCTCGAAGTCGCTCTGCTGGAAGGGCAGCAACTCGTCCAGCGCCGCCCGCCGGTCATCCTCGTCGGATGCCAGGATCATGCGCTGCACCACGGGCAGCCGCTCGTCGCCGAAGAACATGTGCTCGGTGCGGCACAGGCCGATACCCTCGGCGCCCAGCTCCCGCGCCTTCGCGGCGTCGGCCGGCGTGTCGGCGTTGGCGCGCACGCGCAGCCGCCGCACCTCGTCGGCCCAGCCCGTGATCGTGCGGAAGTCCTCGTTGACCTGCGGCGGCACCAGCGGCATCGCGCCGCGCATCACCTCGCCCCGCCCGCCGTCGATCGTGATCACATCGTCCTCGCGTACCTCGACGCCGGCCACCCGGAACAGCCGCGCCTCGGCGTCGACGTCGATCTCCTCCGCACCCGCCACGCACGGCTTGCCCAGCCCGCGGGCGACCACCGCCGCGTGCGAGGTCATGCCGCCGCGAGCGGTCAGCACGCCCTGCGCGGCGACGACGCCGTGGATGTCGTCGGGCGTCGTCTCCACGCGCACCAGGATCACGTCTTGCCCGTCCTTGCCGCGCGCCTCCGCCGTGTCTGCGTCGAACACGACGGCGCCCACCGCTGCGCCCGGTGAGGCGTTGAGGCCGTGGGCGATCACGTCGCGCTCCGCGGACGGGTCGATGGTCGGGTGCAGGAGCTGGTCGAGCTGGTCGGGATCGATCCGCTCCAGCGCCTCCTCGCGCGAGATCAGCCCCTCGTCCACGAGGTCGCGGGCGACCTTCAGCGCCGCGGCCGCCGTGCGCTTGCCGGTGCGGGTCTGCAGCAGGTACAGCGTGCCCCGCTCGATGGTGAACTCGATGTCCTGCATCTCCCGGTAGTGCCGTTCCAGGAGGTGCATGGTGTCGGCCAGCTGCCGGAAGCTTTCCGGTAGCTCGGACTCCATCTCGGCGAGCGGCTGGGGCGTGCGGATGCCGGCGACCACGTCCTCGCCCTGGGCGTTTCGCAGGTACTCGCCGTACAGCTCGGGCTCACCGGTCGAGGGGTTGCGTGTGAAGGCGACGCCGGTCGCCGAGTCGTCGCCCATGTTGCCAAACACCATCTGCACGACGTTGACCGCGGTGCCCAGGTCGTCGGCGATGTGGTACTCGCGGCGGTACGTGCGGGCGCGCGGCGTGTTCCACGACTGGAACACGGCCTCGATCGACCGCGACAGCTGCACCTGCGGATCCTGCGGGAACGGCTCGCCGGTCTCCGCCTCGTAGATCGCGCGGAACTCGCCGACCAGCTGCTCCAGCTGCCCGGCGTCCAGGTCGACGTCCGCGGCCGCGCCGCCGGCCAGCTTCAGCCGCTGCAGTGCGTTCTCGAACAGGTGGGCGTCGACGCCGGCGACCACGTCCCCGAACATCTGGATGAAGCGACGGTAGGAGTCATACGCGAACCGCTCGCCGCCACCCGCCTCGGCCAGCCCAAGCACCGACTCGTCGTTCATCCCCAGGTTGAGGATCGTGTCCATCATGCCCGGCATCGAGATCACGGCGCCGGACCGCACCGACACCAGCAGCGGGTCGCTGCGGTCGCCGAGGCGCTTGCCTGACCGCTTCTCGAGTGTGGCCAGGTGCTCGGCGACCTGCTCGTCCAGCCCGGGCGGCCGGCCGTCCTCGCGCAGGTACGCGACGCAGGCCTCGGTGGTGATCGTGAACCCGTCCGGCACCGGCAGGCCGATGCGGGTCATCTCGGCCAGGTTGGCGCCCTTCCCGCCCAGCAGCGGCCGCATGTCGGCGGTGCCGTCGGAGAAGTCGTAGACCCAGCGGGTGCTCAGCGTGCGCCGGCCTCCCGGAACGCCCGGCGGCGCTCCTCGACGAGCTCGGCACAGCGCGAGGCGCACTCCTCAATCGCCAGCCGGGAGACGTCGATCACCGGGCAGCCGAGCCGCTTGTGCAGCTTCTCGGTCGCCTCCAGCTCCTCGTAGATCTCCGACAGGTCGGCGTAGCGCGCGCCGGAGCCGGCGGCGATCGCGCGGACCCGGCGGCGGCGGATCTCGGCCAGCCGCTCGGCCTCGATCGTCAGGCCGACGATCTTCCACGGCTCGACGCCGAACAGCGCGGCCGGCGGGTCGACGCCGCGGACGATCGGGATGTTGGCGGCCATCAAGCCCATGTACCCCAGATGCATCGATGTGGGCGTCTTCGACGTGCGGGACACGCCGACCAGGATGATGTCGGCGTTGTTCAGGTCGTCGGCGCCGCGGCCGTCGTCATGCTTGACGGCGAACTCGATGGCGGCGATCCGGCGGAAGTACTGGGCGTCCAGCGGCGCGTGGCGCCCCGGCTTGTGGATCGCCTGCATGCCCGACGCCGTGGTCACGGCGTTCAGCGCCGGGCCGAGCACGTCCAGCGCGACCAGCCGGTGCTGGCGCGACAACTCGGCCATCGACTCGCGGAGCCCGGGATCGACCAGCGTGTAGAAGACCGTGGCCCGCCGTCCGGCCGCCGCCTCCAGCGCCTTCTCCAACTGCTCGCGCGACTTCACGCGGGCGTGGCGGATCAGCGCGGTCTCGAAGTCCTCGAACTGACTCTGGGCCGCTCGGGCCACCCTCGCCGCGGTGTCACCGGTCGAGTCGGAGACGATGTGGATCTCGAGGGTGTCGGACACCGGCCGGATGGTAAACCATGCCGAGGGTAGGCTTGCCCCGTGACCGGCGTCGACGTGGCCATCGTTGGAGGCGGAGTGGTCGGCTGCGCAATCGCGCGCGAGCTGTCGTTCTCCCAGGCATCCGTCGTGCTGCTGGAGGCGGCGCACGACGTCTGCGAGGGCGCCTCCAAGGGCAACACCGGCATCGCGACCAGCGGGGCGGACTGCGCAGCCGGCACGCTGGAGTGCGACCTGGTGACCAAGTCGAGCCCGCGGTGGGAGCAGCTGTGCGCCACGCTGGACACGCCGTTCCAGCGGATCGGCACGCTGGCCGTGGCGCTCACCGAGGAGCAGGAGCAGCGGCTGCCCGAGTTGCTGGAGGAGGCCCACGCGGCGGGCGCGCGGGCCGAGATCGTCAGCGGCGAGGCGGCCCGCGGGCTGGAGCAGCTGCTGACCGCGGGCGCCCGCGCCGCCCTGCACTTTCCCGACGACGGTATCGTCGACTCGATCCGGCTGACCATCGGCTACGCCGAGCTGGCATGCCGCAACGGCGTCGACGTGCGCCGCTCCTCGCCGGTGGTCGGCGTGCGCACCGAGGGCGGCCGGATCCTCGGCGTACGGACGCCGGACGCCCTGATCTCGGCCCGCTGCGTCGTCAACGCCGCCGGGCTGGGCGCGGACGAGCTGTCGGCACTGGCCGGCGGCGACGAGTTCGCCACCTGGCCTCGCAAAGGCCAGTACTGGCTGCTCGACCGCGAGATCGGCGGCCGGTTCTCCAAGGTGGTCGGCGGCGTGCCCACGCCGCACACCCGCGGCATCTACGCCGTCCCGACGACCAACCGCTCGCTGCTGCTCGGGCCGACGGCCGAGGACCGGGATGACCGGACCGACCGCGGCGTCGACTCCCCCACGCTCGAGCACGTGTTCGACGCCGCGCACGCGCTGGTGCCCAGCCTGTGCCGCGAGCATGCCATCAAGACGTTCGCCGCCAACCGGCCGGCATCCGATCCCGTGTACCGGGTCGGCCGCGACTCGACCGTCGACAACCTTGTGCACGCGGCGGGCATCCGCTCGACCGGCGTCTCGTCGTCGCCTGCGATGGCCGAGCTGGTGCGCTCGCTGGTCGCCGAGCTCGTGCCCGAGGCGGGCGAGGACCGCCCGGACGCCGTCCGCGAGTTGGAGCCGCTGCCGCGCCTGCTCTGGAACGACAGCCCCGAGGGGCTGCTCGACCTCGATCCCCGCTACGGCCAGGTGATCTGCGCGTGCGAGCAGGTGACCGCCGCCGAGATCGCCGCCGCGTACGGCGCCGCGCTGCCGCCGCGGTCGCTGGAGGGGCTGCGCAAGCGGACGCGGGCGATGGGCGGCCGCTGCCAGGGCGCGCTCTGCCTGTCCGGATGCTCGTTCATGCACTCGCTGCACACGGGCGACGCGCCCGCGCGGATCCCCGTCTCCGATCCGGGGGCGACCCTCGGTGTCTGAGACGGTCGCGATCGTCGGCGCAGGGATCACCGGGCTCGCATGCGCCGAGGCGCTCGAGCACGCGGTCGTCGTCGACCGGATCCCCGTGACCGGCGGCGTCAACGGCTGGGACGATCCCGACACCCGGCGGCTGACCGGCGCGTGCGGCGCGCGGTTCCTGCTCGGCGCGACGGCCACCCGCTGGGACGGCGGCACGCTGTGGGTGATCGGACCCGGCGGCGTCGAACGGATCGCCGCCGCCGCGCTGGTCATCGCGGGCGGCACGCGGCCGCAGGGCCGCGCGCAGCTCGGCATCGTCGGCGACCGGCCGGCCGGTGTGCTGCCCGCCACTGCCGCTTGCCACCTCGCCGAGAACGGGCTGCCGATCGGCCGGCGCGTGGTCGTCTACGGCGGCGGCGACTGGGCGCACCGTTCGGCGGTCGAGCTGCTGCACGCCGGGGCGGAGGTGACGGTGCTGGCGCCATACGGTCTGCTCCACGAGATGCCCGCCGGCGCCGAGGTGCGCGAGGGCGACCGGGTCACAGCGGTGCGCGGACGCCTCCGGGTCGAGCGCGTCGAGCTGGACGACGGCCGCGTCGACGTCGAGTGCGACGGGCTGGTGCTGGCGCACGGCCTCTCGCCCAACCGCAACGTCGACGGCGCGGTGCTCGACGGCGACCGCGTGATCTACGCACAACCGCTGGACGACCCGGCGTCGGTGGCGGGGGCCAAGGCGGCCGGCCGCCACGCGGCGGTGCGAGTGATGGAGCTGATCCGACAGGGAGGGACGAGATGAGGGTTCGTTCGCCGATCGGCGACCTGCCGTTCACGGTCACCGGCGTCCACCGCGGTGGCGCAGGGATCGTGGTCGACGGGGAGCTGGGCGCCTGGGCGTCGCACATCGAGATCGGCCCGGCCGACGTGCCGATGCTGGCACGGGCGCTGCGCGGGCCGCTGGTCGCAGCCGCTGTGGTCGGCGCCGCCGCGCTGTTCCTGGCCAGCCGGCGGTGAGCCGCGACGTCCTGATCGGGATCGACCAGGGCACCAGCGGCACGCGCACCGTCGCGTTCGACCTCGGCCTGCGGCCGCTGGCCGACGCCTACCGGCCGACGGAGGTCAGCCACCCGCAGCCGGGATGGATCGAGAAAAACGCCGACGAGACGGTGCGCACGGTCGAGGAGTCGCTGGCCGAGGTGGTCGCGGCCGTGGGCGCCGACCGCATCGCGGCCGTCGGGCTGGACAACGAGGGCGAGACCGTCGTCGCGTGGGACGCCGAGAGCCTCGCGCCGCTGGCGCCGGCGGTCGTCTGGGGCTGCCGCCGCTCGCAGCCGATCGTCGACCGGCTGGCGGCGTCCGGCGACGGCGCGGAGGTCGAGCGCATCTCCGGACTGCCGCTCGATCCGTACTTCTCCGCCACCAAGATCCGCTGGCTGGTCGAGAACGTACTGCAGGTCGCGACCGCCGCAGACGAGGGCCGCCTGCATGCAGGCACGCTCGACGCGTACCTGTGCGCCCGGCTCGGCGGGGGCGCCCGCACGGAGCCGTCGACGGCCGGCCGGACGCAGCTGCAGGCGCTCCACCGGCCTGGGACGTGGGATCCCGATCTGCTTCGCCTGCACGGCGTCGACGAGGCGTGGCTGCCTCCGATCGGCGACTCGGCGGGCGACTTCGGGGATCTCGCCGGCCAGCCGCTGCGCGGGCTGCTGGTCGACCAGACCGCGTCGCTTGCCGGGCACGGCTGCCTGGCCGAGGGCACGGCAAAGGCGACGTACGGCACCGGCATTTTCCTGCTGCAGAACGCCGGCCAACAGGCGCCGTCCGGGCTGGAGGGCGTGCTGCCGATCGTCGCCTGGGCGCTCGGTGGCCGGACGACCTACGCGATCGACGGCGGTGTCTTCTCTGCGGGCACCGTGATCGGCTGGCTGCGCGACGGCATCGGGATCATCGAGACGCCCGCCGAGACCGCCGCGCTGGCCGAGTCGGTGCCGGACGCCGGCGGCGTGCGGTTCTTGCCGGCGCTGGCCGGTCTCGGAGCGCCGTGGTGGCGCTCGGACGCCCGCGCGGCGTTCGCCGGGATCACGTCGGGCACGACGCGGGCGCACCTGGTGCGCGCCGCGCTGGACTCGCTGGCGTTCCGCGTGCGGGACATCGTTGAGGCGCTGCCGGCCAGGCCGCCGTCGCTGCGCGTGGACGGCGGGCTGACGGCGAACGCGTACCTGGTGCAGCGGCAGGCGGATGTGCTCGGCGTCCCGGTCGAAGTCGCGCCGGTGGCCGAGGCGACGGCGCTCGGGGCCGCCGCGATCGCCGGCATCGGTGCCGGTCTGCTTGATCTCGATCAGCTGGCAGAGCTGGCCGGCGGCGGCCGCGTCGTCGAGCCGCGCGACGCGGAGCGCGCGGACGCCGACTACCGCGAGTGGCACGAGTTCGCGGAGCTTGCGTCGCAGCTGTGATCGACATAGCATAGGAGCTATGACAATCCACCGTGCGCATGTGGCGAGTCTCGCGCTCGGTGTGCTGGCGATCACCGCGGCGGCGGTCGGGGTTCACGCGGTGCGCAACCCGAACGGCATCCAGATGGGAGCGGCGCCGGCCGGCTCGGAGGCCGTCGCGGCGTTGGCCGCCGGTGTGCTCGCGGTCGGGCTGGCGGCAAACCGGCGGAGGAGCGATGGCGGGCTGTTCGCCGCCGGCATGCTGCTCACCGGCGTTGCCATCGCACTGCTCGGATACGTCGCGTTCGTGCTCAGCTTCAACCAGCTGTGAGCATGGCGGCACCCCGTGGTGCTGCCTGCCGGCCGTGCGTATCGGTTGCATGGCTCGAGCGATGCTCGGATCGGCGCCACCCATCGGGTGGTGGCGGCGCCGACACACGCCAGTGTGCTTGCGAGTTCGAGGCCGATCAGGAATCTCTCGGCGGAGCTCGGTATCGCTCCGCTGTGTTGGGTGGTTTGGGGGTGTCTGCCAATTGGCGAATGCTCGATCCGCCAATTGGCATATCCCCCTCCGAACCCCCACCGGGCTGTGCGCCGCCTGCGGTCTTCCCGCCGCGCCCGGCCAGGCGCTTCACCGGCACGCCGTCAACGATCAGCACGGTGCGCTCGGCCGCCGCTTTGGTCAGCCAGCGCCGCTCGTGGTACCAGCGCTGCATCGTGCGGACGCTGGGCGGGCGGGCGACGCCGCCGCCGTGCCGCGCCCGCAACTCGGCGATGACGACGCGCGGATCCTCGCCGGTTCGGAAGCGCGCCTCGGCCTCCTCACGCACCGACGGCCAGGAGTACGACCCGGGCCGCTGCGGAGGTGTGCCGCCACGGAGCGCGGCGAGGTGGGCCGTCAGCGCCGCGCTCCGTCGCTTCGTCATACAGCCGTGCGCCGACCATAGGCGCTGCAGGGTCAGCACGAAGTCGCGTCCGCCGCGTTGCTGCTGGAACTCGTCGGACGCGTGGTCGGGGCAGAGCCAGACCGCCACCCCGAACCCCAGGGCCACGGCTCGCGCCCGGCCCCGCGTGCGGTCGGCGCAGATCGCGCAGGGCTCGCCCTTGGCTGCCATCCCTCGCGCCTTGTAGAGCGTCGCAGCCCGGGTCATCACACCAGCATGCCGGTCGCACGCCGCGAAACCGGGGCTCAGATGCCGCAGAAGTTAAACGAATCGGCGCAAGCTGCCGATACCAGGGTCCGGGTCATGACGACTGTCGTAGAAATTGTCGTCGCAGTCGCGTCACTGGTGGTCGCACTGACGTTCCTCGCGATTCCCGGCCTGCTGGTGGGCAGCGGCCTCGGCTGGCTGGTCCACCGGGTCGCGCGCACGCCCGAGCAGGCGGTGCGGCCGACCGTGGTGCTGTGGATCGCATCGTGCGTGATCCTGGCCGCCGCAGGCATCACGGCCACCCGCAACGGCCCGCCCGGCTCGATGAACCCCTCGGTGGAGCTCTTCTACCTGTGCTTCGGCGTCGCCTGGGCGACGGCCGGCGGGTACGCGCTGTGGCGGATGGTCATCCGGGAAGACGATCCAGGTCGCCGACCGATCGAAGCGCCGCGGCCACGTTGAACACCAGCTTCAGCCGGTTCGACGCGCACCGCCGGGTCGGGATCCATCACCAGCACCTTCTCGAAGAACTCGTTGACCGGCCCGACGAGGTCGGCCGCCGTGGCCAGCGCGCACGGGTAGTCTCGGCGCGCCACGCAGTCGGCCAGCGACTCGTCGGCCGCCCGCAGCGCCGCCAGCAGCTGGTGCTCGGCCGGATCGCTGAGCAGCAGCTCGTCGAAGTTCACCGCCAGCTCGTCCTCCGACTTCGTCACGATCCGCGTGCAGCGGCCATACGCATCGCGCAGCGACTCCAGCCGGGGTGACCCGCGGTCGTCGCGCAGCGCCCGGGCGAGCGCCGCCAGCGGCACCGGCGCGACGTGTCCTGCGCCCCGCGCCGCGCGCACCTCCTCCACGGTCACGCCCTCCGCCAGCAGCACCGGCTCGACCCGGTCGAGGATGAACTCGACGGCGTCCGGCACCGCCTCCAGCGGCTTGCGCTTGAGCTCCAGCCCCTGGCGGACGAGACCTGCCACCGACATCCCCAGCAGATCCGGGAGGCCGAGCTCGTAGCCGCGCTCGAGCACGATCGCCACCGTGCCGGCTGCGGCGCGCCGCAGCCCGTACGGATCCCGGCTGCCCGTCGGCTGGTGCCCAAGGGCGAACGCGACGGCGACTGTGTCCACCTTGTCGGCGACCGAGAGCAGCGCGCCCGCCTCGCCGACCGGCAGCGCCCCGCCGGCGTCGACCGGCATGTAGTGCTCCTCGACCGCGGCGCACACCTGGTCGGGCTCGCCCGCCTGCCGCGCGTAGACCGACCCGGCGTACCCCTGGAGGTCGGAGAACTCCGAGACCAGGCGCGACACCAGGTCGGCCTTGCACAGCTCGGCCGCGCGCAGCACGGCAATCCGCACGTCCTCGCCCGCCTCGTTGCGGTCGCACAGCGGCTCCGCCAGCTCCCCGACCCGCGCGGTCTTGTCGGCCAGCGAGCCGCCGCCCTCCAGGAAGCTGACCCGGCCGAGCTCGGCCAGCATCGCCTCGATGCCGCGGTCGAGGTCGCGCTCGTACGCGAACGACGCGTCCTCCAGCCGCCCGACCAGCACCTCCTCGTTCCCGGCGATCACGATCTCCGGCTTCGCCGCGCCGTTGGCCACGAACAGGAACCGCGGCGCCAACCCGCCCCCCTCGCCGGCCACCGGGAAGTACCGCTGGTGCGACTGCATGGCCGTGATCGGGACGCGCGGCGGCAGCAGCAGGTAGCGCTCGTCGAACGACCCCTCGAGCACGACCGGCCACTCGACCAGGTACGTCACCTCGGCGAGCTTATCCATCGGGTCGATCCACTCACCGCCCTGGTCGAGCCCCTCGGTGATCAGCTCGCGCCGCTCGGCGGCGTCGGCGACCACGCGCACGCCGCGGACGTCCTCCAGGTAGGTCGACGCCGAGCCGATCCGAGCCTCGCCGCCCAGGAACCGGTGGCCGCGAGACTCCACGCCGGAGCGCACGCCGAACAGCTCGACGTCCACGGGCTGCTCATCGAGCTTGCAGACCAGCCAGCGCACCGGCCGGGAGAAGCGCCCGCCGTCCCAGCGCATCGTCTTCGAGAACTGGATCCGGCCGACCACAGCGGGAACGATCTCGCGCAGCAGCTCGGCTGCCGGCGTGGCCGGCTCCTCGGTGGTCACCCACAGGAACCCGTCCCGCTCCTCCAGCTCGCCCGGCGCCACGCCGTGCTTGCGTGCGAACCCGGCGCGCGCCTGCTCGGGCGCATCGACCTTCGGCCCCCGCTGCTCACGACGCACGGCCGGCCGCTCGGCGGGCACGCCCAGCGCGCACACGACCAGCCGCCGCGGCGCCACATGGACGTGGATCTCTGCCGCTTCCAGCCCGGCGTCGGCAAGCGCCTTCGCCGCCAGCTGTGGCAGCTGCGACTCCGCCTCGCGGCAGGCGGCGGCGGGGAGCTCCTCGCAGCCGACCTCGAGCAGCAGGTCAGGCGTCGTCCTCACCCACCATCATCCGGGCGACCCGCATCGCCAGTGCGCGCATGCGCAGGATGTACGCCTGCCGGTCGGTGACCGCGATCGCCCGCCGGCTGTCGAGCAGGTTGAACAGGTGCGAGCACTTCAGCACCTGGTCGTAGGCGGGCAGCGGCAGCTTCGCGTCCAGGCAGCGGCCGGCCTCGGCCTCGTGGTCGTCGAAGTGGCGCGCCAGCATCTCCGTGTCGGCGACCTCGTAGTTGTAGGCCGAGAACTGGCGCTCGTTGCTCTCGAAGACATCGGACCACTTGACGCCCGGCGCCCAGTCCATGTCGTGCGCGCGGCGGACGCCCTGCAGGTGCATGCAGATGCGCTCGAGGCCGTATGTCAGCTCCGCGGACACCGGCTCCAGCTCGATGCCGCCGGCCTGCTGGAAGTAGGTGAACTGGGTGATCTCCATCCCGTCCATCCACACCTCCCAGCCGAGCCCCCACGCTCCCAGGCTGGGCGACTCCCAGTTGTCCTCGACGAAGCGCACATCGTGGTCGGCCGGATCGATGCCGATCGCCTCCAGCGAGCTGAGATAGAGGTCCTGCACGTCTGCGGGCGCCGGCTTGAGGATCACCTGGTACTGGAAGTGCTGCTGGAACCGAAACGGGTTCTCGGCGTACCGGCCGTCGTCCGGGCGGATCGACGGCTCGACGTAGGCCGTGCGCCACGGCTCGGGGCCGAGCACGCGCAGCAGCGTCGCCGGGTTCGACGTCCCCGCGCCCACCTCCGTGTGGTACGGCTGCATGATCACGCAGCCCTTCGCCGACCAGTATTCCTGAAGGGCCGCGAGCATGTCCTGGAACGTCCGCACGAGGGCGGAAGCTATCACCGCGTGTGCAGCGTCCGCAGCCGGAAGCCGCCGTGCTCCTCGTAGGTCGACTCGACGATCCGCAGAGCGTCCCGCGCGGCCCTGCCCTCGACCATGGCGCCGCCGAGCGGAGCGTCCAGCAACCGCTCCACCGCGTCGGCGGAGCCGTCGCCCAGCCGGAAACCGGCGGCCCGGCCAAGGCACGCCTCGCAGACGGCGCCGCCGGCCGACGGCGAGAACCCGACCAGCGGCCCGGGGCTCCCGCACGACGCACAGGAGTCCAGGTGCGGCAGGTAACCGGCGACCGCCAGCAGCTTGAGCTGAAACGCCAGCCCGAGCGGATCGAGCGGGGGATCGCCGTCGCCGGACCACCCGTCCAGCACGTCGAGGAAGCGCGCCAGCCCGGCGAACGCCCGCTGGTTCGGCTCCGGCTCGACGAATAGCTTGAGCACGGCCTCCGCCCCGATCAGCCCGACGGCGAGCCGGTGCGGCCGTGCGCGCACCTCGGCGTGGGCGTGCACGATGTCGGCGCCGGACACGGTGTGCAGCTCGCCCCGGCCCTCGTGCAGCATCAGCGCGGCGTGGGTCAGCGGCTCGAGGCGCGCGCCGAAGCGCGACGCGGTCTTCCGCACGCCCTTTGCGATCGCGTTCACCCGCCCGCGCTCGGCGGTGTAGAGGTGGAGCACCCGGTCGGCCTCGGCGTACCGGATCGACCGCAGCACCACGGCCTCGGTCTTGTAGCTACGCGCCATCCATCCAGGGCGGGCCGAGCGCGGCGATCTCGGCGTATACCGGGCAGGTCGGGGCGTGTGCGCCGGGGAGGTAGCCGGTGGACATCAGGAACTCGCCGGTGATCTCGCCGCCCGTGAAGCGGAAGGTGCGCTTGAACAGCTTCACCCAGTCGTCCTTCGGCAGCGGATGGCGGGCGTCCAGCCAGCCCGCGAAGCCCCCGTCCGACTCGCGCATCTCGAGCACCACCGCGGCGTTGGCGATCGCCGCGTCGATCTTCAGCCGGTTGCGGATGATCCCGGGATCCGCCAGCAGCCGCTCGCGGTCGGCGGCGCCATAGCCGGCAACTCGCCCGGGGTCGAAGCCATCGAACGCGGCGTGGAACGCCTCCCGCTTCTTGAGCACGGTCAGCCACGACAGGCCGGCCTGGTTGACCTCCAGCATCAGCCGTTCGAACAGCGCGTGCTCGTCGCGAATGGGGAACCCGTACTCGGTGGCGTGGTACGGGCCGTGCCACGGATCGCCGGGCGCCGCGTCGCAGTAGCCGCTCATGTCTCGCCGATGTCCGCCAGCTCGACGCCGTCGATCGCCGCCAGCAGGTCGTCCAGCGGCGTGCCGAACAGCGCGTTGGGCGTCCCCGCCGCGCACCACACGACGTCGAACCGGGTCAGCGAGCGGTCGGCCAGCGTCCGCACCCTGCGGTCGTGGCCGAGCGGCGGAACGCCGCCGATCGCGTAGCCGGTGACCTCACGCACCTCGTTCGCCTTCGCCATCCGCACGCCGTCGCCCAGCCGGCCGACCGCGACCCGGCGATCGCCCGCGCACAGGCACAGCAGCGGGTCGTCGCCGTCCATCAGGATCACCGACTTGACGATCTGCCCCAGCTCGCAGCCCACCGCGTCCGCCGCCTCAACTGCGGTGCGCGTCGACTCCGAAAGCTCGCGGACGTCGACGTCCAGGCCGGCCTCGCCGGCGCGGTCGCGGAATCTCAGGGCCGTGGGGTGCATCTCGGGCAGTAGTGGGTGCCTCGCTGGGCGACGCGGATCTTGCGGATCGGGCCGCCGCATCGTAGACACGGCTCGCCCTCGCGATCGTAAACGGCGAACCGCTCCTGCATCGACCCCGGCTCGCCGTCCACGCTGCGGTACGTGTCGATGCTGGCGCCCTGGTGCTCGATCCCGCGCTCGAGCACGGTGATCACCGCGTCGTGCAGCCGGCCGGCGCGCACCGCGCCGATCGCCGCGCCCGGCGTCAGCGGATGGATGCGGGCGATCCACAGCGCCTCGTCCGCGTAGATGTTGCCGACCCCGGCGACGACCTTCTGGTCGAGCAGCAGCGCCTTGACGGGCGCCAGCCGCCGCCGCATGGCGGCCCGCAGCATCGCCGACGTCCAGGCACCGTCCAGCGGCTCCGGGCCGACGCGCCCGCGCCAGTACTCCTCCAGCCCGCCGGCCTCGATCAACCGCATCGTGCCGAACCGGCGCTGGTCGGAGTAGAGCACCCAGCTGCCGTCGTCCAGTCCGAACACCGCCCGCAGGTGGGGGCGCTCGACGAGCTCGGGCACGTGGTGGTACCAGCCGGTCATGCGCAGATGGCTGACCAGCGTGCGGCCGTCGTCCAGCTCGACGGTCAGGTACTTGCCGCGGCGTCCAACCCCGGTGACGACCGCACCCAGCAGGTCGTGCGCCACGGCATCGGGGTCGGCCGGCGCCGTCAGCCTGCCGTCGCGGATCTCGACGGCGGTCAGCTCGTGGCCGGACAGCACAGGCACCAGCCCGCGGCGGACGGTCTCGACCTCGGGCAGCTCAGGCATCGTCCTCGAAGCTGAAGCAGGCGACGGCGAGCGCCGGGTCGACCGGCTCCCGGGCATGCACGGTCGCCAGCGGCTCGCCGGCCTCGACCTGATCGCCGCTCTTGTGGTGCACCACGACGCCGACCGCATGGTCGATGCCGGCGCCCTTGACGCGACGCCCGGCGCCCAGCTCCATCGCCAGCTCGCCGATCCGGTAGGCGTGGCACCGCCGCACGGTCGTCGCCCGCGGAGCCGGAGCCTCGACCACGACAGGCGCGGCGTCCAGCGGCGCGTCCGGGTGGCCGCCCTGCGCGGCGACCCAGCGGTCGAACACCTCGTGGGCGGCGCCCGACCCCAGCGCGCCCTCGGCCCGGACGCGGTCGCCGGTGAGGATGCCGGCGGCCACGATCGCCAGCTCGCGGACGTCGTGCGGGCCGCCGCCGCGGAGCACCGCCCTGGCCTCCTCGACCTCGAGCGCGTTGCCGACCGCGAAGCCCAGCGGTTCGTCCATCGGTGAGACCAGCGCGGTCGTCTCGATGCCGTGCGACCGGCCGAGCCGCACCATCACCTCGCCCAGCTCCTCGGCCCGCCGGCGGTCGGGCATGAACGCGCCCTCGCCCGCCTTGACGTCGAGCACCAGCCGGCTCGCCCCGGCCGCGATCTTCTTGGACATCACGCTGGTGGCGACCAGCGGCAGGCTGTGCGTGGTCGCGGTCACGTCGCGGAGGCGTAGAGCCGTGCGTCGGCCGGGGCCAGCTCCGGCGACTGACCGCAGACCGCGACGCCGATCCGGTCGACCTGCGAGCGCATCTCGGCGACCGACAGCGCCGTGCGGAACCCGGGGATCGACTCCAGCTTGTCCAGCGTGCCGCCCGTGTGTCCCAGCCCGCGGCCGCTCATCTTGGCGATCCGGCCGCCGCAGGCCGCCACCAGCGGCGCGACCACCAGCGTCGCCTTGTCCCCCACGCCGCCCGTCGAGTGCTTGTCCGCGACGGGCCACGGCCAGCTCAGCCGTTCGCCCGAGTCGAGCATCGCATCGAGCAGCGCCTCGGTCTCCCGGTCGGTCATGCCGCGCCAGACGACGGCCATCAGGAGTGCCGCCAGCTGCTCGTCGCCGACGGCCGGCGACAGCAGGAACTGCAGCTCGTCGCGCTCCAGCTCGCCGCCGTCGCGCTTGCGGGCGATCAGCGCGACCGCCCGTCGGTCAGACAACCGGCACCCCGGGGAGCTCCGGGTCGTGCAGCCCGGCGATGTGCTGGAGCACGGTCGCGCCGACGTCGGCGAATGACTCCCCATCGTGCCGGCGGCCCATCGACGGCAGGCCGACGATGTGGGCCAGCAGCAGGCCGTGCTCGCGCGAGTGGTCGGTCGACGGCGTCGTCGGGTCGCAGCCGTGGTCGGAGGTGAGGATCAGCAGGTCGCCGTGTTGCAGCGCCGAGAGCAGCCGCGGCAGGTCCTCGTCGAACTCCGCCAGGCAGTCGGCGAACCCCTGCGGGTCGTTGCGATGCCCCCAGACCATGTCGGTCTCGACCAGGTTGACGAACACGAAGCTCCGGTCGGGGAGCTCCCGCAAGCGCTCGATCGTCCGCGCGACGCCCTGCACGTTCGACTGCGTCGGCGTCGAGCTGTCCAGCCCCCTGCCGGCGAAGATGTCGCCGATCTTGCCGACACCGTGCGTACCGGCGCCGGCGTCGCGGAGCCGGTCGAGATAGTTCGGGCTGGGCGGGTCGAGCGAGAAGTCGTGGCGCCCCGGCGTCCTGCGGTAGTCACCGGACTCGCCCTCGAAGGGGCGCGCGATCACCCTGCCGACGGCGTTGGCGCCCTGCAGCTGGCCGCGTGCCGTGCGGCACGCTGCGTACAGCTCGTCGACCGGGACGACGTCATCGTGCGCGGCGATCTGGAACACGCTGTCGGCCGACGTGTAGACGATCCAGCTGCCCGTCCGGCGATGCTCGTCGCCCAGCTCCTGGATGATCTCCGTGCCGGAGGCGGCCACGTTGCCCAGAACCCCGCGGCCGGTCGCGTCCGAGAAGGCGTCGATCACGTCATCGGGAAAGCCGTCCGGGAACGTCGGAAACGGGCGCTCGAGGACGATCCCCATCATCTCCCAGTGCCCGGTCGTGGTGTCCATGCCGGCGCTGCGCTCGGCCAGGCGGCCCCACACGGACGGCGCGCCCGGCCGCGGCGGGCAGCCCTCGAGCGGCAGGACGTTGCCCAGCCCCAGCGACTGCAGGTTCGGCACGTCGAGCCCGCCGACCGCCTCGGCGACGTGGGCCAGGGTGTTCGAGCCGGCGGTGCCGAACGCGGCGGCGTCCGGCAGGTCACCGGCGCCGACCGCGTCGAGCACGATCACGCACGCCCGGGGCATGCGGGAAACCTACCGGCCGGGTGCGGGCCTGCGGCCGGACCGCGGCACGTCGGCGTGCAGGCCGGACGCCGGGATGCGCGCCTGAGCGCTCGTCGCCGGCAGCGGAGCCGGCGCGCCGATGAACAGAAAGCCGTCGATGTCGACGCGCGGCCGTCCCGGGGTGCCGACCGGGCGGATCGTGATCCGATGCTCGCCAGTCCTCACAAACGAGTGGCGGAATACGACGACGCGCGGCGTCGTGATCTTCGCGTACTCGGTGATCGTGGTCACGTAGTGCCCGTCGACGCTGATCCGCGCCGCGCCGCGTCCGGCGCTCTTCGGCGCAAACAGCGCGATCTCACGACCGGTGAAGCTGAACGTCGCCGTCGCCCTGGGGTTGCTGGAGTAGCGCGTGTGTCCGCCCCTCGCGGTCGCCGAGTTGCCCGTCTGCCAGCCGCCGGCGTACCGGGCACCGGTCTCCGGCGCGGCGTGTGTTGAGAATCCCGGGCCATCCGCCGCCGGGCCGATGTTGCCGGGGCAGTCGCGCGGAGTCATCTGGAACCGCAGCCGCGGGAACCCGGGGTACTGGGTGAAGCGCAGGGACTTGATGGTCGGCCAGGGCATCGCCACCGGTGTGTACGACGCCCCGGCGTCGGTGGTTACCAGCATCGTCTGGTCGCGGATGTCCGTCAGCGCGTCCGAGTCGGCCCAGGACACCACGAACGGGACGTTGGTCAGCGGCACCTGCCCCGGCGGCACGTGGCCGGTCGGCGGCGTCGTCGTCACCGGCGGCTCGTGGTCGACCGGGATGCTGCTCCACCGCAGGAACTCGTGGCTGCCCAGCAGGGTCGAGCCGTTGGCGCCGCCGAACGCGGCCATCCCCCACGTCGAGGCGATCGCCGGCGCCCAGCTCCGGCCCTGCGACATCGGCACCGTGCAGCGCCAGCCCTCGACCGTCGGGTTGTAGGTGTCGACGCGCCGCAGGTCGCGAAGCCCGTCCCACCCGCCGATCACGTACATCGTGCCGTCGGGGCCGGTGACGGCCGAGGTCAGCTCATGGGGCGAGGGCATCGGCGGCAGCTCGCTCCATCCGCCGGCCAGGTCGTTCGGATCGAGCGAGAAGGCTTCGCGACGCGCTCCGGAGTCGAAGCCGCCGAACGCGTAGATGCGGCCGTCCGCGCCCAGCGTCGCGCCCAGCTCGGAGCGCGGTGAGGGCAGCGGCGGGCCGCTCGACCAGGTGTCGGTGGCGATGTCGTAGATCTGGACGGTCACCGTGGGCGAATAGCGGCCGGCCGCGTACACCGCGCCGCCGATCGCGAAGATCCGGCCGTCCGGTGTGGCGACGGCCGCCAGGTCGGTGCGCGGGCTGGGCATCGAGGCGCGCCGCACCCAGGAGGTGCCGCTGGTTCGATACACCGTGGCGTTGAGGACGTGCTTCAGCGTCTGCCCGCCCATCATGTAGATCCGCCCGTCAGGGGCCTTCGCTAACGCCAGTCCCCCACGGGCGCTCCCCGGCAAGCTCGAGACCACGCTCCCACGAGATCTGGCCGGCGTTGTTGCCGCCGAGGAAGCCGGTGCGCAGCCCGGCATACACCCTGTTGCGGTCGAACCCGAACCCGCCCGCCAACAGGATGTGATCGCCGACGGTTGTGATCCCCGCCGCCCCGCCCCACTGGTAATAGGGCATGTCCGCGGTGCTCGTCCAGCTGTTCGCCGAGGCGGCGGCCGGTGCGATCACCGATAGCAGCACGACGACCAGTGTGAGTGCCCACTTCACCGGCGGGATTCAACCGGTATGCCGGGACGGCGTCAAGCGGCGAGCGTCCGCGTCATCTCCCACTGCCGGTGCTGGTCGAGCACCCCGCCGGCCGATTCCAGGAACCCGTGGGCGGTGTCCCACTCCTCGGGCACGAGCGCCGGGATCGCGATCGTCTCGGCGCCCAGTCCAGCCAGCGCGCGGGTCGCGACGCCGCGGCCGCGCCGGGCCGGATCAACGGCCAGCGCGTAGAGCCAGAACCGGCTGCCCCGCCGGCGGCCGAACACCACCGCTTCGCCGGCCAGCGTGAAGGCGGGCAGATGCGCGAGCGAGGCCGGCAGGAGCTGCCACGGGGGCTCGGGCCAGCCCCACGCCTCGAGCAACCGGGCCGCCTCCGCCCCCGGCAGCGGGCCGAGCCCGCTGCGCATGCGCGCCCGCAGCCCTACGCGGGGAGGATCGAGCTCGTATCCCAGCAGCTGTCGCCGGCGGCGGAAGCCGCGGCGCTCGTACAGCGCCAGCGCAGGGTCGTTCCCGTCGAGCACCTCCAGCGAGACGTCGCGTGCGCCGGCGGCCCTCGCCGCCTGGACGGTGGCGTCGAGCACCTCCGCCCCCAGCCCGCGGCGGCGGTACGCGGGATCGGTGCCCTCGCCGCGGACGCTCGCGCGGCCGTCGCGCAGTGCGCCCAGGCAGAAGCTCGCCGGGTGGCCGTCGACGAACGCGGCGAACGACAGGTCGTGGCGGACACCGGTCTCGGCCATGTACGTGGCCAGGGCGGCGGCGTCCAGCCGCGCGGGCAGCGCGTAGTCGGAGAACGACCGGTTGTGCAGGTCTGCGAGCCAGCTCTCGTCGCCCGGCTCGAGCGGACGGAGCTGCGCGGTCAAGCTCGCGGGTGGGCCCGCTGGTACGCCTCGCGGACGTGCTCTGCGGAGACGTGCGTGTAGACCTGGGTCGTCTCGATCGTGGCGTGCCCGAGCATCTCCTGCACGCTGCGCAGGTCGCAGCCACCCTCGATCAGGTGCGTCGCAAACGAGTGGCGGAGCGTGTGCGGCGTGACGATCTTCTGCACCCCGGCCGCGCGCGCGTGCTCGCGGACGAGCTGGAAGACGGCCTGCCGGGTGATGCCCTGGCCACGGTGGTTCAGGAACAGGACGTCGCCCCGCTGCATCCGCCCGAGGTGCGGGCGCCCGCGCTGCATGTAGACGCGGATTGCGTCGATCGCGCGCCCGCCGGTAGGCACGATCCGCTGCCGGGCGCCCTTGCCCATGCAGCGAACGAGGCCCTCCTCGAGGTCGACGTCCGAGACGCGGAGCGCGACCAGCTCGGAGACGCGCAGGCCTGCGCCATACATCAACTCGAGCATCGCGCGGTCGCGGAGACCTCGCGGTGAGCCGTCGGGCTGGGTGACGATGCGGTCGGCCTCCTCCGGCGTGAGCGGCTCCGGGAGCCGCCGGCCGAGCCGGGGAAGCGGCACCCCGCGGCCGGCGTCCGGCCGCCCGCCCTCGCGGGCGCGGTGCTTCAGGAAGGCGCGCACGGCGGCGAGCCGGCGGCGCACGGTGGCCGGCGAGAGCCCGCGGTCGCGGAGCGCGACGGCGTACTCGTCGAGCACCGAGACGTCGACCGCGTCGGGGTCGGCGTGCTCGATGAACATGCCGAGATCGATGAGGTCGCGGCGGTAGGCCTCGATCGTGTGCGGCGACGCTCCACGCTCGAGCTGCAGGCTGGTCAGGAAGTCGTTGAGCTTGGCGTCATACGTCCTCATGGCGCCCCCATTCGCCACGGTCGTCACGACTCCTTCTCGATCGGGTGGCCGATACTGGACGCCATGGGACAGCGGCTGACGACGATCCTCGTGCTCGCGCTGGTCGGTGCGCTGGTCGTTGCCGTGGTGGTCGACACCGAGCGCGGAGGCGGGCAGCACGACCGTTCGGTGCGCGGCCCCGCGCCCCGCGTGGAGCGGCTCAATGCCGGCGTGCTGAGCGGCCGGTTGCTGTACGCCGACACCGGCTGCCGGGTCGTGCAGGTCGACCTGGCGACGCTGTCCGCGCAGACGCTGACCCGAAGCGGCGGGCACTGCAGGTTCTGGCCGTCGCCCGACGGGCACTGGCTGGCGATGCACATCGGCAGGCCGTTCGTCCCTCCCCTCCCGCTCGAGCTGCTCGACATGCGCACGGGGCGGATCACCCGGCCGTTGCACCGGCCGGACTTCGCCGTCGCGCCTCCGGCGTGGAGCGCGGACTCGCGGACGCTGGCGGTGTGCGACGCGCGGAATCCCGGCGAGCGGCTGGTGCGGGTTGACGTCGCCAGCGGGCGCGTCAGCCCGGTGCGCCGCGATGCGTGCTTCCCGGCGTACGCCGCCGGCAAGCTGGCGTACCGCGAGGTGGGCGGCGAGGTCGACCTGGACGGCCGGACGCTGGCCGACGCCGGGACGCTGACGCGGCTGCTCGGCTTCGCCGTCGATCAGATCCCCGGGATCACCGGGCAGGACTCGACGCTGGCGGTGCCGACGACCCGCGTGACCGTGCCCGGCGCTGCGCCGCCGCTGACCACCGTCGTGCTCTACGACGGTGCCGACGGCAAGGTCAGCCAGGTGTGGCAGTCTGGGGTGATCGCCCAGGAGGTGAACCTCCTCGACGGCGGCCGGATCGTCGCCGCCCGTGCGGACGACCGGCTGGTCATCCGCACGCTGAGCGGCCGCCGGCTGAGCAGCGCGGGAGACCTGCCGATCGTCGCCGCGACCGCGTCGCCGGACGGGCGGACGCTGGCCCTGGCCACCCCGGCGCGGCTGATCCTGGCCGATGCCGAGACCGGGGCCGCGCGCTTCAGCCTGCCGATCGCGACAACCTGGGTCGCCTGGCGCTGATCGGGGTCTAACCCGGATCGCCCCTAGACCAGCGCGCCGACCTCGGCGAGCGGCGTGTACGGCATGCCGACCGCCTCGGCGACCGGCTCGTACGTGACCTTGCCGTCGGCGACGTTGACTCCCTTGGCGAGCGCCGCGTCCTCTGCCACCGCGCGTTCCACGCCCTTGTCGGCGATCGCCTCGACGTACGGCAACGTGACGTTCGTCAGCGCTCCGGTCGAGGTGATCGGCACCGCGCCTGGCATGTTCGCGACGCAGTAGTGGAGGACGTCGTCGACCACGTAGGTCGGATCCGTGTGCGTCGTCGGCCGCGACGTCTCGAAGCAGCCGCCCTGGTCGATCGCGACGTCCACCATCACGGAGCCGGGCTTCATCACGCCGAGCATCTCGCGGGTGATCAGGCGCGGCGCCTTGGCACCGGGGATCAGCACGCCGCCGATCACCAGGTCGGCCTCGGGCAGTGCCTCCTCGATCGCCTGCCGTGACGACATCGTCAGCAGCACCGTCCGCCCGAGGCTGACATCCAGCTCACGCATCCGGTCGACGCTCCGCTCGAAGATCGTCACGTTGGCCTGCATCCCCTGGGCGATCAGCGCGGCGTTGTAGCCCACGATGCCGCCGCCGAACACAAGCACGTTCGCCGGCAGCACGCCGGGAACGCCGCCCATCAGGCGGCCGCGGCCGCCGAACGGCTTCATCAGGTAGTACGCGCCGACCTGCGCCGACAGGCGTCCGGCGACCTCGCTCATCGGCGCCAGCAGCGGCAGCCGGCGATCGGCGGTCTCGACCGTCTCGTAGGCGATGCACACGGCGCCGCTATCGGCGAGGCCGCGCGTCAGCTCCGGCGCCGCAGCCAGGTGCAGGTACGTGAACAGGATCTGGCCCCGCGACAGTCTCTGCCATTCGCCGTCCAGCGGCTCCTTGACCTTCAGCACCATGTCCGACTCGCCCCACACCGTGTCGACATCGACGATCGACGCGCCGGCCGCCCGGTAGTCGTCGTCCGACATGGAACTGCCCAGCCCCGCGCCGGTCTCGACCTGGACGTCGTGGCCGTGCAGGCGCAGCTCGAGCACGCCCGCCGTCGTCAGCGCGACGCGGTACTCGTCTTTCTTGATCTCCTTCGCCACACCGATCTTCATTGGCCTACCTTCGCTACGGGAACCCGGGAACTCGCAGCGATTCTACGGCTTCAGGAGCGATTCGACGAAAGATCGATCAGCGAGCGCGTGACGCCCGTCATCAGGTCGATGTCGGCGACGGCGATGTGCTCGTCCGGCGTGTGGATCTCGGCCATGCCGTTGCACACGTTTACACAGGTGACACCGGCGGCGTTGAACACGTTGGCGTCCGCCCCGCCGCCGGACTCGATGTAGACCGGCTCGGTGTCGTTGGCGCGCAGCGCCGAGGAGATCAGCTTGACCGCCTTGGACGACGGGCTCAGCCGGTAGCCGACGTACTCGCTGCGCAGCGAGATCTCCGCCTCGCATCCGGTGGCGTTCGCCGCGCGGTTCGCCGCATCGACGATCCGCGCCGACACCTCCTCCAGCCGGTCGCGGTCGCGGCTTCGCGCCTCCGCCCGGAACACGCAGCGCGGCGGGACGATGTTGCCGGCGACGCCGCCCTCGATCAACCCCACGTTCGCCGTCGTTTGGGCGTCGATCCGGCCGAGCGGCATCTCGGCGATGGCGCGCGCGGCGGCCAGGATCGCGCTCCTCCCGTCCTCGGGCGCCATGCCCGAGTGGGCGGCACGACCGGCGAAGGCGATCGTGAAGCTCTGCTGCCACGGAGCCGCGAGCACGATGTTGCCGATCGGCGCGGCGTGGTCGTAGCAGTACCCGAACCGGGCGTGCAGGCGGCTGGTGTCGAACTCCTTGGCGCCCCACAGCCCGACCTCCTCCATCGGCGTCAGCACCAGCTCGACACCTGCGTGCGGCCGGCCCTCCCGGACGAGGTCGCGCACCGCGCACAGCATCGCGGCCACGGCCGCCTTGTTGTCCGCGCCGAGGATCGTCGGCTGGGCGTTCACCACACGACCGTCCTCGACCACCGGTTCGATCGCCGCCGTCGGCGGCACGGTGTCCAGATGGGCGTTCAGGAACAGCGCGTCGCCTTCGGCGGTGGGCTCGACCCTGCAGTAGATGTTGCCGATGTCCGAGCCGATCACCGCCCCCGCGCCGTCCTCGTCCGTCTCCAAGCCGAGCTCGCCGAGAAAGCCGATCGCCAGGTCGGCGACCCCGCGCTCCTTGCCAGGCGGGCTGGACACGGCAGCCAGACGTATGAACAGGTCGAGCGGCGAGAGGTCGGCGAGCGCCATCAGGCCAGGCCGTACAGCGGGCCGCGCCGCGCGCGCAGGTAACGGATCAGCGGCTGCACCTCGAGGCCGCGCCCGGTGGCCCGCCGCACGGTGTCCTCGGACTCCTCGAGGTAGCCGCGCCGGTGCACGTGCTCGCGCATCCAGCCGAGCACCACACCGAGGTCGCCCGCAGCGATCCGCTGCTCGACGTCCGGGTGATCGGCCTCCAGGGCTTCCCACAGCACCGCCGAGTACAGGTTGCCCAGCGAGTACGACGGGAAGTACCCGATCGACCCGGACGACCAGTGGATGTCCTGCATCACGCCGTCGGCGTCGGTGTCCGACCGCACGCCCAGGAGCTCCTCGTACGCGTCGTTCCAGGCGGCCGGCAGGTCGGCCGCCGACAGCTCGCCGCGCATCACCGCCAGCTCCATCCTGAAGCGCACGGCGATGTGCAGGTTGTAGGTCACCTCGTCCGCCTCGACCCGGATCAGCGACGGCGCCACCCGGTTGACGTGGCGGTACACATCGTCGACGTCCACGCCGGCCATCGCCTCGGGGAACGCCTCGCGCATCAGCGGTGTGTACCGCTCCCAGAACGCCCGGCTGCGGCCGACGATGTTCTCCCACAGGCGGGACTGCGACTCGTGGATGCCGTGCGAGGGCGCCTCGGCGACCGGCGTGTCCTCGTAAGCCGGGTCGAAGCCCTGCTCGTACAGGCCGTGGCCGCACTCGTGGATCGTGGCGAACAGCCCGCTGAACGGGTCGAGCTCGTCGATCCGGGTCGTCAGGCGGACGTCACGCAGCGCCGCGGACGAGCTGAACGGGTGCGCCGACACGTCCTGCCGCCCGGCGTCCAGGTCGAAGCCGAGGTCGCGGAGCACCTCGATCGTGAAGGCCCACTGCGCATCGGCGGGAAAGGCGCGTCCCTCGAACGGTGCCGGCGGCAGCTGCCCGGCGGCCTGGATCTCGCCCAGCAGGCTGAGGGTCTCGTCGCGCAGCTCGCCGAGCAGCGGCTCCAGCCGCGCGGCGGTCATCCCCGGTTCGAACTCGTCGAGCAGCGCGTCGTACGCCTCGCCGTCGTACCCGACCAGCTCGGCCTCTTCGCGCTTCAGCTCGATGATCCCCTCGAGCGCCGGCAGGAACGACGCGAAGTCGTTCTCTCTGCGAGCGACCCGCCAGATGGTCGACCCCCGGCTCTCGGCGAACGCCAGCCGCTGGGCGAACTCGACCGGCAGCTTGACGGCGCGCTCATGCCGGTGCCGCAGGTTGCGGACCATGGCCGCGCGGGCCGGATCCGGGTCGCCGGCCAGCTCCTCGAGCAGCTCGCCCAGGCGCGGGTCGCCGATCCGCTCGTGGTAGATGCCGCGCATGGTCGCCTGCTGGCGCGCCCGCGCCTCCGCCGCGCGCAGCGGCATCTTCGCCTCCTTGTCCCAGCCGAGCAGTTCGCGGACGTGCGCGAGGTCGGCCAGCTCGCGCATCCGCGTGTCCAGCGCAGCCCAGGAGTCGACGTCGATCATCCGATATGGAGGCTACCGCAGCGCCGGTATCACGCGACGGTCTCGGCCTCGACCGCGGCACCCGCCCGGGCACCCCGCTGCGAGGCCGCCCCGACGAAGTCGCGGAAGAGCGGCTGAGGCCGGTTCGGACGCGACTTGAACTCGGGGTGGTACTGGCTGGCAACGAACCACGGATGGTCGGGCAGCTCGATCACCTCGACCAGCCGCTCGTCCTGGTACGTACCGGAGACGTGGAGTCCCTTGGCGACCAGCTGGGAGCGGTACTGGTTGTTCACCTCATAGCGGTGGCGGTGCCGCTCCTGGACGACGCGCTCGCCGTACGCGGCGAACGCCCTCGAGCCCTCGACCAGCGTCACCGGATCGGCGCCCAGGCGCATCGTGCCGCCCATGTCCTCGACCTCCTTCTGCTCCGGGAGCAGGTCGATGACCGGGTGCGGCGTCTCGGGATCGAACTCGCTGGAGTTCGCGCCGTCGAGCCCGGCGACGTGGCGGGCGAACTCGACCACGGCCACCTGCATGCCCAGGCAGATCCCGAGGTACGGGATGTGGTTCTCGCGGGCGAACCGTGCCGCCGCGATCTTGCCCTCGATGCCGCGGATCCCGAAGCCGCCGGGGATCAGCACGCCGTCGGCCTCGGACAGCTTGCGCTCCGCCTCGGCCCAGGACAGCGTCTCGGCGTCCACCCAGATCACCTCGAGCTGGCGGCCGTGGTGGATGGCCGCATGGCTGAGCGCCTCGACCACCGACAGATAGGCGTCCTGCAGCTGCACGTACTTGCCGACGATGGCGATCCGCACCACGCCGTCGGCCTCTCCGATCCGCTCGACCACGGCCTCCCACTCGCGCATGTCCGGCGGCCCGGTGACCAGCGCGAGCCGGTCACAGACCAGCCGGTCGAGGCCCTGCTCCTGCATGGCCAGCGGAATCATGTAGATGTTCGGCGCGTCCGCCGCCGAGATCACGGCCTCGGCCGGGACGTCGGCGAACAGTGCGATCTTCTCGCGGATCTCGCGTCCCAGCGGGTGATGCGAGCGGCAGACGATGACGTCCGGCGAGATACCGATCCGCCGGAGCTCCTGCACCGAGTGCTGCGTCGGCTTGGTCTTTAGCTCGCCGGTCACCTCGATATACGGCACCAAGGTGCAGTGGATGTACATCACGTTGTCGCGGCCGACCTGGTTTCGGAACTGGCGGATCGCCTCCAGGAACGGCAGGCTCTCGATGTCGCCCACGGTGCCGCCGATCTCGGTGATCACAACGTCGACCTCGGATGACTGGGCGACCCGTTGGATGCGGCGCTTGATCTCGTCGGTGACGTGCGGGATCACCTGCACCGTGGAGCCCAGGTACTCGCCCTTGCGCTCCTTGCGGATGATCGCGTTGTAGATCGAGCCGGTCGTGTGGTTCGAGTTCCGCGACAGGAACTCGTCGACGAACCGTTCGTAGTGACCCAGGTCGAGATCGGTCTCGGCGCCGTCCTCGGTGACGAACACCTCGCCGTGCTGGAACGGGCTCATCGTGCCCGGGTCGACGTTGATGTACGGGTCGAACTTCTGCAGCGAGACCTTCAGGCCCCGGGCCTTGAGTAGGCGGCCCAGCGACGCGGCCGTGATTCCCTTCCCCAGCGACGACACCACGCCGCCTGTCACGAACACGTACTTCGCCTGCTTGCTCACGTGCGACCCACCTTTCCCGGAGAGATCCACCGTACCCGGGAAGACATCATAGGCGACAGGCGGGACGGAATGAAACACCGGTGCCAAGCATGACAACGCTGCCACGGTAAACTCGCGCAATGCCGGCCTGCCAGGTGTGTGGCGTCGAGCACGACGCGGGGGCTCGATTCTGCGGCGCGTGCGGCGCACCGACGTTCCAGCTCTGCGCCGTCTGCGGCGCCGAGTCGCCGGCGGCTGCGAGCTTCTGCTCGGCGTGCGGAGCGGGGCTGCGGGACGGCGCCCGGCGGGGCGAGCCGGTCGCCGCGGCCGACGAGCGTCGGGTGGTGACGATCCTGTTCGCCGACTTGGCCGGCTCGACCGCGCTCGGCGAGCAGCTCGACCCCGAGGACGTCCGCGACGTCCAGGGCAGGCTGTTCGAGGTCGTCGACGCCGAGGTCACCCGGTTCGGCGGCGTCAGCGAGAAGTTCGCCGGCGACGCGGTGATGGCCGTGTTCGGGATCCCCCAGGCGCATGAGGACGACGCCGAGCGGGCCGTGCTCGCGGCGCTGGCCACTCAGCGCCGCTTCCCCGACCTGGCCGAGCGCGTCCGCAGGCTGCACGGCAGCGAGGTCGCGCTGCGGATCGGCATCAACACCGGCGAGGTGGTCACCGGCCGCGACGCTGCCGCCCGAGGCGAGATGATGGTGTCCGGCGACGCTGTCAACGTCGCCGCCCGGCTGCAGCAGCACGCCGACTCGGGCACCGTGCTGGTCGGCGAGCGGACGATGAGCGCCAGCCGCGGAGCGATCGGCTACGGCCCGCGCGCCGAGCTACGGGCCAAGGGCAAGAGCGCGCCGCTCCCGGCATGGCCGGCCCAGGGGGCCCTCGACCGGCCCCGCCGCCGGGGGATCGAGGGCCTACGGGCGCCGATGGTCGGCCGCGACCAGGAGCTGGCGCTGCTGGTCACCCTGGCCGACCGCGTGGCCGAGGAGCGAGCGCCGCAGGTGGTCACGCTGCTGGGCGTCGCCGGCGTCGGCAAGACGCGGCTGCTGGACGAGCTGGCGGGCCGCGTCTCCGCGCGGGTGCTCCGCGGCCGCTGCATCCCCTACGGCGAGGGCGTCGCCTACTGGCCGCTGGCCGAGGTGGCCAAGGCCGAGGCAGGCATCCTCGACAGCGACTCGGCGGCGGAGTCGCTGGAGAAGCTGCGGGCGGCCTTCGGCGCGGACTCGGAGGGCGCGGTGCAGGCGGCCGCGTGGACGATCGGCCTGGACACCGGCAGCATCGAGGTGGACTCCGACGTCGTCCGCCGCCGCCTTCACGACCACTGGACGCGCCATCTGGCGACCGCCGCGGCCGCCGGCCCGGTGCTGCTGGTGATCGAGGACATCCACTGGGCGTCCACCGAGATGCTCGACCTGCTCGAGCGCCTCGCCACGCGCCTGGAGGACGCGCCCGTGATGATCCTCTGCTCGTCGCGGCCGGAGCTGCTGGAGTCGCGCCGGTCATGGGGCGCAGGGCTGCCCAACTCGACGACGGTCAGCCTGACGCCGCTGCGCGCCGAGCAGGCCCGGCGGCTGCTGGCGGAGCTGCTGGAGCTCGGCCGAATGCCCGACGATGCGCTGGAGCGGATCCTCGCCCAGGCCGAGGGCAACCCCTTCTACATCGAGGAGATCCTGCGGATGCTGATCGACCGCGGCGCGATCGAGCGCACCGGTTCGGGCTGGCGGTCGACCGACCTGCTCGCCGACATGCCGATCCCCGACTCGGTGCACGGCGTGATCGCCGCCCGCATCGACCTGCTCGACGCGCCGGCGCGCGATGCGCTGCGCCGCTGCTCGGTGATCGGGCGCCGGTTCTGGCCCGACGCGGTCGGCGTCTCGACCGAGCTGGTCGCAGGCATCGGCGGCGGACTGGTCGCGGAGAGCGCGGAGTCGGCGATGGGCGCGATGCGCGAGTTCAGCTACCGGCACGCCCTCACCCGGGACGTGGCGTACAGCTCGCTCTCGCGTCCCGAGCGGCGCGAGCTGCACGTGCAGGTCGCCGACTGGATCGTGCGGCTGTCGGCCGAGCAGGGGCGCGAGGACTCGGAGCTGATCGCCGACCACCTCATCCGCGCCATCGAGAACGGCGCCGACGATCCCTTGCTGTTTCGGCGGGCGGTCGACGCGCAGCGCCGTGCCGGGCAGGCCGCTCTGGCCCGCGGTGCCGCCCAGTCGGCGCTGCCGATGCTGATGCGCGCCCACGAGCTGTCCGACGATCCCGCCGAACGGCGGAGGATCGATCTGCTGATCGCCGAGGCGGCGGTGCATGCCAGTGCGGGCGAGCTGGTGCAAGAACGACTGCAGCCGCTGCTCGAGCAGGCCGAACGCGACGCCGACGATGGGCTGCTGGCCGACGTGCTGCCGCTGCTGTCGCGCGCGCACTGGATTCTGGGCGACTACGACCGAGCCGCCGAGACCGCGGCGCGAGCGGTCGCCGTGCTGGGTGAAGGCGGCGACGACGCCCAGCGTGCGCATGCGGTCGCCCGCCACGCCCAGATCCAGATGCTGCGGTCGATCCCCGAGGCCGAGCAGAACGCGGAGATCGCGCTCGAGCTGGCCAGACGCGTCGGTGACCGCGGGCTCGAGGCGAATACGATCACGACACTGCTCACCATCCGCGGCCAGGCCGGCATGCCGATCGGCACCGACGTGTTCCACGCCGCACTGGATGCAGCGACGGAGTCGGGTAACGCGGATGAGATCCCGCGGGCGCTCGTCAACTACCTTTGGGTCGCCCAGGCGAACATCCCGATCGCCGAGCTCGAGGAGATCTTCCGGATCGGCGAGGCGGCGGCCGATGCCGTCGAGGCCGGCGATCGCTTCCTCTCCTACGTCACCTTCACCCGCTGCCTGTACATCCTGGTGCCGACCGGCCGCTGGGACGAGGTCGACGACGCGTTCCGACGCTGGCCGCACCCGGAGACGAACCCCCTGATGCTCTCGCACTGGCTTGCTGTCGAGCTCGCCATCCGCCGCGGCCGGTTGCACCAGGCCGACCGGCTCCTGCCGGAGGCGGTGGCCATGGCCGAGCGCACATCGGAGCCGCAGCGGGTCGTCCCGATCGCGGCGCTGGACGCATCGCGGGCGGCGCTGCTCGGAGACTCCGGCCGCGTGCGTGCCGCGGCGGAGCGCACGATCGCGGAGGTTCGCGGGAGGACGGCCGCGACGATGTTCACCGAGCACCTGCTGGGCCGGGCGCTGGCCAGGACACGGGACGTCGAGATGCTCGACCGGCTGATCGCGGCGTTCGACGACGAGGTCGGCACGCCCCAGGTCGTCCGGCTGAGAGCGGCCGGGCTGGCGCTGCACGGCTTCCGTGCGCTGGCCGCGGGCGACGGGGCCGCGGCCGTCCCGCTGTTCGCGCAGGTCCGGGAGATCGAGGCCGCCCGGGGCTCGGTCGTCCACGCCGCGGACCTCGATCTCGATCTTGCGGCCGCGCTCGACTTTGCCGGAGATCCCGCAGCTGCCGCCGAGGCGCGAGCCCGTGCGGCAGCGGTCTACGAGCCGCTGGCGGCCGTCAACTCGCCTTGACGATCGCACGGGCGTGACGGCGCGCGGCCGCGTCGCCCTCGTCGGCGCCCAGCATCCGCGCGACCTCGTCCACGACCTCGGCGTCGCGGAGCCGGACGATGCGCGTCGCCGTCGGGTCGCCCGGCAGCTTCTCGACGCGGAAGTGGGCGTCCGCCTGTGCCGCGATCTGCGGCAGGTGCGTGATGCAGAGCAGCTGGGCGCTTCGGGCCAGCGCCTTGAGCTTCTCGCCGACGGCGTTCGCCGTGCGGCCGCCGACCCCGGCATCGACCTCGTCCAGCAGCAACGTGGACGGGCCGCCGCCGCTGCGCGCAGCCACGCGGATGGCCAGCGCGATCCGCGACAGCTCGCCGCCCGACGCCGTCTGGGACAGCGGCGCCGCGGGCAGCCCGGGGTTGGCGGCGATCAGCAGCGCCAGCGCGTCCGTCCCCCGCGCGCCCATGTCGGCGGTGTCCAGCGCAGGCTCGAGCTTCGCGTCCTCCATGCCCAGGTCGGCCAGCTCCGCCTCGACGTCGCGCGTGAACCGCGGCAGGGCCGACGCGCGGGCACGCGACAGCTTGGCCGCGGCAGCCCTGGCGCGGCGCTCCGCGGCCTCGACCTCGGCCTGCAGCTCGGCCAGCCGCCCGCCGTCGCCGTCGAGCTGCCGCAGGGCGGTCTGCGCGTCGGCCGCCAGTTCGACCACGCCATCGATCGACAGCCCGTGGCGGCGCTCCAGCTCGCCGAACGCGGCCAGGCGGTCCTCGATCCAGTCCAGCCGCGCCGGGTCGGCCTCCAGTCCGTCGAGGTACGACCGCAGCTCGATCGCCGCCTCCTGAAGCCGCTCGCCGACATCGCGCAGCTCACCGGCCGTGGCCGCCAGCAGGGGCTCGATCTCCTCCACGCCGCCCACCAGCTCCGCCGCACGGCCGGCCAGCAGCTGCGCGCCCTCGCCGTCATCGGGGTTGAGCAGCGCCAGCGCATCGCCGGCCGCGGCGCGGAGGTCGTCGAGGTGGCGCAGCCGCTGCCGCTCCTCCGACAGCCGGGCGCGCTCACCCGGCTCCGGCGCCAGGGCTGCGACGGCCTCGACCAGCCCCTCCAGCTCCGCCCGCCGGCGCTCGGCGTCGCGCGTCGCCTCGCGCTGCCGCTCGAGCTCCGCCCGGCACGCGCGCAGGCCGGACCAGGCCTCGGCCATCGCCCGCCGCGCCGGCCCGAGGTCGGCGTAGTCGTCGAGCAGGTCGAGCGCGTGGCCCGGGCGGGCCAGCCGCCGCGCCTCGTGCTGCGACGAGATCTCCAGCAGCCGTTCGCCGATCGCCTGCAGGTCGGCGCGGGCGCACGACCGGCCCCAGACCAGCGCGCGGCTGCGGCCGGCGCGCGAGAGCCGGCGGGCGACGATCAGCGTCTCCTCGCCCTCCGGTCGGAGCGCGGCGACCGCCTCCAGCGAGTCGTCGGCGAAGAACTCCTCGGACACAGCGAACTCCGCCTCGACGTACGACTCGTCCCCGTGGACGCCGACCATCTCGGCCGCCGGCTGGCCGCCGGCGATCAGCCCGATGGCCTGCGCCAGCATCGTCTTGCCGGCGCCGGTCTCGCCGGTGAGCACGTTGAGGCCAGGGTCGAGCTCCAGCTCGGCGTGCTCGATCAGGGCCAGGTTCTCGATGTGGAGGCGCAGCAACACGGGCCCTGCAGTATGGCTCGCGCGGTGGACGGCAACGCCACGGTGTTACACCTGCACTACGACGAGAACGTCTCGCGATACCTGCTGAAGAACGACGTGCCTTCGACCCGCGCCAGGCGCGCCCACTCGTCCCCCAGCCGCACGGCGACGCGGCCCCCGGGTGGCACCTCGCGCATCGAGTGGCCGTCCACGATCACCTTGATCGGGACGTCGACCGTCGCGTTGTCGATCTCCACGAGGTGGCCGCGGCCGAGCACCATCGAGCGGGCGTGCAGCGAGTGCGGCGAGACGAACGAGATGACGAAGGCGTCCGTCCCCCACGCCATCACCGGGCCGCCGGCCGAGAGGTTGTACGCCGTCGAGCCGGTGGGCGTGGCCAGGATCGCGCCGTCGCAGCCCAGCTCACCCATCGGGGCGCCGTCGACGAACCACCGCACGATCACCATCCGCCCGAGGATCCCGCTGGACAGGACGATGTCGTTGACGCCGACAGTCTCGCCGTCCGCGGCGGCCAGGGTCGGCAGTTCGACCACCTCGTAGCGCCCGGTCAGCGCCTTCGCCACCCCATCCTCGAGGTGCGCGCCGTCGACGCTGGTCAGGAACCCGACGCGGCCGAAGTTGACGCCCAGGCACGGCACGGGTGTGCCCAGGAACCGGTGGAGCGCCCGCAGCGTCGTGCCGTCGCCGCCCAGCACCACAGCCAGCTCCGCATCGGCGTCGTCGACGATCTCGGCCCCGTGCTCGGCGCACACCCGGCCCAGGCGCTCCAGCGCGTCGCCGATCCGGTCCGGCCGCCCATGGGTGACCACGGCCACCCGCGTCACGGGCCGCGCCTCAGCGGGATCCGACGGCGTGCCTGATTGCTCGGTCGAGGTCGACATCCTGATCGGTCGTCTGCGGATGGCCCTCCGACGCGAGCTCCATCAGGAACTCGCGGTTGCCGGCGGGGCCGGGGAGGGAAGAATCGCACACTCCGAGGACGATCACGCCGAGCGCACGAGCCGCCGAGGCGACGTCGTGCAGCACCTCGGCGTGCACCTCAGGCTCGCGGACGACGCCCTTGCGGACGCGATCGCGGCCGGCCTCGAACTGGGGCTTGACCAGCACGACGCCCCGCCATCGCTCGGCCAGGCAGCCGACGACCGCCGGCAGCACCGTCCGCAGCGAGATGAACGACACGTCAGCCGTGACAAACCCTGCGCGATACGGCAGCAGATCCGGCACAAGGCTGCGCGCGTTGACGCCGTCCAGCGCGGTCACCCGCGGATCCAGCCGCAGCCGCTCGTGCAGCTGCGCGCGGCCGACGTCCACGGCGATCACGTGCTCCGCCCCGTGCTGCAGCAGGCAGTCGGTGAACCCACCGGTGGACGCGCCGACGTCGATGCAGCGCTCGCCCGTCACGTCGATCTCGAACGTGCGAAGCGCCGTCTCCAGCTTCTCGCCCCCGCGCGACACATACCTCGGCGGCGCGGCCACCTCGACCACCTGGTCGTCGCCGACCGGCGTGCCCGCCTTGTCGACGACCGCGCCGTCGACCGTCACCCGTCCCGCCATCACCAGCGCCTGGGCGCGGCTGCGGGACTCGGCCAGCCCCAGCTCCGCGACCCGGACGTCGAGGCGCCGGCGGGCCATCAGGCCGTCCGGGTGGCGACCATCTCGGTGAGGCCGGCCAGCTCCGCCGTGTCGCCCCCGATTGCTGCCAGCAGCTCGTCGGCACGGGCGTGCGACTGCTCGGCCAGCGCCCGCGCGCGCTCCATGCCCAGCGTGTTCACGTAGCTCGGCTCGCCGTCGCCGCCCTCGTCCAGGATGTCATCCACGATCTGGAACAGCAGTCCCAGCTCGGCGCCGTATGCGCGGAACGGCGCCGGCTCGGCGCGGGCGACCAGCGCGCCGCACACCACGGACGCCTCGATCAGGGCGCCGGTCTTGAGCCGGTGGATGCGGATCAGCTCCTGCTCGCCGGGCAGGCCGGCGGCGGTCACGTCGAGGTACTGCCCGTCGATCATCCCGGCCACCCCGCGCGCCAGCTCCGAGGTCACCGCCAGCCGCACCTCGGCCGGGCCGTCGAGGCGCTCGGCGACCAGCCGCAGCGCGCCGTTCAGCAGCGCATCTCCCACCAGCACCGCCACGGCCTCGCCGAACCGGACGTGGCTGGTCGGCTGGCCGCGCCGCTCGTCGTCGTCGTCGAGCGCCGGCAGGTCGTCGTGGACGAGCGAGAAGGCGTGCACCATCTCCAGCGCGGCGGCCGCGGGCAGCGCATCGCGGGGCTCGGCACCGGCCGCCCGCGCCGCGGCCAGGCACAGGCGCGGCCGCACGCGCTTGCCGCCGGACAGCAGCGAGTAGCGGATCGCCTCATCCAGCTCCGGCAGGGCCGAGCCGGAGATGCCCCGCAGGTACTCCTCGATCAGGTCGACGGCTGCCGCTGTTCGAGCTCCCCGGCCTGCCGCTCCACCTCGTCCAGCGCCCGCTGGGCGAGCGCGGTGATCCGCTCCAGCACCTCGGTTGCCGCGTCGGCGTCGAGATTCTCGCGCTCCAGCCGGGCGCGCAGGTCGGCGATCTCGGCCGTCAGTCCTTCGATCTGCTCGGTCATGTCCCCACCCCCTCGGTTCGGGCGATGTTCCCCAGTATCCCATTCACGAGCGATGCGGCCTCGGGGGACGCGTACCGCTTGGCCAGCGACACCGCCTCGTCGATCGCCACCGCCGGCGGCACCTCCCCGGTGCGCAGCTCGTGGACCGCCAGCCGCAGCACGTTTCGCTCCAGCACCGCCATCCGGTCGGCGCTCCAGCCGGCCGCCGCCGAGTCGATCAGCCGATCGAGGTCGCCGCGCTCGTCCCACGCACCCTCTGCCTGCTCCCGCGAGAACGGGGACACCGGTGATCCGTTGTCCCGCTCGTACGCCGCGTACAGCTCCGGGAACGGGCTGTCCAGCAGGTCGCGCTGGTACAGCAGGAACGCCGCCGCCCGCCGCTCCTCACGGCGGCTCACGGCCGGTCCCCCGGCTCCGTGCGGTCGAGGCCGGTGACCGTCACGTCGACCGCGCGGACGTGCAGGCCGGTCATCGAGCCGATCGCCGAGGCGACGCTCCCGCGCACCCGCTCGGCGGTGCCCGGAAGCGGCAGCCCGTAGACCACGGCCACGTCCACGTCGAAGCGGATGCCGTCGCCGTCTGTGCGCCACTCGACAGCGCCTCGCCGGCCGGGCAGCACGCGGGCGATCCGGCTGGGGCGGTCGAGCCGGGCGCCCTCGATGGTCGCCACGGCGCCCCGCACGATCGACACCACCGCGTCGTCCGAGAGCACCGCGCCGCGCACCCGCAGGCTCATGCGACCGCCTGTGCCGACAGCGAGGCCAGCGACGGCCCGGCCTGCTCGAGGTACGCGGTCGTGTAGCGGCCGGCCGCGAACGCCGGTTCCTCGATGATCTCCAGGAACAGCTCACGTGTGGTCGCGACGCCCTCGATCTCGAGCTCGCCCAGCGCCCGGCGGGCGCGGCTCAGCGCCTCGGCTCGGTCGCTGCCGTGGACGATCAGCTTCGCCAGCATCGAGTCGTAGAACGGCGGCACGCGGTACCCCTCGTAGGCATGAGTGTCGAACCGTACGCCAGGCCCGAGTGGCGGCGCCAGGTGCGTGACGGTGCCGGCTGCGGGCATGAACCCGCGGCGCGGGTCCTCGCAGTTGATCCGGAACTCGATCGCATGGCCGCGCAGCGGTGCCAGGCCGGTCGCCGGCAGCGACTCGCCGCCCGCGATCCGCAGCTGCCAGCAGGCGATGTCGACGCCGGTCAGCAGCTCCGACACCGGGTGCTCGACCTGCAGCCGCGTGTTCATCTCGATGAAGAAGAACCGGCCCTCGGCGTCCAGCAGGAACTCGACCGTTCCGGCGTTGACGTAGCTGCAGGCCCGGCACGCCAGCTCCGCGGCGGCCGCCATCTGCGACCGGGTCTCAGGGTCGAGCGCCGGCGAGGGCCCCTCCTCGATCAGCTTCTGGTGGCGGCGCTGGATCGAGCAGTCGCGCTCGCCCAGCACCAGCACTCCGCCGGCGGCGTCGGCCAGCACCTGCATCTCGACGTGCCGCGGCTCGACCACGGCCTTCTCCAGGTACATGCCGCCGTCCCCGAACGCCCCCTGGGCCTCGGCGGACGCCGTGCGGAACGCCTCCTCCAGCTCGTCCGGCGCATGCACAAGGCGCATGCCACGGCCACCGCCGCCGGCCGCGGCCTTCAGCAGCACCGGGTAGCCGACGCTCTCCGCCAGCTCCCGCGCCTCGTCGGCGCCCGAGAGGCGGTCGGCGCTGCCGGGCACCAGCGGCACGCCGGCGTCGCGCATCGTCCGCTTGGCCGTGCTCTTGTCGCCCATCATCTCGATCGCCTCCGGCCCGGGGCCGACGAACACGAGGTCGTTGTCCTGACAGGCGCGAACGAAGTCGGCGTTCTCGGCGAGGAAGCCCCATCCCGGGTGGACGGCTTCGCAGCCGGTGGTCTCGGCCGCGGCGATCAGGTTGGGCACGTTCAGGTAGCTCTCGCCCGGAGGGTGCGGACCGACGCACACGGCGCGGTCGGCGAGCCGCACCCAGAGGCCCTCACGGTCGGCGGTCGAGTAGACCGCCACCGCCTCGATCCCCAGGTCGTGGCACGCGCGGACGAGCCGCACCGCTGCCTCCCCGCGGTTCGCGATCAGCACCCGCTCGAGCACGGCCTCAGGCGGGCTCGAGCTCGAACAGCGGCTGGCCGTACTCGACGGGCTGGGCGTTGTCGACCAGGACGCCCCGGATCACGCCGGCGTGCTCCGACTTGAACTCGTTGAACAGCTTCATCGCCTCGAGCACGCACAGCGTCTGCCCGACCTCGACGCGGTCGCCCTCGGCGACGAAGGCGTCCGCCGTCGGAGACGGCGACCGGTAGAACGTGCCGACCATCGGCGACTCGATCTTGATCACCGTCGACACCGATGCCGGCGGGGGCTCGGCGGCCGGTTCGGCCTCCTCGACGGCGGCGACGGGCACCGGCGCCGTGGCGGGCTGGCGGTCGTCCTGCCGGCGCACCGTGATCTTGACGCCATGATCCTCGATCGTCAGCTCCCCCACGCCCGACGTCTCGACCATGTCGATCAGCTCGCGGATGCGCGCCGCCTCACCGCGGTCGAACCCGCCGTCCGTCTGCGTGTCGTCGCGGTCAGTACGGCCGCGCAGCGCCTCCAGCAGCCGGTTGGCCTCCTCGCCGAACAGCGCGACCAATAGGAGGTCTTCCTCGCTGGCGGCGATGCCCTCGGCGCGCATGCGATCGAGGTCGATCGACTCCGGCGCGGGCGGCTCGACGGCGAACGCCGCCGCCTCGGCTGACAGCTCGTAGGGCGGCGTGCCGTACACGCCCGACAGGTAGTCGCGCATCTCGTCCGAGACCTCGGCCCAGCGGCGCGCGGACAGCACGTGGAGCACGGCCTGGGCGGCCAGGATGCCGCCCACCGGCTGGGCCAGCGGCGGCATGCCGCAGTCCATCCGCACCTGCTTGATCTCGTCGAGCACCTCGTCCAGCCGGTCGGGCGCCCCCAGGTAGCGCAGCCGCGCGTCGAGCTCGGCAACCATGCCTACCGGCACCCGGTTGAACGCTGTACGCAGCGTGATCCGCGGCGGAATCGGCGGCGCCGGCATCTGCGACGTGACGTGCTCATCGATGAAGCGGGAGGCGCGCCATACCTGGTCGACGTCCACTCCGTGCTCGATGCCGAGGCCGGTCAGCCCTTCGCACAGCACCTCGGCGGCCACCCGGTGCAGCGTCCAGGCGACCGGATAGCACGCGGCGGCGATCGGCTCGGCGCCGTGCTGCGCGGACTCGATCGCCATCGCCATCGCGTTGCCGCCGGTGCCCTGGCAGTAGAGGCCGACCGGGATGCCGGCGGCCTCGCGCAGCTCGTTGATCACCTTGTCGCAGGTGCCCGGATCGAGCGCGCCCGCCGGATCGTGCAGCAGCACGTGGTCGGCGCCCAGCTCGGCCAGGCGGCGGGCCTTGTCCAGCACCCGCGGCAGGTTGGGCATCGCGCCCGAGAACGCCAGGCCGGCGTACAGCGTGCGCCCCGCCTCGCGCACCGCGGCCGCAGCCGAGGCCAGGTTCTCGACGTCGTTCAGCGGGTCGTGGAGCCGGAAGATCTCGATGCCACTCTCGGCGGCGCAGAGGATGAAGCGGCGCACCAGGTCGTCCGGCAGGGGCCGCGAGCCGACCAGGAACCGGCCGCGCAACGCCATCTGCAGCGGCGTGTTGCCACACCGGGCGCGGAGTGCGCGGACGCGCTCCCACGGGCTCTCCGAGCCGCGGTTGACCGCCGCCTCGAAGCAGCCGCCGCCGGTCACCTCGAGCGCGCCGAAGCCGGCGCCGTCCAGGATCTCGGCTACCTCCAGCACGCGGGCGGTCGACAGCGTCCCGACAAGCGGGGGCTGGGACAGCAGCCGCAGCGTGGTGTCGACTATCCGGGTCACGCGCGTGCGATGTACCGGGCCTCGCGGGTGTCGACGCGGATCACGTCCCCGACGTTGACGAACAGCGGCACCTGGACGACGGCGCCCGTCTCCAGCGTGGCCGGCTTGGTGACGTTCGAGACCGTGTCGCCCTTGACGCCCGGCTCGGTGTCGGTGACCGCCAGCTCGACCGCCGCCGGGAGCTGCAGGGACGTCGGCTTGCCGTCCACGGTCAGCAGCTGCACGGCGTCGTTCTCGCGCATGAAGGGGAGCTCCTCGGCCACCATGCCCACCGGCAGCGGGATCTGGTCGAACGTCTCGGCATCCATCAGATGGACGTCTTCGCCGTCGTTGTACAGGTAGCTGACGCTCTTCATCTCGGTACGGATCCGGGTCAGCTTCTCGCCGGCGCGGAAGGTCTTGTCGACGACGCCGCCGGAGTCGATCGCCTTCAGCTTGGTGCGGACGAACGCGCCGCCCTTGCCCGGCTTGACGTGCTGGAACTCGACGATCCGGTAGATCGTGCCGTCGACCTCGACGTGCATGCCGTTCTTGAACTGGTTGGTCGTGACGGTCTCAGCCATGGTCTCGCTTTCCCGGCATCATCCGGTCGTGATCAGCTCCTTAGGGTAGCCCGTAAGGCGCTCGCAACCATCCGCCGTGACAACCACCAGGTCCTCGATCCGCACGCCGCCGACGCCGGGCAGGTAGATGCCGGGTTCAACTGTGACGACCATGCCCGGCTCGAGGGTTGCGGACGAGCTGGGCGCGAGCCGCGGCGCCTCGTGGACGGCGAGCCCCACGCCGTGGCCGAGGCCGTGGCCGAAGTGCGCGCCGTGCCCAGCCGCCTCGATGATGTCGCGCGCCACCGCGTCGACCGCCGCGCCGCCGGCATCCGGGCGGACGGCCTTGAGCGCAGCCAGCTGCGCCTCCAGGCACAGCTCGTACGCGGCGGCCAGCTCCGCGGGCAGTTCACCCTCGGTGGCGAACGTCCGCGTGCAGTCCGAGCAGTAGCCCTCGAATATGCACCCGATGTCCATGGTGACCAGCGTCCCGGGCCCGATCACCTCGTCGCGCGGCTCGGCGTGCGGCAGGGCGCCGGCCGTGCCGGAGGCGACGATCGAGTCGAACGACGGCCCTTCGGCCCCGGCCTCGTGGAACCGCTCCAGCACGCGCCACGCGACCTCGCGCTCGGTACGCCCGATCAGCCCCTCCTCGGCGATCCCCTCGTACACGCCCTCCAGCACTGCGGCCGCACGGCGGACGGCGGCGATCTCGTCTGCATCCTTGACCGCGCGCAGCGCCTCGACCACCCCGGACTGCGGCGTGAGCTCGATGCCGGACAGCTCCTCCGCCAGCCGCCGGTGCCGTGCGACCGTCAGGTTGCCCTCCTCGAAGCCCAGGGCCCCGCCGCGCGCGAGCTCGCGCGCCGCGTCCCCCAGCTCGCCCAGCATCTCGCGCTCGCCGCGCCGGACGTCAGTGAAATCCCGAAGCGGCTGCGCCCGCTCCACGTACCGGAAGTCGGTCAGGAACACCGACGACGCCGGCGCGACGACGAGCATCGCGTTCGAGCCGGTGAAGCCGGTCAGGTAGCGGACGTTGACGAGGTCGGTGAGCAGCAGCGCCCCCAGGCCCAGCTCCTCCACCCGCTCGCCGGCACGCGCCAGCCGGTCGCCGTAGCTCACCCGCCGTGCTCCTTGAGGTACGCGATCGCCTCGCGGTAGCCGTCGACGCCGTGGCCCGAGATGCGGTGGTCGACCACCTCTGCGATCACCGAGTGCCGGCGCCACTCGTCGCGGTGTTCGATGTCGGACAGGTGCACCTCGACCTTCGGCCCGGTGAACACCTCGAGCGCGTCGCGGATCGCGTAGCTGTAGTGCGTCCAGGCGCCGGGGTTGACGATCAGGCCGTCGACCCCACCGGTGTACGCCTCGTGGATCATGTCGATGTAGGTGCCCTCGCTGTTGGTCTGCCAACAGCGCGCCGTCACCCCCACGTCGGACGCCCAGCCGTAGATCTGCGTCTCCAGCTGCGACAACGTGGTCGACCCGTAGATCTCCGGGTCGCGCTTGCCGAGCATGTTCAGGTTGACCCCGTTGAGAATGGCGATCTGCATCAGCCCGCGCAGCCTACGACATGGGCGTGCCGTAAGCTCTGAGCGCCATGCTGGCACAAGTCCGCAACCCGCGCACCGACCGCTACGCGCTGCTCCTGCTGCTGATCATGCTGACGATCGGCTCGATCGCGGCTTCCGGCGCCGGGACCTGGGGCCGCGTGGGCACCATGGTGCTGATCAGCGCGACGGTGCTGGTCGCGCTGCGCACGTCGAACGCGCGCAAGGTGACGATCCGCGTCGCGCTGGCGACTCGCGACGCTCGGGATCGTGTCGGCGCTGGTCTCGGCGACCCTCGGCGGCGGCGACACCGTCGACTGGGTGACGAATGCGATGGCCGTGATGCTGGCCGCCGTCGTCCCGTTCGCGATCGCCCGCGAGATCTGGCGCCATCCCAAGGTGACGCCGGAGACGGTGATGGGCGCCCTGTGCATCTACCTGCTGATCGGGATGATGTTCGCGCTGGGGTTCGCGATCATCGCCGACGCGGGCGGCGACCCGTACTTCGTGCAGACCGACCACCCAACGGCCGCGGACTACGTCTACTTCAGCTACGTGACCATGGCCACGGTCGGCTACGGCGATCTCACCGCGCGGTCGTCGATCGGCCGGATGACCGCGGCGCTGGAGGGGCTCGTCGGCCAGCTCTACCTGGTGACGGTGGTGGCGCTGCTCGTCAGCAACCTCGGCCGCGAGCGCAGCTTCGGCAGGTCCGGCGACCGGGACGACGACTCGGGCTGACGACTACTCGACCGCGGTCTCGAGCGAGCGGCGGACCTCCCACAGGGAGACGTCCGACAGCTCGGGGTCGACGACCGGGGTGAACTCGCGCGGCGGCCGGCGCCTCGCCGAGACGCCGTTCCACATCCCGATCAGCTCGCGCCCGAACAGCGCAAGCAGCGGTACGCAGACCGCGAGCGCGACGACGCAGGTGCGGGTGTAGTCCGTGCCGATGGTCAGCAGCGCCGCGGAAAAGCCGACGGCAAAGCCGGCCAGAATCCCGGCCGCCAGGACCACCACTCGCCAAATCGTGCCCGCCATTCGTCCGTCCTTCGCCCTCGTTGCTGTCGAGGGACAGCGGATCATACTCAATCACTCGACGGCTCGCGCAATCGCGCGGTCGATCAGATCGTCCGGCACGTCGACGCCGTGCACGGGCGATCCGACAGCCTCCAGCAGCACGAACCGCACCCGGCCGGCGCGAGCCTTCTTGTCGCGGGAGAGGGCGGCGCGCACGTCCGCGCGGTCGACGCCGCTCCAGGACGTCGGCAGCTCGTGGTGGACGAGCAGCTCCCGCACCTCGTCCTCGACGGCCGGGTCGAGGCCGCACAGCTGGGTCGACAGCCAGAGTGTCGGAAGCAGTCCGACGGCCACCGCCTCGCCGTGGCTGATGCCGGTGTACCCGGCCGCAGACTCGATGGCGTGGCCGATCGAGTGGCCGAGGTTGAGGACCGCCCGCCGCCCCTGCTCCTGGGGGTCCTCGGCGACTACCCCGGCCTTGAACGCCGCGCACCGGCGGATCAGCTCCAGCCGCCGCTCCGGCGTGCCCCGGCCCGGCTCCCAGCCGGTGACCAGCTCCCACGTCCGCCCGCCCGCGAGCAGCCCGGTCTTGATCACCTCGGCGAATCCGGCCACCCATTCGCGCAGCGGCAGCGTGTCGAGTACGCCGGGGTCGGCGACCACCCACTCGGCGGGGTGGAACGCGCCCACGTAGTTCTTCGCGGCGGGCAGGTCGATGCCCGTCTTGCCGCCGATCGCGGCGTCCACCATCCCCAGCAGCGTGGTCGGGACGGCGATCCAGGGGACGCCGCGCTGGTAGGTCGCCGCCACGAACCCGGCCAGGTCGGTCGCGGCGCCCCCGCCGAGCCCGACCACGACGTCGCCGCGCTGCAGCCCGAGCTCGGCTAGCCGCGTCCACGCCTGGCGGGCCACGGCGACCGTCTTGGCCGCCTCGCCCGACGGCAGGCGCACGGTGACAAGCGGCTCGACCGGCGCACCGACCAGCCGCAGCACCGCCCGGTCGGCGACCAGCGCCGACCGCCGCGGATGCACCAGCCGGGGCAGCTCCTCGATCGCCCCGGAGCGGCACAGCGGCACCAGTAGCGGCTCCAGCCCGCTCATCTCGTCGGCGTCGACCAGGGCATCGGCCGCGTCGCGGTACGCGGGCTGCCGCTCCCGGTAGAGATCGGCGAAGCGCGACGGGTCGACGGCCAGCGGCCGCTCGCCGGCCTCGGCCTCGACGCGCCGCCATGCGGTCTGCGGGGAGACGTCAAGCAGCACGGTGAACGTGCCGTCGCGCAGCCGCTCGCGGATCAGCGGCGACCCGACGGCCCCGCCGCCCAGGCTGACCACGGTGTCGATCCGCTGCAGCAGGTCGCTGACGACCCGCTCCTCCAGCTCGCGGAATGCCGCCTCGCCGTCGTCGGCGAAGATCGCTGCAACGGGCTTGCCCGCGGCCTGCTCGATGGCGGCGTCGGCATCGACCGCATCCCAGCCCAGCTCGCTCGCCAGGACGCCCGCGGTGGTGGTCTTGCCGGCGCCCATGAACCCGATCAGGGCGAGGTTCCGGTAGGGCCCGGGGATCATGCCTGGGCGATGCGCTCGAGGTAGGCGCGGTGGGCGGCCACCAGATCCTCCACCGAGTCGCCGCCGAACTTCTCCAGCGCCGCCCGCGCCAGCTCGAAGGCGAGCGCTGCCTCGGCGACAACCGCCGCGGCCGGGAGCACCGTGACGTCGCTGCGCTCGACGTGCGCCTCGCGCGGCTCGTGCGTGCCCAGCTCGACGCTGCGCAGCGGCCGCATCAGGGTGGGCAGCGGCTTCCAGATCACCCGGACGATCACCTCGGCGCCGTTCGTCATGCCACCCTCGAGGCCGCCCGCGCGATCCGTCTCTCGGTGGTAGCCGGCGTCATCGGAATGCAGGATCTCGTCGTGGACGCTCGACCCCCGGCGGCCGGCCGAGGCGATCGCGTCGCCGATCTCGACGCCCTTCGCCGACTGGATCGAGAGCATGGCCGCGGCGATCCGGCCGTCGAGCCGGGCACCGGCGGCGACGTACGACCCGAGCCCCGGCGGGACATTGAACGCGCGCACCTCGGTGACGCCGCCGAGCGTGTCACGCTCCTTCTTCGCGGCCTCGATCTCCCCGATCATCGCCGCTTCCGCGGTCGGGTCGAGGCAGCGCACCTCGGATCGCTCCGCGCGCTCGAAGTCGTCGATCGAGAGCCAGGCCGGGGGCGTCGCCCGCACCGTGCCGACCTGCAGCACGTGCGACCGCACCTCGATGCCGATCGCCCGGCAGATCGCCTTGGCGACGGCGCCCGCGGCACACCCGCGCCGCCGTCTCGCGGGCGCTGGCCCGTTCGAGCACGTTGCGCACGTCCTCGTGCCCGTACTTGAGGACGCCCGCCATGTCCGCATGCCCGGGCCGGGGCAGCCGGATCGGCTTCCCCCGCCAGCCGTACTCCTCGAGCTCCTCCGGGGTCACCGGCCATGCGCTCATCGGGTGCGTCCAGTTCTTGTGATCGCGGTTCTCGATGAAGAACGCGATGGGGCTGCCCAGCGCGCGGCCGTGGCGGATGCCGCCGAGCGGCCGCACGTCGTCCTGTTCGAGCTTCTGGCGCGGGCTGCGGCCGTAGCCCGCCTGGCGGCGGGCGAGGTCGCTACGGATCAGCTCATGGTCGAGCTCGACCCCCGCGGGCACGCCGCTGACGACGACCGTCAGACCGGGTCCGTGCGATTCGCCCGCGGTGACGTAGGTGAGCTCCATTGGGTGGCCAAGCCTATCCGGGCCCGGTGCCGGCGGGGTCAGGAACCTCTGGCACGGGAGAAGCTTCAGTTTGGAGCACCACGTGCCGATGAACACGATGCAGTGTTCGGGGTCATTCGAGCGATAGCAGTCGTCGCGGCGATCGCCGTGGCCACGGGATGCGGACAGGCGTCCGGCAGCGACAGCGTGATCCATCCAGCGTCGTTCGCCCCCGACGGCCAGGGACAGGGCGGCGGCACGGGCGCCGCGGCGAAGATGCCGTCTCAGGCGGACGCGACGATGATCGTCCGCGTGCTCTGGACGCAGCGCGAGAACGTCATCGGCCGCCTCGACGCCGACGGGTTCGGCGAGATGGAGAACGGCGCCGCGGAGGCGATCGACTCGTCCTACGTGCGTTTCGTGGTCTGCGGATGCAACACGCCGAAGGCCGAGCACACGCTGCAGCGGGTCGTTCCGATCGTCCCCCGGACGTCGGCCAACGGCTCGTTCATGGCGGAGGTGCAGACCCTGAACACCACCACTGGACAACGGCCCTGGTACATCATCGGCGTGACCCGTGATGCCGGGGCGTGGAAGATCGGGTTCATCACGTTCGGCTGGTACAAGCCGCCGCCCCCGCTCACACTCCCGCCGCCGACGAACGGTTACATGGCGCCGCTCACGGCCGCCACCAGGGCCCGCATCGATCGACTCGCGGCAGCCGACGTGCGGGTTGCGTCCCGCGCCGGCAGCCATGCGAAGACCGGCTACGGCGCCGATATCCATACGACGATGGCTGTCCGGCCAAGTGAGGGCGTGTTCGGAATCGACCTGCGCAACGGCCGCGTGCTCGGGTGCTACACGATCCACGAGCTCGACACCTACTCGATCGCCGGCGGGCTCAGCCAGGATTCCGGCCAGCACAACTGGGGGCCGCATCTCGCACCGGGGGTCTACGGCAAGATCATGACGGACACGGCCATCAGCGTGTGCGACGGCGGCAAGCCGGGCGCCATCTACCGCATCGCGCAGTACGACCTGCAACAGGTCTCCGCGCGCGGTAGCCGCCTCACTGGGTCTGCTTGACGACGCCGACCAGATGGCCCTCCGGGTCGTTGAACAGGCCGAGCTCGACCATGTCCATGATCTTCTCGGGCCCCATCACCCGGGTACCGCCGAGGCTCTCGGCCTTCGCCAGCGCCGCCTCGACGTCGTCGACGGCCACGTAGAAGGTGACGTGCCCCTCGTACCCCTCCGGCCCGGTGCCGACGCCGCCGCCGATGCCGATGCCTTCTGAGGACAGGTTCGCCGCCCGGTCGACCGTCCCGTAGTCCATCGGCGCGCTGGTGTCGAATGCCCAGCCGAACAGCTCCGAGTAGTACTCCCGCAGCCTCGGACCGTCGGTGCCGACGATCTCGAAGTGCACGACAGGCTGGCCCATGGTGATCTCCTCTCGGACAGGAACTCGAGCTTCGGGACCGTAGCCGCTACCGATGGTCGTCGCCGACCCGGCCGCACGTGGCCGAGCGCTACCCGCCGATCAGGATCGGCGAGATGTCCCCGCCCCAGATGAGGGCGACGACGGCGCCGAACGCGAGGAACGGGCCGAACGGCACGTAGGTCTTGAGCCCCTTGCGGCCGCGCGTCATGAGCAGGAACATCGACAGCACGGTCGACGCCAGGAAGCCGGCGAACAGCGCGAGGAACGCGTGCTGACCAAGGCCGAGGCCGATCATCAGCGCCATCTTCACGTCGCCCATGCCCATGCCCTTCGGCGACACCATGTGGGCGACGAAGAAGAACAGGAAGCAGCCCAGGCCGCCGAGCAGCAGCTCCAGCCAGCGGTCGGGCTGCACCGCGACCGACACGACGTACACGGCGACGGCGCCGGGCAGGTTGATCATGTCGGGGATGATCCGGTGCTCCAGGTCGATCGCCGCGGCCGGCACGACCAGCGCGGTCAGCAGCAACGCCGGCAGCAGCTCGGGGACGATCCCGATCGAGATCGCCTCCAGCGCGAACAGCAGCGCGGTGATGCCGGCGACGATCCATCGCCGCCTGCTCGACGGCGCGGTGCCGACGCCCTGCGGGAACCGCTGGATCACCCACTCCAGCGGCCACCCGAGCGCGAATCCGAATCCTGCGAGGGGAAGCACGGCCTCCATACGTCTTTGAGTATCGGCCGGCGGCGCGGCCGGGCTGTAGATTCCGCCCGATGGCGGACGTGATCGTGATCGGCGGCGGCATCGTCGGCGCCTCGGCTGCCTGGCAGCTCGCGGAGCTGGGCGCCCAGGTGACGCTGCTCGAGCGGGGCGCGCTGGCCTCCGGCGCAACCGCCCGCAGCCAGGGCCTGCTGTTGCCGCCCGACCACGCCGAGCTGCAGGCCGGTGTTCGACGAGACGATCCGGCTCTACCGCCGGCTGGCGGTCGAGACGGAGATCGACTTCGCGCTCGACGTGGAGCCGATCGGCACGCTGATGCTGGCGACGACCGATGAGCAGCTGGCGGAGCTCCGGCGCGGACGCGGACGGGGGCGTGCTGCTGGATCACGACGAGGTGCTGCGCGAGGAGCCGGCGCTTGCCCCCCACGTCGCCGGCGGCCTGCTCTACCCCGACGGGTTCCGCACCGACCCGGGCGCGCTGACCGCGGCGGCGGCGACGGCCGCCCGCGCAGCCGGTGCGACCGTGCGCACGCACGTCGAGGTGAAGCGCGTGACGCGCGGCCGGGTGGCGACCGACGAGGGGACGTTCGAGGCGGCCACGATCCTGCTGTGCGCCGGCGCGTGGACGCGGACGCTCGCCCGCGCGCTCGGCCACGACGTCCAGGTCCGCCCGGTGCGCGGCTGGCTGGCGGTCACCGCGCCCTCCGCGCCGCTGCTCCGCCACGTGATCTACGAGGCGGGCTATCAGGCGCCGCGCGGGCCGCAGCCGGGCACGCCCGTATCGGTCGCCGATCTGGCCGCCGCCGACCTGGCGACCGCCGGCGCCGAACCGTCCCACGCCTTCGCCGCCCACCAGAACGCCGACGGCACGATCATGATCGGCGCCTCGCGGTCGGCCGCCCTGCGCGACACCGACGAGAGCTCGGATGCGCTGCGCCTGAACGCGGCGGCGGCACTGGAGTGGATCCCATCGTCTGGCGACCCACGAGGTGGCGACCACCTGGACCGGCCTTCGCCCGTTCTCGCATGACGACCGTCCGTACATCGGCTGGCTCGAGGAGGGCGTCGCGGTCTGCGCGGGACACGGCAGCCAGGGCGTCCTCACCGGCGGCGGATCGGGCCGCCTGATCGCGCAGATCCTGACCGGCGCCGAGCCGTACGCCGACGCAGCGCCGTTCCGCCCCGACCGATGAGTTCGCGGTCGCGAGCCGGTCTACCCTGAGGACTGAAACGCGAAGCGAACGCAAGGAGCGTGCGATGAGCCTTCCCGACATCGTCAGCCGCGAGGAATGGCTGGTGGCGCGAAAGCAGCTGCTCGCCGACGAGAAGGAGATGACCAGGACGCACGACCGGCTCGCCGCCAAACGGCGGATGCTGCCGATGGTGCTGATCGACAAGGAGTACGTGTTCGACGGCTCCGACGGGCCGGCGACGCTGCTCGACATGTTCGACGGGCGGCGCCAGTTGATCGTCCGCCACTTCATGTTCGGGCCGGACTGGGAGAAGGGCTGCCCGGGCTGCACGGCCGGCGCGGACGAGATGTCCGACGGCCTGCTGCGCCACCTGAACGTCCGTGAGACCTCGTTCGTCGCGATCGCCCGGGCACCGATCGAGAAGCTCGAGACGTACCGGGCGGAGCGGGGCTGGACGTTCCCGTTCTACTCGTCGTACGGCAGCGACTTCAACTACGACTTCCACGTGACGCTCGACGAGTCCGTTGCCCCGGTGGAGTACAACTACCGGATCGAAGGCCGAGCACGAGGCCGCCGGCACGCCGGGCTACGTGTCCGGCAGGCAGCCGATCGAGCAGCCCGGCGAGAGCTACTTCCTGCGCGACGGCGACCAGGTGTTCCACACCTACTCGACGTTCGCCCGCGGTTCCGAGGCGGTCGGCGGCTCGTACTACTTCCTCGACCTGACGGCGCTCGGACGGCAGGAGGACTGGGAGGAGCCGAAGGACCGGGTCGAGCGCCCGCACGACGCCTCGCCGGAGTTCGCCAGCTGAGCCGATAGCATCGGCTCACTCCTCCCCGCCGGCCGCGCTCCTCAGCCGGCCGGCGACCAGTGCGATCACCAGCACCAGCAGCACCGGGATGACCAGCGCGGCGCGCAGGCCGACGCGGCCGGCGACGAACCCGATCACCGCCGGCCCGATCACCGAGCCCGCGTAGCCGAGCGTGAAGACGCGCGAGACGACGCCCTCGGTGGTGCCCAGCCGCGCACCTCCGGCCGCGCTGATCACGGTCGGCACGACGGGCCCCAGACCGATGCCCAGCAGGGCGAACCCGACCAGTCCCGCGCCGGGCACGGGCACGAGCAGGGCCAGCGCGAGCCCGGCTGCGGAGACGATGCTGCCGGCCCGGGCCAGCCGCACCGGTCCGACCCGCAGGGCGATGGCGTCGCCCGCCAGCCGCGACGCCGCCATCGCCAACGAGAAGCTGGCGAACGCCGCAGCTGCCAGCGCCGGCCCGGCATCCGCGCGGTCGTGCAGGAACACGGCGCTCCAGTCGGCCGCCGCGCCCTCGGCGAAGAACGAGCAGAAAGCGATCATGCCGAGCACGATGACCGCGCCCGACCAGCGGTCGCCACGGCTCGCCTGGCGCGGCGGCGGCTCGCGCCGCGGCAGCCCTGTCAGCAGGGGCGCCGAGACGAGGATCGCCGCAGCGGCGATCAGCCCGAAGTGCACGGTGGTGCTGAGGTCGGCCGCCGCCGCGGCGATGGCGAGCCCGCCGCCGGCCAGCAAACCGATGCTCCACATGCCGTGGAACCCCGACATCAGCGGCTTGCCGTGCTCGCGCTCGACCACCACGGCCTCGGCGTTCGTGCAGACGTCGACCGAGGCGGCGACGATCCCATAGACCAGCAGCACGACGGCGATCGCGGCCAGCGAGCCGGCCAGCGCCGTCACCACCAGCAGCGCCGCGTACGCCGGCATCCCGATCCGCACCATCCGCCGCGGCCCGAAGCGAGCGGCCAGCACGCCGCCGACGCGGCCGCCGAGCAGCGTGCCCAGCGCCGCCGCGAACAGCGCCGCGCCGAGCTGCGCGTCGGTCACGCCCAGCCCGTGCTTGATCGCCGGCACCCGCCCGGCGAACGACCCGGTGATCATCGCGTGCACGAAGAAGGCCGTCCCCACCGCCGTGCGCGGGCTCGCGAAGGTGCGGCTCCCCGTCATCGGTGGGATCCTGTCAATTGGCGGATGATGCATTCGCCAATTGGCAGATGCATCGTCCGCCACTTCATATCCGATCCGATATCGTGGAGTGCGCAGTGTCCGCGGCGGGTGAGCTTGTCAGGGAGATGCGGCTGCGGCGGACGATGTCGCAGCAGGAGCTGGCCGAGCTGGCGGGGACGCGGCAGGCGGCGATCTCGCGGATCGAGCGGGGCCTGGTGTCGCCCAGCGTCGACACGCTGGAGCGGATCGTCGAGGCGATGGGCGAGCGGCTGGTCATGTCGACGGAAGCTCGCGACTCGGCCCAGAGCGCCGGCCTCAGTAGACTCGATCGGTGATGCGCATCACCGACGGCGAAGGACGCCCGCACTCGGCGGTCTATCTCGCGTTGACCGACCGCGAGGCCGGCGAGTTGATCGACACGGTCGAGCGGCTGATGAACGCCACAGCCGGCTGACACGAGCACGTCGGCGACGAGTCGTACACCCACGAGATCACGGTCTACCGCGAGGACGATCCCACCGCCTCGATGTGATCCGCACCGTTAGTTGCGATGCGCGAGCTGGGCGAGGCGCGCCGCGGTCGAGCGCGGGATGAGGCGCACGCCGACGCTGCCCAGGCGATTGAGGGTGCCCGGCACGACCAGGCCCTTGCCGGTCATCATGCCGCGGAAGCCCTCCTCGGCGACCTGCTCGACGTCGGTGAGGCTTCGGGTGTACAGGCGCGACTCGCCGACGCCGGCGCGATGCTGGAAGCCGGTGCGCACCGGCCCCGGCGCCAGTGTGGTGACGGTGACGCCCGTGCCGCGCAGCTCCTGGCGCAGGCCCTCGGAGAAGCTCAGCACGTACGCCTTGGTCGCGTAGTACGCGGCCATGTTAGGCCCCGGCTGGAACGCGGCCATCGAGGCCAGGTTCATGATCCGGCCGGATCCGCGCTCGACCATCGCCGGCAGGTACAGCCGCGTCAGGTGGGTCAGCGCATCCACGTTGAGCCGCAGCATCTCGAGCAGCTGGCCGGTGTCCGCGCCGGCCAGCGGGCCGGACATCCCGAAGCCGGCGTTGTTGACCAGCGCGTCGACGTCGGGGTGCAGCTCTGCCAACCGCTCGACGGCGCCCGGCAGCGTCAGGTCGCAGGCCAGCACGTCGACGTCAGCGTGCGCCGCGTCCCGCAGCTCCGTCTGCGCCGCGGCCAGCAGGTCGGCGCTGCGCGAGACGAGCACCAGGTCGTGGCCGTGGCGGGCGCAGATCCGGGCCAGGGCGAGGCCGATGCCGCCCGACCCGCCGGTGATCAGCGTCGTCACGCCCGGCCTCGCGCCGCGGCGTCCATCACGTCGACCGGCGGCTCGGCGCCCGTGAACATGCGGAACGAACGCGCACCCTGTCCGACCAGCACCGCCAGGCCGTCCACGGTGCGCGCGCCGCGCCGTTCGGCCTCGGCGAGCAGACCCGTGCGCACGCCGTCGGCGCGGTAGACCAGGTCGCACACCACTGCGGTGCCGTCGAGCGCCGCGGGATCGAGCGGCAGCTCGGACGCGTCGCCCCGCTGGGCGACAGGGGTGGCGTTGACGATCAGCCCGGCGGGCTCCCGCAGCGGCCACTCCACCATGGGAGCGCCGAGCGCATCGGCCGCCTCCGGACGCCGTGCGGACACCGCGACGTCGATGCCCGCGGAGCGCAGCGCGGCGACCACCGAGCGCGCCGAGCCACCGGCGCCGAGCACCACAGCGCGCCCCTCCGGCACGTCACCGAGGGCGTCCAGCAGCCCGTCCCCGTCGGTCGTCTCACCGCGCAACGATCTGTCGTCTCGCACGAGAACCGTGTTCACCGATCCGGCGTCGCCGGCGGCATCGGACAACTCGTCGACCAGACCGGCCACCGCCTGCTTGTGCGGGATGGTGACGTTGACGCCCGCGAACCCGAGCGCCGCCAGTCCCCGCAGGGCGTCCGTCAGCCGCTCGGGCGGCACAGCCAGTGGCACGTACGCCCAGTCCATGCCCAGCGCCGCATAAGCGGCGTTGTGCATCTGCGGCGACCGTGAGTGCTCGACCGGCCAGCCGACGACGCCCGCCAGCCGGGTCGTGCCGCGGATCGACGACTCACCCGGCATGTGCCAGGAAGTCCTGGTAGTCGTTCGTGAAGTAGTGGTGGCCGCTGTCACCCTTGGCGACGTAGTAGAGGTAGTCGACGTTCGCCGGGTGCGCCGCCGCCTGCAGCGACGCGAGCCCCGGGTTGCAGATCGGCGTCGGCGGCAGGCCGAGGTTCACGCGAGTGTTGTACGGCGTGTGCGCGGCGAGCTCGGACACGGTCAGCTTGTGCGTCCACGATCCCTGCTCGTAGAGCAGCGTGGCGTCGATGCCGAGAGGCATGTGCAGGTGCAGCCGGTTGTAGATGACCGCGGCGATCAGCTTTCGCTCCGAGTCCACCCGCGCCTCGCGCTCGATCATCGAGGCGATCGTCAGCACATCGTACGGCGTCAGGTTCTTGGACTTCGCGTAGCTCATGTCGACCTGTGAGAACGCGTTCTCGAACGCCGCAATCTGCTCCGACACCAGCTCGGACGGGCGTTCGTTGCGCTTGACGTCGTAGGTCGCCGGGAACAGGAAGCCCTCGTGGATCTTGTGCGTGCCGAACCCCGGCGGGAAGGGCGCGGCGGTCACGGCGGCGAGGTATGCGGCCCGGTTCATGCCCACGGTGGTCACCCGGTCGGCGATCTCGGTCGTCCGGTAGCCCTCAGGGATCACCAGCTTCGAGACCGGCGCGGCGACCGGGCCCTTGTCCAGCTGGGCGATGATCGTGTCGTAGTCCATACCCGCGCGGAACCGGTACGTACCAGCCTTGAACTCCGCCCCCTCGCCCTGGTCCTTGGCGTAGTTGCGGAAGCGGCTGCCGTCATCGACAACGCCGGCGTCCTCGAGCAGCGACCCGATCCCGGCCGCGTCCGTGCCCTCGGGGATCTTGACCGAGATCACCGGCCCGTGCGGGTCGGCCGCGGGCTTCGACGAGTCGGGGAAGAGCGCCTTGACGCCAAACCAGACGCCGGCGACAGCGGCCACCAGGGCCGCGATCACGACTACCCGGCGAGCCGTCGGAGGTACCCCTCGAGCAGGTGTGCAGCGGCGACCGCGTCGTCCGGCCGGCCGGGGCCGACCGTGGAGCGGGCCAGCGACGTGGTGAATCGCTCGTCCTCGGTCTCCACCGGCGTGCCGCAGCGCTCGCGCAGCTCACGCACGAAGTCCAGCGTCTCGGACGCCTGGGCGCCGGTCTCGCCGGCCAGCGTCAGCGGTAGGCCGACCACGACCAGCGCCGCCTCGGCGTCGTCGATCAGGCGGATCAGCTCATCCATCCCGGCCGGCGTCCGCACGCGCTCCACGACACCCAGCGGTCGCGCCAGTGTGCCGGTCGGATCGCTGATCGCCACGCCGGTGCGGGCGCGCCCATAGTCGAGCGCGATCACCCTCATTCCGTGCTGCGCAGCCTCGTCCGGATCGCGCTCTCGGCCGCCTCGACGGCCTCGGGCAGCTTGTCGGGATCGCTCCCGCCGGCCCGCGCCATGGTCGCCCGGCCGCCACCGCCGCCGCCAACGATCGGCGCGATCTGCTTGATCAGGTCGACGGCCGAGAGGCCGCGGTCGATCGCGGACTGGTCGACGCTCGCCAGCAGGTGAGCCTTGCCCTCGGCCGCGCTGCCCAGCACGACCACGGCCGGCGCCAGCTTCGCTTTCAGCCGGTCGGACACCTGCAGCAGGGCCTCCGGATCGACGTCTTCGACCACGGCGGTCACGATGCGGATGCCGCCCTCCTCGCCGGCCGACTCCAGCAGGGCCGACTCGCGGCCGTTGCCCGCGGCGGCGCCGCCTCCGCCGCCCGGCCGCTCCAGCTTCTTGACCTGTGAGCGCAGCTCCGCGACCTCGCCCTCCAGGTGGTCGGCCTCGGAGGACCGCTCGCGCAGGTGGTCGATCGCGACCTGTCCGGCGATCGCCTCGATCCGGCGCACGCCCTGCGAGGAGCTGGCCTCGCGGAGGATCACGAACGCGCCGATCTCGGCCGTCGAGCGGACATGGGTGCCGCCGCACAGCTCCTTCGAGAACTCAGGGATCTCCACCACCCGCACGTGCTCGCCGTACTTCTCGCCGAACAGCATCATGGCGCCAAGCTGGCGGGCGGTCTCGCGCTCCGTGACGAAGATGTGCACGGGCCGGTTCTCCACGATCTTCTCGTTGACGATCCGCTCGACCTCGGTCAGCTCGTCGGGCGTCATCGGCCTGTCATGGCGGAAGTCGAAGCGCAGCTTGTCCGGCCCGACGTAGGAGCCGGCCTGCGTCACGTGCGGGCCCAGCACCTGGCGTAGCGCCGCGTGCAGCAGGTGGGTCGCCGTGTGGTGCGCCATCGTCGGGCGCCGCAGCTCGAGGTCGACGTGCGCGCGCACGCGCTCGCCCGCGGCGATCTCGCCACGCTCCACTCGGGCGACGATCTGCTGGTCGTCCTCACGGCGGACGACGTCCTCGACGACCGCGCGGCCGTTCTCGGACTCGATCACGCCGTGGTCGGCGACCTGGCCGCCGCCGGCCGGGTAGAACGGCGACTCGCGCAGCTTCAGCGTGAGCAGGCCGTCGCCGCCGGTCTCGAGCGCGCCGACCTGCGTCCGCACGTCCAGCTGCTCGTAGCCGACGAACTCGGTCTTGAAGCCGGCGTCCAGGTCGGAGACGGCGAAGGCAACGGCCTGGGTGCTGGCACGGGCCCGCTCGCGCTGCTCGTCCATCAGCCGCGCAAACTCGGCCTCGTCCACCGCCTTGCCGTGGTCGGCGGCGATCTCGACCGTCAGCTCGAACGGGAATCCGTAGGTGTCGTGCAGCTTGAACGCGTCGTCGCCGGAGACGACGGCGCCGCTGCGGGCGAGCACGTCGTCGAGCAGGCCGCCGCCCACCTCGAGCGTGCGCGAGAAGCGCTCCTCCTCGGTGGCCAGCACGCGCCGGACGTGGGCAGCGCTCTCCATCAGCTCGGGGTATACGTCGCCCCACAGCTCGGCGATACGCGCATGCAGGCGCGGCGTGACGTCGCGCTCCAGCCCGATCGCCCGGGCGTGGTAAATCGCGCGGCGCACGATCCGCCGCAGGACGTAGCCGCGGCCCTCGTTGCCCGGCTCGATCCCGTCGCCGGCCAGGAAACACATCGCCCGTCCGTGGTCGGAGAGCACCCGGAGCGCCTTGGTCTGCCGCTCGTCGACGCCATAGCGCGCGCCCGACCACTGCTGGATCTCGCTGATCACGTCGCCGAAGGCGTCCGTCTCGAAGACGCTGTGCACGCCCTGCGACAGGGCGGCGACGCGCTCCACGCCGGCACCGGTGTCGATGCTGGGAGCGGGCAGCGGCTCCAGGCTGCCGCCCTCGAGCATGTTGTACTGCATGAAAACGAGGTTCCAGAACTCGAGGAACCGGTCGCAGTCGCAGCCGGGGGCGCACTCCGGCCGGCCACAGCCATGCGCAGGTCCGCGGTCGAGGTAGAGCTCCGAGCACGGGCCGCAGGGGCCGGTCGGGCCGGCCTGCCAGAAGTTATCGCCGCCCAGCCGGACGATCCGCTCGGCGGGCATGCCGATCGCCCGCCACAGCTCGACCGCCTCCTCGTCCGCGGGGACGAGCTCGTCGCCCTCGTAGACGGTGATCCAGATCTTGTCGGGATCGAAGGCGAACCCGGTGGGCGACGTGACCAGCTCCCAGGCCAGGTCGATCGCGGCGCGCTTGAAGTAGTCGCCGAACGAGAAGTTGCCCATCATCTCGAAGAAGGTGAGGTGGCGGGCGGTGTTGCCGACCTCGTCGATGTCGACCGTGCGGAAGCACTTCTGCACCGTCGTCGCGCGCTTCGCAGGCGGTGCCTCGGCGCCCAGGAAGTACCGCTTCAGCGGCTGCATGCCAGCGGTGGTGATCAGCACCGACGTATCCCAGTCGGGCGGCACCAGCGACCCGCTGGGCAGCCTGACGTGGCCACGGGACGCGAAATGGTCGACAAACCGGCTGCGGATCTCATGGGAGCGCATCGTGGGTGGAGTGTACCGACCGGCCAGGCTACGCTGGGACCATGCACGAGGACGACACGCTCCACCGGTTCGAGAGCTCGGAGCCGTTCACCGGCCGGATCGAGCCGCTCGACGACCACGTCCTGATCGAGCCGGTCGACGACGAGACCGAGACCTCGGCGGGGCTGATCATCCCGTCCAGCGCCGACTCCGGTGTGATCTCCGGCATCGTCGTGGCGGTCGGCGACGACGGCCACGGCATCGCTCCCGGCGACAAGGTGCTGTATCCACGCGGCGCCGGGTTCGAGCTCCGGCTGTCAGGCCAGCCCAAGCGGCTGGTCAGCCGCCACGAGCTGATCGCCCGCCTGCACGATTGATCTACTGCGTGGGCTCGTCGTCCGGATCGGCGTCGGCCGGCTCGGCCGGCCGGTCGGCCGCCGCCAGGTCGTCGTCGATCCAGTCCGCCTCGCGTTCGGCCGCGGCGCGACCCTCGTCGGCCGCCTCACGCACGTCGTCGCCGAACGACCCCAGGTCCTCGAAGATCCTCCCCGGCATCTCGACCAGCACCTCGGCCACCGGGCGCTGCTCGGTCTGGGCGATCTCGCGCGCCCGGCTGAACACGTACGCGCCCGCGGCCGCGACCGCGATGCCGAACAGCAGGCCGGTGCGTCTCACACCACACCACCGCGCTGCCGGCGCTTGCTCTTGAGCGACTGAAACGCGTGCTCGACACCTTCGCTCAGGCCGGAGACGACCTTGGCGGGCTTGGCGGCGGCCGACGATGCGGCGCGCGCCGCGTGGTCGACGGTGCCGACCGCGCCGACTGCGGAGTCCGTGATCGTGCCGACCTTCTCGAGCTCGTCGTTCACGTGATCGAGCGTCACCGAGGCCTTGCCGAGCATCGGCACCACCTCGACCATCGTCTCGTCGAGGTGTGTCTCGACGTCTCCCAGCAGCGTTGAGAGGCGGAACAGCACGTAGGCGAGCGTCAACCCGGTCAGCACCAGGAAGATGGCGAGGGCGTAATGCCAAGCGTCGGTCGAGCTCATGCGCGCCTATCTTACAGAGGCGCCGGACGAGGCGATCCGACCGGCCCCGACGACAGTGTCGCCGTCGTACAGCACAGCGGCCTGCCCGGCCGCCACGCCGTAGGCCGGCTCGTCCAGCTCCAGCTCGAAGCCGTCCGCGACGGGCACCACCCGCGCGGGTACCGCAGCGCTGCGGTACCGCAGGCGCACCTGGGCCTGCTCGACCGGCACGAACACCTCGCCCGGGCTGACCCGCACTCGGCGCACCGCAAGCTTGCTCCGGTCGCCGGCGACCACGCGGCCAGTCGCGGGCTCGGTGCGCAGCACGTACAGCGCCGGGCCGCCGCCGACGCGCAGGCCGCGGCGCTGGCCGGCCGTGAAGCGGTGGACGCCGTCGTGCCTGCCGATCACGCGCCCGGCCTCGTCAACGATCTCTCCCGCCGGCCCCGCCCCGCCGTGGCGCTCGAGGAAGTCGCGGTGGTCGCCGCCGCCGACGAAGCACACCTCCTGGCTCTCGGCCCGCCCGGCCGCTGCCAGACCGGCCTCGCGCGCCTCCTCGCGGGTGGCGGTCTTGTGCTGCTCGCCCAGCGGGAACCAGACGCGCGCCAGGATCTCGGCGGAGACCGAGGCGAGCATGTACGACTGGTCCTTGCCGGGGTCGGCGCCGCGGGCCAGCAGCGCGCGGCCGTCGCGGTGGACGACGCGCGCGTAGTGCCCGGTCGCCAGCCGCGGCGCCCCGATCCGGTCGGCGAACCCGATCAGCGCATCGAAGCGGAACGAGCCGTTGCAGCGCACGCACGGGTTTGGCGTGAGGCCCCGCCGGTGGGCACCCACGAACTCCTCGACCACCGCCCGGCGGAACCCGTCGCGCAAGTCGAGGGTGACGTGCGGCAGGTTCAGCGCGTGGCAGGCCGATCGCGCCGCCCGGACGGACGACGGCGAGCAGCACGCGCGCTCGGAGTCCGGCGCAGCGGGGTCGATCCACAGCCGCAGCGTCACGCCGACCGGCTCCATCCCGGCTTCGACGGCCTTCAGCAGGGCCACAGCCGAGTCGACGCCGCCGCTCATCGCGACGGCGATCCGGCCGTCCGCCTGCGGCATCCGTACGTCCTCCAGCGCCGCCGCGATCGCCGCATGCAGCGCATCGCCGGCCACCGCGACGCACTCCCGGTTGCCGTCGCGCGGCTTCAGTGCCGCATCCAGGTCGGACTGCCCGATCCGCGCGGCGTCCAGCAGATCGCGGCCTTCGACCAGCTCGCAGAGCAGCGCCGCGGCCGCCGTGCCGTGGGGACAGGCGAGTGAGCGATGGCGCGCGTGCGTGACCGTCCCATCCTCGATCCGCAGCTGGATCTCGACCGTGTCGCCGCAGGCGACGTCGCCCGAGCGGCCAACGGCACCACGCGGATCAAGCGCTCCGGCACGGGAAGCATCGAGCGCGTGCCGGATGACGGCGTCGGAGTACATCAGGCCAGGGCGCCTGAGCGGAGGCGGAGGACGGCCGCGCGGAGGGCGTCCAGGAAGCCGTCGATCTCGGCCTCGGTGGTGTGCGGGCCGATGGTCACACGGATCACGGCGCGGGCCTCGTCTGGCGTCAGCCCCTGCGCGATCAGCGCGGTGCTGGGCTCCATCGAGCCCGCCGAGCAGGCCGACCCGGCCGAGACCTCGTATCCCGCCTCGTCCAGGGCGAGCACGACCAGGTCGGCGCGCAGGCCGTCGATGCGCAGCAGGACGTGGCCGGGCAGGCGCTCGGCGCCGGCGGACACCACCGGTACCGCCCCCACCCCGGCCTCAAGGCGGCCGCGCAGCTGCCGGCGGCCGTCCCGGCGCTCGCGCGAGGCCGCCAGCGCGGCGGCGAACCCCACGATGCCGGGCACGTTCTCGGTACCCGACCGGTGGCCGGCCTCCTGGCCGCCGCCCCAGATCAACGGGCGAAGCCGGGACGGGTCGCGCGCGATCAGCGCGCCGACGCCCTTCGGGCCCTGCACCTTGTGGGCCGAGAGCGCCATCGTCTCGGCACCCGAGGCTGCGAAGGAGATCGGGATCGACGCAGCGGCCTGGACGGCGTCGACGTGCAGCGGCACGGCGCGCGACGCCGCGATCACAGCCAGCTCGGCGACCGGCTGCACCACGCCGGTGACGTTGTTCGCCCACATCGCGCAGGCGACGCGGTCGTCCTCTCGCACCAGCTCGGCGAACACGGAGGGGTCGATCACGCCGTTCGCGTCCACCGGAGCCCATCCGACCTCGAAGCCCTGGCGCGCGAGCTCCTCGGCGGGCGCGCGGACGGCAGGGTGCTCGATCACGCTGCACACCAGCCTGCCCAGTGGGCGTCCGCAGAGCCCGAACACCGCCTGGTTGTCGGCCTCCGTGCCGCCCGACGTGTAGACGATCTGTTCCGGCCGGCAGCCGAGCAGCTCGGCCATGGTCCGCCGGGCGCCCTCGACGGCCCCGCGGGCCTCGCGGCCCATCCGGTGCGGCTCGGACGGATTGCCGAAGCGCGAGGACAGGAACGGCTCCATCGCCTCCTGCGCCTCGGCGCACAGCGGCGACGTCGCCGCGTGATCGAGGTACACGGTGCTCATGGCAGGGAGCGTAGACGGGCAAGCCGGCGCCTGAGGCTTGGCGGTCGGCCACTTTCAGGATGCTTCGACCGCTCCGACCATCGCCTCTGCGCTGGAGGTGTCGCACGACGTAAACGAGGTGCGCTTGTCAAAATGACGCCGGCAGGACTCAGACTAGCGAATGGTGCACAATTGTCGAGCGTGCGCGTGAAATCGTTGATCGGGGTGCTGGTGGCCGCGGCCATGCTGGGGCTCGCCGCCGGCCCGCCACAGGCCGCGCCGAAGGCGCACCCGCCGCATCACCAGTCGGTCGGGCCGCGCTCCGGGCAGTACACGCACATGCCGACGCCGTTCTCGGACCGCTTCTGAAAAACGGGGTCTGACCCCGTTCTCTCACGACGGCGGCGCGACGACGCGCAGCCCGACCTCGGTCAGCTGCGCCCCCGAGACCTCGCTGGGCGCGCCGGTCAGCGGGTCCGCCCCGCCCTGGCCCTTGGGGAAGGCGACCACCTCGCGCAGCGAGTCCGCGTCGGCCAGCAGCATCGCCAGCCGGTCGAGCCCGAAGGCGATGCCGCCGTGCGGCGGCGCACCCATCGACAGGGCGCGGAGCAGGAACGAGAAGTTCTGCTCGGCCCGCTCCTCGGTGATCCCCAGCAGCTCGAAGATCCGCCGCTGCACCTCCGGCCGGTGGTTGCGAATCGAGCCGCCGCCGATCTCGTTGCCGTTCAGCACCAAGTCGTACTGGCACGACCGGGCCGCTGCCGGGTCGGCGTCGAACGTCTCCAGGAACTCGGGAGCGGGTGCAGAGAACGGGTTGTGGGCGGCCTTCCAACGGTTCTCGTCGGGCAGCCACTCGAACATCGGGAACCCGGTGACCCACAGGAACTCCCAGCCGTCGCCGATCAGGCGGAGCCGCTCGCCCAGGTGCAGGCGCAGCGGCCCGAGCACGCGCACCGCGGCCTCCTCCGCGTCGGCCACCAGGAAGACTGTGTCGCCATCTGCCGCACCGACCGCGGCAACGATCCCATCCAGGTCCGCCTGCGACAGGAACTTGGCGATCGGCGAGCGGATCTCGCCGCCCGTCACCTGCAGCCAGGCTACGCCCTTGCCGCCCCACGTCTTGGCGAACTCAACCAGGTCGTCGAAGTCCTTGCGCGAGAACTCGAGCGCACCCGGTGCCGCGAAGCCGCGGACGACGCCGCCGCCCTCGATCACGCCGCCGAACGCCTTGAACTCGGTGCCGCGCAGCGCGTCGGTGACGTCGGCGATCTCGCAGCCGAACCGCAAATCGGGCTTGTCCGAGCCGTAGCGCAGCGTCGCATCGTCCCAGCTCATCCGCCGGAACGGGGTCTCCAGCTCGACCCCCAGCACCTCGCGCCACACCTTCGCCCACAGCTCCTCGAGCAGCGAGAACAGCTCGTCCGGCTCGAGGAACGCCATCTCGATGTCCAGCTGCGTGAACTCCTGCGTGCGGTCGGCCCGCGTCGCCTCGTCGCGGAAGCACTTGGCGATCTGGTAGTAGCGCTCGAACCCGGAGATCGCGTACAGCTGCTTGAACGTCTGCGGCGACTGCGGCAGCGCGTAGAACTTGCCGGGGTGGCTGCTGGTCGGCACCACGAACTCGCGCGCGCCCTCCGGCGTCGACTTGTAGAGGATCGGCGTCTCCAGCTCCCAGAAGCCGTTGTCCTCCATGTGCCGGCGGATCGTCTGGGTCAACTTGAAGCGCGTCCAGATGTTGTGCCGCATCCGGTCGCGCCGCAGGTCGAGGTAGCGGTGGTGCAGCCGCAGCGACTCGTCGACGCCGTCCTCGTCCAGCTGGAACGGCAGCACACCGGCGCGGGCGAGCACGGTCAGCCGGTCCGCGCGCACCTCGACCTGACCGGTCGCAAGTTTCGGGTTGATCCGGTCGGCGGCGCGCGGCTCGACGACACCCTCGACCTGGACGACGTACTCGTTGCGCAGCTCATGCGCGGTGGCGTGCGCCTCGGGCTGGTCGGCCGGGTCGAGCACGATTTGCACGACCCCGCCGGCGTCGCGCAGGTCGACGAACACCAGGCCGCCGTGATCTCGGGTCGTGGCGACCCAGCCCGCGAGGGTTACGCGGCTGCCGGCGTCCTTCGCCCGCAGATCGCCGCCCAGCCTCGTCCGGTAGCTCATCCGATCAGCTCCTCCAGCAGCCCGTCCAGCGGCACCGTGCGCTGGTCGCCGCTCGTCATATCACGCACGGCGACCTCGCCGCGCGACCACTCATCCTCGCCCGCGATCACAACCCGTTCGGCGTCGCGCTTCGACGCCCACTCGAGGATCCGGCGCAGGCTGCGGCCGCCGAACGCCGCCTCGCAGTGCACCCCATGCTCGCGCGCCTCGTCCATCAGCGCGTGCAGCCGGGGAGCCGCCTCGGCCGTGAGAATCGCGAACGCCGTCCACCCGCGGTCGGGCGCCGGCGGCTCCCCCGCCACCTCGGCCACGCGCTCGACGCCGGATCCGAAGCCGATGCCCGGCGTGGGCGGACCGCCCAGCTCCTCGGCCAGCCCGTCGTAGCGGCCGCCGCCGCCGATCGTCGCCTGCGCGCCCAGCTCGCCGGACACGAACTCCCAGGCGGTGCGGGTGTAGTAGTCGAGCCCGCGCACGAGCGTGTGGTCGAGCCGGTACGGCACGTCGCGCGCATCCAGATAGCCGCGGGCGGCGGCGAAGTGCGCCGCGCACTCCTCGCACAGGTGGTCGGTGATCTTCGGCGCCTGCGAGAGCACCGACTGGCAGCTCTCGCGTTTGCAGTCGAGCACACGCAGCGGGTTCGTATGACGACGTTCCCGGCACTCGTCGCACAGCTCGTCGATGTGCTCGTCCAGGAAGGCGACCAGCAGCTCGATGTACGCCGGCCGGCACTTGGCGTCACCGATCGAGTTCAGCTGCAGCTCGACCGCGCGCGCGCCGACGCGCCGGTACCACCGGTGCTGCAGCCCGATCACCTCGGCGTCCACCGCCGGATCCTCCGAGCCGACGACCTCCACCCCGAACTGGTAATGCTCGCGGAACCGCCCGCGCTGCACGCGGTTGTAGCGGAACATCGGCGCCAGATACCAGAGCTTCACGGGCTGCGGCTGCCGGCTCATCCCGTCCTCAATGTACGCACGGATCACGCCCGCCGTGCCCTCGGGCCGCAGCGTCAGCGACCGGTCGCCGCGGTCGGTGAACGTGTACATCTCCTTCTTGACGACGTCCGACTCCTCACCCGACGTGCGGGCGAACACCCGCGTGTCCTCGAAGGTCGGGGTGACGATCTCGCCAAAGCCGGCCGCCTCGAACAGCCCACGTGCCTGCTCGACGATCCACCGCCGCCGGACGGCGTCCTCGCCCCACCAGTCGTTGGTGCCGGGCGGTCGCTGGTACGTGCCGCTCACGACCGCAGCGTCCCCAGGAACGGGTTGGTCTGGCGCTCGCGCTCGAGCGTCGTCGCCGGCCCGTGACCCGAGGCGACCACCGTGTCGCCGGGCATGGCGTCCATCAGCCGGCCGATGCTGGCGACCAGCGTGTCCATGTCGCCGCCGTCCAGATCGGTGCGGCCGATGCTGCCCGCGAACAGGATGTCGCCCGAGAAGACGATGCCGTCGGTGGCGTATGCGATCGACGCCGGCGAGTGTCCGGGCACCGCGAACGTCCGGAACTCGATGCCCGCCAGACCCGACCGTCTCGCCGCCCTCCAGCAGATGTTCGGGCGCATGCGGCGCCGTCTCGTGCTCGCGCAGCCGGTCGGCCTCGCCGCGCGGCGCCCAGACCTCGATGTCGTAGGTATCGGCCAGTTCCTTCACGCCGCCGATGTGGTCGATGTGCCCGTGCGTGACCAGGATCCCGCGCGGCGACCAGCCGCGGTCGTCCAGGACGCGCGCGACGGCCTCGGGCGTGTCGCCGGGATCGACGACCACCGCGTCCGCGGAGCCGGGCAGGGCCGCGAGGTAGCAGTTCGTCCCGTACACGCCCAGCGGCATGCTGACGACCTCGAGCGTCACCCCTGCTGCTTGAGCCAGCGGTTGTAGAGGAACCGGTCCATCATGTAGCCGAACGGCACCAGCCAGATGAAGAACAGGCCGGCCTGCAGCAGCGACTGAGCCGGCGTCGGATTTCCGCCCAGCGGCAGCACCTGCACGAAGATCAGCAGCCCCGCCGCAAACAGCAGGGCCCGCTTGACGGCGCGGCTGACCGACGGCGGCTGCGGCGCCTTGCCGCGCCCGCTCGTCCGCTTGGGCGACGGCGCTCGCTCCGGCTTCGGCTCGGCGTCGTCGGACGCCAGACGCCGCGCGTGCTCCTTGGCCCGCATGTACTTCCGCCGCTGCTGCTTCTTCGTCGCCATCGGAGAGCAAAGTCTACCGGTGCGGCGGAAGCCGCCCTACAGCTCCGACAGCTCGCCCAGCAGGCCGCGCGCCTCGTCCTCACGGCCCGACCGCTCGGCCGTGGCGAGCCGGTCGAGCAGCTCCTTGGCCCGATCGCGGTTGGGCGAATACGCCAGCCGGTTCTGGTAGATCGCCGTCGCCTCGTCGAGCACCGATCGCGACCGGGCTGCGACGGGCACCGGCTCCGGCTCGGGAGCCGGATCGTCCGCAGGCTCGGGCTCGGGCGCCGGAAGCTCGGGCGGCGGGCCGAGCGCCTCCCCGGACATCGGCGCCGGAGGCTCGGGCTCGGGATCCGGCGCGTCCTCCTCCCACGGCTCGTCGGCGACCAGCGACTCGGCGGGCGGGAGCTTGACGGCAAGCACCGTCCAGACTGCGCCGGCGCCGGCGGCCGTCGAGACCTGCAGCAGCCAGGTCAGCAGCCGCTCGCTCTGCGTGAACGTGACGCCCGCGACCTCGCCGCGCAGCGCCACGATCGTGGCGCCGATCGCCACCGCGACGGCGACCAGGGCGAAGCCGACGGCGAGTCCGCCGGCGGCGCGCGAGGCGTCTCGGCGGTAGCCGCCCAGCCGCGCGTCGTGGGCGAGCGCCCACCACAGCACGACCAGCCCGGCAGTGAACCACGCCGTGGATTCGATCCGCAGCTCCCACAGGCCGAGCAGCAGCCGGTCGTACCACGCGAGCAGCGCGGCGCCGGTGGTCGCGCGGGAGGCCTCGACCAGCGCGTCCACGGTGACCGCGACGCCGACCAGCGTCATGGCGACGCCGATCAGTCCGACGGCCTCGACCGCGGGCATGCGGGCGATCCGGTCGCGCAGCTCGTTCACAGGTGCACACCCCGTTTGTAGGTCGCAGCCGCCACCCGGCCGCCGAGGTGGTAGGAGGCATGCCGCCAGTCGTCGGCGTCGAGCAGCACGAGGTCGCCGTCGTAGCCGGGTGCGATGCGGCCCAGCCGCTCGTGCCGGCCCAGCACCCAGGCGGCGTTGACCGTGCACGCACCGAGCGCCTCGCCGGGCGTCATGCCGAGCTGCATGCAGGCCAGCGACATGACCAGCGGCAGCGAGTCGCAGAACGCGCTGCCGGGGTTGAAGTCGGTGGCCAAGCAGACCGTTGCGCCGCCGTCGATCAGCCCGCGGGCGGGCGGCCGCGGCAGATCGAGCATCAGCACGCAGGCGGGCAGCAGCACCGCCGCCACCTGGCTGTCGCACAGCGCGGCAACACCCCGCTCGCCGGTCGCCTCGAGGTGGTCGACGGAGCGCGCGCCCAGCAGGACAGCCAGCTCCACCCCGCCGCCCTCCGAGAACTGGTCGGCGTGCAGGCGCAGCGCCAGACCGTGGCGGGCCGCCGCCTGCAGATAGCGGTCGGCCTGCGCCCGGTCGAAGGCGCCGCGCTCGAGGAACACGTCGGCGGCCTCGGCGGCCGGCGCGGCGGCCGGCAGCACATCATCGATCACGAAATCGATGTACGCGTCGGCGTCGTCCCAGTCGGGCGCCACCGCATGCGCTCCCAGGAACGTCGGCACGGTCTCGATCCGGTGCGGCAGCGACGCGGCCTCGAGCATGGCCAGCTCGGTGTCGCGGTCGAGGCCGTAGCCGGACTTGACCTCGGCCGTGGTCGTCCCCTGGGCGGCCATCCATCCCAGATGCCGCTCCAGCATCATGCCCAGGGTGCCTTCGGCGGCCGCCTGCCGCGTCGCCCGCACCGAGCTGGCGATGCCTCCGCCGGCGGCATGGATCTCCTCGTATCCGGCGCCTCCGGCGCGCAGCTCGAACTCGCCGGCACGGTCGCCGCCGAAGGCTGCGTGGGTGTGGCAGTCGATCAGGCCGGGAATCGCCGCCCGGCCGCCGGCATCGACCACCTCCAGCGCGCCGTGCGCGGCGCGTACGGCGTCGCGCGGGCCGGCCGCCTCGATGCGCCCGTCGACGATGGCCACCGCCGCGTCGCGTGTCACCTCGACGGCGCCCAGCTCCGGCCCCCGCAGCGGCGCGCGGTCGCCGGCCGGCGACGCCAGCATGCCGATGTTGTCGATCAGGATGGAGGCGCGGGCGCTAGGCGCGGCCATAGGCGGGGATCGTACCCCCCGACAACGGGGCCGACTCGTCGCCGCAGAGCCACTCGATGGCTGCCGCCATCTCCTCGCCGGTCGTCCATCTCGAGAAGTCCGCGTCCGGGTTCTCCTCCCGGTTCCGCGGCGTATCGACGATGTTCGGGACGATCACGTTCGCGCGCACGCCCTTGCTCCGCACCTCGACGTCGATCGCCTGCATCAGGGCGATCACCGCCGCCTTGCTGACGATGTACGCCGACGCCCCGGCGAACGGCCGCACGGCCGCCCGCGAGCCGACGAACACGATCGACCCGGAGCCCTGCGCCAGCATCGGCCCCAGCGCGGCGCGGCTGATCAGATAGGCGGTGTCCAGGTTGAGCGCTAGCTGCTTCCGCCAGACGTCGAGCGACTGCTCGTGCACCGGGCCGGCGGCGGCGAACCCGCCGGCGACGCAGGCCAGCGCGTCGATCCTGCCGAACCGCTTCATCGTGGCGTCGACGACCGCCTGTGCAGAGTCTGCATCAGTCAGGTCGGCCTCGGCGACCAGCACGCCGTCCGGCAGGTCAGTCTCGCCGCGCGTCGTCGCGCACACGTTCCAGCCCCGGTCGAGGAAGCGGTCGAGCACCGCGCGGCCCCAGCCGCCGGTCACTCCGGTCAGGATCGCGGTCTTGTCGGACATGGCATCAGCCCTCCATCGGCAGGCGCACGCCCCGTGCGTGCGCTGTGTCGATAGCGTCCTCGTAGCCGGCGTCAGCGTGACGCGCGACACCGATTCCCGGATCGTTGGTCAGCACGCGCTCCAGCCGCTCGTCCATCGCGTCGGTGCCGTCGGCGACGATCACCATGCCTGCGTGGATTGAGTTGCCTATTCCGACACCACCGCCGTGGTGCACCGACACCCAGCTGGCGCCCCCGGCCGTCGAGAGCAGCGCGTTCAGGATCGGCCAGTCGGCAATGGCATCCGAGCCGTCCTTCATCGCCTCCGTCTCGCGAAACGGCGACGCCACCGACCCGGTGTCCAGGTGGTCGCGCCCGATCACAATCGGCGCAGACACCTCACCGCGGCGGACGAGGTCGTTGAACAGCAGGCCGGCCTTCGCCCGGTCGCCCTGCCCCAGCCAGCAGATCCGGCACGGCAGCCCCTGGAACGCGATCCGCTCCGGAGCGATCTTCAGCCAGTGCTGCAGCAGGGCGTCGTCGGGGAACGCGTCGAGCAGCTCCCGGTCGATCGTGGCGATGTCCTGGGGATCGCCGGAGAGCGCGGCCCAGCGGAACGGGCCGGCGCCACGGCAGAACAGCGGGCGGATGTACGCCGGCACGAAGCCGGGGAAGTCGAACGCCCGCTCGTACCCCGCGTCGCGGGCCTCGGTGCGCAGGTTGTTGCCGTAGTCGAACACATGGCTGCCGGCGTCCTGGAAGGCGACCATCGCCTCGACGTGGGCGACCGCCGTCTCCTGCGCCGCGCGCACGTAGGCGTCGGGGTCGCGCTCGCGCAGCGCGAGGGCGTCCGCGTACGCCATCCCCCGCGGCACGTAGCCGTTGAGCATGTCGTGGGCCGAGGTCTGGTCGGTGACCAGGTCGAAGTGCACGCCGCGGCGTGCAAACTCGGGGAACACGTCGCCAGCGTTGCCCAGCAGGCCGACGGAGACCCCCTTGCCCTGCTCGGCGGCACGCTGCACACGGTTCACGGCGTCGTCCAGATCGTCGGCCACCTCGTCCAGGTAGCGCGTCTCCAGGCGTCGCTCGATCCGGTGCGGGTCGATCTCCACGTTCAGGCTGGCGGCGCCGGCCAGCGACGCGGCCAGCGGCTGCGCGCCGCCCATCCCGCCCAGGCCGGCGGTGAGGATGGTGCGCCCCGACAGGTCGGGTGAGCCCCAGTGCTTCTCGCCGGCGGCCGCGAAGGTCTGGAACGTCCCCTGCAGGATCCCCTGGGTGCCGATGTAGATCCACGAGCCGGCGGTCATCTGCCCGAACATCGTCAGGCCTTCGGCCTCGAGCCGCCGGAACTCGTCCCAGGTCGCGAACCGCGGCACGAGCAGCGAGTTGGCGATCAGCACGCGCGGCGCCCAGCGGTGCGTCCGGAACACCGCCACCGGCTTGCCCGACTGAACCAGCAGCGTCTCGTCGTCGCTCAGGTCGAGCAGCGCCGCAACGATCGCGCGGAGCGCCTCGTGGCTGCGCGCGGCGCGGCCCGAGCCGCCGTAAACCACCAGCTTCGTCGGATCCTCGGCGACCTCGGGGTCGAGGTTGTTGCAGAGCATCCGCAGCGCCGCCTCCTGCTGCCAGCCGCGGCAGTTGAGCTCTCCGCCGCGCGGCGCGTGGATGTCGGCGAGGTCGCCGACCAGCGACTCGACCAGCGACGAGTGGGCCGTGGTTGCCACGGCTTCACGCTACCACGCAACAACGGGGTCAGACCCCTTCGTTGCAGCGACATCTACACTCGCCCCGATGGCAGGCGCGCTGATCACCGGCGGCACGAGGGGCATCGGCCTCGAGTGCGCGCGCACGCTGCGGCGCCTGGGGCTCGGCGTCGCCGTCTGCGGCCGCCACGCCGAGGACGTGGCGGCCGCCGCCGGCGAGACGGAGCTCGCCCGGGTCTGCGACGTCACCGACCGGGAGGCGATCGGCGCCCTGGCCGACGAGGCGGCGGCGGCGCTGGGCGGCCTGGCCGTCGTGGTCGCCAACGCCGGCGTACTGACCGAGCGAGCGCTGCTGGTCGACACGCCCGCCGATGTTTGGCAGTCCACGCTGCGGGTCAACGTGGTGGGCGTGGCCAACACCCTCGCCGCAGCGACGCCGCACCTCCGCCGCAGCCGTGGCTACGCGTTCGTGATCTCGTCGATCGCGGGACACGAGGGGATGGCCGAGTTCGGCCCCTACTCGACGTCCAAGTGGGGGCTGCGTGGACTGACCCGGACGTTCATCCAGGAGGAGGCGCCGCGGGGCGTGCGCGCCACGGTCATCTCCCCCGGCCTGGTCGACACGCGGATGGGCGACGCGGCCGGGTTCGGCGGCGAGCGCCTACGGCCGTCGGACGTCGCCGCAACCATGGAGTGGTGCCTCGCGCTGTCCCCGGCGGCCCTCGTCCGCGAGGTCGTGCTCGAGCGGATGGCGGCCGTATGAGAGGCGCCCGGCTGGCGCTGCTCGCCGTCGCCGCGCTACTCGCGCTGCCGGCGACCGCACAGGCCCGCAGCCTCGGCCTGGCGCTGATCTCCAAGGGCCTCAAGAACCCGCTGTTCGTGACCACCGCGCCGGGCGACTCGAGCCGCATCTTCATCGTGCTCAAGGGCGGCTCGATCCGCATCCTGCAAAACGGGCGTCTGCTCAAGCGGCCGTTCCTGAACATCTCCAACCGGGTCTCCACAGGCGGGGAGCAGGGACTGCTGTCGATGGCCTTCGACCCCGGCTACCAGACCAACCACCGGGTCTTCGTCTCGTACACCAACCGGGCCGGCGACACGCGTGTGACCGCCTACCACGCGAGCAGCCCCAATCGCCTGAACCCGTTCGACATGCGGATCTACCTCCGTGTCAACCAGCCCTACCCGAACCACAACGGCGGGCACATCGCGTTCGGTCCGGGCGGCCGGCTGTACGTCGGGCTGGGCGACGGCGGCAGCGAGGGCGACCCCCAGGAGCGGGCACTCAACCCGCACTCGCGGTTCGGCAAGATCCTGCGGATGGACGTCAGCCGGTTCCCGGCGCCGACCGGGATCTACGCGCTCGGGCTGCGCAACCCGTGGCGCTTCTCGTTCGACCGGGCGAACGGCGACCTCTACATCGGCGACGTCGGCCAGGGCCGCTACGAGGAGATCGACCGGATCCCGCACGGCACGCCGGCGGGGACGAGCCTCGGCTGGAGCTACTACGAGGGATTCGCCGTCTACAAGCGCCAGCCGATCGACCGCCGCCACCTGCGGTTCCCGATGCGCGCCTACCCGCACAACCCCGGCGGCAACTGCGCCGTCACCGGCGGCTACGTCTACCGCGGCTCGATCGTCCCCCTCCGCGGCTACTACCTGTACGCGGACTTCTGCTCGGGCACGGTGTGGCGGCAGAAGCCGGGCGGCAAGCCCGCGCAGACCGGCTTCAGCCACAAGGTGCACCTGATCTCGTCGTTCGGCGAGGGGGCCAACGGCGGCCTCTTCCTGACGACGCTCAGCGGGCGCGTCTACCGCATCGTCCCGGTCAGCTGAGCGGGCCGGCCGCGGCCTCCGCCGCCGCCAGCAGCGAGCCGTCGCGGATGCCGCCGGCCACCGACTCGATATCCGCCGTCAGCGACCGGTCGTCCGCCAGGTGCGGCGAGCGCTCGCGCAGCGCCGCCTGCAGCGCGGCCACGCCGGGGCCGGGTCGAAGCGGGGCGAGGAAGTCGATGCCCTGCGCGCCGCACAGCAGCTCGACGGCCAGCACACGCTCGACGTTGACGCACACCTGCCAGCAGTGGACGGCCGCCGTGGCGCCCATCGAGACGTGATCCTCCTGGCCGGCCGACGTCGGGATCGAATCCACGGACGCCGGGTGGGCAAGCACCTTGTTCTCGGCGACCAGGCTGGCGGCGACGTAGTGCGGGATCATGAACCCCGAGTTCAGCCCACCCTCCTTGGTCAGGAACGGCGGCAGACCCTCGCTCATGGTCGGGTTGACCATCCGCTCGATCCGTCGCTCGGCGATGCCGGCCAGCTCGGCCAGGGCGATCGTGGCGGTGTCCAGCGCGATGGCGACGGGCTCGCCGTGGAAGTTGCCGTTGGACAGCACCTCGCCGGCCTCGGCGAACACCAGCGGGTTGTCGGTCGCCGCGTTCACCTCGATCGAGACGACCCGGCGGACGTAGTCCAGCGCGTCCCGGCAGGCCCCGTGCACCTGCGGCGAGCAGCGCAGCGAGTAGGCGTCCTGCACGCGGCCGCACCAGCGGTGGGATTCGTTGATCTCGGAGTTATCCAGCAAGGCGTACATGTTCGCCGCGGAGGCAACCTGCCCGGGATGCGGACGCAGTGCCTGGATCTCGGGAGAGAACGGCGTGCGCGATCCGCGCACCGCCTCGACCGACTGCGACGCCGCAAGGTCGGCGATCTTGGCCAGCCGCTCGGCCCTGGTCAGCACCAGCGCACCGATCGCCGTCATGAACTGGGTGCCGTTGATCAGCGCCAGCCCCTCCTTGGCTCCGAGCACCAGCGGCTCGAGCCCCGCGCGGCGCAGGGCCTCGGCGCCCGGCAGTAGCTCACCGCCGATCTCGGCCTCACCCTCGCCGACCAGCGGCAGCGCAAGATGCGCGAGCGGCGCCAGGTCGCCGCTGGCGCCCAGCGAGCCACGGGAAGGAACCCGCGGGTGCACGCCTTCGGCGAGCAGTGCCAGCAGCAGCTCGACCGTCTCCCGCCGCACACCCGACGCACCGGTCGCCAGCGCATTGGCCCGCAGCAGGATGGCCGCGCGCACGACCTCGGTCGGGAACGGCTCGCCGACACCGCAGGCATGGCTGCGCAGCAGGTTGAGCTGCAGCCGCGCAACCTCATCATGCGCGATCGCCACGTCGACGAACCGGCCGAAGCCGGTGTTCACACCGTAGGTCGGCGTGCCCGACTCGACGGCCTGCTCGATCAGCGCGCGCGACGCCGCGATCCGCCCGATCGCCCGGTCACCGAGCCGCACCGCCGCGCGGCCAAGCGCCACGCTCTCGACGTCCTCGACGGCCAGGCCGTCCCCAGTCAGCTCGATCTCGATCGCCACGCGCCGGTCAGTCTACGCGCGGCGTGCAGGAATCTGCGCGGCGGGGGCTAATGCGACTTAGCACAAGTCGCTCATGACCTTCGAGACCTCGCACACGGCCGTCGAGGCCCGGCTCCTCGACGACGCTCTCCGCCCCGGCGCGCGGGTGCTGGAAATCGGCTGTGGACGCACAACCCGCCTGGAGCGGCGACGGGCCTGGATCGCCGAGCTGGTGGGCGTCGACGTCGACGTCGACGCAGGCCGCCAGAACCCGATCCTCGATCGCTTCGTCGCCGCCGACTGCTGCGCGGAGCTGCCCTTCGCAGACGCCAGCTTCGACCTCGTCTACGCGAACTTCGTCGTCGAGCACCTGCAGCGCCCCGGGGCCGCCTTCGCCGAGTGGCGTCGGGTGCTGACGCCCAGCGGTGCGCTGATCGTGATCACCAGCAACATCGCCAACCCGGTGATGCGGGCGGCGCACCTGCTGCCCCAGCACGCGCGGGTGGCCATCAAACGCCGTGGCGCGGGCGCCGAGGAACGCGACGTGTTCCCCGCCGTCTACCGGGCGAACACGCCCGACGCGCTGGACGCGACGCTCCGCGGGTGCGGGTTCTCACCGGTCGCGCTGTGCACCGTCGCGACGCTGCACCGCTACGCCGGCGAGCATCGCGGCTGCGCGCGGCTGCTGCGGGGCGCGGAGCACGCGCTGCCGGACCGTCGCCGATCGACCATCGTCGCCGAGTACCGGGCTACTCGAACTCGCCGCTGACGGCGACCTCGAGCATCCGGTCGGCCGCCATTCCCGGGAGGCGCAGCACATCGCCCGCAGCTCGGGCCGCCACCCGCGCGGGCATCAGCCCGACCAGCTCGGAGCCCGCGACACCCACGCCGCGCTCCGCAGCCAGCTCCTCGATGCGTGCGACCAGCCCCTGGAGCGGCGTTGCCTCGATGTCGATCAGGTTCGTCGACACCTGCGCCCGGCCGCTGCTTTGCAGCACCAGCCCGATCGCCTGGACGCCAGGCAGCCCGCCGTCCCGCTCCCGGATCGCCGCGGCGATCGCCCGGGCGGTCTCCAGGTCACCGGACTCCAGCTCGACGTTGAACGCGACCAGCGGGCGGCGCACGCCGAGCAGCACCGCCCCTGCCGTCGGGTGCAGCTCGGGCGGCCCGGCCAGCGGCTCGATCTCCCCCGCCGCCATCCGCTGCGCCAGCTGCACGATCCCGCCCTGGCGGTAGAACGCGGGCCGTCGGCCCTCGCCGAGCTCGCCGTAGCCGAGCACCGGCACCCCGATCATCGCGATCCGCCGGGCGAGCACCCGGGCGGCGCGCTCCGGCCGCTCATCGCCGTCGGCGAATCGCACGATCGGCACCACGTCCGCCGCCCCGACCCGCGGGTGGACGCCCTCGTGCCGGTTGAGGTCGATGCGCGCGGCGGCCACGGCGATGCCCGCCGCCAGCGCCTCCACCAGCTCGTCGGGGCCGCCGGCGACGGTGAACACCGACCGGTTGTGGTCGCTGTCCGCATGGACATCGAGCACCCGCCCACCGGCGTCGCCCATCGCGCTGCCGATCGCGTCCAGCACGGACGCATCACGACCTTCGGAGAAGTTGGGGACGGCCTCGAGCAGATGCCCGTTCATGTCATGAGCCGGCCTTCGTCGTGATCCATGGGGACTCCACCGGCGCGCTCACCTTACGCCGCCGCCGTGACCGCCGCAGCATCCTCGTGCCGACCAGCAGCAACAGCACCGTCAACACGGTCAGGATCAGGTGCCACGGCACCACGACGTACGTCGCCTGCGGCGCGGTCAGCGCGCTGGTGTCGTTGTAGTAGAGCTTGACGTCGGCCGTCCCGCTGGCGACCACCGGCCCCGGCGTCCAGCTGGCGTCGATCGTGCGCGTCGAGTCCGGGAGGATCGTGTAGGTCGGCGCCTTGATTGTCTTCCCCCCGCTGGGCAGGCCGAACTTCGTCGCGAACGTGGTGCCGCCGTGGAGGATGTTGAAGAACGCGTTGCCCTGGTTCTGCACCTCGACATGCGCCGTCACGGTCGGCCGGAACAGCCAGTCGCCGATCGCGCCCAGCTTGTCCGACGAGTGGATCACGTCCGACAGCGAGAGCCAGCTGACGTCAACCGACGCGATCTTAGCGGCGCCCTTCATCACCAGGCCGCTTCCGTCTGGGTTGGCAACGCCGGCGGCCAGCAGCGAGGCGACGGCCGGCCGGTACTTGACGTTGGAGCCGGGCTTGGTGCTGACGTCCCGCGAGCGGAAGATGACTGCCAGCGTGTGCGTGCCGAGCGCGGCGTCCTTGGGCACGTGGATCGTCAGCGTCACGCGGAACCTGGCGTTGGCCGGCACCTTCAGCACGTCTTGATCGAGCGACGACCATGTGGCCGCCGACCCGGGCAGCGTCCCCGGCGGCTTGAACTGGACGTCGCTGGCCGAGCTGATCGTGTAGTCGTTGAAGTACGCGTCCAGCGTCAGCGGTTTTTCGCCCTGGTTGACGATGTCGATGTCGGTGTGGGCAACCTGGCCGGGAATCAGCTTCATCTGCAGCTTCGACGGAGCGACGCCGAAGTCCAGCGTGTCCGGTGTGCCGGCCGCGCCGGCGCTGCCGCCCGAGACGAGCAGCGCGGCGATCGCGCAGAGCATCAGGAGTGGATGGCGTCGCATGGATCCTCCTAGGGAGTCAGGGCGATGTAGGTGAGCGAGGTCTGGAATGAGTTGGCCGAGATCGGATCGGCGTAGGTCACGGTCAGCTGCATGTCCAGCGGGCTTGCCGCCCCGGACGGCGATGTGGCGCTGCCCGAGGTGACCGTCGTGGCGGTGGTCGAGAGCGGCGTGAACACGCTCGCGGATCCACCCAGCCGCCAGCCAAGGCGGGCCAGCGGGAACGCCTTGCCGAGTCCGTCGCCGAAGTCACCGGAGCCGGCCACGGTCAGCGACCAGGGCGCGTTCGACGTGACCGTCGCCGTCAGCGCCGATGGGCGGGTGAACGGCGACGACAGCGGGTCGACGGTGCCGAACTCGACGGAGCCCGACGAGAGCGACAGCGACACCTGCGGTGCGATGCCCAGCGAGAGATCATCGAAGCTGCCCCGGCCGAGCCCGTTGACCGTCGGCCGCACGGTGACGGACGTGGTGTTCGAGCGCGTCGTGAACGAGGTCGAATAGACGGTCCACGGCGTCGTCCCGGAGGCTCCGCCGAGCGTGGTCGCCACGCCGCTGGGCGATTCGGTGACCACGACCCGCGCGGTGCCCGAGGTCAGCGCGATGGTGCTGATCGCCGCCTCCAGCATGTACGTCGTCGACGGGGTGACGGCGACGGTCTGGCCGGCGTAACCGCCGAACGAGTCGTCGCCCCCGAACACCTGCAGCGACTCGGCCCCCAGGTTGGCCGGAGCCACGCGGTCAGGCACGAGCCCGGGCCGGCCGGCCGTGGGCACGATCGTGCTCCAGCCGCTGGGCACCGCCGCGGTGACGCTGGGCGCGGAGAACCGGAACTGCCGGGTCTGGTTGGTGTCGTTGACGGCGAACGCTCCGTCCGCACCCGACGTCAGCGCCGTGTCGGTGCTGCTCAGCGAGGTGGTGCCCCCGCCCGCGGTCGGGGTGGCCGAGCAGCTGAGCGTCGAGCCGGTCGCCGAGAACTCGATCCGATACGACGTGTTGGCGTGGACCGTCATCCCGGTCGACCCCAGCACGGTGTCCGTGCTCGACGACCGCCGCTGGATGACCAGCTCGCCTGAGCGGACACCGCAGCCGTAGAAGCCGACGCCGCTCTGCCATCGCAGCATCGCCCCGCCGACGAGGTTGGCCGACGTGGCCAGCGGCGTCGTCGTCACGGTGACGGTCGTGTCGCTCCAGTCCTGCGAGTACTGGACGATCGCCACGTCGGTCGTGTTGGCCACACCGAACGACGTGAGCGCGTTGCCTCCGTAGGTGTACCCACCGGAAGCCGCACGCCAGGCGTCACCGTCGGGGATCGTGTCCGAGAAGACGGTCTGGACGGCGCCCTGCGTCTCGAACCCTGGGTTCGCGATCAGGTTGGTCGCCGCGGAGGCGGGCACGGCGGAGCAGGCCAGCAGCAGGCAGGCCGATGCAAGCACGCCGCACAGGATCCGGGGTGACACGTTCCCGTGGTGGTTCAAAGCGGACGGTTCGATTCCTGCCAGGGAACACGAACGGGGCGGCCGCTCTGAACGAGCGGCCGCCCCGCATCGCCGTCAGCTCCGAGGGAGAGCTACGGGGTCGAGGCGGTGTACGTGAGCACCGCCTGGTAGTTGCTGCCGGTGGTGTTCGGCGCGTCGCCGAACTGCAGCTGCAGCTGGTACCCCAGGGTGGTCGCGGTACCGGTGTTGGTGGTCGCCGCGCCGCTCGCCACCGAGTTGGTGCCGGTCACCAGCGTGTTGTACGCACCGCCGTTGGCGGAGAGTCCGAGGCGGCCGATCGGGATCGTCCCGGTGCCCGTCGGGGTCTCGGTGAAGCTAGCCGGAGCAGCCACCGTCAGCGTCCACGGGGCGTTCGCCTTCACGGTTGCCGTGCCGCCGGCAGCGATGTACGGCGTCAGCGGGTCGACCTGTCCGAAGTCGACGATCGGCTGGGAGAGGGTGAGCTGCACGGACGCGCGGTTCGTGAACTTGACCGTCTGCGTCGCAGTGGCGGTCGTGGGTGGCGCGGCCATTGCGGGGAGGGCGCAGATCCCGGCCACGACGGCCACGACAGCACCCGCCAGCGCGATGCGCATGCGGTTCATGTAGGTGTTCCTCCTGGGGGATGGAAGCGTGCCGAGAGCACGGCACGAGGCGTGGAACTGCATCGACCGGCCAACCGTCCGATTCATGCCCCCTTCGGGGGAACCACCGGCGGCGCGCGGCCCGCCGATCCCGCAGATGGGTGACCCCGTGAGACCGGAACGGGCGACAGCCCGGCTTTCCCGTTTTCCGATCATGTTCTTGCGGATCGAAAAAGGCAAACCCGCCGCGAGGCGGGCACGCAAAGCAAGAGGTCTCGTACGAGACGACTCGGCTGCCGAATCCCGATCCGCTCATCGCAGGCCGACGACTCGAAGAGGCGGAGGAACTGTGCGGAGTGGATTCACTGGGGCGACGATCTTGCCGATCGTCGCGCTTGCGCTCCCGGGGGTAGGCACCTCGGATGCGCACCTCGATCGGAATCGATACGGAGTGCGGACGGTGAAGGCTGCGGGGGGAGTGTCACCGATGTGACAGTGAGCTTCACCGTCCGCCCCGTCATCGTCCTGGTGGTCGACGAGTCGGGCCGGCCGCTCGCGGTCTGGTCGAACCTCGGCCATGAGCCGACCGCCGGACAGCGGGCCGGCCTCCGCGTCCGCCGCGGATCGTTGCACGGCGCCGATCTGGCGCCCACGCCGGCGCTGCGTGCGTCCGCCGTCTGCGCTGGACGCGGCCGACTGGTCGCGACGTGGACGGATCTGGGTGAACTAGGCCGGCGCGCCGCGACGGGCGGCGTGGTGCTCCAGCAGCAGGCAGGCGAGGAGTACCGCGACCAGTGCAACGAGTTGCGCCGCTGCGGATCCGGAGCTGCCAACCGGGATCGTCGCGAGCGACAGCAGTGCGGCGAGCACCCGCCACCCGGCTGTGCCGATCCCCAGGGTGCGCCGGAACAGCGCATCGCCGGCGAGGAACAGCGCGACGCCTGAGGCGAGCAGCACCGCTCGAGCGGTGGACAGCTCGCCCGACGGGTGGCCGGTCGCCTCGTGGAGCGTGGACGCCGCGAGCACGATGCCGAGCAGGATCAGCAGGTGCCAGTAGAAGTAGCCGACCAGCACCATCACCGGTTGGCGCTGCGGCGGGGCGGCGACGAGGGCCTGCTCCGCGCGCTGCTCGTCGCCCCCGAAATAGGTCCACCACAACCCGGCGCTGAGCGCGAGACCGAGCAGGGCGACCAGCACCAGCTGGGCGTCGATCGGGTGGCCGGAGCCGGCGACCCCGACCCCGACGGCGACGACGGACTCACCGATCGCGATCAGCACGACCAGTCCGTGGCGCTCGACGAAGTGCGGAACGGAGATCTCGAAGCCCTCGACGCCGCCGGCCAGGAACGGCGTGCTCAACTCGAGCAGCAGTGCGGCCGTCCACAGCACGTACTGCGAGTCGCCGCCCGCGATCCCGCCGATCAGCACGAGCAGCGCCGCTCCGAGATTGAAGGGCACGAGGCGCAGGATGGCCCGCCGCGAGCTCTCCGACGAGGTGCGCAGATAGAGCCCCGAGTGGACGACGACCACGGCCAGGTATCCGATCCCGAACGCCAGCCCTGCGCCATCGAACGCCGTCGGGATCGCGAGCGCCTGCACGAAGAACGCGGCCATCCCACCGAGCAGCAGCAGGCGCCGCGGCGTGCTGTTCGGCGCCACGGCGTTGGTCAGCCAGGCGTACGCGCCGTACATCCACCAGATCAGCCCGAGCATCAGCACCGCGCGCGCAAGCCCGGCCGCCCCCGTGTGCTCGCCGATCACCGCGGTCAGCTGGGTGATCGTGAACACGAACACGAGATCGAAGAACAGCTCGAGCGTCGAGACCCGAACCGGTGCGTCGGCGTCGTCCGCCACGCGGGCATTCTGCTCCACCGGGTGACATAGAGTCACGTGCGTGCTGGACACCCTCTTCTCCCCCCTCGCACTCGGCCCGGTCGAGATCCGAAACCGGATCGTCTCGACGTCGCACCAGACGAGCCTCGTCCACGACCACCTGCCGACCGCCGACCTGATCGCATACCACGAGACCCGGGCGCGCGGCGGAGTGGGGCTGATCTGCATCGAGGCGACGGCGACCCACCACACCGGGCTGCTGACGCCGCACACGATCGGCGGCTACCTCCCCGAGATCGTGCCGGTCTTCCGGCGGCTATCCGACGCCGTGCACGCGCACGGCGCGAAGATCATGGTGCAGCTCTTCCACGGCGGCCGCGAGGTGATCGCCTCGCCGCCCCGGCCGGCGGCGGTGGCACCGTCCAGCGTGCCCAGCCCGCGGTTCAAGTCGGAGCCGCGCGCGCTCTCGCGCCGTGAGATCAGGGAGATGATCGACGGCTACCGGCAGGCGGCGGTGCACGCCGCGCAGGGCGGGATCGACGGCGTCGAGGTGTGCGCCGGGTTCAACTACCTCCCGACCCAGTTTCTGTCCCCCCACGTCAACCGGCGCACCGACGAGTACGGCGGCTCGTTCGAGAACCGGCTGCGCTTCCTGCGCGAGGTGTGCGAGGCGATGCGCGAGGGCATCGGACCGGACGGCGCCGTCGGCTGCCGGCTGACCGACGAGCACTGGTCGCCCGACGCCAACACGGAGGACGAGCTGGCCGAGGCCGCGCGCGTGCTGAGCGACGCCGGGCTGATCGACTATCTGTCGGTCGCTCTCGGCTCGTCGACCACGTACCGCGGGTCGAGCTGGATCGTCCCGCCGTCGCCGATCGAGCACAACGCGATCCTGCCCTTCGCGCGGCGGATGAAGGCGGCGTCGACGGTGCCGGTGATCGCCACCGGCCGGATCGTCGAGGCCGCGGACGCGAACGCGATGATCGAGCGCGGCGACTGCGATGCCTGCGGCATGACGCGCGCGATGATCACCGACCCCGGGATGCCGGACAAGGCGCGCGCCGGCAAGCCGTACATGCGCTGCATCGGCTGCAACCAGGGATGCATCGGGCACTACCACTCCGGCCTCCCGATCGCCTGCACGATCAACCCCTGGACCGGGTTCGAGCGGCGGCTCCCGCCTCCCGCGAGCCGCCAGGGCACCGCGGTGATCGTCGGCGCAGGCCCCGCGGGCGCCGCGGCCGCGGCATGTGCGCACATGCGCGGAATGCGCGTGGTCGTGTTCGAGGCGACCGACGGGCCGGGCGGCCAGATGCGCCTCGCCACCGCGGCTGCCGGGCACGCGGAGATCGCCGGCGGCCTGATCGCCACGGCCGACCGTTGGCTGTCGGGCTGCGACGTGCGGTACTCCACCGTGGCGACCGCCGACGACGTGCTCGCCGAGTCGCCCGACCGCGTGATCGTCGCCACCGGCGCCGGGCCCTATGACGTCGAGCTGCCCGGCGGATCGGTCGTCGGCGCGTGGGACGTGCTGGCGGGCGCGGAGACCGGGCGGCGGGTCGTCGTCAGCGACTGGGGCGGCGACTGGACCGGCCTGGCCGTCGCCGAGCTGCTGGCCGCGCGCGGATGCGACGTCCGGCTGGCGACCTCGGCCGCCGCGTTCGGCGAGGCGATCCACCAGTACCAGCGCAACCAGTACCTGGAGCGGCTCGACCTGGCCGGCGTCGAGCTGATCCACCACGTGCGCCCGATCGCCGTCGAGGGCGACGTGCTGGTGTGCCGCAACGTGTTCTCCGAGCGCGAGGTGCGGCTGGAGGGCGTCGACACGGTGGTGGCCAGCGCCGGCCGCTCGTCGGACAGCTCTCTGTTCGAGGAGCTCGAAGACCGCGGCGCGGAGCCGGTGCGCGTCGGCGACGCGCTCGGTCCGCGGTCGTTCGAGGAGGCGATCCGCGAGGGCACCGAGGCCGGGCTGGAGGCGGTCTCGGCGCCGGCCGCGCTGCACTAGCCGGTGTATGCGCCAAGGATCCTGACCCCTGCACACTCCCACTCCAAGGAGGTACGACCGAATGGCTGAGAGGAAGAGAAGGGCGTTCACGCCCGAGGAGCAGGCCGCGATGCGAGAGCGCGCACGGGAGCGGCGTGCAGCCGCCAAGGATCCCGAGGGCGACATGCGTGCCAAGATCGCCGAGATGCCGGATCACGATCGGGAGATGGCCGAGCGGCTCGCCGCCGCGATCAAGTCGGGCGTCCCCGAGCTCGCGCCGAAGACCTGGTACGGCATGCCCGCCTGGACGAAGGACGACAAGGTCGTCTGCTTCTTCCAGAGCGGAGCGAAGTTCAAGACGCGGTACGCGACGTTCGGCTTCAGCGAGAGGGCCAAGCTCGACGACGGAAACATGTGGCCGAACGCCTTCGCGCTGAAGAAGCTGACCAAGGCCGACGAGAAGCGGATCCTGGCGCTGGTCAAGCAAGCCGTGGAGTGAGGTGCCACCTGGCACACCCCTACCACTTCTCGTCACCCACACGTCACACCCGCGTCCCTAGCCTCGCGATATGCGCGAGCGCGGACAGGCAACGGCCGAGTACGCCGGAATCGGCCTGGTCGTGCTCGCCCTCCTGCTCGGCGCGGCCAACGTCGCCCGGGCGCAGCTCGCGCAACCGACGGGCGACGCCGCCTACCTCGACCAGGCACAGCGGATCGCGCCGCTGATCGTCCCCGAGCGCGGCGACGACGAGGTGCCGGTCGACTTCCGCACCTGCCGCTCGCGCTCGTGCGCGACCGCCCGGCGGCCGGTGCTATTCGTCCACGCCGTGCGCCGCGGCGGCTTCCTGTATCTCGAGTACTGGGAGTACCTGCCGGACTCACGCACGGCGCACACCGGCATCGCGGCGTTGGACGGCAGCCACGCCGACGACTGGGAAGGGCTGATCGTGAAGCTGCGGCCCGACGGCGTCGCGGTCGGCGCCCGCGCGTCGGCACACCTCGGCTGGGCCGGGCGCCACCCTTGGTGGGATCTCGCGAAGGACGACTGGGCGCCATACCCGGCCACCGTTTACCGCGCGGCCGGCAGCCACGCTGGCTCCTTCAACCCAGCCGGGGTCGACATTGCGGGCGATGCCTGGGATGGCAACGGTGCATCGGCGGCTGCCGACCTGCTCCCCGCCGACCAGGCGGCCCGAGCCGGCGAGCGGTTCGACCCAGGCGCGACCGCTCCCTGGGACAAGCAGGTCTGGAACGACCCCGAGGCGGTCACCACCGGCCGGCCAGGGAGCCGCGCGGAGCTCGCCAGCTACGCCCGTTGGTGGGCCACGGCGTGCCTGATCTGCCCCGGACGCTAGTCCCCTTCAAGCTCGCGGCACCTCCCGCCGATAAGAGGGACGCGATGCCCCGTACCTCGAAGGAGCTCCTCAACCTCGCACTCGATCTCCTCCCCGAAATGCCGGGCACGGTCGAGGTCTACGCCCAGGACGGCGGGGTGTTCAACCTGATGCTGGCTGCTATCGAGGGCGACATGATCTACGCCTACGGCGACCGCAACCACGTCCGCGACGGACTGACGCTGACCTGGCAGCAGCGCAACCAGGAGGGCGATGGGCACAACGTCCGGTTCACCATCCAGCGCACCTTCTTCCAGTCCGGCGCCGAGCTGCTGCTGCATCTGTACGTCAGCTCGATCGAGGACCACTTCGCCAGCCGCACCGCGCCGCGCGCCCGGGTCTCCGTGCCCGCGTATCTGCAGGTGCTCTACGGCCGCGAGATCGCTCCCGGCGAGCAGCTCGACATCCGGCTGGCCGACGTCTCGCGCACAGGCGTCTCCTTCATCACCAACCGCGCCTTCCAGTCTGGCGACAAGGTCGAGATCTCGGCCGAGCTGCCGCAGCGGCTGGTGCGGCTGGAGGCCCGCGTGGTCACGCAGATCCCCGCCATCTACGGCCGCAACCGCGTCGGTTGCGAGATCACCGACATGCTCGAGGCCGACCGCCACTGGATCAACGAGCTCGCCCGCGTCACCAATGAGCAGGGCTCCGAGGACGACCGCCGGCCGGACGTGGCCGAGCGGCTCGAGGCAGCGCGCGACGCGACGACGGCCGAGAACCAGCCGCAGCGCCCCGCCAGGCGCTATCCGTTCGCCTAGTCCGAACTCAGGGCGACGGCCGCACCGACGCTAGCGCGGCCGAGGTCTGGTCGTCCAGCGTGTCGATCGCGGCCCACGCGGCGGACTCGCCGCAGCCGGGACAGCGCGTCGGCTCGACGGGGAAGTGGTCGGGCTCGGCCAGCTCGCGGCGGATCAGCCGGGTCTCGACGTCGAACGGCGCCTCGCCGGTGGACGCGGCGATCAGCGTCGCCTCACGGTGCATCTCGGCAGCGTCGTATCCGATCGCGATCCGGTGGCCGCAGTAGCCGCACAGCGCCATCCGCTGCTCGTGCACGGGAGGCGGCGTCTCCGCCCGATCGGCCAGCTTGGCGCCGTACCAGATCGCCCAGAGCACCAGCGCCAGCGGCAGCTTCAGCACCACCGCCAGCAGGATCACCGTCCAGAACTCGGCATGACTCAGCACGGACCAACAGACTATCGCGGATACAGGCCTATAGGCCGGGCGCCGGCCCGCCGATTATGGGGACGACCCCATGTCGAATGACCAACGCGTAGAGCTTGTCTCCCTCGCGCTGGGCGTGCTGCCCGAGCTGCCCAGTGTCGTCGATGTGCTGTCCGAGGGCGGTGGCTCCTACGAGCTGCGGCTGAGCCACCGGGAGAACGACCTCCTGCACGGGTTCTGCGCCGCCCCGGCGGCGCATCCGCGCCTGCACCTGCTGGCGCGGGTGTTCGACGCTGCGCGCGGCCGCTACGAGATCGAGTTCGAGGTCGAGGAGTCCTTCTTCCACACCGGCTCCGAGTCGCTGGTGCACCTGACGGTGACGAACGTCCGCCATCGCAAGGCCCGCCGCGCCTCGCCGCGGGTGGGCGTGTCGGTCAAGCTGGACGCCCGCGTCCGCTACTGCCGGACGATGCCGCGCGACGCGCAGGTCGAGGTGCGCCTGATCGACGTCTCGGCGACCGGCCTGGCCTTCGTCACCCAGCGCGAGCTGTCCGCCGGGGACATGTTCCAGCTGAGCTTCCCGCTGGCAGGCGAGCTAATGGAGATCGAGACCCGGGTGGTCAGGCTCGACCCCGCGCCGTACGGCCGCTACCGCGCCGGCTGCGAGATCACCGAGATCTCCGACGCCCACCGCCGCGCGATCACCCGGCTGGCCGAGGGCGCCGAGGAGGCCGGATCGGCCGCGGAGCGCCGTCCCGAGCATACGGAGGCCCTCTCCGAGGCACGGCAGAATCGCGCCTTCGGGTGATGCCGCCGCGCACCCTGCGTGCCGATCTGAACTAGCAGATGTGCGCAGTCGCGCACACGGCTACCGGTTTTCGTAGGGGGGTCTACGTGTTCCGCTCGTTCCGAGATGAGCGTGGGAGCGTCACCAGTGAGGTGACGTTCGGTGCGCTCTGCATTGGGATCCTGGTGCTGGGCGGTCTGTGGGTCGTGGCGCAGCTCGAGGGCGTCTCGTTCCAGGTGCTCCTGCAGCAGATCCGCAACGGTTCCTAGCACGATCGTCGCAAACCAATCCCGCTAGGCTCTGCGGGATGATCTTTCGCCGCCTGCTCGGCTTTCTCCGGCCGTACCGCGGGCAGGTCGTCGCGTCGGTGCTGCTCGCGATCGCGTCCCAGATCTGCGCGCTCGCGATCCCCTATCTGACCGGCCGCTCGATCGATGCGGCGACGGACGGGGATCGCACGCTGCTGCTCGAGCTGGCGGCCCTGATCGTGGCGATGGGCGCGCTCAAGGGCGTGCTCATGTTCTTCCGGCGCTGGCTCGCCGGCCGGCTGTCGCTGGCCGTCGAGTTCGACCTGCGGAACGGCATGTACACCCACCTGCAGCGGCTGTCGTACGGATTCTTCGACCGCCACCAGACCGGCCAGCTGATGTCACGGGCGACCGTCGACCTGCAGGCGGTGCGGTTCTTCCTCGGCTACGGCCTGATCTTCTTCAGCCAGCACGTGCTGACGGTGGTGATCGTGCTGATCGCGCTCTCGCTGCTGAACGTCGAGCTGATGCTGATCGCGATCGCCATCGCCCCGGTGCTGATGGTGATGGCCTACCGCTACTCGCGGATCAGCCACCCCATCCTCAAGGAGGTGCAGCAGCGGGTGGCCGATGTGACCACCCAGGCCGAGGAGAACGTGGTCGGCGTGCGGGTGGTCAAGGCGTTCGCCCAGGAGCAGCACGAGACCACCCGCTTCCGCGGCGGCTCCGAGCGGATCTTCCGGCAGGGCATCAGGGCCGCCCGGCTGCAGGCCCGCTACGTGCCGGCGATGTCGTCCCTGCCCAGCCTGGCGATCGCCGGAGTGCTGCTGGTCGGCGGCCACCAGGTGATCCAGGGCGATCTGACGCTGGGCGACTTCTTCGCCGTCAACGCCTACCTGCTGCTGCTGGTCATGCCGTTGCGGATGATCGGCATGTGGGTCGGCCAGTACCAGCGGGCGATGGCCTCCGGCGAGCGGATCTTCGAGGTGCTGGACGTGGAGCGCGACATCGTCGAGCTGCCGGACGCCCGCGCCGCTGCCCGACGGCCCGGGACTGGTCCGGTTCGACGGCGTCTCCTTCTCCTACGAGGAGGGCCGGACGGTGCTGTCCGACGTCGACCTGACGATCGAGGCGGGCCGCACGGTGGCGCTGATCGGCCCGACCGGCTGCGGCAAGACGACGCTGACCGCGCTCATCCCCCGGTTCTACGACGTCGACCGCGGCCGGGTGCTGGTCGACGGCCTGGACGTGCGCGACGCCAAGCTGGACTCGCTGCGCGCCGCGATCGGCATCGTCGGCCAGGACACCTTCCTGTTCTCGACGACGGTCGCCGAGAACATCGCCTACGGGCGGCCGGAGGCGACGCCCGAACAGATCTGCGACGCCGCCGTACGTGCCCAGGCGCACGAGTTCATCATGGACCTGCCCGACGGCTACGACACGCGGATCGGGGAGCGCGGCCTGTCGCTGTCGGGCGGCCAGCGCCAGCGGATCGCGATCGCCCGCGCGCTGCTGATGGATCCGCGGATCCTCATCCTCGACGACGCCACGGCGTCGGTCGACGCCTCGACGGAGGCCAAGATCACGATGGCGATGCGCGAGGTGATGCGCGGCCGGACGACGCTGATCATCGCCCACCGCCTCTCCACCATCTCGCTGGCCGAGGAGGTCGTGGTGCTCGAGCAGGGGCGGATCGTCGCCCGCGGCCAGCACGCGCTGCTGATGGACAAGAGCCCCGTCTACCGCCAGATCTACGAGCACGGGCTGGTCGACCGCACGTTCGTGCAGCTCGACCCCGACGGCGCGCCGATCGAGAAGGAGGCCGGGTGAGGGCCACCAGCTTCGGCAGCCACGTCGGCCGGCTGGGCCACGCCGGCAGCGGCCTCGGCTGGCGGGCGACGGTCCGCCGGGTGACCAGCCTGATCGGCTACACGCGTCCCTACGCGGGCCGGGCGATCCTGGCGATGATCGCCCTCCTGCTCAGCACGGCCGCGACCATCGGCGGGCCGCTGGTCGCCAAGCAGGCGATCGACGAGGGCATCGTCCCCGGCGACGAGAGCTCGCTTCAGATGTGGGTGATCGTGTTCGTGGTCGTCGCCGGGATCGGCTGGGCGGCGTCCGCAGCCCAGAGCTACCTGACCAGCTGGGTCGGCGAGCGGATCCTCACTGATCTCCGCGTCGACCTGTTCGAGCACGTCCAGCGGCTCGACCTGGGCTTCTTCGAGCGCACCCGCGCCGGCGTCGTCATCTCGCGCCTGACCAACGACATCGAGGCGCTGGAGACGCTGGTCACAGACGGCCCCACCACCCTGCTTCAGAACACCGTCACGCTGATCGGCTCCGCGCTGGTGCTGCTCTACCTGGACTGGCAGCTGGCGCTGGCGACGCTGACCGTGTTCCCGGGGATGGCGATCGCCACCGCGTTGTTTCGCCGCTACTCGTCGCGCGCCTACCGCCGCACCCGAGAGCGGCTGGCCGAGGTCACCGCCTCGCTGCAGGAGGACATCTCCGGCGTCCGCGTCGTCCAGGCGTTCCGCCGCGAGCGGGCGAACGAGCGGCGATTCCACGAGGTGAACGGCTCCTACCGCGAGGCCAACGTGCAGACGGTCAACGTCAGCGCCGTCTACTTCCCGGTCGTCGACCTGCTGTCGGCCACGGCGATGGCGGTGGTGCTTGGGTACGGCGGCGTGCTGGTGATCAACGGCCAGATCACGACCGGCGACCTGTTCGTGTTCATCGGGCTGCTCTCGTACTTCTTCGAGCCGGTCCAGCAGCTGTCGCAGTTCTACCAGACGTTCCTGGCGGGCACGGCTGCGCTGGACAAGATCTTCGACGTGCTGGATACCGATCCCCGGCTGACCGACCGGCCGGATGCGAAGGAGCTGCCACAGATCACAGGCCGGGTCGAGTTCGAGGACGTCCGGTTCGCCTACCGCGAGGGCAGCGCCGAGGTGCTGCACGGCATCTCGTTCGCCGTCCAGCCGGGCCAGACGGTGGCGCTGGTCGGCCATACCGGCGCCGGCAAGTCGACCATCGTCAAGCTGCTGGCCCGCTTCTACGACCCGACCGGCGGCCGCGTGCTGGTCGACGGCCACGACCTGCGGGAGGTGACGATGACCTCGCTGCACCGCCAGCTGGGGATGGTGCCCCAGGAGGGCTTTCTGTTCGCCCGCAGTGTGGCCGAGAACATCGCCTTCGGCCGACCGGACGCGAGCCGCGAAGAGGTCGAGGCGGCGGCCCGCGCGGTGGGCGCGCACGAGTTCATCGAGGCGCTACCCGAGGGCTACGACACCTCGATCGCCGAACGCGGCGCCCGGCTGTCGATCGGCCAGCGCCAGCTGGTCGCGTTCGCCCGCGCGCTGTTGGCCAACCCGCGGCTGCTGATCCTGGACGAGGCGACCTCGAGCGTCGACATCCCGACCGAGGCGCGGATCGAGCATGCGCTGGAGACGCTGCTCGCCGACCGCACGGCGTTCGTGGTGGCGCACCGGCTCTCGACGATCCGCCGCGCCGACGTGATCGTCGTGCTCGAGTACGGCGAGATCATCGAGTCCGGCACCCACGAGCAGCTGATCGCCGCGAGGGGCCGGTACTTCGCCCTCTACGACGACTGGGTCGACGCGGTCGCATAGCCGATCCTCAAGAAATCCCCGCAAATGCTCGATATCAAGGAAGTGCGGGGGCTGAGACGAGGGATCTGCGCGAGCGCCGTCGCGCTGTGCTGGCTTGTGGGCGCGGGCGCCGCCCAGGCGTCCGCGCCGCCGACCGACGTCTCGACGTCGTTCTGGGCGCGCAGCCAGGTGATGTGGGCGGTCGGCAGCGGCTGGATGAACAACCGCGTCGGCACGACGTTCTCGCCCGGCTACCCGGCGACCCGCCAGGCCGCCGCACGGGTGCTCGCCAACCTCGCCTTCAAGCAGAGCGGCACGCCGGTGTCGGGAACGCCCTACCAGCAGATGGTCGCCGCCGGCTGGATCCCCGCCGGCACCGGCGGCGGCGGGCAGATCACGCAGCTCGAGTTCGACCGCGGCGTGGTCGCGGTGCTCGGGCTCCGCGGCAGCGTCACCCAGCTGAACGGCCTTCGTGCCGCGGACGGCTGGCACCCGTTCGTGCCCAACGGCTTCGGCACCGAGCAGATGGTCAAGGCGATCGGCGGGCGGATCAACGCACCCTGGCCGTCCGACGCCTGGGAGACCTGGCCTGGGACATCGCTCAAGCGGGCGAGCCTGGCGGCCGAGGCCTACCAGCTCGCGCACCTGCCGTCCTGGTGGCGGTCGAGCGTGACCGGGCTGCTCGCCGCGCGCACGGCGATGCCGGCGTACTCGCCGCTGCAGAAGGCCGTGATCGGGATGGCGTTCCGGTACGCCAACGCCCCGTACGTGTGGGGCGGCACCTCGCCGGACCCGCAGTCGCTGTTCGGCTACAACGTCCCCGGCGGCTTCGACTGCTCGGGCTACGTCTGGTGGGTGCTGAAGTTGCACACCTACACGCCGGCCGGCCAGGCGCCGTGGAGCGGCAACGCGACGATCACCGCGCGCACGACGTACGACATGGCCCGCGCGCTGCCCGTCAGCAACCGCATCCCCCGCTCCCAGCTGCGGCCCGGTGACGTGGTCTTCTGGAGCTCGGCCGCGAACGGCGTCAACACCGCCTACGGCACCGTCTACCACGCCGGTATCTACCTGGGCAACGGCTGGGCGATCAACAGCCACGGGGACGGGGACGGCGTCACGCTCAACTCGATGGCGTCCGGCTGGTTCCACGACGCCTTCGCCTTCGGCTGGCACGTGCTACCCGCCGGGCGCTGATAGCCTCCGCCTCGATGGAGGCCGAGTCGCAGGCACCCGAGCCCGAGCAGCTCCCCGCAGGGTCGGAGCCGGCTCCCGGCACGCCGGTCAGCGTGCGCGCCGAGCGCGGCGCCCGGATGACGCCGGCCGAGGCCGTGCGCGACATGCGGATCAACCTGCCGGCCCGCGGCAACCGCAAGCTGCGCGACCTGATCGAGCGGGTCAATCGCGACGAGTCGCTGAAGGCGCTGTGGCACGCCGCCAACGTCAACGCCGTCACGCGGCTGCAGATCAACGACCACTCCTGGGTGCACATCCAGATCGTCACCAACATCGGGCTGAAGCTGCTGCGCGAGCTGCGCCGCGCCGGCGTCGAGCCGGGGATGGTCACCGACTACGGGATGGAGTTCGAGGACGCCGAGGTGGTCACCGTGCTCGGCTGCCTGACGCACTGCCTGGGCATGGCCATCCACCGCTCGAACCACGAGGAGATGAGCCTGTTCCTGGCGGCCGACCGGATCCCGTCGCTGCTCGAGGGCGTGTATGACGAGCCCGAGCGGACGATCGTGATGGCCGAGGTGCTGCAGACGATCATCAGCCACCGCTCCGACGGCGAGCCGCTGTCGGTCGAGGCCGGCGTCGTGCGCGTGGCCGATGCGCTGGACATGGCCAAGGGCCGCTCGCGGATCCCGTTCGAGACCGGCCGCGTCTCGATCCACTCGCTATCCGCCGCCGCGATCGAGGCCGTCAACATCCGCTCCAGCGGCACCGGCAAGGTACTCGTGGAGATCGTCCTCAACAACTCCGCCGGGCTGTTCCAGGTCGACAACCTGCTCAAGTCGAAGCTGCACGGATCCGGCCTGGAATCCCACATCGAGGTCGAGGCTGACATCGAGGGCGAGACCGAGAAACGCCTGCTCGGCGCCTTCCGGCTCGGCTCAGAGTAGGCCCCCAGGGGCCGATAACCCCTTTGGTACGATGTGCCGGCCCTTTGCGGGGTCGTCTAATGGTAGGACGCCTGACTCTGGATCAGGTAGTCGGGGTTCGAGTCCCTGCCCCGCAGCCTCGCTACTTCCCGCCCGCGGCGCGTCGGGCCCATCTGGCCCGGGTGAGGCGTCCCCTGCGAGCCCTCCGGCCTGCCGGGGCTCGAGCCAACTGGTTGCCCTGATGCAGGGTCCCCGTTATGTTCGCGTTGGTGAGATTTGTCGTGGCCGGTGGAGGAGTGGCTGGGCTGGCTGCTGCGCTGGCGGTGGCGCGTGCAGGCCACCAGGCCATCGTCCTGGAACGCGATGCCGCAGGTCTGAGCGCTGACCCGATGTCGGCGTTCGGCGAAGAACGGCGTGGAATTCCTCACTTCTTTCAGCCGCACGCGTTCCTCCCGCGTGGACGGATCGTGCTGACGAGCTTCGCGCCGGACGTGCTTGCGGCGCTCGTGGACGCCGGCGCAGAGATGCAGGATGTCGCTGCGCGGCTTCGAGGCGAACCGGAGCCTGGCGACGAGGATCTTGTCTACCTCTGGGTCCGACGGCCGATCATCGAGTGGGCGCTCCGCCGAGCCGCTGCCCGGGAACCGGCGATCGAGCTGCGTCCGGCGGTGAGGATCGCGGGGCTCACCTGTGAGGATGGTGCCGCCGTACGAGCGGCAGGTGTCGCGCTCGACGGAGGCGAGACTGTCCTTGGCGACATCGTCGTGGACGCCCTCGGCCGCTACCGGCCTCCCGAGGGCTGGCGACGACACGTCGTCGAGCAAGCGGATTGCGGCGCGCTCTACTACTGCCGCTATTTCCAGTTGCGTGACGATGTCGACCATCTCGATGGCGGCCCGCGGAACCCGTTGAATCCGCGCGGCGACCTCGGCTACATGGGCTTCAACACGTTCCGCGGCGACAACCGAACATACGCGGTGATTCTCCTCGTCCCCAACCGGGACAGGGAACTGCGCGCGCTGCGAGACGAGCGCGCCTGGAGGGCGGCGTGCGCATCGATGCACCCGTTGGACGTGATGACGTCCGACGACTATGGCATGCCGATCACCGGTGTCATGCCGATGGGCGGCCTGCTGAACGTCGACTGTACAGGCGACAAGCACGGGGTGGCCAGGCTCGTCGCTGTCGGAGACGCCTTCTGCCATACCGATCCCGCATTTGCCTACGGCGTCTCGTTTGCCCTGGCGCACGCCGAAGCGCTGGGACGCGCCGCCCGAGACACTTGCGATGGCGATGAACTCGTGGAGCGGTACTGCACCGAGGTGATTCCCGAGGCGCGTGAGCGTTTTACTCTCGCTTGCGACACCGATGATGCGAGAACTCGTCGTTGGAACGGCGAACCACTCGATATCAGCCGCCGCGACGGCTGCTATCCACTGTTCGCGTTCGCCGCGGCGCTTGCCGCAGCGCCCGACGACGACCTTGTTCTCCGCCGGACAATCCGAAGGATCGGTCTGCTCGACCGCACCGACGTCTTCGACGACGACCAGCACCTGCACGACCGGATCGAGACCATCTTCGCATCCGTACTCGCACACTCACCGGCACCTGCAGGACCGCCCCGCGACGAACTGCTCGCGCGCGTGAATACGGCTGCCAGCTAGCTTCCCTGCCACAGGCACTTCCGCAGCCGAGTAGTTCAGCGGCCTCCGGCCGTGGCCGGCCGCCAGTTGTGCTGACAGCGTACGGCCAGCCGTCACACAGTCTGGGAATCGGCGGGTGGCACCGCGCGCGTGGCTTGTACGTTTCGCTGCGAAGGCATAGGTTCTTCGCGTGGTCGACTGGCTGCACAGCCTCTCCATGGTTTCGCTGGTGCTCGTCGTCTGCGTAGCGACGGCGATCGTCACGCTCGCAATCTTCGTGACCGTGACCCGACTGGCTGCCGCCGGTCATTCTGACGCCATGGCGGCCGTGTCGCCCGGTCTGCTGCCCCCGATGGCGCTCGTGTTCGGACTGCTGGTGGGGTTTCTGGCGGCCGAGGTGTGGAGCAACAGTTCGAGCGCTGAGCAGGCGGTCGACCAGGAGGCCAGCGCCCTGCGCTCGGTGGACATGCTCGACGGCGACTTCCCAGCCGCCGACCAACGGCGGATGGATTTGTTGATTCGCGAATACATCGAACAGGTGGTAGACCACGAGTGGCCGGCGATGGCTAAACAGAATGCGACGCTGCTGGTGGCTCCGTCGGAGCTCGCCGCCGCCCTCCAGCTGGCACTGGCGCTACCCGCTGACGACCCGGGCCGAGCAGTTGCGCAGCGTGAGATCGTGACCTCGCTGGAAGCGGCGCTGGATGCCCGCCGTCAGCGGATCATCATCAGTGCATCGGCGGTCAACTCGGCGAAGTGGGTAGGCGTGATCGGCCTCGGCATCCTCACGCTGATCGCGATCGCCTGCGTCCACAGCGCCAACCGGCGCTCCGCCGCGATCGCGATGATGCTGTTCGCGTCGGCGATCGTGGTGGCGCTGTTGATGATCGGCGTCCAGGACCGGCCGTTCGCCGGCCCTTACCAGGTGCAGCCGACGCCGTTGGTTCAGGTTCAGCCTCGGCTCGCGACATAGGCTCGCGACATCGCGGTGTGATCCGCACGCCGGCCGGGCCAGGGAGCAACTACCGCCGGGCGACGATGTGCTCGACGATCAGTGGAACACGATCTTCCGGATCGACGCGGTGGAAGGTTCGCACCCTGCCGTCGATGATCAGATCGAGGCGTCCGATGTCGCCAGTGACACTGGTCACGTCACCCAACGGGACGCGCTCGAAAGACGGCTTGTCAGTCGAGGCATCAGTCGTGATCGTCAGCTCAGACTCGCTCACAGCCAGGAACCCGATCGACCCGTCCTCCTGGGTGAAGTTGACGATGAACACGGGCAACCGCTCCGCCACGTCCGGCGGGAGTGCCGTCACAGGCTCGCCTCGGGCCCGCTGATTTTCGGCTTTCGCGATCGCGCGCTGTAGCTTCATCGCCTCCCACATCCCGTGGCGGGAGTCGCGCTTCGCCTGCTTGCGAGCCTCGTGCTCAGCTTGCTCTTCGGGCGACCTACGGTGGAACAGGGCCACTGCAACGCGAGTGTACCCCGCTCCGACGTCGATTACCCCGGCCCGCTCACGGCTCGCCGAACCAGTAGGAGAGCGGCTCGGTTAGTTCTACCGCGTCGCGCTCCGTGGGTTCGCCGGTGTTGGCTGCCCAGGCGATGTAGGCATCCGGGCGGATCAGGAGGGCGTCGGCCGGCCGGTCGACGACGTCCGCGGTGACGATGTCGATTCGACCCTCCCAGCCACGCGCCGCTTCGCGAAGATCCGCCCGGTCGGCGAGGTCGAGCAGCACGGCCCGGGAGGTGTGCGCGAGCCCTGCGATGCCGGTCGTACCCCCGTCGACGTGCAGCGTGAGGTTGGGCGCGAAGGTGCCGGTCAGGGCGTGGTCAGTCGGGTACGGGACCGCGTAGCGGATGTCCGTGCCGGCGATCAGCGCGCCGATCCTTCGCGCCGCGTCGTCGTCGGCGACGAGTTCCTGGAACAGGTCACGGAGCGCGACCGCGGCCTCGTCGTGTCCGCGCCGCAGCGCCACCTGGGCGCGGGTGTGGAGCAGCGTCCGCTCGCCGGCGGCGTGGCGTTCGTCGTGGTACGTGTCCAGCAGCCCGGCCGGCGCCCAGCCGTTGATGGCCCCACCCAGCTTCCAGGCGAGGTTGACGCTGTCGATCATGCCGGCGTTGAGCGCCACGCCCGGAGCGGGAAACAGGTGCGCGGCGTCTCCGGCCAGCATGATCCGCCCGTCGCGATAACGCTCGACGTGCCGGGCGTGGAACGTGAAGCGCGTCAGCCGGGTCGGCTCGCCCAGCGGCACGTCGACGCCGAGCACGCGGCTGATGCTGTCCGCCAGCTCGGTCACGGTCATCGGCTCGTCGTCGTCGTAGTCGGCGGTCTCCTCCTCGCTGGTGAAGACGCCCAGTCGCGCCGGATCGACCGACCCTGCGGCGAACACGCCGCGTGCGGTGCGCGTGAACCCGAAGCTGAACCTGCCCACCCCATCGACCTCGAGGTCACCGTTCTCGAGCACAGTGACCCCCTCGGGCACGGTGGTCTGGCCCAGTCGGTTGACCTCCGGATACGTGATCCCGGGAAACGGTATGGCGGCGAGGTCGCGCACCCGGCTGCGGGAGCCGTCGCAGCCGACCAGGTAGCGGGCCGTCACCGAATACTGGCCGTCCGGCCCGCGCACCTCGGCGGCGACCCCGGCGTCATCCTGGCTGAGCCCGACCACCTCGTGTCCGCGACGGATCTCGGCGCCGAGCTCGCAGGCCAGCTCGTCGAGCACGCCCTCGAGCCGCGGCTGCGGGAGCAGCAGCAGGTGCATCGGCGGTTCGGCCAGGCGCGTCATGTCCACGTGCACCTCGCCGAACGGCAACCGGAGTGCCGGGACGGGCCCGGGGCTGGCGACTTCGAATCGCTCCAGCAGGCCGCGGTAGCGCAGCACCTCCACGATCTGCCCACTCAGACCCCCGGCCTTCGGGATCTCCCGGATCTGCGGATGCCGCTCCAGCACCAGCGCATCCACTCCGGCCAGGCACAGCTCGACCGCCAGCATCAGGCCGGTCGGGCCGGCGCCCACGATGATCACGTCCGCGTCCATCGACCGCCACCCCCATCTTCAGTAGGTTCTGACCACGAACCGGCCATTGTGCCCCGTGGTTCCGGCTTGAAACAAGCCCCCTGCTGTGTTGTAATTTCAAGCAGGCGGGGAACACGCGATCGGAGCTGATCCACCAGGCACTAGGATCGCGGGCGTGGCCCAGCGTCCACAGCAGCGAAAGACGGCGAAGCGCCGGGCCGGTGCCACGCTCAAGGACGGTGAGCGCCGCCGACTCGCGGCCGCGTCTCGCGCTCGTCGCGGCGAGCAGACGGCGCGGCCCGTCGCATGGTGTGACGGCGGCATCCGCGGTGAGCGTGCGGCGGCCGCGTTCGTGCTGCAGTCGGCCAGGGGCCGCGTGATCGCCCAGGAGGTGCGGCTGGTCAGCGCGAGCACCATCGAGGACGCCGAATGCGCGGCGGTCGCCGCAGCGCTCGAGTGTGCGGTCGAGCTGCGGCTCGACGAGCTCGAGGTGCGGCTCGATTCGCAGGTCGTGGTCGACTGGCTGACCGCCGTCCGTCGCCCTGAGCGCAGCGGGCGCGCGCTTCGCCTGGTCACCGCCCAGCTCGCGAAGCTCGGCCACGTCTCGTTCCGCTGGGTGCCGCGCGACGAGAACGCCGACGTCGACAGGCTGGTCTGGTCGGCGCTCAGCGACTGAGCTACCAGCGTTCGGCGAACGGCGGCGCAGGCGCCGGGGCCGGCTCGAGACCGTTCAGATCGTGTGACCACGTGATCGAGAGGGCGCCGTCGGTCTGGTGCTCCCGCACCTCGATCCGCCCCGAATCGGTGGCGAGCAGCAGCCTCCCGGTCGCGTCCCAGTCGGCCCAGACGACGCCGTCGAGCGGCGCTCCGTCCAGCTCGTAGCGAAGCAGCGCGCCCTCGATCGCGTGCTCGTCGAAGGCGTGGCCTTCGTGGATCGCCCGCAGGGTCGCTCCCGGCGGCGACGGCTGGTCGCGCTCGATGCTCAGCACCGTGCCCGGTCCAGCCAGCGGCAGCAGCCGCCAGCCGTTGCGGAGCTCGCGCGACACGTCCCGCTCGACGAAGGCCGTCCGCTCGGTGGTCTGGAACGGCGTCCGGCGCCCTCGCCGACCCGGGAACGAGCCGTGATCCGGCGGGCTGGCCGGATCGATGTCGGCGGCGAATGCGCCGTCGGGGTGGAACTCGCACCCTGATGCCCAGGTGCTGCCGACGCGCCAGGCGGCCAGCGCGCGCAGCCAGGGAACTCGGGACACGGCGTAGTAGCCATCCCACGGCGGCTCGCCGGGCGTCCAGGCGAAGTACCCGAGCAGCCGCCCGTCGGGCGAGACGTCGCAGCGGCGCGGGTAGAGCCGGCCGCTGAACCAGGCGCCGGGCTGCACCTCGAGGGTGTCCAGCCGCCAGCGGAGCACGTGCCACCAGTCGCTGGGACCGCGCCGCAGGACGACCGCATCCGGCGCGCCCGCAGCCGGCAGGACGTGGAGCCGGGGCGGCGGCGCGCTCACCACCGACTCGTCGCCGGGCACCGTCGACATCACATCAAGAGCGTACCCGTCTCAGGTGTTCTCCACTTCTTTACATTATCGGGGGACGCGTGTACGTTCGTCCTGGCTCCATTGTCAGCAACTCGCCGGAGGAGTGGCCCGGTGATACGACAGCGTTGCATATCCGTGTTGCCAGCGGTGCAAATTACAGCATCCGCGGTCTCGGCGTCGTCGGACCTCTGCTCCGGGCCACGCACCCGGCGAGGAGCCACCCCTCATCGCCGCCGCAGTGCCTGGCGCCCGCTGTTCGCGGCGCTGACCGCGCTGGTGGCCGTCGGTCTGTCCGCCACTGCGGCTCAGGCGGCGACCAACCCGGTCGCGGTGATCGTGATGGAGAACAAGTCCTACGACAACATCCTGGGGTCGTCGAAGGCGCCGTTCATAAACCACACGATGATCGCCGGCGGCACGTTGTCGACGCAGTACCACGCCAACGTTCCCGTCAGCCTTCGCGACTATCTCGCGATGACGGCCGGGATCGTCGACTCGGGCCAGGCCGGGCCGTCCGAGAACGTCTTCCACCAGCTGCAGGTCGCCGGGCACTCGTGGGCGGAGTACGAGGAGTCGATGCCGACGCCGTGCTTCACGGGCGGCTCGGCAGGCGACGCGCCCGGCACGTCCGACCCGCTGTACACCGCCGGCCACAACCCGGCGATCCACTTCCGGAACATCAAGTCCCAGTCGGCCGTGTGCAAGGCGCACGTCCTGCCCTACACGGCGTTCACGCCGTCGGCCATGCCCGAGTTCTCGTACATCGTCCCCAACCAGTGCAACGACATGCATTCGAAGTGCACCGGGAAGGATCCGGTGGGCGCCGGCGACGACTGGCTCGCGGCGAACGTCCCGGCGATGGTCGCCGCGGGCGCCACCGTCATCCTCACCTGGGACGAGAGCTCGGGCGCGCAGCACGTGGTCACCGTCACCTACGGCGGCGGCGCGAACCACGGCACCGACGCCAAGTCCTACACCCACTTCAACCTGCTCGCCGGGCTCGAGCAGCGCTACGGCCTGCCGGCAATCAACGGCGCGGCCGGAAACGTGCCATTCCCGATCCCATGAGCGCACGCCCCGACACCTCCACCGTGACCCGTCCGCTGTTCGTGATCGGCACGGGCCGCTGCGGGCTCTCGCCGGTGATGGATCTGCTCACCGCGCACGAGGACCTGGCCTGGCCGTCTCAGTACAACCGGCGGTTCCCCGACCGTCCCGCGGTGTCGATGCTCTCGCGGCTCACCGATCACCGGCCGTTCGCCTCGCGCCGGCTGGGATGGAAGCTGCCGGTGCACGACGAGGCGTATCCGTTCTGGCAGTCGATGTTCAACGGGTTCGCGGAGCCGGATCGCGACCTCTACGCGTCGGACGTCACGCCGTTCGTCGCCGACCGGATGCGCTGCGGTGTGGCGGACATCGTGCGGTACCAGCGGAAACGCCGGTTCACCGCCGAGTACTCCGGCTGGTCGCGCATCGGGTTCATGCAAGAAGTTTTCCCCGACGCCCAGTTCGTCCACGTCATCCGCGACGGGCGGGCCGTCGTCAACTCCTTCCTCCACGTCGGGTGGTGGCGCGGGTACGAGGGCGTGCATCGATGGCAGTTCGGCCTCCCGACGGCCGAGGAGCAGGAGCTGCTGGCGCTGCACGGCGACTCGTTCGTCGCTCGCGCCGGCATCCACTGGCGGCGCCTGGTGCGCAGCATCGTCGCGGCGTCTGCCGCGCTCGACCAGAAGACCTACCGGGTCGTGCGCTACGAGGATCTGGTCGCCGACCCGGTCGGCATCACGCTGGACACGCTCACCTGGGCCGGGCTTCCGACCGACCGGCCGCAGCTCGAGCAACGCCTGGACGCCGTCCCGATCTTCGACGCGAACACCAGCACCTTCCGCATCCCCAGCTGGCGCGAGAACCTCTCGCCCGACCAGATCGCGGTGCTGGACGACATGCTCGGCGACGACCTCCGCCGCTTCGGCTACCACTCGCTCGAGTGGCCCGTGCGAGCCGAGGCGAGCTGACCGCGCCGATCCGCAGGTAGGGGCCCGGGCGGACCCGCGTGACGGACCCTCCCGGACCGATTTCCGAAAACGGATGAAAAGGGACCCCGCCTTCACCCCGCTCGGTGTGCCGGCGATTCTACGACACGAAATGCCTGCAAATCAAGCTAACCGATTCTGCAGATCTCCATTCTCCTAAGATGGCCGGGATGCAGGACTACGACCCCATGCTCAGCTTCGGCGACGAGGTCGCGGCGCTCTACGACGACGAGCTCCGCGGCGACGAGGCGGACGCGGTGCGGTTCCTCTCTCGGCTGGCCGGCGACGGCCGCGCCCTGGAGCTCGCGGTCGGCACCGGGCGCATCGCACTGCCCCTAGCGGCCGCCGGCGTCGGCGTCGACGGCATCGACCTGTCGGACGCGATGGTCGCGAAGCTGAGGAGCAAGCCGGGCGGCGGGGTCGTGGACGTGACCATCGGCGACTTCGCCGACGTGCCGGTGGGCGGCAGCTACCGGCTGATCTACATCGTCTACAACACGCTGTTCAACCTGCTGACCCAGGACGACCAGGTGCGCTGCGTCGAGAACGTGGCGGCGCATCTGGACAACGGCGGGTCGTTCGTGGTCGAGGCGCTGGTGCCGTCGTACCTGCACCGGCTGCGCGATCACCAGTACGTGGACGCCGAGGCGGTCGAGGTCGACCGGGTGACGCTCGACGTCTCCCGCCACGACCCGGTGAACCAGCTGCAGGAGGAGAGCCACGTCTCGATCACCCGCGACGGCATCCGCCTGCACCCGATCGTCACCCGGTACATCTGGCCCTCCGAGCTCGACCTGATGGCACGCATCGCAGGGCTGCGGCTGGTCGATCGCTTCGGCGGCTGGAACGACGAGCCGTTCACGCACGACAGCCGCCTGCACGTGTCCGTCTATGGACGCTGAGGCGCTTGACCGGCGCCCGCCGGATCAGTACCGTCACTCCAAGTTGGATCACGTCCCGAGGGGGGAACGCTGGCCACCCGATCGCCGATCACCGTCGACGCACGGCGGGCGCACGTCGAGAGCGCGCCCGTGGCGACCGCGTGGTCGTGCCTGTGCGCCGTCCGCGACGGCGACCTCCGCTTCGCGCTCGAGTTCACCCGTGGCGTGACGCGTGAACAGCTGGCCGAGCTGCGCCGGCGCCTGCCCGACACCGACGCCTGGGGCGTCACCTCCACGGCGCGTCCGCTGGTGCCCGGCGAGGAGGAGGTCGTGCTGATCGCTGACGTCGACGAGCGCTACCCGGCGAACGAGCTGTTCGTCACCGAGCGGCTCTACGTCGTCGACGAGCCGGACCCACCGGCCGACGCGGTCAGACTGCGGATCCGGCACACCGGCGCCGGCCCGCGCGTCGTCGCAATCGCGTAGGGCGCTCAGCCCCAGGGAAGCCGCGGCGGCGAGTGCCGCCGCTGCACTGCGGAGCCGTTTCGTCCCTCAGTCTCGCCCCCCGCCGACGCCTCGAGGCTCCGCACCTGTCGCGATCTCGTCGACCGGATGTTCACCCAGTGCGGGTCGCCCTCCTGGCGCGAGACCTCCCGCAAAATGAGTTGCTTGAAGGCCACGGTGTCGTCCTTCCCCCCGTTCCGGAAGCGGTAAACATGCGTTGGACGCGGCGGTGGCGCAAACCGCCCGAGGGCGACGTCCGTACCCCCGGACATGAAGATCTCCCCACGGCTTCGCTCAGGATGGCTCCCCGGCATCGCGGCGGCGGGCCTACTGGCCGTCGCACTCGCGGGCTGTGGCTCGTCGAGCGGCTCGTCATCGTCGGCCGCCTCCGTCCCCGCCGCATCCGGCGGCTCGACCACCATGGCCAGCGGCGGCAGCGGCACGAGCGTGGGCGTCACCCTCAAGGACTTCTCGATCACGCTGGCCGGCGGGGACTCCCTGTTGCCCGGCACCTACACGTTCACCGTGGCGAACCAGGGCCCGTCGGCACACAACCTGACGATCGAGGGCCCCGGCGTCGACAACGCCGCGACCCCGACCTTCGGCAGCGGCGAGACAAAGACGCTGACCGTCACGCTCAAGAACGGCAAGTACGACTTCTTCTGCTCCGTGCCCGGTCACAAGCAGGCCGGCATGAACGTCGACGTCACGGTCGGCTGAGACCGTTACCCGACCCGCTCTCGTGACGACGGGCTCAACTTGGGCCCGTCGGCGCCGATCACGGCCCTGAGATGCCTCGCGCGCCCATACTCGATCACCTACCGAGTGCTGCACGCCGACGGCACGGTGCGCTGGGTGAAGGAGCACGGACAGCCTCACATCCAGCCGGGGACGCGCACGCCGGACTGGCTGGCGGCGTGATCGTGCCAATCGACGCGCCGGCCGACCGGCCGGTCGAGCTTCGCGTCGCGGCGTGAGCCACAGTGTGATCGAGCCGACTTGACCTTCGGGCAACCTCCGCCGGATACTCGCTCAACGCGGCGGTAGCTCAGCTGGCAGAGCGCTACGGAGACCATCCGCAGAGACGGGAGTTCGAGACTCTCTCGCCGCTTCGTGCTGGCTAGAGCGGCACCGCGCAGTCGCGGCAGACCGCAAACGAGGCGCTGGTCACGCTGCCGTCGGTGACCTGCACCCAGTGCGAGGCGGTGGCTGCGACGACGAAGTAGCGCCCGGGCGACAGCCCGTCCACCTCGAAGCGCCCCGCGTCGTCGGTCGCCGTCGTGGCGATCGGCTGGGGCTCGTCGACGCGCGGCGGGCCGACCACGGCGAACGCCTTCGTGTACACGCCGACGCTGGCGTGCGGCAGAGGCGCCAGCGACGAGCGGTCGGAGCCGGGGAAGCTCTGGACGAGGCCCGAGATGCCGGTCGCATCCGCCTTGGTGTGCCCTCCGCCATCACTGCTGCCGCCTGAGGCAGAGCCACATCCGGCCAGGGAGAGCGCGAGCGTGGTGATCAGGAGAATCAGCCGCATGCCAGTAAGACCGCCGGCGGCGCCGCCGGGTTCCCGGTCACGGCAGCTCGGCCCGGGTCATCGCCCTTGCGCCGAGCAGCGCGCCGGCCACCGTCGCCGCGATCAGGACGACCGCGGCCGTCGCCGGCGAGACGACCCCGGCGGCCGACTGGGGCAGCTGCTCGGCGACCAGGGCGCGCCCGTACGCCGCGATCGACAGCCTGTCGGCGGACGCCGCGTAGGTGGCGATCGAGCCTTCCCACAGCAGGATGTAGATCACGCCGACCACGATCGGACGGCGCACCTGCAGCGACAGCCAGCCCCCGACCGCGCAGTACGCGAGCGCCGCCAGGGCGACGCCCAGGGCCGGCCAGAACAGGAGGGCGACCGTCACGTCGCCGGTCAGCGCCAGCAGGCCGCAGACCACGACGCTGGGGACGAGCAGCGCGACGCACACCGTCCAGGCGGCGAGGATCTTCGCGACCACGATCCCCAGCCGTGGCAGCGGCGTGGCCGCCAGATAGAGGATGGTGCCGTCCTCTCGCTCGTCGCCGATCGCGCTGACGCCGACGATCAGCGCCACCAGCGCCGTGATCACGGGGATGAACAGGCGCTGGACGAGCCGCGAGTAGAAGCGGTGCGGGTCGGCGTCGGCGTCAGCCGCCAGGGAGAACACGAGCGCCATCAGCACCGGAGCGAGGCTGAGCAGGACGAGCGCCAGCGTCCGCCGCTGACCGAGCAGCGCGCGGATGGTCAGGCCGTAGATCGGGCGGCTCACCGCGCCGCCCCCCGCGCCCGGTCGTGGAGGTACGCGTAGACGCTCTCCAGGTCGTCGCCCACCGGCTCCACCCGCCGCAACGAGGTCGACGTCTCGACCGCGGCGACCGGGAGCAGCCGGCTGAACAGATCGACGTCGTCCGTATCGACGGTGAAGCCGTCCTCGGCGAGCTGCACCGCGGACACGGCCGCCGCGCCCACCAGATCACGCGCAAGGCTGGTGCCGTCGCCGTCGGTCGTGACGCGCACGCGGCGCGGCCGGTCGGAGATCAGCTGCCGGATCTCGGCGGTCTCGCCCTCCGCGACGAGCCGCCCGTTGACCAGCACCAGCACCCGTGGCGCCATCCGCTCGACCTCGTGCAGCACATGGGAGGACACGATCACCGTGCGGCCCGACTCGCCCAGCGTCCGCAGCAGCTCGACCACGTGCCGGCGGTGCGCCGGGTCGAGCCCGTTCAGCGGCTCGTCCAGCAACAGCACGTCGGGATCGTGCGCCAGAGCCTGCGCCAGCTTGACGCGCTGCCGCAGCCCGTGCGAGAACCCGCCGACCTTCCGCTCGGCGACGTCGTTCAGGTCGACCTCGGTGATCGCGCGCTCGGCGGCGGCCGCCGGATCGGGCATTCCGCGGAGCCGGGCGCATATCGTGACCACCTCGCGCGCCGTCAGGAAGGGCCAGGGCGGGCTGTGGTCGGGGACGATGCCCACCCGCCGGTAGACGTCCGGCGTCCGCCGGGGATCCATGCCGAGCACGCGCACTGAGCCGGCGCTCGGCGTCGAGAAGCCGCCGCAGAGGCGGAGTGCTGTCGACTTGCCGGCGCCGTTGTGGCCGAGCAGTCCGGTGACGCCCGTCCCGATCGTGAAGCTGACGTCGGCCAGGGCGACCGTGTCGCCGTACCACCGGGAGACGTTGGTGAACTCGATCGCCGGCTGTGTCTCGTCGCTCACACGTCCACCGTCCGGTAGCGCCAGATCAGCAGCGCCAGGCTGGCAGCCACGACCACGAAGTAGTCCGCGACGTACCAGCCGGGCGAGAGATCCGCCTGGAAATCGGGATACAGGCCTTCGACCAGATGCAGCGGCGCCACCGGGAACGCGAGCAGCTCGAGCTTGAACGTCCCGGTCGCCTCGGCCAACGTCCCGCCGACGATCGTCGGCACAGTGATCAGCGCCAGGTAGCCGCCGACCGCGAACGCCCGCCGCCCGGTCAGCGATGCGACCGCGAGGCCGAGCAGGCCGAACCAGACAGCCAGCGCGATGCCGCCGACCGTGATCCGCAGAGCATCGGCCAGGTGATCCTGCACGTAGCCGACCGGATGCACCGCGAACAGCACGTTGCCCGCGTACAGGAACCACATCGGCACCAGCGTCAGCAGGAGCAGCGGCACGATCGCGCTCAGCACCTTGCCGAACACGTACTGGCCGCGGGTGAGCGCGGTCGAGAAGTACAGGGTCAACACCCGGTCGCGCCGGTCCGGACACAGCAGCTCCGGTGTCGTCACGGCAGCAAACAGCGTGATGACAAGCCCGATCATGCCGGCGTAGTCGCGATAGGGCAGCGCCGTCTCGATGTTGATCTGCACACGGGTCGAGAACAACGCCCGGAGACCGAGCACGACGACGGCCGGCGCGAACGCGATCAGCGTCAGCGCGATCGGGATCAGCTTGACCTTCCAGCTGCGCCGCGCACCCATCGACCGCAGGGCACTCCAGCGGGCCAGCGAGATGATCGCCGCGCCCTCGCCGTCGAGCTCGCCCTCGAACCGCGTGAAACGGACGTCGTGAACGCGAGTCTCGGTGCTCACGTCATCGCCTCCAGCAGGCTGTCCTCGAGCGTCGGCCCGGCCGGCCGCATCTCACGCAACCCGGCGCCGCTCTCGGCGGCGGCGTCGCGGACAGCGTCGGGAAGCGTCCCGGGCTCCGGCCCGGAGACCACCAGCACCTCGTCTGCGGCGTCCTCGATCGTCGCGCCGCGGCGGGCGATCGCCGCGCGAAAGGCCGCGATCTCGCCCGAGACGCGCACGTGCAACGACGCCGGCGCGTCCCGCCCCTCGGTCTCGATCGGCCGGGTCACGGCCACCTGCCCCTCGCGCAGGACGACGACCGCGTCGCAGGTGCGGGCGATGTCCTCGAGCACGTGGGACGACATGATCACCGAGATCCCCAGCTCGGTGGACAGGCGGCGCACCAGGTGCAACATCTCGTCGCGCCCCGCCGGGTCGAGGCCGTTGGTCGGCTCGTCGAGGATCACCAGCCGGGGCGAGTGCACGATCGCCTGCGCCAGGTTCGTGCGCTGCCGCATGCCGACCGAGAACGTGCTGATCAGCCGCGAGCGCTCCTCCTCGAGACCGACGTGGAACAGCACCTCGGAGCCGCGCAGCACCGCCGCCCGGTGGGGCAGCCCACGCAGCTCGGCCATGTGGACGACGAAGTCTGCGGCCGTCATGCCCAGCGGCAGACAGTCGTGCTCAGGCATGTAGCCCAGCCGCCGGCGGACGTCCCACGACTGCCGGGCAGCATCCAGGCCGAGCACCCGGATGCTTCCGGCGTCCGGTTGGACGAGTCCCAGCATCACCCGCATCAGCGTCGACTTGCCCGCGCCGTTGGCGCCCAGCAGGCCGATCGCCAGGTTGGTCATCGACACGCTGACATCACGCAGTGCCTCGACCGCGCCGAAGCTCTTCGACACGCCCGCCGCCTCGACGATCGGTTCCGTCACGGGGCGGGAGGATAGTGCGGGAGCGGCGTTCGGGCGTGCGTCCGTCTAACCGGTCCCTTAGAGTTCGGAGGGTGAATCTCGGACGAGCAGCTGGCCGAGCGGCTGTTCTCGGGTGGCCGTGCCGATCTCGTCGACGACGAGGGCATTGTCGTCTCACTCGTCCGCCGCTGGTCGGCGCGCGAGTGGGTGCGCGTCTCCGCGCCCCGGATGATGCTCGAGCCCGGCCTGACGCTGACTACTACGCCTCCGAGCTGATCTCCCAGCGCCAGTTTCGCGGGGAGTTCGACGTCGTTTCCGAGACCGGCTGCGCGATCGCCAGCGCCGAGCCGTTCTCGATCGGCGAGCAGCTGACCGTGGCCCGGCGGCTGCTGCTGGTCAGCAGGCTCGAGGCGGACGTCGTCATCCGCTGCTCGCGGCCCGGCGAGACCGGACGGACGACGATCTACGGCTGCGAGTGGGAGCGGCCGGACTCGGCGGCGCTGGAGACGCTGCGCCGGGTGTTCCAGACCTCGCTGGCCGAGGCGCCGACCGAGAGCTGAGCCGGCTAGGTCGGCTGCCACGCCGGGGTGACGTACCCCAGCTTGCTGGTCGTCGACGTGACCTGCGCGAACGTCCGCGTGTTGACGTTGACCGTCCAGACGTTGGCCGTGCCGTCCTGGGTACGGGTGAACGCGATTCGCGTGCCGTCCGGCGACCACGTCGGGTAGCGCTCGCCGACGCTGCTCCCCGTCAGCTGCGTCGTCTGGCCGGACGCCAGATCCTTGACCCAGATGTCCAGGTTGCCACCGCGAGTGGACTGGAACGAGATCTTCGAGCCATCCGGCGAGAACGAGGGGTACGAGTCGCCGTGCGGATCGGTGGTGATCCGCGTCAGCTGCCTGGTGCGCACGTTCTTCGTCCAGATGTCGTAGTTCCCAGACCGGTTGCTGCCGAAGGCAACGGTCGCCCCGTCCGGCGAGAACTCGGGGAACTCGTCGAACGCACGCGAGTCCGTCAGCCGCGTGACGTTGCCCGAGCCGAGGTTCTTGACGTAGATGTCCATGTTCCCGGCGACGCGGCGCATGAAGACGAGGCGGTCGCCGTCCGGGCCCCACCGCGGGAACTCCTCGAAGTACGGGTTGTTGGTGATCCGCGTGGCACCCGTGCCGTCGGCCCGGGCGGTGAAGATGTTGCAGTTGGTGGTGCTCCGACACGAGTCGAACGCCAGGTCGTTGCCGTTCGCCGACCACGCCGGGTCGAAATTCAAGCGGCCGTTGCGGATCAGCACGGTCGGGGATCCGCCTCCCGGGTTGACCGTGAAGATCGACGTCGAGGGCGTGCCCGGAACGTAGAAGCGGGCCAGCGCGATCTTGCCGTTGCCTCCAGGGAATGCCGCATCGGCCGGAGGCGCCGCGGCGCCCGCCGTGGTGGCGATGAGGGCGAGTGCGGCGAGCCGCGTGAGGGTTGTGGCCGAGCGCGTCACAACGCTGCACGGTAGAACACGAACCGGCCCGGCGCGCCAAATCCCCCTGCCGGGGGAGTGTCTGCGGCGCCGGGGCGACGGACACTGGAAGTGGGTGGCTCCCCGCCCGCACGCTCCTCACTCCCGTCCCAGCGGAGGCAACACTCCATGTACACGCCCCGTACGCTCGATCGCGAGGTCGAGGTGTTCACCTGGTCGCTCGATGCGGCCCCAGACGTCGTGCGCGAGTTCGACTGGGAGGACGGCGAAGCTCGCTCGCCGGTCTCCTGGGCCTCAGCCGTCGTGCCGTCCGCCGCGCTGATCGCGGCGACCACCGTCGCTCTGCGCGGCGGGATCTTCTAGCCGCCGGGCACCAGCCCCGGCAGCGTCGTCGGCCGCCGCTCGATCCGCTCCAGGGCGAAGCTCTCGACCAGCTGCGCAGGCATCACCGCGCCCGGCGCGGCAAGCCCCGCCGACCGGGCGAGCGCGCCGCAGATCTCCCCCGGCCGGATCCCGGCGTCGCGCAGATCGGCGATCGCCACCGCGCCGTGGCGCTTGCTCAAGCGCGCTCCGTCCGGCCCGAGCACCAGCGGCACATGCGCGTAGGCCGGCCGCGGCAGGCCGAGCAGCGCCTGCAGACCCGCCTGAGGACCGGTGGCCGCCAGCAGGTCGTCGCCCCGGCACACGTCGGTCACGCCGTCCGCGGCGTCGTCCACCACCACCGCCAGGTGATAGGCGTACAGCCCGTCGCTGCGGCGTACGACGACCTCGGAGGTCGCGCCGGTGGCGACCTCGCCGGCGAGGCGGTCGACCACGGGCGGATCCGGGGCCGGCGACTCGACCCGCAGCGACGCGCTGCGCCCCTCGGCGCGGAGCGACTGCCGGCCCGCCTCGTCCAGATCGCGGCAGCCCGCGGCGCAGCGCGGCGTCTCGTCGGACGCGCCGTGGGGCGCCGAGGCCTCGCGCAGCTCGCGACGCGTGCAGTAGCACTCGAAGATCCTGCCGCCGGCCCGCAGCTCTGCGATCGCGGCGTCGTACGCCGCCTCGCGCGTCGACTGGGCGGGCACCTCGGCGTCCCAGCCGAGGCCCAGCCACTCGAGGTCGTGGCGGAGCCCGTCCGCGAACCCCGGGCGGCAGCGATCGAGGTCGAGGTCCTCGATCCGCATCAGCATGCGACCCCGGCGGGCCCGCACGTCGAGCCAGGCCAGCAGCGCTGTGCGGGCGTTGCCCAGGTGCATCGCGCCGCTCGGGCTGGGCGCGAAACGGCCGACGGGATCTGCAGGCATGCCGCGGATCGTACGGGGAGCGCACGGCTATGCTGTTGTCATGACCGCCGCGCTGATCGCGCTGATCCTCGTGATCGCCTTCCTGGCATTCGGCTTCGGTGCGCTCGGCTTCGCGCTCGGCGTGTTCTGGACGATGCTCTGGTACGCGGTCGTCGGCATCGTGATCGGCGGCCTCGGGCGGCTGTTCGTGTCCGGTAGGCGCGACATCGGGCTGGCGGCGACGGCGCTGTACGGCATCGCCGGCGCGCTGCTGGGCGGCGTGATCGCAAACGACTGGCTCGACCTCGGCTGGTTCGGCCAGTTCCTGACCGCCGTCGCCGTCGCCGCGGTGCTGGTCGCGGTCACCGTGCCGCGCACCGGCCGCACCAGCCCCTAGCCGGGCTCAATCCGGCTCCGTCGCATCCGATTGCCGTGCCACCCCTATCCGGAGGCGTGTGTGCGGAAGCGTGTTGCTGCGTCGCTTGCCTGGAAGCCGGGCGCCGGCTTCGGCTGTGTCGTGGTGATGATCGTGCTGATCGTCGCCGTCTCGTGGTGGTCGATCGCACGGATGACCGACACGTCGGCGGCCATCGACCAGTCGCTGACGCCGCGGCTGATCGCCGCCGATGACGCCCGCACGGCCGCCGCGGCGATGCGGTCGTCGCAGACTGCGTACGTGCTGATCGGTCCCGACGGTACGGGCCGAATACGTCGCCGACCGGGGCGTGCTCGACCAGGCGATGCTGAACCTGCAGCTGCGCGAGCGGACGCCGGCCGACCGGCCTGCGTACGACGCCGTGCAGGCGGCGCTGCGGCGCACCGACCAGGTTGACACCAGGCTGTGGACGGACATCAGCGCCGGCGCACCGACCAGGCGGTTGTGCTGCTGTCGCGTCAGATCGTGCGCAGCGCCCGGGAGCTGCTGGAGGCGGCGAACGGGCTCGCCGACGGCGACGTCGACCAGCACGTCGACATGGTCGGGACGGACGAGCTCGGCCGCACGGCCGACGCCTTCCGGCGCACGATCGCAGCCCAGCAGGGCGTCGTCCGCGCCGCTGAGCGGGTGGCCGACGGCGACCTGACGCTGATCGTCACGCCGGTGTCCGAGCGCGACGCGACCGGGCTGGCCTTCGCCCGGATGATCGCGAGCCCGCGCGGGATCGTGTGTGGGGTGCGCGACTCGGCGGCGGTCGTCGCCGGCGCATCGCAGCAGATGGCGGCCAGCTCGCAGGACGCCGGCCGCGCCGTCAGCGACGTGTCCACGGCGATCGTCCAGGTCGCCGCCGGCGCCGACGAGCAGGTGCACAAGCTGAGCGAGGCACAGCGGGCGGTCGAGCAGTCGGCGGGCGTCGCCATGGCCGAGGTGCGCGAGAGCTCGGCCGCGATGGCCGGGTCGATCACCGCGCTGGCCGCCAAGAGCGAGCAGATCGGCGGCATCGTGCAGGCGATCACGGGCATCGCCGGCCAGACCAACCTGCTGGCGCTGAACGCCGCGATCGAGGCGGCCCACGCGGGCGAGCAGGGCCGCGGATTCGCGGTCGTCGCCGAGGAGGTGCGGAAGCTGGCCGAGGAGAGCCAGCGGGCCGCCGCCTCCATCGCAGAGCTGATCGAGCACATCCAGGCCGAGACCCGAGTGACGGTGCAGACCGTCGAGGCGGGCGGCCGGCGGATCGACCGCGGAGCGGACGTGGTCGAGCAGACGCGCGAGGCGTTCACCCGGATCGGCGGGTTCGTCGACGATGTGACCACGCGGATCGACCACATCGCCGAGGCCACGGCGGATGTGCTGGCGGTCGCCGAGCAGTCGTCGGCCACCGCGCAGGAGGCGTCGGCCTCCAGCGGCCGCACGGCGACGTCGACCGCCGAGATCGCGATGTCGGCCCCGGAGCTGGCACGGCTTGCTGAGCGGCTGGACGCCGCGGTCAGCCGCTTCGCGGTGGCCTGACCGGCAGCATCTCCGCGAAGCCGAGGATCTCCTCCACCGCCGCCGCGGCGTTCAGCAGCGCATGCTCGCCCCGCGGCCTGCCGACCAGCTGCAGCCCGATCGGGACGCCGTCGGCGTTCAGCCCGCACGGCAGCGCCACCACCGGGCACCCGGTGAGCGTGATCGCCGACGTGATCCGCAGCCAGTCGATGTACGTCTCCTGGACGACTCCGTCGACCTGCCGCGGCCAGCGCGTCTCGACCGGGAACGGTGCGACGCACGCCGACGGGCAGATCAGCACGTCGTAGGACTCGAGGAAGCCCGTCATCGCCGCGTGGACGGCGCCCCGCGCCCGCTCGGCCGCTCCCAGCCGGTCGGCCGGCATCGCCAGCCCCGCCTCGATGTTCCAGACGACGTCCGGCTTCAGCAGCTCGCGGTGTTCCTCGAGCAGCGGCCCCAGGCCGGCGACGAAGCCGGCAGCGCGCAGCACGTGGAACGCCTCGGGCGCCGGCGACAGGTCCGGCTGTGCCTCGTCGATCCGGCCCCCGGCGGCGGACAGCCGCTCGATCGCGCCGACGCAGACGGCGCGCACGTCCTGCTCGACCGGCGTGATGCCGAGATCGGCGCTCCAGGCGATCCGCGGCGGCAGCGACGGCGCCACCGCGGCCGCCAGGAACGACGCCGCCGGCGCCTCGAGTGACAACGGGTCGCGGGCGTCCCGGCCGGCCATCGCGTCCAGCATCAGCGCGGCGTCTCCCACCGTCCGGCCCATCGGCCCCTCGACCGACAGCGTGTCGAACGGCAGCTCGCCCGGGCTGCGGGCGACGCGCCCGGGGCTCGGCCGGATGCCGACCACGCCGCAGAACCCGGCCGGCGTGCGCAGGCTCCCGCCCAGGTCCGAGCCGGTCGCGAGCCACACCTGGCCGGCGGCCAGCGCCGCGGCCGAGCCGCCGGACGAGCCGCCGCAGGTGCGCAGCACGTCCCACGGGTTGCGGGTCTCACCGAACACCTCGTTGAAGGTGTTCGCCCCCGCCCCGAACTCCGGGGAGTTCGACTTGCCGATGACCACCGCACCGCGGCTCTCGAGCCGCTCGACCATCAGATCGGACTGCTCGGGCACGAAGTCGGCGAAGATCGGCGATCCGTAGGTGGTGCGCACGCCGGCGACGTCGTTCAGATCCTTGACGGCGATCGGCAGGCCCGCCAGCGGCGCGCCGGCGGGAACCCGTGCGGCGTGGTCGAGCGCCCGCTCGGGGCACAGGGTGGGCATCGCGTTCAACGCCGCGTCGGTCTCATCGATCCGCTCCAGTGCCGCTTCGATCAGCTCGGCCGGCCGCACATCGCCGGCCCGGAGGAGCGCCACCGCCTCGCGGGCACCCAGATCGCACAGCTCTGCCATCGCCGCCGAGCGTACACAGCGGCGGGCCCGGCGCGTCGCCGGTTCACCCGCCCGGGGGACACCGCTATCCCCATTCGCGCCCCACGATGGGACCGGGTTTCTTTTTTCCTTAGGCGAGAGGACATCTTTCTGATGCTCAGCGTTCCCCGCAGCACGTGGGTGTTGGCCGCCAAGCTGGCGGTCGTGGCCATGCTCACGGTCTTTGTCTGCGTCAGCCCGGCGACCGCGTCCGACTCGGTGATCACTCTGGACGGGTCGCCGATCGTGGTGGCCACCACCGATCCTGGTGAGACGGCGCTCGTCACGTTCGACGGCGTCGCCGGCCAGCGCGTCAGCCTGCGGGCGTACGCCAGCTCCATGCACCTGCCGACGCTGACGATCCAGAAGCCAAGCGGCGGCAACCTGTTCACTCCGAAGACGGTCAACAGCCTCGGGCTGTTCGTCGACCCGGTGACGCTGCCCGAGACGGGCACGTACACGATCGTCGCGGATCCGCCGACCACGTACGTCGGCAGCCTGACGCTCGCGGCATGGCTCGTCCCGGCGGACGTCACGGACAGCGTGGCGATCGGCGGCTCGAACTCTGTCAGCGTCAGCACGCCCGGCCAGAACGCGTCGCTGACGTTCAGCGGCACCGCCGGCGGCCGCGTCTCGATGACCGTCACCAACGTCACCGCGGCCAACACCGTCGTCCAGATCAAGAAGCCGGACGGCACCAACCTGGGCAGCGCCGTGACCGTGCGGGCGACCGGCGCCTACATCGATCCGGTGACGCTGCCCGTGACGGGGACGTACACGATCTCGATCAACCCGCCCTCGCAGACGGTGGGCGATCTGACGTTCTCGCTGTTCGACGTCGCCGCCGACCAGTCCGGGACGCTGCCGATCGGCAGCGGCCCGACGCCATTCGTGTTCGCGGCACCCGGGCAGAACGGCGCGTTCACGTTCAGCGGCACGGCCGGCCAGAAGGTCACCTTGACCGCGACGGATGTATCGCTCGCACAGACGACGTTGTCGATCAAGAAGCCGGGCAACATCAACGTGGTCTCGGCCACGATCCGGACGACCGGCGGCATCCTCGGACCCGTCGCGCTGCCGGTCACCGGCACCTACACCGTGTACGTCGACCCGGCGTCGTCCAACACCGGCGGCCTGACGCTGAACCTGTTCCAGTCGCCGCCGGACCTAACCGGCGCGCTGGTTCCCGGCACGCCGCAGACGCTGAACCTGACCACGCCCGGTCAGAACGCCCAGCTGACGTTCGCCGGCACCGCCGGGCAGCGGCTGTCGCTGAACTTCAACCAGGACACGATCTCCAGCACCCAGGTGTCGGTGATCAAGCCGGCGGGCGGCACGGTCGTCAGCCCGACCACGTTCGCAACCAACGGCAAGTTCATCGAGCCGATGACCCTGCCGACGACGGGCACGTACACGATCAAGGTCGACCCGCAGGGCCTCGCCACCGGGTCGGTCCAGGCGGCCGTCTACAACCCACCGGCGGACATCGCGGCGACGGCGACGATCGGCACGCCGATCACCGTCACCACGGTTGCGCCGGGGCAGAACGCGAAGATCTCGTTCGCGGGCACCGCCGGCACCAAGGCCAGCATCGTCCTGTCGGGCATCACCGCGGCGGACACCCCGATCGGCGGTGTCACCTTCTCGGTGCTGAACCCGGCTGGAACGGCAGTCGTCAAGGCGTTCAACGCGGGCACGGCCGGCAAGTTCGTCCAGCCGTTCGCGCTGGCGACGACGGGCACGTACAAGCTGACGATCGATCCGGCGTACGACAATGTCGGCTCGGTCACGGCGACGATCTACACGCTGCCCGCCGACAGCACGGCGCCGATCACCGTCGGTGGGGCCGCCCAGACGGCCACGATGGCGTCGCCTGGCCAGAACGGCCGCCTGACGTTCACCCTTGCAGCGGCCAAGAAGGTCAGCTTCAAGATGACCAACTCGACGATCGGCCTGGATCCGTTCTTCGGCACCAAGGTCTCGATCGTCAACACGGTCACCAACGCCACGGTGCTGACCGCGTTCAACCTCGGCACCAGCGACGAGTTCCACGATCCGGTGTCGCTGAGCGCCGGGTCGTACGCCTTCGTGATCGATCCCCAGGACGACAACACGGGTTCGATCACATTCCAGGCGTACGACGTGCCGGCCGATGCCATCGCCGCGGCCACCGTCGGAGGCGCCGCTGCGGTCGTCACCACCACCGTGCCCGGCCAGAACGGCAAGGTCACATTCAGCGGGACGGCGGGCCAGACCCGCACGGTGACGATCGACTTCGCCACCACCGGGCCTGGCCTGTTCGGCCGGATCACGGTCAACGGGCCGAGCGGCACCGCGATCCTGACGACGCGTGGGTTCATGCCGGGCGACAGCTTCACGTTCACGCTGACGCAGACCGGCACGCAGACGATCGTCATCGATCCCGACCTGTGGCTGGCCGGCCCGTACGGCGTGACGGTCACGTAGCTCAGCGGGCAATCGCTGGGGGGTAGGGTACGAGGCCCCGGGGAGACCCGGGGCCTCGCCCATGTTCAGCCCGCTGTTCGACGATCCGCCCACGCTGACCGGCCGCGTTGTCCGGATGGAGCCGTTCGACAGAGCGCGTCACGAGGACGGGCTCCGGGAGGCGGGCGCCGACCCCGCCGTGTGGGCGTGGATGCCGCGACGGTTCGACACGCCGACCCGGTTCACCGAGTGGCTGGACGGCGCCGAGCGGGCGATGCAGACGCAGTCCGACTTCGTCTTTATCACGGTCGACGCGGCCGGCGGCCGGGTGCTCGGCAGCTCCCGATACCTGGCGATGCGGCCCGAGCACCGCGGCCTCGAGATCGGCTGGACGTGGCTCGAGTCGGGCTCGTGGGGCTCCGGTGCGAATGTCGAGTCGAAGCTGCTGATGCTCGAGCACGCCTTCGGCCCGCTGGAGTGCATCCGCGTCGAGTTCAAGACCGACGAGCGCAACGAGCGGTCGCGGGGCGCGCTGGCGGCGTTGCCCGCGCAGTTCGAGGGCGTGTTCCGCAAGCACATGCTGGTGCGCGAGGGGGAGCTGCGGAACTCGGCCTGGTACTCGATCACGGACGACGAGTGGCCGGAGGTGCGGCGCTCGCTGGAGCGCCGTCTCGGCAGGTAGGCTCAACGCATGCTCGACCCGTCCACCCTGCTCGTCTTCGCCACCGCCGCGATCGTGGTGCTGCTGATCCCCGGGCCGTCGGTGCTCTACATCGTGTCCCAGAGCGTCGAGCACGGGCGTCGCGCAGGGCTGCTGGCCGTGCTCGGCGTCCACATCGGGACGCTGGTGCACATCACCGCGGCCACAGTCGGTCTGTCGGCGCTGCTGGTGTCCTCGGCGACGCTGTTCGACGCCGTGCGCCTGGTCGGCGCCGCGTACCTGATCGTGATCGGCGCCCGAGCCGTGCTCGGGCGGGGCCAGGCCGCCAGCTCACAGGCGCCGGCCGCACGCGAGATGCGGCCCGGGCGGATCGTCCGCCGGGGCATCCTGGTCAACGTCACGAACCCGAAGACCGCGCTGTTCTTCTTCGCCTTCCTCCCCCAGTTCGTGCGCCCGGGCGACGGGCCGGTGGCGCTGCAGATGGCGGTGCTTGGGCTGACCTTCCTGGTGCTGGGTCTGATCACGGACGGCACCTGGGCGCTGGTGTCCGGCTCGGCGGCCGGCTGGGTGCGTGCGCGGCCGGCGATCGGCAGCACGCAGCGCGTCGTCACCGGATGCATCTTCATCGGCCTCGGCGTCGCGACCGCGATGGGCGCCGGAGAGCGGCGCCAGTGAGCGACCGGCAGCTCCACTCGACCGGCACCGAGTGGGAGGCGCGCGTCGGCTACAGCCGGGCGGTGCGGGTCGGCCGCCACGTGTACGTCTCCGGCACCCTCGGCGTCGGGCCGGACGGCGCGCCGCCGGCGGGCGCCTACGCGCAGTCGGTGGCGGCGCTCGAGCGGATCGGCGGGGCGCTGGAGGCGCTCGGCTCGTCGCTCGCCGACGTCGTGCGGACGCGGATGTACGTGGTCGACGTCGAGGCCAACCAGCACGACGTCGGGCGCGCGCACCACGAGGCGTTCGGCGACGTGCTGCCCGCCTCGACCATGCTCGGCGTCGCCGGTTTCGTCGGCCCCGATTTCCTCGTCGAGATCGAGGCTGAGGCGCTGCTACCCGGGGACGCGCCGACCGCCGATTGCTAGACTTCGCGGCGCCGTGAGGGGCACTTCGTGCCGCATTCGTCTAGGGGCCTAGGACGCCGCCCTCTCACGGCGGTAACACCGGTTCGAATCCGGTATGCGGTACTCCGCGGAGCTCCGGCGAGCACGACCTGTCGCCGGAGCCTCGCTGTGCCGTCGACGACCCTCCGGTTCGGCTACGCGCAGTGCGGATTCGTCGGGCAGTTGAGGTCGACTTCTCCATCCGCGTCGGTAATGATGGAAAGCCAGTACCCGAGCCGATCCCCCGACCGGGTTCCTGCACATGCCGCCCAGGCCGGTGGTGCCATTGGGCTTCAGGCAAACGATCTCGTCGCCAACGTCCACCCTGCCGCCGACGTGGTACGTGTACTGGCCAGCTCATCCAGCACCGATGTCGTGATGGCCGCGACGATCAGCAGCGTTCTGAGACTGCTCATGGCCTGTCGGACGGTGTCGGAGAACAACAGGTTACCCCGCGACACCCGATGCCGTCGTTGGCATCGCGCAGAGCCGATGGATCGCCGCGGAACCACCGGTGGCCGGCGCCGGTCTCAAGTGAGGTGCGACCCATTCGCCTGATAGCTCTCCCGGCCATCGTTGCCATCTTGGCCACCGGCTGCCTCGGCAGTTCGAGCGGCGCAGGGGCAGATATCCACACCACGGGCAGAATCGTGATGGTGGGCGGGCCGGCGCCCGGAGCGCAACGACCGGTGCCGGGTGCCGAGTTCCAGCTCGTTGGCCCGGAGCACTCGGTGAACGTTCGCGCGGACGGCGAGGGCCGATTCTCGGTTGATCTGGCACCGGGCACGTATCACGTGGTTGTCACGGGACACGCGCCACGGACCGACAGCCGATGGGATGTCACCAATCCCTCTGCCGTGACCATCTCGTCCCAAACAGCGAAGCCACTGCTGCTCGTCTTCTCCATCAAGTAGCCAGCGCGGCCCGCCGGCCACCCCTGCGGCTACCGTTGGCGCATGACGATGGACGTACTGGCCGTGTGCCCGCGCGGGCACGTCTACGCCGCTGGGATGCCTTCCGAGTTCTACGACGAGAAGTCCGACTGGGGGCAGCCGGTCGAGAAACCGTGCCCGAAGTGCAAGCGACGGGGCAGCGTCCCCGTGCCGTCCGGCAAAGTCCTCCTGATCGCCGGGCTCTCGGAGGCGGATCGGTCGCGGGTGATGGCGATCGTCGCGGATTCGCCCGACGATGAAACCTTCGCCCGGAACCTGCGCGAGGCCCTACCGGCCGTTGCGGCCGACATCGACTGGTTCCTGCGGCACCCGATGACCCGCACCGTGGTATCGGCGCTGATCCGCCGAGACAGCGTCCCGGACGTCCTGTAGCCGACCGAGCGCCGTGTGACAACGGGGTCTGACCCCGTTGTTACACCAGCGCGCTCCCCCAGGCGGACGTCTACCGCGTCAGAGCGATCGTGCTCGCGAGGTTCTGGTTCCCGTTCGGGTTCCAGGCGCCCGTCTGGTCGCCGACCGTCGCCGGATCCTCGAGCCCGACGAACACGCCGGTCACGGTCTTGCCGTTGGCCGTGTAGCCAGGCGGCCCGGTGATCACGAACCAGGCGAAGCCGACCACGCGTATCTGACCGGAGCCGTTCAGCCAGTTGGTGCCGCCGTTGGGATCCTCGACGACCGGAATCAGCACCAGCTGCTTGCTCGACGAGTCGAGCACCCGGGCATGCGCCGGATCGCTGTAGTCGACGATCTGGTTGATCGGCTTCCAGTTCGTGATCCGCGCGTCGATGCCCTGGCGGGTCGGGCCGGCGTTCTGGCCCGGCTTGACGTCGATCATCTCGTTGATGCTGATCGGGCAGGCGTTCAGGCTGCCGCTGATCTCGTCGCGATACGGGCTGGCGCCGTTGGGCACCGGGCAGTTCACGTTGTTGACGTAGGGCAGTGACAGCGCGCCGTTGTTCGACGAGCTGTTGTCCGTGTAGATCTTGTACGGCTGGCCCGGCGTGAAGCTGTTCCTCATCACGCCCCACGGCATGATGTCGTGGTTACTGGTGACGGTCGAGTACGACTGCACCGTCGCCTGCGCAGACGCCGTGATCGGCACGGTGTCGATCCCGAAGATCGTCGTGAAGAACGACCTCGACTCGCGCGTGATCGAGACCGTCACCGAGTCGTGCGCCGTCTGGTTCGTGGTGTTGGTGTACGTGGGCGAGTCGCCGGCCATCGCGTTCTTGGCGAAGTTCGACGACGCGGCGGTCATCGCGCTCGACCACCCGGTCGGCAGCTGGGAGGCGCCGGCCAGCGCCGAAGCATCGGCCTCGGCCTGCACCGCCTGCTTCTCCTGATACCAGTGCCCCACATCGATCGCCAGCCCGGCCATGCCGAGCACCGCGAACATGAAGAGGACGAAGACGACGAGCGTCTGCCCACTCTCGCCTGAGCGCGTGATGCGCGTCATTCCTGCTTCCCTGCCTTCCCGGAGTTGCCGTTCGCCTCGCCCTGGCCACCGCCGCCATGTGCGTGCGCGGCGGACTGGCCGCGGGTGCCGCCGTTCCCGGCACCGCCGGAGGCTGATGCGTCGGCTTTGTCGTCGCTCTTCCGGGCGGACGCCCGGCCTGGCTCTTCCCCCCGCTGGCGACGGTCGAGACCGCCTCGCCCTTTGCCCGGCCGGTCAGGCCATCGGTGTGGGCGACGGTCGAGACCGTCTTGCCGTGCTGGTTGCGCGGGGCCTGATGAAGCTGTCCCTGGGCGCCCGCCACCGCGCGATGCCGCCCGTGGTCGGCCGCGGCGCCTGAGGACGATCGGACGGCCCGCGCACCGGCGCAGGATGAGTGCGATGGTTGGTCGACCCCGAGCCGACGCCGGCCAACATCCTGGCGGCGAGGCGCTCGACGGCCTGCGGGTGGGTGGCGGCGACGGCGGAGCCGACGGCGATCGTCAGCGTCGCGGCGACGAACACGGCCGCGGCCGATACGTGCCGCCGGCCCTGCCGGACGTGCCCACCCTGATTCGTCTCATCGGCGCACCGCAGCCGCTCGATGACGGCAGCCATGTTCGCCACCGTGCGGCGTGCGGTGAGCTCGACGAGTTGCTCTCCAAGGGCCGCGGCGTCGAGCAAGCGCACCACATGAACCCAGCCGGGAGGCGAGTCGTCCGGTGCGACGACGCCGGCAAGGATCCGGTCTGCGGTATGAGGGTCAAGCTCGACGTGCGGCATCTCATACCGCACATCGCGCTAGCCCCGGTTTGCGTTACACCGGATCTGCGCGGACGTCAACCCGTGGGCTGGGAGGGCGGCGTCGAGCCGTTGCCCTTGGCCTTGCCGTTCCTTGCCCTGCGGCTGTCCGCCGGTGGTGCCGCCGCCGTTTGCCTGGCCCTGGCCCTGCCCTGGCCCTGCCCTGGCCCTTGGCCTTGGCCGGCACCGTTGCCGTTGCCGTTGCCGTTCCCTGGCCGTTGCCGTTGCCGTCCGTTCCCGAGCCCGTTGGCCTTGCCGTTGCCGTTGTTGTTGCCCTGACCGGCGCCGGGCGGCGTCGGCTTCGTCTTGTTCTTGCCGAGCGCCTTGCCGTTGCCGGGAGTGGTCGAGCCGCCGCCGTCCGTGGTCTGGCCGTCGCCGGCACCGCCTGCGCCGGAGCCTCCCGCCGACCCGGCACCGCCGTTGGCACCCTTCGCCTTGCCCTGGCCCGGCTTCGTCCCGGCGTTGCCGTGCTTGCCGCCGCCTCCGGCCTGCGCTTGCCGGTGGAGCCGTTCGACCCGCCGCTCGGCGAGCCGCCGGAGTTCCCGGCACCGCCGCCTTGCTGATCGTCAGCCGGACTGCCGGAGGATCCCGGCACCGAGACGCCGACGTGGTGCAGCGCCTTTGACACGACGTCCTGTGCCGGGCCGGGCAGCGCGCCGGCGACCGCGAGACCCGCGGTCGCGGTGAACACCGTCACGGCGCAGACCAGGGCCATGGCCGTCCGCCGGCGGAACCGTCCGCCCCCGACGCGCGCGGGGCGGCGCGTCTCCATCGCCGCAGCCATCGCGGCGGCCATCGCCACTCGTCGAATCCTTCGATCTCGGCGGTCTCGTCGATCGGCCGCCGCCTGCAGCAGCTGGACGACGGACTCGAAGCCCGGCGGCGCATCGGCGGCCTCGACGGCGCCCGACAGGATGCGGTCGGCCGTGTCGAGATCGAGCTCGATCGGCGTCATGTCCCGCTCGTTGTCGTGCCAGTCGCTCATTGCTCCACCCGTTCCGCCTGCCGCGCCAGCTGGGTCAGCGCACGATGCTGGATCACGCGGATGTTGCCCGGGGTCTTCCCCAGGATCGATGCCACGTCCTCGGCGTCAGCCCGCCGACCACTCGAAGCAACACGACCTCCGCCTGTTCCGGTGAGAGCTCCATGATCCGCCGAACCGCGGCAGCAGAATCGATCCGTCCCAGAGCCTCTGCCTGGGTATCGGCCGCGGGGTCGCTCCGCTCCAGCCGCGAGCCGTCCGTCGGGTCGGTTCGGCGGCGGGTGATCCGGCGCTGGTCGTCCAGCAGCCGGCGGCGGGCGATCGTGAACAGCCACCGGCGAAAGTCGGGTTCGCCGCCCTTGAACCGGTCGAGCCCGCCGGCCACGTCCAGCCACGTCTCCGAGGCCAAGTCGTCCGCGGCGTCGATCGCGTTGGCGCGCAGATACCGCACCAGCGAAGGCTGGTAGAAGCGGTACATCTCGCCCAGCGCCGTGACGTCGCCGACACGCGCAGCCGAGAGCACCTCGTCGAAGGCACGGGGCTCCACTGTCTCATTTAGCTTCCCCATCGCACCAATGTCCAGCCCGAATTGGTGCTCACTTGATTCTCTGAATTTTGAGTCAAAATCAACACCCGATCGGGCGACCCCGATGGCACCCTCCTGGGTGGTCCGTGACGGACGCCACAACCGACGTCCTTTGTATGAGGCGTGCGGCCACCGGGCGTCGCGAGCACGGCCAGGTGCTCGCGATCATCATCCTGTTCATGGTGTCGCTGCTCGGGGCCGCCGCGCTGGTTATCGACCTGGGTAATGCGTACTACCAGCGGCAGTCGCTGCGCGCGGCCGCCGACGCCGGGGCGCTCGCGGGCGCGGCCAACCTCCCCGCATCCCATCCGCGGCTTTGAGCTCCGCCGACACCCAGTTCGACAAGAACGCCAAGGCCGGCGATAGCCGCAACAGCGCCGTCACCCAGAACCTCGCTGCGGGCGACTCGGTGACCGTCACCGCGACGCGCGAGACGTGCGAGCTTCTTCGCCCGGATCTTCGGCCACGACCACACCACCATCACGGTGACGGCGCGGGCCACGATCGAGTCGTACACCACCTACGCCAGCACCGGGAACGTGATGCCGTTCGGCGTCATGAAAGGCACCTACAACCCCGGGACGTCGTACACGATCTACGGCGACGGCAGCTCGTCCAACAATGGGGCGCTGTCGCTCGACATCAAGTCGGAGAGCAGCTGCAACGGCGCGAACGGCGCAAACGACCTGCGCAACACGATCAACGGCAGCTCGATCGCGTGTCCGGTGTCCGTCGGCCAGACCGTCGACACCAAGCCGGGCAACAACACCGGCCCTGTTGCCCAGGGCCTGAACACACGGATGTCGTCAGGCTGGAAGACGTTCAGCCAGATCGTGCAGCTGGGCGCGAACGGGCAGTACACGGTGCTCGACCCGAACTCGCCGCAGCTCGTCGTCGTCCCGATCGTGACCAACCTGGCCGGCGGCACCACCTGGCCGAACGGCTCCAGCCAGGTACGGGTAGTCGGTTTCGCCTACTTCGTGATCACCGGGTGCGGCAGCCCGTCGATCCAGGGGAACTGCAAGAACTCCGACGGCAAGTACGTCAACGGCACGTTCGTCGGTCTGGTCGATTCCACCACGGCGGGATCGACCACGGGCGCCTGGGACCCCGCGTCCTCGACGGCGTCGACCGTTCAGCTGACCGGTTGAACCGGTACCCTGCCGTGCATGGTCAGCGCGGTGACCTCACGGCGGGACGACCGCCGAACGCAGTTCCTTGACGCCGCTGTTCGCGTCATCGCCCGCGTCGGCGCGCGCTCGATGCGCGTCGAGGACGTCGCACGCGAGGCCGGAGTCTCGACGCCGCTGATCTACTACTACTTCGACGGCCGCCATCAGCTGCTGACCGAGGCGTTCCGTCACGCGAACGACTCGCTGCTGAACGCCGAGCCGGTGGACGAGTCAGGCGACGGCCGCACGCAGATCGTCCGCTACCTGCTGTCGGAGATCGAGGGCGACGAGGGAAGCACCACGACCTGGGCATTCTGGAGCGAGCTCGCGGCCAGCGCGGTGTTCGACGAGTCGCTGCGAAAGCCGATCAACGACGCTTACGAGAGCTGGGTCGACCGGGTCTCGCTGATGGTGGAGGCAGGGCAGCGCGACGGGTCGGTCGACCCCGCGCTAGAGCCCCGGGCGGCCGCCGAGACGCTGACGGCACTGATGGACGGGATCGGCTCGCGGTTCATGCTCGGCGGCCTGGAGGCCGCACGAGCGGAGCGTCTGGCTCGGGCCGCCATCGCGAAGGTGCTGGGCGACCAACCGGCAGCCTGACGTCGCCCCGCCGTAAGACCGGGTCAGACCGTCGTTTTTCACCCGCGCCGCCCGCTTGCCCGCGCCACCGGACTGGACCGGATCGCTCGGATCATGTTTGCGTTTTGTGATCACTGGGAAACCGGCGAGCGTACGCGCTAGGATGCTCGCGCGCGGTTGGATGCGCAGAGACAGCGCCGCGTTTTGGGGGTTTCCATGTTCCGGTTGGGGCGTTCACATCGGATCGCCGCGGCATGCGCCGCCGCGCTTACGGCACTGCTGGTCGGCACGTCGCCCGCGGGCGCCGGGGAGCGGTCACCGCTCTTCCGGCTCGCCGACGCGACTCACGGGGCCGCGATCCACGCGTGGCCCGGCGGGCCGCTGGTTCAGCACCTACCGGGGCGCTCGCCGCTCGGCTCGCCGACCTGGCTGTGGGTGATCGGACGCCCGCGACCCGACGGCTGGGGAAGGGTCGTCCTCCCCGTCCGCCCGAACGGCACGACCGGCTGGATCAAGCTGCGCCGCTATCACGTTGTGCGCACCCGCACCTGGGTGATCGGCAACCTGACCAACCGCCAGGTGGTCGTGATGCGCGGCCGGCGCCAGGTCGCGCGGTTCCCCGCGGCGATCGGCGCGTCCGGTACGCCGACGCCGACCGGCTCGTTCAGCGTCACCGACCGCGTCGACACCGGCAACCCCGCCGGGCCGTTCGGCTGGTACGCCTTCGGCCTGTCCGGACACCAGCCGAACCTTCCGCCCGGCTGGGGCGGCGGCGACCAGCTCGCCATCCACGGGACGAACGCCCCCAGCTCCATCGGGCAGGCCGCATCGGCCGGATGCCTGCGCGTCTCACCCGGCGCCCTCTCCCGGCTGCGCAGCCTGGTGCGCCTGGGGACGCCGGTGGTGATCGCCAGGCGCGGCGGCCAGGCGTGGCAGACGGCGATGCGAACGAGCGTCACGAGGGCCAGGCCGCAGCCGGCGGCCGCCGAGGCCGAGCCGACCAACCTGCCGGCATGGGTGGCGACGCCGGACGACCCGGTGCCACTGCCACTGCCGTCCCCCGACGTCCACCCCGCCGTGACGGACGCCGCGACGGCCGCCTGATGCCCTAGGCGGCCAACGACGCCGCGTGGCCAACGTGCCCGCGGTACCACTCGACCGTGCGCAGCAGCCCGGCGTCCAGCCCGTGCGCCGGCGCCCAGCCCAACGCGTCCCGCGCCTTGGCGGACGACAGGTACTGGTTGACGATCTCGCCGGACGCCGTGCCCAGCACCTCGGGCTCGATGTCCGGGCCGCCGCACGCCCCGAGCACGCGCCGGCAATCTGTTCGGCCGTGAGCTGCACCTCGTTCGAGAAGTTCCAGGCTTCGCCGACGATGGTTCGCGGGCCACGCTCGGCCAGGGCGATGTATGCCGCGGCCCCGTCCTCCACGTAGAAATAGTCACGGACGTAGTGCCGTCGCTGCGGATGACCGGCCGCTGCCGCCAGCAGGGCCACGGATCGTGCCGGGCACGATCCGGTTCCAATTCAGGTCGCCGCCGCCGTAGAAATTGCCGCACCGCGTGATCACGACCGGCAGCCCGACGTGACGGCGTAGGTCTGCGCGATCAGGTCGGCGCAGGCCTTGCTGACGTCGTACGGGTGCCGGCCCTGGAGCGGTGGCTCCTCGTGGTACGGCAGCTTCGGCTGCTCGCCGTAGGCCTTGTCCGACGATGCGACGACGATCCTTGTCGGTCGGCGGCTGCGGCGGCAGCCTCGAGCACCGCCCACGTCCCGCGCGACGTTCGATCTCGAACGTCTCGACCGGGTCGCGATTCGCGTGCCGACGATCGTCTGCGCCGCGAGGTGGAACACGGCGTCGATCTCGTACTCGCCCAGCACGCGCTCGATCAGCGGCCGGCGCGCACATCGCCGAAGCACGAGTATGCAGATCGGCGCCCCCGCAGGAGTGGAAGGGCTGCGTCCGGCACGAGGTCGCGCACGAGCGCGACGACGCGGGCTCCGCGCGCCAGCAGGGCTTCGACGAGCCGAGACCCGAGCAGGCCGGTGGCGCCCGTCACCAGCACGGGGCGATCGCTCCAGAAAGCTCATGCCGCCCTCCTCGCGCCGCTGCGGCGCCACTCGTCGAAGCACGCCGCCACGTGGTCGAGCGCCGCGGGGCCGAGGCCCGGGAAACGCCGACCCAGAAGGTCGGCTCCGTGATGATGTCGTGGTCGCGAGGCTCGCCGACCACACGGTATGCACCTCGGCGTAGGCCGGCTGGCGCAGCAGGTTGCCGGCGAACAGCAGCCGGTCCCGATCTGCGCCCCTCGAGGTAATCGACCAGCTCGTTGCGGGTGAACGGCGCCCCGGGCGGACGGTGACGGCGAAGCCGAACCAGCTCGGCTCGCTCCGGGCGTGGCCTCGGGCAGCACAGGTACTCCTCGAGCGCGGCCAGGCCTTCTCGCAGCCGGGCGGGTTCGCGCGCCGCGCCGTCGACGAACCCGTCCAGCTTGGTCGAGCTGCGCGCGGCCGACCGCCGCCTGCATGTCGGTCATCTTGAGGTTGTAGCCGATGTGGGAGTACATGTACTTGTGGTCGTAGCCGCCCGGCAGGTCGCCAGCTGCCAGTCGAACCGCTTGCCGCATGTGTTGTCCTCGCCCGGCGCGCACCAGCAGTCGCGGCCCCAGTCGCGGAACGACTCGACGAGCTTCTTCAGCCGGCCGGTTCGGTCAGCACGGCGCCGCCCTCGCCCATCGTGATGTGGTGGGCCGGGTAGAAGCTGCAGCGTCGCCAGGTCGCCGAACGTGCCGACGTGCGGCCGTCGTAGGTCGAGCCGAGCGCGTCGCAGTTGTCCTCGACGAGCCAGCAGGTCGTGCTCGCGCGCAGAGCGCCTGACCGCGGCCAGGTCGAACGGGTTGCCGAGCGTGTGCGCGATCATGACCGCCCGCGTGCGCGGCGAGACGGCCGCCTCGCAGCGGCTCGACGTCGATGTTGTAGGTGGGCAGGTCGACGTCGACGAAGACCGGCACGAGGCCGTTCTGGATGATCGGGTTGACCGTCGTGGGGAAGCCGGCGGCCACCGTGATACCTCATCGCCCGGCTTCAGCCGGCGGTCGCCGAGCATCGGCGAGGTGAGCGCCGTAGGGCCACAGGTTGGCGGACGAGCCCGAGTTGACCAGCAGTGCATGTCGGGTGCCGAACCGGCGGGCGACTCGCGCTCGAAGGCGTCGCCTGGGGCCCGGGTGAGCCAGAAGTCGAGCGAGGAATCGACCAGCGAGACGAGATCCTCGTCGTCGAACACCCGCCCCGACACCTTGCACCTGGGGGTCGGCAGGATCGAACGGCCGGGGCGCATGGCGCTTCCGGCTGTGCTCGTGCACCAGCTCGAGAATCCGCTCTTCGGACGGTGCGGCGGCCATCGACGAGTCGTATCGGCACCACCCGAACGAGGCTTGAACCTCACTCGAACGGGGTGTCCCCGGCCTCGTCCGCGATGAGCCGCGCGATCGCCAGCGACGAGGTCGCGGCGGGCGACGGGGCGTTGCGCACGTGCAGCGCGCGCTCCGTGTCGCGAGAAGACGAAGTCGTCGACGAGCGCGCCGTCGCGGGCGACGGCCTGCGCGCGGACGCCGCGCGCGGCCGGGCAGGACGTCGGCCGGCCGCAGCTCCGGGACGTAGCGCGCCGCGCCGCGCGACGAACGCCGCCGGTTCGCCGCGTGGCGCAGCTCCGCCAGCCCCGTCCGCCACCAGCGCCTCGCCATCCGCCACGTCCCGGGCCAGCGACGCGTCGCGCGAGGTCGGCGGGGCGGACGCGTCCGCAGGCGGTAGGCGTCGCGGGCGCCGACCAGCAGCGCGGTCGGCCCGACGAGCACCTCGCCGTCGATGTGGCGGGTGAGGTGCACGCCGAGGAACGGCAGCGCGGGTCCGGCACCGGGTAGATCAGCCAGCGCACGAGCTCCGGCGCTCGGGCCGCAGCCGCAGGTAGCGCCGCGGAACGGGACGATCCGCGGGTCGGGCGACGCGCCCGCGCGACCGCGAGGCGGTCCGACCAGGCGCCGGCGCAGAAGACGGCGCGGCGCGCCGCGGTCGCCGCCGCCGTGGTGCGAGCCGCAGCCGCCTGCGGCCGGGGCGTCACCGCGGTCACCGCGCAGCCGGTCGCTACGCGGCCGCCGGCCTCGATCACGTCGCCGCGCCAGCGCGCGGGCGACCGCGGGGAAGTCGACGATCGCCGGTCGCGGGCGAGTGCAGCGCGGCGACGCCCTCGGCGTGCGGCTCGATCTCGCGATCTCCGCGGCGGCGAGGCGGCGCAGCCCGGCACGCCGTTGGCGCCCGCGCGGCACTCGAGCTCGTCGAGGCCGGCGAGCTCGTCCTCGGCGAGCGCGACGATCACCTTGCCGCAGCGCTCGACGGGATCCCGCGGGCGTCGCAGTAGCGCGTACAGTCGCGCGCGCCCTCGACGCAGAGCCGCGCCTTGAGCGAGCCCGGGGCGTAGTAGATGCCGGCGTGGACGACGCCCGCAGTTGTGGCCGGTCTGGTGCGCGCCGACGGCTCCTCGCGCTCGAGGACCAGGATGCGCGGGCCCGGGTGGCGGCGCGCAGCTCGCGCGCGACCGCCAGCCCGAGGATCCCCGCGCCGACGACGGCGAGGTCGCACTCCGCGAACGGCTGGGGCCGGGCCATCGGAGCGGCAGCCTACTGCTCTAAACAAGGGCCCGCGGCGGCCGAACACGCGGGCATGACTCCCGTGTCGTCCAGGGCCAGTGGGCTACCGCCTGTCGTCATCCTGTGCGGCGGCCTGGGCACGCGCATGCGCGAGGAGACCGAGTTCCGTCCCAAGCCGATGGTCGAGGTCGGCGGCCGCCCGATCCTCTGGCACATCATGAAGGGCTACGCCGCAGCCGGGCTCACCGATTTCGTCCTGTGCCTCGGCTACAACGGCGACATGATCAAGCGAGTACTTCCTGGACTACGAGGCGATGACTCGGACTTGACCGTCGACCTGGGCCGGGCACGTCGAGGTCCACGCCGCGACACGAGGACTGGCGCGTCACGCTCGTCGACACCGGCGCCGAGACGATGACCGGCGGGCGCGTCAAGCGGGTCGCGCGCACGTGCGCGACAGCGGCTCCGATATCTTCATGCTCACCTACGGCGACGGCGTGGCCGACGTCGACATCGGCCGGCTGGTCGCGTTCCACCGCTCCACGGCGGCTGGCGACCGTCACCGGCGTGCACCCGCCGTCGCGCTTCGGCGAGCTGCAGGGCGAGGGCGACGCGGGTCGGCCGGTTCAGCGAGAAGCCGCGGGCGAGGGGCTGATCAACGGCGGCTTCTTCGTGTTCGACGGCGCGTTCTCGACCGCCTGACCGACGACCGGCCTGCGTGCTCGAGCGCGAGCCGCTGAAGCGGCTTGCCGCCGACGGCGAGCTGGCGGTCTACCAGCACGACGGCTTCTGGCAGTGCATGGACACCGTCCGCGACGTCGAGTTCCTGCGCGGCCTGTGGGAAACCAGCGGCAAGCGCCGTGGCGCACCTGGGACGACCGCCAGACCGGCACCTCGCCCTCGCCGCTGCGGCGCCGGGCCGATCCTCCGAGGCCGCGGCATGAGCCGCTGGGTCCGTGCCCAGGCCGACGCCGTGCGCCGGCTCGTGCTGGAGCAGGCGCTTGCGTCCGGCAGCTGCCACATCGGCAGCTCGCTCTCGGCTCGTCGACATCCTCACCGTGCTCTACTTCCGCACCCTGCGCGCCGAGGCGGGCGCACCGCTTCCTGCTCAGCAAGGGCCATGCGGCCGCCGCGCTCTACGCCGTGCTCGCCCGCACCGGCACGCTTTTCCCGGAGGAGCGCGCGGTCGTCGCCGGCTACTGCAGCGACGGCGGCTCCTCTTACCGGCCACCCCGAGCGCCACATCCCCGGCGTCGAGGTGACGGCCGGCTCGCTCGGCCACGGCCCGTCGCCGTCGCCCTGGGGTATGCGCTCGCCGACCGCGGCGACGGACGCGACCGCCGCACCTACTGCCTGGTCGGCGACGGCGAGCTGAACGAGGGCTCGATCTGGGAGGCCGTCGCGCTCGCCGGGCATCTGGCGCCCCCCGGCCTGTGCCTGATCGTCGACGCAAACGGCTTCCAGGGCCTCGGCCCGGTCTCGGATGTGCTCTCGCTCGAGCCGCTCGCCGGCCAAGTTCCGCGCCTTCGGCTGGGCGGTGGACGAGGTCGACGGCCACGACCACTGCGCGCTCGAACGCCGCCTCCGCGCGGCCCGCGGGTGCGGCCGACGGCGATCGTCGCCCGCACCGTCAAGGGCTACGGCGTGCACAGCGCTCGAGGGTCAGTTCATCTCGCACTACCGCTGCTTCCCGGCCGCACCAGCGCGACCTGCCGTTCGCCGGCTCGACGTGGGAGAGCGCCTGAAGGCGCGCGTGAGGGACGCCTTCTTCAGAGCGCTCGCCGAGCTCCGGCGCGGCCGACGACCGCGTGTGGGCGCTGACCGGCGACCTCGGCGTCGGCCTCTTCGAGCTGTTCGAGGCAGCGCCGCGCCTGGCCGCTACCTGAACGTCGGCATCGCCGAGCAGACCCTGGTCGGCGTCGCCGCCGGCCTGGCCTACGCCGGCAAGGTGCCCTTCGCATACTCGATCGCGCCCGTTCGTCACGTCGCGGCCACACGACCAGGTGCGCGTCGACGTCGCCCTGCGCCGAGGCGAACGTCAAGCTCGTCGGCGTCGGCGCCGGAGTGTCCTACGGGGACGCTCGCCCCGACCCACCACGCGATCGACGACCTCGCCCTGATGCGCGTGCTGCCCGGCATGACCGTGCTCGCCCCGGGCGATCCGGCCGACGCCGAGCGGGCCACGCATCCCCTGCCTGCGCGCACGAGGGCCCCGTCTACCTGCGGCTGGGCAAGAACGGCGAGCCGGCGCCCGCTGCCTGCGGACGCCGCCTTTCGAGATCGGCCGGGCGATCGCTGCTCCTCGGGCGCCGACGTCACCATCATGCCTGCACCGGCACGGCGCTGCGCGAGGCGACCGCGGCCGCCGACCTGCTCGCCGCGCGACGGCGTCGACGACCCTGCTTCTGCATTTCGGCACGGTCAAGCCGTTCGACGCGGAGGCCGCTCATCGCGGCCGCCGCCCGCACCGGTCGCGGTCGTCACCGTCGAGGAGCACTCCGTCGTCGCCGGCTTCGGCTCGCGCCGCCGCCGAGGCGCTCGCCGAGGCGGCGTTGGCGCCGGTCCTGCGCCGCGTCGGCTTCCCCGACACCTTCGCCCACGCCGTCGGCTCGCGCGACTATCTGGTCTGACCACTACGGCCTCTCCGGCCCCGCCGTCGCAGACACGGCCCGGCGGCCTGCTCCCCGAAGGGGAGGCAGCGTGGCCGACGACGTGAGCCGCCGCGGACGTACCGCGCGCCGGCCCTCCTCGCGCGAGCTCGCCTTCATGAAGTCCGCGCGACCCCTCGAGGAGCTGCTCGCGCGCTCGATCCCGCTGCTGTCCGCCGCCGGGATGCTGTGCCCGTGTGCGAGCTGCATGCGGGCGACGAGCGCCTGATCGCCGACCCGGCGCCGCTGGCGCGCGCGAGAACTCGTTCGCCTTCCCCGCCCGGGGCCCCGTCACGCCCGACGGCACCGCGGCGCTGGCTGCGCGAGGCCTCCTCGACGCTGCCGACCGGATCCTCTTCCTCGTCCTCGACCGCTTCGGCCACACCGTCGGCCACGTCGGCCTGGCGGCGGCCGACACCTCCGGACCGCTCGCTCGAGCTCGACACGTCGTCCGCGGCGAGCGGCCGCCCCCCGGGCCTCATGGGCGCCGCGCTGGCCGGCCTGCGGGCCTGGGCCGAGGAACTGCTTCCGCGCCGGCGCGGATCCACCTGCACGTGCCCGCCGACACCTGCCATGCGATCCGCTTCTTCCGCAAGCTCGGCTTCCGCGACGCCGCCCGCACGCCCCGCGCCGCGGTCCGAGCGCGACGGTCGTTCGTCCCCGCCGCGGCGGTGACGCGCGTCCGACGGCGCTTCCTGCGCCATGGAGTGTGCGCGCCGGCCGCGGCGCCGCGGGCGAGCCGATCCTCACCGCCGGCCCGTCGATCTCGCCGCGCGAGGCGGCGCTACGCGACCGACGCCGCCCGCACCGGCTGGAACGCCCGCTGGAGCGGCTACATCGCCCGGTTCGAGCGCGAGTTCGCCGAGTACGTCGGCGCCAAGCACGCGATCGCCACCTCGAGCTGCACCGGCGCGCTGCACCTGGCGCTGCTGCGCTCGGCATCGGCCCCGGCGACGAGGTGATCGTCCCCGAGCCGACCTGGGTCGCGACCGCCAGCCGTCGCCTACATCGGCGCGACGCCGGTCTTCGCCGACGTCGAGCCGGTCAGCTGGTGCCTCGACCCCGCGTCGTTCGAGGCGGCGATCACCCCGCGCGACGAAGGCGATCATCCCGGTCCACCTGTACGGCCACCCGGCGCGCATGGACGCGATCGTCGCCGATCGCGGCGCGAGCACGGCCTCCGCGTCGATCGAGGACGCCGCGCCGGCGCATCGGCGCGAGCTCCGCGGCCGCCGCGTCGGCAGCTTCGGCGACGCGCCGGCGTTCAGCTTCCAGGGCGCCAAGCCCCTGTCACCGGCGAGGGCGGCATGTTCGTCACCGACGACGACGCGCTGGTCGACGAGCCGCGCGCTACGGGATCATGGCCGCGACGCGCGCCCGGGCTTCTGGATCGACGACCCGGGCTTCAAGTACAAGATGTCGAACCTGCAGGCCGCCATCGGCCTCGGCCAGCTGGAGCGCATCGACGAGCTGTCGAGGCCAAGCGGCGGATCTTCGCCTGGTACGCCGAGGAGCTCGCGGACGTCGCCGGGCATCACGCTCAACCACGAGGCCGAGTGGGCGCGCAGCATCTACTGGATGACGAGCATCCTGGTCGGCCCGGAGTCCGGGCTCGACCGCGACGCGCTGCGGCGCGCCTGCGCGCGGCGGGCATCGACACGCGGCCGATGTTCCCGCCCATCAGCCCCTACCCGATCTGGCCGCGCCGGCCAGGCCGCGCGCCGGTGGCGACGGCGATCGGCGACGCAGGGCATCAACCTCCCGAGCGGCGTCGCTGCGCCGCGACCAGGTCGCCCGGGTGCGGCGAGATCCGCCGGGCGGTGGAAGCCGCCTCGCGGAGAGCGGCGTGATCCGCCTAGCCGGCCGACATACCGCCCGATCGCGCCGTGGTGGCGAGAACGCCCGCTCGGGACGTGCCCGTCCGGGAATTCGTCCGTCAAGGACGGCGAGCGGTTCCTTCCCGAGGCGATCGAGTGCGTGCTCGGGCAGGAGAGCGTTTCCGCGCTGCCGAGCACCAACCGGACTCGGGCAGCTGCGTGAAGTCGCGTACCTGCCGGGCCGCCGGCGTGGCCGAGCGGCTGACCCTGGCGCTCCGGGAGGGGGCCGAGGTGCCGCGCGCGGCGCTGACGCCGGTCGTGGCCGGCGCCGTGGAGGTATCGTCCGCGGAGCTCCACCAGATCCTGCGCCCGGGGATGGCGTGCCTGGCGCCCTGGGGGACACCCGACCTGGCCGAGGCCGAAGGGCTGGGCGTCCCCGGGTTCGTGACGCCTGCCCGACGCTTCGACCGGTCGCGCGACCCGGAGCGCTGGCCGTGCTCGACGGTCCCAGTACGCTGCCGGATGATCGCCCCCTTCGCCGACGAGCACGTCGGCGGCGCCGCATCTTGCTGGCGGATCGCCATGCCGGGCATCGCGCGGCCGAGCCGCTGCTCGCGGACGGCGACGCCCGCAGCTGGGTCGAGCAGGCCTGGACGCGCGACGCTGTCTCGGCGCCGTCGCCCAGCGTGACGGCGAGGTCGCCGGCTACCTGTTCGGCCGGGTCGCTCAGAATGACGTCTGGGGCACGCATGCGGTCATCGACCGGGCCGGTTCGGCCGCGACCGACGGCGAGACCATGCGCGACCTGTATGCCGCCGCCGCTCCCGGCTGGCTGGATGCGGGCGCACGGCTGCAGCTGGCGAACATCCCCGCGATCGACGAGCTGCTCGACCCCTGGTACCGGCTGGGATTCGGCCAGATGCAGCTGCACGCCATCCGCGAGAGTGGTGCGCCCGAGCGCCCGTTCCCCGAGGGCGTGACCGTCCGCCGCGCCGAACCGGGCGACCTCGAGCGGCGATCATGCCGATGTCGACGCTGATCTGGGATCACCAGGCAGGCCCGCCGGTGTTCACCGGCCTGACGCCGCCGTCCGCACCCGACGTCCGCGAGAGCTGGGCCGAGTCGTTCGAGCTGCCCGACGACGCGCTTTCATCGCGGAGCTGGACGGCCGGCCGGCGGGCTTCGTGCTGCTCTACCGGACGATCCGGATGTCGGAGTCGGCGTGCGCCACGTCAATCTCTCGACCGCGGCGACGATGCCCGACCTGCGCGGACGCGGCGGGGACGGCGCTCACCGAACACGCCCTGTGCTGGGCGGCGGATGCGGGCTACGACGCCGTCACCACGGACTGGCGGGTGCCCAACCTGCATTCGTCGCGGTTCTGGCCGGCGCGCGGGTTCCAGCCCACGTTCCACCGGCTCCACCGCATGCTCGGCGTCGGCTAGTCGTCGTACGGCGTCGGCATGCCGAACGTCAGCGCCGGCACGCCCATCGACTCGGCGAGGACGGCCAGCTCGTCGCCCCAGGGAGCGACAAACACGCAGCCGGGGCGAAGCGGCTCCAGCGGCTGGTCGCAGACCACCAGATCGAGGCCGACCTCGGGGCCGCGCTCCAGCTCGGACTCGAGCAGCACAACGGCGGTGTCCAGGTCGGCCGGCGACACGGCGACGCAGCAGCCGTCGACCAGCCCGCCGTCGGCCAGCGCCCGCAGGTTGCCCACCGCGTCGGCGACCGACTTCCGCGTCCAGGCCGGCGCGGCGACGGCCAGGCCGGGAAGCGCCGGCGGCGCCAGTCCGGCGTCGGCAACGGCCGGCGGTAGAGGTCGCGCAGGATCTCGCTCTGGGGGTAGCGCGCGAGCACGCCGGCCAGCGCGGCGTGCGCAGGGTACGGGCTGTCGGCCAGCGTCCGGTGCCCGTGCCGGGCGAGGCCGTCCGCCAGCCCGACGGCGACGCCGGTCAGGATCTGCTCGCGGTGGCCGTCCCACTCGGGCGGGAAGCGCTCGTCGCCGAGCGCCCGGCTGATGGTGGCCACAAGCTCCGTCGCGAAGGTGCCGCCGGCCCAGGCGCGGGACGAGCCGTTGGCGTCGTGCTCGCGGTAGAGCACCAACGGCTCGGGCAGCCAGACGGCGCCACACCCGCAGCGCCAGCCGCAGCCACAGCAGCCAGTCGCAGGTCAGCTCCGGGCGGGTGTCGAACCCGCCAACCTCCCTCAGCGCCGCCGTGCGGATCAGCACCGTCGGCATCGCGATCGCGTTCGCCGTGGCGATCAGCGGGAACAGCGACGGCGCGGGCAGGAGCCGCGGCTCATCGCCCATCGCCGGCAGCACGACGCCGCGGAGCTCGCCGTCGCCGCGGTCGAGCAGCCAGCCGCCGAACGCCAGGCCGGCGTCCGCCGCGGCCAGCATCTCGGCCTTGCGCGCCAGGTTCCGTGGGAGCATCTCGTCGTCGCAGGCCCAGGGGACGAAGAAGTCGCCGGATGCGCGCTCCAGGCCGAGGTTCATGCTGTCCGGGAATCGAAGGCCCGGCGGGTTCCGCGTCAGCCGCACCCGCGGATCGGCGAGATAGCCCTCGGCGATCGCGTCCGAGCCGTCGCTCGAGCCGTTGTCGTAGACCAGCAGCTCCAGCTCGACCCCATCCTGGGCGAGCACGCTCTCGATCGACCGCGCCAGGAACTCGGCGCCATTGCGCACCGAGAGGACGACGGTGACCGAGGGGCGGGGCATCTCGCCCGCCTAATCGTCGGCCGCCTCAAGAACGTGAGCGACCTGACGATCGTGAAGCGCGATGTCCCCTCGCATCATGCTCACCTCGTTCGGCTACAACGATTCCGGCGGCGGAACGATCGTGCCCCGGCTGGTGGCCAAGGAGCTCGCGCGCCGCGGCTGGGACGTGACCGTCTTCCACGCCGCGGTCGGCCGCACCGAGGAGCCGAGCCGTACGAGGTGCGCACGTGGGACGAGGACGGCGTGCGGCTGATCGGCGTGTTCAACCGCCCGCACGGCCTGTTCGACCTGGGCAACCCGCGGCGCGAGATCGACGACCCGCCGATCACCCGCGCCTTCGCCGAGGCGCTCGACCGCACCGGCCCGACGTCGTGCACTTCCACAACCTGCACAACCTCGGCGCGGCGCTGATCGACGAGGCCGCCGCGCGCGGCATCCCCTCGCTACTTCTCGACCCACAACTACTGGCTGGCCTGCCCGCGCGCCTACCTGTACGACGAGGAGCTCGATCTGTGCCACGGGCCCGGCGACGGCGGCGCCGCTGCGCCGCCTGCGTCGGCGCGCGGCGACGCCGCCGGCTACCGCGAGCGGCTGACGCGAGATCCGCGCGCGCTTCGCGCGCGGCGTCGAGCGTCTGCCTGGCGGTCTCCGAGGCGGTGCGAGCGGACGCTGGTCGGCGCCGGCTACCCGGAGGAGATGATCGACGTCGTCCGCCAGGCGATGCCGCAGGACCAGGAGATCTGGGAGCCGCTGGGCCGCGACCGCGCGCCCGGGCCGCGGTCGGCGAGCGGCTGACGGTCGGTTTCTTCGGCTCCGCCTACCCGCACAAGGGGCCGCAGCTGCTGGTCGAGGCGGCGCAGCGGCGCGACGGCCGACGATCGCCGTGCGCATCCACGGCGAGGTGCCCGGAGCGTTCGCCGAGCACCTGCGGGCGCTCGACGCGCGCGGCGTGGTCGAGCTCGCGGCGCGTTCTCGCACGACCGGCTGCCGGAGCTGCTGGCGGGGTCGACGTCGCCGTGATCCCGTCGCTGTGGTGGGACTGCGCGCCGCTGATGGTGGCCGAGTGCCTGGCCGGACGCGTGCCGGTGCTGGCCGCGCGCATGGGCGGGATCGCCGAGTCGGTGCGCGACGAGCGTCGACGGCCTGCTGGTCGACGGCCGCGACGCGCCGACGCGCTCGCCGCCGCGCTCGACCGCCTGGCGACGAGCCAGGCCTGCTGGAGCGACTGCAGGCGGGCATCCGGCCGCCGCGCGCCGTTCGCCGCCTACGTCGACGAGCTGGAGCGCTACTACGCCGGCGAGCGGCCCTCGCAATCGACCGGGCGGACGCTGCCGATCTCGGTCAGCTGGCGGGGCGACCAGGGCAAGCCGACCAGCCTCTCGGTGATCAACACCAACGTCTGCGACGAGCTGGCCGCGGAGGGCTTCGCCGTCGAGCGGTTGCTGCGCGACGGGTCGACCGCCGGCGCGGCCGCGCCGTTCGCCGCCGAGGTGACGGTGCGCCACCAGTGGCCGCCCGACTTCTCCGCCGCGTCCGGCCGGCTGGCGGTGATCCAGCCGTGGGAGTTCGGCTCGATCCCGCAGGCGTGGGTCGGCCCGATCCAGCGCAACGTCGACGAGCTGTGGGTGCCGTCCGAGTACGTCAAGCGGATGTACGTCCAGGACGGGATCGACCCGGCGCGGATCCAGGTGATCGGCAACGGCGTCGACCTCGAGACCTTCACGCCGGACGGGCCGCGGATGGAGCTGGACGCGCCCGACGGGTGCCGGTTCCTGTTCGTCGGCGGCATGGTCGCCCGCAAGGCGCCCGACCTGCTGATCGCGGCGTACCTGGACGCGTTCACGGGGCGCGACGACGTCTGCCTGGTGATCAAGGACTTCGGCGCCGGCTCGATCTACCCCGGGTCCGACCGCGGGCCGGTGCGCACCCACGCCGACGAGGGCAGGCTGCCGCGGATCGTGTACCTCGAGGACGACCTGACGGACGCCGAGATCGCGTCGCTGTACCGGGCGTGCGATGCGACCGCTCTGCCGTACCGCGGCGAGGGGTTCTGCATGCCCGCGCTCGAGGGCATGGCGTGCGGCCTACCGGCGATCGTCACGGAGGGCGGACCGACCGACGAGTTCGTGCCCGACGAGGCGTGCTGGCGCGTGCCGGCCGGAGTCAAGCGGGCGACCGAGCGGCGCGTTGACGGCATGGACACCGCGGGGTTCCCCGTACTCGCTCGATCCGGACACGGCGGCGCTCCGGCGGATCCTGCTCGAGGTCGCGGCCGACCCGGGGGAGCGCGCCCGGCGCGGCGAGGCGGCCCGCTCGGCCGCTCAGGCCTTCGGCTGGCACGGGGTCGCACTCCGGTACGCGGAGCGGATCACCGAGCTGGCGTCCCGCCCGCCGCTCCATGCTCGAACTTCGGGACCGGCGATCCAGCTCGACCCTCCCGCCCCGGCGGCGCTGCTGGCGACACCCGCCTGGCTGGGCCAGGACCGGCTCGGCGACCTGCTCGCCGCATGGACGCGGTCCACGGCGCCGGGCGAGCCGGCCTGCCTCTACCTGCTCGCCGATCCCCGCGTGCACGGCGACCAGGCCGCGTGCACCGACCGCGTGCTGCGGGCGGCGGCGGAGACCGGCGCCGACATCGACGCGGGCGCCGACATCACGATCCTGCTCCAGCCGCTGCGCGACGACACCGCGGTGCGGATCCACCGCGCCGCCACCGGATACGCGTCGCTGCACGCGGCGTGTGAGGGGCACCTGCGGCTGGCGCGGATGAAGCCGGCACCCCGCTCGTCGAGCCGGAAACGGACGCCGTCCGCGCATGGCTCGCAGCCGTCCACGCGCTGCGCGCCGCGTAGCGTCTAGCGCGACTGCCGACGCGCGTCGCGCACCAGCACGGCGGCGGAGAGCACAGCCCACACGGCAACCAGGCCGAACAGCAGCAGCTCCGTGACCAGCGCGGTCTGATCGTCCACCTCGCCGAGCATCCAGAAGTAGGGCACCGCAGTGAGTGCGCCGAGGACGCCGCTCAGTCCGCCGACCAGCGCCATGTTGCGCGACAGGCGGAACGCGGCCATCGCGCGCTCGGGCTGGGTGCGCTGCGACATCATGAGGATCCCGAACAGGCCCGTCGTCATGCAGCCGAGGCAGAACAGGACAGTCGCAACCCCAGCAGTCCTCGCAGCATCGTGCAAGATCGCCAACCCCATAATGGGGGAGGCTACACCTCCGGCAACCGCGCCAAACCCCAGGGCCGCCAAGTCCCCCCATACCCCCCACCCATCTGGGGTGGCCCGATCGCCCCACGCGAGGGGTGCCGGGCACGGTGCCGGGCGTGGTGCCGGGCACAGTGCCAGGGCCGACGGCCGCCGTGACGTGGCCGTGACGGGTTCGGCACGGGTCGCGCGTGGGTTAGCACGGGCGCGTGCTCGCTTCCTCGCGCCCGGCAAGCTAGGGCTTGGCGCCGGCCGGCTACGCCCTTGCGCCGGGGGGCGGGCGACGCCCGCGCGCCGGGTGGGCTACCCGTGCTTCTTCTTCTTGACCGGCTGGGTGGGCACCGAGGCGACGCCGGCGGAGTAGCCCTGCTGGTAGCCCTCGGTCTTGCCCTTCTCGTAGCCGGCCTTGAGGCCCTTCATCTTGCCCTGGCCGAGCCCGAGCTTGCGGCCGCGCTCGAAGCCCGCCTTCGAGCCCTGCGCCTTGCCCTTCTTCACGCCGGAGGCCTGCCCGGCGTCGTAGCCCTGCTGGTAGGCGACCTGGCGTGCGTGGGAGACCTCCGCCGGACTCGCACCGGAATCGCTGCGGATCGACCAGGCCGAGATCCCGACGGCACCGGCCAGCATCAGTGAGAGTGCCAGCGCGAGGGTCAGGGATGCGACGCTGAAGCGCGGCAGCGCCGCCGCTGCGGAGCGAAGGTTCTGGGAGGTCATCATCTGCCTCCAGGGGTGTTAGCCGTCAGCCTCCAGATTCCTGCGCGCGGTCTCGATGCGCGCCAGCGACTCCTCGCGGCCGAGCGCGGCCAGGCTCTCGAACAGCCCCGGCGCCACCGTCCGCCCCGAGATCGCCACCCGCACCGGCGTGAACAGCACACGCGGTTTCAGCTCCGTGTCCTCGCACGCCGCCCGCAGCGCCGCCTCGATCGCCTCGGCGTCCCACCTGTCGAGCTCCCGGAGCCGCTGCTCGGCCGCGTCCAGCGACCGCCGCGCGTCGGGGTCCGCCTCGACCTTCGCCCAGGCGTCGGGATCCATCCGCAACGGCCGGAACAGGAATCCGGCGAAGTCCTCGAACCCGCCCAGCTCGCGCAGCTTGTCCTGAACCATCGGCGCCGCCTCGGCCACCCCCTCCGGCTCGTCGGCCAGCGGCGACCCCGAGTGGCGCAGATGCTCGAGCAGATCCGCGGCGTACCGGTCGGGCGCCAGCGCGCGCAGGTGCTCGCCGTTCAGCCACTCCAGCTTCTGGAAGTCGAACACCGCCGGACTCTTCGTGATCCGGTCGAGCGTGAACCGCTCGATCAGCTCGTCCGTCGTCATCACCGTGGTGTGGTCGTCGAAGCTCCACCCGAGCAGCGCCAGGTAGTTGCGCATCGTCTCCGGCAGGTAGCCGCGGTCGCGGAACTCCTCGACGGAGACGGCGCCGTGCCGCTTCGACAGCTTCTTCTTGTCCGGCCCGAGGATCATCGGCAGGTGGGCGTAGGCCGGCCAGTCGGCGCCCAGCGCGTCGTACAGCGCGAGCTGGCGGGGCGTCGACGACAGCAGATCCTCGCCGCGGACGACCGTGTTCACCCCCATGTCGATGTCGTCCACCGGATTCGCGAACTGGTACGTCGGGCTGCCGTCTGAGCGGACAACGACGTGGTCGCCGAGCAGCGCGTTCTCCCAGCGGACGGTGCCGCGAACGGAGTCCTCGATCACCGTCTCGCCCTCGGCCGGCACGATCAGGCGGATCGCGGACGGCCCGATCGGGTCGTCGGTGCGCGTCCGGCAGCGGCCGGAGTAGATCCATGGGCGGCCGGCGGCACGCGCCGCCTCGCGCTCCGTCTCCAGCTGCTCAGGCGTGCAATAGCAACGGTACGCCTTGCCCTCGTCGATCAGCCGCTGCGCCGTCTCCGCGTAGAACCCGAACCGCTCGGTCTGCCGGTACGGCCCGTCGTCCCAGTCGATGCCGAGCCACTCGAGCACCCGCAGCGCCTGGTCGATCGCGCCGTCCGTCGACCGCGCGCGGTCGGTGTCCTCGAACCGCAGCACGAGGCTGCCGCCCGTGTGACGCGCCCACAGCCAGTTGTAAAGCGCCGTGCGCGCGCTGCCGACGTGCAGCAGCCCGGTCGGGCTCGGCGGGAAGCGGACTTTGACCGGAGGCATGAGCGGCTAAGCGTAGACTGCGGCGATGCTGTTGGGCGCTCACGTCTCCACGTCCGGCGGGATCGACAAGGCGATCGATCGCATCGAGTCGATCGGCGGCAACGCCGTCCAGGTCTTCACGCAGAGCCCGCGTGCGTGGCGCCAGACCGACCACAAGGCGGAGGCCGTCGAGCGCTTCAAGCAGCGGCGCGCGGAGGCCGGCGTCGGGTCGGTCGTGTGCCACGCGACGTACCTGATCAACCTCGGCGCGACGGACGACGTGATCTACCACAAGTCCATCAACGCGCTGAATGAGACGATGGAGACGGCGCACACGATCGGGTCGGAGGGCGTCGTCTTCCACCTCGGCAGCCACCTCGGCCGCGGCTTCGACCAGGCGATGCACCAGGTCGTCCCCGCCCTCCAGGTGGTGCTCGGCGAGTGCGACCGCCACTCGCTCGACCCGTGGCTGCTGATCGAGAACTCCGCCGGTCACGAGGGGACGATGGGTGTGTCGCTGGAGGAGCTGCAGACCGTCGTCGACGAGCTGGGCCAGCCCGATCGGGTCGGCGTCTGCCTGGACACGTGCCACCTGTTCGCGTCGGGCTACGACATCCGTACGCCGGAGGACATGGACGCCCTGCTCGACGAGGTGGATGAGCGGATCGGCCTCGACCGGCTGCGCTCGCTGCACGTCAACGACTCCAAGATGCCCTTCGACTCGCACCGCGACCGCCACGAGAACGTCGGCGAGGGCGAGATCGGCGAGCGCATGGCCGCGTTCCTTGGCTGCCCCCGCCTGCAGGAGCTCCCCGCGGTGATGGAGACCGCCGGCCAGGACGGGCACGGCCCCGGGGTCGGGGACATGAAGACGCTGCGCCGCCTGCACAGGAAGGGCGTCCGGCAGTGGGCGAAGCTGGCGTCCTCGACATAGGCGCCGAGCGGCCGCTGCCGTTGTCCGAGCTGCGCTTCCGGTTCAGCCGCAGCGGCGGGCCCGGCGGCCAGCACGTCAATACCTCCAGCACGCGCGTCGAGCTGGTGTTCGACCTGGAGGGGTCGCCGTCGCTGTCCGACCGCGAGCGCTCGCTCGCTCGCCGCCGGCTGCGCACCCGGCTGGACGCCGACGGCCACCTGCGCGTCGTCGCCCAGGACGAGCGCAGCCAGACCCGCAACCGCAGCCTCGCCATCGAGCGGTTCACCGAGGCGATGCGTGCCGCGCTGGCTCCGCCGCCGCCTCCCCGCAGGCCGACCCGGCCGTCCGCCGCCGCCCGCGAGCGGCGGCTCCACAGCAAGCGGCGCGACAGCCAGACCAAGCGCGGCCGGCGGCCGCCCTCGGCCGACGAGTGACCCACTATCCGTGGACGACGACCGGCGCGCCCAGCGGCACGGACTTCTGAAGCAGGCGCAGCGCCGCTGTGCCCACGCGTATGCACCCGAGGCTCGCGTAGGCGCCGATCGACGAGGGGTTGTCGGTGCCGTGGATCGCCACCTGGTCGCCGCCCGTCCACCCGACGGGCAGTCCGGCGGTCTGATGCGCGGAAAGCCCGAGCGCGAAGTCCCCGTACGGACCGCCAGACTGGAAGCTCACACGATCGGTGACGCTGAAGCGGCCGCGCGGCGTCGGGCTGGTCGGCAGCCCGGCTGCGACCGGGAACGTGCCCAGCGTCCGCTTCCCGTCCTTCACGGCAATGGTCAGGGAGCTGACGTCGACCTCCACCTCGACGCCCGTCCAGCGCAGCTCCAGGCGGCGCAGGTCGACCCGAGCCAGGTGCGAGCGCGGATCGCCGGGCACCAGCGCCCACCCGACGTGCCCGCGGTGGCGGACGATCAGGAGCCAGGTCTGCGATCCCAGTGCTGTCCAGGGATGCACGGTCCCGGCGGTCGTCCGCATGGTCTGCTTGACGCGCCCGACCAGGTGGTGTGAGCCAGCCGGGGCGGTGGGCAGCGACCATGCCGCCTTGCGGTGAGGCGCGATGGGCGCCGGGTGATCGGCGGTGACCGCCGCCGCGGCCGGTGTGGCCGGGGCGTCAGCCTCCCCGCGGGACTGCAGCACAACGGCAGATCCGACGCCGACCAGCGCCGCGGCGAGCAGCAGGAGCCTGAATTTCATGTGCGGTCGTTGACCTGGATGCGGAAGCTTGTCGCGTCGGGTAGCTCGTGGAACTCGGGGTTCACGCAGCCCATCGGCTCATCGCGGTGCTCATACGCGCGCTCCACCTCTCCGCCACAGATCGCCAGCGGCTCGCGCACGGCACGGATCGCGCCGAAGCCGTTTCGCCGCCGGCGCGCCCGCTGGAGCAGCTCGAGATCGATCTCGGCCGTGAAGACCTTCTGCATGCACCCCACGTAGCGGCGCCCGAACTGCTCATGGGCGTACAGGAACGGACACCCCTGCTCGAGGCACCGCTGGGGATGGACGACCTTCTGGCAGACGACGCCGCACCTTCTGCACTCCACCTCGGTCGAGGCTGGCGCGATCGGGAGTCGTTGCCGAATTCCGCCCATGGCTCAAGTCTACCGTCCACCCCTACGGGAAGAACACCCCCTCCCCGGGCGTCCAGTGAGCAACACGCGAGCTCGGTTTTCCGTCCCGGTCGATCACGATCCTCCCCGATCCCGACCGCCGGAGGTCAGCCGAGGGACCGGGCGATGCTGACCACGTCGAGCGGCTCCTTCGCGATCGCTCCGGCGAGGGTCTGATCGCCCTCGTCGGAGCGGTAGTACGTGGCCAGGCAGGTGTCCATGCCCAGCGCCGCAGGGCCCTGAACATCCTCGAGCACCCGGTCGCCCACGAACAGCGCGCGCGCCGGCTCGACGCCGAGATCGTCCAGCACGGCGCAGTAGATGCGCGGGTCGGGCTTGCGGACGCCCAGCTCCGACGAGAACACGGCCGCGTCGATCAGCCCGGCGATCCCGTGGACGGCGAGGTCCTCACGCATGAACTCGCCCGGGTCGAATGCGTTCGAGACGAGTCCGATCCGCAGGCCGTCGGCGCGCAACGTCTCCAGCAGCTCGATGGACTGCGGATGCAGCTCGCGGGCCGGCGCCCAGGCGCGGTGCTCGGCTCGCAGCGCCTCGTACAGCGCCGGGCCATCCGTGTCAACGCCGCCCTCCACCAGCACCGCGGCCATCAGCTCCTGGTAGACCACCTCGGCGTTCGCCGGGAGCTCGCTGCGGACGGCGTCGAAGTGCCGCCAGAAGCCGTCGACGAACAGCTGGGGATCGGCGTCCACCGCCAGCGCGTCGAGCAGCGCCCTCACCGCCCCCTCGTGCGTCCGCTCCTCGTAGCGGAACGCGAACAGTGTGTCGCCGTAGTCGAACAGGACGGCGTCGAGCGCCACCTCAGCTGGTCGGATCGAACTCGTGGCGGACGACCAGCCGCTTTGCGGCCAGCGCCTCGTCCGGCCGGCTGACCGGCCGCGAGTGCGGGGCGTCCTTCAGCTGCTGCGGATCGTCCGCCGCCTCGCCCGCGATCGCCAGCATCGCCTCGCAGAACTCGTCCAGGGTCTCCACGGCCTCGGTCTCCGTCGGCTCGATCATCATCGCCTCGGGCACGACCAGCGGGAAGTAGACCGTCGGCGGGTGGAAGTTGTGGTCCATCAGCCGCTTGGCGACGTCCAGCGCGGTGACGCCGTGCTCGCGCTTGAGGTTTCGCGCCGAGAGCACGAACTCGTGCATGCATAGGCGGTCGTACGGCAGCTCGTACGCGTCGCGCAGCCTTGCCAGCAGGTAGTTGGCGTTGAGCACGGCCGTCTCCGACATCTCGCGCAGCCCCGGCCCCCACATGCGGATGAAGGCGTAGGCGCGCACGAACACGCCGAACGGCCCGCCGAACCCGCGCACGCGGCCGATCGACTTCGGCCGGTCGTGATCCAGCCGGTACGTGTCGCCGTCACGGACGACCACCGGCGTCGGCAGGTACGGCTCGATGATGTCGCGGACGGCGACCGAGCCCGCGCCGGGTCCGCCGCCGCCGTGGGGCTGCGAGAACGTCTTGTGCAGGTTGAAGTGCAGGATGTCGAAGCCCATGTCGCCGGGCCGCGAGATCCCGCACACCGCGTTCAGGTTGGCGCCGTCGTAGTAGAGCAGCGCACCGGCGTCGTGGAAGATCTCCGCGATCTCGGTGATCTGCTCCTCGAACAGGCCCAGCGTCGACGGGTTGGTCAGCATCAGGCCGGCGGTCTGCGGCCCGACCTTCGCCCGCAGGTCGTCGACGTCGATGTTGCCCCGCTCGTCGACCTGCACCTTGACCAGTGTGTAGCCGGCCATGGCAACGCTCGCGGGGTTCGTGCCGTGTGCGGTGTCGGGGATGACGATCTCGCGCCGCTGCTCCAGCTCGCCGCGATCGGCGAAGTACGCCCGCATCAGCGTCAGTCCGGTCAGCTCGCCCTGCGAGCCGGCCGCCGGCTGGAGGGTGACCGCGTGCAGCCCGACGATCTCCGCCAGGATCTCCTGGAGCCGCCACATCAGCTCGAGCGCGCCCTGGCAGTCCTCCTCCTCCTGGTACGGATGCAGGTCGCGGAAGCCGGGCAGGCCGACCACGCGCTCGTTGACGCGCGGGTTGTACTTCATCGTGCACGAGCCGAGCGGATAGAAGCCGGTGTCGATGCCGAAGTTGCGCTGTGAGAGGGCCGTCCAGTGGCGCACGAGCTCGGGCTCGGCGAGCTCGGGCAGGCGCGGCGGCTGCGACCGTCGCAGCCCCTCGGGCACCTCCGGCACGGGCAGCCCCTGGTCGGGCACAGTGCCCGCCCTGCGTCCCGCCTGCGACCGCTCGTAGATCAGCTTCATGCCGGCACCTCGGCCAGGACGTCCGCCAGCACCTCGGCCAGCCGGTCGATGTCGGCCATCGTGCGCTTCTCGGTCAGCGCCACCATGATGGCGTCGTCCAGGCCCTCGTAGTCGCGGCCGATGCGGTAGCCGGGATGCACGCCGCGGCGCTTGGCGGCGGCGATCACCTCGTCCGCCGGCCGGCCGGTGCGCACGCAGAACTCGTGCGACGTCGGCTGGTCGAACGCCGGCGGCAGGCCCAGCCGCTGCTTGGCGTGCTCGGCCAGCGCCATCGACCGCTCGCCCACCTCGCGCAGCCCCTGCGGCCCCAGCCACGACAGCGTGACCAGCCCGCCCAGCGCCAGCAGCGTCTGGTTGGAGGTGATGTTCGACGTTGCCTTCTCGCGGCGGATGTGCTGCTCGCGCGTCTGCAGGGTGAGCACGAACGCCCGCTCGCCGTTGCGGTCGACCGTCTCTCCTACGATCCGGCCCGGCAGCTGGCGGGCATACTCCATGCGGGCTGCGAGGAATCCGTAGTGCGGGCCGCCGTATGACAGGTAGTTGCCCGCGCTCTGCCCCTCGCCGATCGCCATCGCGCAGCCGTACGCGCCCGGCGCCTCGAGCACGCCCAGCGTCATCAGGTCGACGTGGGCGACGGGCAGTGCGCCGGCGTCGTTGGCCGCGGCGGCAAGCGCCGGCGCATCCTCGAGGATGCCGAAGAAGTTCGGCTGCGGGAAGATCACGCAGGCGGCGTCCTCGGCCGCCTCCCGCAGCTGCTCGGGGTCGGTCCGCCCCTCGACGTGCGGCACCTCCACGACCTCCAGCCCGAAGCCCGGCGCGAACGTGCGGACGACCTGCCGAGCCTGCGGGTTCAGCGTCTGGGTGACGACCACCTTCGCCCGCCGGGTCGCCAGGCGGGCGACGAAGCACGCGTCCGCCGCCGCGGTCATGCCGTCGTAGCACGACGCGTTCGAGACCTGCATCCCGGTCAGCTCGCAGATCGCTGTCTGGTACTCGAAGATCGCCTGCAGCACGCCCTGGCTCATCTCCGGCTGGTAGGGCGTGTACGCGGTCAGGAGCTCCCCGCGCTGCATCATCATGTCGACCACCGCGGGCACGTAGCGGTCGTACATCCCGGCGCCCAGGAACGAGAGCTCCCGGCCGGTGTCGACGTTGCGCGACGCCAGCTCCGTCATGTGAGCGACCAGCTCGGACTCGGTCAGCGCCGGCCCCACGTCCAGATCCCGGCCCAGCCTCAGGGCCTCGGGAATGTCGGCGAACAGCTCGTCCAGCGAGCCGACGCCGATCCGCTCCAGCATCACCTGAAGGTCGCGCTCGGTCAGCGAGGTGAAGCTCACAGCGCGTCCACGAAGGCCTGGTAGGCGTCAGCATCCATCAGCGTGTCGACCTCCGACGGATCGCTGAGCCGCACCTTGATCAGCCACCCCGCGCCGTACGGGTCGTCGTTGACCGTGCTCTCGTTGCCGTCCAGGGCATCGTTGGTCTCGATCACCTCGCCGGACAACGGTGCGATCAGCGTGGACACGGCCTTGGTCGACTCGAGCTCGCCGTACTCGCCGTCCTTCGAGATCTCCTCGCCGGCGGCGGTCGGGCTGAAGTACACGACCTCGCCGAGCGAGTCCTGGGCGTACCAGGTGATCCCGAACGTGGCGACATCCCCTTCGACCCTCGCCCAGTCGTGGGCCTCGTTGTAGCGCAGGTCGGCGGGATAACTGGCGTCGCTCATGGTTTCTCCTTGACATACAGGGGCTTCTTGGCAACCTCCGCGGCCGCCGTCCTGCCGCGGACGTCGATCTCGATCTGCGTGCCCGGCAGCGCGGACGTCGCGGGCACGTAGCCCATCCCGATGCCGATTCCCAGCGACGGCGATTTCGTCCCACTGGTCACCTCGCCGGACGGGCTGATCGGCATGCCCTGGCGGGGGATGTTGCGGTCGGTCATGCGGAAGGCGACCAGCCTGTCGTGGCTGCCGCGCTCGCGCTGGCTGCGCAGCGCGGCGGCGCCGACGAAGTCCTTGGCGTCCAGCGCGCAGACCCAGCCGAGGCCCGCCTCCAGCGCCGTCCGCTCCAGCGACAGGTCGTTGCCGTACAGCGGGTAGCAGACCTCGAGCCGCAGCGTGTCCCGCGCGCCCAGCCCGCACGGCGTCGCCCCAGCAGCCAGCAGGCCGTCCCAGAGCGGTCCGGCGTGCTCGGGCCCGCAGATCAGCTCGACGCCGGGCTCGCCGGTGTATCCGGTGCGAGCAATGATCGCGGGCACGCCGCACACCTCAGCGCGCGTGAAGCCGAACGGCGGCAGCTCCGGCAGCTCGACCAGCGTCAGCGCGGCCGGGCCCTGCAGCGCGAGCATCGCCAGCTCGGCCGACCGGTCGTCCATCGTCACGTCGGACGGCATGCCCTCGGCCAGCCAGGCGTGGTCGGCGTCGGTGCGGCTGGCGTTGACGACCAGCAGCAGGTGGTCGTCCGCGAACCGGTAGACGATCAGGTCGTCCACGGGGCAGCCAGTGTCCTCGAGCAGCAGCGTGTACTGGGCGTGGCCTGGGCCGATCCGGTCAAGATCGTTGGACAGCGCGGCCTGCGCGAACCGCATCGTCCCCGCGCCGCGCAGCTCGAGTTGTCCCATGTGCGAGACGTCGAAGACGCCCGCATGGCTGCGCACCGCGAGGTGCTCCGGGATGATGCCCTCGTACTGCACCGGCATCTCCCAGCCCGCAAAGGGAACGATCCGCGCGCCGGCCGCAAGGTGGCGGTCGTGGAGGGGTGTCCGGCGCAGCGCGGTCTCCTCTGGCATCCGGAAGCGCAGTCTACTGAAAGCTGCGGCCCATAACGACGACGCGCCCCGGTAGTTAGGGAACTACCGGGGCGCTTGCGTCAAGGGTCAACCGGGTGGCGGATGACTGCCGCTCGGTTGCTCCACCATCTTAGTGCGGCTACGGGGATCCGGCTATGCGGCCTGGGACACTTCGGTGCGGCCGCCGCCCTGGCCTTTCGCGCGGTACGCCGCGCGGTCTGCGAGGCGGTAGAGCACGTCCGTCGAGCCGGCGCCGGACGCGCCGGACGCGACACCGCCGGACAACGAGAACCGGCCTTCGCTGCGCTCCTGAAGGCCACGGGCGATCCGCTCGGCGACGCGCACCGCGTCGAAGTCGGATGCCCCCTCGAGGATGACGGCGAACTCGTCGCCGCCCAGCCGGTACGCGCCGTCGGTCGCGCGGATGCTCGACGCCATCACCTCGGCGCACAGCTGCAGCGCCGCGTCGCCGGCGGCGTGCCCGCCCTCCGTGTCGTTGATCCGCTTGAGGCCGTCGAGGTCGAGCACCAGCAGCGCGACGCGGCTGAGATCGCCGTGGCGGTCGAGCTCCTGCTGCATGCGGTCGCCGAAGGCTCGCCGGTTGAGCAGCCCGGTCAGCGGGTCACGGCTCGCCATCTCCCGCATCTCGCGGTAGATCAGCGCGTTGCGCACGGCCGGCGCCACCACGTTGCAGAGCGCCTGGCAGAACTCGACGTCGAAGTCCTCCCACACGCGATCGCGGGTGTCGATGACCTCCATCAGCCCGATCGTGTCGCCGCTGGCGATCAGCGGCAGCATCAGCGTCGATCTGATGCCGTACCGTTCGATCGACTCGCGCAGCTCCTGCTCGGCCCAGGCATCCGAGACGCGGCACTGCTCGGGGCGCTGATCCTCGATCACCCGGCGGATCGTCTGGAAGCGGTGCATCGGGTACGTCTCCCCGGCCTCGCTGTAGGCGTCGCCGACGGTGGTGCCCCAGTTGCCCGACCAGTCCGTGAGCATGATTACGGTCTCGCCGTCCGGGTGGACCAGCGACAGCTCCGCCGAGCTCGAGCCGGTCAGCTCGGCCGCGCTGGCGGTGAACAGCGACAGCACCTCCTCGAGTTCGAGCGTCGAGGAAAGCGCGGTCAGCAGATCGAACAGAGCCTGCAGGCGGTTTTCGGGCGCCATACAGGTGTCATCGGCACCTGCACCGCCCGCCTGTAGGCGTACGGCCGGCCGCCGGTCAGGGGTTCCGGCGACCGACCGCTCCTCCTACGACGTCTAGGAGGTGGCCACCAACTCGGTCACGCCGACGTTACGGGCTTCGTTGGGCGATTACAATCGGAGCCGTGCTTAATTGACATTCAACTTAAGGAAGTCAGGTTGTTTGAGGATCGGTACGAATCATGTGCAGATCGCGGTCAAGTCCGCGGATCGAGCACCCGCTCGACACACTCGGCTGCGAGGTCCTCGGCACGCTGCACGGTCAGGCCGCCGAGGATCGACCGCGTGCTCAACCCGTCCATCATCGAGGTCAGCGTCTCGGCGGCGCGCTCGGCGTCCACCGATCCGGCAATCGAGCCGTCCTGCTGGCCAACGCGGATCAGCGAGGCGATCTGCTCCACCCACGCCCGGTAGCCGTCATTGATCGGCTCGCGCAGCGACTCGTCGAACACGGCGGCGCCGGCCAGCTCGCTCCACAGCACCCATGCCTGGGTCGTCTCCTGATCGTCGCCGATGTCGCGCAGCAGCCGGCGCAGGACGCGCTCCCGGCCGTCCAGCCCCTCGTCGTCGCCATGGGAGGCGAGCAGATGGAGGTTCGCGTGCCGGAACGCCTCGGCCATCAGCTCCGTGCGGTTCTCGAAGTAGTAGTAGACCAGCGGCGTCGACACGCTCGCCTCCAGGGCGACGTCCTCGACCCTGACCGAACGGGCGCCCACCCTGCCGATCACGCGAACTGCGGCGTCGAGCAGTTCGGTGCGCCGCACGCTGCCGCGCCGCGAGAACGGCGACCTGCCCTCCTGCGAGGGGTCGGGGCCGGGGTTGTGCTCCTCCGCGGAGCGGGCGTCGGAGTCGGTGGACGGCATGTACAGCCACATCGCACACCATCGACCGCGCGTTACAGGCATCCTGCGGGATGCGCTCACACTGAACATCCCGGAAACGCGGGTACGATCCACACTTCGCACCGAGGCCGCGAGAGGGAGGGAACCGGATGAACGACAAGCCGAACTGGCGAGTCGCACACCTCGACGATATCGAGCGGCGCGGCAGAGACATCCCGGTGCGCGAGCACCTCGGAATCCACTCGTTCGGGGTCAACGCTTTCACGCCGGGCGAGGATGGGACGCTGATCAGCGAGCACGACGAGGCCGGGTCGGGCCAGGAGGAGCTGTACATCGTGCTCGACGGGAAGGCGACGTTCGAGGTCGACGGCGAGGTGGTCGAGGCGCCGCCGGGAACACTGGTGTACGTCGGGCCGCAGGCCCGGCGAAGGGCGACCGGGGACGGCACGGTCCTCGCTCTCGGCGCCACACCCGGCGAGGTGTACCAAGCCATCGACTGGGGCGAGGCATGGCCGTTCCACGCCGAGTCCATGAACGCGTACGGCGAAGGCCGGTACGCCGACGCGCTCAGCGCCGTCCGCGGCGCCCTCGAACACATGCCTGATCACGCGGGGTTGAACTACAACTACGCGTGCTTCGCAACGCTCGCGGGCGACACCGGCGACGACACCTTCGCCCACCTCCGACGGTCTGTCGAGCTGCGCGAGCAGTTCCGCGAGGACGCACGCAGGGACGACGACTTCGCGGCCGTCCGCGACGACCCGCGATTCGAGCGAGCGCTTCTCTAGAGGACGCCGCTAGAGCGGTCTGGTCACTGTTACGCAGGGTTCGAGGTACGGAAGCTCGTCCTCGCCGGGTTGCTCGGCTGAGTCTCGTCCCTAGTCGTTCCATGCTGAGGGTGCGCAGCACGCGGGCGAGCCTACCGGGGGCGGGGCGATCACTGCTGAACGCCGGCCCCTCGGTGTCAGTCGTCGGATTCGCGTTCCACGGCAGACTCACGGAGCTCTTCGACGTGGTGCGGCTCGTACGCGTCGTTGCCGCTGCGCGCGGTCTCGGCGGCCGCTGGCTCCGAGTCGACGTCGCCCGGCTCCTGGGTTGCCTCGTCGGTCTTCGCGGTCTTGTTGTGCCACCATTGCGTGAGGGAGTCCATGAATCCCATCGGGCGTGCTCCTCGGCTTGGTTGGCGTGCCTCGCCAGCGAGTGTCCCACATGCGCAGTCTCGCAGGGCCGAGGGGCGAGCGCCCAATTGAACGGTCGCCCCTCGGCGTTAGTTGTCTGCGGCCGATGAAAGGTCGACGACCACGAAGCGTCTAGCCGGCGGACGACCGCCAGCTCGGTGCGTCGCCGTATCGATCCTTCCACGCCCTGAGGGACAGCATGACGATCAAGTCCGTGTCCCGTTTGGGTGTCCAGTTCAGCCACTCGTCGGAGTCGTAGCGCTCCCAGTAGAACGCGAAGCCAGCCATAAAGTAGTTGAACTCCTCTTGGCTCATCCCCCGCCGGCGAGCCCACCAACCGGCAGCCTCACCAGCGCCAAACGCCTCGCGGGTCGCCTCGCCGACTCGAAGAACCCAACGATCTCGTCCTAGATCTCTTGGTCGTTCATGCTGGCCGTGCGGGCCTCGCTCGTGCCATCCGGCTCGAGCGCTTGAGGCGCACCGTACACCCAGCCCCGCGGCGGCGGAAGGCACCAAGGGTTCCGGTTTCCGTTCCGGTCGTGGGTCGCCCGGGCGAGGGACTGCCACCGCCCCCGCCCGGGCGGAATGCACGCCGCGGGTGGACTCCGGCGCTGCTAGGCAGGTCACAGCGTGCCGGGATGCTCCTTTTCCTCTTCGCGGGGAGCAGCCGTCGTGGCGGGTGCGGTCTAAGCAGCAATTCGCCACCCGTTCGCGCTGGCGAAGGCCTCCAGCGCAGCCACCGCCTCGCGACTCGGCCGCTCCGCCGCGGAGCTGCGGTTAGGCGATTTTGGTCGGGTGGATCAGGCCGGCGTGTTCACGCACCTGGCGCTTTTCAACCGGAATGTATGAGTGGGTGCGGCCCCCAGTCCGGCTCAACCGCGCGTCCTGAGCGGGTGACTCGGATGAGGCCGTGCCCTTCGGCGCTGACGGTGTAAATGTCCACGCCGCCACCTGGGTTGCTGCGAACAAACGCGATGCGGTGGCCGTTGGGCGACCAGGAGGGCTGGAAACAGCCGACTGCCTGGGGATCGCTTGCCAGTCCGCCGCAGTCGCGGGGGATGTGGAGGCGGTGAAGCTGACTGCCGTCTGCCCGCACGATCCATAGTGATGGCTGCCGGTTTGGCGCGGTCTGGGTCGCGAAGACGATCTTGTTGCCCTGCGGTGACCAGCTGCCCCGTGAATCGCCGAGCGTGAGGAACCCGGGTGGAGTGGTCCGGTGGGCGCGTCCGATACCGAGCGTCTTGACGAACAAGCCGGCGATGTTGCCGCGTTGGTTCATACGGATGAAGACCAAGTTGCGTCCGTTTGGCGAGTAGTCGCCAGGAATGTCATCCCCGCCAGGGTTCGTGGTAATCCTCCGCAGGCCGCGGCCGTCTCGCGAGCGCATCGAATAGATGCCGGTCAAGCGGGGGTCGGTCACGCCAAACGTTTCACACGCAAGCCGCCCGTCCCGCGACCAGCTGAACCCGCAATGCAGTTCGAGGGCCGGATAGTGGCTAGGCAGTTCACGAAACCGCTGTGTGTCTGGGTTGATGATGTGCGCCACCATGCCGTCGTCACAGCAGAAGATGGCGATCTGCCGACCCCACGGCGCCCAGTGCGCCAGTTCAGATCCACGCTCAAACAGGCGGCGTAGCGCCGTGCCATCCGGATTGATCGTGTAGGTCGACTTCTGCTCGAAGGCCGGATCAAACTGCGAAAACGCGATCCGCCCATTCGGCCCGGGCACCTTTGCGCTAGCCGTGGATAGCGGAATCAGACCCGCCGCAAGCAAAGCGAGAGCAGTCGCCATCACCACGCGCTTGCCAGTCATCGTGACCCCCTTCGGAGCTCTAGCTCTGAAGTATCGATCGTTTACGAATCGCATGTCAAACGCGCAGCAGCGAACGACGCGCATGATGGCACCCTCGGTCGGGCCACCTCTTCCCACGCTGAGTGCCGCTAGTGGTACGGGATCAGTACGTCGCTCACCGAACGACCCTCGCTCGTGGTGCCATATTGGTGCCACCACGCGAGAAACCCCTGCACGTAGCCACCATCCGTAGTGCCGCTCCGCGTGGCGCGTTTCGGCGTGGTTGACGCCGAGAGTCGCGGGTGCCGCCTCGGCTGCTACTCCTCGCGTAGGAACGAGGGGATCTCGAGCGCGTCGCCCGGCACGTCCAGCTCGGGCATCGTGGTCTCCAAGGCGGCCGCCGCGGACGTGCCGCGCTCCCGCTCCGTCGAGAAGCCGGCGAATGCCGCAGCCGGTCGCGCGCCGCGCTTGTCGAACCCGGTGGCGATCACCGTCACGCGCACCGAGTCGCCCATCGCCTCGTCGATCACCGCGCCGAAGATGATGTTGGCGTCCTGGTCGCTGGCCGACCCGATGATCTCGGCGGCCTCGTTCACCTCGAACAGCCCCATGTCGGGACCGCCGGTGATGTTCAGCAGGATGCCGGTGGCACCCTCGACGGACGCCTCGAGCAGCGGCGAGGAGATGGCGGCGCGGGCGGCTTCGCCGGCGCGGTTCTCACCGCTGGCAATGCCGATGCCCATCAGCGCCGACCCGGCGTCGCGCATGATCGTGCGGACGTCCGCGAAGTCGAGGTTGATCAGGCCGGGCACCGTGATCAGGTCGGTGATGCCCTGGACGCCCTGGCGGAGCACGTCGTCGGCGATCCGGAAGGCGTCGACGATCGACGTCCGCTTCTCGACAACCTGCAGCAGGCGGTCGTTGGGGATGATGATCAGGGTGTCGACCTTCTCGCGCAGGATCTTCACGCCCTGGTCGGCCTGGTCGGCGCGCTTGCGGCCCTCGAACGAGAACGGGCGGGTGACGACGCCGACGGTCAGCGCGCCGAGCTCGCGCGCGATCTCTGCGATCACCGGCGCCGCGCCGGTGCCGGTGCCGCCGCCCTTGCCTGCGGTGACAAAGACCATGTCGGCGCCCTTCAGCGCCTCCTTCAGCTCGTCGCGGCTCTCCATCGCCGCCTCGCGCCCGATGTTCGGATCGGCGCCGGCGCCGAGGCCGCGCGTGATCTTCGACCCGATGTGGATCTTGACGTCGGCGTCGCACATGAGGAGCGCCTGGGCGTCCGTGTTCACTGCGATGAACTCCACGCCGCGCAGACCTGCGTCGACCATCCGGTTGACGGCGTTGGTGCCACCGCCGCCGACCCCGACGACTTTGATCACTGCCAGATAGTTGCCGCTTTGATCCCTCATGCTGAACTGACCTCCGCTACCGGGCGTCGGATGCCCTGTTTCTCACCCAGAGGGTGAGACTGTTCCCAAAAACACGAAGAGCCCTCATTCCAGGCCGAAAAACGACGGCCGGGACGGGGCACGGCAGAGAGCGTACTCTCCCGATCTCTCTGTGTCAAGCGGAACCTGATGGTTCGAACTCTCAGGTTGTAGTTGAGGGTGAGGTGCCATGGAAGCCGAGTGCCGGCCGCGACGGCGCGGATACGTCGAGGTACGCCAGCTCGTGACGCTGTGCCCCGGTGATCCGTTTGAGGACTCGCTGCACGACCTCCATCTTGAGGGTCAGGTCGGACGGCGTCCCGAACCGCAGCTGGACGCCCTTGCCCAGCACGGCGGTGATCGTGCCCGACCGCGGTATCAGCTGGGTGACGTGGCCGCCGATGCCGCCCGCGTTGTTCAGCACCTCGAGCGCCGACGCGATGTTCTCGTCGCCGGTGTGCTGCCCCACCGCCAGCGTCGTCCCGTCGGGCAGCATGACGACCGGCGCGGCCCGCGGCACCTTGCCGTGATCGGCCAGGACGCGGCCGTCGGCGGCTATCGGGTACACCTGCTTGCCGATCATGGCGTAGGCCGCCGGCGTGTACGGCACGACGTGGACGGCCAGCGTGTGCGGGAAGGCGCGGTCGACCCGCGCGGAGCGCACGAAGGGAATCGCCTCGACGCGGCGTTGGATGGCGGCCGCGTCCATGCCCAGCAGGCTCTTGCCGTGAGTGTTCGACGCGACGGCCTGCTCGATCTGCGCGCCCAGCGGGCCTGACGTGCCGACCACCTGGACGCGGGTGACGTCGAACGCCGAGGACATCCGCAGACCCCAGTAGCCGGCGACGGCAACGACGACGCCGATCGCAGCCATCAGGAGCATCAGTCGCCGCTTGCCCTGCGCCTGGCGCAGCGCGCGGCGACGGACGACGAAGGCGTCTTCCACGCTCGACATGACCTGCATGCGTGCGAGGTTCGTCGCAGCCTGTCGGAGTCCTGCGACGCAACAAAGGGGTCTGACCCCGTTGTTGCGTCAGTCGTCCGGCAGCGACACGGGGCCGACCATCTGCACCTCGTGGTGCAGCTCGACGCCGAAGCGCTCGCGCGCCCGGCGGCGCGCCTCGACCATCAGCGCAATCACGTCCGCGGACGTCGCCGAGCCGGTGTTCTCGATGAAATTGGCGTGTACCGGAGAGATCCGCGCGCCGCCCGCCGTGAACCCCTTCAGCTCGCACTGCTCGAGCAGCCGGCCGGCGGTCATCGCTGGCGACGGGTTCTGCCACACGCTCCCGAACGTGCGCACCTTCTGGGGCTGGGCCGAACGCCGCCGGCCCTGCATCTCGCGGACGATCTCCCGGATCTCGTCGCGGTCGCCGGGCCGCAACGCGAGCGTCGCCTCGGCGACCACCTCGTCGGGCGCGACGTTCGAGCCGCGGTAGCGCATCCCCAGCTCACCGGCACCGCCGCGACGCTCGCGGCCGGGGGCCAGCACCAGCGCCTGGCCGAGCACCTGCTGCATCTCGCCGCCGTAGGCGCCGGCGTTCATCCGCACAGCGCCGCCGACCGTGCCCGGAATCGCACAGCCGAACTCGATGCCCGCCAGCGCCCACCCTTCGGCGCGCTTCACGACCACCGCCAGCGAGGCGCCGCCACCGGCACGGATCGTCGTGTCGTCGACGCGCTCCACCTTCGCCAGCTCGCCGGCCAGGCGGACGACGACGCCGTCGAATCCAGCGTCGGCCGCCAGCATGTTCGAGCCCAGGCCGACGATCGCCGTCGCCAGCCGCTCGGCCTCGATCCACCGCAGCAGCTCGCGCAGCTCGTCGACCGACCCGGGCCGGGCGAAGTACCGCGCCGGCCCGCCGGTGCCGACCGTCGTCAGCCGCGACATCGGATAGTCGGGTGTGACGGATTCCGGGACGGTCACGAGAGCAGCAGATCGCCGACCCGGCGCACGTCCCCCGCGCCGACGGTCAGCACCAGGTCGCCCTCGCGGAGGCGCCCGGACAGGTACGACGCCGCCTGCTCCAGCGTCGGCTGCCATGCCAGCGGCATCCCCGGGCGAAGCTCCGACACGGCGTCCACCACCAGCAGGCCCGAGACGCCCTCGACCGGCGCCTCGCGGGCCGGGTAGATGTCGGTGACGACGACCTCGTCTGCAGTCGCCAACGCCATCCCGAAGTGTTTCGCCAGCGCCTCGGTGCGCGAGTAGAGGTGCGGCTGGAAGCAGACCAGCACGCGGCCCGGCGCGTGCGAGCGGGCCGCCTTGATCGTCGCGGCGACCTCGGTCGGGTGGTGCGCGTAGTCGTCGACCACGGTCGCACCGGCCACGGTGCCGCGGCGCTCGAACCTCCGCCCCACGCCCGCGAAGCCGACCAGCGCGCCGGCTGCCTCGGCGGGCTCGACTCCGGCCGCCGCATGCAACGCGGCAACCGCGGCTGCGGCGTTCAGCGCGTTGTGCTCGCCGGGCACGGCGAGCGTGACGTGGATCGGCGTCGCGTCGGGGGTGCGCAACCAGAACCCGGTGCCCTCGGCCGCGACCTCGACGCCGCTCACCTGCCACTCGACGTCGCCCGATCCGAACCGCTCGAGCGGCGCCGGCGAAGGCAGCACGATCGACTCCGGCGCGATCAGCGCGCCACCGGCCGGCAGCTCCGACGTCCACGACCGGAACAGCGCCTCGACCTCCGCCAGCGACGCGAACCGCGAGTGGTGGTCGAGCTCGACGTTGGTCACCACCGCGACGCGCGGGCGGAGCAGCGACAGGCTGCCGTCGGACTCGTCAGCCTCGGCGACCAGCAGGGTGCCCCCGCCCGGCCCGGCGTTGCCGCCGAGCTGCGGCACATCGCCACCGATCAGGAACGTCGGGTCGAGACCGAGCCGCACCGCGGCGTAGGCGATCATCGCGGAAGTCGTCGTCTTGCCGTGTGCGCCCGCGACGCAGATCGACCGCCGCGACAGCACCATCTCGGCGAGCAGCTCGGCGCGATGCAGGCGCCGCAGCCCGCTGTCCCGGGCTGCCAGCAGCTCCGGCTCGTCGGCGCCGACGGCGCTGGACACGACCACCTCCATGCCGTCCGCCAGGTGATCGGGGCTGTGCCCGATCGAGATCGGGATGCCGAACCGCTCGAGCCGGTCGAGGTACGGCGTGCGGGCGCGGTCGCATCCTGTGACCTCGGCGCCCCAGGCGTAGGCGACGGTCGCCAGGGCCGAGACTCCGGCCCCGCCGATGCCGATCATGTGGAAGCGGCGGTCGGTGAAGCTCATCGCCTGTGGAGTCTAAGGAGGTCGTCGGCGATCATGGCCGCCGCGTCCGGCCGCGCCCAGGCGAACGCCGCCTCCCCCATCCGTCGCATCCGCTCCGGATCGGCCAACAGCGCCCGCACCTCGGAATCCAACCGCTCGTGCGTCAGCTCGGCATCGGGGATGACGACCGCGCCGCCCGCGCGCTCCAGGTGTCGCGCGTTCGCGGTCTGGTGGTCGGCGGTGACGTTGGGCGAAGGGACCAGGATCGCCGGCTTGCCGGCAGCGGCGATCTCGAAGATCGAGCCGCCGGCGCGCGCGACCACCAGCTTGGCGCCGCGCAGCGCCCAGTGCAGCTCCGGTAAGAAGGCGCGCACGCGGTAGCGGTCGCCGTCCAGCTCCCGGTACTGCTCGTACTCGCGGTCGCCGGTGACATGCAGCACCCCCAGGTCGCCCCCCGCCCACGGCGCGACTGCGGCGTTCAGGCGGGTCGCCCCCAGGCTGCCGCCGAAGGCGAGCACGTCGCCTGACCACGCCTCCCCGGGGTCGGCAGGCTCCCCTGGGATCGGACGGCCGGTGACCAGGTATTTGCCCCCGGCCCGGCCCTCGATCGGGAACGACAGGTAGACGCGCTCGACCAGCGGCGCCGCCAGCCGGTTGGCGAGGCCCATGTGCGCGTCGACCTCGAGCAGCGCACCCGGCACGCGGGATGCCCGCGCCGCCAGCAGCATCGGGCCGGACACGTAGCCGCCCGCGCCGAACACGACATCAGGCTGCACCCGGGCGATGATGCGCCGGCAGGCAACGGGCGCGGTCGCAGCCTTCCACGCCGACGTGGCCAGCGCCGGGGAGAGCCGCCGCTCGAAGCCCCGCACGTCGAACGTATGCAGCGGATAGCCGGCCTCGGGCACCAGCCGCGCCTCGATCCGGTCGCCGCCGGCGAACTCGACCTCGGCGCCGCTAGCCGACAGCTCGGCGGCCACCGCCAGTGCCGGGACGACGTGTCCCGCCGTGCCGCCGGCTGCGATCAGCACCCGCGGCTGCGCGCTTGGAAGAGGCTTTGGGTTTGGCATCGGAGGTTGTGGTGCGGCCGCGTGCGCGGGACGACACCGCCATCTCGCTGTCGGCCACGTTCAGCATGACGCCGACCAGGGCGAGCATCACGACCAGGCTCGAGCCGCCCGAGCTTATCAGTGGCAGCGGAACGCCGGTCAGCGGCAGCACGCCCAGCACGGCGCCCAGGTTGACGAACGCCTGACCGGCGACCAGGCAGGTTGCGCCGGCGACCAAGTACTTGCCGAACGGATCCTTGCAGCGCATCGCGATCCGGAACCCGAGCACGGCGAATGCCGCGAAGGCGAGCACGGTGACGAGGATCCCGATCAGCCCCAGCTCCTCGCCGATCACCGACGCGATCATGTCCGTCGACGCCTCCGGCGTGTAGCTCTTCTGCGTCCCGTTGCCCAGTCCGACACCGGTCCACCCGCCGCTGCCCAGACCGTACATCGCCTGGATCACCTGATACCCGGTCGCCTGCGGGTCCTTCTGCGGATCGAGGAACGTGGTGATGCGCTGCATCTGGTACGGCTCACGGATCACCGTGTAGGTGACGACGACCAGCGCCGGGATCGTCACCGAGAGGAACAGCCGGAACGGCGTCCCCGCCACGACCAGCACACCGCAGACCATCAGCACGATCGCGATGGTCGTGCCCAGGTCGGGCTCGATCTTGACCAGCGCGCAGACCACCAGCACCACGGCGCCGAGCGGGTTGATCAGCTCCATCAGCGTCTGCGGTGGCCGGCGGCGTGCGGCCAGCACCGCGGCGGCGAACAGCAGCATCGCCGCCTTGGCGAACTCCGACGGCTGGATCGAGATCGGGCCGAGCAGCAGCCAGCGCCGTGCGTTGTTGATCTCGGCGCCGATGCCCGGCACCAGAACCAGCACCAGCAGCAGCACGACGACGCCCGAGCACGGGCACCGCCATGTAGCGCAGACGGCGGTACGGGAAACGCGCCAGGCCGGCCATCAGCGCGATGCCCAGGCCGGCGTAGATCCCCTGCTTGAACAACACCGACACCGGGTCGCGGCCGTATAGCACCGCGGTACCGCTGGACGCGCTGTAGACCATGATCAGGCCGAACGCGACCAGCCCGAGCGTCACCAGCATCAGCAGGTGGTACTCGATCGGCGCGACCGCCTCACGCCGCCGCCGGCCCCGCCGCCGCGGAGTCGCGGGCGCTGCCTCGGACGCCGTCTCAGACGCCAACGGGCACCTCCCCGGCGAGCCGGCGGAACTCGTCGCCGCGGTGCTCGAAGTCGCGGAACTGGTCGAAGGACGCGCAAGCGGGCGACAGCAGCACGGTGTCGCCGGGTGACGCGTCGGCGGCGGCCTGGGCGACGGCGGTGGCCAGGTCGCCCGAGTCGGTGTGGGCGACGTCGCGCTCGTCGAGCTCTGCGGCGATCGTGCCGGCGGCCTCTCCGATCAGGTAGACGCCGGCGACCGGGCCGTCGGCGACGGCCTTGGCCAGCTCGGCGAACGAGGCGCCCTTCAGCGAGCCGCCGAGGATCAGGCGGATGCCGTCGTCGAACGCGGTCAGCGCCATCATCGCGGCCTCGGGGTTGGTCGCCTTGGAATCGTTGACGAACGAGACGCCGTCGCGGGTCGCCACCAGCTCAAGCCGGTGCGGCGGCGCGGTGAACTCGCGCAGGGCGCAGTCGCGGTCGGCCAGTGAGACGCCGATCGCTTCGGCGGCCAGCGCGGCCGCGAGAGCGTTCTCGAGGTTGTGCTGGCCACGGATGCCCGCATGCTGCCAGTCGATCCGGTCGGACTGATCGCGGGAGAACCACTCCCGGCGGCCGCGTCCGGGGAGGTCGGCCGAGCGCAGGATCGGGTCGTCCGCGTTGAGCACGGCGACGTCCTCGGGGCGCTGGTTCTCGAGCAGGCGCAGCTTGGCCCGCATGTAGGCATCCAGCGAGCCGTGGCGGTCGATGTGGTCGGGCGTGATGTTCAGCACCACGGCCACCTCGGCGTGGAACGTGTCGATGTCCTCGAGCTGGAAGCTGGACAGCTCGGCCACCACCCACGCGTCCGGGTCGATCCGGCCGGGTAGCTCGGTCAGGGCGCGGCCGACGTTGCCCGCCACCTCGACGGACAGCCCGCCGGCGCGCAGCATCGCGCCGATCAGCTCGGTGGTGGTGGTCTTGCCGTTGGTGCCGGTCACCCCGACGAACGGGTTGGACAGCATCCGGTGCGCCAGCTCGACCTCGCCCCACACGGGCACGCCCGCGGCCCGCGCGGCGCGCACCACCGGCGCCTCACCGGGCACACCGGGGCTCTTGATCAGCGCTGTCAGTCCCGTCACCCCTACCTCGTCCTGTCCGGTGAGGTATTCGACGCCGATCGCGTCGAGCCTGGCTGTGTCCAGGCCGGTGCCGGAGTCGAAGCCGCGGACTCCCGCGCCCGGCCACAGCCGGTGGATCGCCTCGCACGTCGCCAGCCCGGAGCGGCGCAGGCCGACGACCAGGTAGTCCCCGTCTCTCATCGGAACTTCGAGTAGGCGAGGTAGTAGAGGACGAACCCGCTGGCGCCGAACATCGCCGCCGCGATCCAGAAGCGGACGATGATCTTGTTCTCGGTCCACTCCAGCATCTCGAAGTGGTGGTGGATCGGCGCCATCAGGAATACCCGGCGTCCGGTCAGCTTGAACCACAGCACCTGGATGGCCACCGACAGCGCCTCCAGCACGAACACGCCGCCGATCAGCACCAGCAGCACCTCGGTCTTGGTGAACACCGCCATCGCGGCGAGCGCCCCACCCAGCCCGAACGAGCCGGTGTCTCCCATGAAGACGTCCGCCGGATAGGCGTTGTACCAGAGGAACCCGACGCAGCCGCCGACCAACGCCGCGCCGATGATCGCCAGATCGATGCGGCTGTTCGCGCCCTCCGCCGTGAGGCCGCCGGGCGACAGGAACGCCACCACCATCATCGCCGTGTAGGTGAGCATCGCGATCGTCACCGTGCCCGCCGCCAGGCCGTCCAGCCCGTCGGTCAGGTTGACGGCGTTGGCGGCACCGGCAACGACGAAGAACAGCAGCACGTAGTACACCGGTCCCAACTCGACGCGCACGTCGATCAGCGGCAGATACACGTCGGTCGACAACCCCTGCTGGTCGGCGACGTAGGCCAGCGCCGCCGTCACCCCCAGCAGCAACAACATCTTCCAGCGCCCGGACAGGCCGAGCGAGCGCTTGTGCACCAGCTTCATGTAGTCGTCGATGAACCCGATCCCCGCACAGGCCAGCATCACTCCGGCCACCGCCAGCGCCGGCGTCGTGTACTTGCTCAGCGGCAGGAAGGCGACCAGCGCGCATGCCATCAGAAAGACGCCGCCCATCGTCGGCGTGCCCTGCTTGATGATGTGCCCGGCCGGCCCCTCCTCGCGGATCTGCTGCCCGAACGCCCGACGCCGGAAGAACGCGATGAACAGCGGTCCGATCGCAATCGCCAGCACGATCGCGATCACGCCTGCGGCCAGCGCCAGCTTCACGGGGCGACCGCCTCGACGACCGCCTCCAGGCCCATCGACCGGCTGCCCTTGACCAGCACCACGTCGCCCGGCGCCAGCAGCTCGCCGATCGCGCCCACCGCCTGGTCGCGGGTGGCGAACCACGAGCCGCCGTAGCCGCGGGCGAGCTCGCCGACCGCGACCACCAGCTCGATGCCCAGCTCGTCCGCCAGCGTTCCGACCTCGGTGTGATGAGCCGGCCCGTCCGGGCCTAGCTCGGCCATGTCACCGAGCACGGCGACCGTTCGGCGGCCGTCCGAGACGTCGGCCAGGTGGCGCAGCGCCGCCGCCATCGACGTCGGGTTGGCGTTGTAGCAGTCGGCGATCAGCAGGCCGCCGCCAGGCAGCTCGATCTCCTCGCCGCGCCAGCGAGAGAACCGCACGTCCCCCGCCCCGCGCGCCAGCTCGTCCGCCGGCAGGCCGAGCACGTCGTAGACGGCCGCGGCCGCCGTCAGGTTCAGGGCGTCGTGACGGGATGTGAAGTTCACCGGCACGTTCAACGTTCGACCGTGGAGCGCGATCTCCGCCTCGCCCCCGCCCTCCGTCCGATGGAACGCGACCAGGCGTACGTCGGCGTCCTCGCCGTCGCCGAAGCCGACCACCCGGCCGGCGTGCTCAGCGAGGTGCGGGCGCAGCAGCGGCTCGCCCGCGGGCACCACCGCGACCCCGCCCGGCGCCAGGTGGTGGAGGATCTCGGCCTTCGCCTGCGCGACCCGCTCGACGGTGCCCAGAAGCTCCAGGTGGACGGGGCCGACGGAGGTGATCACGGCGACGTCGGGGAGCGCGATCTCGGCCAGGTAGGCGATCTGTCCGAGGCCCCGCATCGCCATCTCCGCGACCACCACCTCGGTGTCCTGGCCGGTGCGGCACAGCGTCAGCGGGACACCCAGCTCGTTGTTCTCGTTCTCGCGGCTGGCGACGACGCTGACGTGGGGCTCGAGCAGCGCGCGCAGCACGTCCTTGGTCGACGTCTTGCCCGTCGACCCGGTGATGCCCACCACGCGCGCGGCCGAGCGCTGACGGACGAGCGCGGCGACGCGCCCCAGCGCGACCAGCGGATCGTCGACGCGCACCCGACGCGAGCCGGCGTTGGCCCGTGGCACAAGCGCCGCGGCCGCACCCGCGGCCAACGCCGCGTCCGACGAACTCGCCGCCGTCTTCTCGGGTACCGGCGAGCGCGACGAACAGGTCGCCCGGCGCCACCTCCCGGGAGTCGGTGGCGATGCCGGTGACCTGGATGGCAACATCGGTGGTGCCGCCGGTGGCGGCGGCGATCTCGACCGTCGAGAGCGGGATCATGGCTTCCGGCTGGTGAGCGCCTCCAGCGCCTCGCGCGCGACCTCGCGGTCGTCGAACGGGATCGTCCGGTCGGCGAACTGCTGGCCCTGCTCGTGGCCCTTGCCCGCGATCACGACCACGTCGCCCGCCGCGGCGCCGGCGACGGCATCCTCGATCGCCCGCCGCCGGTCGAGCTCGACCTCCATCTCGATGCCCGCGGTGATCTCGTCGGCGATCGCCTGAGGATCCTCGCTGCGCGAGTTGTCGGTGGTGACGATCGCGCGGTCGGCGAGCTTGCGGGCGACGGCGCCCATCAGCGGCCGCTTGCCGCGGTCGCGGTCGCCGCCGCAGCCGAACACGCAGATCAGCCGGCCGGCGGTGATCGCCCGCGCCGAGCGCAGGACGTTCTCCAGCGAGTCAGGCGTGTGCGCATAGTCCACCAGCACCGTGAACGGCTGGCCGGCGTCGACCGCCTCGAATCTGCCCGGCACGCCCGGCATGGCGGCGATCCCCTCACGCACCGCGTCGGTGCGGAAGGTCGAGCAGCTCGGCGACGGCCACCGCGCAGAGCACGTTCTCGACGTTGAAGTGGCCGCGCAGCCTGACGTCCAGCGGCAGCGGCCCGCGCGGCGTCTGCGCGATCAGCGAGATCGCGCCTCCCTCACCCACCTCGACGGCCGCCGGCCGCACGTCCGCCTCGTCGCCCGAGGCGGCGTACGTCAGCACCGGCCCGGCCGCCTCTCCCGCGAGGCGCCGGCCGTAGGCGTCGCCCAGGTTGACGGCGCCCGGGCGCACCGGGTCATCGAACAGCCGCCGCTTGGCCAGGTAATACGCCTCCATGTCCGGGTGGAAGTCGAGATGGTCCTGCGTCAGGTTTGTGAACGCGACAGCGGCGAAGCGCAGGCTGTCGGCCCGCCGCAGCTCGAGCGCGTGCGACGAGACCTCCATCGCACAGCTGCGGTCGCCGGCGTCGGCCATGCGGCGCAAGATCGCCTGCAGGTCGACGCTCTCCGGCGTCGTCCGGGTGACCGGCTCGACGACGCCGCCGACGCGCGACTCGACCGTGCCCAGCAGCCCGGGCCGCAGCCCGGCGGCGGACAGGATCGAGTGCATCAGGTAGGCGGTGGTCGTCTTGCCGTTGGTGCCGGTGACGCCGACCACCTGAAGCTCGTCGCTGGGATGACCGTAGAAGGCGTCAGCCGCAGCCGCCATCGCCTGCCGCGACGACTCGACCACGAGCTGCGTGACCGGCAGATCGAGCACGCGCTCGACGATCAGCGCGACGGCGCCGTGCTCGACTGCGGTCGGCGCGAAGTCGTGCCCGTCGGCGCGCAGGCCGGGGACGCAGACGTGGAGCGCGCCCGGCACCGCGGATCGCGCGTCGTAGGTCACCGCGGTGATGTCGCCTTGGGGTTCCCCGACGACCCGCAGCGGGCGCACGGCATCGATCAGCGTCGCCAGCTCCATGAATCCTTTAAGGCTACCGGGGCTTGTCGGGCTTGATCGACAGCGTCTGCGTGAGGAAGCTGCCGATCTGCTGGAAGGCCGGCGCTGCGACGATGCCGCCGAAGATGTTGCCCCGCGGGGAGTCGACGACCACCATCACCTCGACCTGCGGGTCGTCGGCCGGGAGGAACCCGACGAAGGACGCCACGTAGTCGGTGGTCGAATAGCCGCCGGGAATCGGCTTCTGCGCCGTGCCCGTCTTGCCGGCCACCGTGTAGCCCGGGATCTGAGCGCGCACACCGGTGCCGCCGGCCGCCGGATCGAGCACGCCCTTCAGCATGTTCACCATCTGGTGGTCGACCTTGGTCGAAATGATCCGCTTCTCGGTCGGCTTCACCGGCGCGCGGCCCTGCATCTGCTTGATCACGTGCGGCTCCACCAGCACGCCGTCATTGGCGATGGTGCTGTACAGCGCCGCCATCTGCATCGGCGTAACGCTGATGCCCTGGCCGATCGGGATGTTGCCAATCGACGAGCCGTACCAGTCGTCGACCGGCAGCACCGAGCCGGCCTGCTCCTGATAGAGGCCCAGCGCGGTCGGCTTGCCGAACCCGAACTTCGCGATCCACTTGGACAGCAGGTGAGGCCCGACCTGGCGGGCGATCTCGACGGTGCCGACGTTCGACGACTGCTGGAGGATCCGCGACGCCGTCAGCGTGATCGGCCCGCGGTACGCGTCGTCGTGGATCTTGCGGTCGGCGACCTGGATCTCGTACGGCAGATGGAACTTCATCTGCGGGTAGATGATCCCCGCGGACAACGCCGCCGCGAAGGTGACGACCTTGAACGTCGACCCCGGCTCGTACATGTCCTGCACCGCCCGGTTCCGCGTCAGCTGATGCAGCTGCCACGGCGACAGGTCGTGCACCTTGTTGTTGTCGTAGGACGGCGCCGTGCCCATGGCGAGCACCTCGCCGGTGCGCGGGTCGAGCACGATGGCCGTGGCCGACTTCGCCTTCCACTGCCTGACGGTGTCCTCGAGGACGCTCTGCACCTTCGCCTGGACGACCTGGTCGATCGTCAGCTGGACGTTGCGGCCATCGTGCGGCGTGGCCAGCTGCAGCTTCTCGAGCGGCTGGCCGTCCGGCGCGTTGACCTCCAGCTCACGGCCCGGCTTGCCGGCCAGCCACGGGTTGAGCGTGTATTCCAACCCGGAGCCGTTGGGCCGGCCGTGCAGGTCGATGTCGGTGTAGCCGAGCAGCTGCGCCGCGAGGTTGCGGAACGGGTAGACGCGATGCGCCTCGGGCACCGCGAACAGACCGGGCGGGTGGGCCGACAGGATGTCGTCGACGGTCGCCGGGTCGAGCTGGCGCACCAGCTGTACCTGGTAGGCGTCGGATTCCAGCAGCCCGCGCAGCCGGGTGATCTCGGCGCGCCGGTCCTTCCTGCCCTTGATGCCGAGCCGGTCGGCGATGTACGCGGCGGTGACGTTGGCGTCGACCACCTGCTTCGGGTACGCCATCAGCGTCTTCCAGGTGACCTGCTGCGCCAGCTGGTTGCCGTTGCGGTCGGTGATCGTGCCCCGCGGCACGGGGATGTCGTAGACGTGGCGTTGCTGCGCGTCGGCCCGGCGAACGAGCTCGCGCGCGTCGATCGTCTGGATCTTGATCGCCCGTCCGACGACCAGCGCGAAGCCGACCACCGACAGGATCATGATCAGGCGCAGGCGGCTGTTGGGCAGGTGGTTCACGGGCGCGCGGGCGAGTGGTGCACCGACGTGCCCGCCGGCGGCTTCTCAGGCTGATCGGCGGCCGGCGAGTGGTGGCGGTGGTGCGGCGCCGTCCCCGGCGTGAACTGGATGAACGCCTTGCGGCCGGGGGACGACGGCACCATCCCCAGGCGTTTCGCCTCGGACGCGATCCGGAAGTAGCCGGACATGCCGGCGACCTGCGACGCCAGATCGGCGTTCTGCTGCTTGATGGCAGCCGTCTCGGCCTCCAGCTTGCTCGCTGCGATCGTGCCCCGCAACGCGCCGACGTTGAGCGCGACGATGCCGGCGAACAGCACTGCCAGCACGATGATCCAGAGGAAGGCCGGGCTCAGCCGCGACCGGGTGCGCCTGCCGGACTCCCGGGCATGCCGCGGCCGGGACGCTGCGCCCCGCGGCCGGGCGGTACGCGGCGCCGGGGCGGCGACACTCACTCGCCGCCGGCCCTCTCGGCCGCCCGCAGCTTGGCTGATGCGGAGCGCGGGTTCTCGCCGCGCTCATCGACCGTCGGCACGACCGCGCGGCCGGTCAGCGAGCGCAGCACCGGCTCGTGACCGCACACGCAGATTGGGAACTCCGGCGGGCAGGTGCAGCCGCGGGCTCCGTCGCGGATGAACCGCTTGACGATCCGGTCCTCAAGCGAGTGGAAGGAGATGACGGCCATCCGGCCGCCGGGCCTCAGCGCCTCGAGGGCGTTGTCGAGGCCCTCGCGAAGCGACTCGAGCTCGTCGTTGACCGCGATCCGCAGCGCCTGGAACGAGCGCTTCGCCGGGTGGCCCTGGCCGAACCGGCTGGGCGTGGGGATCGCCGACTTGATCACGTCGACCAGGTCGCCGGTGCGCTCGAACGGCTCCGTCGCCCTGCGGCGGACGATCGACCGCGCGATCTGCCGCGCGAACCGCTCCTCGCCGTACTGCGCCAGCACCTGGGCGATCTCCCGCTCGTCCCACTCGTTGACCACCTCAGCGGCGGTCAGCTCGGACGCGGGATCCATCCGCATGTCGAGCGGCGCGTCGGCGGCGTACGAGAACCCGCGCTCCGGCTGGTCGACCTGCATCGAGGAGATGCCGAGGTCCATCAGCACCGCGTCGGCCTGCGTGCCGGTTGCCGCCAGGTTCCGGAGCGCCAGCGCGAAGTTGCCGCGGACAAACCGCGTCCGCGCCGTCGCCTTCGCGGCGAACGCGTCGAAGTAATGCTTGGCGTCGGGGTCGCGGTCGATCGCGACGTAGGTCCCTCCGGGGCCGAGCTGCGGCTCCAGCACGGCGGCATGGCCGCCCGCGCCGAAGGTGCAGTCGATCACCGTGTCGCCGGGCCGCAGCTCGAGGAGCTGCGAGACTTCCGCGGCAAGCACCGGGACATGCGCCATGGCTGAACTATTGCTGTGAGAGACGTTCGGCAACATCCTCCACGCTCCCCTCCGACTCGGCCTCCTGACGCCGCCATGCACCGAGATCCCAGATCTCGAGAAAGTCGCGCAGGCCGGCGACAACGATCTCCTTCGAGAGCCCCCCGTGCTGGAGCAGCGGCTGCGGGATCATCACGCGTCCCTGGCCGTCGAGCTCGGCCTCGGTCGCCCCGCCGTACAGGTGGCGGCTCACGACCCGGCCCTCCCGGCTGAACGGATCGAGCCGTCCCAGCCGTGACTCGGCGAACTGCTCCCACCCGTCGCGGTTGAACGCGAGGAGGCAGCCGTCCAGGCCCTTCGTGACCACCACTCCGTCCGCGAAGTGCGGACGGAACTTCGCGGGAAGGGTAAGGCGGTTCTTGGCATCAAGCTTCTGGACGTACTCGCCGAGCAGCACGGGGTCTCTCTCCCATTTCGCCCCACTCTACCCCACGATCCCCCACATTGCAATCACCACGGTCCACGCCGCCACCGCGACCTCGTCCGGCCGGCCGGATTCAGCCGGCGGCCGGGCGGACGGCCTTCGCCAGCAGCGGGAAGGTCAGCACCGAGACCATTGCCGCACCGACCAGCGCCGTCGCGGTGTAGTCGTGCATCTTGCCGGTGCGCGTGCCGATCTCGGTGATGGCGACGACCAGCGGCAGGCAGGTCGCGGAGTAGAACGCGAGGCCCAGCTTGTCGCGGTCCGTGAGCTCCGAGTAGAAGAGCGTCGGGATGCCGCGGATGATCAGGAACAGGGCGAGGAACACCGGCAACCGCAGGTAGACCTTGGGGTCGGTGAACACCGACCCGATGTCGAAGCCCATGCCGCTGGAGATGAAGAAGATGGGGATCAGCAGGCCGAAGGCGACGGCGTCCATCTTCGCCAGGAACCCACGCGCCTCGGGCCCGCGAGCGATCGCGCCGACCACGATGCCCGACGCGAACGCGCCGAGGATCACATCCAGTCCGAACTCGCTGGCCAGATAGACCAGCCCGACCAGGATCAGGATCGACCCGCGCACGGCCAGCTGGCCGCTGGCCTCCATCGTGTCCTCCACCACCCGTACCAGCCGGGGCGGCCGGGCCCGCAGCGCCAGCAGCGCGGCGGCGAGCGCGATCAGCGTGAACGCGGCGAGCAGCGCCGTCGTCACGCCCCGGTTTGCCGAGTTGCCGAAGAGCAGCGAGATCATCACGATCGGCCCGAACTCCCCGGCCACCCCTGCCCCAATCACCAGGGTGCCGAACGGCGTCGCCAGCTCGCCGCGGTCGCGCATCACCGGCAGCAGCGTGCCGATGGCCGTGGTGCTCAGGGCGACGCCGACGAACCTGGCCGAGATGATGAACCCGGCCGCCTGCAGCCCCGCGGCGATGCCGATCGCGATGCCCAGCGACAGCAGCCAGCCGGCGACCCCCAGCGTCAGCGGCCGGCCGCGGACGCGGACGAAGTCCAGCTCCAGGCCGGCCATGAAGAACAGCATCGCCAGGCCGAACGAGGCCAGGAACACGACCAGCGAGTTCTCGGTCGCCCAGTGCAGCCCGTAGGGGCCGATCAGGATCCCGCCGGCCAGCTCGGCGACCACCACCGGAATGCGGATCCGGTGCGGGATGTCGACCAGGATCGGCGCGAGCACGGCGATGATCGAGATCAGGAACAGGTCGTTGAGATCGCCGATGCTCATCCGGCGATCACCACGGCCACGTCCATGTGTCGCCCGCCTGCGGCATCGGTCAAGTGTCCTGCCGGGCCACGATGACCGACCGAACCGAACGTGTCAAGCGCCGAACGAGAGCCGTCGGACCCTTACAGAAACAACACAAACGCTGCCTACGTTGCCATCCGACGAAGCTGATAGAGTCCCGCCCCATGCCGTTGCGGACCGGCCCCAAACGGCGCGCGTCGATGGCTTCTGCCGCGCGTCGCATCGGCGTCCTATTGGTTGTCGCCGCCTTCGCCGCAGCTGCCGCTGCCGGGCCTGCAAACGCGGACCGGATCAGCCAGAAGAAGGCGGAGATCGCCCAGGTGGAGAACGAGCTGAACGCGTTCAACCAGCAGCTCGACGCCGCCGCCGAGGCGTACAACCGGGCCCAGTCGGAGCTGGCGCAGGTGCAGGCGGACATCCGCGAGAACACCCGCCGGCTGAAGCTGGCCAAGGCCAATCTGCGGATCGCAAAGCACCACCTGGCCGCGTTCCTCGTCTCGTCGTACAAGGGCGACAGGACCGACGTGTTCGAAGTGCTGGGGTCGGGCTCGTTCACCGAGCTGCTGAACCGCGTCGAGTACGTGCAGCGGATGTCGGACGCCGAGGGCGAGCTGCTGGCGCAGGTGCAGAAGGCCGAGCACGAGATCCAGGTGCGGCAGGCGAAGCTGAAGATCGACCAGAAGAAGGCCGTGCGCCTGGTCGCCGAGACCAAGCAGCACAAGGCCGACGCCGAAGCCGCGCTCGCAGCGCGCCAGCAGATGCTGGGCGGCCTGCAGAGCGACCTGAAGCAGCTGATCGACCAGCGCCAGGCCCACCTCGACGCCGTCGCCCGGCAGAAGGCGGCCGCGCTGGCAGCCGCTCAGCAACAGCAGGCCCAGGCAGCCTCGTCCGGCAGCTCGTCGTCCAGCAGCTCTTCGTCGTCCGGCTCGACGGGCACCAGCGGCTCGGGCGGCGGCAGCTGGTCGCCGCCACCGGCCGGACCGCTCGGATCGCAGGCCGTCGCCATCGCCCAGCGCTACCTCGGCGTCCCCTACGTGTGGGGCGGCGCCAGCCCGTCCGGGTTCGACTGCTCGGGCCTGACGATGTACGTGTACGCGCAGCTGGGCATCGGCCTCGGCCACTACACCGGGTCGCAGTACAACGCAGGGCCGCACGTCTCGATGAGCCAGCTGGCGCCGGGCGATCTTGTCTTCTTCTACGCCGGCCACGACCACGTCGGGATCTACATGGGCGGCGGGCTGTTCATCCACGCGCCGCACACCGGCGACGTCGTCAAGATCTCGAGCCTGTCCGGCTACTACGCCGCGAACTTCTCCGGCGCCGTCCGCGTCACAGGGTAAGATCTTCGTCCCCGTTCGTCGGACGCCCGGGAAACATTTGCGGGCATCAATCCACTACCAACGACCGGGCCGTAGATAGAGACGTGCGGAGTTGGGGAATAGGTCTCCGTGCAAGATCGTTAAGAGGGATGCGACCGGCTGGGCGGTCGTGCGAACCGAGCACCGAGGGAGTTGATACGAATGTCTGACCAGCTCATCATCGAGCCGGAAGCCCGGCTGCTGGTGGAGCTCGGCCAGGAGCGCGGGGTCGTGTATGAGGAGGAGATCGTGGGGCTGACCCACGAGCTCGATCTCGATGAGAACGACGTTCAGGCATTGCGGGACGAGCTCGTGAACCTGGGAGTCGAGATCACCGAGCAGGCCGCCGCGCCGGCGGAGGAGCAGGTGGTTGTCGAGGTCGAGATCGCTACGACCAACAGCCTCGACCTGTTTCTGCGACAGGCCGGCCGGTATCCTCTGCTGACCAAGGATGAAGAGGTCTCGCTGGCCAAGGCCATCGAGGCCGGCGATCCGGTGGCGAAGCGCCGGATGATCGAGTCCAACCTGCGCCTGGTGGTGTCGATCGCCAAGCAGTATCGCGGGCAGGGCGTGCCGTTCCTGGATCTGATCCAGGAGGGCGTGCTGGGCCTGAACCGCGCGGTCGAGAAGTTCGACTGGCGCCGCGACCTGAAGTTCTCCACGTACGCCACGTGGTGGATCCGGCAGGCCGTGCAGCGGTCGATCGCGAACAGCGGGCGGACGATCCGCCTGCCCGTTCACGTCTCCGACCGGCTGCGCGCGATCGAGCGGGCGCGCCGCTCGCTCGAGGCCAGCCTGGGCCGCGAGCCGACCGACGAGGAGATCGCCAAGGCAGCCGAGCTGTCCGAGGACGCGGTGGCCGAGACGCTCGGCCTCGCACGGAAGACCGTCTCGCTGCACGAGCCGGTCGGCGAGGACGGCGACTCGGAGCTCGGCGACATGATCGCCGACCCGGACGCCGGCAACCCGGAGGAGCTGGCCGAGGCCCAGCTGCGGCACGAGAAGCTGCGCGAGGGGCTGGCCCGGCTGGGCGAGCGCAAGAGGCTGATCCTGGAGCTGCGGTTCGGCCTCGACGGCAACGATCCCCGGAACCTCGAGGAGATCGGCCGGATCGTCGGGCTCACCCGCGAGCGGGTGCGTCAGCTGGAGGCCGAGGCGCTGCGGGAGCTCGCGGCGTCGGCAGACATGCAGCCTCTCCGTGCCGCGTAGGCGGCGCCAGAGAACGAGAAAAGGGGTTCAGGCGCGAGGCGCCTGAACCCCTTTTCTATGCGGCCAGCAGATCTGCAATCGTCAGCGTGCCGGCGTGGTAGTACGGATGCTCGAAGACGTCCATCGGGTCGACATCGCCGACGACGGGGATTTCGAAGCACTCGCCGGTGCGGGAGTCGTCCACCAGCACGGCCAGCGACTCGGTGGAGGGCCGCCAGATCAGCCGCACCTGCACCCCGTCGGCGGTGCGCTCGCACAGCTCGCGGTCGGCCTCGGCGGGCTGGAAACAGTATGCGTCGTACATGTCCATCTCGGTCTCCTGGTGAGAGGGCGTCGGGTTCATACAGGCAGACTCCCACCCCGCGGCCGCGGCGAACAGGGGGCGGCCACGTGTCCTCAGGTGCGGCAAACCGAACCCTCAACAACGGGGTCAGACCCCGTTGTTGCGCGCTGGCCCTCCTCGCCCAAACCAGACGGCCGATGCCCCGGGGCGCTTCCCTGAAAAAACGGCGTCAGACCCCGTCTTTTCACGCGCCCGTCAGACGGCGTGCGGCACGTTGTGTTTCCACGAGACCGCGGCGACGCGCTGCAGCACGCGCTCGACGACATGCGACTCGACGCCCGAGCGCTCCACCGCGCCGGCAACGTCCAGGCCGAGATCCTGGGTGCAGACCAGCGTCAAGTCGGCGTCGCTGTAGGTGAAGCCGAGCTCCTGCTCGTCGGTCTGCCCGCCCCAGAGGCCGGCCGTCGGGTGCTTGGTGATCACGCCCTCCGGCAGACCGAGGATCGCGGCGGCGTGCCGCACCTCGGTCTTGTAGAGGTCGGAGATCGGCTCCACGTCGGAGGCGGCGTCGCCGAACCGGGTGAAGTAGCCCAGGTAGTACTCGCTGCGGTTCTCGGTGCCGACGACGAGTCCGTCGGCCTCCTGGGCGATGTCGTAGATCAGGATCATCCGGCTGCGCGCGCTGGCGTTGCCGAACCGCAGCGGTGACGCATGCACCGTGGGTCGGGCGCCGGCGATGCCCTCCAGCACCGGTTCGATGGAGATCGTCAGCATGTTCTCCGCGGGCAACGACACGGCGCGCGCCGTCAGCTCGGCGTCGTCCAGGTGCACCTGCTCCGTGTGCCGGCTCGGCAGCCGCGCGGCGATCACGTTCTCCGGCCCGAGCGCCTTCGCCGCCAGGCCCATCGACACGGCCGAGTCGATGCCGCCCGACAGGCCGATCACCGCGCGCGTGCGGCCGGCGGCGGCGAACACGTCGCGCAGCTGCTCCACCTTGCGCTCGACCAGACCGGCCAGCTCGTCCTGGCCACGGAGGAGGTCGGTCGTCTTCGAGTCGGTCATGAGAGGCGCTCCTTGAGGGCGGTCAGCTGCGGGGAGAGCCGCGGCTGGAGGGGAGTCGGGTGGGTCAACGCTCGCATCGGCGACGGTAGCGCGGCCCGCTGCGACGCGGCGCGGTCGCGGGCGGCGGCGACGGGCGGCGGGGCGGCAACGGGCGCACCGCCGCGCAGCACGGGTTCGAGCAGCGGCGTCCCCGGCAAGTCCTCGCCGAGTAGGCCAATCACGTCGCCGTCGGCGCCGCGGAACACCTGGTGGCGCCCGGGAAGGGTCGACTTCCCACCCGCCAGCTTCATCACCGGACGCCCGTCGCTCTCGACCAGCTTGTATACGCCGCCCAGCGCGGGGGCATCGAAGCTGGTCACCAACCGCGTCCCGACGCCGAACCCGGCAATCGGGACGCCGGTCGAGACCCAGCCTGCGATCACATGCTCGTCGAGGTCGCCGGAGGCGAAAATCTGCGGTGTCCCCCATCCCCTCCTCGTCGAGGATCGCCCGCACCTCGGTGGCGAGCGTTGCGACGTTGCCCGAGTCGAGTCGCACGAAGCGCGGGACGACGCCGGCCGCGCGGGACGCTTCGGCGGCTCGCCGGGCGCCGCGCACCGGGTCGTAGGTGTCGATCAGCAGCGCCGCCGTGTCGCCGTGCTCGCGCAGGAACTCGGTGAACGCGTCGACCTCCGAGGCGAAGCCCATCACGTAGCTGTGCGCCATCGTCCCCGAGGTCGGGATATCCCACAGCATCCCCGCGGCGACCGTGGCGGTGGCGACGCAGCCGCCGATGTAGGCGGCGCGCGCGGCCAGCAGCCCGGCGTCCGGGCCGTGCGCGCGGCGGAATCCGAAGTCCACGACCGGCCGCCCGGCCGCCGCCTCGGCCATCCGCGCGGCCTTGGTGGCGATCAGCGTCTCGAAGTTGACGACGTTCAGCAGATAGGTCTCGACCAGCTGGCAGATCAGACGGCCGCCGTCGACGCGCAGCAGCGGCTCGCCGGCATGCACGACGGTGCCCTCGGGGATCGCGTCCAGGTCACCGTCGAAGCGTTGCGACGCGAGCCGCTCCAGCAGCGGCGGCGGGCAGATGCCGCTGCGCTCCAGATAGGCCAGCGCCTCCGGCCGGAACGCCAGATCGTGCAGGTAGTCGACGACCTGCTCCAGGCCCGCGGCCAGCAGGTAGCCGCGGTCGCGCGGCAGCTCGCGGACGCTCAGCTCGAAGGCGACCCGGTCGTCGGCCCGCCCCTCGGCCAGGTACGACGCGGCCATGGTCAGCTCGTAGCGGTCGATCAGCAGCTCCACCGGCGCGGCCGCCAGCGTCACGTCGCCCTCCGGTAGCGCGCGCTCTCGGCCAGGATCAGCGGCCGCCGCTCGACGAACCGGTAGAGCGTCGCCGGCCGGCCGCCGGTCGGCCGCTCGCCGTCCTCGGCCAGCACGCCCCAGCCCAGCGCGATCCGCCGGAAGTTGTTCGGCTCGAAGGCGCGACCGATGCCGGCCTCGTAGACCCGCCGCAGCTCCGACATCGTGAACCGCTCGGGCAGCAGGCTCCAGGCGACGTTCTGGTACTCGAGCTTGTAGGCCAGGCGCTGGCGGGCGTAGCCCAGGATCGTGTCGTGGTCGAAGGCCAGCATCGTGCCGTCGCCGTCGTCGATCTCGGCCAGCAGCGGCTCCACCGGCCGCCAGGCAGCCTCGCGGGCGTCCGAGCCGGCGGCCAGCTGTGCCCTGCCAGCGTCGACCAGCGCCAGGTAGGCGCAGGAGATCGCCCGGCCCCGCGGGTCGCGGTCGAGGTCGGAGAAGGTCGCCAGCTGCTCCATGAACACGCCGGACACGCCGGTCTCCTCGAGCAGCCACCGCTCCGCCGCCTCCTCCAGCGTCTCGTCCTGGTGCAGCCGGCCGCCGGGCAGCGCCCAGTAGCTCTCATACGGTTGATAGCGACGCCGCACCAGCAGCACGTGCATGGCGCCGTCGAAGAAAGCGAAGGCGGCGACGTCGGCCGCCACGTTGGGCCTGTCACTCGATCTCACCACTTTTAGACCTCGTGACTATTCTACCAGCTGGGCGAGACGAGCACGGTGCGCGTCTGCGTATAGAACTCGCGGGCCGCCCTGCCCTGCTCACGCGGGCCGTAGCCCGACGCCTTCTCGCCGCCGAACGGCGTGTGGAAGTCGACGCCCGCCGTTGGCTGGTTGACCCGCACGAGCCCGGTGTCCAGCCGCCGGGTGAGGTCGAGCGTTCGATCGAGATCGCGGGTGAAGATCGCCGTGGAGAGGCCGAAGCGGACGCCGTTGGCGATCCGCACGGCGTCGTCCGCGTCGGCGGCGCGAAGCAGCGCGCAGACCGGGCCGAAGACCTCCTCCTGCGCCAGCTCGGCGCCCGGGTCGTCGAGCTCGACCAGCGTCGGCTGCATGTACCAGCCGTGCTCGCCCTCGGACTCGCCGCCCGTGACCAGCCGGCCGCCGCCGTCAACCGCGCGGCCGACCGCGGCCAGCGCCTTCTCGCGCGCCCCCTCGGTGATCAGCGGACCGACCTGGCAGGCCTGGTCCTCGGGATCCTCCACCACCATCCGCGCGACGGCGACCTCCAGCGCCTCGCGGACGGCCGGGTAGGCGGCCTCCTCGCAGATCACGCGGCTGGTGGCGGTGCACTTCTGCCCGGCGTATCCCATCGCGGCGCCGGCGATGATCGCCGCGGCGGCGGAGGGGTCGGCGTCGGCCAGCACGATCGAGGCGTTCTGGCCGCCCATCTCGCACTGGGCGGCGGCGCCGCGGCCGGCCAGCCGCTCGGCGACCGTGCGGCCGGTGCGCTCCGACCCTGTGAAGCTGAGTGCCCGAACCAGCTCGTTGCCGACCAGCGCCGAGCCGAGCTCGCCGTCGCCGTGCAGCACCTGCAGGACGCCCTCCGGCAGCAACCCGTCGAACAGGCCGGCGATCCGGTCGGCGCAGACGGGCGAGTGCTCGGATGGCTTCATCACGCAGACGTTGCCGTAGGCCACCGCCGGGGCGAGCTTCCACAGCGGGATGGCCAGCGGGAAGTTCCAGGGCGTGATCAGGCCGACGACGCCGCGCGGCACCTGGCGGGTGAACAGCAGCGAGCGGCCGTCGGACGGCGGGAAGCTGGCGCCCTCGGGGTCGAGCGCCGCGGCGGCGTGGAAGCGGAGGATGGCGGCCGACCGGGCGACCTCACCCCGGGCCTCGGCGATCGGCTTGCCGACCTCGCGGCAGATCAGCGATGCCAGCTCGCCGGCCTCGACCTCGAGCCGGTCGGCGGCCCAGCGCAGCGCCTCGCCGCGGGCGGCGGCAGTGGCCTGCGCCCAGCCCGGCGCCGCCTCGGCGGCGCGGCGGACGGCGTGGTCGAGATCGATCCCGCCCGACGGCCGAACGCGGCCGACGACGTCGTCGGGGCGCGCCGGATTCGTGCTGACGATCTCGGCGGTGACTGCGGCCAAGCGGTGCTACTTGCTCATGAAGACGACCAGGGCAAGCGCTCCCAACAGCAGGGCCAGGGTGAAGAGCGTCCACCAGGCGGATGTCGAGGGCTTTCCCACGGCGGGGGAGTGTACCGCCTCACGCGGCGCGCGTGTCGCCTGAGGCGAACGTCCAGCCCCCGCGGCCGGCCCGCTTGGAGGCGTACATCCCCAGGTCGGCCGAGCTGAGCAGGCTCTTTCGCGTCGTGCGCGTCGGCCGGGAACAGGCCGATGCCGATGCTCGAAGAGGTGGTGAAGCCGCCGCCGACGTCGAACGGCCGCTCGAAGGCCTGGCAGACGCGGCGGGCGACGCCCTCGGCCACCGCGGCGGCCGACTCGGCCGGCACGTCGCCGAGCACGATCACGAACTCGTCGCCGCCCAGCCGGACGACCAGGTCGGACGCGCGGGCGGCCACGCGCAGCCGGCGGGCGACCTCCTTCAGCAGCTCGTCGTCCGCGTCGTGGCCGAACCTGTCGTTGACGTGCTTGAACTTGTCGACGTCGAGGTAGAGCAGGGCCGCTGCCGTGCCGTCGTGCGCCGCCCGGGCGAGCACCAGGTCGAGGTGGTGCTCGAACATCGTCCGGTTGGGCAGGCCGGTCAGCTGGTCGTGGTAGGCCAGGAAGGTGACCCGCTCCTCGCGCAGCTTGCGCTCGGTGATGTCGCGGATGAAGGCGTTGAAGGTCAGCTCCTCCCCGGTCTGCAGCGGCCACAGGGCGACCTCGATCGGGAACTCCTCGCCGCTGCGCCGGCGGCCGATCAGCTCGGCCGGCGGTGGTCGGCGTCGGGGCCGGCGGCGACCGCCCGGTCGAGCAGCGCGGCCATCGCCTCGTGGCTCTCCGTCGGCGAGCACCAGCGTGACGATGTCCCGGCCGATCACCTCGTCGCGCTCGCAGCCGAACATCTCGCTCGGCCGCCCGGTTCCACTCCATCACGAGGCCCTCGCGCGTCGAGCGACACGAAGGCGTCCTCGGTCGTCTCGATGATCACCCGCGACCGCTCCTCGCTGGCCCGCAGCCGCATCTCCATGCGCTTGCGGGCCGCTGATGTCGGCGTCGCGGATCTGGACGCCGATCTGCTCCCCGCTGGCGTCGCACACCGGCGAGCCGGCGCTCCAGCACCACTTCTCGCGGCCGTCGCGGTTGATGATCCGAAACTCCGCGCCGGTGTACGACTCGCCCTGCGAACACCGCCCGCCACAGCGGCAGCATCCGCGCCTCGTCCTCCGGGTGGACGTCGCCCAGGAAGTTGCGCTCGAACACCTCCGCCACCGTGTAGCCGGTCAGCTTCTCGCACGACGGCGTGACGTAGCGCAGCTTCCTGTCCATGCCGTACAGGAAGATCACGTCGTTCATGTTGTCGGTGATCATGCGCAGCCGCCGCTCGGACGTCGCCAGGTCGCGCTCCGCCGCCCGCCGCTCGGTGACGTCCTCCAGGTAGCCCTGCATGTACTGCGGCCTGCCCGTCGTCCTCGGTCACGACCTTGGACTCCTCGCGCACCCACACCTCGCGGCCGTCGCTGCGCGACCAGCCGGTACTCGCCGCGGTAGCTCCCCGCCCCGGCCGAGCCACGCCCGCCTGCTCGGCCAGCACCCGGTCGCGATCCTCGGGATGCAGCAGCGACGCGAACATCTCGGGGTTGCCCATCCACATCTCGACCGGGTAGCCGAGCATGCCCTCGATCTGGGGCTTGATGTAGACGTCGGTGCAGGCCTCGTCCGGCTCGTCCACGTAGACCGCCAGCGGCAGCGCCTCGACCATCGTCCGGAAGCGCTGCTCGGCCTCGCCCTGGGCGCGCGTGGCGAGCTCCTCGGCGGTGACGTCGCGCAGCACGCCCTGGCGGTAGAGCGGCTCGCCGTCGTCCCCGTGGACGACGATCGCCTCGTCCTCGAACCAGCGCCAGCCGGACTCGGCGTGGCGCACCCGGTAGCTGGTGGACAGCGGCGCCTGGCGCTCGATGCTCTCCTCGGTGGCGCGGACACGCGCATCACGTCGTCGCGGTGCACCAGCCGCATCCACCACTCCAGGCCGCCGTCGTGCCACTGCTCGACGCTGTAGCCCAGCAGCTCCTCGAGCCGCGGGCTCACGTAGTGCGCCTCGCTGCCGTCCAGGCTGTCGCGGTAGGGGATCACCGGCAGCCCCTCGACCAGCAGCCGGTAGCGCTGCTCCGCGGCGACCAGCTCGGACTGCATCGCCCGCTGCTGCGTGATGTCCGCGTACGCCGTTACCGCCCGCGCCTGCCCCGTGTCGTAGACGCGTGCCCTCCAGCCAGAGCTCCCTCGCTGAACGCCCGATACTCGACCTCGGCTGAGCCACCGTGCGGACGCGGACCATGAAGTCGGCGAAGGCCTGGTGGTCGGCGGGGTGCACCACGTCGCGCATCCACATCGAGCGGTCGCGCTGCATCTCCGCCGGCGAGCGCCTGACCAGGTCGGTCAGCCGGTCGGAGACGAACACGATCCGGGTCAGCGCAGGATCCATCTCCCAGACGGCGTCGGACAGCTCCTGGACGAGCGTCTCGAACCGGCGGCTTGCGCGACCAGGGGCGATCCGGTCGAGAGCGCGCCGGAGGATGCCGGCGCGGTCCCGCGGTCGCGAGGTGCCGCCAGGGCGGCCGGGGAGTGGCGCGTTGGTGTCTGTCATGCCCAGGGAGTGGCTTGAAACTGACAATCGTCCTGCCCCGGTCGGAATAAACACCTTTGTGGCGCGATGCTCAAGGTCGCGCGATCCCGCTCCGATACCAGTCTTGTGGAGGCCCGTCGACGCCTGGCCCTCGTGCCCGGACAGTTCGCCACCGCACTCTGTGCGGCCGGCACCATCATGCTCGCGCTCTCGCTGGTCGCCGGCTGGGTGGCCGACGACGCGCGGATCATCGACCTGCACAACAGCGTGATCGGCCACGCGCTCCGCGACAGCGACTGGATCCGCCTCCTGGTCGTGCTGGTCGCCTCCACCCTGTTCGGTACGTACCTGGCGCACGGCTGCAACCGGCCGCACCGCCTGCGATGGCACATCGCAGCCCTGCTGGCCGCCATCGCGGCGTTCATCTACACGCTCACCGAGGCCGAGTGGGCGGTCAGCCAGAGCCTGATCCAGAACGTCGAGCCGGGAATCGGTCCCGCCCTCGCAGCCTGGGGCGCGATTGGCCTGGCCGTCGGCGAGGTGGTCGCGTTCGCGGCCTTCCTGGTCTCACGGCTGCGGTTCGAGGAGCCCGAGACCGCGCTGGCCGAGGCCGGCGGCGACGGGCCCAGCGGGCAGTAGCAACGCGGCGTACGCCTCGGCGCGCGGCGCTGCGCTGGCGGCTTGCGCGGATGCTTCGGCGGCGCCGGATGTCGCTTGGGCACGAACACGTGCACCAGCGACATGCCCAGCCCCTCCAGCGGCGTGATCGTGCGCACCAGCAGGCAGACGCCGAGCACGATGCACAGCATCAGCGCCACGTACTCGGTCGTTGCCTGGCCACGGGACATGCGAGAACGCTACGCGGCGTGATGTCACCATGGGTGACGACGTGTCGCGATTGTGAGCCGCTTCTGGATCACGGATCCTGCGTGCTGCCGCTCGTCGCCGCCTTCAGGGCGGCTGCGAATGGACGGGAGAGTTGTGCTGCGTAGGTACGGGTGATGTGGTTGGAGTCGCGGTAGGCGACGGTCGTGCCGACGACGGTGGGACAGCGATCGGTGTGCAGAACCATTGGAGCGTCGGCAGGTAGGCGGCGCCGGCAATGGCCGCGGTGGAGGCGCTCTGCGTGTCGGCCTGGGCTGCGTTGGTGATCGGGAACGTGCGCTTGCGAGGGTCGCATCGTTGGCGAGGAGGCAGTCCGTCGGCTCGCGGGACAGGTTCGGGGTCGCCGATCAGGACGACACGCGGGTATCCGGCGGAGCGCGGCGAGTTCCCTGGTGAGGCCGGCTTCGGCCTGTGCACCATTGCCGGCACGCCAGGCGTCGGAGTAGGACTCGCCGACGATGATCAGATCGGGATGAAGGTTGCGGAGCCGGCCGATCGCCCACGTGCTCCAGCGGGCGCAGTCATCACCGGGTTCGGCGTGAAGCCACTTGGCGGTTGCGCAGCCGTCCTTGGTCAGCGGAACGACGGCGTAGTCGTCGTTCCTGGCATACCGGCTGATGCCGGGCATCCACATCTGCGCATGGTAGTCGCCGTAGACACCGATCGTCCGGTTCGCCGTCGTGTCACCGAAGCGACAGACATCGCTGCTGGTCTCGCTGGCTGACGCGCCGCAATCGCCGAGCGGGAAGATGTCCCCGGCGAGATCCTGCACCAATGGGGAAAGCGCGTTGGGAACCGGTGTCGTACCGCGCCGCTGCGACGCGCTCCAGGCCACCAGCGCCTCGGCCGGTGTCAGGCGTGGCGCTGCGGCCTCCGCCTGGTGCTGGACGCGGCGGGTTGCGGCGGCCTGCGCCTCGGGCTGGATCGACCCGGCGAGCTGGTCGAGCCGCTCGTGGATCGCCTGCGCCGAGCTGGCAACCACCAGCAGGGTGAGTGAAACGGTGACCGGCCACAGCACCAGGCCGAGCCGTGGAGGCGCAAGCCGTTTGCTGTGGCGAATCGGATCCTCGAACCAGCGGGTCGTCAGCACGCTGATCGCCAGGGCCAGGCCGACCAGCGTCAGGTTTGCGGCGAGCGACAGCGGGTGGCCGACGTACTGCGCGGCGATCACCAGCACGGGCAGTGCCACAGATTGAACGAGTAGGATACGTCACCGACGGCCACGAACGGCCGGCTCTCCAGCAGCCGCACGGCAGGGCTCGACCGGCGTCGCTCGATCCCAGCGGCAAGGATCATGCCCGTGGAGGCGACCGGCAGCAGCGCGGCGTAGCCGGGAAACGGCGTGGTCGCCGAGTAGGCAAGCGTCGAGATGCGATGCCACCCAACCCCAGTGGCACGAGTAGGTCACGGTGCCTGGCGGCGCGCGGGCCGACGCTCGGTGCTGCCAGCGCCAGCAGCGCGCCCACTCCCAGCTCCCATCCGCGCGTCAGCGTCGAGAAGTACGCAAGCGTCTGCGCGTGCGACGTCAACCAGCACGAGCAGCGCACGAGACCCCACCATCCCGCATACCACCGCGATCACCAGCGCCCTGTTCTGCGGCGCGAGTGCGGATCCGCCGCGCACCCGCCGCACGGCGAGCAACACGATGGCCAGCAGCGCCGGCCATACCAGGTAGAACTGCTCCTCCACCGCCAGCGACCAGTAGTGCTGCACCGGCGACGGTGGATCCGTCTGGGCGAAGTAGTCCGTGCCGACTCTCGCGAAGTGCATGTTCGCAGCGAAGAAGGTCGCCCAGACGCGTCCTGCAACGCCGACAGCGCCCTGACGTAGTTCAGGCAGAACCGCGATGCGATCGCGGTCACCACCAGGACGAGCGCCGCGGCCGGTAGGATCCGCCGCGCCCGAGCCGCGTAGAACGCCGGGAACGGCACCCGGCCCGCCTGCTCGACGCGACGCACCAGCCACCCGGTGATCAGGAACCCGGAGATCACGAAGAACACGTCGACGCCGACGTATCCGCCCGCGAACAGCTGCATCCGGCGTACACAGCACCACGAGCATGACGGCGATCGCCCGGAGCCCTTGTATGTCCAGGCGAAAACCACTCGCAGGGCCGGCCTGCAGCCGTAAAACGTAGCCATAACACGACCCTACGAGCGGGGATCGGCTCTCGCACCCGGAAAATCTCAGGCCTGTCCACCGTAGCTCACCACCCGACCCCGTTCACGGCGTCGAGTGCCGTCAGCGCCAGTGCGGTCATCACCGGCAAAAGCGCGGCCGGGACGAGCACGAAAACCACGACCAGCAGGATCTTCGGCGCCGCCACGGCCGCGCGCTCCTGCACCCGCCGCGCCTGCTCCGCCCTGGCCCGCTCCGCCTGACGGCGCAGCGCCGCCGCGAGCGGCACGCCGAGCCGGTCGGAGATCCGCAGCGCCGCCGCCAGCCGAGCCAGCGACGGGGAGCCGGTGCGTTCCGCCAGGTCGCGCAGCTCGTCACCGCGGCGTCTGCCCAGCGCGAGGTTGGCCACCGTCCGCCTCAGCTCATCCCCCAGCTCCCCGCCGGTCGCGTCGGCGGCGCCGGCGATCGCGACGTCGATCCCCACGCCCGCCGCCACCGTCGACGCGATCAGATCGAGCGCGCTGGGTGCCCGCCGCTCGATCGCGTCGGCGCGCCGCCGGTCGACCGTCCGCAGCCGGACATCCGGATACACCCAGCCGAAGCCCGCGAGCCCGACCGCCGCGCACGCTCCGCCCACCCCGCCCATCAGCACCAGGGCGGCAAGGCCGGAGCCGCCAAACACGAGCAGCGAACCGGCCCGCAGCTCCTCCGCGCGTGGATCCAGGCCCAGGCCCGCGAAGCGCGGCGGTGGAACCCGTCCCCGCAGCGGCGCACCGATCCGCACCAGCGGCGGGACGTTCCTGCGCTGATAACGGGCCGCGGGCAGCGCCGGCGCTGCCCGCGGCCAGCACCAGAGCGCGGCGGCCAAGGCGACGGCGCCGAGTAGGACGAGGGTCACGGCACGACCGCGCCCAGCCGTGCGATCAGCCGCGAGCCGAGCACGCACAGGCCGGCCGAGGTGGCGAGTGCCGCCCAGCCGATCGGTGAGCCCGCGAGCATGCCCAGCGCCGGCCGGTCGAGCAGCCAGAGCGCGACTAGTGCGGCCACCGGCAGCCCGATCACCATCCGGGCTGTGGCCCGCGCCTGGGCGGTCGCGACCTCGGCGGCACGCCGCAGGTCGGCGCGCTCGACCAGCAGCTCGGACAGGCCGTCGAGCAGCGCGGCGAGGTCTCCGCCGTGGCGCGCCTGCAGCCCGACTGCGGCCGTCAGCAGCCGGACGTCGTCGTTCTCCCCCAGCGAGCGCAGGGCATCGGCAGGCCCCGTCCCCAGCGCGACGGCGGCACCGCATGCGCGGAGTCGCGACGCGATCGGCTCGGGCACGCCGTCGGCCGCATCCGCCACCGCCTGGGAGAGCGACCGGCCGGCGCGGACGTGCGCGGCAAGCTCGGCGCACGCGGCCGGCAGCCCGCGGGCCGCCTCACGTTCGGTGCGCCGCTCGCGCCAGCGCTCGACCGCCTCCTTCAACCTACGAGGCGGCCGCAGGCGCACGATCTCCGGCCACGTGGCGACCGCGGCGACCAGGAGCAGGAGGACGGTCAGGCGATCGGCCCGCATCGCCCGTCGATCAGCTCGTCGACGAGCCGCGGATCGAGCGGCCGCAGCTCGCCGGTCGTGCGGCGCCGCCCCTCCACGTAGCGGACCGCCCGATGGCCGTCCCGCTGCCGGGCGACGTGGACGACCACGTCGACGGCCGACTGCAGCTGCTCGCGCACGGCGGCGTGCGGCAGGTCGACGCCGCCCATCAGCGCCATCGTCTCGATCCGCCGCAGCGCGTCGTCGCGGCGAGCTCGCATGCACGGTGGTCAGCGAGCCGTCGTGGCCGGTGTTCATCGCCTGGAGCATGTCCAGCGCCTCGCCGCCGCGCACCTCGCCGACCACGATCCGGTCGGGCCGCATCCGCAGCGCGTTGCGCACCAGGGCGCGGACGGTGACCTCCCCCCTGCCCTCGAGGTTCGGCGGCCGCGACTCGAGCCGCGCCACATGCGGCTGCGGGAGCCGCAGCTCGGCGGCGTCCTCGACCGTGACGATCCGCTCGCGCGGATCGATGCACGCCGCCAGTGCATTGAGGAGCGTGGTCTTCCCGGTGCCGGTGCCGCCGCAGATGACGACGTTCAGCCGACCGCGCACCGCTCGCTCGAGCAGCTCGGCATGCGCCGGCCGTCACGCTGCCGGTGTCGACCATCGCGCGATCGAGAGCGCCGCCGCCGAGAACTCGCGGATCGTCAGCAGCGGCCCGTCCACCGCCAGCGGCGGCAACACCGCGTTCACCCGGCTGCCATCCGGCAGGCGGGCGTCCACCATCGGGCTCGACTCGTCGACCCGCCGGCCGACCGCCGACACGATGCGATCGATCACATGGCGCAGGTGCGCCTCGTCCTCGAAACGCACCGCCTCCTCGCGCAGCCTTCCCTCGCGCTCCGCGTACACCGCTCCGGGCCGTTCACGATCACCTCCGTCACCGTCGGGTCGCGAACGAGCGCCTCGAGCGGACCGACCCCGGCCGCCTCGTCGGCGACCGCCGCGGTCAGGCGCTCCAGCTCGCCGGGAGCGAGCGGCAGCCGGTCACGGCGGATCAGGTCGAGCGCGACCGCCTCCACTGCTCCCCGCAGATCGCCGTCGAGCCAGGGCCGGCGGAGCAGCTCCTCGCGCACCAGCTCCCGGTAGCGGGCGACCAGCGGCGCCAGGTCGGCGTTCATCCGGCGAGCCGTTCCGCGAGGCTGCTGAGATCCCGGCCAAGTCCGCGGCGCTTGACCGGCGGCACGGCGCCCGAGTTGCTGAAGCGACTGGCGCCGTCGGCGTCCTCGCGGACGACTCCGAGCACCCGAGCGCCTGCGGTCGCCTCGATCGCCCGCAACGGCAACGCATCCCCGCCGCGCCAGCGGTTGACCACCAGCGCGACCGCGTCCGGGTCGACGCCTCGGCGGACCAGCGTGCCGATGGTTGCTGCGGCTGCCGTCGCGGCAAGCGCGTCGGGAGTCAACACCAGCACGACGGTGTCCGTACAGCGCGCTGTCTCGATGGAAAACGGAGATCCCGGCCTCCCGAGGTCGAAGACCGTCGTGCCGGCCACCGACCGGCATTCCCGAGCGAGCGCAGCGCCCAGCCCCGACGGCAGCAGCCCCACCAGGTCAGGCTCCGACAGGCCCGCCACCACGCCCATCCCGCTCGGATGCTCGGTGCGCACGGCGGCGACGGCCTCGGCGCCGACCGACCCGGCGAGCCGGGCGAGGTCGGCCAGCGACCGCTGTGGATGACAGCCGAGATGCCCGGCCAGGGTGCCGTGCCCGGCGGCGGCGTCGACGAGCATGCCCGAGGCCGCCGCGGCGATCCCGACCGCCACGGTCGTTGCTCCCACGCCGCCCTTGGCGCCGCATACCGCGACCACCCGTCCGTCGCGGCGACGCTCCTGGGCCGGCGCACTCGCACCGACGGCGTCGAGCAGCGACGCGGCGAGCTCCTCGGGCGTGGCTCCGCCGGCACGACGCCGCGGGCGCCGGCCGACATCGCCTGGCGCAGATGCCGACCGTCCGCATCGCCGCCGACCAGTACCGCGGGGATCCCGGGGGAAGCCCCCGACAGTTCCCGGACGACCGTCGGATCGCCCACGACCAGGAAGGCGTCACACGCCGGTCGAAGCCCTGCCAGCGCGCGCATCGCGTCAACCTCGCCCGCCAACTCGATGCCGGGGGCGAGCTCCACGGCCCGGTAAGTGCGGGCGCGGTGCCCGGTCCGGACGCGATCACCAGGGCACGGATGGCGCCGCGGCCGTTCACATCTGCTCCGGCGCGCGCATGACCAGCCGCAGCGAGCTGCTGCCCTCGGCGGCAACCAGCACGGGCACAACGCGCTCCGGCACGCGCAGCGTCGCCACCGCATCGCCATCGTCGGCCGAGGCCGACACGACGAACACGTTGCGGAGGACGGCCCGCGTCCGTCCACCGTGCCCGGAAGTGGTCGCGTACAGATCGGCGCGAGCGCCGGCCAGCGCACCGGCCGGGATCCCCGCCGCGGTGTCGAGGCGGACGGCGACGTCACGGTCGCCCGGCCGGCCCGCAGGTTGAGCGAGCTCGGCGACCATCAGCGGTGCCTCCGCGGGCAGTGCCACCGCCGTGCGCGCGCCGACCGCGCTCGCCGGGTCGATCACCGCGCCGCGCACCGCGATCGACTGTGGCACCGCGACCGTGGCCAGGTCACCGGCACGGACGACGGCACCCGCGGCGATCTGGCTGCGGGTGACGACGATCTGCACCGCGGCCGGTTCCCGTGCCCACCGTCCCCGCTGCCGATACCGGCGAGGGCTGCTACCACGCCCGCGGCCACCAGCGCCAGGCTGATCCAGCGCCGCCGCCTCACCGCACGTCCGCCAGCGCGCACCGCGGGCAGGCCGCGCCGATCACGGGCAGCCGGCACCAGCCACAGCGCGGCGCCGAGCCACCTGCTCGCGCAGCGTGGACAACCCGGCCGCAGTCAGGGTGGGCGCCACCGCGAGCTCCAGCGCCCAGCGCATGTCCAGCTCCCGTGCGAGGCCGCCGTCGAGGCGGCCGGCGACAGCGCCCGCCCGGCGCCAGGCGTCCAGGCGCTCGTCCGCCCACCCCTCGCCGGTGCCGCTGAGCGCCGCCAGGCACGTGCTGGCCCGAGCCAGGCCGCGCTCGAGCGCCTCGGCGGGAAGTGCCGGGGAAGCCGCGACGGCACGCCAGCGGCCACCGCAGAGCACGGACGCGGAACGGCGCCGCAGCAGCTCGGGACGCAGCCGGCCCAACGGCAGGCGCGGGCCGCACACCCAACTCGTCATCCTGCGCTCCACCTCGGAGACCAGGCAGCAGATCTCGTGCGGCGCCCATCGGGCGGCGGCCGCGCGGCCGCCGACCGCCTCGAGGTAGCGGGCGCCGACCCCGACCGCCGTCAGATGGACGATCTCCAGCTCCGACTCGGGCGATCGGGCGGCGGCATGGAGAACGTCGACACCGACGATGCGCCGTGCACCCGGCACCAGCACGACCACGCGCCGATCGACGGCCAGCCGCACAAGCCGGTCGACCGCCGCGCGGCCGGCGACGGCGACCGTGACCGGCACACCGGATTCCCCCTGCGGCGCCCGGTTGGCTCGGCGAGGCGAAGCGCGGGCCTGCTCACGACAGCTCCTCGACCCAGACCGGCAGCCGCAGCGTGAAGGTGGTGCCGGCACCCGGCGTGCTCGCGACGTCGATCGCGCCGCCGTGGGCGGCGGCCAGCTCGCGGGCGATGGCGAGTCCCAGCCCCGCACCCGGCTCCGATCCCGGCGCCTGGGTGAACTCGTCGAAGATGCCGTCGAGATCCGCGGCGGCGATGCCGCGCCCCTGATCGGTCACCGAGACCTCGAGCTCGTCCCCGGCCATGCTGCCGCAGATCGTGACGGCGGTGTGCGGCGGAGCGTACTTGATGCCGTTGGTGACCAGGTTCGCGACGATCTGGCGCACGCGGTTCTCGTCGCCCATCACCGGCGCGTCACCGGCCTCCCACTCCAGGCGAAGCTCGACGTCGCGCTGCTCGGCCGAGGGCCGCAGCCGATGCGTCATCTCCTCGACGCAGTCGCGGAGCGAGAACAGCTCGGCCGACACCCGAAGCTCGCCGGCCTGCGCGCGAGACAGCTCGAGCAGATCCTCGACCAGGTAGGCGAGCCGTTCGCACTCGCCGTTGATGATGTCGAGCTTGGCGGCGCGGGCCGGGTCATCCTCGACCCGGCGCAGCGCGTAGACGTAGCCCTTGATCACCGTCAGCGGCGTGCGCAGCTCATGCGACACCTTGCCGATGAAGTTCGCCCGGGAATGGCCCTCACGCGCGAGCCGCGCCGCCAGGCCGTTCACGCTATCCGCGAGCGAGCGCAGCTCGACCGGCGACGGGGCCTCCACCCTGCCGCCGTACTCGCCGGCGGCGACCCGCTCGGTCAAGGTCGCCACGTCGTTCGCCACACGGGCGACGCGCCGGGTGTGCAGCGCGGCGAGCACCGCCGCTGCGATCGCGGCGCCGCCGGCCACCGCCCAGTGTGCGCCGGCCGGCAGGATCACGGAGGACGCACCGGCGACGGCGACGATCGCGGCCGATGTCGCGGCGGGCCTGAGCTCGGGGGCGGAGGTCATCACTCCGGGCGGTGGAGCCGATAGCCGACGCCCCAGACGTTGACGATCCAGGCGGCGTCCGAGTGCTCGCCGAGCTTCTGGCGAAGCCGGCTGGCATGCGAGTCAAGCGTCCGAGTGCGACCCGGGCTGCGGAACTCCCAGACGGTCTCCAGCAGCTCGCGCTTCGAGAACACCCGTGCCGGCTCCGTCGCCAGCGTTGCCAGCAGCTGGAACTCCTTCACCGAGAGGTGGACGAGGTGTCCGCCCATCGTCACCTCACGGGACAACGTGTTGACGACCAGCTCGTCGGTGCGAAGCAGATGCGACTCGTCGATCCGCTGGACGCGCTTGAGCAGGCTCGAGATGCGCGCGAGCAGCTCGGGGTAATGGAACGGCTTGGTCACGTAGTCGTCGGCCCCGCGCTGCAGACCGCGCACGCGATCGGTGCTCTCGGCCTTGGCGCTGAGCATGATGATCGGGATGGCCGGGTCCCAGGGATCGTTCACCCGGTCGGCGTCACGGACGCGGCGGCACACCTCGTAACCGCTCATACCCGGCAGTACGACGTCGAGCAGGAGCACGTCGGGGCGGGTGCGGCCGAGCGCCTCCAGCGCTTCCTCTCCGTTGGACGCGGACAGCACCGAGTAGTCGTCGGCCGTCAGATTCTCAGAAAGGAACTCCACGATTCGAGGCTCGTCGTCGACGACGAGCACGGTCTGCTCAGCCACAGATCGGCTCCTTGGGAGGCCGGCTCGTGTGATCCGCGGAATGGGAGCGTCACGGTGAGCCGGCGGTCGAATGTCTGGTCTGCCGCCCCGCCGCCGAGGGGCAACACGACCCATGCTAGGGACACGATGGCGCGGCGTGAAGGTCTGTCACGGACACCGGCACGAAGTTCGCGCACGTCGGTGACGGCGCGTCACCGTGACGTGGCGAGACCGACATCGTGCAAGGCGGGGATGTGCGCGCGCCGCCCACTCCCTTTGACTCTCCAGCCCGATACTCCCTGCCGGTTTGCTCCAACTGCGGCACGGAGAATCCCGAGCGGTTTCGGCTTCTGTCATGTGCGGCGCGGCGTCTCAGCCGGCGCCGCGTCGCCGTCGAGCGCCGTGAGCGGCGGGTGGTGTCGGTCCTGTTCGCCGACCTGGCCGGGTTCACGAGTCGCTCCGAGCGCTGGATGTGGAGGATGTGGAGGGCTTCCTCGCGCCGTACCTCGCCGTGTTGCGGTCGGAGGTTGAGCGGACGGGCGGGCAGGTCGTGAAGTTCACCGGTGATGGGGTGATGGCGATCTTCGGCGCGGCCACGGCGCATGAGGATGATCCGGAGCGGGCGGTGCGCTGCGGCGCTTGGCATCTGTGAGCGGGTGGCCGAGGCCGGGCGATGCCGACCTTGCGGGTGCGGGTTGGTGTGACGAGTGGTGAGGCGTTGGTCAGCCATGACCCGGCGGGTGGCGTGGACGCGGTCGGCGATGTGGTGAACACGGCGGCCCGGTTGGAGTCGGCCGCGCCGCTGGATGGTGTGTTGGTGGATGGGTGGACGTATCGGGCGACCGAGCGGGCGATCCGCTACGAGCCGGCGGAGGCGGTGGAGGCGAAGGGCAAGTCCGAGCCGGTCGAGGCGTGGGTGGCGGTGGCGCCGCGCTCGATCGTGCCCGAGCAGGTGCGGGTCGGCGGCCTGCCGCTGGTCGGCCGCGACGGCGAGGCCGACGTGCTGCGGGGCGCTTGGATCGGTCGCGGCGGGAGCCGTCGACGCAGTTGGTGTCGATCATCGGTGAGCCGGGGATCGGCAAGTCCCGGCTGGTCGAGGAGCTGTTGCGCTATGTCGAGGAGTTGCCGGAGTTGATCACGTGGCGGCGCGGCCGCTCGCTGGCCTATGGCGAGGGTGTCGCGTTCTGGGCGCTGGGCGAGATGGTCAAGGCGCAGGCTGGGATCCTGGAGTCCGACTGGCCGCGGTGTCGCCGAGGCGAAGCTCGCCGAGGCGGTCGACGGCGGTGGTGCTCGATGAGCGGGATCGCGAGTGGGTGAGTCGGCACCTGCGGCCGCTGGTCGGGTTGGAGGCGCGCGGCTCGAGCGGCGGGGAGCGTGGCCAGGTCGGAGGCGTTCGCGGCGTGGCGGCGGTTCTTCGAGGCGCTCGCCGAGGACGGGCCGACGGTGCTGGTGTTCGAGGACATCCACTGGGCCGACGACGCGCTGCTGGACTTCATCGACCTGCTGGCAGACCGGGCCGGCGCGGTGCCGCTGCTGATCGTCTGCACGGCCCGGCCCGAGCTGTTCGAGCGGCGGGAGCACTGGGGTGGTGGCAAGACCGAACGCCAGCACGCTCTCGCTGACGCGCTCTCCGGCGAGGACACCGCGCGGCTGGTCGCCGCACTGCTCGACCAGGCGCTGCTTCCGGCCGAGGTGCAAGCAGGCGCTGCTGGAGCGCGCCGAGGGCAACCCGCTTGTACGCGCAGGAGTACGTGCGGATGCTGCAAGATCGCGGCCTGCTGTCGAGGGCGACGGTGGGTGGACGCTGACCGGCGAGGTCGAGGAGCTTGCCCGAGTCGATCCAGGGCATCATCGCCGCCCGCCTGGACACGCTGACCGACGACGAGAAAGCGTTCATCCAGGACGCCGTCGGTGATCGGCAAGACGGCGTGGATCGGGCGCGGTCTGCGCACTCACCGAGCGCAGCGCGTGGGAGGCAGAGGAGCTGCTGCACTGCTCTGAGCGAAAGCAGCTGGTGCAGCGTGTGCGCCGCTCATCGATCGAGGGCGAGACCGAGTTCAACTTCACCCACGCGCTCACCCGTGACGTCGCCTACTCGCAGATCCGCCGCGCCGACCGCGCGCAGAAGCACGAAGCGGCCGCGGAGTGGATCGAACAGCTCGCCGGCGAGCGCGACGACAAGGCCGAGCTGCTCGCAGACCACTACCCCACGCCCTGACGTTGCGCGAGCAGCTCGGCGAGGACACCGCCGAGCCTCGTCGCCCAAGGCGCGGGCGGCGTTCATCGAGGCTGCCCGCCAGGCGGCCGCCGTGTACGCCCATCCCGCGGCGGCCGCCACTACCACGCCGCCCTCGAACTCACCCCGCCCGACGACGCCAAGCAGCGCGCCGCGCTGCTGCTCGGCGAGGCCATGGCGCATGTTCCACGCAGACACCGCTAGACGAGCATCTTCTCCAGGCGGCGGTCGGACGCGCAGGTGCTGCCGAGGACTGGGAGGCGGCCGCGATGGTCGAGCGGCTGCTTTCCGTCTGGTATGAACGACACGCGAGGCTCGCGGCGACGAAGCGAGCACATTCACTTACGCTCGCGGGGCGGAATACGCCGCGCGCTGCCCCCCTGGCGACGCGATGTTCCAAATCGCCGCAGACCAGGCATTCACCACTTGGTCACTTCGGGTCACGCTGAGGAGGCGCTCGCCCTCGCCAATCAGATGATCTCCCATCGCCGACCAAGCCGGTTTGGAGGTGGGCGGGGCGCTGTGCTGATCGCGTGGCGAGGCTACGCGCGCGTCGCCCTCGGCGACGCGAACGGCCTCAAGGACATGTGCACGCGCGGAGACACGCTGGCGAACCATGGACATCGTCTACGCCTGGCCTACGGTAATCTGGCGGACACCCTGCGTGGCCTGGGCGACTGCGGCGCAGCCGAGATGCCTACGAAGAAGCCGACCGATGGGCCGAGGCGCGTCGCCAGCAACTGGCACATCGACTGGATCGCCGGCGCAACGGGCGCTCCAGGCCTACCACGCTGCCGACTGGGACACGCGCCGAAAGCCTCCTTTCCCAGATGGACACCACCGAGGTTTCAACGATCGCGGCATCTACGCGTTACGGCCGACGCATCGCTCTTGCCCGCGGCGACTTCCAGACCACGCTTAGCAGACGCCGAGGCGATCATCGCCTACGCCGAAGCACCGGCAACAACGACGATCTCTATTTCCACGGCATCGCACTCGCCGCCAAGTGTCACAGCGCCGCCGACAGTCATCGCCGATGACGCATCTACGAACTGTGCCAGCAGTTCCTCAGCCGCTGGCATGAGGCTCAGCGGCATGACTAGCCGCGCCGACCGAACTCTGCGAAATCGCACCAACCCTCGCCAACGCCGAGCGACACGACGAGATCCGCGACCGCCGCGCTTCGCTGCCCGCAAGCCAGCCGCTGGCGCGACGCACTGTTCCTCGCATCGCCGACCAGCACTACGCCGATGCCGCCACCCTTTACGAACAGATCGGCAGCCAACCTCTCGCCGCCGACGCTCACCTGCTCGCCGCCGACCAGGCACATCACAAGCGCCAACGCCTCGAGGTTCCGCTCCACGCCGAGGCGGTGATCGACTTCGCCGAGCGCACAGGAGCCCACATGTATCAGCATCGCGCCGAGGCGCTACTGAAGGCCTCCACGTAGCGATTGGAGCCATGCCTGCTCGCGGTGCCGTTCGCGGCGGGGCTCGACAGCCTGATCAGGCGAGCACGAGCTTGAGCATGACCTCGCGGGCTTGGAGCTCCCGTCGGTCGACCCGTGCGCTCTAGAACGCTGCCCGACCTGGTGCGCTCGTCCGCACCTTCAACGCCGAGCCGGCCAGTACTCACGACCGGATCCCGGGCCGTTCGCACCCCTTCCCTGAGCGGCGTTCTCGATTAGCAGCTTCCACAGAAACCGCGGGATGTAGTCCGGGCCGTCGACCTCGTCGGCGATCATCACGAACCCGACCGCGTCTCCCCGGTGTAATCGCCCAGGCGATGGCGTGCGCGCCGGGGTGTTCGGCGGCCTGACGCAAGGACTCGACCACGCCGCTGACGAACCGTTGCTGCGCGGGCGCCACGCGGAGTGCCTCGACCGCCTGGCGGTTCCCGTCGGTGATCGGGCGCAGCGTAACGAGGCCGGTGCTCATCCGGGCGGCGGGCCAGGGCGAGCGATTACCCCGAGCTGCACCATCGTCGTCAGGTCGTCGCGCACGGCCCAGTGCTCAGCGACCCGACGGCGTGCGCGCTCTGACCGTCCGGGTCACGACCCAGCGGTGCTTGCCGATCTTGCGGTCGCGGCTGAACCCGAGGCGCTCGTAAGTCGACAGCGCGCCGTTGAACAGGAACCCGGCGGGCACCGAGCCGGCGTCCTCCGGGTAGCCCTCGACGGTGCCGCCGCCGAGGCCCGCGATCAGCTCCAGCGCGCCCTCCAGCGCGGCGCTCGCCACGCCCTGGCGACGGTGGCCCTTGCCGACGAAGTGGCAGGTGATCCGCCAGTCGGGCGGCGGCGCCGTCTGGGTCTTCTCGTACGTCGCGCGGCTCTTGATCCGCGGCACCTCGTCGGGCGCCCCGAACTGGCACCAGCCGAGGCAGTCCTCGCCGTCGAAGACCAGCGCCGCGTGGGCCGTCCCCTCGCGGACGCGCTCCTGCTTGCGCTGGCAGTTCTGCTCCGCCGTCGTCTCCTTGCCGACGCCCTCGGGATGGAAGCCCATGCACCAGCAGCCGCCGAAGACGCCGTTGTTCGCCTCCACCAGCGCCGCGAACGCCGGCCACGTTGACTCGTCGAGCGACCTGACCGCGTAGGACGATTCCCGCATTCCCGGCAGCCTACCTCGATGACGTTTCGGCCCCGCGGCGGCCGGGTATTCGGCTTCGGACGGCAGTTCCGCGGGATGCCTGTTACGTCCCGAACGCCGACGGGGGGCGTGGCACCCAAGGCTTCCCGGCAGGGACTGGCGTCGAGACGGGCCGCCCGCTGGAGCGCGTCGGGCGGCCCGTCAACAACCCTCCCCTAGCGCTCGATCACCAGGTGATCCCCGACCTCCACGCCGACCCGGTCGATCGTCCCCACCGGCAGTTCCAGGGCGATCTTCGCCTTGTGGCACCAGGCGATCCGCCACGGCTTGATGTTGCGCGTCAGCTTCAGCACCTTGCCGTCGCGTCCGGCCCAGACGACGTCGATCGGGAACCGCATGAACCACATGTGGATCGATCCCGTCGGCTGGATCCACAGGCCCTCCCCGCGCTCCAGGCCGGACCGGCCGAGCAGGCCCTTCGTGCGCGTCCACATCGAGACCGCCAGCTCGCCCCGCTCGCACACCACCGGCCCCCGCTCCAACCTGAACTGCGGCATCAGGCGACGTACCCTTCGCCGTGATGAGCGAGCAGTACAGCTCGGGCGACGATGTCGTGGTCGAGTTCCTCGATTACCGCTACACCTTCTCGCGCACCGACTTCACGCAGCGCGTGGTCGCGGCGGCGGTGCGGCTGGACCTGGTGCCCCAGCGCGACCTGACCGAGGCCGAGTCGGCCGACCTGGTCGAGCTGGCGTCCCAGGGAGCGGTGGCCGACCCGCGGAGCGCGCTCGGCGAGTACCTGTCCGCGGCCGAGGAGGAGCTGCAGCGGCTCCACGAGGAACCGCTGGTCTACTGGCTGCGAAAGCTCGTGTTCCGTGGGGCGTGGCTCGATCATCGGGTGAAGGCCGGGCTGCTCGACGTCAGCTTCGACGAGGAGACCGGCGCCTTTGGATATCGCATGCCGACCGACCAGACGCCGCTGCTGGAGCTGGCCCCGGTGCCGTCGTGGTCGTCCATGCGGTTCGAGGGGTAAGCGCTACTTCCCGGCCGCGGGCACGAACAGCAGCAGGTGCGGGCCGATCTGGATGCGATCGGCCTCCTCCAACAGCCGCTGCTCGACGCGCTCGCCGTTGACGAACGTGCCGTTCAGGCTGCCCTCATCCTCGACTACGACGCCGACCGCTTCGACGCGCACCGTGGCGTGCCGCGCGGACACCGTCGGGCCGGCCAGCACCACGTCGTTGGTCTCGTGCCGGCCGACCTTGGTGATGCGCCCGGTAAGCGGATATGCCTGCTGGTCGCCCAGCCGCGGGCGCCACACCAGCTGCGGCTGGTCGCCGGGTGCGGGCAGGGCCATCTCGTCGGCCTGCGGGGCGGGATCGATGATCCTGGTGTAGCTGACCTCGTCGTCGAATGCGCGCATGGGTCCTCCGATCGTTGGCGGACAGAAGCCACGCTAGCAGCGGGTTCGGACGGTGGGCTCGCGGTCGGGCGATGATGCTTTACACTGGATCCATGGACAGCGATCAGACCCCGATGGAGGACGCGGAGACCCAGCTCTACCGGCGGATCCAGGAGCTCCGGGCGCGTGCCCGCGGGCTGGATACCGGAGAGCAGCCGTCGCCCCAGGAGGAGCCCTCGACAGCCGTCGCCGCAGACCGGCCGCAGGTACCCGATCTGCGGACGCTGCTGGCCCGCACCGAGAGCCATGTCGACGAGCTGCGCGCCACCGCGTCTGCGCTCGAGTCCCGACTCCCCGCTCAGGTGGAGCGGGCGATCGAGCGGGCCATGGCGGCCCACGGCGACGAGCGCCACTTCGACGAGCTGCGCGACGCCCTGACCGCGATCTCCCGCCAGATCGACGAGGTCAATCGCGACCTGCTGGCCGAGCGGCTGGGCCGGGTCGAGGACCTGGAGCTGGTGGTCGACCTGATCTCGACCGGCATGGCGGAGATGCGCAGGGACTCGGCCACGCTGGCCGCCCTGGTCGAGCGCGTCGGCGGCCGCGTCGACACCGTGCTGGACAAGCTGGATCTGCCGCTGCAGGTCACCGTGGAGCGCCCGCAGCACGCCGGCGTCCGCGACCTCTTCACCCCGACCGACGATCCCACACCTGCGGGTTCGCCAGGTTCGGGGGCCGCTCGTTCCTGAGGATCTGGGCGAGGCCGCGGCAGGCCAGCGCCGCCATGCCGTCGCGCGTCTCGCGGGTGGCCGATCCGATGTGCGGCACCAGCACGGCGCGCTCCTGCTCGAGCAGCGCAGGGTGCACCTCCGGCTCGTGCTCGAACACGTCCAGCCCGGCGCCGCCCAGGTGGCCCGAGGCGAGGGCATCGGCCAGCGCCGCCTCGTCCACCACCGGCCCGCGGCTGGTGTTGACAAGGATCGCGCCGGGCTTCATCAACGCGAGTTCGGCCGGGCCGATCAGGTGCCGGGTCTCGTCGCTGAGCGGCACGGTGACCGCGACGAAGTCCGCTTCGGCGAGCGTGGCCTCCAGCTGGGCGCGGTCGCGGCCGACCGTCAGCACCCGCATCGAGAAGCCCTCGGCGCGGCGGGCGACCGCCCGGCCGATGCGGCCCGAGCCGATCACGGCCAGCGTCTTGCCGTGGACATCCGTGCCCAGCAGCAGGTCGAAGCTCCACTCCCGCCACCGGCCGCCGCGCAGGTAGCGCTCCGCCTCGCCCAGCCGCCGCGCAGCCGCCAGAATCAGCGCGAACGTCAGATCGGCAGTGGCCTCGGTCAGCACGTCCGGCGTGTACGCGATGGGGACGTTCAGGCGGTCGGCGGCCGCCAGGTCGATGTGGTCGAGGCCGACGGACACCGTCGCCAGCCCGCGCAGGCCGGGTGTCGCCAGGACCCGCTCGTCGATCGGGTCGATCAGGTAGCAGACCACGCCGTCGAACCCGGACGGGTCGAAGCCGCGCACCAGCTCGAAGCCGTCGAGCTCGGACACGCCCGCCGCCGAAACGTCCTGCATGAGCAGCACCCGCATGTGCGAAACCCCCGTCCGTGTAGAGTCGAAGGGGGCAACCGTACCTGAGCTTCGGAGGCGAGCGGCATGGCTGTGACGAAGGTGATCGAGGTGATCGGCAGCTCGGAGACGGGCTCCGACGACGCCGTGCGCGAAGCGCTGGCCGCGGCGCAGCGCTCGATCCGCGGGATCAGCTCGATCGAGATCTGCAAGCTGACCTGCACGGTCGAAGACGGCGGCATCGCGCGCTGGGAGGCGCTGGTCAAGATCTTCTTCCCCGTCGAGCCGCGCTGAGCCGGCCGGGTGTAACAACGGGGTCAGACCCCGTTGTTACACCGTATGCCGTTCGATCTACGCGACCGCCGCCGGGCGGAGCACGCCGAGCAGGCCGTGCTCCTCGTCGCCCGGCCCGGCGCTGAAGACCAGCCCGTTGCCGCCGCCGAAGGCGGTGTTGCCGAACCGCAGGCCCCACAGCCCGTCGATCACGACCGGCATGCCGTTGGGCCGCCGCAGCTGGCCCTCCATGTGACCCGAGGACGGGTCGAAGGCGGTGATCCGGCCGTCGCCGAAGTTGCCCACCAGGATGTCGCCGCCGAAGGCGCCGAAGCTCATCGGCGCACGGACGAGACCCCACGGGGCGTTCAGCGGGCCGCCCATCGCCAGCCGGCGGACGAGGAACCCGCTCGCCGTGTAGACGTCGACGCGCCCGAGGCCGGCGCCGGCGACCTCGTCACCGGTGGCCTGATCGACCTTGGCGTACGAGACGTACACCATGTTGCCGATCGCCTGGACGTTGAACGGCCCCCAGCCCTTGGGGAGGGTCGAGTCGTGGAAGCCGCCCTTGACGGACGTCCGCTGGAACTTGCCGTTGAACACGTCGATCCGGTTCCGCGGGAAGTCCGCGGCCAGCAGCAGCGGACCGCGGCCGGCGACGTTCGCGATCGTCAGGCCCTTGTAGACCGCGCCGGACACGGACGCCTTGATCTGCGCCACCGTCGGCGTCGGGTTGCCCGGCGCCCACGCGGTGATGTGGCCCGACTCCGAGTCGAACAGGAACACGGCCGGAGTCCACGATCCGTTCACCTTGATCTGGAACGAATCGGAGCCGTTGAACACCTGGCCGGTCGGGTCGCCGCCCTGGACTGAGACGACCAGCGGCACGATGGCCGCGGGCGCGCCATGCACGGCACCCGAGTAGATCGTCGCGGTGCTCGTGTGGTTGTTGGCCGCCCAGATCGGCGTGGTCGGCCCGGACGCCAGACCCCAGGCGTTGACGAGGTTCGGATCGGTCAGCTGGGCATGCCCGGGCTGATCCGACACCACGTTCTGCTGGTGGTAGGCGTTGGTCGCCGCCGACGCCGGCGCTGCGGCGACGGCGACGGCGGCGGTCAGGGCAAGCAGTGCAGCTGAAACCAGCCGACGCCTGCTGCGTGCGAGTGCGCGCATGTTGATTACCCCCTGTCGGTTGTCACGTCGTGGTACCCCGCCCAGAGGGTGGCGGTTTGTGAGGTCACCCACGTTGTGTCGGGCCTCACCCGTACACTCTCGCCTGTGAGGATCTGCGCCAACTGCGGTGAGGAGAACCCCGACCGGTTCCGGCTGTGCGGTTTCTGCGGCACGCCGTTCGAGGAGGCGTTGCCGCCTCAGGAGACGCGCAAGACGGTGACCATCGTGTTCTCCGACCTCAAGGGCTCGACCAGTCTCGGCGAGAAGCTGGACTCCGAGGCTCTGCGGGCCGTGATGACCGAGTACTTCGACGCGATGCGGACGGTGCTCGAGCGGCACGGCGGCCGCATCGAGAAGTTCATCGGCGACGCGGTGATGGCGGTGTTCGGCCTGCCGCGGCTGCACGAGGACGACGCGCTGCGGGCGGTGCGCGCGGCGGCCGACATGCAGGCCGCGCTGGGGGCGCTGAACGCCGACCTCGAGGCGCGCTGGGGTGTCACGCTCCAGAACCGCACCGGCGTCAACACCGGCGAGGTGGTCGCCGGCGACTCGTCGGCCGACCAGCGGCTGATCACCGGCGATGCCGTCAACGTCGCCGCCCGTCTGGAGCAAGCAGCACCGGCCCAACAGGTGCTGCTGGGCGAGCTGACCTACCGGCTGGTGGCCGAGATGGTCTCGGTCGAGGAGGTCGAGCCGCTCGAGCTCAAGGGCAAGTCGGAGCGCGTCAGCGCCTACCGGCTGGTCGCAGTGCTGCAGGACGCCGGCGTGCGGGCCGGGGCCGGGCGGCTGACGCCGATGGTCGGCCGCGACGAGGAGCACGCCGAGCTGCTCGCGCAGTTCGACGGCGCCGTCGCCGACCGCAGGCCGCGGCTGGTGACGCTGCTCGGCGAGGCGGGAGTCGGCAAGTCACGGTTGACCGCGGAGTTCGTCGCCGCGGTCGAGGCGTCGGCCCGCGTCATGTCGGGCCGCTGCCTCTCGTACGGCGACGGCATCACGTTCTGGCCGATGGCCGACGCGATCCGCATCGCCGCCGACATCGACGAGGCGGATACGCCGGACGAGGCGCGGGCCAAGGTCGAGGCGCTGGCCGGGGGCCGCGCCGTCGCCGCCCGCCTGGAGGCGATGGTCGGCCTGTCCGACGCCACGTTTCCGATCGAGGAGATGTTCTGGGGCGTCCGTCGGCTACTGGAGACGCTCGCCGCCGACCAGCCGCTGGTGCTAGTGATCAATGACCTGCACTGGGCCGAGCCGACGCTGCTCGACCTGATCGAGCACCTCGCGGGGGCGATCGAGGGCGCGGTGATGATCCTCTGCCCCGCTCGCGCCGAGCTGCTGGACGAGCGCGAGGGCTGGGGCGACCATCCGAACGCGAGCACGATCCAGCTGGCGCCATTGGGCGAGGAGACGGTGCGCCAGATCGTCGCCCGGCTGGCCGACGCCGGCGTGCCCGCCGAGACCCTGGCGAAGGTGGTCGACGCGGCCGACGGCAACCCGCTGTTCGCCGAGCAGATGGTGGCGATGATCGGCGACGCCTCGGGCGCCGCGATCGAGGTGCCGCCGACGATCCAGGCGCTGATGTCGGCCCGGCTCGACCGCATCTCCCGGGAGGAGCGCGCCGTGCTCGAACCGGCCTCGGTGGCCGGGCAGGCGTTCGCCCATTCGATGGTCGAGGAGCTGTCGCCCGAACCGGTGGCGCCGCACGTCGAGCTGCACCTCTCCGCGCTGGCGGGCAAACGATTCGTCCTGCCGATCCCCGCCTCCGGCGACGAGGAACGCTCCTCGCGGTTCCAGCACATCCTGATCCGCGATGCTGCCTACCAGGGGCTGCTGAAGCGGGCCCGCGCCGACCTCCACGAGCGGTTCGTGGCCTGGGCCGACCGCGTCAACCGCGACCGCGGCGCGGAGTACGAGGAGATTCTCGGGTACCACCTCGAGCAGGCGCACCGCTACCTGTCCGAGCTGGGACCGCTCGACGCCCACGGCTACGACGTGGGCATCCGCGCGGCCACCCGGCTGGCATCCGCCGGACGCCGCGCCTTCGCCCGCGGCGACATGCCCGCGGCGGCCAACCTGTTGCGCCGCGCCTCCGACCTGCTCCCCGACTTCGACGATCTGCGGATCGGGCTGCTCACCGACCTCGGCGAGGCGCTGCTGGACGTCGGCGAGTTCGCGGAGGCCGAGCGGGTGCTGGGCGACGCGATGTCGGCGGCCGACGAGATGGGCGATCACCGGTTGGCCGCAGACGCCGGACTGGTGCTGACGCTGGTGCGGCTGTACAGCGGCGCTGCGGACTGGGGCGAGGGCGCGCTCGCCGAGGCCCACCGCGCGATCCCGGTGCTCGAGGAGTACGACGACCAGGCGGGGCTGGCCAAGGCGTGGCGGGTGATCGGCGCCGTCCACGGCGTCGCCTGCCGCTACGGCGAGGCTGCGCCTGCCGTGCAGCGGGCGATCGAGCACGCTCGCGCCGCCGGCGACGTGCGCCAGGAGCGGCGCAACTCCGCCGCCTATGCACTGGCCGCGCTGTACGGGCCGACGCCGGTGCCCGAGGCGATCGCCAGCTGCGAGCGGATCGTCGAGGAGTCGGCGGGCGACCGCCGCAGCGAGGGGCTCGCGCTGTCGGCGCTGGCGCAGCTGGAGGCGATGCGCGGGGACTTCGACCTCGCCCGCAAGCGGGTCAGACGCGCCCGCGACATGCTGACCGAGCTGGGAGGCAGCGTGCTCGCGGCATCGACGTCGATCGACGCCGCGGAGGTCGAGCTGCTGGCCGGCGACCCGGTGGCCGCCGAGCAGCGGCTGCGCGACGACCAACCGAGCCTGGAGGCGATGGGCGCCGACTACCTGCTCTCGACCGTCGCTGCGCTGCTGGCCCAGGCCCTGTGCGAGCAAGGCCGCCTCGACGAGGCCGAGGCGTCGCTGGCCGTGACCCGCGAGCTGGCCGAGGAGGATGACATCGAGTCACAGGCGTACCTTCGGCGGATCAGCGCCGAGATCGCCGTCGCCCGCGGCGAGGGCGCCACCGCCGTCGAGATGGCGCGGGACGCCAGAGATGTGCTGCGCGCCGCTGACGCGCCGGTGCTGCTGGCCGATGCACTGGTCACGCTCGCCCGGGCGCTGATCGCGGCCGGCGACGAGGAGGCCGGGCGCCGGGCGCTGGACGAGGCAATCGAGGCGTACGACGCGAAGGGCGACTGGGTCGACGCGAGCAAGGCGCGGGAGCTTCGCAGCTCCTCAGCGGTGGCCTAGGGCCGCCACCTGCCGTTCGTCGACGAGTTGACCGTGAACACCACGTCGCTCGTGCCCGGTACGAAGGACCGGTCGGCAACGCACGGATCGGGCGACGCCTCGCCGGGGCCGCCGGTGCAGTCGGGGACGAGGATGCCGTCGTGGTACATCGGCAGCAGCGAGCCATACGGGATCTGCGACTGGTCGACGGTGAACACGAAGGTCATCGGCGTGCCCGTGGTGAACGTCGAGCCGACGGTCACCTCGGAGATCTGGCCGAAGCAGTCGGCGGCCGCGCCACAGGCGTCGTCAGGGCCGGTCGCGTTGAACTCGTTGATGGTCACAGGGGTGCCCAGCGGCGTCTCGGGGATGTCCGCGGACGTCGACATCGGGTTGGTCTTCGTGACGCCGCCGCCGGTATCGGTCGTCACGTCGTCGCCGGCCGGCAGCACATACTGCGAAATCAGATTGGGCGACGGCGGGATCACCGTAGTGGTCGTCTTGCGCGTCACCTTGACGCTGCACGGGTGGTACCCGCAGGTCGTCCCCGTCCACTTCACCTTGTTTACCACCGTGCCCGGCGTGCTCGGCGCGCTCATCACGATCAAGGCGCTGATGGTCGTGTCCGCGGGCACGAAGCCGAACTTGCAGACGACCGCGGCCGGCGTGGTCTTGCACGTGCCGGAGGTCGGCGTTGCCGAGATCACGGTCATCCCGGGCGGGATCGCATCCTTGACCTGGATGTTGTTGAAGATCCGGGTGCTGGTGAAGGTCGTCGTGTACGCGACGGGCTTGCCGACGGTCACCGGCTCCGGCGCCTGAGAAAACGTCACGTCCTCGGAAGGGTTGTCGGCCGACGCCGGCACGGCACCGGCAACGGCGGCGAGCGCCAACAGCGACAAGACGACCACAAACCCCCGGAGAGCCCTCATCGCCGCAATGATGGCAGCATACGGCGAACGAGTCAAGTCGTTTGTGGTCAAACGGCCCAAACTGACAACGCTTCAGAGGTTCTGGAGCTCCGCCTTGCGCACCCGTGCGAAGCCGGCGGCGCCCAGCGCGCCGCTGTCCGCCAGGCGGCACATCCACCCGTGACCCCTGTCCGGCGCCGACTCGTCGTCCTCGCTGCCGACCGACGCGAAGATCCGCCCGTCGCGGAACTCCCACTCCTCGATCTGCTCGTGAGCGGTCTCGACGTCCTCGCGGAACTGCGCCAGATCCTCGGACAGCCGGCTCCTGACGGTGGCCAGCCATGTCGACCGTGAGTCGGTGCCGGGACGGACGCCACACAGCTCGAGCAGGTCGTCTTCGATCTCCTCGAGCTCGAGTGCGTCGACGTATCGCACCGCCTCGTCCCAGTCCGGCGTCTCCCCCGCATCCAGCGCGACCAGCTCGACCGCCAGCCCCGCCTGCTCGGCGCGTGTCAGCGCCGCTGGGACGTCCCGCGCGTCGTCGTCCCGCGCCATCGCGTGCTCAAGCTGGTGGTCGGGAAGCGACTCGTACTCGCCGTAGTCGCGCTCGGCCAGCAGGTCGAGGTACGGCTCACCGGCCTCGTCGGCGGCCAGCCGCTCGCCGTTGACGACCCAGCTGACCGGGCCGCCGTCCTCGATGGTGGTGAACTGATGGCCCTCCCCGGGCCGGTCGGACCTGAACCGGCGGAATGCGCCGATCTCCTCGCGGCCGTCGGGATGGCGCAGCCGCATGCGGTAGCGGCCTGGCTTGGCGATCGCCCGGGGCGGGTCGGCGGTCTCGTCGATCCGCTCGATCAGCCAGTCGCGGCCCTCCAGCCGGACGGCGCTACCCGGGGCGAGCGGGTCGTCCGCCGTGTACCGGTGGACGCGCTCGTGTCCGGCCCGGTTCGAAGCGACGACGTCGTAGGTGTCTGCCATGGCCGCAATGTACCCCGCCCGGCTCCGCCTCACACGACCGGGCTACGGCCAGCCCAGGCGCGGGCCGTCGTCGGTCTCGACCACGCCCTGGAAGTCCGGCTCAGTCACGCAGCAAAGGGGTCTGACCCCGTTGTTGCAATCGGCGGCCCAGCGCAATCAATTACCCTGGCGCGGTGCGCCTCGAGCTGATCAGCACGTTCGACTGGAGCTACGACGAAGACGTCCGCCTGAAGGCCCCTGGCTACGCGGTGATCACCGCTTTCGGCACGGCCGAGGGCCAGGCTTACGGCGAGGGCCGGGGAACCGCAACCGGTCGCGTCACCGGAACCGTCGTGTGGTCGAACTATCCGCACCGCCGCAGCGACGAGCGAATGCTGCCCGACGTTCGCGGGCTAATCCGCACGGACGACGGGGCATCGATCGTCTTCGAGCTGCGCGGGCGCACCATCTTCGGAGACGACGGGCTGGGCCGCCAGAACCTTGTCGGGTGGTTCGAGGCCGAAGACGAGCGCTACCGATGGCTGAACGACGTCGTCTGCATCGCCGAGGGCGTGATCAACGACGATGGTATGCGCCTCCTCGTGTACGCCGGCGTGCACGAGCTCGAGTCGTAGCCCGGGTGTCCAGGGGCGGCTCGGTGACCGGCCCTACTTGCGGCCCGGTGAGTCCTGCCATACTCGGCGCGTGCTCAATGCCGCGCTGTTCGTCCTCGTCGGGTGGCGTTCCTTCTGCACTGGGTCCTGGCCGACCCCAGCTTCGAGGAGTCCGACTCCCAGGATGACTGGAGCCATGTGCTCGGGTTCGGCGTGGCGCTGCTCGCCCTCGCGGTCGCCCTTCCAGTATTCGCCAGGTTGGTCGGCAAGCAGAACGTGATGCGGAGGCGGCCAGGGGAAACCGACTGCTAACCGCACTGATTCCGGCGGGAACGCTGACGGCGCTGATCTTCTACGTCCATGCGGGCGGCCCTGTCATGTTCGTCACGTGGGTCGCAGCGGCCGCTTTCGCCGTCGCCACGACCCGCGGCCGGGAACTCCGGACCCCGACGGGGTCTGGCCTCCTCGTTGCACGAGGCAACAAGGAGGCCAGACCCCAAAGGCCGGCTCGCTGACCGGCCCTACTTGCCGCCTCCGGAGGCGCGCTCCACGGCGGACTTGACCGCGTCGACCACGATGGCGCCGATGCCGTGGTCCTTGCCACCGAGGAATGAGCCGACGGCCAGCAGCAGTACGCCGACGGCCATCGCCAGGCCGGCGTACTCGACGGTCGCCTGCCCGCGCTCCTGACGGCGCATGCGGCTGAGCCCGAAGGTGAGGCCGACGACAGCGCCGGCGGCGAGACGGTGGATCATGTGAGCTCCCAGGGTCGGGGATCGACGGAACGCACCAAGCCTGTCCCCTGGGCCAGAAACGAAACAAGACGGGACTGGGCACGACGGCGTGCCGAACCGGTCACCGGCGGCGCGACACCTTCCCAACCCGCCGGAAGTACGATCTGCGCCCGTGCCCTGGCGCGTCGAGAACGACATCACCGCCGCACTCGACGTCGCGCTGCTGCTGGCTGCGATGTGGGTCGCCGGCACCGTCATCGCGCGACGGTCTTCCCCCGGGCAACGCCTCGCCGCCGGCCTGCTCGCGGCGCTCGGTCTGGCGTGGCTGGCGATGCTCCAGCCCCTGGCCGGCATCTCAGCCATCCGGCACCCGCTGGTCGCCGGCCCGCTGCTTGTCGTCGCGCTCGGTATCGCCGGCTGGTGGCGCCGGCGCGATCTCGTGCCGCACGGCGTCGACGCGCTGCCGCTCGCCGTCGGCATGCTCGCCGGCCTCGTCGCCGCGTTGCCCGAGGTGATCCAGCCGGTTGCCAACTACGGGGGCGACATGCTGTGGCACGAGGGCTGGATCCGCCAGCTCGCCGACGGCCAGGCCGAGCCGACCGGCGTGTACCCGGGTGTGCCGAATGGCTACCCATGGCTGTACCACGCGTTCGGGAGCTGGGTGTTCGAGCTGCTGCCGGGCGGCATGGGCGCCACCCTGCTGGTCGTCGAGCTGACGATGGTACTGGCGCTCGGGCTCGGCATCTGGCTGCTCGCCCGCGAGCTGGGCATCGGCCGCGGGGGCAGCACGTGGAGCATGCTCCTGGCGCTGGCCGGCGGCGGCTTCGGCTGGCTGCAGACCCTGGCGCCGGAGCCGGTGATCGGCGTCCATCCGGAGACGATCGACCGCTATCACGGCGACTTCCTGCTCGCCCCGGCGTCGATCCCCTCGCTGTCGGCCGTGCCGCCGGTGCTCCCCCGCGACTGGGGGCTGGCGCTTTTCCCGATGGCGCTCTGGCTGGTCGTCCGTGGCACGCGATCGGGCGACGCCCGCCTGCTGGCGGCCGGGGGCGCGACCGCCGGGCTCGCCGTGCTGTGCTCGCCTCCCGCGGGGATCGTCGCCGCCGCCGTCGCGGTGGCGCTCGGCCTCGTCCTGCGCAGCGCCCGCACCGCGATCGTCCCGCCCGCTGCGGCGCTGGCGGTCAGCCTCGTCTGGCTGGGCCCGCTCGCCTGGCACTACCACCAGTGGGGCGGCTTCGTCCGCACCAGCCTGGTGGAGCCGGCCGACCCCTCGGTCCTGCAGGCGGCCGTCGCGTTCGGCCTGACGCTGCCGCTCGGGCTGGGCGGCCTGTGGCTCGTCCGCCGGGCGCTCGATCCGCTAGCCCGCGCCGCCCTCTGGTGCACCGTCGGCGTCCCCGCCGCGGTGTGGGTGCTGTCGGTGCTCGTCCCCGAGGACAACGGACTCGGAGTGCCCGCTTTCTCGAGCGGCCTGCGCTACCTGCCGATGCTCGCCCTGGCTCTGACGTTCCCCGCGGGGCTGGCGGCCGCCGCGGTGACGGCATCGCTGCGCGGCCGGGGGCGGCTGGCGCTGGCCGCCGGGCTGGTGGTGGTCGCCACCGCGTCCACCGCGGCCGTCGCGGTCGCCCAGAGCCGCCACGACGAGAGCCGGCCGGACACGGCGCGCCTCGACTGCTCGCCGCACGTAACCATCGGCCCCGCCGACACCGTTGCCAACGTAGGCGTGCCGCATCCGGCGGAGCTCACCGTGTTCGGGGCGACGGGGGCCCGCACGGTGTACTCCGAGGCGCCGAGGATCCGCTTCCGAGACACGTTTACACGTCTAGCAAGTCAGGAAGAGCGGCGAGCCGAGCTGGCCGCGATCGCCCGCGGGGAGCCGCCCCCAGACGGTGTCCACTGGGTGCTCGCGGAGGCGTCGAAGCCGCTGGACAGCCCGTATCTCGAGCCCGTTGCCAGATGCCGCACCTCGGGCGAGGAGCTGACGCTCTACCGGGCGGGCGGTTAGGTGCCCATCGTTACACTGCAATCACGATGAAGAGCGCGGCAGAAGTGTTCGTGGAATGCCTCGAGAACGAGGGCGTCCGCCACGTGTTCGGCATTCCCGGCGAGGAGACCCTCGACCTCAACGAGGCGATGGACCACTCCCGCCAGATCCAATTCATCCCGGTTCGCCACGAGCAGGGCGCGGCATTCATGGCCGACGCCTACGGCCGGCTGACCGGCCACGCCGGCGTGTGCCTAGGCACGCTCGGCCCGGGCGCCACGAACCTGGTGACCGGCATGGCCGACGCCTTCCTCGACCGCGCCCCGATGGTCGCGCTGACCGGTCAGACCGAGCTCTCGGAGATGCACAAGGAGAGCCACCAGTACATCGACGTCGTGCGGATGATGAAGCCCGTGACCAAGTGGAACGCCCGCGTCCACGACGCCGAGATCATCCCCGAGGCCGTCCGCAAGGCGTTCGCCGTCGCCGAGCGCGAGAAGCCCGGCGCGACGCACCTCGAGCTGCCCGCCGACGTCATGGAGGCCCCCCTGGACGCCCGCCCCGTCCCCCGCAAGCCTCCGGCCATGGTGGAGCCGGTCGCCGGCGAACTGCACCGCGCCGCCGAGCTGCTGCAGAAGGCCGAGCGTCCCGTCATCCTGGCGGGCAACGGCGTCGTCCGCCAGAACGCATCCGCCGCGCTGCGCCGGTTCTGCCAGCAGACCGGGCTCAACGTGATCACCACCTTCATGGGCAAGGGCGTGATCGACGCCGACGACGAGTACGCGCTGTTCACCGCCGGCCTCAGCGCCCAGGACTACCCGAAGGGCTTCATGGGGAAGTCCGACCTGGTGATCTGTGTCGGCTACGACCTGGTCGAGTGGTCGCCGGAGGCCTGGAACCCGCGCTCCGACCGGCGGATCATCTGCATCGACACCGTCGCGTCCGAGATCGACGCCCACTACGTGCCGGAGATCGAGCTGACCGGCGACATCTCCCACGTGCTCACGCACCTGGGCAACCTGGTGTCGCACAAGCCGCCGGCGCAGGTCTCCTCTCCGGACTACAGCCGCATGATCCGCGAGGCCCTGCAGTCGCACGCCGACGAGAGCTTCCCGATCAAGCCGCAGCGCGCGCTCCGCGACCTGCGAGAGCTGATGCGCGCCCAGGACGTGCTGATCTCGGACGTCGGCGCGCACAAGCTGTGGATCTCCCGGCTCTGGCCGGCGCACCTGCCGAACACCGTGCTGATCTCGAACGGCGCCGCCGCGATGGGCTTCGCCGTTCCCGCCGGGATCGCCGCGCGGATGGTGGTGCCGCGCGACCGGCACGTGGTCACCATCTCAGGCGACGGCGGCTTCCTGATGAACATGCAGGAGCTGGAGACGGCGAAGCGGCTCGGACTGCCGACGGTCAACATCATCTGGTCGGACGGCGCTTACGGCGTGATCGAGGTGCACCAGCGCCGCAAGTTCGATCACCTCGCCGGCACCAAGTTCACCAACCCGGACTTCGTCAAGCTCGCCGAGTCGTTCGGCTGCGCCGGCATGCGGGTGGGCTCGGCCGCCGAGCTGGTGCCGACGCTGAAGGCCGCGTTCGAGCAGGACGTGCCGTCCGTGGTCGAGATTCCGATTGACTACCGCGAGAACGTGAAGTTCTCGATGAACCTGGCCGACCTGACCCGGGTCGAGGAGGGGGTTACCTGAGATGGCGACAACGGAGACAGTGCACAAGCTCCTGATCGGCGGCGAGTGGTACGAGACCGGCGAGACGATCGACGTCACCTCGCCCTACGACGGCAGCGTCGTCGGCCGAGTCGCCTACGGCGGCGCGGAGGACGCGCGGCGCGCGATCGACGCGGCGGAGCAGGCGATGAGGACGCCGATCCCGGCCCACCAGCGCGCTGCCGTATTGGACGGCGTCGCCGAGCTGCTTCGCGAGCGCCGTGACGAGTTCGCGCGGACGATCGCCGAGGAGGCCGGCAAGCCGCTGACCACCGCCGGCATGGAGGTCGACCGCGCCGTCCAGACCATGATCTTCTCGGCGCTGGAGGCGCGGCGGCTGACCGGTGAGACGGTGCCGATGGACGCGCACCCGGCGGGCGAGGGCCACGCCGGACTGATCCTGCGCATGCCGATCGGCATCGTGGCCGCGATCTCGCCGTTCAACTTCCCGCTGAACCTGGTGGCCCACAAGGTCGGCCCCGGATTCGCCGCCGGCTGCGCGGTCGTGCTCAAGCCCGCCGGCGCGACGCCGCTGTCCGCGCTGCAGCTGGCGCAGGCGTTCGAGGACGCCGGCCAGCCCGCCGGCTGGCTGAACGTGATCGTCGGCAAGTCGCGCGACATCGGCGACGTGCTGACGGAGGACGAGCGCGTCCGGATGATCACCTTCACGGGCTCGTCCGAGGTCGGCTGGGGCATCCGCGCCCGAGCGAACAAGAAGAAGGTGTCGCTCGAGCTCGGCAACTCGACGCCGCTGATCGTGCTGGCCGACGCCGACCTGGACAAGGCGGCGGCGGCGATCGCGGCCCACGGCTACTCGTTCGCGGGGCAGAGCTGCATCTCGATCCAGCGCGTGTACGTCGAGGACTCGGTGCACGACGCGCTGATGGAGAAGCTGACGCCGAAGGTCGCTGCGCTCAAGGTCGGCGACCCGATGGACGCCGACACGCAGGTCGGCCCGGTGATCGACCACGAGAACCGCGACCGGATCAAGGAGTGGGTCGACGACGCGATCGCCGGGGGCGCCACGCTCGTCACCGGCGGCGAGATCGACGACGCCGGCGTGCTTCACCCAGTGCTGCTGGACGATGTCTCGCTGGAGATGAAGGTCTCGTGCAACGAGGTGTTCGGGCCGGTCGTCACGGTCTCGCGCGTCTCCGGGCTCGACCAGGCGGTTGAGCTCGCCAACGGCACGAACTACGGCCTCCAGGCCGGCATCTACACGCAGGACATCACCAAGGCGCTGCGCGCTGCGCGGACGCTGGACTTCGGCGGCGTCACGCTGAACGAGGCGCCGACCTACCGCGCCGACCAGATGCCCTACGGCGGCGTCAAGGACTCCGGCAACACACGCGAGGGCCCGAAGTTCGCGGTGCAGGAGATGACCGAGCCGCGCATGGTCGTCATCAACCTGTAGCCGGAGCCGTCAGCACATCGAGCAGGTCGTCTGCGAACGCCTCCGCGGAGCCGGACGTCGGCACCGCGCTGGCGTTGGCACGTCTGACGACAACCAGACCGAGGTAGAGCCCGTGCGTGTACAGCGCCCGGCGTTCGGCATCATCCTCCGCGAAGCCGAGCCCAACGAAGGCGTCGCGGATGAAACCGACCCGGCGGTCGGTGACGCGCCGCAGTGCCTCGACGATCACCGGCTGGTCGCGGGCCGCGATCAGCGCGGCGTCCGCGGTTCCCAGTTCGGGATTGACGAAGATGATCGAGAACAGCCGGCGCAGCCGGTCGCGCGGGTCGTCCGCGTCGGCCAACGACTCGATGATCGCCTCAGTCTCGGACTCCTCCCAGAGCGCGACCGCGGCCTCGATCAGGTCGGCACGGTCGGCGAAGTGCCAGTAGAAGCTGCCCTTGGACGCGCCGAGGGTCGGCGCAAGCATCTCCACCTTGACGGCTGAGACGCCGCCGGCCGCCATGGCATCGAGCGCGGCGCGCGCCCAGTCCTCACGATGAAGCGTTCCCTCGGTCACCACCCATACGCTACCGTACGGCGGTGACCATACGGTACCGCATGGCGGAGCTTGCCGCGGCGGCCGCGGCGCTCGGCGTCGCCGGCGTGCTCGGCTTCGGCCTGCGCGCCGACGACCCGCTCGCCTCACCCCTGACGCCCGCCGCCGGCGTGGCGATCGGCCTGCTCTGGGTGCGCGGGATGCGGCTCTGGCCCGCTGCCGCCGTGGGCGTCGGCGTGGCGGAGCTGGTGCTCGGGTCGCCGACCTGGATCGCCGCGCTCGATGGACTCGCCACGGCCGCCGAGGCTGCCGCGGGCGGCGCGCTGCTGGCACTCGTTCTCGACCGCACTCGGCCCTTCGGTCGCATCCGCGAGGTGCTGTGGTTCGCCGGCCTGGCCGTGGTCGCCGCGCCGCTGCTCGGCGCGCTGATCGCCACCGGCGGCCGGTGGCTCGCCGGGGATCCGGGCGTGGTCGGGGACTGGTGGCTGGGCGACGGCGTGGGCGTCCTGATCGCCGCCCCGCTGGTCATCGTCTGGAGCACTCCCCTGCCTCACCGCGACCGGCGCACGCTGCTCGGGTACGCCGGGCTTGCAGCTGCCACCGCGGCGCTGGCGGCCATGGTCTTCGGCGACGACACCGGCCGCGTCACCGAGCTCTACCTGCTGCTCCCGCTTGCCGCTGGCGCCGCGCTGCTCGGCCGCCGCCATGCCGCCGTGGCCGCCACGGCCGCGGTCAGCGCGATCGGCGTGGCGGCGACATTCGCGGGCCGCGGCCCGGTGGCGACCGGCAACGTGCTGGACGGCCTGGCGACGCTCGACGGCTTCCTGGCGACGTTCGCGCTGGCCGGACTGGTGTTGTCGGCGGTGGAAACCGGCAGGCGGCTCGCCGAGGCCCGCAGCCGGCGCCTGCACGACCAGCTCCGCGCGGTGCAGCAGGCCGAGGCGATCGGCCACCTTGCCGGCGGGGCTGCCCACGACTTCACCAACCTGCTGCTCGCCGTGCGCGGGTACGGCGAGCTGGCGCGGGACGGGATCCGGCGGGGCGACGCCTCCGCGCAGGAGCATCTCGACGAACTGCTGCACGTCACCGACCGGGCCGCTGACATGTCGCGTTGCCTGCTCGCGCTCGGGCGCCCGGCGCCGGGCCCGCCGGCCGTGGTCGACCTGGCGGACGTCGTCCGTGACGCGGCCCGCGTCCTGCCGCCGCTGGTCGGCGACCGCGTGGCCATCCGCGCGTCCGTGCCCGACGAGCCGGTCGTCGTCGAGGCGCACCGCACCCAGCTCGAGCGGGTGGTGATCAACCTGGCGGTCAACGGCGGCGACGCGATGCCCGACGGCGGGCCACTGGAGATCGCCGTCGGCACCACGGTCGACGCCGCCACCGGGGCGCCCGAGGCCGTGCTGACCGTGACGGACGCCGGCCTGGGCATGGACGGTGGCACCAGCGACCGGGTCTTCGACCCCTACTTCACGACCAAGGGCGACGGCGGCACCGGCCTCGGCCTGGCGAACGTGCAGCGGATCGTCGGCCAGCTGGGCGGCCGCGTCTCGGTGCGCTCCCACCCCGGCGAGGGCTCCTCGTTCTCGGTGCACCTGCCCGAAGCCGCCTGATCGCGTTACGGTTCGGGCATGCCCGACTTCGTGTTCTACGGCGACACCGAACGGTCGCCGGCGATGCGCCACGAGCTGCCGATCACGATCGGCGACGCGTTCCTGCTGGCGATCGTCGACGGCCGGCTGCACCTCAGCGTCAGTGGCCTTGAGAGCGGCCGTGTGGCAGCTGTTGCGCCGGACGCCGTGCAGCACGACTTCGTCGCCCTGGGCTTCCTGGAGCTGCGGGAGCAGGGGCTTTCGATGCACGAGGCCGACCTCGAGCTGGCGTCACGCGCGGCGGCGGCGATGGGCCTCCGCGAGGCGATCGCCGACCCTGACATGCCGGTCGCGATCGCCGACCGCCTTCGCGCCGACGGGCTCACGCTGCACCTCGACTACGAGGCCGTGGCCGGCCGGAGGCGGGCGAAGTCGCCCGCGGAACTCCAGGGGATTCGGCGCGCACAGACCGCGGCCGAGGCCGGCCTGGCCGCCGCGGCCGCCGTGCTTCGCGAGGCCGACCGCGACGGCGACCGGCTGATGGCCGGCGGCGAGCCACTGACCGCCGAGGCGGTGCGTGGGGCGCTCCGCGAGGCGTGCCGCGCCAACGGTGCACCGGCGCCCGCCGACGTGATCGTGGCCTCGGTCTGGCAGGGGTTCGGCCACGAGCCGGGCTCCGGCCCGCTGCCCGCCGACCTGCCGATCGTCATCGACCTGTGGCCGCAGGACGACGAGTCCGGATGCAACGCCGACATGACGCGGACGTTCGTCGTCGGCGAGATCTCCGACGAGGTGCGGGGGCTGGAGGATCTCGTGCGAACGGCGCTGGAGCGTGCGCGCGAGGCCGTCCGCCCGGGCATCACCGGCATCGAGCTGCACGCGCTGGCCTGCGACGTGTTCGAGGCGGCCGGGCACCGCACGCAGCGCACGGGGCCCGGCGAGGACGAGGACGCCGGCTTCCAGTTCTCGCTCGGGCACGGCGTCGGGCTGTCCGTCCACGAGGACCCGCCGCTGGGCCTGGCCGGGCACAGCCCGCTGGTCGCCGGCGACGTGATCGCGCTGGAGCCGGGCCTGTGGGTGCCCGGGCTGGGCGAGGTACGGCTCGAGGACCTGCTGCTGGTGACCGAGGACGGCAGCGAGACGCTGACCCGCTACCCCTACGACCTCACACCCTCGTGACGGAGCTGATCAGACACGACCTCGGCGAGCTCGCTTTCAGCCCGACCGCCGCCCTGTTCGAAGGCGGGCCGGCGGCCGGTGTGGGGATCTCGATCTTCGTCGTCCGCACGCCGCCCGGCGGGGGCGTCGACCTGCACGTTCATCCGTACTCCGAAACGTTTGTGCTGATCGAGGGCCGTGGCCGGTGGACGGCCGGGGATCAGGTCGCCGAGCTGGGGCCGGACGAGATCCTGGTGGTGCCGCCGAATACGCCGCACGGCTTCCGCAACGTCGGCGAGACGCCCCTGCTGCTGTTCTCGGTGCACGAGTCGGGCACGCTGGAGCAGACATTCCTCGGAGCCGAGCCCGCCTAGATGGTCAGCATTGCCAGCACGCTCTCCTCGAGCGCGTTCAGGTCGTAGCCGCCCTCGAGGACGAACACCTGGCCGGAGCCGATGTCGGCGACCGACTCGGTCATCCGCGCGAAGGCACCGGCGGTCAGCCCGAGCGAGCACAGCGGGTCGTCCCGATGCGCGTCGAAGCCGGCGGAGACGATCAGCAGGTCGGGTGCGAACGACCGCACGGCGGGCAGCGCAACCTGGTCGAACAGCTCAAGGTAGTCGGCCTCGCCGACCCCGGCCGGCACCGGGACGTTGACCGTGGCGCCCTCGCCCGCACCGGCGCCGCGCTCGTCGGCCGCCCCCGTGCCCGGGTAGAAGGGCCACTGGTGTAGGCTGACGTAGAGCACCGCCGGGTCGTCGTAGAAGATGGCCTGCGTGCCGTTGCCGTGGTGGGCATCCCAGTCGAGGACGGCCACCCTGGCCGCTGAGCTGCGTCGAGCGTGCGCCGCGGCGACGGCCGCGTGGTTGATCAGGCAGAACCCCATGGCCCTGGCCCGCTCGGCGTGGTGCCCCGGCGGGCGGCCGGCGCAGAATGCACGGTCGATCTCGCCGTCGATCACGGCGTCGACGGCTGCCAGGGCGGCGCCGGACGCCAGCGCGGCGGCGTGGAAGCTGACGTCGTTGACGGCCGTGTCGGGGTCGAGGTGGCCGCCTCCCGCGGCCGCCAGCTGCTCGACGGCGGCCAGGTAGGCGGCGTCGTGCACCTGCTCGAGATCGCCCCTGGGCGCCTCGGGTGCAGGCTCAACGGGCGCCCCGGCGGCCGCCACCGCGCGCTCGACTGCGGCGTAGCGGGCGGGCCGTTCCGGGTGGCCTTGACCCGGGTCGTGACCCTCGAACAGGGGGTGCATGTAACAGCGCATCGGGGGAGTTTGTGACGCGGCCGATCTGGGCAATGATCCGGAAATCCGCTGGTATTCGCCTGAAAAATGGGCGAAGTTAACGGCACCTTAACATTCAGGGCCCAAAATCACAGGTCGAATTCGGCATAATAGTGCCCGAGCCCGTGCCCAGCTTGTAACAGCCGAGGAGCCGTTCATGTATCGATTCAGCCGCGCCATCTTCGTCGAGATCAAGGATCTGGTCGACCCGCACCCGGACACGATCAGCGTTCCCGAAGCGAAGCGGCACGTGCTGACGTCGTGCGAGGCGACCATCGAGCGCCTGGCCCGCGACCCGCACTACTTCGCGCGGCCCAGCCAGAGCCTGTTCCAGGAAGTCCGGCACCTGTTCTCGATCTCGAACCAGGCCCGCGTGTACGGGTCGATCGACCGCCACATCCACAACGCGGTCACGTACATCCTCGAGGAGATCGAGCGCTCGGGCGAGGGTGTCGCCGTCTGCAAGGCGACGACGCGCAAGGGCAAGCCGTGCCAGCGCACGCCGCTGCCCAGCCGCGACTACTGCCCGTCGCACCAGCATCTCGAGGAGCGTCCGGTCAGCTCCTCCTCCGCCGTCGCGGCGTAGCTCAGCCGTCGAGCAGCGTCAGCTGCACGTGACGCTCGAAGCCTGAGACGCCGACCCCGATCAGCCGCAGCGCGTCGGGCCGGTCGTCCAGCGCTCGGTCGAGCAGCGCGCACGCGAGCGTCGCGATCCGCTCGGCGTCGTCGAAACCGACGGCCGCGCTCTGCGAGCGCGTGACGATCGAGAAGTCCGGATAGCGGAGCTTCGTCGTCACCGTCCGCGCGACCAGCTCCTTTCGGCGCAGCGCCTCCGCCAGCTCGACGGCCATCGGCCGCAGCCGCTCGTGCAGCTCGCCACGGTCGTGGAGGTCGCGCTCGAACGTCTCCTCGACCGACATCGAGACCGCCTCGGACGGCTCGCCGGAGACGATCCGCGGATCGATCCCCCGTGCGCGGTCGCGCAGCTCCTCCCCCACCTTCCCGGGCAGCAGCTCGCGCAGGCGGCCGTCGGCCAGCGACGCCAGCGCGCCGATCGTCTGGATGCCGGCGTCGCGGAGCCGGCGCTCGCCCTTGGGGCCGATGCCGGGCAGCTTGCGCACGTCGAGCGGTGCCAGGAACGCTGCCTCCTCGCCGCACGGGACGTACATGATGCCGCCCGGCTTGCGCATGTCCGACGCGATCTTGGCGACCACCTTGCAGGAGGCGACGCCGAGCGACGACGACAGCCGCACCCGGGTGCGGATCGCCTGCTGGATGCGCGCGGCCTGCTCCGGCGGGTCGCCGTCGGGCAGCACCAGGTACCCCTCGTCGATGCCGATCTGCTCGACCACCGGCGCCAGCTCGCCGACCAGCCCCCAGACGCGTCGCGACCAGTCGCGGTACTCGCGGTGGTCGGGCCGGACGAAGACCACGTCGGGGCAGCGGCGCAGCGCCTCGGCGCTCGACATGGCGCTGCGGATGCCGTGTTTGCGCGCCTCATAGCTGGCGGTGGCAACCACGCCGCGGCCGTGGGGATCGCCACCGACCACCAGCGGCTTGCCGCGGAGCTCCGGCCGGCGATGCAGCTCGACCGCGGCGTAGAACGCATCGAGATCGAGATGGGCGATCACGGCCCCTGAGCATATTTCGGCACACGGCTGTGAGCCACCCGCCTTCCCCGCCCCGGTAGACTGCATCCTTAGCCTTGACGCACGACGCCGACAAGCTCATCCGCCAGCTCTCACTGGTGGCGTACCTGATGGCGGAGCAGCGTCCGGTGACCGCACGAGACGTGAAGAACAACGTCGAGGGCTACGCGAACATGGGTGACGAAGCGTTCGCACGCCGCTACTACGCGGACCGGGCAGAGCTCCAGGGCCTCGGCGTGCCCATCACCTCGGGCCGCGACGAGTTCACCGGCGAGGAGCTCTACACGCTGCGCGAGGAGCAGTACTTCCTGCCGCCGATCGACCTGAACGACCAGGAGTTGTCCGCGCTGCTCAACTGCCTGGGCATGCTGGACGGCCAGTTCGCCTACGCGGAGCCGCTGCGGCTCGCACTGCAGAACCTCGCGCTCGGCCGCCACGTCTCCGCCGACCCGGGATCGGACTCCGTGCGCGTCAACCTGCTGGGCAGCGTGTACACGCCGGAGATCGCGCAGCGGCTGGCCAAGCTCGAGCTCGCGATCTCGAAGCAGCGGACGGTGCGGTTCAGCTACCGCTCGCTCGGGGGCGGCGAGCGCCGCGAGCGGCAGATCAACCCGTACGGCCTGTTCGAGCTGAACAGCGTCTGGTATGTGATCGGCGACGACCTCGAGGTGCCCGAGGAGGAGCCGCGGCGCAAGACCTACCGGGTGTCGCGCATGGGCAGCGAGATCAAGTTCGCCACCCGCCGCGAGCGCGACTTCCGGATCCCCGCCGACTTCGACGTCAACGCTTACCGCGATCGGCTGTCCTGGCAGCTGGGCGACGAGACCGAGGGCGAGGCGGTGCTGTGGATCGCCCCCGACAGCACGTTCGTCGCCCGCCGGCTGTACGGGCGGCGCAGCGAGATCACCGAGCACGACGACGGTTCGGCGACGCTGGTCACCGACTACACCGATCTGGAGCCGCTGTCCCAGCTGGTGCTGCAGCACCTGGGGCAGGTGCGGCCGGTCGAGCCGCCGGAACTGGCCCGGATGGTCGAGAAGGATCTGAAGCGGATCGTCCGGCTGCACAAGGGCCGGCCGTCGCACGCGACACCCGAGCCCCGCCGCGAGCACTTGGCACCGCAGAGCTCGGCCCGTGCCCAGGGGCCGGTCGCACCGGAGCGATTCGCCCTGCTCCAGGCGCTGCTCGCGTTCCTGCTCGAGCGGTGCGGCGACGAGACGTCAGCGACCGTTTCCTCGGCGGACATCCGCGATCGCTTCCGGCTCAGCCAGGACGAGCTCGAGGAACACCTCGACCTGCTCAACCTGGTCAACTTCGGCGGCGGCTGCTATGCGGTCTACTGCGCGACGGACAACGGCTCGGTGCATGTCGACAAGGAGCTGTACGGCGATACCTTCCGCCGTCCGGCGCGGCTGTCGCCGCTCGAGGCGAAGGCGCTGATCCGCGCCCTTGACGTGGTCGCGCCGCTGATCGCCGCCGAGGCGCACACGACGCTCGCCTCCGTGCGCGACAAGGTGCAGGCGTCGTTCGGCGACTACTCGATGCGCGACACCCCGTCACCGGCCCCGTCGCTGGACGAGGAGTCGACCGTCACCGTGCTCAACCAGGCGGTGCGCGACAAGCTGGTGACGCGGATCCGCTATCTGTCCCGGTCGAGCGGCGAGTACTCCGAGCGGGCGATCGAGCCGCACCTGCTGCACCGCGACGAGACCGGCTGGTACGTCGAGGCCTGGGATCTCTCCAAGGAGGCTCGGCGCACGTTCAAGGTGCAGTACGTCGAGCGCGCCGAGATCATCGGCCAGCGCTTCGAGCCGCGGCTGGAGATGCAGGATCTGACCAACGGGCTGGACAGCGAGGCCGGCACGGCCCGCATCCTCTACACCGGGCACACGGCCGAGCTCGAGCTGGAGCGGCCGACGTCGATCGAGCCGGCGGCCGAGGGCGGCGCCGTCGCCACGGTACCGTACGGCTCGGTGCGCTGGCTGCTTTCCAAGGTGCTGTCGCACCGCGGCCAGGCCGAGGTGCTCGGCCCCGACTGGCTGCGCGAGGCCGTCCGCGATCAGGCCGAGTCGCTGCTCACGACGGCCGAGCCCGAGCCCGCTCGCGGCTGACGTTCGCCAGCGCGACGCGGGCGTTGCGCTGGAGATGGCGTCCGTCGAGGTCGGGGACGTAGAGCCTGCGGTAGCGCTCCGCGAGCTGCATCCGGCAGACGACTCCAGCCAGTCGGCCAGCCGAGGGAAGACGTCGTCGGCGTTGTCCGGCTCGAGCCCGGCGGCCCGGCGCTCGGCGCCGCGGTTCCACGGGCAGACGTCCTGGCAGATGTCGCAGCCGTAGACCCGGTCCTCGAACGCCTCGGCGAACGGCAGCTCCTCCAGCCGAGACTGCGAGAGGTAGGAGAGGCAGCGCCGCGCGTCGAGGGCTCCCTCCTCGAGGATCGCGCCGGTCGGGCAGGCGTCGATGCAGGCCCGGCACTCGCCGCAGGCGTCCCAGGCGGCGGTCTCGGGGTCGACGTGCGTGGCGGCCAGCTCGGCGTCGGTGACCAGCACGCCGAGCACGACCCAGGAGCCGTGGCGGCGGGTGATCGCCATCGTGTTCTTCCCGGGCACGGCGATGCCCGACCGGACGGCTGCCTCGCGGTCGACGTGCCAGTTGGCGTCGACGTGGACGACGAACCGCGCGCCGGTGAGCTCGCGCAGGTGCTCGCCCAGCGCCCGCAGCCGATCGCGCAGCACGGCGTACTCGTCGCGGCGGGTGTATCGGGGGAGCCGTCCGCGCGGCTCGTCGCCGGGCTTGGCCGGCTCGGGGCGCGCGTAGCTGTGCGCCGCGGCCACCACCGAGCGCGCGTTGCGCAGCAGCAGCTCGGGATGGCACGAGCGGTCGGGACGGCGCATCGTGAAGCCCATGTCGGCGAACAGTCCGCGCTCGCGTCGCTCGAGGATCGTCCGCTCGGCCCGCCGGTAGGGCTCGGCCCGGCAGACGCCGCAGGCGGCGAGCTCCAGGCGGTCGGCCTCGGCGAGGACGGCGGCGGTCAGCTCGCGTGGCTCCATCGGTCACTGTAGACGCGGAGCCGCAACCGTCCCCGGGCCGGATATCGTCCCACCCCCGTGCAATCGCAACCGTCAGGGAGACCAGCAGATGAGAGCCAGAGGCGTCACCGCCACCCGCGATCACGGACTGGCGCGGGACGCGCTGCTGGTCGTCGCCGCCGCAGGCATCACCGCCATCGCGGCACAGATCTCGTTCGGCTATCCCGTGCCGACGACGCTGCAGACGTTCGCCGTGTTCTCCACGGCGGCCGTGCTGGGCGCCCGCCTGGGCGGTCGCCGCCCAGCTGCTCTACCTGGCCGCCGGCGCGATCGGCCTGCCCGTGTTCGCCGACGGCACTGGGCGGGATCGACGTGCTGACCACCGCCGATCCGCTGCACGCCAGCGGCGGCTACCTGTACGGGTTCGTGCTCGGCGCGCTGATCGTCGGGCTGGTCTGCGACCGGTTCGGGCGGAGCTTCTACGTCACCGTGCCGGCGATGCTGCTGGCGAGCGTCGCGGTCTACGCCTGCGGCCTGATCTGGCTGCACCAGGCGATTCCCGTTGCCTGGACGGGCGCCGGCGCGACCGTCCTGCACTACGGCCTGTGGCCGTTCGTGCTCGGCGATCTGGCGAAGATCTTCGCGGCGGCCGCGGTCGCCGATCCGGCAGCCCCGTGGGGCCGCTGGGTCGACCGCATCCGCTAGCCGCGTGCGGCAGACCAGGACGTCCTCGAAGTACTCGCCCGCGCGCCTGCCGGTGCGCCGGTTGACGTGCCGGGTGACGCGCTGCTCGAGCGTCAGGCGCGACGCGCTCGAGGATGTCCGGATAGAGGTCGTGCGAGTCGTTGACGACGATCACGACGGGGGCGTTCGCCGCCATCGCGGCCGTCGTGTGGCGAAGCGTCGCGGCGATCGAGTCGACGTATGCGGCCTGCGCGCGCAGCGACCGCCCGGCGGCGGCCGCGCCGATCTCCTCCGCCCGCCGGTCCTGCAGGCCGAGCAGCTCGTAGGCGTAGCGGTGCTGCTCGTGGTAGTCGATCAGCCCCGGGTACGGCGGTGAGGTGAGGATCCCGTCCGCCGGCTCCGGGAGCTCGACGGCGCGGGCGTCGCCGTGGACGATGCGCACCGTGCCCTCGCCCCGCTCGGCGGCGAAGGCGCGGAGCCTGGCCGCGGTGTCCGCCGTGTAGCGGCGCAGGAACTTGGCCGCCTCCTCGACCGGCCGGCAGGTGCGGCGGTGCTTGTGGCACCAGTACTCGCCGGTCGCGGGCTCGCGGGGGAAGTCGAGGTCGAAGTGGGTGGTCGCGCGCGCCGATCGCGCGGCGCGGGACAGCACGATGGCGGCGGCATCGGCGGCCGGGCCGTCCAGCTGCCGGCCGGCGGCGCGGTAGGCGAGCAGGTCGCGCAGGGCACCGGGTGCGTACCAGCGCTCGAGCCACGGGGTGGCCGGCTCGCCGACGGGGTCGATGTGCGAGGCCCGCTCCAGCGTCGCGCGCAGCGCCAGCTCGAGCTCAGCGGGCGAGGCGTCGGCGGTCTTCACCCGGACGAGCAGGCAGTTGAAGGCCGAGATGTCGATGCCGGTCGCGTCCATGCCCAGCACGCTCGCCTCGACCAGGGTCGTTCCCGACCCCATGAACGGGTCGAGCACACGCTGGCCCGGCGTGAAGCAGCGGCGCAGGAACGCCTCGGCCAGCTGCGGGACGAACTTGCCGAGGTACGGGTGGAGGCCGTGGACGTGCTTGGTGCGGTCGGCCTGCGGCAGCGCGTCCTCCGACCACGAGAGCTCGAGGTCGATCTCGCGGTAGAGCGCGGTCTGGGTGCGGCCCGCCATGCGCCGCACGCTACCGGCGAACCCGGACGGGTCGCCGACCTGTCACGAACCCGTCGACCGCGTCACAACCCCCGCGCAGATCACCAACGGCGGCACATTTACTCCGGTACCGACTCCGGCACCGTGCCGGAGTCGCTCTGCCCGCTCGTGTGTCGAACCCGTCGACCGGCGCGCGAAAGCGCAACGATTCGTGCGCGGCCGGCGTTGGCCCTGGCACTGTGCCCGGCACCGAGCCTGGCACGGCGCCCGGCACTGTGCCCGGCACCCCCGCGCGGGGCGTCGGGTGGCGGCGCGGGCGGGTGTGTTGGATCACGCTTTGAATCGGTTTCAAAAGTTCGTACACTCCCGCAATGCTCCGACTCACGGTCTGCCTGCTGTTCCTCCTGTGCGCAGGCGCGTCGTCCCCGCTGACGAGCGCTTCGGGGGACTCGACGAGCGACCTGTCCACGGACTTCCGCCTGTCCTACAACGACACGATCGACTACCAGGCGAACGTCTTCGCCTCGTTCAACTCGACTCCGTACTTCATCTTCACCGAGGTCTACGACCTCCTCCTGAACTACCGCATCTCCGACGGCGGCCCCGACACCAAGAACTCGCCGGCCTACAAGTACACGCAGTCGAAGGACGGGAAGACGATCACCTACTACCTGCGGAAGGGGCTGCGCTGGAGCGACGGCAAGCCACTCACCTCGGCCGACGTGGTCTTCTCGTTCGACATGGCGCCGTACTCGAACGTGAACGGCGACTACACCACCAACATCGCCAGCGTCAAGGCGCTCAGCCCCACCGTCATCCAGCTGAAGCTGAAGAAGTACGACGCCCGCATCCTCAGCGCCTTCGTGCCGATCGTGCCGAAGCACATCTGGGACAAGGTGCCGCCGGACAAGATCACCAAGTTCAACCCGTGCTGTCCGATGGTCGGGAGCGGCCCGTTCTACGTGAAGTCGATGAACCCGGACGGCACGTCGGTGCTGATGCCGAACAAGTACTTCTACGGCCACAAGGGTCACGTCAAGCGCATCCTCCTGATCAAGTACCAGGACGAGGAGAGCCAGCTGCGGGACATCAAGCTGGGCCAGATCGACGCGATCAACTCGGGGGTGTCGAGCTGGGCGACCGTGCTCGCCGGGAATCCCAACGTGAAGCTGTGGGCCTCGCCGTCGCCGGGCTTCAACGAGCTGGCCTTCAACAGCTGCCCGCCGCAGGGCTCACCGATCTGCTCCGGCCCCGCGCCCAGCGTCCACACGGAGGTCGTCCAGAATCTGGCGATCCGCCACGCGCTGCAGTATGCGATCAACCGTACCGAGATCGATACGGTGGTCTGGCACGACCTGTCCGGGCCCGAGCCGGGCGACGGCATCATCTCGCCGATCTACAAGACGAAGGGCTACTTCAAGGACTGGTCGAAGGATCCAGAGCTCGGGTACAACTACGACCCGGAGAAGGCCAAGCAGGTGCTGGCCGATGGCGGGTGGAAATGCCCCGCGAACGGCGGAACCTGCACGCAAGGACGGCACCAAGGCCGAGTTCACGCTGGACGTCCTCTCGAGCTCGAGCGAGGATCAGCAGACGGCGCTGCGGATCAAGGCATGGGCGGCCGCGGTCGGCATCAAGATCGATCTCTCGGTGAAGACCGAGGACGCGGTCAACGCCGAGATCTACGCCACCACGAACTCGAAGAAGCCTGCGGACAAGGGCAAGTACGAGCCGTCCTACGACGCCTTCATGTGGGGCTGGGGCGGCGACATTGCCACGCCTGACTACAACTTCGACGTCATGAAGTGCGACAACTGCTCGGCCGACGCGCAGTGGTGCAACCAGCGCTTCACCGACCTGGCCAGCAAGGCGCTGGCCGAGCCGAACTTCAAGAAGCGGGTGGCGATGCTGCACGAGGCCGAGCGGCTCGAGCTCGAGGCGTCGCCGTACATCGTCTACTCGTTCACGCCCAGCCTCTCCGTGACCCGGATGGACACGTGGACCGGCTGGCGGCCGCAGCCCGGCGCCGACGGCCAGCCGTTCGGCTGGAGCTGGCTCCAGCTGCAGCTGCTCCAACCGGGCAAGAAGGCGAGCAGCAACTACGCCGGGACGTTCTGGGTGATCGTCTTCATGATCGGCGTCACGGCGCTGGTCGTCGGCGCCGCGATCGTCCGCCGCCGGCGCGAGGAGCGGCAGCCGTTCGAGCTGCCGGAGCCGCCGCAGCCCAGCACCGGGGAGCCCGCGCTCCCGTGAGGGTGGTGCTCTCCAAGGTGCTGTTCGCCATCGGCACCCTGCTGTTCGTGCTGGTCTTCAACTTCTTCCTGTTCCGGATCGCCGGCGATCCGATCAAGGATCTGATCCGCGGCAACCCGCGGCTCTCCGAGGCCGGCCGGGAGCGGCTGATCAAAGAGCGCGGACTGCGGGAGAGCTACCTGACGCAGTTCCGGATCTACGTCGTCTCAGACCCTGCACGGCAACCTCGGCGTCAGCTTCCAGACCAACCAGCCGGTATCCACCATGATCCGCAAGGCGATGCCGAACACGCTGATCCTGGTCGGCACGTCGACCATCCTGGCGGTGATCATCGGCACGTGGCTGGGCATCTACGCGGCGGCCAATCGCGGCTCACCAGGCGACACCGGGGTCGTCCAGTCGTCGCTGTTCTTCTACGCGATGCCGGACTTCTGGGCGGGGATGCTCCTGATCTGGTTCTTCGCCGTCCTCCTCGGCCTCTTCCCCACCGGCCAGAAATCCGAGCCGGGCGCCGAGTTCTCGACGCTCGGCTACACCTGGAACGTGACGCAGCACGCCGTGCTGCCCATCCTCACGCTGACGATCGGGATCGTCGGCCAGTGGGTCGTGATCATGCGCTCGGCGCTGTCCGACACCCTCCGCGAGGACTTCGTCACGACCAGCCGGGCGGTCGGCCTGCCCGGCCACCGCGTCCTCCACCACGCCACCCGCAACGCGATCCTGCCGGTCGTCGCCCTGACGGCGATCAACCTCGGCTTCATCGTGTCCGGCGCCACGGTGGTCGAGACGCTGTTCTCCTGGCCGGGGATGGGCCTGCTCACGTACAACGCGATCCTCAACAAGGACTACCCGCTGCTGCAGGGCGTCTTCCTGGTCGCATCGGCCGCCGTGATCCTCGCCAACCTGGCCGCCGACCTTGCCTACACCTACCTCGACCCACGGGTGCGTCGCTAGCGATGGCCGTCGATCCGCCCGTCGAGACCCAGGTCGCGCTCCCCGAGACGAAGGGCGCATTCGGCCGGCTGTGGGCGGGCACGGTGCGCTCGCTGGCGCTGCTCCGCACCACCCGCAGCGGCATGGTCGGGCTGATCCTGCTCGTCTTCTTCGTGCTGGTCGCGATCTTCGCACCGTGGATCGCGCTGGAGAACCCGAGCTCCGCGACGTCCTTCTCGAGGGACGTGATGGCGCCGCCGTCGCTGCACCCGCTGCACCCGCTGGGCACCGACGAGACCGGACGCGACATCTTCTCGCTGCTGGTCTATGGCACCCGGATCTCGCTGACCGTCGGCGTCGCCGCGGCCATGGTCTCGGCCGTCATCGGCGGCTTCGTCGGCATCATCGCAGGCTTCTCCGGCGGCGTTGATCGACAACATCCTGACCGCTATCGACGACTGGTTCCTGGTGATCCCGTTCCTGCCGCTGGCGATCGTGCTGGTGTCGCTGCTCGAGCAGCGGGCGGCGAACTGGCCCGGCGGCAAGCTGGGGATCATCATCATCGTCATCGGGATCACCGGCTGGGCGGGCACCTCGCGGATCATCCGCAGCCAGGTGCTGTCCACCAAGGAGCGCACGTTCGTCGAGCGGTCACGGGCGCTGGGCGCCCGGACGCCGTGGGTGCTGCGCAAGCAGATCCTGCCCAACGTGCTGCCGCTGATCTTCGCCAACACGGTGCTGATCATCGCCATCTCGATCCTGTCCGAGTCGACGCTCTCCTTCCTCGGCCTGGGCGACCTCAGCAAGCCGTCCTGGGGAACGATGCTCGACACGGCGAACCAGTCTGGCGCCGTGGCGCAGGGATCATGGTGGTACTTCGTGCCGCCGGGGATCTGCATCTGCCTGCTTGTGATGGCGTTCACGATGATCGGCTACGCGATCGAGGAGCTCATCAACCCGCGTCTCCGGGAGCGGCGCTGAGCACGGTCGACACCCAGGTGCTGCTCGACGTCCGCGACCTCGCCGTCGCCTACAAGGACAAGGAGGGGCGCGAGGTCAGGCTGATCGACGGGGTCACCTTCCAGCTCCGCCGCGGCGAGGCGCTGGGACTGGCCGGCGAGTCCGGCTGCGGTAAGACCACCACCGCGCTCTCGCTGCTCGGCCTGCTGCCCCAGAACCTGTACCGGGCCGAAGGCACGATCGACGTCAACTCGACCCGGGGCGTGATGCACGTCCACCGCCGCACCGAGCGCGGCCTGCGGGACATGCGCTGGAACACCGTGTCGATCGTGTTCCAGGGCGCAATGAACGCGCTCGACCCCGTCGTCCGGGTATCCGACCAGATCGCCGAGGCGATCGAGCTGCACGACCCGGGAATGACCAAGGCGGACATCAACAAGCGGATCGCCGAGCTGTTCGGATACGTCGGCATCAACCCGAACCGGGCGAGGCAGTACCCGCACGAGTTCTCGGGCGGCATGCGCCAGCGTGTGATGATCGCCCTTGCGCTGGCCTGCAACCCCGAGCTGATCATCGGCGACGAGCCGACCACTGCGCTCGACGTGATGATGCAGGCGCAGATCCTGGAACTGCTCGAGAACCTGCGCCGCGACTTCGGCCTCTCGATGATCCTGATCACCCACGACCTGTCGGTGCTGGCCGAGACGTGTGACCGGGTGGCGATCATGTACGGCGGCCAGATCGCCGAGTCAGGCCCGGTGGAGCAGCTCTACGCCACGCCGCAGCATCCGTACACGCAGCGGCTGCTGGGCGCGTTCCCGACGATCGGCGGCCCGCGCGAGCTGGCGCCGGCGATCCCCGGCGTGCCGCCCGACCCGGCCGACGTGCCGGAGGGGTGCCGCTTCTCGCCGCGCTGCCATCGCGTGCAGGATCGCTGCCGGGTGGAGACGGTCGAGGAGCGGGCGCTGGACGCCGACCGGACGGTGCGCTGCCTGTTCGCGCCGTGGCCGGACGCCGCGGAGGGGACGCCGTGAGCGTCGAGACGACCACCCAGGCGCCGCTGTTCGAGATCCGGGGGCTCGAGGTGCACTTCCCGATCCGCGGCACCCGTCCGAAGCGGGTTGTCCGCGCGCTGGACGGCGTCGACATGACCTGGAACCGCGGCGAGGTGCTGGGGATCGTCGGCGAGTCCGGCTGCGGCAAGTCAACACTTGGCCGCGTGCTGCTCGGGCTGGAGCCGCCGACCGGCGGCGACGTGCAGTTCGAGGGCGCCCCGCTCCGATCGACCGGCCTGCGCAAGCTGCGGCGGCGGATCCAGATGGTGTTCCAGGATCCGTACCAGTCGCTCAACCCGCGGATGACCGTCGGCGCGCTCGTCCAGGAGCCGCTGCAGATCCACGGTATCGGCAAGCGCGGCGATCAGCGCACGGCGATGGCGGTCGCCGCGCTCGAGAACGCCGGGCTGCGCCCCGCGGCGCGCTACTGGGAGCGGTATCCTCACGAGCTGTCGGGGGGCCAGCGCCAGCGCGTCGTGATCGCCGCGGCGCTGGTGCTGGGCACCGAGGGCCTCGTCTGCGACGAGCCGGTGTCGGGCCTCGACGTGTCGGTCCGCGCGCAGGTAATCCACCTGCTGATGGAGCTGAAGCGCGAGCAGGGGCTGTCGCTGATCTTCATCACCCACGACGTCGGACTGGCCTGGGCGATGTGCGACCGGGTGGCTGTCATGTACCTCGGCCGCGTGGTCGAACAGGGGACGACGGAGCAGGTGCTCGCCAACCCGCAGCACCCGTACACGCGGTCACTGCTCTCGGTGGTGCCGACGCCCTACCCGCGGGCCGGACTCAAGCGCGAGATCCTCGAGGGCGAGCTCCCCGACGCGTCACAGGTGCCCTCCGGCTGCCGGTTTCACCCGCGCTGCCCGCAGGCGTTCGACCGCTGCCCGGTCGACGACCCGCACGAGCTGATCCCCGTCGCCACCGACCCGGGCCACGCCCGGGCGTGCTGGCTGGACGAGACGGACGCCGGGGTCTAGGCCGAGATCAGGCTGCGGCGGACCGCCTCGGCGACCGCTTGCGTGAACGTCCTGGCGTTGAGTTTGGTCATCGCGTTGCGGACGTGCGAGCGCACCGTCGCCTTGGAGATGAACAGCCGACGGGCGATGTCGGACGACCGGTGGCCGTCCTGCAGCAGCGTCAGCACCTCGCTCTCGCGCGGGCTGAGCTCCTCGCCGGCCGGAGCGACTAGGTCAAGCGCCGCGACCGGGTCGACGTAGACGCCGCCGGCGGCGACGGTCCGCACGGCACGCACCATGTCGTCCGCGGGCGCGTGCTTGAGCACGTAGCCGCGGGCGCCGTGCTCGAGTGCCCTGGGCGCGTAGCCCCGCTCGCCGAAGCCGGTCAGCAGTACGACGCCGATCCGCGGATCGTTGACGGTGATCTCGCGGCATGCCGCGAATCCGTCCATCCCGCGGCCGAGGTTGACGTCCATCACAACGACGTCCGGCAGCCGGCGGGCGACGAGCTCGACGGCCGCCTCGCCGCTCTGCGCCTCGCCGACCACGCTGATGTGGCCGGCGGCCAGCATCGATCGCACGCCGACGCGGATCGCCGGGTGGTCGTCGACGAGGATGCAGCGCAGGCGAGAACCGGTCATCCCCTGCAGTGTGACAGGCGCCCCGGCAGGGATCGTGCAGTCGCTCATGCCGCCTCCTCGGCGATGCCCAGGTCGCCCACCATCGCCGTGGCGTCGATCAGCACGATCAGCCGCTCACCGACCTTCGCGATGCCGCTCAGCCGCTCCTCACGGGACCCTGTAGCCGGCGACCAGTCGCCAAGCGACGATGCTGCCTTCTCGACGCCCGACCGCTGCGCAGCGGACAGCCGGCCGCGGTCGAGCGCGGCCGGCCGAGAGCGCAGCGCCGTAGCGTCATCGTCCGAGCCGTCGACGGCCAACCCGGCCGCGAGGGTCTCCAGCCGCGAGGCGTCGGACGCCAGGTCGGTCGCGTGCGACATCGCATCGGCGTCGGAGCGCATCGCCAAGGCCGACCACAGGCCGGCGCCGCCGACGCAGATCAGCAGCAGGACGATCAGGCCGAAGCCTCCGAAGAGCTTCCGGCCGAGGGACAGGTCTCGAATGGCGCGCACGAGCGCTTCCTCCTTCACGGCGGACGATCGGTACCGACCTGTGATCGTCGGCAGGCGTCGCGGGTGGTTCCCCAAGTCGGCCGAATCGCGGCATCCCCCGTCCGGGGGGAGGGCTCAGACCGAGCGCCGCGCGCCGCCGACGCCCTGTGCGTCCGCGGTGGAGGCGAACCGGCGGTCGGTCTCGACCGGGAAGTTCGCCTGGATGGACTCGTCGAGCGCGGCCCGATGGCGAGCGATCGCGGCGCGCCGCGGCTCGGGACAGACCGCGTCCAGGTGATCGAGCAGCGCGCGCATGCGGCGGGCGACCTGAAACTGTCCCGCTCCGGCGCGCCGGATCTCCGAGAGCCCGAGGTCCATGTAGTCGTCCCAGGAGGGCGAGGGCACGACGACCCGGATCGCGCCGGACGAGTCGGTCTGCACGTCGGCCTCCAGCCGGCGGCAGCCGACGGTCGCGAGCAGCGCCTGGATCCGGTGCAGGCACTGGGTGGCGGTGGTCGGGTCGTTGATCGCCTGCGAGAGCGCTCGGATGGCGACGTCGACCAAGATCCGGAACGCGAACATCGGATCCTGCTCGAACGTCCGCTCGTCGCTGACCACGATCGCGCCGGTCAGGCCGGCCGTAGCGCCGGATCCCCAGACGCGCATCAGATCCGATCCGGTCTCCACGCTGTCGCCGACCGCCGGGATCAGCTCGACCACCAGGTTCTCGCGCGACGCGATTGCCACCAGCGGGGCCAGCTCCACGCCGGCGATCACGCCCGGGTGACCGGCCCACGCCACAGTCGTACCGGCCCCGTCCGGCAGGGCCGGCGGCGCGGCCGCCGCGTCCCCCGCCACGTGGGGGTACGCCTGCTCGATCACCGTCATCCCCTGTTGGGCGACCTCGGTGGCGACCCGGGCGACGCGCAGCGCCTGCGTGGTCGCGTGCAGCAGGTACAGCGACGCGCCGATGGCGGCGATCACCAGCACGATCGCGATCTCGACGGCCAGCGCGGGCACGCTGTCGCTCGAGCCCTGCGGAGAGACCTCGCCGATCACCAGCAGGGAGTAGACGAACGCGGCGATCGAGGCGCCGAGTGCCCACTTGGCCGGCGAGCGGCCGACAAGCGTGCGCAGCAGCCGGGGGCTGAGCTGGCTCGCGCCGAACTGCAGCGCGAGCAGGATCACGGCGGCGACCAGGCCGGTGAATGTGAGCATGCCGGTGGCGATGGCCGAGAGCACGGCCAGCGCAGTGCTCGGGCCGAAGTCCGGGAGCACCAGCAGCGCCTGGGCGGTGTCGTATGGAATCCGCGAAACCAGCTCGGCCAGGACGGCGGCGAGCACCGTCAGCACTGCCGGGATCGGCCACAACGCGACGTCGAGCCTGGCGCGCAGCAGCCTGCGGTCGGCGGGAGTCATCGGCGGAGTATCTCGCACCGACCTCTTCCCCAGGGATGGCAGGGCGCTAAGGTGAGGGAGATGAGCGATCGCGCCGACACAGATCCCCTGACCGGGCTGGTCAGCCGCCGCGGGTTCTTCGACGACCTGCACGCGATGATCGCCGGGAGCCGCCCACTCGGGCTCGTGCAGGTCGACGTGGCCAACGTGAAACCGCTGGCCGCCCGCTCGGGCACGGCCGCCGCCGACAAGGTGCTGGTCGAGGTCGGCGGCCATCTCAGCGACCTCTCACGCAGGGCAAGCCTGGTCGGCGCCTACCGGATCGGCGGGACGGAGTTCGCGCTGCTCACCGAGGGCTGGGACGACGGTGAGCTGGCGGCGCTGTGCCGCAGCCCGCTGGCGGCGCCCCAGGTGACGCTGCCCTCGGGCGAGACTGTCACGCCAGAGCTGCACATCGCGCACACGACGCTGCGCAGCGGCGAGGACGAGTCATCGTTCCTCGGCCGCATCGACCAGGTCGCGGGCGGCGCGATTCGCTCGCGCGGGTAGCGCTCGTAGCAGTGTGCCTGCGACCAGGCGCGACTGGGGCTAGAAGCCCAAGACGAACTTCGCGTCGTCCGACATCATGTCGGGCGTCCACGGGGGCGTGAAGGTGAGCTCGGCGTCGACCTGCTCGATACCAGCGATCCGCATCGCCGCGTCGCGGATGCCCTCCTCGATCATCTGCCCCGCCGGGCAGCCCATCGAGGTCAGCGAGTAGAGCACCTTGACGCGGTCACCCTCGACCGCCACGTCGTAGACCAGGCCGAGATCGACCACGTCCATCCCCAGCTCGGGGTCCTCGACCTCGCGCAGTGCTTCGAACACGTCGGCGGCGGTAACGCTCATGCCGAAAGCTTAGCGTCCCACAGCGCCGCGAACGTGTCCTCGTGATCGTGGATGCCGGCTCCGGGCACCAGCAGCACCTTCGTCCGCGCGACCGCCTCGCGGCCCGCGCGGGCGACCTTGACGGCGAGCGCCTCGGCCCGGCCCTCCAGCTTCTCGCGCGCGACCACCGCGTCGACGATGCCCAGCTGCCGCGCCTCGTCGACCGAGATCAGCTCGCACGTCGCGAACAGCCGCAGCGCGGCGCCCGGAGCGATCACGCGGCCGAGCCGCTGTGCGCCGCCCCACGGCGGGCAGTAGCCCAGCTCGTTGTGGATGAACCGCAGCTTGGCGCTCTGCGCGGCGATCCGCCAGTCGCACGCCATCGCCAGGTCGATCGCCCCGCCCACGGCATGCCCGTTGAGCAGCGCGATCGTCGGCACCGGCAGCGTCGCGATCCGCTCGCAGGCCGCCGTGCCGCGCGCGGTGACCTCCGATCCGGGCAGGCCGCGCACCGCGTTCAGGTCGGCGCCCGACGAGAAGATCCGCGGCCCCGCTCCGGTGATCGCGATCATCCGCACGTCCTCGTCCGCCGCCAGCCGCTCCGCCGCGTCCGCCAGCGCCTCGAGCGTCTCCAGCGACAACGCGTTCTCGTCGTTGGCGCCGGTCAGCACGAGCACGCCCAGCGCGCCGCGCACCTCGGACTCGACCGCGGTCGGCCCCGGCGGCTCGGCCAGACCCAGCGCCACCTCGAGCTCCGCCTTCGACATCCTGCGGTAGCCCTCGACCCCGCGCTCGCGGGCCTGGTCGTGCAGTTCGTACAGCAGGGTCACAGGCGGATCTCCATATGTCGGTCGCGCGAGAAAAGGTGGATGGAATCGACGAACCGCACCCGGCCGCAGCGCTGGCAGAGCACGATCGACTGCGTCCGCGCGCCGCCGGCGAAGTACCGCACGCCGCGCAGCAGGTCGCCGTTCGAGATGCCGGTGCCGACGACCATCATGTCGCCGCGGACGAGATCCTCGATCCCGAAGATGCGCGAGACGTCCTCGATGCCGACCTCCTGCGCGCGGCGGATCTCGGTGCGTGACAGCGGCCATAGCTGCGCCTGGATCTGGCCGCCCAGGCACTGCAGCGCCGCCGCCGAGATGACGCCCTGGGACGAGCCGCCGATGCCCACCGCCAGGTGGTCGTTGGTGCCGCGGATGGCGACCTCGACAGTGGCCGTGATGTCGCCGTCGGCGATCACCTTGATGCGGGCGCCGGCCTCGCGGATCTCGGCGATCAGATCCTCGTGGCGCGGCCGGTCGAGCACGACCGCGGTGATGTCGGCGACGCTCCGGCCGAACGCCTCGGCGACCGCGTTCAGGTTCTCGGAGACGCTCAGGTTGAGGTCGATCACGCCCTTCGCCACCGGGCCCGACCACCATCTTCTTCATGTACATGCGCGGCACCGGCATCATGCTCTCCGGACTGCCGGCGGCGATGATCGAGAGCGCACCGACGCCGCCGCGGGCGACCACCGCCGGCCCCTCGACCGGATCGAGCGCCAGATCGAGCCGTCGGCCGCCGCCGCCCAGCTCGACGCCCTCGGCGAGCGGGTGGCCCTCGTCGGTGCGGCCGATCACGATCCGGCAGGACAGCGGCATCTCCTGGAGCGCCTCTGCCATGGCCACGCTGGCCGCCTCGTCGGCGGCCCGGCCGTCACCGCGGCCGAGGTAGCGGCCCGCTGCCAGCGCCGATTTCTCGGTCACCGACGCCAGGTCGGTGCACGGGCAAAGGCCGGCCTGCTGATCCGAGCCGGCGTCCGCGTGCTCGGTCTGCTGCCGTATGGCCACGCCGTCAGGGTACCGCGTCGGGCTGGACGGACGCGCGTTCGAGGATCAGATCGAGCAGCACGCGCAGCGCCGCGTCGCTGTCCGAGGCGTCGATCACGGGCACGCCGACGCGCTCCGCGCGCGCCACCAGGTAGTCCTGGATCCGCCGGATGTCGCCGAACCGCTTGAGGTAGCGGTCGAGCGCCCGCGCGCCTCCGGCGATCCGGTCGCGCGCCACGAAATGCGACTGGTGCGCCTCCTCGTCCTCGATCGCGAGCATCACCTGGACGATGGTCGCGTCCGGCTGCTGCTCGGGCGCGATCAGTCCGGGCACCAGGTGCACGCCTTCGACGACAGTCGACAGCCCCTCGACGATCGCCCGGTCGACCACCGCGGCCGCTCCGACGGCCACCTGCTCGGCCTGTTGGATGAATCCGAACAGGGCGCGGTCGCCCTCGTCGGGGTCGGGCATCGGGATCCGCAGCCCCTCTCCCGCCTCGAACGACGAGTAGTGCAGCGCGGGCATCAGCGCGGGCGCGAAGAACGCGCGCATGACCTGGCGGACGACGTCGGTCGATGTGATCCGGCTGATGCCCAGCCGGTAAGCGACCTCGGTCGCCAGCGAGCTCTTGCCGGTGCCGGTGCCGCCACCGATCAGGATGATCAGCGGCCGATCGAGATTGAGGACGCGCTGCCACGCGCGGAACCGGGCGACCATCCGCTCGCCCTCCTCGCGCTCCAGCACCTCCTCCAGCACCATGTACAGCTCCTCCAGCGTCATCTCCTCGGTCGGCAGCTCGGAGATCGAGCGCTCGACGGCCCGGGCGATCGCGTAGCTGCGCTCCGGCTCGAAGCCGGCCAGGAACAAGCGTCGTCGCCATCCGGCCCTTGGAGAAGGGCAGCGGATGGCCGCGGCCGCGGATCCGGGGCTCGCGACCGTCAGGCACGCGCGCTCACCGCCGCCGCCGCCAGCTCGGCGATCGCCGCATCGAGGTCGGGCTCGTCGGGCAGCGCCACCGGCCGGTTGTCGCAGAAGACGATCCGCACGCCCCGCGCAGCGGCCGCCTCGGCGACGACGTCGATCGCCGCTGCCTTGATCTCGACCAGGTAGACGCCGGCCTCTGCCACCTCAGGCGAGTCGAGGTCGGCCCGCAGCCGCGCGCGGTCGGACAGGTTGCCCGACACGGCGACGACGTCCGCGCCATGTGGCTGCGGCCAGGTGGGCGGCCAGCGGAGCCGGGTCGCGGGCCGTCGTGAAGAACGCGACGCGCTCACCGGCGACCGGCTCCACCGGGTGCGGCCGAAGCGCCGTGCGGATCACGGGGGTTCCGATGCTGAACGACGCCGCGGCGGGCGCGTCGCACATCGTCAGCACGACGAGGTCGGCGAGCAGCAGCCGGTAGGCGCCGAACCCCGCTCCCAGGCCTGGGTCGGTGGCGGGATGGACGAGGATCGTGCGATCGGCGGCCACCGGTGGCACCGCTGCGCCCGAGCCCTCGAGCACCACGATGTCCGGGCGCCGCTCCGCCGCGATCCGCGCGGCCTCGACCACGTTGGACAGGTACGGCGCGCCCAGTAGGCCGCCGCCGCAGCGCCGCGCCCCAACCGTCGTCACGTGGGCCAGCGCAGCGTCCTCCAGGAAGTCCGACGCGGCGTGCTGCCCGGCGCGGGCGCGCGCGAGCAGGTCGGCGACCTCCACCGGGTGCTCGTCCGGGTCGACCAGCTCGGGCTCCGGTGGACCGCCGCGGCCCATCGCGACGACCACCACATCCGATCCTCCAGCGTCAAGCACGCGGGCGACGTGGCCCGACACGGCCGTCTTGCCGATCCGCTTGCCCGTACCGATGACGGCAAGGGTGGGCGCGTCGACGATCTCCCGAAGCGGTGGACCGAACGCGAAGTCGGAGCCGCGATAGGCGAGGCCGGCGGCGACCGCCCTGCAGGCCAGCGCGATCCGATCGCGCTCGCCCAGCACCGGCTCGTCGGACAGGTCGAGCACGGCGGTCGCGCCGTGCACGGCGGCGGCCGCGACCAGGGCGTCCCCGGCCGTGGACTCGCCGACCAGCTCCAGCGGTACCCCGTAGTCGGGCAGCCCATCCAGCTTCTCGGATCCGCCGAGCAGCAGCGCCGCCACCACCTCGGCGTCCTCGCCCGCCTGGCGCAAGGCCGCGCGCACCACCGGCGGATAGTGCTCGCCGTCGACCAGCGCCAGCAGGCGATCGGTCACGGTCCGCCCCCGGCCTTCGGCAGGTTCTTCTCGTACGCCAGGGTCTCCTGCGAGAAGCGGATGATCCGCTCGCGCCCGTGGAACGGGTAGCGGCGGTAGATGTCGACCTCGTGCGGCCAGATCTCGACCACGTTGTAACAGGGCCGCGTGTGCCCGCGCAGGCGCATCGACGAGACGGTGCCCGCGTTGACGACGAACAGGTCCTCGATCCGCCACGCGTAGGGCACGTGCTTGTGTCCGGACAGCACCAGGTCCACGCCGGCGTGCTGCAGGATCTCCAGGGTGTCGCCGGCATCGTGCACGACGTTCCGCTCACGTCCGGTGCCGGGGATCGGCAGCAGGTGGTGGTGCAGCACGAACACCCGGAAGTCGGCCGGCTCCAGGAACTGCTGCTCGATCCAGGTGTAGCGGCCGCGGCCGACCACGCCGTGGTCGAGGTCGGGCTCGGACGAGTCGACGGCCACGAACGTGATCCCGTCCTTGCGCAGCACGGTCGAACGCGGCCCGATCATCTGCTCGAAGTGGACGTAGCCGACGTTCCGCGAGTCGTGGTTGCCGGGGATCGTGATCACGTCCGGGCAGTCCAGGCGGTCGAGATACGACCGCGCCTGGGCGTACTCCTGCTTGTATCCGAACGTCGTCAGATCGCCCGAGCAGACGACGACGTCGGGCTCGATGCTGTTGATCTCCATGATCGCCCGGTCGAGCAGGTTCGCCACGAAGTACGGCGAGCCGCAGTGCAGGTCGGACAGGTGGGCGATTGTGAACGGCCGCGCGATGGGCGCGATCATAGACCGGGCCGTCCGCATCGGGAAGTACAATTCTGAGGCGTGAAGGGCGATCAGCCCACGTTTCAGGCCTTTCGGGGCACAGGATCACCCGCGTTTGCGAATGACGCGGAGCTCGAGTGCGCCCAGATCTTCGACTTTCACGGCATCCCCTGGGACTACGAGCCGCGCACATTCGTGCTTGAGGAGGACGACCGGGGCAACGTGGTCGAGGCGTTCACGCCCGACTTCTATCTGCCCGAGCAGGACCTGTACCTCGAGATCACGACCATGAAGCAGTCGCTGGTGACGAAGAAGAACCGCAAGATGCGCAGGCTCCGCGAGCTGTATCCGGAGATCCGGATCAAGCTGTTCTACAAGCGCGACGTCGAGGCGCTCGCCGAGAAGTACGAGCTCGACGCCGCCTCGTGAACGCACAGCCGCAGGACGTCAGCGTCCCCGAGCCCGGTGAGGTCTTCCTGTCGCGCGACGTGATCGCGGGCCGGGTCGCCGAGCTGGGTGCCGCGATCGCGCGCGACCATCGCGACACCGGCCGCGAGCTGGTGCTGCTGACCGTGCTCAAGGGCGCCGTCGTCTTCCTGGCCGACCTCTCCCGCCAGCTGCCGGTGCCGCACCGCCTCGAGTTCATGGCGATCTCCGCGTACCGCGGCGCCCAGCACGGCTCGAGCGGCCGGCTGCGGCTGCTCAAGGACATCGACCGCCCGGTCCGCGACTGCGACGTGCTGATTGTCGAGGACGTGGTCGACACCGGCCTGACGCTCAACTCGCTGCTCAAGATGCTGCGCTTCCGGGGCGCCGCGTCGGTCGAGGTGTGCACGCTGCTCGACCGACCGTACCGCCGGCTGGCCGTGATCACGCCCCGGTACACCGGGTTCACCGCGCCTGACGACTTCGTCGTCGGCTACGGCTTCGACCACCGGCAGCACTTCCGGAATCTCCCGGACATCCACCTGCTCGTGCGCTAGCATCACGCGCAGCATGACGTTCTAAGAGGCGATCACACGCGCCGCGCGGACCGCCCGCGCCCGTCCCTCCGTCTCCCCTCCCCCGAGGCCAGTCATGCAGTTGCACGCAGTCGACATCACCCATAGCCACGGCGCCACGGTCGTCCTCGACCGGGTCTCGCTGACGGTGTCGTCGGGCGACCGAATCGGGCTGGTCGGTCCCAACGGTGTCGGCAAGTCCACCCTGCTGCGGCTGCTGGCCGGCATCGAGCCCGTGCAATCGGGGCGCATCTGGGGCGCACCGCCAGGGCTGGCCGCGGGCATGCTCCCACAGGAGCTGGACGTCCGTCCCGGCGAGACGCTCCGCGCGTACCTCGAGCGCCGCACCGGCGTCGCCGCCGCGGCCGCGCGAATGGACCGGCTGGCGGCGGATCTGGCCGAGCATCCCGAGCGCAGCCAGGAGTACAGCGACGCGCTGGAGGCATTCCTGGCGCGCGGCGGCGACGATCTCGAGGCACGGGCGGCGGCGGTCTGCGACGAGCTCGGGCTGGGCCGGCGGCGGCTCGACCAATCCCTGCACTCTCTCTCGGGGGGCGAGGGAGCGCGCGCACGGCTGGCCGCGCTATTGCTCGCGAGGTTCGACATGCTGCTGCTGGACGAGCCGACGAACGACCTCGACCTGGAGGGGCTGGAGCGGCTGGAGCGCTTCCTCGGCCAGACGCCGGCCGGAGCCGTAATCGTCACCCACGACCGGGCGCTGCTGGAACGGCATGTCGAGACCGTCATCGAGCTGGACGAGTTCACCCGCCGGGCCTCCATCTACGCCGGCGGCTGGGCCGAGTACCAGCGAGAGCGGGAGACCGCCCGCCGCGGCGCCTGGGAAGCGTTTCGCACCTACGACGAGGAGCGGTCGCGGCTGGAGGCCGCGGTCACACGCCGCCGCGAGTGGTCGCGCCAGGGCGTCCAGAAGGCGAAGACACGGCGTACCGACAACGCAAAGGCTCGCTGGAATGCCGAGGCACAGGCCGCCGAGAACTTCGGTGCGGGCGCGAGCGCGATCGAGCGCCGGCTGGCCCGCCTCGACCGTGTCGACAAGCCGCGCGAGCCCTGGCGGCTGCACATCGACCTGTCGGGCGCGCCCCGGGCCGGCCAGATCGTCGCCCGTCTGGAGGGCGCCATCGTCGAGCGCGGCGGGTTCCGGCTGGGGCCGGTCGACCTCGACCTGGCGTGGGGCGAGCGCGTCGCGCTGACCGGCCGCAACGGCTCGGGCAAGTCGACGCTGATCGCGGCGCTGCTCGGCGAGCTGCCGCTGGTGGCCGGGGAGCGCCGGATCGGGCCATCCGTCGTCACCGGCTCGATCGACCAGGCGCGCACCGCGCTCGACCGCGACGAGCCGCTGGTCGCCGCCGTCCGGCGGGCCAGCGGGCTGCTCGAGGAGCCGGCGCGCACGCTGCTGGCCAAGTACGGCCTGTACGCCGAGCACGTCGCCCGGACGCCCGGATCGCTGTCACCCGGCGAGCGCAGCCGCGCCGAGCTGGCGCTGCTCTCGGCGCGCAACACGAATCTGATCGTGCTCGACGAGCCCACCAACCACCTCGACCTGGCGGCGATCGAGCCGCTGGAGGAGGCGCTGGCCTCCTACGCGGGAACGCTGCTGGTCGTCACCCACGACCGCCGCTTCCTGGAACGCCTGGAGCCCGACCGCGTCCTCGCCCTGTCGAACTCCTCCCTGACAACCAGCGCCACGCGCTGACCGTCCGTCCGCGGCAGGTACGCCCGCCCGTCGTAGCGGCTGAGGTGCTCGTCGAGCAGCTCCGGATGCTCACCCGCGAGCCACTGCAGATAGTGCTCGCGGACACCGGGGCGGAGGTGCAGCACGATGGGCACGACGTTGCGAGCGCCCGCCTCCGCGCACGCCCGCGCGACGGCGCGCAGGCTCTCCTCCGAGTCGGACAGCCCGGGAAGCACCGGCGCCACCAGGACGCTCGGTCGCAGGCCGGCGTCGGCCAGCTTCGCGAGCGCCTCCAGGCGCTGCGACGGCGGGGCGGCACCCGGCTCCGTGCGCGCGGCGAGCTCGTCGTCCACGCTGCCGATCGACAGCGCGACGCCCACCTCGGTCACCCTGGCGGCCTCCACCAGCAGCTCCAGGTCGCGGATGATCATGCTGGACTTCGTCAGGATGGAGAACGGGTTCGAACGTTCGGCCAGCACCTCGACCAGGCCGCGGGTCAGCCGGTAGCGGCCCTCCGCCGGCTGGTACGGATCGGTGTTCGTGCCCATTGCGATCTCCTCGCCCGGCCACTTCGGGTCGGCGAGCTCCAGGCGGAGCCGCTCGACGGCGTTGACCTTGACCACGATCCGCCGCTCGAAGTCCTCGCCGATGCCCATCCCCAGGTACTCGTGGGTCGGCCGGGCGAAGCAGTACGTGCACGCGTGGCGGCAGCCGCGGTAGGCGTTGATCGTGAACCGGAACGGCATTCGCGACCGCTCGGGTACCCGGTTGACGATCCGCCGGGCGACCACGGGCAGGTACTCGACGCTCGCCAGCTCGCGATGCTCAGGCCCGAACAGCGGCAGCTGGCCGTGCCGTTCGCCTCCCACTTCCCACCTGATCGGCTCGGCACCCACACGAGCATCCTAGCGAACATATGTTCGACCGCGCAACGCGGCCGGCGGAATCAGCGCTGCTCGGGCTGCTCGGATGCCGGCGCCGACTCCGGCGCCGCCCCATCGGCCTGTGCCTCACCGGACGACAGCTCCCCGGCGGGGCCCGCCGGTGCGTCCACCTCGGCCTTCAGTCGCGCCATCTCGCTCTCCACCTGGGTGTCGGCCGTGAGGGCAGCGATCTGCCGGTCGAGGTCGCTCGACCCGGGCGCGCTCAGGTCGTCGAGCGCACCGGTGGCGACCAGCTCCTCGACCGCTGAAGCCCGGGCCTTGAGCGCCTCGGTCTTGTCCTGGGCGCGCGCGATCGCTGCGCCGACGTCGGACATCTCGCTGGACAGCCCCGTCGTGGCCTCGCCGATCCGCACCTGCGCCTCGGCGGCCGAGTACTGGGCCTTGATGACCTCTTTCTGCGTGCGGAAGGCCTCGACCTTCGCCGACATCGCGCGCTCCTGGTCGACCAGCTGCTGCTGCTGCGCCTCCAGCGCCGCGACCTGCTGGTCGAGGTCCTGGAGCTGGCCCTGGATCAGGATCTTGCGCTCCAGCGCCGTGCGTGCCAGGTCATCGCGGCCGCCGGCCATCGCCTGGCGGGCCTGACCGTCGAGCTTGACCACGCTGGCCTCGAGCTTGTCGGTCTGCATCTGCAGCCGCTTCTTCGCGGTCACCACCTCGGCGACGCCGCGCTTGACCTTCTGCAGCATCTCCAGCTGACGCTGGTAGCTGTAGTCGAGCGTGTCGGCCGGATTCTCAGCGCGGTCGAGCGCCTTGCTCGCCTTCGCCTGGAACAACATCTTGAAGCGGGCCCAGAGCCCCACAGTCACGCCTCCCTTTGCGCAGTGTCGTCAGTCGAGTCTAGATGATTGCTCCAGCGAATCGAGCATCCGCAGCGCGGCCGCGGCCTCGCGCCGCAGCTCCTCCCGCTCCGCCACGTAGTCGTCGCCGGTGACCTTCCCCGTGCGGTGATCCTGCTCGAGGTCGCGGAGGGCCGCGTAGGCCGCATCCCGTCGCTCGAGCAGCTCGATCCGGGCCCGATCCGTCTCGGATAGCCGATCTTCGGGGCGCCCCCGCTCGGGCGACAGGAAGGGCCAGGCCACGGCGACCACGGCGGCGCCGACGAGCAGGGCGACGGCGATCGCCGCGGCTGCGGAGCTCATGCCTCGCGGGCGAGGGCGGCCGCGTACCGCCGGGCGATCTGCCGGGCCTCGCGCGGGTCGGGCCAGATCGTGATCAGCGCACCGAGCAGGAACACGGCGCCGGCCAGCCAGATCAGCCCGACCATCGGGTTGACCAGGGTCTTGATCTGGACCGAGCGGCCGTCCGCTGAGATCGCCTGGAGGATCGTGTAGAGGTCGGTGCCGGTCGCGCTGGTACGGATAGCGACCTCGTTGGTGACGCGGCCCTCGACCGGGTAGAACCGGCGGCCGGGCGAGAGCGTCGTCACGTGGGATCCGCCCTTCGAGACGTCCAGGCGGGCCAGCGTGGTCGTCGAGTTCGGCCCCTTCTCCTTGCCGAACCCGAGGAACGTCAGCGTGTATCCGTCGACGCGCATCGAGTCGCCCTGCGACAACGTCGCCTCGCGGACGGTGGAGTACGCCCCCGACGCGGTGACGCCGAGCACCAGCAGCACGATCGCCAGGTGCACGATGTAGCCGCCGTAGCGCCGCCGGTTGCGGCCGATCAGCGCGACCAGGGCTCCCGGCCAGGAGCCGCCGGCGATCGCCCGCCGGGCGGCTGTGCCGCGGGCGAACTCGAGGCCGATCGTGATCGTCACGAACACGCACAGCGAGATCGCAGCCAGGCCGGCCGGGCTCGACCCCAGCCCGAGCAACGCCAGCAGCGCGGCGGCCGCGAGCGCAGACATCGCCGGCCAGCGGAAGGTCTTGGCGCAGGCTGCCCAGCGACGCCCGCCGCCAGGCGATCAGCGGGCCGACGCCGGTCAGCAGCAACAGCGGCAGCCCGAAGGCGACCAGGAAGAAGTTGTAGTACGGCGTCGAGACCGTGGAGCGAACGTCGCGAACGGTCTCGGAGAGCACCGGGAACAGCACGCCCCAGAGGATGGTGAACGCCAGCGCCAGGAGCAGCAGGTTGTTGAACAGGAACGTGGCCTCGCGCGAGACGATCGACTCCAGCCTGTGCTCGCTGCGCAGCAGCGGCAGCCGCCAGATGATCAGCACGGTCGCGAACACGATGACGACGGCGATGAACGCGAGCAGGTAGATGCCGACGTCGGACTGGACGAACGCGTGGATCGAGTTGACGACGCCGCTGCGGGTGAGGAACGTGCCGAGCAACGACAGCGAGAACGCGATCGACACCAGCACCATGTTCCAGACCTTCAGCATCCCCTTCTTCTCCTGCACCATCACGGAGTGCAGGAACGCGGTGGCAGCGAGCCACGGCATCAGTGCGGCGTTCTCCACTGGATCCCACGCCCAGTAGCCGCCCCAGCCGATCTCGACATACGCCCAGTGCGCGCCCAACAGCATGCCGACGCCCAGGCACGTCCACGAGAACAGCGTCCAGCGGCGGACGGCCACCAGCCACCGTGCGTCGGTGCGACCCGTGACCAGGGCGGCCATCGCGAATGCGAACGGCACGGCCAGCGAGACGTAGCCCAGGTACAGGGCCGGCGGGTGGGCGACCATGTACGGGTTCTGCAGGGACGGGTCGAGGCCGAACCCGTTGGCCGGCGTCCCGCCCGCGGTCGAGGCGAACGGCGGCGACACGAACGCCGCCATCGCCGAGAAGAACACCATGATCCCGCCCAGCACTGCGGTCACCCACGGCATCAGCTCGCGGTTGCGGTGCCGGTTGGTCAGCATCACCACGGTCGCGGCGCCGCCCAGCACCGTCAGCCACAGCAGCAGCGAGCCGGGCTGGCTCGCCCAGAACGCGCTCAGCAGGTACCCGGTGGGCAGCGTCCGGCTGGTCGTGTCGGCGACGATGCCGATCGAGAAGTCGTGGCGCGCGAGGGCGATCAGCAACGCCGCCGCAGCGACCAGCGTCGCGCCGAAGGACGCGATCACCGCGTTCGAGGCGCTGGCCGTCAGCCGCCGGTCACGGCGCAGGCCGGCGAACGGCGCCGCCAGCGTCGCGTAGACCGCCAGCGCAAAGGCGACGAGCAGCGAGGCGCTGCCGACCGTGGCCAAACGCTAGGACCCCGAGCCGC
>CAWEIS010000002.1:0-190962 GCA_963809205.1 uncultured Actinomycetes bacterium | reverse complement strand
CATCGAGCCCAGAGCTGGCCCAGGTGCACGAACGGGTCGCCGGCCTGCCAGCGCTCGAGGAATCGGTGGATCGGCGGATGGACGGCGACGTTCGGGATCTCGGCGAGATGCACGAGCCGGTGCCCGCGCACCGTTTCGTCCTGGGACGACACCCACTCGAAGCTGCCCTCTTCGACAACGCCGTGGAAGATCACGTGGACGACGTGCTTGCGAGGGTGCAGATCGGGCGGCGAGATCGACTCGGCGATCGCGATCGGGCCCTCCAGCGCCACTTGCGTGACGCCGCACTCCTCCGCCAGCTCGCGGCGCAGCGCCTGCTCCAGCGACTCGCCCTCCTCCACTCCGCCTCCGGGCAACAGCCAGTACGAGATGCCGCGCTTCTCCTGCCGGCACATCAGCACGGCGTCACCTCGGCGCATCAGCGCCGACACGCGGATCCGGGGGACGCCGCTCACCAGATCAGCCTACCGTGGCCCAGGCAGCCGGCGCTCGGCGCAGCCCGAGGAACCGAACCCGCCCGCGCCCCGCACCGTCTCGTCCAGCTCGTCGACGATCAGCACCTCGACGGCGGGCACCGGCACGATCACCAGCTGGGCGATCCGATCGCCGACTTCGACCGGGAACGGCTCGGCCAAGTCGGTGTTCAGCAACACGACCTTGATCTCGCCGCGGTAGCCGCTGTCGATCAGCCCGGGAGAGTTGACCACCGAGATACCGTGCCGGGCGGCCAGGCCCGACCGCGGCTGCACGAATCCGGCGTGGCCCTCCGGGATCGCGACCGCCAGACCGGTGGCGACCACGCGGCGCGCTCCCGGTGCGATCTCGCACCGCTCCACACTGGCCAGATCGAGGCCCGCATCGCCGGCGTACGACGAGGACGGGACGACGGCCTCCGGGTGCAGCCGCTGGAAGGCGAGCTCCAGGCTCACGGGCCGTCGGCGCGGTACGCCTCGAACCTCGTCAGCAGCCGCCGCGGCAGCCGCGCCGAGACCAGCACGCCGGCGGCGGAGTCCTCGCGCGAGGTGATCGGGGCGCCCGTCTCGTAGAGCGCCGACAGCTCCCCGCCGCGGTCGTGCGGGAGCAGCAGCTGGACGTCCACGTAGCGGTCGGCAAAGAACTCGGCGACCCGCTGCTTGAGCACGTCAAGGCCCTCCCCGGTCAGCGCAGACACCTGCACCGCCTGCGGGTTACGGTTGTTGAGCCGGCGGCGGCCGACCTCGGCGACGCGGTCGATCTTGTTCAGCACCAGCAGCTGCGGGATGTCCAGGGCCTCGATCTCGTCGAGCACCAACCGCACACTGCTCAGCTGCGACGCCATCGCGTCTTCGCCGGCGGACGCGTCCGCGACGATCAGCAGCAGATCTCCGGCCAGCGTCTCCTCGAGCGTCGCAGCGAACGCATCGACCAGCCCGTGCGGCAGCTTGCGGATGAACCCGACCGTGTCGGTCACCAGGTACGACCGGCCCCCCTGGTCGAAGCTGCGCGTCGTCGGGTCGAGCGTCTCGAACAGCCTGTTGTCGACGCTGACCGTTGCACCGGTTAGGGCGTTCAGCAGGGTCGACTTGCCGACGTTGGTGTAGCCCGCCAGGGCGACGGTGGGCGTCTCGTTGCGGCTGCGCTCCGTGCGCATCACCTCACGGCGGGCGGCGACGTCGCGCAGCCGCGCCTTGACCAGCGAGATCCGGCGGCGGGCCATCCGCCGGTCGGACTCCAGCTGCGTCTCGCCCGGGCCTCGGGTGCCAATCCCGCCGCCCAGGCGCTCGAGGTGCTTCCACATGCCGCGCATGCGCTGCAGGTTGTACTCGAGCTGGGCCAGCTCGACCTGGAGCTTGCCCTCGGCCGTGTGCGCATGCTGGGCGAAGATGTCGAGGATCACGGACGTGCGGTCGACCACCCGCGACTGGAGCTCGTCCTCGAGCCGCCGCTGCTGACGTGGCGAGAGCTCGTCGTCGCAGACGACCACCTCGGCCTCGGCCTGCTTGACCAGCTGCTTGAGCTCGTCGAGCTTGCCCGAGCCGAGGTACGTCACCGGATGCGGGTTGTCGCGGTGCTGGGTCAGCGTCGCCACCGTCCGCACCCGCGCGGTGCGCAGCAGCTCACGCATCTCGTCGAGCAGCTCGGCGCCGTCCTCGCCGTGCGGCAGGCTGGCGACGATCACCGCGCGCTCAGGGGCGTTGGGATCGGGGATAGAACCCATCGGCTCAGTGTAGTAGCGGGCCGGGCTTCAGGCGGGGACGCGCAGGTGCTGCTCGATCCGGCCGACCGCCTCGCGCAGCCGGTCGTCGGGCAGCGTCAGCGACATCCGCACGTATCCCTCGCCGTTCGGCCCGTAGGACGACCCCGGCGAGACCACCACGCCCGCCTGCTCGAGCACCAGCTCGGCGAACGACGCGGACGTGTGACCTTCGGGCACCGGCACCCAGACGTAGATGGTGCCCCGCGGCGGCGGCACGTCGATGCCTACGGCGGCCAGCGCCTCGATCAGCAGGTCGCGGCGGCGCCGGTAGACCTCGCACATCTCCCGGACGAACCCGTCGCCCTCGTTCAGCGCCCGCACGGCCGCCATCTGGATCGCGTCGAACTGGCCGGAATCGATGTTCGTCTTCAGCTTCCAGAGCTGAGAGAGCATCTCGGCGTTGCCGACGGCGGCGCCGATCCGCCAGCCGGTCATGTTCCAGGACTTGGACAGGGAGAACATCTCCACGCCCGCCTCGCGCGCACCCGGCGCGGCGAGGAAGCTGCCGGCCACGTGGCCGTCGAACGTCAGCTCCGAGTAGGCGCTGTCGTGGACGATCGGGATGTCGTTGTCCAGCCCGAAGCGGGCCAGTCGCTCGAAGAAGTCGTCCTCGATCACGGCGCCGGTCGGATTGTTCGGGTAGTTGCAGAACAGCAGGTTGGCGCGGGCTCGCACGCCGGCCGGGATCGACTCCAGGTCGGGCTGGAAGGCGTTCTCGGCCAGCAGCGGCATCAATACGGGCTCCGCGCCGGCCAGCAGCGGCCCCGAGGTGTAGACCGGGTAGCCGGGGTCGGCGGCCAGGCAGACGTCGCCCGGATCGAGCATCGACCAGCAGACGTGAGCGATCCCCTCCTTGCCGCCGAGCAGCGGGAAGACCTCGGTCTCGGGGTCGAGGGTGACGCCGAAGCGGCGCTCGTAGAAGGTCGCCACCGCCTGCCGGAAGACCGCGCGGCCGCGGTTCGACGGGTACTGGTGGGTGTCCGGCCGGGCGACCTGGCGCTGCATCTCCTCGACCACCGCCGGGAAGGTCGGGATGTCGGGGTCGCCGATGCCAAGCGAGATGACGTCGACGCCCGCGGCCCGCTTCTCGGCGATCTTGCGCTCCAGCTCCGCGAACAGGTACGGCGGCAGCTGGTTGACTCGCTCGGCATATCTCACGGAAGCGCCTCCAGGGTGCGAAGGAAGTCCGCCTCGAACCGGGCGGTCATGATCTGCTCGACCGGGCCGGTCAGCTTGACGGCGAGGTCGTCCGAGACGTCGACCCGCAGCGTGCCGCCATCCAGCCGCACCGTCACCGGTGAGGTCACACGGCCCGCGACCACCGCCGCTACGGCGGCTGCGCTGGAGCCCGATCCCGACGACAGCGTCTCGCCGGCGCCGCGCTCGAACACCCGCATCCGGATCGAGTGGCCGTCCAGCGGCCGGTAGAACTCGACGTTCACACGGTTCGGGAACCAGGGATGCCGTTCAATGGGCGCCCCGACGGCCGGCAGGTCGAGCGCGTCCGGGTCGTCGACCTCGATCACGCAGTGCGGGTTGCCTATCGAGACGAACGTGTACGCGTCCGCCGGCGGCGGCCCGTCGCCGGGCCGGTGGTCGGGCGAGTCCAGCGAGGCGCGGCCGGCGTCGATCTCGATCTCGCCCCCCACGCGGCGCGCGCCGACCGGCCCCTTGAGCGTGGTCATCTCCAGCTCGTCCACGCCGTCGCGGCGCATCAGGTAGCCGGCGGCGATCCGGGTGCCGTTGCCCGAGAACTCCGCTTGGCCGCCGTCAGGATTGAAGACGCGCACTCGGAGGCCGTCCTCGATCAGCAGGATGCCGTCGCTGCCGGCGCCCAGGTCGGGGTGACAGATCCGCTCGACGCGTGCGGGCGTCAACTCGACCGCCGCGTCGGTCTGCTCGAGGACGAGGTAGGCGTTGCCGATTCCGTGCCACTTCTCGAACCGCATCGCGGGCGGAGGATATCGAGGGCCCCGCCGGGAGGCGACGGTGGCCGCCTCCCGGCTGACCCTTGACGACTGGTTTGACGACCGGGTCGGGCCGGAGTTAGAGCCGGGTACCATCGGCCGGTGTCCGACGCCGTCGCCATCCGCCCCGGGGAGCTGCGCGACATCGCGGTGATGCAGGACATCGAGATCGCCGGCTGCCAGATCTTCGCGGACATCGGGATGCAGGACGTCGCGGACGACGGCGCCCACGAGACGGAGCTGCTGGCCGAGTACATCGCCGGCGGCCGGACGTGGGTCGCCGAGGCCTGTGGACGCGTGTGCGGCTACGCCCTGGCCGACACGTACGACGGGACGGCCCACCTCGAGCAGGTGACGATCTACCCCGACTGCGCCGGCCGCGGGATCGGGAGCATCCTGGTGGACGCCGTCGCCGAGTGGGGCCGGTCGCGCGGCTCCGCCGCGCTGACGCTGCTCACGTTCACGGACGTGCCGTGGAACGCCCCGTACTACCAGCGTCTGGGGTTCGTCGTCGTGCCGGATGCGGATCTGGAGCCGGAGCTGGCCGCACTGCGACGCCACGAGGCTGAGCTCGGCCTGGACGTCAGCATCCGCTGCGCGATGCGCAGGCCGATCGGCTGATCGCTACATATCGAGGGCTGCACCGGCGATCACGGCCGCCAGCAGCACCGCGCAGACCACGGCGAAGCCGATGATCACCGGCCAGGTCGCCGGCAGCAGCGCGATCAGGACGATGCCGATGACCAGGCCGCCGAGCACGGTGGCCGTGCGGCCAACGGCGTGGGGTCGCAGCGAGAGCGCCCGCCGCGAGACGCGGTCGGCGACCAGCAGCGCCATCGAGGCACAGGCGACGACCAGCAGCGCGACCGCCACCGGCCCCAGCAGCCACCTCACCCAGAAGCCGGTGTCTGCAGTTGCCTGTCCGAGAACAAGGGCCAGTAGCGCCACCGGAAACACCGCCAGCGCCAGGATGACCGCGCCGTCGCGTGCTTCGCGGACGGCGTCCTGCTCGCGGCTCACACCACCTCCAGCAGCTCGTCGGTCGACCCGACGCTGGTCAGCCCGGGCAGCTTGCGCATCCAGACCCGCTGGCGCTTCGCGTACTGGCGGGTGCGCACGTTCAGCCGCCGGCGCGCCTCCGCCCGGTCGATCTCCCCCCGGACGAGCGCACTCACGTCCTGCAGCCCGTGGATCCGGGCGGCGGTGCGGGAGAGGGTGTGCGACGCCAGGGCGGCGCGCACCTCGTCCTCCACCCCGCGCTCGAACATGGCGTCTGTGCGTTCTGCGATCCGGGTGGCGACCAGCTCAGGGGCCACGTGCAGGCCGTAGATGGCCGTCTCGTGGCGCACATCCGACGACCACAGCTCGTCCTGCGCCGGCGCCAGTGACGCGCCCAGCTCGGACAGCTCGAGCGCGCGGACGACGCGCCGGCGGTCGTTCGGGTGGACGGCGGCCGCGGCGGCGGGGTCGCGCCGTGCGAGCTCGGCATGAACGGCCGCGGCGCCCAGCTCGTCGTAGCGGCGCTCGATCTCCTCGCGCAGGCCGGGCGGCGGCTCCGGCGGCATGTCCAGCGCGGCCAGCGCCGCCCGCAGGTAGAGGCCGCTGCCGCCGACGACGATCGGCAGCCGGCCGCGCTCCAGCACCCCGTCCACGGCCGCATGGGCCATCGACGCGTACTCGGCGACCGAGCCCTCGTGCTCCAGCTCCCAGACGCCGACCAGATGGTGCGGGGCTGCGGCGAGCTCGTCCGCCGTCGGCTGGTTGGTCAGCACCGGCAGCCCGCGGTACAGCTGCATGGCGTCGCACGACACGATCTCGCCGCCGGTGCGCGCCGCCAGCGCGATCGCCGCGCCGCTCTTGCCAGATGCGGTCGGCCCGAACAGGGCGACAACCCGCGCGCACACGTCAGGCGGGAGCGGGCACGGTGGCCACGTGACCACCGAGCGTCTGCGACGTCGATCGCTCGATCAGCACGTCCACCAGGTCGCCGGCCGCGGCGGCGCCATGGAAGTTGACGGTCTTGTTGCCGCGCGTGCGGCCGCGCAGCAGCTCACCGCCGGTGCGGCTCGGCCCCTCGACCAGCACCTCCTGGACGCTGCCCACCAGCTCGGCGTTGCGCCGGGCGGCATGGGCCTGCACCAGGTCGATCAGGCGCTCGATCCGCTCGCGCTTCACGTCCTCGGGCACCTGATCGGGCATCGCCGCGGCCTCTGTGCCTCGGCGCGGCGAGTAGACGAAGGTGAACGCGTGGTCGTATCCGACCGCATCCACGACCTCGAGGGTCTCCTGGAAGTCCGCCTCGGTCTCGCCGGGGAAGCCGACGATGATGTCGGTCGTCAGTGCCATGTCCGGCACGGCCTCGCGGATCCGGTCGACCAGCGCCAGGTACCGGTCGCGTGAGTACGTCCGCCGCATCGCCTTCAGCACGCGCGTCGAGCCCGACTGCAGCGGCAGGTGGAGCTGCTCGCAGACCGCCGCGCATTCGCGCATCGCCGCGATCACGTCGTCGCGCATGTCCTTCGGGTGCGGGCTGGTGAAGCGGATCCGCTCGATCCCGTCGATGGCGTCCAGCGCCCGCAGCAGGCAGCCGAACCCGAGCCGCTCGTCGGGCGGCAGGTCGCGGCCCCACGAGTTGACGTTCTGGCCCAGCAGCGTCAGCTCGCGGACGCCGTCCCCGGCCAGGGTGGTCGCCTCGGCGATCAGGTCGGCGGCGCGGCGGCTCTGCTCGCGGCCGCGCACGCTGGGGACGATGCAGTAGCTGCACTTCGAGTTGCAGCCCTGCGAGATCTGCATCCAGGCCTGGAACCGGCGATCGCGCTTGAGCGGCAGCTGTCCCGAGAACTCGTCGAACGTCGAGAAGTGGCCGACGCCGAGGTCGCCGCCGGGGCCGATCACCTCGGCCAGCTTCGAGATGTGGCCGGGCCCGAACGCCAGGTCGACGAACGGGTAGAGATCGAACAGCTCGTCCTTCATCGACTCCGACCAGCAGCCGCCGACCACGATCCGTTTGTCGGGGTCACGGCGCTTGGCGGCGCGCGCCTCCATCAGGTGGGCGACGAAGCGATCGTCCGCCTTCTCGCGGATCGTGCAGGTGTTGAAGACGAGCACGTCGGCGTCCGCCGGGTCGGCCGCCTCCCCCAGTCCCAGCGACTCCAGCACGCCCTTCATCCGCTCCGAGTCGTGCGCGTTCATCTGGCAGCCGAACGTCTGCACGTGGTACCGCTTCATCGGTCGAGCAGTCTAACCACCGGCCCTCGCACGCGCTACGGTGCTCGGATGGACGTTGCCCTCTTCCTGATCCAGGGCGACATCACGACGGTCGAGGTGGACGCCATCGTCAACGCGGCCAACAGCTCGCTGCTCGGCGGTGGGGGCGTGGACGGCGCCATCCACCGCGCCGGCGGCCCGGCGATCCTCGAGGCGTGCCGGCTGCTCGGTGGATGCGACGTGGGCGACGCCAAGGCGACGACCGCGGGCAGGCTGCCTGCCCGCTACGTGATCCACACGGTGGGGCCGGTCTGGAACGGCGGCGAGAAGCAGGAGGACGCGAAGCTGGCCTCCGCCCACCGCCGGTCGGTCGAGGTGGCCGGCGACCTCGGCATCGCGTCGATCGCCTTCCCGGCGATTTCCACCGGCATCTTCGGGTTTCCGATCGAGCGGTCGGCGCCGATCGCGATCCAGGCCGCCCGGACGGCCGCCGCAGCAACCGACACGGTGCGAGACGTGCGCTTCGTGCTCTTCTCGCCCGGCGATCTCGCCGTCTTCCGGCAGGCCGCTGACGCGCTCGGCGCCTAGGGTCAGGCCGAGAGCACGCGGGCGGCGTCGTCGCAGACGCCCTCGGCAACCAGCGCCAGGCGCGAGCCCTCGAGCACGAGCTGGACGGCGACGCCGCTTCGCGTCGGCTTGCCGCCGCGCGCTTTGCCGGCATCCACCCAGACGGTGACGGCGACCTCGCTGGTCGACATGCCCGGCACTCCGGGCGGCGCCAGGTCGATGCCGAACACCTCGTCGGCCGGCACGAAATGCCCGAACCCGTCCGCGGCGGCGTCGAGCAGCGCGTGGCCGAGCGCGAACAGCTCGGCCGGTGTCAGCGTGCCCACCGGCACCTCCGCCACCTGCACGCCCCGCGCGTGCAGCGCCAGCCGGTAGGGCACCTCGTCGGCGAACGGCTCGGCCTGGATCGCCAGCTCGACCGCGATGCCGGTGACGGCCTCCTCGTCGTCGCAGAGCCGGTATCTCATCGGCCCGGACCGGTCGGCAGGGACAGCGTGAAGGTCGTGCCGTGCCCGACCTCGCTCTCCACCGTCAGGCGCCCGCCCAGCGCGTGCGCCAGCTCCCGCCCGATCGAGAGCCCGAGCCCCGTGCCGCCCTCGCCGCGGCGGCTGTAGAACGGGTGGAACACGGCGTCCTGGTCGTTCTTGGGGATCCCCGGCCCGGTGTCGGAGACGTGGATCGCAGCGTTGCCGTTGACCGCCGAGTAGCTGAGCGTGACCGTGCCGCTGCGGGGCGTCCAGCGGAAGGCGTTGTCCAGCAGGTTCGTGACGACCTGCAGCACACGGTCGCCATCCGACAGCAGCGTCGGCGCACCAGTGGTCAGGGCGTCGAACTGCACGTCGTTGACGCGCGCCTTCTCGCGGAACGACGTGGCGGCCTGGTCGAGCAGCGACTCCAGCCCGACCTCCTCGCGCACCAGCCGGAACTGGTGGGCCTCCAGCCGCGTCAGGTCGAGCAGGTCGTCGACCAGCCGCCCGATCCGCCGCACCTCCTCGCTGACCGCAGCCAGCGAGGCGTCCAGCTCGTCCGGCTCGACCAGGCCCTCGTTGAGCGCCTGCACGTGCCCGGAGATGGCCGTCACCGGCGTCCGCAGCTCGTGCGTCACCCGCATCAGGAAGTTGCGCTCGAGCTCGTCGACCTCGCGCAGGCGGTCGACCATGCCCTGGAACCGCTTGGCCAGCTGGCCAAGCTCGTCGTCGCCGGTGTTCGGGCCGACCACGTTGACCTCGAGGTCGCCCTGGGCCACGCGGTCGGCTGCGGCGCCGATCCGCCGCAGCGGCCGGGTGATCCGCCGCGAGAAGAACGCGGCCAGCAGGAAGGCGACGAACACGCCCAGCGCCGTGCCAACGGCCACCCGGCCGACCACGTTCTTCCAGGCGTTGTTGATGTCGGCCAGCGGCTTCGCCAGGACGACGGCGCCGACGTTGGTTCCATCGAGCAGCACCGGAGCCGCGACGCCGACAAACGTACGATTCTTCGGATCGCCGGCCGGCTGGAACTGGAAGCTCGGCCTGGCGTCCGGCGCCAGCGTGTGCCAGTTGAACGGCGGCTTGACGCCGACGTTGCTGATGTTGGACGGCGCCTGCGGGAACAGCGCGCCACCCTTGTCGGTGACCGCGTACAGGCGCGAGCCGGCGATCCGGGCGATCTGCTTCGCGGTCGCACGCGGAGGAGCCGGCGTCGGGTTCCCGCCCTCGTCCGGGCCGGTCGCCGGGCCGCCGCCGCCGTTGGACTTCTCGAGCGCCTGGCTGTAGTACTCGGCGATGCTGCCGACCTGGCTGCGCAACTCCATCTTCACCTGGTCGCGGTTGTACGACTGGTAGAGGCGGATCGACGCGGCACCGGCGATCACCGTCGCCAGCACCAGGGTTCCCGCGAAGAGGACTGCGAGCCTAGTTCGAAGCGACCGTAGCATCGTCTGCGACCTTGTATCCGACGCCCCAGACGGTGGCCACCGGACATGCGTCGCCGAGCTTGCGGCGGAGCTGGCGCACGTGCACGTCGACCGTGCGCGTGTCGCCCGCGAAGGTGTACCCCCAGACGCGCTCGAGCAGCTGATCGCGGGTCAGCACCAGCCCGCGGTGGTCGAGCAGCTCCCAGAGCAGGTCGAACTCCTTGGGAGCGAGCTGGACGTGCTCGCCGGAAACGGTCACCTCGCGTCGCCCGGCGTCGATCTTGAGGTCGCCGTGCTCCATGACGGCCTCGGCCGGGCGTCCCCCCTTCGCGGTGGCGGTCGAGCGCCGGAGGATCGACTTGATCCGGGCCACCAGCTCGCGTGGGTTGAACGGCTTCGTCAGATAGTCGTCGGCCCCGACCTCGAGCCCGACGATCTTGTCGATGTCATCGTCGCGGGCCGTCAGCATCAGGATCGGCACGTCCGATCCCGACCGGATCTGCCGGCAGACCTCGAGCCCGTCGATGTCGGGGAGCATCAGGTCGAGCACGACCAGGTCGGGTTTCGTGTTCTCGGCCTTCTGCAACGCCTCGGCCCCGTCACGGGCGATTTCGACCGTGTACCGGGCATTCTTCAGGTACATCGAGACGAACGACGCAATGTTTCGTTCGTCCTCGACGATGAGGATCTTCTCCGCCACGGGTTACAGGTTAGCGAAGCGGTCAGAGGAACACAGCGCCAGGGCGCCGGAGACCGCTCCGAGCTACAGGCTGAAGCTGCGGCCGCCGGGCGGCATCGCGCGCCAGCCGCTGGAATTCAGCAGGTAGCGGCCGTTCGAGCCCTTGACGTAGCCGGTGCCGTCGGCGACGACCCGGACGTCGATGCCGCCGCCCGTGATCCGCAGGTGCACAGAGCTTGAGACGCTGAGTGACATGTTCCGGCCGCTGTAGGTCCACCACCCGGTGCTCGCCTTCTTGCGGCTCGACCAGTGGCCGACCGAGAAGCTCGTGCCCTTGACCTTGATGGTGCCCTTGCCGTTGACGCGACCATAGGCGACGCCCTCCCCGTCGAACCTGACGGTGCCGGTCGCGCCGTCGGTCTGCAACGTCCCGTCACCTGCCCTGTGGGCGACGAGCACCGCCGCGCCGGCCGTGGACGACAAGATCGCCAGCCCTGCCAACACCACAACGAGTACCGAGAGTCGCCTGATCACCTTTCCTGAATATCGGATGATTGTGTGAAGAGGATCGTGCTCTGATATGAAGATTCTGTAAATCCTCGAGAATCAGTCTAGCGGTTGACTCAGTGCGCGACGTCCACCGATCTCGACTCGCGGATCACCGTGACCTTGATCTGGCCCGGATACTCGAGCTGGGACTCAATCTCCCGAGCGATCTCGTGGCTGAGCAGTGCGGCGGTCGAATCGTCGACCTCCTCGGGCTTGACCATCACGCGGATCTCGCGTCCGGCCTGCATCGCGTAGCAGCGCTCGACGCCCCGCTTCGACGTCGCGATCTGCTCTAGGTCCTCGAGCCGCTTGATGTAGTGCTCCAGGGCCTCGCCGCGCCCGCCGGGGCGTGAGGCGGAGACGCTGTCGGCGGCGATCACCAGCACGGCCTCGACCGTCTGCGGCTCGACGTCGTAGTGATGCGCCTCGATCGCGTGAGAGACGCTCGGCGACTCCCGGAACTTGCGCGCCATCTCGGCCGAGATCACCGCGTGCGAGCCCTCGACCTCGTGGGTCACCGCCTTGCCGATGTCGTGCAGCAGCGCGGCCCGCCGGGCCGTCTTCTGGCTGGCCCCCAGCTCGGCGGCCATGATCGCCGCGAGGTGGGCGCACTCGATCGAGTGCTTGAGAACGTTCTGGCCGTAGCTGGTGCGGTAGTGCAGGCGGCCGAGCATCTTGATCAGCTCCAGGTGGAGGCCGTGGACGTTGGCCTCGAACGACGCCTGCTCGCCGTGGCGGACGATCTCCTCCTCGATCTCCGCCTTCGACTGGTAGTACATCTCCTCGATCCGTGACGGGTGGATCCGCCCGTCCGCGATCAGCTTGTCAAGGGTCAGTTTGGCCGTCGCCCGGCGGACGCCGTCGAACGCGGAGAGCACGACCGCCTGCGGCGTGTCGTCGATGATCACGTCGACCCCGGTCAGGTTCTCGAGGGCGCGGATGTTCCGCCCCTCGCGGCCGATGATCCGGCCCTTGAGATCATCCGACGGTAGCTGGACGACCGAGACCGTGGTCTCGGCGGTGTGGGACGAGGCGGTGCGCTGGATCGCCACCGACAGGATGTTGCGGGCCCGGCGATCGGCCTCGACCTTCGCCTCTTCCTCGATCTGGCGGACGAGCTTGGCCATGTCGTGGCGCACGTGCTCCTCGGTCTGCGACATCAGCGCGTCGCGGGCCTGGGTCTGCGTGAGGCCGGCGATCCGCTCCAGCTCCGCGACCTGCTGCTCCTTGACCGTCTTCAGGTCCTCCTGCATCTGGCGGGCGTGGGTCTCGCGGTCTGCGACGGACTGATCGCGCCGGGCCAGCTCCTCGAGGCTGGCCTGCAGCTGCTCCTCCTTGGTGATCACGCGCTCCTCGACCTTGACCACCTCGGCGCGCCGTTCGGCGAGCTCGCGCTCCTGCTCGGCCCGCTGCTGCAGCAGCTCCTCGCGGGCCTGCACGCGCGCCTCCTTGAGCTGGGATTCGGCCTGGCTGCGGGCATCGGTCAGCACCCGCTCGGCCTCGTGCTCAGCCCCCGAGAGCCGGTTCGCGGCCATGCGCGTCCGTGCGGCATACCCCACGGCGATCCCCACGGCGAGCGCGAGGACGCCGATCAGCGCCTGCTCCATCGGTACTCCTTTATCAGGTTGCTCGCCCGGCCTCGGCCGGGCGGTGAATCGGTCTGTCAGACCCGACCCCGCCCTCGCCACCCGGCCGCCGTCCGCGGGTCACCGCGCCCGGGGGGCGCGATGGCTGACACGAACGAATGCCGCGTGTGACCTGTCACGCAGGCCGTTCACGAGCTACGGAAGCTGGGTTCCGGCTCAATGGTAAACCAGGGGTATTGGGCAAGGCAACGGCCCCGCCGGCGTCAGTCGGGCAAGCCGAGCACCGCGCTGATGGTGTCCTCGTCGAACCCCCGGCGTGCGAGCAGCCCGGCCGCGCGCCGGATCGTCGCCTCGTCGTACGGCGGCGGGCCGAACCGGTTGGCGACCATCTCGCGCGCAGCCTCCGCGTCACCCTGGGCATGCGCCTGGACGATCGCGCCCGCGGCGTCCTCCTCGAGGCCGTGGCGCTCGAGGTCGGCCCGGGCACGCAGATGCCCGTGGCCGCGCCGCCGCAGCTGATCGCTGAGCGCGATGGCGAACGCGTCGTCGTCGACCACCCCCACCCGCGCCAGCTGCCCGACGACCGCGTCCGCCTCGTCCGGCGTCAGGCCCCAGCCCACCATCCGCCGGGCCAGCTCCGCTGTCGACCGCGATCGGGTGGCGAGCAGCCGGAGCGCCCGCTGCTCGCAGTCATCTGCCAGCGCCAGCCGCTCGACGGCGGCCAGGTCGTCGTCCGTCAGCTCGGCACCGGCCCGCAGTCCGAGATCGCCGAGCCGCCGCGGATGCAGCCGCAACCGGTCACCGTCGTCGAAGACGAGCTCGGCCAGCGGCGAGCGGCCGCCGGTCGAGCGGACGTCCACGATCTGCGGCACGGACTACTCGGCGATCGCCTGCTCATGGTCGGCGACCTCGTCGGACGCGGGGATCGTCGTCGGCCCTGCGGGCGGCGTATCGCCGCGCCGCGGGACGACGATCTCCGGCATCTGCGCCTGGATCGCGTCCAGGATCTTGCCGGTGACGTCCGGGTGCTCGACCAGGAATGCCTTGACGTTCGTGCGGCCCTGGCCCAGCCGCTCGTCGCCGAACGAGAAGTACGAGCCGGACTTCTGGACCACCTTGTGCTCCAGCGCCACGTCCAGCACCGAGCCCTCCCACGAGATGCCCTCGCCGTAGGCGATGTCGAACTCGGCCTGCTTGAACGGCGGCGCCACCTTGTTCTTGACCACCTTCACCCGGACGCGGTTACCGACCGCCTCCGTGCCCTCCTTGAGCGTCTCGATGCGGCGGATGTCGAGCCGCACGGACGAGTAGAACTTGAGCGCGCGGCCGCCCGGAGTCGTCTCCGGCGAGCCGAACATGACGCCGATCTTCTCGCGCAGCTGGTTGGTGAAGATGCAGATCGTGCCGGTGCGGTTGAGCGTGCCGGCGATCTTGCGCAGCGCCTGCGACATCAGCCGCGCCTGGAGGCCGACGTGCGAGTCGCCCATCTCGCCCTCGATCTCGGCCCGCGGCACCAGCGCCGCCACCGAGTCGATGACCAGCACGTCGAGGGCGCCGCTGCGGATCAGCATCTCGGCGATCTCCAGCGCCTGCTCGCCGTTGTCCGGCTGGGACAGCAGCAGATCGTCGACGTTCACGCCGATCCGCCGCGCGTAGGTCGGATCCATGGCGTGCTCGGCGTCGATGAACGCCGCCAGGCCGCCCTTGCGCTGCGCCTCGGCGATCACGTGATAGCAGAGCGTCGTCTTGCCCGACGACTCCGGGCCGAACACCTCGGCCACCCGCCCGCGCGGCAGCCCGCCGATGCCGAGGGCGAGGTCGAGCGACAGCGATCCCGTCGAGACCGAATCGATGTCGACGTGGCTGGCCTCGCCCATCTTCATGATCGCGCCCTTGCCGAACTGCCGCTCGATCTGGCTGACTGCGGCTTCCAGTGCCTGCTCTCGCTCCATCTCCCACTCCCTCTGCTCACGGCGGCCGATGGGCGGCCCCGGGTCATCAACGGCTACGAACGAATGTTCGATGGCTATCGTAGCCGCTCCGTCGGACGCACCTCAAGGGCCTCGGGTTACGAAAGCGTCAGAAGATGATCGCGCAGCTCAGTGCAGCGCGGCCACCGTCGCCCGCCGGCGGACGACGCCGCGATCGCCCGGCCACTGCATCCGGTGCGCACGGCCGCCGCCGGGCGCTGCGACGTGCAGGAAGACCAGGCCGACCGGCTTCTCGGGGGTGCCGCCGCCGGGGCCGGCCACACCGGTCACGGAGACGGCGACGTCCGCACCAAGCCGCTCGCGTGCACCCGCAGCCATCGCCTCGGCCACCTCGGCGCTGACGGCGCCGTGGAGCTCGAGCAGGTCCGCCGGGACGCCCAGCAGGCGCTCCTTGAGCTGGTTGGAGTACGTGACCGCTCCGCCGACGACCACATCCGAGCTGCCGGCGATCGACGTCAGCTCGCCCGCCACCAGCCCGCCCGTGCAGGACTCGGCGGTGGCCAGCGTCAGTCCGCGCTCGCGTGCCAGCGCCAGCACGATCTCCGGCAGCGGCCGCTCGTCGGTCGCGAACACGTGCTCGCCCAACGCGCCGTGCAGCCGCCGCCACAGCTCCTCAGCCCGCGGCCGGGCGGCCGGATCCGTGCGGACGTCGATCTCGATCTCGTAGTTGCGCGCGCAGATGCTGGTCTCGACGCCCTCCGGATCGCCCCCGGACTCCCCGAAAATGTCGGCCACGCGGGACTCGCTGATCCCGTAGGTGCGCAGCAGCAGCCGCTCGCGGGGCATCGCCCGCGCGAACAGATCGGCCAGCCGGGGGTGCGCGGGGGCGTCCAGCCACAGCCGCCGGAGCTCGGACGGGACGCCGGGCAGCACGACCACGCTGGCCCCCGCCACCTCTGCGACCAGCCCCGGCGCCGTGCCCGCGATGCCCAGCACCGATGCGCCCTCGGGGATGTGCGCCTGCTTGCGGTTGCCCGGTTCGAACACCGCGGGGTCGAGCCCCTGCCGGGTCGAGATCTCGTCCGTCCACCGGGTGACGGTGTCCAGCACGCTCTGGTCGAGCACCAGGCCGACGCCGGCGACGCGCGCGATGGCCTCGACCGTGCGGTCGTCGTGGGTCGGGCCGAGGCCGCCGGACGTGACGACCAGGTCGGCGACGCCCGCCAGCTCGCGCAGCCCGTCCGCGATGTCCTCGACGTCGTCCCCGACGACCAGGGTGCGGCGGACGCGGACGCCGCGCAGCTCCAGATCGGCGGCCAGGAACGACGCGTTGCGGTCGGAGATCACGCCGCGCAGCAGCTCGTTGCCGGTGAGCAGGATGGCCGCGCTGGGAGCGGTCACGCAGCCGTGATGCCGGTGGCCGTGATCTTCATGGCCTGGGCCGAGCGGATGTAGGGCATCTGCACGGTCTTGCCGTTGATCGTGATGCCGCTGATGCTGCCCGGGCGCGCCGAACGCGACGTAGACGGGCTTGGCCGACTTGACGGTGGCGTCGATGCCGGCCTGCAGCAGGTAGTTGTCCAGCGTCGTGCCCTTCTCGGTGACCGCGGACGGCCCGGTCATCGAGCCGACGTGGGTGGTCACGTAGGAGTCGCCGGCGGCCGAGATGACGACCGTGAACTTCGTGGGCTTGGCCGTGTGCTGCTTGGTCTGCGTCTTGGGCGTGGTCGTCGAGCTCGACAGGTCGGACTTGCCGCCCGAATCGCCGGATGCGCCCCCGGCGCCCGTGCTCGGGTTCGTCGCCGGCGGCAGCGGCAGCTGCGCGGTGTTGTCGGGGCTCTTCGCGGCCAGGAAGACCAGCATCGCGATCAGCACGATCGCCGCCAGGGCGATCAGGACGATGCTCGACTCGCGGCGATGGCGATGCTGCTGGCGCGCCTGCGTGCGCGGGTAGATCTCGCGCTCCGGCTCGACCCGCGGGTCGTGGTGCCGCGAGTTGAACTCGTCGATGAACAGGTGGCCGTCGAGCCCCAGGTAGTCGGCGTACGCCCGCAGGAACCCCTTGGTATAGGTGGGCCCGGGGAGCACCGCGAAGTCCTCCTCCTCCAGCGCCCGGATGTACCGGGAGCGGATCTTGGTGCCCTCCTCGACCTGGGAGTACGAGAGCTGCTGGCGCTCGCGCGCCTCACGGAGTGCAGGACCGATTTCAAACATGGCAACGGTGGGCCGCCCGAAGCGGCTCGGGGCCAGTCTACCTAGGTCTCGCGTGGAAAGTAGCGATCCCGTAAGCAGTCCGGTGATCCCGACGGCGCTGACGATCAGCACCGCGACGAACACGTACTGCGCGAGCTGCGACCCGCAGTCGGGGTCGCACTGGTCGCCGCCGGTGGCCGTGGTCGGCACGATCACCAGGCCGATCAGCACCAGCGGCGTGAGCGCGGCGGCCATCCCCAGCCGCGTCCCGAAGACCGCTCCCAGCACGGCCGCCTCGAGCAGCAGCATCAGCCCCGTGAAGTCGGCGGAGCCGCGGCCGGCGGTGGCCAGCACGATCAGCGATCATCGACACCAGGCCGAGCAGCACCGGCACGACGTAGCTGCGCGAGCGGCACCGGTGGCCCCTTGACCCCCAGCACGCGCCGCATCACCGACGGGTTCGCGGTCGAGAACGCCTCGATCGCCGCCCGCGACAGGTCGGTCTGCAGCAGCGCGGCGTCCAGCCAGTCCTCGCCGCGGGCGACGGCCGCCTCCAGCCGGGCCCGCGACGTGTCGCCCTGGACGTCGAGCATCCGCGAGATGCCGATGGTCGCCGCCGCCAGCCGCTGGTGGACGTGATCGGGCTGGGCGGCGACCTCGAGCGGCAGGCCGTCCAGCTCGAACTCGGCGAACACGGCCTCCTCCTCGTCGAGCGCGGCCGGGATGCATCTCGAAGCCCTCGGCGTCGCCGTAGCTGCGCTCCACCACCCGGGCGAAGGCCGGCAGGTCGACCGACCGGCAGACGATCTCGATCCGCGAGTGCGGCGCCGGGATGCCCAGCGGATATGCGCCGACGACCACGGGGTTGTACGGCGCCAGCGTGTCCATCACGCCGCTCTCCAGCAGCCGGTCGTACCAGTCCTGGCTCACCGGCCCGTAGCGTACCGTCAGGCGGCTCGCGACCTAGAAGGTCAGATCGGCGGACTGCTCGTCGCGCTCGGCGACGGGCTCCTCGAGGCCGTCGCCCAGGATGCGCGGCAGGTCGGACTCCGCGATCAGCACGTTGCGGGCCTTCGAGCCCTCGTAGCCGGAGACGATGCCGCGCCGCTCGAGCATGTCGATCAGCCGGCCGGCGCGGGTGTAGCCGACCCGCAGGCGCCGCTGGAGCAGCGAGACCGATGCCGTCTGATGCTGGGCGACCAGTCGGATCGCGTCCTCGAGCACCGGGTCCTCGTCGCGATCGAGCTGCTCGGACTCCACGTCGTGCGGCGTCTCCAGCAGCTCCTCCTCGAACGTCGGCTCGCCCTGCTTGCGGCAGGCGTCGACGATCCGCCGGATCTCGTCCTCGGTGATGTACGCGCCCTGGACGCGCTGCATCTTGCTGGTGCCGAGGGGCTTGTAGAGCATGTCGCCCTGGCCCAGCAGAGCCTCGGCGCCGTTGACGTCGAGGATCACGCGCGAGTCCGTCTGGCTGGACACGGCGAAGGCGATGCGCGACGGCACGTTGGCCTTGATCATGCCGGTGATCACGTCCACCCGCGGGCTCTGCGTCGCCAGCACCAGGTGGATGCCGACGGCCCGCGACTTCTGGGCGAGCCGGATGATCGCGTCCTCGACGTCGGCCGGCGAGACCATCATCAGGTCGGCCAGCTCGTCGATCACGACCAGCATGTAGGGGATCCGCTCGCGGCCCTCGGCCTCGCGCACGCGGTTCCACTCGACCAGGTTCCGGGTCTTGGCGGCGCCCATCAGCTCGTAGCGGCTCTCCATCTCGCGGACGACGTTCTGGAGCACCAGCGCCGCGTTCTTCATGTTCGTGACGACCGGCGTCAGCAGGTGCGGGATCGCCTCGTAGTGGTTCAGCTCGACCCGCTTGGGGTCGACCAGGATCATCCGCACGTCCTCGGGCGTCGCCCGCAGGAGGATCGACGACAGCAGCGCGTTGATGCAGCCCGACTTGCCGGCGCCGGTGGTGCCGGCGATCAGCAGGTGCGGCATCTTCGCCAGGTCGCAGGCGACGCCGTGGCCCGCGATGTCCTTGCCCAGCCAGGCGGTCAGCGGGCTGGAGCCGGAGCCGCGGCTCGTCGTAGATGTCGCCCAGCGTGACCATGGTCGGCGACAGGTTGGGCACCTCGACGCCGACCGCCTGCTTGCCGGGGATCGGCGCCAGGATGCGGATCTCGGTGGTCGCCAGGGCGTAGGCCAGGTCGTCGCGCAGCTGGGACACGCGGTTCACCTTGATGCCCGGCGCGAGCTGCAGCTCGTAGCGGGTCACCCGCGGGCCGGACACCATGCCGATCACGCGCGCCTCGATGCCGAAGTTGGAGAGCGTCTCCACCAGCTGGCGGGACAGCCGCTGGTGATCCTGGCCGCCGCGACCGCCGGCCGCCTTGCTGCGCTTGAGGATGCCGGGCGAGGGCAGCCGGTACTCGACCGCCGGCCGCGCGGGCTCGGTGTCCAGCGGCAGCTGCTCGGCCGGCTCCTCGAGGCTGACCTCCGCGGTCACCGCCTCGTCGGCAGGCACGTCGTCCTCGAGCTCGGCGGGCGGCTCCTGCACGTCCGCCACCGGCTCCGCGCCCTCCAGCACCTCGGGCAGCGACTCGGGCTCGTCGCCCGGGATCTCGAACTCGGGGACGTCGCCGAACAGGTCGGAGTACTCCTGGCTGCCGTCCAGCGGCGCCGGGGCCTTCTTCGACCGCTTACCCGCGCCGCCGGGCACGGCGGTCAGCGTCGGCGGCCCGGTCGGCCGCTCGCGGTAGCGGCGGGCCACCTCGCCGCCCAGGCGCGCACCCGCGCCGGCGGCGCGGGCGACGTGCTCGCCGGACCGGCGCATGAACAGGCCGACCGATGCGCCCGTCAGCAGCACGATCGCGGCCAGCGTGCCGAGCGCGATCAGGATGGACACCCCGACGCCGCCCACCAGATGCTCGAGCAGCGTGCGTGCATACGCGCCGATCAGCCCGCCGTGCTGCTCCGCCTCGACCGTGTCAGTGGTCGAGAGCGCGAGCACCAGCGTGGCCATCGCGGTGACGACGCCCAGCCGCAGCGGGCGCAGTCGTCGTATCGGGCTGTCCAGGAAGATCAGCGCCCCGGCGCCGATCGCGATCGGCGGGATGGCCATCGTGGCCTCGCCGATCAGGAGCCTGAGCAGGCCATCCAGCTTCTGGCCCACAACGCCCCCATCCCAGCCCAGATACTCGATGCACGCGAGGAAGACCCCGGCGGCGATCAGTGCTCCGCCGACGAGGTCGTTCCTGCGCTCAAAGGGTGGGCGGCTCGGCGCACGCTTCCGCTGGGGGGTCTGAGAGCGGATGGGGGTCTTACGCGAGCGCCGAGCCGGCTTTGAACCAGGAGCGCGATGGGTCCGTCGCGTGGTCGTCCTGGCCATTGGCGATGGTATTCGTGCCCTCGGACGACACTCCTTCTCGTTCCGGAGTACCCGTTTCCGAGTGCCCGAGCGGGCTGCGTCAGACTTCGACGACGACCGGCAGCACCATCGGGCGCTTGCCGGTCAGCTGCGATATCTTGGCGGCGAGGGCGTCGTGCAGCCGCTCCTGCACGAGCTGCACCTCCTTGATGCCCTTCGCCTGGCAGTCGTCGAGCGCGTCGTCCACGGCGTCGCGGATCGTGTCCAGCAACTGCTCCTCGTCGCCGTCCGGGGCCTCGAAGCCGCGCACGATCACTTCGGGGTCCGCCACGACCTCGGCCGTGTCGGCGGCGATCGTGGCGACCACGATCAGGACGCCGTCGGTCGCCAGCCGCCGGCGGTCGCGCAGCACCTCGTCGCGCAGCTCGCCGACGCTGAATCCGTCGACCAGCGTGATGCCCGCCTCGATCTGGCCCGCGGCCAGCAATCCATCGCCGTCCAGCTCGAGCACGGTGCCGTTGTCGGCGATCCGCACGGCGTCGCGCGCCACCCCGGCCCGTTCGGCGATCTCGCCGTGGGCGCGCAGCATCCGGTACTCGCCGTGGACGGGCACGAACGTCGCCGGGCGCACGGCCTCCAGCAGCTCGCGCAGCTCGTCGGCCGAGCCATGGCCGGAGACGTGGACGTAGGCGTTCTGCTCGGTCAGCACGGTCGCGCCGATCCGCGACAGCCGGTTCACGGTCTGGTGCACGTTCACCTCGTTGCCGGGCACGGCGCGCGAGGACATGATCACCGTGTCGGTGGGATGGATGTGCACCGTCTGGTGTTCGCCCAGCGCCATCCGGGTGAGCGCCGAACGCGGCTCGCCCTGGCTGCCTGTGCAGAGGATGACGACGTCGCGCGGCAGCGTGGCATCCAGGTCGCGCGGCCGGATCAGCAGGTCGTCCTCGACGTGCGCATATCCCAGGTTGCGCGAGATGTTGAGGTTGCGCACCATGCTGCGCCCGATCACGCAGACCTTGCGCTCGGCGTAGGTCGGCGGCGTCGAGCACCTGCTGCACGCGGTGGATCTGCGAAGCGAACGACGTCACGATCACCCTGCCCGGCGCCTCGGAGATGATCCGCCGCAGGGACGGGCCGACGGTCGCCTCGGACGGCGTCCGCCCCGGGTTCTCGGCGTTCGTCGAGTCGGACATCAGCACCGCGACGCCGGCGTCGCCGAGGGCGCGCAGCCGGTCGAGGTCGGCGGGGCGGCCGTCGATCGGCGTCATGTCGAGCTTGAAGTCGCCGGTGTGCAGGATCGTGCCGTGGTCGGTGTGCAGGACGACGGCCACGGCGTCCGGGATCGAGTGCGTCATCCGCACGAACTCCGCCTGGAACGGCCCGACCTGGATCGGCGGATCCTCCGCCGAGACCTCGACCAGCTCCGTGTCGCCGCCTAGGCCGTGCTCGTCCAGCTTCGACTTGACCAGCCCCAGCGTGAGCCGCGTCCCCAGCACCCGGGCCGTGGTGCCGACCTCCTTCAGCAGGTACGGCAGCGCCCCGACGTGGTCCTCGTGGCCGTGGGTCAGGATGACGGCGCGCAAGCGGTCGGCGCGATCGGCGACGTAGGCGAAATCGGGCAGCACCAGGTCGATGCCGTGCATCTCCGGCGCGCGGGAAGGTCAGCCCGGCGTCGAGCAGCACCAGCTCGCCGTCCTGCTCGAACACGGTCATGTTCTTCCCCACCTCGCCGAGCCCGCCCAGCGGGATGATGCGGACGGGTTTGGCGCATGCTCACGCGGTCGGCGCCGGGACCGGGATGCCGCAGCTCTCGAGCGCGGAGCGGATGACGCCGACCTGCTCGATCGTCGCCTCGACCATCGGCAGGCGCAGGCCGCCCGCGTCGTGGCCGAGCATGTTCAGGCCGGCCTTGACCGCGATCGGGTTGGTGGTGATCGTCAGCGCCCGGTAGAGCGGCACCAGGCTCTCGTCGATCGCCTGGGCGTCATCGAACCGGCCGTCGTGCGCCGCGTCGATCATGTCGCGCACCCTCGAGCCGGCCAGGTGCGAGACGACGCAGATGCCGCCGGTGCCGCCCATCCGCAGGAACGGCAGCAGCAGGTTGTCGTCGCCGGCGTACAGCGCGAGGCCGCCGTGCTCGACGATCGCTCGCGCCTGGTCGAGGTCGGGCATCGCCTGCTTGACGGCGACCACGTTCGGAATCCTGGCGAGCCGGGCGAGCACGCGCGGCTCGAGGTTGAGCACGACGCGGCTGGGGATGTTGTACGCGATCACCGGCCGGCCGTCTGCGGCGTCGGCGATGGCCGAGAAGTGGGCGACGATCCCCTCCTCGGGCGGCTTGTTGTAGTACGGCGTCACCACCAGGTAGCCGTCGACGCCCAGCCCCAGCGCGGCGGCCGTCAGCTCCACCGAGTGGTGCGTGTCGTAGCTGCCGGTGTTGGCGACGACGCTCGGCGCGGCCGCCGACCTCGGCGACCACGGCCTCGATCAGCTCGAGCTTCTCGCGGTCGGTGACGGTCGGGCCCTCGCCGGTGGTGCCGGCGATCACGATGCCGTCCGAGCCGGTGTCCACCAGGTGCCTGGCCAGCCGCCGCGCGGCCTCGAGGTTGACCGAGCCGTCGGCGGCGAAGGGCGTGACCATCGCCGTCAGCAGGGTTCCCAATGGGGCAGACACCATCCATCCGATTCTACCCCTCCCGTCGCTATTCTCCTCCCCCATGCCCGGCACGGTCGAGCAGATCCACATCGCGGCCGAGGAGGAGGGCACGCCGCAACGGTGTCGATTCCGTGGTCGTCCACACCGGCCGCGGCCTCGACGGCGACCGCTATCTCGCGCCGGCGGATGGCTGGGCGCCGCGGGGCACGGCGATTACGCTGATCGAGGCCGAGGCGATCGAGGCCGTTGTCGCCGAGCACGGCATCGACATGCGCAACGGACGTTCGCGCCGGCAGGTGACGACGCGCGGCATCGAGCTCAACGACCTGGTCGGCAGGGAGTTCTACGTCGGGGCGGTGCGCTGCCGCGGCTACGAGCTGTGCGAGCCGTGCAGGCACCTCGAGGGCATGACGGAGCCTGGCGTGATCAAGGCCTTCGTCCACCGCGGCGGCCTCCGCGCTGACGTGCTCGAGGGCGGCACGATCGCCGTCGGCGACGCAATCAGCGCCGGCTGAGCGATTCGTGGTGGTGGTGTGCCAGGGGGTCAGCGGAATCGTGACTCAGCGGGCGACATCCGGCCTATAGCAGAGCGTCCAGCCCGATTGTCAGGCCGGGCGGCAGGTCGCGCACCCGCTTGATGGCCAGCAGCACGCCGGGCACGAACGCGTCGCGCGACGTCGTGTCGTGCCGGATCGTCAGCATCTCCCCCGACCCGCCGAGGATCACCTCCTGGTGGGCCACCAGCCCCGGCAGCCGCACGCTGTGGATCTGCACCCCGCCGCCCATCCGCGCCGCCGTGGCCAGCGCGGTGCCCGACGGGGCATCTCGCTTGGTCTCGGCGTGCAGCTCGATGATCTCGGCCCGCGGGAGGTGCCTGGCAGCCTGCTCCGCGAATCGCATCATCAGGACGGCGCCGATCGCGAAGTTCGGAGCGTGGAAGACGGGCGTCCCCCGATAGCGGGCGGCGGAGTCGACGGCCTCGCGCTCGGCTTCCGCCATGCCGCTGGTGCCGAGCACCATCCCGACCCCGGCGGCAATCGCCAGCTCGCACGCCTCCCGTCGCGAACGCCGGCGCGGTGAAGTCGACCACCACGTCGCCGCCGGCCTCCAGCGCCTCTGCGAGCGTGACGCCCAGCGACGGCGCCGCCTGAGCGGTGAGCTCGAGCTCCGGATCGGCCTCGATGGCCGGGATCAGCGCGCGGCCCACCTTGCCGGTCGCCCCGGAGAGGATCACCCGGATCATGCGCGAGAGCGTATCGCGCCGCTCAGTTCCGGGTCCCGGCACGGTCTATCGTGTCGGAACCGACCATCACGTAACCAGGAGGGACGAATGTCCGGCAAGATCGTGCACTTCGAGATCCCCGCGGACGACACCGGGAAGGCCCGCGAGTTCTGGGGCGGCCTGTTCGGGTGGCAGTTCGAGGCGTATCCGGGACCCTCGGAGTACTACATGACCAGCTTCGGCGACCGCACCGGCGGCGCCATCAGCAACATGGAGCCCGGCAAGCGGGGCACCCGCGCCTACTTCGACGTCGACGACATCGATGCGGGGATCGCCCGCGTCAAGGAGCTCGGCGGCGAGGCGAGCGAGCGCATGCCGGTGCCCAACATGGGCTGGTTCTCCGTGTGCAAGGACCCGCATGGCAACGAGTTCGGCATCTGGCAGAGCGACGAGTCTGCCTCGATGCCCGAGTAGCACGGCGAGCGCGGCGGCGGGCGGCGCGGTGGCCGTCCGCCGCTCGCCAGAAGGCGCCGGGCGCGCCGCCATGTGGCTGACGTGAGCACGTCCAAGCCCACCGCCCGGTGTCCGCAGTGCGGTGCCGAGATCCCCGTGAACCAGGGCTACCTGACCTGGTGCGACGCCTGCGGGTGGAACCTGATGGCCGCCGACCGGGCGGCGCCCAAGACCGGCTCCGAGGCGATCGCCGCGATGTCCGCGGATCGCGGCTCCGAGGAGACCGTGACAACTGGACGCGGAGATCGCCGGGTGCGCATCGCACTGGCGCTCGCAGCGGTCGGCGTGTACCTGTTCGTGGGGACGCTCGCGGTGGGCGGCATCTGGCTCGAGCTGATCACCTTCCCCAACCCGTTCGCGATGCTGCCGGTCGCGGCGATGATCGGTGCGGCCTGGTATGCCCGGCCGCGGCCCGACTCGCCGGAGCCGCCGCTGCTCGACCGCGCCGACCATCCCGTGCTCCACGAGCTGGCGGACACGCTCGCCGACCAGGTGGGCAGTGCCCGGCTCGACGGCATCGCCCTGACCACGGACTACGACGCGTGGATCGGGCGCTACGGCTGGCGCCAGCGCCGCGTCATCACACTCGGCGTACCCCTGCTGGCGGTGCTGGGGTCGCAGGAACGGGCCGCGCTGCTGGCGCACGAGATCGCCCACGAGCGCCGCGGCGACAGGTGGCGTGCGCTGCTCGTCGGCACCGCCGGCAACGCCCTCGCGGCGCTGATGGAGCTGCTCGAGCCGGAGCAGATGGCGATGGTCGTCGGCGAGCGCCGCTATCAGCGACCGAGCACGCTGTCCCGCACCGTGGCCAATCTGGGCATGGCGCTGATCTGCGCGCTGGTCAAGCCCTTCGTCCTGCTGTTCGGCATGCTCGAGGCGCGGCACGTGCGCCGCATCGAGGCCGAGGCCGACCGCGTGAGCGTCGAGGTCGCGGGTGCCCCGGCCGTGCGCTCGGCGCTGATCAAGTCGCGGGCGTCGCACACCCTCTCGACACTCGCCGCATCCGCTGCGGCCGACGGCGATCCCGACGTGATCGGGCGGCTCCGACGGCGGTCGACCGAGACGCCGGGTCGCGAGTGGCTGCGCATCGAGCGCGTGATGGCAATGGACAGGCCGGCGCTCTACGCGCCGCCCTCCGGGGTGGCCGAGCTGCTGGGCGAGCGGCCGCCGCGGGTGGTGGTCACCGACGCGCAGGCCTTCGAGCTGGAGCGCGAGCTGCTCCCCCACGAGCAGGCCGTCTCGCGCGAGCTGCTGGAGCGCCACCGCGCCAGCATCTACCGCTGAATCAGGCGGTCAGCGACGGGTTGAGCGAGGCCACGGCGTCGTCGAACCTGGCCTGGTCGGGCCCGATGCCGGACACGCTCAGCCGTTCCGGCGCGAACAGATGCCGCGCCAGCGCCGCCACCAGCTCCGGCTCGACGGCGTCGATCTCGGCGCAGATGCGGTCGAGTGACAGCACCTCGGTATCGGTCAGCACGGACTTGCCCAGCCGGCTCGCCCGGTTGCTGGTCGACTCCATCGAGAGCATCACGCGACCCTTGAGGTTCTCCTTGGCGCGGTCGAGCTCGCCCGGGCCGAGGTCGCCCTCGCCGATCAGCCGCAGCTGCTCGGTGACGATGCGCATGCACTCGCCGAGGTTGTCCTCGCGGGTGCCCACGTAGACGCCAATCATGCCGGTGTCCGCGTACTGGGACGCGAAGGTGTAGACCGAGTACGCCATCCCTCGCCGCTCGCGGATCTCCTGGAACAGCCGGCTCGACGCCGACCCGCCCAGCATCGAGTCCAGCAGGGAGGCGGCGAACCGCCGCTTGTCCGACCGCGGAAGCCCGATCCCGCCCAGGCACACGTGGTACTGCTCGGAGGCCTTGGAGACGAACCGCGCCGACGGCTCGACCTCGTCGATCCACGGCGGGCGGACGCCGGCCGACGGGTCGGGATGGCGCGCGTACAGGCCGAAGCGCTGCTCGATCATATGCGCCAGTGGCTCGTGCTCCAGGTTGCCGGCGGCGGCGACGACGATATTCGGGCCGACATAGCGGTTGGCGTGGTAGTCGGACACGGCCGCAGCGTCCATTCCGCGGACGGCGTCGGCGGTGCCGATCACCGGCCGTCCCAGCGGGTGGCCGGCGAACACGGCCTCGGCGATCAGGTCGTGCGCCAGGTCGTGGTAGGAGTCCTCGTACATCGCGATCTCCTCGAGCACCACCTCGCGCTCGGCCGACAGCTCGTCCGGATCGAACGACGGCGACAGCAGCATGTCGGACATCACGTCCAGGGCCGTCTCCAGGTGCGCGTCGAGGACCCGCGCGTAGAGCACCGTGTACTCCTTGGCCGTCGCCGCGTTCAGCTCGCCGCCCAGGCCGTCGAACACCTGCGCGATCTCCACGCCGGAGTAACGCGACGAGCCCTTGAACAGCAGGTGCTCGATGAAGTGCGAGATGCCGGCCTGTTCGCCGCGCTCGTCGCGGCCGCCCGCGCCGATCCACATGCCGATCGCCACTGAGCGGACGGAGCGGACGCGCTCGGTGACGATGCGCTCACCGCCGTCGAGCGTGGTCACGGTGTATCGCTGCACTCGGCGCACTCTAGCGATGGCAGGGCCAGGCGGCCCTCCCCCGATCGGGGGAGGGCCGCCCTGCCGCGTTCTAGCGGTCGCGCCGCCGGCCGCGGTCGCGATCGCGGCCGCCGCCGCGCGGGCGGTCGCTCGAGGTGCGCTCCGGCGCCGGGTTCGCCTCGGCGACGGCGACCAGCTGCTCGGGCGTGATCTCCGAGCCGTCGTCGTCGACCTTGGCAACCAGCGTGAGGCCGATGCGGCCGCGGTCCTTGTCGACCTCGGTCACCGAGACCTTCACCTGGTCGCCGCGTGAGAACACCTGCTCGGCGGATGCCAGGCGGTTGCCCTTGGGCAGGATCCGGCTGACGTGCAGCAGGCCGTCGACGCCCTTCTTGAGGTTCACGAAGGCGCCGAACTCGGCCAGCTTGACCACCTCGCCGGTGAACTCCTCGCCGACCTCGATCTCCTTCGTCATCGACTCGATCGACTCGCGGGCAGCCTCGGCGAGCTCGCCGTTGGTGCCGTAGATGCGGATCGTGCCGTCCTCCTCGATGTCGATCTGGACGTCGTAGTCGGCCTCGAGTGCGCGGATCGTTTCGCCGCCCTTGCCGATCACCATCCCGATGAAGTCCGGGTGGATCTTCACCGACACGATGCGCGGCGCGTGGGCGGCCAACTCCTCGCGCGGCGCCGAGATGGCCTGGCGCATGGTGCCGAGAATGCTCAGCCGCGCCTCCCGGGCCTGGGCCAGGGCGGTGCGCAGGATCTCGGTCGTGACGCCCGTGATCTTGATGTCCATCTGCAGGGCGGTGACCCCGGCCTCGGAGCCGGCGACCTTGAAGTCCATGTCACCGAGGTGATCCTCGGCGCCCTGGATGTCGGTCAGGATGACGTAGTCGTCGCCCTCCTTGATCAGGCCCATCGCGATGCCGGCGACCGGCGCCTTGATCGGCACGCCGGCGTCCATCAGCGAGAGCGTCGAGCCGCAGACCGACGCCATCGACGACGACCCGTTCGACTCCATGATCTCGGAGACCAGCCGCAGCGTGTACGGGAACTCCTCGGAGCTGGGGATGACCGGCACCAGGGCCCGCTCGGCGAGGGCGCCGTGCCCGATGTCACGGCGCTTGGGGCCGCGCATGAACCCGGTCTCGCCCACCGAGAACGGCGGGAAGTTGTAGTGGTGGATGTAGCGCTTCGTCTCGTCCAGCGAGAGGTCGTCGATGCGCTGCTCCTCCTTGCCCGTGCCCAGCGTGCAGAGCGTCAGCGCCTGCGTCTGGCCGCGGGTGAAGAGGGCCGAACCGTGGGTGCGGGGCATCACGGTGACCTCGGAGGACACGTGCCGGATCTCGGTCTCCGACCGGCCGTCGGGCCGGCGCTTGTCAACCGCGATCTTGGCTCGGACGATCTCCTTGTAGAGCTTGTCCACGACAGACGAGACGGCCGAGCGGGTGGTCGGATCGAGCGGCGCGTTGCCCTGCTCGTCCGGCTCACCGCGCGACGGGAACGGCAGCTGCGCGGTGTTCACGATCTGCTCGACCAGCGCGTGCCGCTTTGCCGACTTCAGCTCCTTGGAGTCCTGCTCGGCGTCGGTCAGCGCGCGGATGGCATCCCCGAACTGCTCCTTGACCGGGCCGTACACGGCCTGCTCGCGAGCCTCGGCGATCAGCACCTGGAAGGCGAATTGGACGCGCTGACGGTGCAGCACGTCGGCCTCCGTCGTGCTCCCCGAGACCTCGGGCAGCTCCGACTTGGCGAGCGCGTCGGCCGCGGCGGGCAGGCCGCCGAGCCCGCGCTCCGCGATCGCCGACTGGAGTGCGGCGGCGTGGCTGTTGCGCAGCGACTCGGTGACGGCGCCGTCGATCCACTTCGGGCTGCCGCAGCGCTCGGCGAGATCGATCTGCGCCTGGCAGAGCCGCTTGATCTCGCCGTGAGCGAGCTCGAGCGCCTCGATCAGGACGTCCTCGGACACTTCCTGGGCGCCGGCCTCGACCATCGTGATCGCCTCCGGCGTGCCGCAGACGATCAGGTCGAGATCCGACTCCTTGGTCTGGGGCATGTTCGGGTTGACGACCAGCTCGCCGTCCAGGCGGCCGATGCGGACGGCACCCACTGGGCCCATGAAGGGCAGCGGGGACAGCATCAGCGCCGCCGAGGCGCCGTTGATCGCCAGGATGTCGTGCGAGTTGACCTGGTCGGCCGAGAGCGTGGTCACGATGATCTGGACCTCGTTCTTGTAGCCCTTCGGCCACAGCGGCCGGATCGGCCGGTCGACCATCCGCGCGTTCAGGATGGCCTTCTCCCCCGCGCGGCCCTCGCGCTTGAAGAACCCTCCCGGGATCTTCCCGGCGGCGTACATCTTCTCCTCGACGTCGACGGTGAGCGGGAAGAAGTCCGCTCCCTCACGTCCTTCGGTGCGGCCGACGACCGTCGCCAGAACGACGGTGCCGCCGCACCCGACCAGCACGGCTCCATGTGCCTGCTTGGCGATGACGCCGGTCTCGAACGAGATCTCCTCCTCGCCCACGGCGAGGGAAATCCGAGTGGCCTCGGGTTCAACTGCGATGCTCATATCCTCTTTCCGTTCCTTCCTCGAGCCCGGCATCCCCGGCAGGGCTCATCCTCCGCGAACCCGGTGCGCCTAGCGGCGCAGGCCGAGCTCCTTGATGAGAGCGCGATAGCCCTCCAGGTCGTGCTTCTGCAGATACGTGAGCAGCCGGCGCCGGCGACCGACCATCTTCAGCAGCCCTCGCCGCGAGTGATGGTCGTGCTTGTGCACCTTCATGTGCTCGGTGAGCTCGGTGATGCGCTGGGTGAGAAGGGCGATCTGGACCTTTGTCGATCCCGTGTCCTTCTCCCCGCTGCCGAAGCGGCCGACGAGCTCCGTCTTCTGCTCCTTGGTAAGCGGCATGGCCTACCCTCCTTGCCTCGTACGTGTGGACGCCGGTGACCCAGATCGGCGCCGGCAAGGGCTCGCCAGTCCGCGTCACGGCCGCTCATGAGGGTAGCACAGCGGTTCCGCGGTACCATGCGGCGTCGTCGACGAGGAGGACAGCGTGAGCACTGCGGTGGTGACCGGCGGCGCCGGGTTCCTGGGATCCCATCTGTGTGAGTACCTGGTGGCCCGCGAGTGGCGCGTCATCTGCCTCGACAACCTGGACACGGGCACGCTCGAGAACGTCGAGCATCTGCGCAGCGACTCGTTCGAGTTCCGGTACCACAACTGCGTCGACTACATCGACGTGCCCGAGCCGGTCGACGCCGTCTTCCACCTGGCCAGCCCGGCCAGCCCGGTCGACTACCTGCGCCTGCCGCTGCACACGCTGAAGGTCGGCTCGTACGGCACGCACAACGCGCTCGGCCTGGCGAAGTTCAAGCGCGCCCGCTTCCTGCTGGCCTCGACGTCCGAGGTGTACGGCGATCCGGACGTGCACCCGCAGCACGAGGAGTACTGGGGCAACGTCAACCCGGTCGGCCCGCGCGGCGTGTACGACGAGGCGAAGCGCTACTCCGAGGCGATGACCATGGCCTACCACCGCCAGCAGGGCGTGGACACGCACATCGTCCGCATCTTCAACACCTACGGCCCGCGGATGCGCCGGAACGACGGCCGCGCGATCCCCAACTTCCTCAGCCAGGCGCTGCACGGCAAGCCGCTGACGGTGTTCGGCGACGGGTCGCAGACCCGGTCGTTCTGCTACGTGGACGACCTGATCGAGGGCATCTTCCGGCTGACCATGAGCGACGAGCACATGCCGGTGAACATCGGCAACCCCAACGAGATGACGCTGATCGAGCTGGCCCACACGATCAAGCGGATGACCGGGTCGGACTCGGAGATCGTGTTCGAAGGCCTGCCGGAGGACGACCCCAAGGTGCGGCAGCCGGACATCACGCGCGCCCGCACGATCCTCGGCTGGGAGCCGCGGGTGGCGCTCGAGGAGGGTCTGCGCCGGACGCTGGACTCCGCGGGAGCTGCGTGAGGCGTATCGTCCCGCTGGGCGGCGGTGGCCTCGCAGACCCGTCCCTGCTCGCGCAGATCCTGGAGATGACGGGCAAGGACCGGCCGCGCGTCTGCTACGTGCCGACTGCGTCTGGCGACCCGGTCGAGGCGATCGAGCAGTTCCACGCCACGCTGCCGTCCGACCGTGCGGTGGCCACCGATCTGGCGCTGTTCCGCATGGACGGGCGCGATCCGCGCCAGGTGCTGCTGGAGCAGGACGTGATCTACGTGGGCGGCGGCAGCACCGCCAACATGCTCGCGGTCTGGCGGGTCCACGGCGTCGACCGGATGATGGCCGAGGCGTGGGGCCAGGGGATCGTGCTGACCGGGGCGTCGGCGGGTGCGATCTGCTGGTTCGAGGACGGCGTCACGGACTCGTTCCGCCCGGCGCTCGACCCGCTGGGCGACGGCCTCGGTTTCCTGTCCGGCAGCTTCTGCCCGCACTGGGACTCCGAGGTGCTGCGAAAGCCGGTGTACCACAACCTGGTCGACAGCGGCCGCATGACGCCCGGCCTGGCGGCCGACGACTTCGCCGGTCCCGTGTTCGAGGGCACCAAGCTGATCGGAGTCGTCCGCTCCCGGCCCGATGCCGGCGTCTACCGGGTGCTTCCCGGCGGCCGCACAGAGCCAGTTTAGGACGACGCAATCCCTCTGACCGCGTCGACGTCGCGGTGGATCTGCGCCACCAGCTCGTCGATCGATGAGAAGCGCTCCTCGTCGCGCAGCCGGTGGGAGAAGTCGATCCGCAGCGGCGAGCCGTAGATGTCCTCGTCGAAGTCGAGCAGGTGCGCCTCGATCCTGACCTGGTCGCGGGCGTCCGAGAACGTCGGGTTGTAGCCCACGCTGATCGCCGCAGGGCGGCTGCTCCCGGCCAGGTGCGCACTGCCGGCGTACACCCCGCGCGCCGGCAGCGCGCTGTGCGGCACCGGCTGGAGGTTGGCGGTGGCGAACCCGAGCCCGCGGCCGCGCCCGTCGCCGCGGACGACCTCGCCTTCGATCCACGGGTCGCGCCCCAGCAGCCGGGCCGCCGCGGCGACCTCGCCGCCGGCGATCAGGTCGCGGATCCTCGAGGACGACACCGCGGTGCCTCCGATCTCGACCAGCGGTGCCGGCTCGACCGTGAAGCCGAGCTGGGCGCCGGCCGCCGTCAGCGTCTCGACGGTGCCCTGGGCGCGGTTGCCGTAGCGGAAGTTCGTCCCGACCACCACGTGGCGGGCTCCCAGCGCGCCGGAGATCACGTCAGTCGCGAACTCCTCGTGCGTGCGCTGCGAGAGCGCGAGGTCGAAGCGGATGACGACCAGCTCGTCGGGGCCGATCTCCGCGACCAGGTCGAGCTTGCGCTGCGGAGTCGAGAGCTCCCGCGGGGCGAGCTCGGGACGCAGGACGCTGACTGGATGCGGGTGGAACGTGACCACGCTCGAGCGCAGCCCCGACCCGGCGGCCAGCGCCATCGTCCGCTCGATCACGGCGCGGTGGCCGAGGTGCACGCCGTCGAAGCTGCCGATCGCGATCGCCCGCCCGGCCGGCTCGACGTCGCCCAGCGCGACCTGCCGGGTCACCGCCGGAACACCGCCAGCGAGCGCAGCAGGCCGTCGCGCGGCGCCATCACGGCGACCAGTTCGCCGTCCAGCACTGCGGCCGTCGGGCCGTCCTCGCCCCCGGTTTCGAGCGGCCGGCCGTGGGCGACGGACGTCGCCTCTTCAACGGTCAGCTCCCGGACCGGGAGGTGGGGCAGCGCCTCGGCGGGTGTCCGGTACCAGGGCCCGTCGGGCTGTCCAGCCACCTGCTCGGGCGATCCGGCGTCGGCCACGTCGAACGCACCGACCGTCAGCCGGCGCAGGCTGACGCACATCGCCCCGGCGCCGGTCTGCTCGCCCAGGTCCGCGGCGATCTGGCGGACGTAGGTGCCCTTCGAGCACGCGACGTCGATCTCCGCCCTCTGGGTGCGGGCGTCGAACCCGGTGACGTCGATCCGCTCGATGCGCACCATCCGCGGCTCCGGCACGACGTCCTCCCCACGCCGCATCCGGGCGTAGGACCGCTCTCCGGCGATCTTAACGGCGGACGCGGCGGGGACGCGCTGAAGCACGTCGCCGGTCATGCCGGCGGCGGCCCCCTCGACGGACGCGCGGTCGGTGGAGCCGCCGGTCACGGTGATCGTCCCCTCCGGGTCGAGCGTCGTCGACACCTCGCCGAACTGCACGACGGCACGATACGTCTTGTCCACGCCCGACAGGTAGGGCGCGAGGCGGGTGGCCGCCTCGGCCAGCACCAGCAGCAGGCCGCCGGCGAACGGGTCGAGCGTTCCAGCGTGGCCCAGCTTGCTGCCGAGCGCCGGCCGCAGCGAGCGCAGCACGCCGAACGACGTCGGCCCGACCGGCTTTTCGACCAGGTACAGCCCCGGCTGCGGCATGGACGCTACGCCGCGGACTCGGAGAGCTGCTCGTCGACCTCGGCCACGATGAAGTCGCGGATCTCCTTCACCGAGCCGGGATGCGAGAAGCCGGCCGCCTGCTTGTGCCCGCCGCCGCGCGACTTGCGGGCGATCTGCGACACGTCGACGCCCCCGCGGGAGCGCAGCGACACGCGATTCGGCGTGATCGTCCCGTCGGCCAGGGGCACCTGCTCGCGGATCAGGGCGGCGACCTGGACGCCTTCGACCTCACGGAGGTCGTCGATCAGGCCCTCGGTCGTAGCCTCGTCTCCCTCCACCAGCGCGAGGTCGTCACGGGTCACGTAGCTGACCAGCAGCCGGCCATCGAGGAACGGCTGCGCGTGCTCCAGCACGCGGCCGAGCAGCTTCTTCTTGGAGTACGGCACCGTCTCGAACACCAGCTGGTACACCTTGTGCACGTCGGCGCCGTCCTCGACCAGGTGCGCGCCCAGCCGCAGCGCAGCCGGGCTGGTGGTGCGGTACTGGAAGCGGCCGGTGTCGGTCACCAGGCCGACGTACAGCGCCTCGGCGATCACCGGCGTCAGCTGGACGCCCAGCCGGTCGAACACCGTGGCCAGGATCTCGGCGGTCGACGACGAGCCGCCGTCGACCAGGTTGGCGTTGCCATAGCGGCTGTTGTCGTGGTGGTGGTCGATGTTGACCACGCTGTCGAAGCGCTCGCGCACCTCGGCGTGGTCAGGCCCCAGCCGCCGCTCGTTGCCGCAGTCGACCGCGAGCAGCGTCCACCCTTCGAGCGAGTCGAGGTCGAGCGACCGCTCCAGCCCGCCCAGGTCGAGGAACGAGTACTCGTGCGGGATCGGCGAGTCCTGATGGAGGTACAGCCGCGACCTGCTTGCCGAGCTGCTGGAGCGCGCCCTTACACGCGGCCAGTGAGCCGATGGCGTCGCCGTCGGGATTCTCGTGCGACGCGACGAGCACGCGGTCGGCCGCAGCGATCGCGGCGACGACGTCCTCGAGGTCACGGGTCAGATCGGCGTCGGTCATGGTGTGATTGGAGTGTCGGCCTCGCCTTCCGAGGCACTGGGACCAGCAGCATCGAGCAGTTCATCGATGCGCATGGCGCGGTCGACGCCCTCATCATACTGAAAGGTCAGGACGGGAGTCCTCCGCAAGTGCAGCTCCCGGGCCACCCTGGACTGCAACATGCCTTTGGCACGATCCAGCCCGCGCAACGCCGTGGCCCGCCGCTTTGCGCCGCCCAGCACGCTGACCCGGACGGTGGCATGCTCGAGGTCGGCGGTCACGTCGACGCCGGTCACTGTGACGAACCCGACCGCGGGGTCGGACAACTCCTCGACCCCCTCGGCGAGCACGTGGCGCAGGGCCTCGTCGACCCGGCGCTTGCGCTGCTGCTTCACCCGATCGCCTCCTCGACGGACAACAGGCGGGCGGACACCCGCACAAGCTCGTACTCCTGCGCCGAAAGGTAGCGCTCGGCCTGATCCAGGGCGCGCTCCACCTCCCCCGCCTCGCGGCGCACGACGGACAGCGCGAGCCGCGACCGCTGCCACAGCTCGTGGTCGCCGACCTCCGCCACCGAGGCGCCAAGCATCCGCTCCAGCCGGGCCTTGGTTGACAGCACGTAGCGGCGCTTCTCCTTGAGCGACCGGCTGTGCGGTATGTGGATCTCGAAATCCAGGATGCCCACGTACCCCGAGGTCACGCCGGGAAGTATCGCGGGTGGCGGGTCACCTAGGCACGTTCGCCCGTGAACAGCGCGCGCACGTCGTCGCGCTGCTCGTCCGCGAAGATCACGATCACCTCGTCCCCCGCCTGCAGCCGCTGCGCGCCGCGGGCGGGAACGGTCGACCCGTTCCGGCGGATCTCGCTGACCCAGCCGTCGCCGCCCAGCGGCAGGTCGCGCAGCGCGACGCCGGTCGCCGGGGACGCCGGGGCGACCGTGTAGCTGCCACCGACCACGGCGACGCTCCACGGCTTCGCCTCCAGGGTTTCCATCGGGATCCCGAGCCGGCTCGCCACCGGGGACAGCAGCAGCCCCTGGACGAGCACCGTCACCGTGACCACCACGAAGACGACGTCGTAGATCAGCAGCGAATGGTCGACGGCGGCGATCACGGCGAACGAGCCGAGCAGGATCGGCACCGCACCCTTCATGCCCGCCCAGCTGATGAACAGCCGCTCGGCGCGGGTCAGATCGCTCCGCCCGAGCAACACCGCGACCACCAGTGGGCGGGCGATTAGCACGACCAGCACGGCGATCACGGCGCCGTCCACCCAGGTCCGCGACGGGAACGACCCCAGGTCGACGGTCAGGCCGAGCGCGACGAACACGGTGATCTCGGCGAGGCCGGCGGCCGGCGCCAGGAACCCACGGGTCTCGCCCTTGTACGGGAACCGCTCGTCGCCGAGCAGGACGCCGGCGACGAACACCGCCAGGAACCCCGATCCGTGCAGCGCGGTGGCGACGCCGAAGACGACCCCCGCGGCGGCCAGCAGCCGCAGCGGATAGAACGAGCCACCGGCCAGCGGCACGCGCCGGGCCGTCCACGCCAGCAGCCGCGCGCCGACCACGCCGACGGCCAGGCCGACGCCCATCTCCAGCAGGAACCGCTCCGTCACCGCGAGGCCGCTGCCCTTGTCGGTGGCGAAGTCGAGGAGCCCGATGATCAGCGCGATCGCCACCGGATCGTTGGCGCCCGACTCGCCCTGCAGGATCGTGCCGCTGCGGCCGCCGACCTCGCGGTTGCCGAGCACCGAGAACATCACCGCCGGGTCGGTCGGCGCGAGAGCGGCGCCGATGATCGCAGCCGTCGTCCAGTCCAGGTCGAGCGTCAGGTGAGCGCCGACAGCCACGATGGCGCCGGTCGCCAGCGTGCCCGGCACTCCGAGGATGCCGATCGGCCAGATCGACGCCCGGAACCGGCCCCAGCCGACCTGCATGCCGCCCTCGAACAGGATCACGATCAGCGCGACCGTGCCGATCTCGCCGACCTCGACGGGCGTCAGCAGCCCCTCGAGGTCACCGATCAGGTCGGATGCGACCGCCGCCGCGGCCAGGAACAGCACCGGGGCAGGGATCCGCAGCCGCTCCGCCACCGGGTACGACAGGATCGCCGCCAGCAGGCCGGCGGATGCGAACAGCACGATGCGCGCGAAGTCGGACAGCTCGCCCATCGGGCGCCCTCCCCGGCGACGGCTCGGTTACTCGGTGCGGGCCACTTCCTTGACCGTGTACACCTCGAGCACGTCGCCCTCCTTGAGGTCGTTGTACCCCTCGATGGTGAGGCCGCACTCGAAGCCCTGCGTGACCTCGCGCGCATCGTCCTGGAACCGCTTCAGCGAGTCGATGCGGCCCTCGTGGACGATGGTGCCGTCGCGGACGACGCGCACCTGCGCACCGCGCTGGACGACGCCGGACGTGACCATGCAGCCGGCGATCGTGCCCAGGCGCGACACCTTGAAGAGCTTGCGCACCTCGACCTCGCCCATCACTTCCTCGACCTGCTCGGGGGCGAGCATGCCGATCAGGGCGCGCTGGATGTCCTCGGTCAGCTGGTAGATCACGCGGTACGTGCGGATATCGACGCCCTCGCGCTCGGCCAGCGACCGGGCCTCGGCGTTCGGCCGGACGTTGAAGCCGACGATGATCGCGTTCGACGCTGCCGCCAGGTTGACGTCCGAGGCGGTGATGCCGCCGACGCCGGAGTGGATGACGCGCACCGCGACCTCCGGGTGCGAGATCTTCTGCAGCTCGCCCTCCGCGGCCTCGACCGACCCCTGCACGTCGGCCTTGATGATCAGGTTGAGCTCCTTGAGAGCGCCCTCCTGCATCGCGCCGAACAGGTCCTCGAGGCTGACGGCCTTGTTGCGCCGCGCCATCACCTCGGCGCGCAGCCGCACCGCGCGCTTCTGGGCGGACTGGCGGGCGACGCGCTCGTTCTCGACCACGCGCAGCAGCTCGCCGGCGCCCGGCGGCTTGTCGAAGCCGAGGATCTCGACGGGCATCCCCGGACCGGCCTCGCGCACGCGCTTGCCGTTGTAGTCGTTCAGCGCCTTGACCTTGCCCCAGGCGTCCGACGCGACGACGGCGTCGCCGACGTGCAGCGTGCCGCGTTGGACGAGCACCGTGGCGACCGCGCCGCGGCCGACGTCGAGCCGCGACTCGACGATCACGCCGCTGGCCGGCGCGTGCGGATTGGCCTTCAGCTCCAGCACGTCGGACTGCAGCAGCAGCATCTCGAGCAGCTGGTCGAGGTTCTGCTTAGCCTTCGCCGAGACGTCGACGAAGATCGTCTCCCCGCCCCACTCCTCGGGCTGCAGGCCGTGGTTGACGAGCTCGGAGCGCACCTTCTCGGGCTGCGCGTCCGGCCGGTCGATCTTGTTGACGGCGACCACGATCGGCACGCCGGCGGCGCGCGCGTGGTCGATCGCCTCGATCGTCTGCGGCATCACGCCGTCATCGGCGGCGACCACCAGGACGGCGACATCGGTGACCTTCGCACCGCGGGCGCGCATGGCGGTGAACGCCTCGTGGCCCGGCGTGTCCAGGAACGTGACCTTGCGGCCGTTGGCGACGTCGACCTGGTAGGCGCCGATGTGCTGGGTGATGCCACCGGCCTCGGTCGAGACGACCGACGCCTCGCGGATCGAGTCCAGCAGCGTCGTCTTCCCGTGGTCGACGTGACCCATGATTGTCACCACCGGCGGGCGCGGCTCGAGGTCGGCGGCCTCGTCCTCGAACGTGACCTCTTCCTCCTCCTCATCCGCCGCGTGCTGGATGATCACCTCGCGCTTGAACTCCTCGGCGATCAGGTCGACCGCCTCGTCGGTCAGCGACACGGTGGTCGTCACCATGTCGCCGAGGCCCATCATGAAGGCGATGATCTTGGCCGGGGAGACGCCGATTCTCTCGGCGAGATCCTTGACGGTGATCCCGGATGGCACCTTGACGGGCCCGCTGGGGACCTCCGGCTCCTTCTTCTGCTCGCTGCGCCGAGGGCCGCCGTCCCGCTTCTGCCCGGGCTTGCGGCCGGCCTGCGAGTCGATCACGACCCGGCGACGCCGGCCGGAGCCGCCGCCCCGCTGCGGCCGGGGATGGCGGGCGGGCTGCGCGGAGCCGGGCTCCGTCGCCGGCACCGTCGCCTTCTCACCGAAGGCGGCGCGCACCTCTTCGTCGTCAACCAGTTTTTCCTCGCCGGCGGGAGGCGCCTCGGCCGCCGCTGCGGGAGCTGTCGTTGCCTTCGTTTCGGGTGTCTTCTGCTTCGCCATTCGTCTCAATTCTTCCACGCGGCACTCGCCGCCTCAACCTCGACCCGCCGTTCGAGATCCTCAGGAACCGTAACGGTCCTGCGCAACCGCCTGCCGAATGCGCCCCGGCGGCGGGCCAGGGCGGTGCATCGGGCGTCCGGGCAGAGGTGCATTCCGCGGCCGCCCAACCGCCGCCCCCGGTCGATCACGAGCTCGTCGCCGGCGGTTGTCAGCCGGACGAGTTCGCGCGCCGGACGGCGGGTGCCACAGCCGGCGCACTGACGCTCGGGGGTTACGCCGTCGCCCCCTCTTCCTGCGCGGCCAGCTCGCGGTGCGCAGGCACGCCGCAGTACCGGCTGCCCTCCAGCGCCTGGTTCGGGCAACGCTTGCCGGACGACGTGACCGCGATGCAGCGGCCAGGATGCTCGTCCACCTCGCCCTCGGCGCCGGTGTACGGCGTGTCGGTCTCCTCGGCGTAGTACTCGGTCTCGGACACGATGTCGATGCGCCAGCCGGTCAGGCGGTGGGCCAGGCGGGCGTTCAGGCCCTCCTTGCCGATCGCCAGCGACAACTCACCGTCCGGCACCAGCACGGTGGCCTGGCGGTTATCGTCGTCGACGTAGACCTCGCGCACCTTGGCGGGCGCCAGCGCCTTCGCCACGAACCGGGCGGGCTCGTCGTTGAACGGGATGATGTCGATCTTCTCGCCGCGCAACTCGGACACGACCATGCGCACCCGCGAGCCTCGCGGGCCGACGCACGCGCCGACCGGATCGACGCCCTGGACTCGCGACTCGACCGCGATCTTCGCCCGGTAGCCGGGCTCGCGGGCGACCGACCGGATGACGACCAAGCCGTCGGCGATCTCGGGCACCTCGAGCTCGAACAGGCCGCGGATCAACTCGTCGGAGCGACGGGAGAGCACGACCTGTGGGCCCTTGCCCTCGCTGCGCACCTCGAGGATGACCGCCTTGATGCGGCTGCCCTGCTCGTAGCGCTCGCCGGGAACCTTCTCGGAGCCGGGAAGGATCGCCTCCATCCGCCCCAGGTCGACGAACGCGTAGCGGTTGTCGTCCTGCTGGACGATGCCGGTGACGATCTCGCCGACGCGGTCGACGTACTCGTCGTACATCATCGAGCGCTCGGCCTCGTGGATGCGCTGGCGCAGCACCTGCTTGGCGGTCTGGCCGGCGATCCGGCTGAAGCCCTCGGGCGTGACGATCACCATCTGGTCGGGCGTGAACCACGACCAGTCGATCTGCGGCTCCGGCTCGGCGGCCTCGTCAGCCTGCGCGCCGTCGGCGGGCGGCTGGATGGGTGCCGGCTCCTCGGCCGACTCGGGGACGATCACGACGTGGTGCGGATGCTCGTCGAGGTACACGTCCCACGCGTCCTCGGTGACCGACCAGACGGTGTAGTCGCCCGACTCGCGGTCGAGGTCGACCCGCACCGGGTGGTGCGCGTCCGGCAGCTTCTTGTACGCCGCCAGCAGGGCGTCCTCGATCGCGGAGAGCAGCGTCTCCGCCTCGATGCCCTTCTCCTTCTCGACCAGCTTGACGCCTTCCAGGAGCTCCTTGCTCATGGCTTCCCTCCCCGCGCTTCGTCGACCAGGTGCGCGCTGTGCACCACGTCGAGCGGGATCTCCACCGGCTCGCCGTCGAGGTCGATCGTGATCATCTGCTCGTGTGCCTGGGTCAGCACGCCCTTGAACGACCGCCGGCCGTCCAGCGGCTGCTCCGTCCGCACGGCGACGGAGCTGCCGACGACCCGCTTGTAGTGGTCAGGCTTGACCAGCGGGCGCTCGATGCCCGGCGACGACACCTCGAGTGCGTACTGCTCGCGAAGGGGCGACAGCTGGCGCGTGACCTGCTCCAGCAGGTCGGTGTCCACCGGGGACGTCTCGCGGTCGATGAAGATGCGCACCCTGTTCGGCGACGGCTGGTCCACGAGCAGCACTTCGACCTCCGGGAACCCGTCCCGGAGCATCGTTTCGACCTGTGTCTGCAGTGCTATCGCCTGGTGCATCGATGTCCTTCTCGACCCCTGTCCGAAGGCGAAAAAAAGGTGGGTATTCACCCACCTCCCGGACCACCTTCGGCGCGCTGACTTCTCCCGAAGAATAGCAGGGGGTTCTCCGAGGTAAGAGAATCGTGACGATGCGAGGAGTGGTTCAGCGAGTGGCCCGCGGCGAGGTGCGGGTGGCCGGCCGGACGGTCGGCTCGATCGGCCGCGGCATGCTCGTTCTCGTGGGCGTCGGCGAGGGCGACACGGCCGAACATGCCGATCGCCTGGCCGGCAAGCTGTCGCGCCTGCGAATCTTCGAGGACGACGAGGGCCGCATGAACCGCAGCGTGCTGGATATCGGCGGCGAGGTGCTCGTCGTCTCCCAGTTCACGCTGCTCGCCGACACCTCCCGCGGCAACCGGCCGTCGTTCATCGCCGCCGCCGCGCCCGACGTGGCCGAGCCGCTGGTCGAGCGTGTCGCCGCCGGGCTGCGCTCCGCGGGCCTGCGCGTGGCGATGGGCGAGTTCGGCGCCCACATGGAGGTCGAGCTGCTCAACGACGGCCCGGTCACCATCGTGCTCGAGCTGTAGCTACGGGGCCGGGCGGTACCGATGCAGCGTGACGCCCGAGTCGAACCGCTCGGAGCCGATCAGCTCGAGGCGCTGCCGCACCCCGCCGTGGAACGGCCGCTCGCCGGCGCCCCACACGGCCGGGTGCGACCAGAACCACAGCTCGTCGACGACGCCGCCCTCGACGAGCGCGCGGGCGAGCTCGCCGCAGCCGACCATCGTCAGGTCGCCCTCACGCTGCTTCAGCTGCGCAACGCCCGCGACGGCGTCGCCGTCGATCAGCGAGGTGTTCCACTCCAGCGGCTCCGCCAGCGTCCGTGACGCGACGAACTTGGCCATCGGGTTGATCAGGTCGGCCCACGGCCCGCTCTGGTCGGGCCAGAACCCGGCCAGGCCCTCGCAGGTCTTCCGTCCCATGACCATGGCCGCAGACCGCTCGAACAGCGCCCGGCAGGCCGCGTCGTGCGACCCCTCGGCCGCGAACCAGTCCTCGACGGTGATCACCCCGTCAACCGTCATCTGCGTTGAGAGGATGAGAGTTCCCATGGGCGGTGGGCGTACCCGACCGGGGCGCGCGGCACACCTCGGGCCCGCGAGCTACGCGCTCGGCGGAGGCCGCGGCCTGGGCTCGGACGGGCCTTCACGATGAAGCGACGGCCGGTCGCGCCTGGTTTGGCTGGCTGAGGAGAGCGCCGGCGCGGCGCCCGGCGCGGCGAGCGGTTGGATTTTCGCCTGCGCGCTCGGCGGTACGGGCTTCGATGGCTCGGGAGTGGTTGGTGGGGGGCCTGCCAATTGGCCGGCGCTCGCTCGGCCAATTGGCACACCCGGCCCGCTGATCTCGACGACCAGCTCCTGCCGCAGCCACCGCCGCTCCTGATACCAGCGACGCATCGTCCGCACGCTCGGGACAGTGGCCACGCCGCCTGAGTGCCGTCTTCGCAGATCGCGGATCACACGGACCGGATCCTCCCCGGCGCGAAACCGTTGCTCGGCGTCCCTTCGCAGGGCTGCCCACGAGTACGACCCTGGACGATGCCGTGGCGCCGGCGGTTCCGAGCGCATCGCAGCCAGGTGGTCGTCCAGCGCACGGCTTCGCGGCTTGGTCAGGCAGCCGTGCGCCGACCAGAGGCGATGCAGCGTGAGTACGAAGTCACGACCGCCCCTCCGCCGGCGGAAGTCATCGCTGGCGTGGCCGGCGCAGAGCCACACCGAGACACCTCGCCCCAGATGCACCCGAACGGTGCGCCCGCGGGAGCGCTCGACGCAGATCGCGCACACCTCGCTCTTCGTCGACGGCCCACGCGCCTTGTACAGCGACGCCAACACCCGACCAGTCTGCGGCCGCCGGTGTGCACATGTCAGTCACGACACCGTTCCAACGGCTGTGCCGTGTCCAGGATGGCCCTCCCCCGAAAGGAGGGCCAATCCTGGACGCACCACGACGTCACGTCGCCGAAATGCCAAATGGCCGACGCTCGATCGGCCAATTGGCACCCCCCTCCCGAGCCGCGATCGGGCCCGTTACAGCGGGCGATGCATGATGTGGAGCCCGACCAGGCCGTCGGTGGGGTGGTCGAACGCCTCCGGCACCGTGGCCAGCACCTCGAAGCCGAGCGAGTGCCAGAGGGCGACGGCGCGGACGTTGCTCTCGACGACGGCGTTGTGCATCGCCCGGTAGCCGTCTGCGCGGGCCTGGTCGAGCACGCGCTCGCCGAGCGCGCGGCCGGCGCCCCGGCCTCCGGCGGCCGGGTCGACCATGAAGCTCGCCGTTGCCACGTGCGACGCCGGGCCGCCATGGTTCGGGACCCATGACGGCCGAGCCGAGCACACGGTCGCCATCGTCGACAGCCACGAAGGTGCGCTTCGGCGGGCCGCCCATCCAGATCGCCCGCGCGTCCGCCTCGGCGATCTCGCGGTCCCATGAGAACGTCTCGCCGGCGGCGACGATCTCGTCCATGAAGCGCCAGATCGCCGGCCAGTCGGCCGGCGTTGCCTCGCGGACGGTCACGCGCCGCTCAGTCGAGCAGGCCGTCGACGGCCCGCTGGTAGTACGAGACGTCCGGCCGCAGCCAGGCGGCCATCTTGTAGTGCCCGGCGGCCAGCCCTCGCTCGCCCATCCGCTCACGGCAGCGGCCCATGCAGTAGTGCGCGTAGTCGTTCGCCGGCGCCGAGTCGAGGATGTGCTCGAACTCGGCCGCCGCCTCGCCGTAGCGCCGCAACCGCAGGTAGGCGACGCCGAGCGCCTCGCGGATCGACGCCTTGTCGGGCTCCCGCCGCTTCGCCTTCTCGAGCGGCACGGTCGCCTGTGCGTTGTCGCCGTTCTGCATGTGCGCCCGGCCCTGCTGATAGAGGTCGTACACGGACTGCTGATCCATCGTCTTTCCCAGTTATCGGCGTGACGCGGGGAGGCCGCAAGGCCTCCTCTTTCGAGGATAGATCCTCAGTCAAGCCCTCGACGACGGGCGACGGCCTCGCGCAGCTTGAGGGCTCCCGAGGCGCGATCGCGCAGTTCCAGGTTGCGCCGGATCTCGCGCTTCATCCGCCGCGTGTGGGAGCGCAGCCGCCGCGCCGCGATGGCTGCGTCGTACGGCGGCGCGTAGCGCGCGGCGCTGGCATCCTGGGCGAACGGGAAGGCCTCGACGCCCCACACGTGCTGCAGGCGGCGCGCCAGATCCTCGTACGTCCCGTCCGAGCCGACGGTCACGCCCTGGTCGCCCGCGAACGTCGCGATGTCGGCGAACGCCGCCGAAGCCTGGGCCCGCGGGCCGCGCCGCAGGTAGCGCAGCTTCACGGCTGCCCACTTCCCGAGCAGCAGCGCCGCCAGAACGATCGCGACCGCCACCAGCAACCAGCGGACGAAGCTGCGGCTGTGCTGCGGCGCCGCGGCGCCAAGGAACACACCGTTGCCGCCCGGGCCAAGGCCGTGCCGGGCGCGCGCCTGGTCGAGGCCCTTGGCCGAGCCGTTCGGCAGCACCGTGGCGATGTACTTGGCCGCCGCCGCGCTTGCCGCGCCGGTCAGCCCGCTGGTCTTCAGGTCGGTCGCCAGCTGCTCGGCGTCCGGCGTCGCGGTCGACGCCCGCTGGTGCAGCACGCGGCCCGGCGTCGGGTCGAACGGCAGCCAGCCGTAACCGGCGAACCAGACCTCGACCCAGCTGTGGGCGTTGCGGTCGGTCACCTCGTAGGTGTTGCCGCCGGAGTCGATCGGGCTGCCGGTCGTGAACCCGACCGCGACCCGGGCCGGGATGCCGTACATCCGCAGCACCAGGGCCATCGAGCCCGAGAACATCTGGCAGTAGCCGTCGTGCGCGCGCAGCATGAAGTCCGCCAGCACCGGGCGTCCGGGCTGGAACTTCGGCGTCTGGTCGTAGCTGAAGACCTGCGGGTCACGGAAGTACGCCTCGACGTCGATCACCGCCTGGTACTGGGTCTTCGCGGTCACGGCGCCCGAGCGCTTCCAGACCTGCTGGCCGGCCGCGAGGTACGACGGGTCGATCGGCACCGTCACCGACTTCGGCGCAACCGATCCCCAGGCGGGGATGGCGACGCCGCCGATCTCGATCCCGCGGCGGACGTCCGTCGGGTAGTCGGTGCTGGCGTCGGCCAGGTCCTTGGGCGCCGGATCGGGCGCGTAGACCCGGGTCGTGTAGGTCTCGTCCTTGGACGGGTCGGCGGCCAGCGTGACGGTGCCGTCCGTCGTCAGCTGCGCCCTCGACGCATCGTCCAGCGCGTAGGCCATCGGCTGGCCGGCCGAGAGCAGGTGCGGATCGGCCAGCCCCTTCACCCGAAACGACACCTGCTTCAGATCCTTGGAGTCCGGGTCAGCGAACTGCGGCAACTGCTCGACCGGCACGACCACCGACTTGGTGTCGTCGCTGTACACCTGCTGCACCACCGGGTGCTCCTGCCAGCGGTCGTTCGTGAACTCGGTGAGAACGGCCGCCTTCCAGTACATCGGCCGCGGCGAGGTGACCTCGAAGACCTCGGTCTTCTTCTTGGGCCAGGTGAACGGGCGGTAGTCCTGATCCCAGACGTAGCCGACGCTGACCCGCGGCGCGCTGCCGGCCAGCGGATTCCAGGTGCGCCAGGATAGGAAGGCGTCCTTGCGCACGCCCGGCGCGGCGGACAGGATCAGCGCGGCCGCGATCGCGCAGCCCCCGACGGCAACGATCTGCAGCACGGCCGAGCCCCTGCGCGGCAACGCCCGCGGGCCGCAGGCGGCCAGCGTCAGCGCGGCCAGCACCAGGAACAGCAGCGAGCGCACGAACCCGCCGTCCAGCGCGACCATCGTGCTGGGGACGGCGAAGGCGGCGAAGCCGACGCCGACGGCCAGCAGCGGCCGGCGGAGGACGATCAGCAGCCACGCGAGCGCGGCCAGCAGGAACGTGAACACCAGCTCGACGTCGGCGGCGGCGCCGGGGAAGCGGCCCGTGTCGATCGGCGTGGTCGTGTCCAGCCAGCCCTCGGCGCCGGCCGCCGCGGCGTCCCAGACGCGGATCGGGTAGAGGTGATGGCCGGTCTCCCACGGGTAGTGGCCGAAGGCCACGCCGACGGCCGCCACGACCGAGACGACCAGGGCGCCGACGGCCAGCCCGCGGCGGCCGGCCGCCCACAGGGCCGCCGGCGCGATGGCGGCGACCGCCAGCACGACCACGTCGGCCAGGCTGGCCCACGGCCGCTCGAGCTGCGTCCACTGGAAGCCGAGGAACGCCGCCCACAGCGCGGTCAGCGCCAGCCGCTCACGCATGCGCGTACTCCCGGGCGATGGTGGTGGCGGACAGCACGGCGCCGACGTCGTCGCCGGCCCGCAGCCGTGCGACCGGCACGCCCGCCCGGGCGAGCTGCAGCGACGCGGCCTCCTCCGGCCCGTGACCTGTCGTCCGCCCGGCGAACGTCGGCGCGTCGACCCACACCAGGGCGATGTCGCGGCGGTACGAGCGGAGCGCGAGCAGCCGGTCGGCGAGCGCCGGCGTCAGCGCGGCGCTGACAACGAACAGGCGGGCGGCGTCGACCGACTCGGCCGCGCCGGAGCCGGCGATCAGGTCGCGCAGCATGACGTGCAGCGGGCGCTCGGCGTCAGGCTCGACCGCTGCCAGCGCCGCCATCACCGACCCCCACTCCCCGCCGCCGGACTGGATCCGCAGGCGCTGGCGGGACGAGCCGTGGAGCACCAGCGAGCAGCGCTGGCCGAGCGTCACCATGCGTGACAGCAGCGACGCCGCGGCGCGCACGGAGGCGTCGTACGAGCTGGCGCCGCGCGGCCCGACCGCAGTGATCCGCTCGCCGTCGAGCAGCACGGCGGCCTCGTCGCGCGGCGTCTCCGTCAGCTCCTTGACCATCAGCTTGCGGCGCTTGGCGGTCGAGCGCCAGTGGACGCGGCGCAGGCTCTCGCCTTGCTGGAAGTCGCGGATCGAGTGCAGGTCGTAGCCCGCCGTGCGGTGCAGCAGCGCCCGGCCCTCGTCGCCGCCCGCCGCGCCGGCGTCGGTGAACACGCCGTCCAGGTCGAACACCCGCGGGTAGACCAGCAGCGTGTCGTGCCGCTCCAGCGCGATGCGGGCCTCGGCCAGCCCGAAGGGGTCGCCGAGCACCAGGTCGGCGGCGTCCAGTGCGTAGCGGCCGCGGGGCACATCCTCCAGGACGTAGCGGCCGCGCAGCTCGTGGCCGGAGCGGACGACCGGCACGTCGCGCTCGGGCAGGCCGGCGACCCGCTCGACGACCAGCGCCCGCGAGGGCAACGGACCCTCGTCCGACCGCACCTCGATCAACACCTCGACCCGGCCGCCCTCGACCAGCTCTCGGTTGCCGGTGCGCCGGCGCATCGTCATCGGCCGCGCCATGAAGCGCACCCACAGCCAGGCCGCGGCCGGCAGCACCATCAGGCCCAGCGCCGCGGCGAACAGCTCGCTGGTACCAAACCCCCAGGCAACTATGTACAGCCCCGCTCCGAGGGCCAGCGCTCCCTTGCCGCGGCCGGCCAGCACCTAGACCGGCACCGGCGTTCGGTCGACGGCCTCGCGGATCACGTCGGCGGCGTCCAGGCCGCCGCTGCGGGCGTCCGCCGCGAGGATCACGCGATGGGACAGGACGTCCGCCGCGACCTCCTTGACGTCCGCGGGGATCACGTACTCGCGGCCGCGGAGGACGGCGTTCGCCTTCGCCACGCGGAGCAGCGAGATGCCCGCGCGCGGGCTGGCGCCCAGCGCCAGCCGGGCGTCGCCGCGCGTGTGGCGCAGCACCGAGACGACGTAGCGGTTGAGGCTCTCCTCGACGTAGACGTACTTGACCGCCGCGATCGACTCCTCGAGTTCGCCGGCAGAGGCCACCGGTTCGAGGTGCTCGATCGGTTCGTCGGCGGCGTGCTCGGTCAGCATCCGGGCCTCGTCGGCGGGCGACGGATAGCCGAGGTGGAGGCGCATCGTGAAGCGGTCGAGCTGAGCCTCGGGCAGCGGGAACGTGCCCTCGTACTCGATCGGGTTCTGGGTCGCGATCACCATGAACGGCCGCGCAAGCGGATGTGTCATGCCGTCGATCGTGACCTGCACCTCCTGCATGCATTCGAGGAGCGCCGACTGCGTCTTCGGTGACGCGCGGTTGATCTCGTCGACCAGCACCATGTTCGCGAAGACCGGTCCCGGTCGGAACTCGAACTCGTTGGTCTGCATGTTGAAGACGTTGACGCCAGTGATGTCCGAGGGCAGCAGGTCCGGTGTGGCCTGGATGCGGGCGAACTCGCAGTCGAGCGACCGGGCGAGCGACTTCGCCAGCATCGTTTTGCCGACGCCCGGGAAGTCCTCCAGGATCACGTGTCCCTCACAGAGCAGCGCGAGCAGGCACCGCTCGAGGAGCAGTTCGGGGGCGCGGATCACGCGTCCGACGTTCTCGATCACGCGGCGCGCGGTCTGGGCCGCTGCGGCGATCGCCTCTGCAGCGGCGGGGTCACGGACTTCGTGTGCTTCCACCTCGGGTACGTCCTCTCGGTCGGGAGCTGCTCAGATGGCTGTCTTTTGTGTGGTACGGACGGCGGCCGCGCTCGGTTCCCGAGCCGTGGCAAGCCAGTCCAGGATGGCCTCCGCGCAGGCGCGCTTCGCCCGTCGGGAGATTGGTATTTCCTGCTTTGACGTCACGATCACGATTTCGTTGTCGTCGACGTCGAAGCCGATGTCGCTGCGGCTGATGTCGTTGACGACGATCGCGTCGACGTGCTTGCGGTCGAGCTTGCCCCGCGCGCGCTCGACGGCGCCCTCCCCGTGTTCGGCGGCGAAGCCGATCAGCAGCTGCCCCGCGCGGCGGGCGGCGCCCAGCTCGGCCAGGATGTCCGCGGTCGGCTCGAGCTCGATCGACCAGGCGGCCCCGTCCTTGGTGCGCTTGCCGGCGTCGGCGGCCGCCGGGCGGTAGTCGGCGACGGCAGCGGCCATCACCACCACGTCGGACGCCGCCGCATGCTCGACTGTCGCGGCTCGCAGCTGCTCGGCCGTCTCGACGGCGATCACGTTGACGTGCGTCTCCGGCGCGACCGCCCCAGCGCAGAGCAGCAGCGTGACGTCGGCACCGCGGCGCGCGGCCGCGTCGGCCACGGCCACGCCCATCCGGCCGCTCGAGCGATTGCCGATGTAGCGAACGGCGTCCAGCGGCTCGCGGGTACCGCCGGCGGTGACCAGCACCCGGCGGCCGGCCAGCTGGCCGGCGACGGCAAGGCGGCGCTCGATCGCGCCGGCGATCTCCTCCGGCTCCGCCATCCGGCCGACGCCGAGCTCACCCTCGGCGGTGTCGCCGGTGGCCGGGCCGACCAGTTCGACGCCGCGGCGGCGCAGCATCTCGGCGTTCGCCCGCGTGGCGTCGGCGGCCCACATCCGTGGGTTCATGGCCGGCGCGGCGACGACCGGGCCGCGGTAGGCGAGGGCCGTGGCGAGCAGCACGTTGGATGCCTCACCGTGTGCGAGCCGGGCGAGCGTGGTCGCCGTCAGCGGGGCGAGGCACAGCAGCTCGACGTCCCGCGACGCCTCCAGATGCGGGAACAGATGCTCGGCCGAGTCGGTCCGCACCGGGCGCCGGGAGAGCGCGGCGAACGTGGTCGGCCCGACGAACCGCTCGGCGGTCGGCGTCTGCAGGACCTGCACGTCGCGGCCCGCGCGGACGAGCAGCCGGACGAGCTCACAGCTCTTGTAGGCGGCGACGCCCCCACACACGCCGACCAGAATCATGGTTAGAAGTGTACGGCCCCCGTCACCCAATCGAAAACTCGGCGCGGATCGGGTCAGACCCCCACCGTCACAGCAGGTGCCGCGCGGTCGAGCCGGTCAGGCCCCAGCGGGGCCGGCTAATCCCCGGACTTGCCGGACTTGCCGACCTTGAGCTTGCCCTGGGCGATCTCCTCGAGGGCCATCGTCAGGAAGTTCTTCGAGCGGGACTCGACCAGCGGCGGCGCGAAGCCCTCGAAGCTGCCCTCGCCGAGCTGGTGGTGGTAGTCGTTGATCTGGCGTGCGCGCTTGGCGGACGCGATCACCAAGCCGTATTTGCTGTCGACGTGCTCCAGCAGTTTGTCGATCTTCGGTTCGATCATCGGGGTGCTCCCTCGCTCTCCATGGCGGCCCGCATCACGGACTCCAGCTCCGCAGCTGCCCGCTCTCTGTTGTCATTCACGATCACATGCTCGAACTCGCCGGCGGCAATGATCTCGTCGCGGGCAATCGCGAGCCGGGCCTGAATCTCCTCGGAGGTGTTCGCCCCGCGGCCGGCGAGACGCTCCTCGAGGTCCGCCAGGTCCGGCGGCGCGATGAACACGAACACCGCCTCGGGCAGTTGCCGCTTGATCTCCCGCGCGCCGGGGACGTCGATCTCGAGCACAACGCTCTCGCCGTCCACCAGCCGCCGCTCGACCTCGCTACGCAGCGTCCCGTACCGGTGACCGGCGAATGTTACATGCTCGAGGAACGCGCCCTCCCCGACCAGCCGCTCAAACTCGGCGGCGTCGAGGAAGTGGTACTCGCGGCCGTCGGTCTCCCCCTCGCGCTGCGGGCGGGTCGTCGCAGACACAGCGACCACGACATCAGCCAGCCGCTCGCGGGCCAGCGAGATCAGGGTGCCCTTGCCCACACCAGAAGGGCCGGATATGACGAACAGGCGGCCGGTCACGCTGACCGCCGCGGTATCAGAGTCAGGAGCGGAAGAGATCGACCAGTTCGCCGCGCTGTCGTTCGGACAGCCCGCCAATCGTCTTCGACTGGCTGATGCGGCACTGGGCGAGCAGTTTCGAGGCGCGGACCCGGCCGAGCCGGGGGACGGCGAGTAGCATGTCGTACACCTTCGCCGTCAGCACGAACGCCGGGGGATCCAACAGCACCTCGTCGAAGGTGGTGTCGCCCGACTTTAACGCCCGCTTCAGCCTCGCTCGGTTGACCCTGATCTCGTTCGCCCTCTCGAGTGCGTCGAGTCGCTGGTCGAGCGACCGGGAGGGAGTCTTGGACAGGATCGTGGCCATCGCGCCGGGCGATGATATCACTCTTACGCCGTGACGCAACCGGGTGGAAACCGCCAAAACAGGCCAAATCAGTGCTCCGAACGCTCAAGCTCAGGTGGAGCCTTACTGTCCAGGTTCTGTGAAGCACCGGTGACACCCTCGACCCCCGAGAAGCCGTGGTCGGCGAGCAGCGCAGGCAGTTCGGCGAGGATCCGGCCGGGCAGCGCCGGATCGCGGAACAACGCGGTGCCCAATCCGACGACACAGGCCCCGGCGGCCATCAGCTCGAGGCAATCCTGGGCCGACGCGACCCCGCCCATGCCGACGATCGGCAGCCCGGTCGCGGCGTACGAGTGGTAGACCGCGTGCAGGGCGATCGGCTTGACCGCCGGGCCGGACAGCCCGCCCCCGCCGCCGCCCAGCAGCGGCCGCAGCGTGTCGCGGTCGATCGCCATCCCACGCACGGTATTGATCAGCACCAGCCCGTGCGCTCCACCCTCGGCGGCGGCCAGGGCGATCGCGCTGACGTCGGCGACGCTGGGCGACAGCTTGGCCAGCAGCGGCACGTCGGTCTCGGCGCGGCAGCGCTCGAGCAGCGCCCGCGTTTCGCCGGCGTCGGTGCCGATCGAGATGCACCCCGTGTCGACGTTCGGGCAGGAGACGTTGAGCTCGATCGCGGCCACCCCGGATACGGCGCCGATCCGGGAGACGGCGATCGCGTACTGCTCGCGCGACCAGCCGCCGACGCTGACGACCAGCGGCACGCCCAGCTCGGTCAGCAGCGGCAGGTGCTCCTCCCAGAAGCCGTCGAGCCCCGGGTTCGCCAGGCCGATCGAGTTGACCATCCCAGCCGGGGTCTCGCCGATCCGCACCGGCGGGTTGCCGGCGCGCGGGTCGAGCGTCACCGTCTTGGTAACGAAGGCGGCCAGGCCGAGCGTCCCGGCGACCAGCGCATCCAGCGTTCCCGAGCCGTTGACCAGCGGGTGCTCGAGGTCGATCCCGCAGAGGGACGTGCGCAGGTCGACGCTCACGCCAGGATCCTCTCCGCCTCCAGCACAGGCCCCTCGACGCACAGGCGCTTCCAGACGCCGTCGATCTGCACCGCGCAGCCGTAGCAGGCGCCATAGCCGCAGGCCATCGCCGCCTCCATCGCCACCTGGCACTCGACGTCGTGCTCCGCGCACAGCGCGGCCACCGCCTGCAGCATCGGATCCGGCCCGCAGGCGTAGACGACGCCGTCGAACGGCAGCAGGCGGGCCAGCGGCTCGGTGACCAGCACCGGATCGAGCACCACGGTCGGGTCGTCCGAAACCAGCGCCGCACAGACGGCATGTGCCTCGCTGCGGAACCCGAGCAGGACGCGAGGCGGCTGGGGCAGCTCGCGGGCCAGCCAGGGCAGGATCGCCGCGCCGATGCCGCCGCCGACCAGCTGCGCCGGCCGATCGGCGATGGCGAAGCCGTTGCCCAGCGGCCCGCGCACCTCGACCGAGGCGGCGTCGACCAGCGCCCCCGTACCGATGCCGCGGACGTCGACCAGGAAGGCGATCTCGCGTTCGTCCGCCCAGGCGGCGGACAGCGCGCGCGGCAGATAGGCGTCCGCCGGCTCCGGCCACGCCGAGAGCATGAAGAACTGGCCGGGCCGGCCGACATCGCCCCCATCGTTGCGCAGCACGAGCAGCGTGTACGCGCCCACCGCCTCGACCCGGTCGACGACGAGCCGCCGTGCCGGATCAGCCAACGACATGCGATTCCTCGACAACGGGCTCGGCGTGCAGATCCTGAAGAGGCACCGGCGGCACCGTCTTCGCCTGGGCGATCGCCTGGACGGCCGCGGACGCACCGGCCAGCGTCGTGATGCAGGGGATGTTGTGGCGGATCGCGGCCTCGCGGATCTCGTAGCCGTCGGTGCGTGCTCCCCGGCCGAATGGGGTGTTGATCACCAGGTTGATGACGCCGCTGCGGATCATGTCGACCACGTTGGGCGACCCCTCCGTGACCTTCAGCACCGCCTCCACCGGGATGCCGATCCGGCGCAGCGCTCGGGCGGTGCCCGCCGTGGCGACGAGGTCGAACCCGAGCGACTGGAGCAGCGCCGCCAGCATGGTCGCGGCGGGCTTGTCAGCATCGCGAACGGACAGGAACACCCGTCCCTCGCTTGGCAACGGCCGCCCGGCGGCCCGCTCGCCCTTGGCGAACGCCGTCGGGAAGTCCGGCCCGATGCCCATCACCTCGCCGGTCGAGCGCATCTCCGGACCCAGGGTCGGGTCGGCGCCCGAGAACCGGCTGAACGGCAGCACCGCCGCCTTCACGCTGACGTGGTCGGGGGAGACCTCCTCGAGATCGACCGGCAGCCCGAGCGCGGCGCGGCAGGCCGCCTCGACCATCCCCACGCCGGTCGCCTTGGCCACGAACGGCACCGTCCTGGACGCCCGCGGGTTGGCCTCGATCACGTAGATCTGCGATCCCTGCACGGCGAACTGGACGTTGATCAGCCCGCGGACGCCCAGCGCCTCGGCGATCGCGGCCGTCTGGGCCCGGATCTGGCGCTCCAGCTCCTCGCCCAGCGACAGCGTCGGGATCACGCAGGCCGAGTCGCCGGAATGCACCCCGGCCTCCTCGACATGCTGCATGACGGCGCCGATCCATGTCCGCGTGCCGTCACATACGGCGTCCACGTCAACCTCGATCGCGTCCTCGACGAAGCGGTCGACCAGCGAGCTGGGCTCGACCGGCCGCGCCCGCAGCGAGGCCTCGTCGTAGCAGATGCGCATCGCCCGGCCGCCGAGCACGTAGCTCGGCCGCACCAGCACCGGGTAGCCGATCTCGCCGGCGATCCGCACCGCATCGTCGACGTCGCCGGCGATCCCCCAGGCGGGCGCCTCCAGCCCCAGCTGGCGGAGCACGCCGCCGAACCGCTCGCGATCCTCGGCGATGTCGATCGCCTCGAACGGCGTGCCCAGCAGCGGCACGCCCTCCTCCTCCAGCCGCCGGGCCAGCCGCAGCGGCGTCTGGCCGCCGAACTGGGCCACCACGCCCAGCGGCCGCTCGCGCTCGATCACCTCGAGCACGTCCTCCACCGTGAGCGGCTCGAAGTACAGTCGGTCGGACGAGTCGGCGTCGGTCGACACCGTCTCCGGGTTGCAGTTCACCATCACGGCGTCGTAGCCCAGGCGGCGCAGCGTCTGGGCGGCCTGCACGCAGCAGTAGTCGAACTCGATGCCCTGGCCGATCCGGTTGGGGCCGGCGCCGAGGATGATCACGCTCTCCCGCTCACCGCGGTCGAGCTCGTCCTCGTCCTCGTACGCCGAGTAGTAGTAGGGCGCGCGGGCCACCACCTCGGCGGCGCAGCTGTCGACAGCCTTGAACACCGGTCGCACGCCGGCCGCCTTGCGGATCCGCCGCACCTCGCGCTGGTCGCGGCCGGTGAGCGTCTCGATCCGGCCGTCGCCGATGCCCAGCCGCTTGAGCCGCCGCCACTCGCCGGCGTCCAGCGACGCCGGGTCGACGCCGCGCACCGACCGCTCGGCCTCCGCCACCGCGGCCCACTCGTCGAGGAACCAGCGGTGCACGCCCGATTCGGCGGCCAGCGCCGCAGCCGACTCGCCGTCCAGCAGCCGCGCCTGGATGGTGTCGAAGCGGTCCCACACCGGCTCGACGACGCTACCTGCGGTGCGCGGCGGGCCGTCCAGCTCGCGCGAGCGCATCGCCTTGCCCCACGCCTCGTTGAAGCTGCGCCCGATGCCCATCACCTCGCCCACCGACTTCATGTGGGTGGTCAACGAGTCGTCGGCGCCGGGGAACTTCTCGAAGGCGAACCGCGGCAGCTTGATCACCACGTAGTCGAGGGCCGGCTCGAACGACGCCGGCGTGGTGCCGGTGATGTCGTTGGGGATCTCGTCCAGCGTGTAGCCGACGGCCAGCTTGGTCGCCACCTTGGCGATCGGGTAGCCGGTGGCCTTCGAGGCCAGCGCCGACGACCGCGACACGCGCGGGTTCATCTCGATCACGACCAGCTCGCCAGTCTCGCGGTTCAGCGCGAACTGCACGTTCGAGCCGCCGGTCTCGACCCCGACGGCGCGGATCACCGCCGCGCTGGCGTCGCGCAGCACCTGGTACTCCCGGTCGGAGAGAGTCTGCGCCGGGGCCACGGTCACCGAGTCGCCGGTGTGCACGCCCATCGGATCGACGTTCTCGATCGAGCAGATGATGACGACGTTGTCGTTGCGGTCCCGGATCACCTCGAGCTCGAATTCGCCCCAGCCGGCCACCGACTCCTCGATCAGCACCTGGCCGATCGGGCTGGCCCGCAGGCCGCGGGCGACGATCTCCTCGAACGCGTGGTGGTCGGCGGCGAAACCGCCGCCCTGGCCGCCCAGCGTGAACGCCGGCCGGATCACGGCCGGCAGTGCCAACGACCCCTCCGCCAGCGCCGCCCGCGCCTCCTGCAGCGAGTGGGCGATGGCGCTGTGAGGGACGCGCAGGCCGATCCGCTCCATGGTCTCGCCGAACAGCTGCCGGTCCTCGGCGCAGCGGATGGCCTCGTAGGACGCGCCGATCAGCTCGATCCCGAGCTCCTCCAGGGTGCCGTCCTCGGACAGCAGCGAGGCCAGGTTGAGCGCCGTCTGGCCGCCCAGCGTCGGCAGCAGCGCGTCCGGCCGCTCGAGCTCGAGCACCGAGCGCACGCCCTGCACGTCCAGCGGCTCCAGGTAGGTGCGGTCGGCCCAGCCGGGGTCGGTCATGATCGTGGCCGGGTTGGAGTTGACGAGCACCGTCCGGTACCCCTCCTCGCGCAGCACGCGCAGGGCCTGGGTGCCCGAGTAGTCGAACTCGCAGGCTTGGCCGATGACGATCGGGCCGGAGCCGATCACCGCCACCGTCTCGATATCGTCACGCCTGGGCAACCGGCCTCCCTTCGGCGATGCGGGCGACGAACCGCTCCAGCGCCTCGCGCGCGTCGTGCGGCCCGGGGCTGGCCTCCGGGTGGAACTGCATTGACGCGACCGGCAGATCGCGCAGCTCGAGCCCCTCGACGGTGCCGTCGTACAGCGAGACGTATGTCACCCGGGCGGGGCCGAAGTCCGTCTCCAGGTCGCCGCCGTCCTCCGGCACCCGGACGGCGAACCCGTGGTTCTGGGCGGTGACCAGCACGCGGCCGGTGTCGACCTCGAGCACCGGATGGTTCGCGCCGCGGTGGCCGAAGCGCAGCTTGAAGGTCTCCAGCCCCAGCGCACGGCCGAGCAGCTGATGCCCCAGGCAGATGCCGAACACCGGCACCTGCGAGACCAGCTCGCGGGCCTCCGCCGTGCAGTCCGGCAGCGCCGCCGGATCGCCGGGCCCGTTGCCCAGCAGCACGCCGTCCGGCTCCACCGCAATCACGTCCTCGGCCGTTGCGTCCCAGGGGAACACCGTGACCCGTGCCCCGGACTCGCGGAGGATACGGACGATCGACCCCTTCACCCCGTAGTCCAAGACGGCGACGTGTGCCCGCTCCGCAACCGTAGCCTCCAGCCGCTCCGGCTCCGTGCAGGAGACGCCGCCGGCCAGCGCCTGGCCGGCCATCTCCGGCTCCGCCCGCGCGATCGCCAGCAGCTCGGCGGCCGGCGTGCCGTCGTTGGAGACAGCCGCGCGCACCGTGCCGCCGTCGCGCAGGCGGCGGGTCAGCATCCGCGTGTCCAGCCCCTGGATGCCGACCACGTCGTGGCGGGCGAGCCAGTCGGAGAACCCCTCGCGTCCGTTGGGGCTGGCGTTGCGGCCCTCGCGGACGACGATCGCCCGGGCGTGCGGCCTGGCCGACTCGGACGCGTCCTCCTCGACACCGTAGTTGCCGATCATCGGCTGGGTGAAGGTGATCGCCTGCCCGGCGAACGACGGGTCGGTGACGATCTCCTGGTAGCCGGTCATCGAGGTGATGAACACCAGCTCGCCGACCGCCGTGCCGGTGGCGCCGTAGGCGGCGCCCTCCAGCACCGTGCCGTCCTCGAGGACGAGCATCGCGCCGCTCACAGCGCCGCCTCCACCAGCCGGTGGGCGATCGACCCGCCGGCCACCGTCAGCGTGCACACGCCTTGCAGCGTCTGCCCTTCGCACCAGCAGTTCCGCGATCGCGACGCGTAGGGCGGCTCCACCAGCCAGCTCTCTCCCAGGTTCCAGAGGGCGAGGTTGGCGGCCGCGCCGGCCCGCAGTTCCGGCACCGGCAGGCGGAACGCGTTGGCCGGGCCGCTGGTCATCCGCTCGACCACCGTCGAGAGCGGCACCAGCCCCGGCGCCACGAGGTGTGTGTAGACCGCCGGGAACGCCGTCTCCAGTCCGATCACCCCGTTCGGCGCGGCCTCGAACGGCTGCTCCTTCTCCTGCGGCCGGTGCGGGGCGTGGTCGGTGGCGATGCAGTCCAGCGTGCCGTCGGCCATCGCCTCGATCAGCGCGGCCCGGTCGGCGGCCGAGCGCAGCGGCGGGTTCATCTTGTGGCGGCTGGGGTCGAGCGACCGCACCGCCTCGTCGGTCAGGCACAGGTGATGCGGGCTGACCTCGGCGGTCACCTCGACGCCCAGCTCCTTGGCCCGCCGGATCTCGGCGACCGACTCCGCCGCGGAGATGTGGCAGAGGTGCAGCGGCGCTCCCTCGTGCCGCGCGATCTGCAGGTCGCGGCCGACCATCACGCTCTCGGCGATGCCCGGGTGGCCGCCCAGCCCGAGCTCCGCGGAGACGGCGCCCTCGTGCATCTGGCCGCCGTCCGCCAGCGTCATCTCCTCCTCGTGCAGCGTCAGCTTGAGGCCGGTGATGGTCGAGTACTGGAGCGCGCGGCGGAGCATCGCCGCCCGCTCCACAGGCCGCCCGTCGTCCGAGAACCCGGCCGCCCCGCGGCCCGCCAGCTCGGCCATGTCGACCAGCTCGCGACCCTCCTGGCCGCGGGTGATGGCGGCGAAGAACCCGGTGGGCACGGCGGCCTGCTCGCGCGCCTGCTCGATCAGACCGCCCAGCAGCGTCGCCGAGTCGACCACCGGCGAGGTGTTGGGCATCGCCAGGATGGCGACGAACCCGCCGGCGGCCGCGGCCCGGGTGCCGGACGCGATGTCCTCCTCGTCCTCGTCGCCGGGCGTGCGCAGGTGGACGTGCGGGTCGACCAGGCCGGGCGTCATGGTCAGCCCGGTGGCGTCGATCTCCTCCACCCCGCCGCTGTCGACCGCGTCGCCGATCTCGGCGATCCGGCCGTCGGCGATCCGCACGTCCAGCTGCGTGCCCTCGAGACCGGCGCCCCGGTCGAACAGCCGGGCGCCGCGGATCACCAGGTTGGCGGGCGGCGCGTCCCGCCGGAACAGCCGCTCCATCAGGCCACCTCCTGACCCGTGGCGACCACCCGTAGCGCGGCCTCGTGCTGCGTCGGCGCCGGCTCGTTGAGCAGGTCGTAGAGCACCGCCATCCGCACCACCAGCCCGCTTCGCACCTGCTCGACGATCAGCGCGTTAGGCGCGTCGGCGACCTCGGGCGCGATCTCGACACCGCGGTTCATCGGCCCCGGGTGCATCACCAGCTGGCTGGGCCGCACCCGCTCCGGCGTCACGCCCCACAGCGCGGTGTACTCGCGCAGCGAGGGCACGTAGTTGGCGCCCTCCAGCATCCGCTCGCGCTGCATCCGCAGGACGTAGATGACGTCGGCCGTCTCGATCGCGTTGATGTCGTGCGACACCTCGACGCCCATCGCGGCGATCCCGCGGGGGATCAGCGGCGGCGGGCCGACCAGCGTGACGTGGGCGCCCATCAGCGTCAGCGCCTGGATGTTCGAGCGGGCGACCCGGGAGTGCGCGACGTCGCCGACGATGGCGACGTGCAGGCCCTCGATGCGGCCCAGCTCGCTGCGCATCGTGTAGAGGTCGAGCAGGCTCTGCGTCGGATGCTGGTGCTTGCCGTCGCCGGCGTTGACGACGTGGGCGTCGGTGTACCGCGTGACCAGCGTGGGAGCGCCGATCTGCGAGTGGCGGATGACGATCACGTCCGGGTCGTAGGCCGACAGCGTAAGGATCGTGTCCTTCAGCGACTCGCCCTTGTCGACGCTCGAGCCGGAAGCCTTGAGGCTCATCGTGTCGGCCGACAGCCGCTTGGCGGCCAGCTCGAAGGAGCTCGACGTGCGGGTTGAGGACTCGAAGAAGACGTTCATGACGGTGCGCCCGCGGAGCGTCGGCACCTTCTTGACGTCCCGCTGCATCACCGACTCGAATCCGGCCGCCGTCTCCATGATCCGCTCCACGGCGGCCCGGTCGAGGTCGGCGATCGAGATCAGGTGGCGGCGGCGCTGCGTGGTGATCGGGGGCTGGGGATCCACGCTACTCCTCTCCCCTGTCGAGCAGCAGGACGCGATCGACCTCGTCCGCCTCCTCCAGGTTGACGTTGACGCGCTCGCTGCGCGCCGTGGGGACGTTCTTGCCGACGTAGTCGGGGCGGATCGGCAGCTCGCGGTGGCCGCGGTCGACCAGCACGGCCAGCTGCACCCGCTCCGGCCGCCCGTAGTCGAAGAGCGCCTCGATGGCCGCTCGGATGGTGCGGCCGGTGAACAGGACGTCGTCCACCAGCACCACCGACCGGCCGTCGATCGGGAAGTCGAGCCGCGTGGCCTTGACCACCGGCTGCGGGTGGATGCGAACGTCGTCGCGGTAGAACGAGATGTCGAGCGCGCCGGTGGGCACCGACCGCCCGGTGAACTGCTCGATCAGGTCGCGCAGGCGCTCGGCCAGCACCGCGCCCCGGGTGTAGATGCCGACCAGCGCCAGCTGGTCGAGGTCGGCGTGCTTCTCGACGATCTCGTGGGCGACGCGGCGCAGCGTGCGGCCCAGCTGATCCTCGTCGAGGATGACGCGACCGGATGCGACGGGCGCACTCATCGGCGCGCGGGCAGGGTCGTCGTGGCAGGGACCATCCTTGGGACTCCTTTCCGGTCTCTCTGGACGCGGTTTAAAGGGGTTCTCTCGATCCGGCCGCCACCCCCGGCGACCGAGAGAACACTATCAGCCGGGCCCGACGGACGTTGCCGGGGGAGGCTCCAGGCTGGCCAGCCAGGCATCGACCCAGCGCAGCAGCTGGTCGTGGCCCTCGTCGATGCCGAGCAGCGACTCGGCCGCCATCCCCTGCGTGAAGGTCGCCACCAGCGTGACCAGCGGCTCGACCGACGCCGCGCCCAGGCCGTAGCCGGCCGCGGCGTCGGCGAACGCGGCCGTCAGCACCTCCCGCCAGCGCCCGGAGTGCCAGGCCAGGCGGGCGCGCAGCGCCGGCCGGTTCCAGGCCAGCGCTTGCAGCTCGAACCACACCTTGGCCTCGGCCTTCGCGTGGCCGGCGGCGGCCCGGAAGCGGTCGGCGAACGTCATGTCGACCGTCCACAGCGCCTCCTGCAGCGCCACCAGGCGCCCCGCGAACCGCTCCGCCAGCGCGGCGACCAGGTCGTCGACCGTACCGAAGTGGTAGTGCACCAGCCCGTGGTTGACGCCGGCCTCGCCGGCGATCCGGCGAGTTGTCAGGGCGGCGCCGCCCTCGGCCGCGAGCAACCGCTCGGCGGCGTCGAGCAGCCGGTCCCGTGCGTCGCTGCTGGCCGATCGACTAATGCGTGTGACCAAATCACGCCCGCCGACGGGCGTCAAGCCAGCGTCGCGCGGATGGCGATGGTGACCAGCGGCATCGTGAACGTCTGGTGGCTGCGCAGATCGGGGTGCTCGCGGGTCAGCCGTGCCAGCCGGGCCAGCACGGCGTCGCGCTCATCCGGGCCCATCGTCGCCAGCGCGCTGGTCGAGCGGGCCAGCGCCAGCAGCCGCTCCGTGTCGAACGGCTCGGGGTTGGGGAAGTCGCGGCGCTCGGGTGGCGTGAAGCGGCGATCGTGCTCCAGCGGCTCCCAGTCCCCGCCGTCGGCCATCGACAGCATGTCGGCGCCCCCGGCGCCCGCCTCCGTCATGGCGACGATCCAGGGCACAGTGTCGTCCCGCAGATTCCAGAGCGCCGCGAGCACGCCGCCGGGCCGCAGCACGCGAACGATCTCGTCCAGTGCCGGGCCGACATCGAACCAGTGGAACGCCTGGCCGACCAGCACCGCATCGACGCTTCGGTCGGCCAGCGGGATTGCCTCGGCGGTGCCGGCCAGCGCCCGCACGTCCGGGAACGCGGCCTCCAGCTGGGCCCGCATGCTGTCCAGCGGCTCGACGGCCGTCACGCTCGCGCCTGCGTCGAGGATCGCGGCCGTCAGCTTGCCGGTGCCGGCGGCCAGGTCGAGCACCTCCATCCCCGGAGCGACCTCCAGCGCCCAGCGCACCGCAGCCCGCGGGTAACCCGGGCGCGCACGGGCGTAGTCGTCGGCGACGGAACCGAACGAGGCGGCGCGGCGCAGGCGGGTCTCGTCCATTGCCGGGAGCATACGATCCCGGCAGCCATGGACGCCCTGCTCGCCGACCTACGCCGCCTCGCGATCGGTGCGACCCACAACCAGTTCCAGGGGCCGGGCGGCGAGCAGCGGCTGGAGAACGTTCGCGCCTATCTCACGCAGCGCGCCGCGGCGCCGATCGTCGCCGTCGGCGAGGCTGGCGGCTACCAGGGTGCGCGGTGGTCGGGCATCGCGTTCACCAGCGAGCGCGACCTGATGCGCTGGGGCCCGCCGTTCCGCACGACCAGCGACCGGCCGAACGGCTGGAGTGAGCCGTCAGGCACGATCGTCCACCGCACGCTCGAGGAGCTGGGCGCCGAGCACGACGTCGTCCTCTGGAACACCGTGCCGACGCACCCGTTCGTCGCCGGCCGGCCGCTCTCGAACCGGCGGCCCTCGGCGGCTGAGGTGGCTGCCGGCGTGCCCTTCCTCGAGCGGGTGCTGGCGATGATCTCGCCGTCGGTGGTGGTCGGCGTCGGGCGGGTCTCGCAGGCCGCGCTCGCCGGGCTGTGCGTCGATGCGGTCCCGGTCAGGCACCCGTCACACGGCGGCGCGGCCGAGTTCGCGCACGGCATGCGGGAGGTCGTCGGAGACGTGCGTGCCAAATGACCGACGCTCGATCCGCCAATTGGCACACCGGTCAACCATGCGGGATCGCGTCGCGGTCGCCGCGCGTTGTCCGGATCTCGCCGACCACGCCGCCGATCACGAGCAGCAGGCCGAGGGCGAGCCAGGGGCGCGGGTCGAGGTAGTCCGCGCACTGGGTACCGCCGGGGATCGACTGGCAGTACTCGCCGGGGCCGTGGCGCTGGACGTAGGCGACGTAGAGCAGCAGCACGCCGGCGCCGGAGATCAGCCCCCACCAGTGGCGGCGGCTGACCTGGCGGAGGCCGAGCAGCGCACCCAGCAGCAGCACGACCGGAAACAGGAAGGGCAGCGAGATCGTGCTCAGAGCGCCGCCGATGCCGACCACCATCCAGGCAACGAACCAGATCGGGCTCATCCCGCGCAGCCTACCGGCTGCCGGTCGCGAGACGGGAGCCGCCGAGGATCAGCGCAAGGCCGGCCAGGGTGCCGGGGCCGACCGACTCGCCGAGGAAGAGGACGCCCAGCGCGACGGCGAACACCGGCGCGACGTAGGCGACGATCGAGGCCCGGGCCGGGCCGACCCGCGAGTTGAGCACGGCGAAACCCAAGAAGGCGAGTCCAGTGGGACCGATGCCGAGAGCGAGCGTCGCCAGCAGCGAGGCGCTGTCAGGCGTCGCGTCCGCGGCGCCGCGCACCGCCAGCGGCAGCAGGATCAGCGTCGCCAGCGCCATGGCCGAGAACATCACCGACTCGGGCCGGGTGCCCGCGAATTTGTAGCGGAGCACGATGCCGCTACTCGCGTAGCCCGCGCATGCAAGCAGGATCATCAGCGCCCCCTCCACCTCGCTGCGCCCGTGCGGCAGCGCGAACCCGAGCAGCACGGCGACGCCGACGAAGCCGACCCCGACGCCCAGCAGCCGCAGCGGGCCGCCGCGTTCCTGCGGCATGCCCAGCGTCATCAGCGAGACGAGCAGCGGCGCGGCCGTCACCAGCACGCCGGTCAACGCCGACGACACGTGCTGCTCGCCCGCCGGGATCAGCACGAACGGCATCGCCAGCTCGAACACGCCCAGCCAGACCAGCCAGCGCCAGCGCTTCCGCACCTGGTCGAAGCCGCCGCTTCGCAGCGCCAGCGGCAGCAGCGTCAGCGCCCCTATCGCCACCCGCGCACAGGCCAGCGTCGGCGGCGGGATGTCGGCCACCGCCACCTTGATCAGCGCGTACGGCGCACCCCAGCCGGCGGCGACCGCCAGGAACAGCAGCCGAGTCTGCCCAGTCATCGAGGCGACGCGCAGCGGCGCCGCCCGCTCCTTCACCGTCACAGCCGGCGCCCGCCGATCAGCGCCCAGCAAAGCGTGCCCGACGGACGCACGCCGTCCGCGAGCTCGCGCTCCAGCAGCGCGAAGCCATCCGCGTACTCGGCGTCCGGGATGAGGTGCAGCGTCGAGATGTAGCGGCCGCGCACCCGCTCCACCAGCTCGGCAGGCTCGGGCGCCACGGGCTGGTCGATGCCGACCACGCGCACATCGGCGAACCCGGCCGCCGCCAGCTCGGCGGCGACGTCGACGGGGTCCGGGAAGCGCGCGCCGTCGATCACGGGGATCGACGGGAAGTAGCGGTTCAGATAGAAGCCCTGGAAGTGCTCGGGCCGGAAGCTGGCGAACACGGCCCGGCCTCCGGGCTGCAGCACCCGCGCCAGCTCGCGGTGGGCGGCCGGACGGTCGCGGAGCGCGTGCAGCACCAGATGCGCGTGGGCGGCATCGAACCAGCCGTCCTTGAACGGCAGGTGCTCGGCCTCGGCCAGCTTCCACCCCACCCGCCCGGCGCCCTCGCGGCGCCGAGCCTGCGCCAGCATCTCTTCGGACGGGTCGATGCCCCACGCCCGCGCGCCCAGCCGCTGCGATGCCAGCACGGTGAACCGCCCGGTCCCGCAGCCGACGTCGAGCAGCCGCGCCGGCATCCCGAGCATGCGCAGCGACTCCTCCGCCACCTCCATCCACCCCGCGCCCGCCGGGCGCAGCTCGTCGTACCGGCCGGCCAGAGCCGAAAAGTCGATCACGACGGCGTCACGGGCTCGCCCACCAGGTCCTCGGAGCGGATCAGCCGCGGGCCGCCCTTCTCGGCGAACGGCACCTCGACCAGGTCGAGGTCGCGCGGCACCACGGTACCGGGGAACACGCCGCGCGCCTCGTCGCGGATCTCGCGGGCGGTGTGCCGCGTCGAGATGTGCGTCAGCGCCAGCATCGCCACCTGCGCGTCCACGGCCAGCCGCGCCGCCTCCACCGCCGTCGAGTGCCCGGTCTGGCGGGCGCGCTCAGCCTCCTCCTCGGTGAAGGTCGCTTCGTGCACCAGCAGCTCCGCCGCCGCGGCGGCCTCGACGGTCTCCGGGCAGGGGCGCGTGTCCCCCGAGAAGACGATCCGGCGGCCCGGCCGCGGGGGACCGAGCACCTGCGCGGGATCGACCTCGGCGCCGGAGTCGAGCGTTACCCGCTCGCCCGCCTGCAGCCGCCCGAACAGCGGCCCGTCGGGCACGCCGGCCGCGCGGGCGGCGTCCAGGTCGAACCGGCCGGGCCGGCGCTGCTCGCAGAGCGCGTAGCCGAGGCTGGGCGTGCCGTGGCGGGTGGCGAACGGCTCGACCCGGTAGCCATCGCACTCGATCGCCTCACCCGGCTCGAGCTCGCGCACCTCCACCTCGTACGTCAGCCGGCCGATCACCGGCGCGAAGCCGGTCATCAGCGTGGACAGGCCGCGCGGCCCGGCGATCACCAGCGGCTGCTCACGATCGCGCAGGGCAAACGTCTTCATCATGCCCGGCAGCCCGAGCACATGGTCGGCGTGATGATGCGTCAGCAGCACCAGGTCGACGTCCGAGAGTCCCGCCACCGACCGCAGCAGCTGGCGCTGGGTGCCCTCCGCACAGTCGACCAGGATCCGCTCGCCGCCACGGCGGACGAGCGTCGCCGACGGTGCGCGACGGGCGGTCGGCACGGCTCCCGCCGTACCCAGGAAGAGCACATCCAGATCCACGCCGGGATCGTATGGCAACCACCGCGCCCACCGCGGCTATGAGGTCAGGCACCTCAGATGCCGGCGCCTGACCTCGACCGGACGCTGCTCCTCCATCACGGCGCGTGCCCGCGCCAGGAACACCTCGAGCCGAAACGCATCGTGCGGACCCTCGCCCGCGGCGACCAACCGCAGCGCGGGTGCCGCGGGCGGCAAATCGTCGTCGGGGCCGAAGCGCGCCTCGCGCCACTCGGCCAGTGAGACCACGGCGGCGCTCATGGCAGCACCAGGTTCTGGCCGACGGCGAGCGGCTCGCTGCCGAGGTGATTGGCCTGCTGAATCTCGAACACCGTCTCGCGGGTATCCGAGTCCGGGTACTTGGCGACGGCGATGCCCCACAGGCTGTCGCCGGGATGCACGTGGTAGTGACGTGGCTTGGACGCGCCGGCCGACGGCGACGCGACGCTGAGGACGAGGGCGCCGCTGCAGATGGCCGCCGCCGCCAGGGTGATGATCCTTCGCATTGTCTGCCTCCCGAACATGTGTTCGATGAGTGTAGCGAACACATGTTCGGTCGTCAAATTCCCGCTCCAGGACTAGATTCCGCGGGATGCGGCTGCGTCTCGCCCACCGGACCGTCGACCTGGACGGGCCTCCCCTGGCGATGGCGATCGTCAACGTCACGCCCGATTCGTTCTACGACGGCGGCGTCAGCGCGACCCCGCAGCAGGCCGTCGCCCGGGCGCTGGAGATGCTCGCCGCTGGCGCCGCCATGGTCGACGTCGGCGGGATGACGGCCCAGCCCGGCGACCGCGCTCGGCGAGGACGAGGAGGCCGCCCGGGTCGTGCCCACGGTGTCCGGGATCCGCGCCGCCGCGCCCGACGCCGTGATCTCGGTGGACACCTACCGCGCCGCGGTCGCGGCGGCCGCACTTGACGCCGGAGCCGACGTGGTCAACGACCACACCGGCGGGGCCGATCCGGCACTGGCCGCGGCGGTCGCCGAGCGCGACGCCGGACTGGTCGTCACGCACCTCGGGCTGCAGCCCAAGCAGGTGCAGGACGGCCGCTACGAGATCACCGTCGACGCGATCGCCGAGTCACTGCTCGAGCGCGCCGCCGCCGCCGAGGCGGCCGGCGTGCGGCGCGACGCGATCCTGCTCGACCCCGGCCTCGGCTTCGGCAAGTCGACCGCCACCGACCTCGCCTGCCTGCGCGCACCTCGACCGGCTGACCGGGCTGGGCTACCCGCTGCTGCTGGCCTGCTCGCACAAGGAGGTGACCGCGGAGCCGCTCGGACTGCCCGAGGCCAACCTCGAGGGGACGGCGGCCGTGGTCGCCGTCGCAGCGGCCGCCGGGGTGCGCGTGCTGCGCGTCCACGACCTGCCGTTCATGGAGCGGGTCGCCCGGATGGCCTGGCTGGCCAGCCCGCTGGCGGAACGCTGAGAACCGGCGGTCTACGCGGCCGGCGGCGTCAGGTCGGGCGAGAACTCCGGCACGAACCTGCCGCCGGCGTAGATCAGCTCGCCGTCGGCGTAGATCTCGCCGCCGTCGCGCAGGTCGCAGACCATGTCCCAGTGCAGCGCGGAGACGTTCGAGCTGCCCGTCTCGGGGTAGCCGGCGCCGACCGCCATGTGGAACGTCCCGCCGATCTTCTCGTCGAACAGGATCTGTTTCGTGAACCGGTCGACGTTGTAGTTGGTGCCGATCGCGAACTCGCCCAGCACCGACGCACCGTCGTCGACCGACAGCATCTCGTGCAGCAGGCCCTCGCCGGAGCCGGCCTCGGACTTGACCACCCGGCCGTCCTCGAACCGCAGCCGCACGTCGTCCACCTCGCGGCCGCCGAAGATCGCCGGGTACGAGAACCGGACGTCGCCGCGGGTGACCGACTCCTCGGGCCCGGTGAACACCTCGCCGTCGGGGAAGTTGCGGTCGCCGTCGGCGGGGATCCACGTGCGGCCGGCGACGCCCACCGTGATGTCCGTGTCCTCGGCCACCACCCGCAGCTCGCGGACGCCCTCCAGCTTTTCCGTCACCTGGTGCAGCTTGGCCGAGAACTCCTTCCAGGCGCTGACCGGATCGGCCAGGTGCAGCCACCCCGAGCGGAACACGAAGTCCTCGTACTGCGACAGCGACATGCCGGCGTCCTGCGCGAACGCCTCGCACGGGTAAGCGGTGACGCACCAGGTCAGCTCGCCGCTCGCCGAGCGCTGCATGTAGCGCTCCATCACCGGGCCGTGCGCCTCCTGGCGCAGCCGCAGCTTCGACGGGTCGATCCCCGACAGCTCGCGGGTGTTGTCCGCGGCGTGCACGGCGATCCGGGCGTCGATCGCGTCCATCTCCTCCAGGGAGAACGGCGGAAGGTACGCCAGCTGCTCCTCGCTCGCCTCCGACAGGAACGCGTGCTCGACGCCGGGGGCGACGATCCGCGTCCGGGGATGCGCGCCGACGGCCAGGACCTCCTTGACCAGCTCGGCCACCAGCGGCTCGGCCAGCGACGGCGACTGGATCAGCACGAGCTTGCCCGGCTGCAGGTCGAGCGAGTAGCCGACCACGACCTTGGCCAGCCGCTGGACGCGGGGATCGGTCACAGGAACTTCCCGTCCCTGGACAGCAGCTCGCCGTCGCCGTACACCTCGCCGCCGTTGCGCAGGTCGCAGACCATGTCCCAGTGCAGGGTGGACTGGTTGGTGCCGCCGGCCAGCGGGAACGCCAGGCCCAGGGCGACGTGGCAGGTGCCGCCGATCTTCTCGTCGAAGGCGATGTTGCCGGTGGCGGTCTGGATCTCGTCGTTCAGCCCGAAGGCGACCTCGCCCAGCTTCCGCGATCCCTCGTCCAGATCGAGCATCTCGCGCAGGAAGTCGCCGCCCCGATCGGCCTCCTCGCGGACGACCACGCCGTCCTCGAACCACAGCCGCACGCCGCCCACCTCGCGGCCGCGCGTACGGCGCGTCGAACGAGAACGCGATGTGGCCCTGCGTCGTTGGCCTCGACGGGGCTGGTGAACACCTCGCCGTCGGGGAAGTTCTCGTGGCCGTCGGCGTTGATCCACTTGCGGCCGCCGACGTCCATCGTCAGGTCGGTGTCCTCGGCGACGATCCGCAGCTCCCGCACCGACGAGAGCCGATCGCAGACCTCGGCCTGGCGGGCCGACACCGCGCGCCAGTGCGCCACCGGGTCGGGGTCGTCGAGGTGCGCGGCGTTGTACACGAACTGCTCGTAGTCGGCGACCGCCATCCCCGCCTGCTGGGCCTGCGCGGCGGTCGGCAGCGTGACGCCGCACCAGCGGATCTCGCCGGCACCCTCGCGCTCCAGAAAGCGGTCGACCACCGGCCGCATCGCTCGCCGGCGGACCGTCTGGCGGCCGTCGGGGACCGCGCTCATCGCCCGCGTGTTCGACTCGGCCCAGATGGTCAGCATCCGGTCGGGGGCGTCGATCTCGTAGCGCTCGATCATCGAGACGTACTCCAGCTGCTCGTCCGAGCCGACCTCCAGCAGCAGCGGGTCGACGCTGTCCAGCCGCGGCCGCACCATCGCGTGCGCGCCCATCCGGGTCAGCTGCCGGGTGAGCGCCGCCAGCAGGCCGGCCTCGCGCGCCGGGCCGTCGACCAGCACGAGATTGCCTGGCTCGACCTCGAGCGAGTACGTTGCACAGCAACGAGGCCAGCGTGTCGAGTCGGGGGTCGGCCACGGGTGGCGGAATGTTACCGTCCGCTCTCGGCCAGCACCACGTCCAGCAGATCCCCGGCGCCCCAGCGCACCGGATCGGAGGCCGGCAGGCCGGTCTCGGCCGTCACCTCGTCGGCGGCAGCGCGAGCCGCCGCGTCGTCCAGCCGGTTGGTCTTCAGCGCGATCGCCGACCACCCGCGCCGGGCGCACGTAGGACGCGATCCGCGCATAGTCCTCGATCAGCTGCGGCAGCGGCGGCACGGGCGGGCCGTCGGGCATGTCCAGATGCGTGCGGCCCGGCTCGTGGACGAGCAGCATCACGTGCGGCGCCGACCCGTGGAGCAGCCCCACCGTGACGCCCGAATAGAGCGGATGGTTGATCGACCCCTGGCCCTCGATCCACAGCAGCGCTCCGGAGCCACCGCGCTCGGCGCCCTCGACGACCAGCCGCTCTGTCGCGCCGGCGACGTAGTCCGAGACCACCTCGTCCACGGCGATGCCCCAGCCGGCGATCGCGATGCCGGTCTGGCCGGTGGGCACGAACACGCTTGGCAGGCCGCGCCGCCGGGCCTCGAGGTCGAGCTCCAGGCAGACCGTCATCTTGCCCAGCGCGCAGTCGGTGCCGACCGTCGCCACCGTCGTCGCGTCGACGGTCAGGTTGGCGCCGCTGGGGACGTCCAGCCCGGCCGGCGGGCGGCGCAGGTCGCGCAGCTCGGCGCCGGTGCGGACGGCCGCCTCGGCGAACTCGGTGTCGTCGGAGATGAAGTCGTGGAGTCCGCTCTCGACGTCCAGCCCGCGCTCGATCGCCTGCAGGATCGTCGTCCGCCACGACGCGGGCAGCTTCCCGCCGGCTGGCGCGATGCCGATCAGCAGCGTGTCTGGCTCGCCTGCCATCGCCTCGTCAAGCGAGGCGACCACCGGGACGTCCAGGTCGAGGCCCGGCACGTGGTCGCGGACGGTGCTGCCGGCCCGAGTCGAGTCGATCACCGCGACCACAGGATCGGGCGCGTAGCGCAGGACGCCGGTCGCCGTCTTCGCGTCGTGCTCGGCGAATCCGCCCTCGCAGAGGATCACGTAGCGCTTCACGGCCACGCCTCCAGCGGCTCGACGCCGAGGCCGGGCTCGTCGCTGGGCAGCACGCAGCCGCGCTCGAAGCCGAGCCCCTGGAAGGCGTCGTTGGCGTTCAGCAGATGCCCGTCGAGATCGACGATGTCGACCAGCGGCGAGATCTGGGCGGCCGGGGCGATGCCAAGGCTGGACTCGTTCATGCAGCCCGAGCATGATCCGCAGGCCGAGCGCCCGGGCGGCGTGGATCATCCGCAGCGCCTCGCGGATGCCGCCGGACTTGGTCAGCTTGATGTTGACGCCGTCGCCGCGCCCCCACGCCGCCGCGACGTCGGGCAGCGTGTGGCAGCTCTCGTCGAGCACGATCGGGATCGGCAGCTGCATCCGGTGCAGCTCCTCGTACGCGTCCGACGGCGGCGGACGGCAGCGGCTGCTCGATCAGCTCGACGTTGAGCGCGACCAGCTCCGGGCAGATGTCGCGCGTGAACTCGACCGTCCACGCCTCGTTGGCGTCGACGCGGATCAGCGCGTCCGGCGCCTCGCCGCGGACGACGCGCACGCGCTCCAGGTCGTCGGGACCGCCCACCTTGATCTTCAGGGCGTGGTAGCCGGCGGCCCGCCGGGCCCGGTCGGCCGTCCCCTCCACCGTGTCGATGCTGATCGTGTACGACGTGGGCGGGATCGTCGCCCTGGTCGAGCCCGAGGATCCGCCACAGCGGCTGGCCGCAGAGCTTGCCGACCAGGTCGTAGCAGCGCCGAGTCGATCGCGCAGCGAGCGGCCATCTGGTCGCCTCGGGAGGCGACGCGGCCGAGAACCGCCTCGATGGCGAACGGATCGTCACCGAGGTCGGCCGCCGCCCGCTCGCAGAACTCGATCGCGCCGGGGACGGACTCGCCGTAGTGCGGGTCCGGCGCCGCCTCGCCGTATCCGACCACGCCGTCGTGGGCGATCGCGACCTGGACGACCTCCGCCTCCTCGTCGGCCGAGCGGGAGATCACGAAGGGCTCGCTCAGCGTCAGGGTGAACGGGCGGACGTGCAAGTCCATGCCGGCGGTACACTACCGATCCTCGCGCCTGTAGCTCAGGGGATAGAGCGTGCGCCTCCGGAGCGCAAGGTCGTAGGTTCGATTCCTACCAGGCGCATAGGCGAGGACCCGTGCCTCAGAGCACGTACGGCACGAGCATCTTCGTGTGCTGGCGGTAGCGCTCGTACTGCGCCGGGAACTCGGCGGCCATCGTCTTCTCCTCGTTGACCGCGCTGTACACGAAATAGATGCCGAAGGCGAGGAACAGCAGCAGATACGTGCGGCCGTCCGCGAGCGCGGATCCGAGCATGGCTGCGGAGTCGCCCACGCGTGCCAACCGCTGTCCGTGCAGCGCAGCGCGAACGTGGTCGTCCCCTTGCTGCCCACCGCCCAACCGTCGCTTGCCGAGTCGAGGTTGAGATCGACAAGCGACGCGCCGGTGATCGAGCGAGTCGACTTCCATCCGCTGCGGTCGTAGTGGTACAGCGTCGGCCCGTTGACCGCCCACGAGTTCCATCGCCCCACTGCGCTGACGGCGGTAAAGCCGCCACCGGGAGCCGTCACGCTTCGCCACCCCGGTTGGGCTGCCGCCGACCCAGCCGCCACCAGGCTCAACACCGACGCACTCAACAGAACAGCAACGGTACGCATGGCGCCGTCCTTTGATGATGGCGACAAGCTCGCACTCGGAGCGCACGAGGAGATGGCGGCTGCAGCCGCGGACGTCACTCCTCACCGGCGAGGTGGAGGCCGACCCTACGAGCCGAGCGTGCTTCGGCCCTGATCGAGCCGTGCTCGGATCGCGGCGGACCGGCGGCGCTCAGCGTCGAGCGCTGATACCAGATCCTGGAGATCCGCGGCCACCCTGGAGACCAGGACGCTCAGTTCAGGCGAATAGCTGGAAACGGCGCTCGGCGCGGGTGACCGGCGACTGCCCTTCCGGACGCCGGGGTTGGCGCTGGGCCGGATTGGCGGTGCCAGATGTTTGCTCCGGGCGGCGTAGTACGCACCCTGGACTGCGCCGACCTTCTTGCCCTGCTCGGCGGCCACCTGGGCAATGGCATCCATCTTGCTCGCGCCCTGAGTAACCAGCGCTTGCACCTTCTCGAACGTTTCCCGCTGAACCGAGCCGTCCCGTTTCGGGGCCGGCTTCGGATCGGTCATATCGAACGCGGTCATGCCCGGCGGCATCTCCGCCAGCTTCTCATTGGCCACGAGCAGCTCCTTCTCGGCGTCGACCCAAGGTATACCAGCGCCACGCGAACTGCTGCCCGCCGCGAACACGGCGCCGCAACCGCCATCCCGCGATTGACCGAACCTGCAACAGGGTAGAAAAGGCCGCATGGGGAACGATGCTGCGCCTGGCAGGCTGCGCAGACTGGCCGACCGACTCTGGTACGGGCCGAAGGGACACCCGCCCACCAGCCATGAGCTGGCGTGGCAGGACGACCGCGTGCTCGCGGCCGACGGCTGGGCGTCTGAGCTCGGCCTGCGGCTGGAGCTGTGGCATCTGGGGACGCCGGGACAGCTCGGCGTGCGCGGCCTCGACTTCTGGCGAGCTGTGCTGCACGACGCCAACGGCCGCCGCGTGGGTGACGCCATCGCCAACCAGCCGTGGACGGCCGCACACGACGCCGTGGCCAACTACCACAACCGCTGACCGGCGCTGCGTATCAGGTGAACACGTTCACCGCACGGGCAATCACCAGGCCGACGACGATCAGCGAGATCACCGATTGCGCGGCCATCATCAGCTTCGCCCAGGCCCGCATGGGCATCACGTCGGTCGGGCTGAACGCCGTGCTGGTCGTGATGCCGAGGATGAAGTAGTCGACGTACAGGGGCCGCCATCCCGGCGGCGCGAGCTCGGGGCTGAGCTGCTGGGAGAACGCAAAGTCCGGGAACTCGCGCTCGCCGCGGTACCTGGCGACCGGACCGCCGCTGTCAAGCAGCCAGTAGAGCAGCCCGAAGATCAGGCTGTTGCCGAGCCAGACGAGCGCTCCCGACGCCAGCAGCGCGGAGGCGCTTGCGGTGACCCGCCCGCCTCTGATCAGGTCGTCGATCAGCACGGCGGTCGACAGGAACACGGCACCTGCCAGGATGAACACCAGACCGAGCGAGATCGGCCGCAGCACCGCGCGGCGCGTTTCCAGCCGGGTCGGGTCGGCGGCGAGGAGTGTCACGAGCATCGCCACCTCGACGCTCGGAACCAGCCATCGCGGCCCCAGCGACGCTGCCTCGGGCACGGCGATGCGCAGGCTCACGCTGACCGTGATGAACCCGAGGATCGCGAGCGCAACGGGCCAGCGCGGCTCGACGACCCCCGACGGCGTCGGCGGCTGATCCTCGTCCGGCGGCGGCATCCTGAGACCCTACCGCCGGCTCATGGCGGCGACCCGGCGCAGCACCGCCATGGCGATCGGCGGCACCCGGCCGTCAGGGTCGTAGCCAGGGTCGTAGGCGGTCAGCGAGACGGCCCGTACCGGGAACTCGTTGCAGACCGCCCCGATCAGCTCGGCGAGCTGATCGCCGTCGGGCCCGCCGGGTGCGCTGATAGACGTTGACGCCCGCGACGTCCGCGTCGAGCACGTCGAGGTCGAGGTGCAGGTAGATGCCGGTCGGCTGGGGCTCCAGCGACCGGATCGCGTCCAGCAGCGCGTCGGGCTTGGCCATGTCCGCCGCGTCGACCTGGCGCAGGTCTGATGCGGCGAGGCGCACCGGCTCCGGAGGCTCGAAGTCGCGGGCGCCGGCGAGCACCACAGAGGTCTCGGGTAGCGGCCGCCCGCCCGGCACCGTGGCGTGCAGCGCGGGCCATGCTCCACCGGTCAAGACGGCCAGCCCCATGCCGTCGAAGTAGCCGGAGATCGCCGTGTCGGGGCTGTTGAAGTCCGAGTGCGCGTCCAGCCAGACGACACCCGGGTGCGGCTCGCCGAGGCCCGCGACCACGCCCACGCCGTTGAAGCAGCTGCCCGACAGCAGCACCGGGAACGCGCCGCCGGCGACGGCATCGCGCACCCGCTCGGCGACGACTCGGATCAGATCGAACGAGGCGTCGACCTCGCCGTAGCCGGTGCGCTCGAACGACTCGTCGAACTCCACCACGTCGACCCGAACGTCGGCGCCCGCGGATGCCAGCGCCTCGACGGCGCCGCCGCTCAGCAGCCGCTCGGGCCCGCGGCCGACGCCGTGGCGCAGGCGCCCGAGCTCGTAGGGGACGACGATGACGCGGAACTCCGGCATCGGGCCCGGCACCCTATCGCACACCGCGCAGAACGGTTCCACGGCGTGACGCTGGCCTGGATCTGTAACGTCAGGCTCTGGCGAACACGAACACGCCGGCCAGCGCCAGGCAGATGCCGACCAGGTGCTCGATCGTGAGCGGTCTGCGGTCGACGCCGAACAGCCCGAACTGATCGATCACGACCGCGATCGTCAGCTGAGCGGTGATCACGGTCAGTGTCTGCAGCGTGACGCCGAGCGGGGTCAGGGTGACGATCGCCGTGATCACGAACAGCGCCCCGGCCAGCCCGCCCAGGTAGTGCCAGCGCACAGGGTCGGACGCGATGCCGGACACGCCGCCGTTGAACATCACGATCACCAGCACCACCGTGCCACCGACGAGGAAGTTGACGAGCGCGGCCTGCATGTTGCCGACGTGACCGCCCAGCGCCCGGTTGATCGGCGCCTGGCAGCCGATCACGCCACCCGCGACGATCGCCAGCAAGAGCGCCTGGTTCCGCTCCATCAAGACTCCGGCCCGGGCTGCTGGTGGCCGGGATGGCCGCAGTTGCCGCGCACGCAGTCGACCACCATCCGGCACGCGTCCTCCGGCGTGTCGGCGACCTGCAGGATGTCGATGTCGCCGGGCGAGATCCGGGCGTCGGTCTCCAGCTGGTCGCGGACCCAGTCGACGAGCCCCGCCCAGTAGTCGGCGCCGTACAGCACAACGGGGAAGCGGTGGATCTTGCCTGTCTGGACAAGCGTGACCGCCTCGAACAGCTCGTCGAGGGTGCCGAAGCCGCCGGGGAAGACGACGAACGCCTCGGAGTACTTGACGAACATCGTCTTGCGCACGAAGAAGTATCGGAAGTCGAGCGAGATGGTGGTGTAGGGATTGGCGTACTGCTCGTGGGGCAGCTCGATGTTGCATCCCACGGATACGCCACCGGCCTCGAGGGCGCCGCGGTTGGCCGCCTCCATGATCCCCGGCCCACCGCCCGTGATCACCGCGAACTCCTCGCGGGCCAGCAGCGCACCCAGCTCGGCCGCCGCCGCGTACTCGGGGCTGCCCTCGACGGTTCGCGCCGAGCCGAACACGGTCACCGCCAGGTCGATCTCGGCCAGCAGGTCGAAGCCGCGTACGAACTCGCCGGTGATCCGCAGGATCCGCCACGGGTCGGTGTGGAGAAACGCCGGATCCTCACGCCGCAGGAAATGCTCGTCCGCGGTGCTGTGCTTGACCGGGCGGTTCACGGCCGAGACGCTACAGCACGCCCGCGCTGCGAAGTGCGTGGAAGCGGGCCACCAGCTGCTCGGTCAGCGCATCGGGATCGGAGTCCAGCACGTGCACGCCGCCCCGCGACAGGGCGGTCAGCGCGGCGTCGCGCTGCTCGATCAGGCGAACGGCCGCCGCCCGCTGATACAGGGACTCGCCGCCGCTCACGTCGAGACCGGCCATCGCCGCCAACTCGGCATCGCGCTGCGCCGCGAACACCACGACATGGCGACGCGCGAGCAGCGACAGCCGGGACGCCAGCCGAGCGTCGGTCTCCAGGTACATCGCGTCGGAGAGCACGACCACCAGCGCGCGCCTCTGGGAGAGCCGCGACGCGGCGGCCAGGCCCTGTGCCCAATCCGGCTCGGTCAGCTCGGGGTCGACCGGCGAGACCAGGTCGAGCACCCGGCGCAGCTGGCCGGGGCGCGCCGCAGCGGGCAGCGCGGCCCGCAGCCGGTCGGAGAAGACGGTCACGCCGACGGCATCGTCGTACTCTCGGGCGATCGCGGCCAGCATGACGGCCGCGTTGACGGAGCGGTCGAGCTTGTCCAGCCCCTCTCCTCCCCCGCCGACCATCAGCCGGCCGGCCTCGACGGCGAGCAGCAGCGTCTGCCGGCGCTCCGGCCGGTAGGTCGCCACGACCGGCCTGCCGCGCCGGGCCGTCGCCTTCCACGAGATCCGCCGGTAGTCGTCCCCGCGGACGTACTCGCGCAGGCTCTCGAACTCGCGCCCCACCGCCTCGGCACGGATCGCACGCAGCCCGCCGATCCGTCTGCCGCTGGGCAGCAGATTGCGCTCTCGCAGCTGGATCACGTCGGCGATGGCCACTGCCTCGATCGCCGTGGCCGGATGCGAGCGCTCGCGGAAGGCGAGGCCGAGTGGCCCCGTGACACGCACCTCGGCCGCCGGGAACCGCACGGGCCCGCGCGCCCTCGGCACCAGGGTCTGGTCGACCGTCAGCTCGTCCTGCGCGCCCAGCTCGACCGTCGCCGTGGTCGGCCAGAGCCGTGTGCGGGGCGGCGGCCCGTCGCCCACCACAACCCGGCGCGGCCTGCTGCTGCCGTTGTGGACGATCAGATGCACGGCGTTCTCACGACCCACGGACAGCGGCTCAGGTTCGGGCCGCTCGAGCTCGATCGCGCCCGGCTCCGCCGCCAGCCAGTCAGCCGCGATCGCTGCCAGGACGAGCAGATTCCCCGCGGCGAACGCCAAGCCCGCCAGCCCGACCGGCCAGGCGACGACCACCAGGGCGGCGACGCCGGCCAGCGCAATCACGCCGCGACGGGTGACCATCAGCGCGGCACCGCGACCGCCTCGAGCGCCAGGCCGACCACGGCGTCGGCCGACCGGCCCGACAGCTCGGCATCGGTCGACAGGACGATCCGGTGGCGCAGCACCGGCAGCGCCAGCGACTGCAGGTCGTCGGGCGTGACGTAGGCGTCGCCCCTCGCTGCCGCCATCACCTTGGCCGACAGCACCAGGGCGATCGTTCCGCGTGGGCTGGGGCCGACGAGCACGTCCGGGCTGGCCCGCAGCCACGCGCCCAGCTCGGCCGCGTACCCGAGCACATCGTCCACCACCGTCACCGCCATCGCCTCGGACTGCAGCGCCAGCACGCCCGCTGGGTCGAGCAGCGCGGGCAGGTCGATCTGGTCGAGGTCGCGGGCACGGAAGCCCGACTGGTGGCGGCGCAGGATCTCGCGCTCCTCCTGCGGATCCGGGTACCCCACGAGCAGCTTGAACAGGAAGCGGTCGAGCTGGGCCTCGGGCAGCGGGTAGGTGCCCTCGAACTCGATCGGGTTCTCGGTGGCACAGACGACGAACGGGCGCGGCAGGTCGAGCGTCTCGCCCTCGATGGTCACCCGGCCCTCCTCCATCGCCTCGAGCAGCGCGGCCTGCGTCTTGGGCGGCGTGCGGTTGATCTCATCGGCGACGATCACCGAGGCGAAGATCGGCCCCCGGCGCAGCTCGAACTTCCCTTCGCCGGGCACCCAGACCAGCGTCCCCGTCAGATCGGCCGGCATCAGGTCGGGGGTGAACTGCACGCGGGCGAAGCCGAGGCCGGCGATCCGCGCCAGAGACCGCGCGAGCAGGGTCTTGGCCGTGCCCGGCGGGCCCTCGATCAGGACGTGGCCCTCCAGCACCAGCGCGGCGAGCAGGCCGTCGACGGTCTCCTCGTTCCCCACCACGACCCGGCCCAGCGCTTCACGGCCGGCCTCGAAGAACTCACGTACCTGCACCGGTCACCCTCCTCGTCGCCTCGTCCGCCGTGTGCCACGCCGCCACCGCCTGCCGCTCGTCCGGCGCCGACTCGAGCGCCACCAGAGGGCCCTCGACGCGCCCGGCGAGCCCGCCGGCGCGCCGTCGCAGCTGGCCGCCGAGCGCTGCGGTCGCCGCCTCCACCCGCGACCCGGCGCGGTACATCGCGCCCATCGACCGGGCCAGCTCCGCCGTGCTCGGCTGGTGCCCCTCATCGTCCGCCACCGCCGGCCCGAGCCGTCGGGCGACCGTCAGCAGCACCGCGGCCGCGATGATCGCCGACTCGAGCAGCGCCAGCTGCAGACCGGCGGGCAGGTAGCCGAACGTCCCGCCGCGCGGCCCGGCGCCGTGGTGGAACTCGTCGACGGTCACCGCGCCGCCCGCCGCGTTGGCCAGCGGCAACGCGATCGGCAGCCCGGTGTTATCGATCCCCGCATTGGTCAGCCAGCGCGGCGACGAGGCGGCCCACACCGCCCCCTTGCCGAGCGGGATGACGACCATGGCCGGGCCGCCCGGGCTCTCCACCAGCACCTCGCTGCCGTCCGGCGTCGCCGCGAACGCCGGCTCCACCGTGCTCGGGAAGGTCGCATCCGGGAACGCGCGAGCGCCGGCGTCGGTCGCAGTCGTCACGCCGCCCGGGCCGTACTGCAGTCCGAGCGTTCTGGTCAGGGCGTTCGGACGGCTCGCCGCCAGCAGCACCGTCGCCCCGTCGCCGATCGCCCGGCGCCACTGGGCTGCCTCATCGCGGCTGAACTCCTGCGGCTGGACGAGCACCGTCAGCCCCTGCGTCCCGAGCGTCGGCCGCACGCCGCGCCTGACGTCGACGTCGGCCGCCACCAGCCCCGCACCGAGTCCCGAGAGCCCGAGCACCGGGCCGTGCCCGGAAAGCTGGTACGGCGGCCCGGCGGACTTCGACCCCGAGCTGAGCGCCAGCGTGCCGACGGCGAGGACGATCACGAGGCAGATCAGGATGATCGCGTCGCGGCTGAGGCTCATGCCAGCACCGCCGGGGACAGCTCGTCCACGCGGACGACGTCGTCGCGGCTCGCCGGCCGGCGGCCGTAGACCGCGCTCTCGAAGAGCCTGGTGCATTCGGTCAGCGCCGACCCCTGCGGCGTCCGCGACCCGACGCGGCGGACGACCGACCAGTTGGTGCGCCCGGCGACCGCCCGCCAGCCCCTGCGGCGCAGGAGCTCGGCGATCAGTGCCGGGTAGAGCAGACGCAGCGCCGCCACCGGGTCGGCGTCGGCCAGCCGCAGGGCCTGCGTGCGTGCCCGGTCGAGCGGCAGGTCGGTGAGCCGTTCCGCTGCCGGCCCTGGATCGCGCCGGCGGCGCGCAGGGCGGTCGCGGACCGCCCGCACGATCGCGTAGATGCACCCGGCCGCGAGCGCCGCCAGCACGATCCAGGTGACGAACCCGGCGACTCCTCCGCCGCCGCCGAACGAGACGTCGGGCAACAGCCGTGCAAGTTGGTCGCCGATCCAGTTCAGCAAGCGGGTGAGCAGGCTCTCGTGATGCGTGCCCGGCTGCTGGATGCTGTCGGCCGCCGCGCTGCGGGCGGCGTCGAGGTCACCGGCCGACCGGTGCGCCGCTGCGCCGGCGCGTGCGACCAGTGCGTCTGCGCTCACCTGGCCACCGGCGGGCCGAGCGCGTCGATCGCCGCCTCGACGTCGGTACCCTCCCGCCGCAGCCGCTGGTCGAAGTACAGGAGCACGGTGACCAGCACGCCGAACGGCTTGACCAGCAGGCTGGTGACCAGCACGGCGCCGATCAGTGCCAGGTCCTCGCTGCTCGCCGCAAGGCCGATCGCGCGAGCGGCCCCCTCCAGCGCGATGTTGGCGATGCTGACGACGATGTTGGCGACCACGATGATCCCAAGCACGCGCCAGAACGACCCCGACACCAGGCGCCGGCTGCGGCGCATCGCGTCGGTCGCGCTGAGCGACTCGACGACCAGCGCCGGCGCCGTCAGCGCCAGCAGCACGCTGACCACGATCGCGCCCACCAGCACCGCCAGCAGCCCCAGCATGATCGCCAGCAGCGTCAGCACCATGGCCAGGATCAGGCCGCCCAGACGGGGGCCGGTCCGGCGCCAGGCACCGGCGATCGTCGGCGTCTCACCGCGGGCACCCATGTCGATCGCCACGGCGATCGGTGCCGCGATCAGGAACCCCATCACGTACTCGATCGGCGTGGAAACCAGCGACGCGTTGTCGCTGTCGGAGATCGCGAGCGGCGACTCGAGCAGCGCCAGCGGGACGGTGACCACCGCCGCGGTGCCGACGATGGCGACAAAGTATCTGCGGTAGAGGCCGAATGCCACGTCGAGCAGGGCGCCGATGTCCATCGGGCGGCGGCCGACATCGCCGGTCATCGGCGGCCGGCTGCGTAGGTCGCCGCCGCGCGGGTGACGAACTCGTCCGCGCCCATGCCGGGCGGCGGCGGGTGGTACGCGCGCAGGTGCTCGACGATCCGCTCGGCCAGCAGGTCGCGGCGTTCGGGATCGAGATCGCCGCGGCGGGCGCGGAACAACTCGAGCACCGCGATCAGACCCGGGGGCAGCTCGGGGTAGCCGGCGACGGAGGCAGGCGTCTGCTCGCCGGTGTACGTCACGGCCGCCCGGACGATGAACTCCTCCACCGTCATCCCCGCCGGGCGCGGGTGGAACGGCTCCAGCCGCGCGGCCAGCCCGCGGGCCAGGGCGGCTCGCGCATCCGGCTCGAGGTCGTGCTCGCGGTCGGCGTAGACGCGGAGGTCCTGGACCAGGTCGGGCGGCAGCGTCGGATACGAGGGCGCGACCGGCGCCCCGCCGCTGAGGGACTCGACCGCGGCGCTGAACGTGGGCGCCGACGAGGCAAGCGTCGCCAGGTTGCCCTCCTCGGGCATGCGCACGCACACCGTGCCGGCGGCGTGATCGCCCAGCCGCTGGCTGCGCGAGGATCCGACGGCGACGAACCCGCCCAGCACGTACAGCACGGGCAGGAAGTCGATCGGCCGGATGATGTTGCGGATCACCGACTCGCGCCAGCCGATCGGCCCTCCGTCGACGGTGACAACGTGCACGCGCAGCGCCTTCTTGCCGGGCGTCTGGCGACCGCGTCCCTCGGGCACGATGAAGTAGACGAAGGGCACGATCGCGCCGACGACGATCATGAACACCAGGGCGAGCGACTCACTTCCCGCCGACAGCATGCCGCCGACGAAGACAACACCCAGCTCCACGGCCCCGATCAGGGGCAAGTCGATCGCCTGGGCGAGCATGCGGGTGCCCACGCCGGCGATGTCCCTGTCGACCACGACACGACCGGGCGTGGTCAGTTGCATACGATCGTTGAACAGCCTATGCCTCCGCTAGCGTGGTCGCGATGATGATATCGACCGGGTCGGAGCGCCAATGGGCGGCGACGCGAGCGCCGCTGTGGGATGAACTGGCGGGGCTGGTCGACGAGCGGCGCCGCCACCCGAAGACGATGGCCGCCGCGCGCATCGATCTGCTGTGCGTGCGCTACCAGCAGGCCGCGGCCGATGTCGCCGTGCTGCGCTCGCGGGAGCCGCTGTCCCCGCTGCTCCCCCGCCTCAACGATCTGGTGGTGCGTGCGCATGCCGCCGTCCATCCGTCGCGCGGCGGCAGCCTGCGGGCCTTCGGCGGGTTCCTGTGGATCGGCTACCCGCGGCTGGTCTGGGAGCTACGCCGGCCGATCGCGGTCTGCGCCTCCCTGGGCATCGCCATCACTCTGGCCGCCTTCGCCTGGGCGATTGCCGATCCGGTCAGCGCGGCCGCTTTCCTCCCGCCGTCCGTCCGCGACGCCGCGTACTTCGAGCACGAACCGATCCCGGCCGGGCTGATGGGCCCCGAGGCCGCGGGCATCTTCACCAACAACATCCTGGTCAGCTTCTACGCGTTCGGCGGCGGGCTGACGATGGGTCTGCTGACGCTCTACATCATCTACAGCAACTCGATGCTGCTGGGCGTGCTGTCCGGCGTCGTCAACCACGACGGGTTCAGCTCCGAGTACTGGTCGCTGATCCTGCCCCACGGCCTGCTCGAACTGTCCGCGTTCGCGATCGCCGGGGGCGCGGGCCTGGCGGTGGCCGACGCCATGGTGCGCGCCCGTCCCGAGCCGCGCGCCGACGTGCTGCGCCGCCAGGGCGCCAAGGCCGGACTTGTGGCGGCCGGAACGGTGCCGCTGCTGGTCATCGCCGGCCTGATCGAGGGATTCGTGACGCCGTCCGGGCTGTCGATCCAGGTCAAGCTCGCCGTCGGCCCCGTGACCGCGCTGCTGCTGGCCGCCTACCTGATCCGCGGACGCCCCGCTCGCTCAGGCAACGCGGCCCCCGAGCCGATACCAGAAGGGCACGAAGTCCGGGCGGCGAACGCCCCATACGAGTAGACTGTAGACGTGATGACGACCGACATTCGACCGGTGACCCAGGATGCCGAACCTGCCACGGATCCCGAGGACAGTCCGCCGGCGCCGACAGGCGCAGCAGCGGCTACCAGTCGAGCGGTCCGAGCCGCAGGTCGCTGAGCTCGAGTTCGGCGGAGTCCGCTGGCTCAACATCGAGGAGCCGACGGCCACCGAGACCAGCTGGCTTGCCGAGCACTTCGACTTCCACGAGCTCGACCTCGAGGACGTGCTGTCGACCCGTCAGCGGCCGAAGATCGACGAGTACGACGACTACCTGTTCATGGTCCTCCACCTGCCGTACTTCGACAAGTCGATCGGCAGGCTCAACGCCGCCGAGCTGAACATCTTCGTCGGCGCGGACTACGTCATCACGCTGCCCAACATCACGCTGAAGCCGGTCGGCCGGCTGTTCTCGCGGCTGTCCAACAGCTCGGAGCTGCGTGAGGAGTACTTCTCGAAGGGCGCGGGCTACCTGCTCTACGAGATCCTCTCGGAGTCGTTCGACTACTGCTTCCCGATCCTGGACAAGATCGGGTTCAAGCTCGACCGCCTGCAGAACGCGATCTGGGAGGAGCGCAGCGAGGACGTGGCGCGCGACATCTCGAACGCGAAGCAGGAGATCATCGCCTACCGCAAGATCATCAAGCCGGAGCGAAGCACGCTGCGACTGCTGGAGCGCGTCCGCGCCCGCTACCTGCCGGAGGACCTCGAGGTCTACTTCGACGACATCGTCGACTCCTCGGAGCGCATCTGGGACCAGCTCGACAACTACAAGGAGGTCGTCGAGGCGCTCGAGCAGACCAATGAGACGGTGATCGCCCACCGCCAGAACGACATCCTGCGGGTGCTGACGGTCTTCAGCGTGATCATCCTGCCGCTGACGCTGATCACCGGGATCTACGGCATGAACTTCGAGCACATCCCGTTCAGCCACGCCCAGCACGGCTTCTTCGACGTGATCGTCGGCATGCTGCTGATCTCGGCCGCCATGCTCGGCTTCTTCCGCTGGAAGAGGTGGATCTAGGCGTGGAGCGGCTGTGGGCGCCGTGGCGGCTGGAGTACGTCGCCGGCGCCTCCAGCGACAAGGGCGACGACCGCTGCATCTTCTGCGCGAAGCCGGAGGACGGCGACGACGACAGCGCGCTGATCGTCCACCGCGGCGTGCGCTGCTTCGTGCTGCTCAACCTCTACCCGTACTCGAACGGCCACCTGATGGTCGCACCCTACCGCCACGTTGCCACGCCCGGCGATCTCGACGCGGACGAGCGCGCCGAGCTGTGGGAGCTGATGGCGCGGTCGACCGCCGCCCTCGACCGGGCGATGGCGCCGCACGGGTACAACGCCGGGCTCAACCTGGGCCGGGTGGCCGGCGCCGGCGTCGAGGGGCACATCCACATGCACGTCGTCCCCCGCTGGAACGGCGATACGAACTTCATGCCGGTGCTGGCGGACGTCAGGGTGATGCCCGAGCACCTGTCGCGCACGCTCGAGCACGTGCGGGACGCCTGGGACGAGCGATAGCCTAGGAGCATGCTGCTCGATGTGCTCATCGCGCTTGTCCTGGTCGCGCTGATTGCGGGTGGGCTGGCGGCCGTCTCGCGGCACCGCCGGCGGGGCCTAGAGCTGTGGAAGGTCGACATCCGGTCGATCACCTCGGGCACCGTCGTCGAGGTTGTCCGCGAGGGCGACCGGCCGCAGCGGATCGCGCTGCTCGACCCGGTGGACGAAGAGTTCTCGATGAAGCTCGAGGACGCCCGGGCCGCGGCGCTTGAGCGCGCCATCGCCCTCAACTCGGCCCGCGAGGGCCTGCCCGGCTAGACCTCAAGCCCGAACACGTCGGCCGCACGGTGACGCTCACCCGTCGGCCACCCGCTGGAACAGGACGTGGTCGCGCCAGTCCCCGTTGATCAGCAGGTAGCGGCGGGCGATGCCGATCCGCTCGAAGCCGTTCTTTGCGAGCACCTTCTGTGAGGCGTGGTTGTCGAGCAGCGTGCCCGCCTCCAGCCGGTGCAGGCCGGCCTCGCCGAACGCCCAGCGGCAGACCTCGCCGACCGCATGCGTGGCGATGCCCCGGCCGTTCACCTCGCGCGCCACGGCGTAGCCCAGGTTGGCGCTGCGGAACGGGCCGCGGACGACGTTCGTTACGGACACCCAGCCGACCAGGGCGCCGGCGTCGTGGATCAGGAAGCGCTGGCGGGTGCCCGCGAGCGCCGCCAGCTCGAGCTGCTCGAACTCCCGGCGCTGGCCCTCGATCGTGTAGAACTCCTCGCCGCGAGGCGGGTCGAACGGTGCCATGAAGCTGCGCTGCGAGACGAGCAGCGCGGCCATGTCGGCGGCGTCGGCGACCCGCGCCGGGCGCAACTCGACCTGCTCTATGCTCTCGCGGATGCTCGCCCCGTCCGTGTTCAAGGCCTACGACGTCAGGGGGATTGTGCCCGATGAGCTCGACGCCGACGGCGCGCGTCGGGTGGGCCGGGCGTACGTCGCAGCATTCGAGCCGCGCGTGATGGCGATCGGCCGCGACATGCGCCTCTCATCGCCCGACCTGGCCGAGGCCCTGGCCATCGGTGCCCAGGAGCAGGGCGCGGACGTCGTGCTGCTGGGCCAGACCGGCACCGAGATGCTCTACTTCGCCGTCGGCGAATACGGCTACGAGGGCGGTGTCCAGGTCACCGCGTCCCACAACCCCAAGCAGTACAACGGGGTGAAGATGGTGCGCCGGGGGGCGCAGCCGGTGGGAGGCGACACCGGCCTCGGCGACGTCAAGCGGCTGGCCGTCGACGGGCCGCTGCCGGAGCCGAAGCGGCAGGGCGAGCGCAGCGAGCGCGACGTCCTCGCAGGATTCGCGGACAAGGCGCTGTCGTTCATCGATCCCGGCGCGGTGGGCAACATGCGCGTTGTGCTGGACGGCGCCAACGGCATGGCCGGCCCGATGGTCGAGCCGCTGCTCGGCCGGCTGCCGATCGACGCCGTCACCTGCTTCATGGACCCGGACGGCAGCTTCCCCGACCACGAGCCGAACCCGCTGCTCGAGGAGAACCGCGAGTTCATCGTCGGCAAGGTGCGCAGCGAGTCGGCCGACCTGGGCATCGCCTGGGACGGCGACGCCGACCGCTGCTTCTTCGTCGACGACACCGGCGAGTTCGTGCCCGGCGACCTGATCACCGCGCTGCTGGCGGAGTCGATGCTCGAGAAGAACCCAGGCGCCAAGATCATCTACGACCTGCGCGCGTCGTGGGCGGTGCGCGACACCGTGCTGCGGGCGGGTGGCACCCCGCTCGAGAACCGGGTCGGGCATGCGTTCATCAAGGCGCGGATGCGCAAGGAGGACGCGGTCTTCGCCGGCGAGGTGTCCGGCCACTACTACTTCCGCGACTTCTACTACTGCGACACCGGCATCGTCCCGGCCCTGGTGCTGCTCGAGCTGATCTCGCAGCGCGGCCGCCAGCTCTCCGAGCTGCTGGCGCCCTTCCGCGAGCGCTACTTCATCTCGGGGGAGATCAACTCGACCGTCAAGGACGTCCCGCTCAAGCTCCAGGAGCTGAAGGAGCGATTCGGCCCCGACGCGACCGTCTCCCACCTGGACGGCATCTCGTTCGAGTTTGCCGACTGGCACTTCAACGTGCGCCCGTCCAACACCGAGCCGCTGCTGCGGCTGAACCTCGAGGCGCTGTCCGAGGAGGCGATGGAGCGACGGCGCGACGACGTGCTCTCGGTGATCCGCTCGTGACGCCCCTTGACGATCGCCGCCCGCTCTTCCGCTTCTCGTACAGCACCAGGGTCGGGTTCGACGAGACGGACGCGCAGGGCATCGTCTACTACGGCCGGTACATGCCGTACTTCGACCGCGCCCGGGTCGAGTATCTGCGCGACCTCGGCCTGCTGGAGCACGAGCCGCACGATCCGGAGCTGGTGATGCGCGCGCAGCACGTCGAGTACCACGCGCCGGCCCGCTTCGACGACCTGCTGGACGTGTTCGTCCGCGTCGCCCGGATCGGCACCAGCAGCATGATCTGGGAGTTCGAGGCGGACAACACTGCGACTGGGCAGCATCTGGTGTCGGCTCGGCAGACGATGGTGCAGGTAGACCTGGCGAATCGGCGCCCGATACCGGTCGATCCCGGCGTGCGCTCGGCCGTCGAGCGGTTCGAGCACGAGCTGGAGTCGGCGTGAGCGACGCCTACGCGGCCGCGCTGGCCGAGATCGAGGCGATCATCGACCGCGAGTCCGAGGTGGACGAGATCGTCCGCCAGACGGTCGACGTGCTCCACGACCGAGTTGAGCACTACTCGTGGGTGGGCATCTACTTCGTCGAGGAGGGCGACCTGGTGCTCGGCCCCTGGCGCGGCCCGGCGGCGACCGAGCACGTGCGGATCCCGGTCGGTCAGGGCGTGTGCGGCGCCGCCGCGGCCAGCGGCCGCACGGAGATCGTCGACGACGTCAACGCCGACCCGCGTTACCTGTCCTGCTTCCTGTCGACCAGGTCGGAGATCGTCGTGCCCGTTCGCTACGACGACATCGTCGTTGCCGAGATCGACATCGACTCCGACGAGCCTGCGGCGTTCGGCGACGCCGACCGCGGGTTCCTGGAGCGGGTCGCCGAGCTGCTCTCGCCGCACTGCCTGCTGGGGTGGGACACCGGCGGCGAGCCCTGGGAGCCCTAGGACCAGGCGGACTCGCGCAGATGCTTCGGCGCCTTCAGCCAGTAGCTCTCGCGAATCCACTCGCAGACGGCCTCGAACGCCGGCTCATCCTCGATGCTGGCCGTCACCCAGCCGTAGCGGCCGACGTACCGCGCCTCGGTGGCGAACGGCAGCTCGAGCGCCACCTCCCGCTCCTCCCGGGTCAGCTTCAGCGTGACCGTGACCGGTGGGCCGTCGCCCAGGATCGCGAACATGGTGCTGCCGTCGCCCACCTTGAAGACGTGTGCGCCGGGGCCGAAGGGATGATCCTCGCGCGCGTCCGGAAACCGCAGCGCGAAGGCGCGGATGGCATCGGCATGCGCCTCGTCCCCGCTCACGCCCGCCCGCTCAGATGCCGCCGGAGCGCTGGCCCGACGAGGCGTGCAGCGCCGTGTCCACGATGTGCATCAGACCGCTCGGGTCGTCGACGCCGTAGAACGTGAAGTCGGCGTCGCCGCTGTCCGTGCCCGCCGTGTCCCAGTCGATGTTGCCGACGCCGAGCAGGCGCTGGAACGCCGTCTGGTTGATGTTGACGTTCTGGACGCGGTCGAGGTGGGTCGACGCGTCATGCCGGGAGACCAGCCCGGTGCGGACGTTGATCCGGCGGTCGGTCACCCGGTAGCGGGTGGTCGCCCGCTTGATCCACCCGCCGACGAACGTCGCCACCAGTGCGACCACCGTCAGAGTGATCAGGATGCTCCCGGGGGCGTCGCTCGCAACGGCGCCCCACAGGTACCAGAGCAACAGCGGCATCAGCGAGATCAGCGTCCACTTCACGTAGAACAGCAGCAGCGACTTCCAGCTCGGGTTGCCCTGCCAGAGCACGCGTTCGCCTTCGAGCAGATCCATCGGCGCCGAGTCTAGTTCAGCTGCCGGGCGTCACCCGGTAGGCGTCGAAGACCGCTTCCAGGTTCTTCAGCGCCGAGAGCAGCGACCGCAGCGTCTTCACATCCCCCACCTCGACCGTGTACCAGTTGCGCGCCATCTGATCGGCGACGTGGCCGCCGTACTCGACGATGTTGCAGCCGTACTCGGCGAAGGTCCGGGCGACGTCTTCGAGCAGGCGCGGGCGGTCCCACGACTGCAGGGCGATGGTGACGCGGAACGAGGTCGTGGCCGGGCTGTCGTCGTCCCAGTGAACCTCCGTGAATCGCTCCGGGTTGCGGCGCAGGGCGCGGACATTCGGGCAGTCCTCGCGGTGCACGGTGATGCCGCGCCCGACCGAGATGTAGCCGACCACGTCGTCGCCCGGCACCGGGGTGCAGCACTTGGCCATCCGCACCAGCACCTCGGTGTCAGCGGCCCCGTCGACCACGATCCCGTACGTCGTGGACGCGGCTGGGCGCCGGGCGCGGCGGCTGATCGTGAACTCCTCCTCCGGCGCCACCACCTCGGTCGTCTTCAGCCGGCCGATCACCTTCGACACGACCTGGCCGACCTGCACCTTCCCGCCGCCGATGGCGACGTAGAAGTCGTCGGCCTTCTTGAAGCCCATGTCGCGGATGATCCCGGCGAGCAGCGGGGAGGCCGCGACCTTCTGGTGCGGCAGCCCGTTCGACTTCAGCGCCTGGTGCAGCGACTCGCGGCCCTTCTGCTCGAGATCCTCGCGTTGCTGCTGGCTGAAGAACTGGCGGATCTTGTTGCGGGCGCGGGACGTCTTGACCAGGTTCAGCCAGTCGCGCGACGGGCCCCGCTCCTTCTTGGAGGTCAGCACCTCGACGAAGTCGCCCGAGTTGAGCGTGTAGTGCAGCGGCACGATCCGGCCGTTGACCTTGGCGCCGACACAGCGGTGGCCGACGTCCGTGTGCACCGCGTACGCGAAGTCGAGCGGCGTCGCGCCGGCGGGCAGGCTCTTGACGTCGCCGGCCGGCGTGAACACGTACACCTCGTCGGAGAACAGGTCGACCCGCAGCGACTCCATGAACTCCTTGGGATCGCGTTCATCGTTCTGCCAGTCCATCAGCTGGCTGACCCATGCCATCGGCGCGGCGTCGCTGGCGGCGCGGTCGCCCTTGGACTTGTAGAGCCAGTGGGCGGCGATGCCGTACTCGGCGGTCATGTGCATGTCGCGCGTGCGCACCTGGATCTCCAGCGGCTTTCCCTGTGGCCCGATCACCGTCGTGTGCAGCGACTGGTACATGTTGAACTTGGGCATGGCCACGTAGTCCTTGAACCGACCCGGCATCGGCTTCCACAGCGAATGGATGATGCCGATCGCGCCGTAGCAATCCTTGACCGAGTCGACCAGCACACGCATGGCCGTCAGGTCGTAGATCTCGTTGAACTCCTTGCCGCCCTGGGCCATCTTGTCGTAGATCGAGTAGAAGTGCTTCGCGCGGCCGGACAGGTCGGCCTCGATGCCCTGCACCTCGAGCTCCTTCGACAGGATCGCGGCCGCCTCGTCGACGTAGCGCTCGCGGTCGGCGCGGCGCTGGTTGACCATCGACTCGATCTCGGCGTAGCGGCGGGGCAGCAGCGTCTGGAACGCCAGGTCCTCGAGCTCCCACTTGATCGAATGGACGCCCAGCCGGTGTGCCAGCGGCGCGTAGATCTCGATCGTCTCCTTCGCCTTCTGCACCTGCTTCTGCTTGGGCAGGCCGGCGATGGTGCGCATGTTGTGCAGGCGGTCGGCGAACTTGATCAGGATCACGCGCAGATCCTGCGCCATCGCCATGATCATCTTCCGGTAGTTCTCGACCTGGGCCTGCTCGCGGCTGGCGAAGTTCATCCGCGACAGCTTGGTCACGCCCTCGACCAGCACCGTGACCTCGTCGCCGAACTCCGCGCGCAGGCCGTCCGCGTCCGCCTCCGTGTCCTCGACGACGTCGTGCAGCAGCGCGGCGGCGATGGTCGACGAATCGAGCTTCATGTCGCAGCAGATGACGGCGACGCTCCACGGGTGGTGGATGAAGTCCTCGCCGCTGTTGCGGCGCTGGCCCTTGTGGTACTCGCAGGCGTAGTCGAACGCCCGGCCGATCAGCTCGCCGTCGGGGTTCGGGTTGTACGCCGAGACATGCGCGAGCAGCTCCGTCAGGAGTGGTTCATGGCGTTCGGCCTCTGCGCTCTGGAGCACCACGTTCATAGCCACAGTCTACTGATCGGCCCTTCCGGCTCCATTGTGGAGTGTTGACTGTTCAGCCGACGGCATGGGCGCCCAGATGGCGCTCAACCAGGGCAAAGCGTTCGAGCGCCTCGCGGTAGGTCGGCGAGCCTTCGAGGTCGACCTTCGCCTCGGGTGCCGCCGCCGGGTCGAGCCCCAGCTCGGCGAGCACGGCCAGGCATGCGGCGACGGTCTCGGGAGGCAGGTTCGGCGCCGAACCGGTGCGATGGGCGCGCCAGACCGCGATCAGCGCCGGGCGGAGCGGCGCGCGCAGCTCGGCCACCTCGCGGGCGAACTCGATCTCGGCGGCGCCCCATACCAGGTGCACACGGCACCGGGCGCCCAGCGTCTCCAGCGCCAGCGTCGACTCGGCGTCGGAGGGCGGATCGAGCGCGACCGCCTCGGCGAAGCCCTCGATCCCGTCCAGCTCGCCGTACTCGGCGAGCGCGACCGTCCCGCCGCCGAACCGCTGGGGCGACAGCGGGCCGCGGAGCATCCGCCGCCTGCGGTCGCGGTCGGCGACCACGACCAGCACGTCCTCGCCGGCCGCTGCGAGGCGCGCAACGGTGGCCACCTGCACGCCGCGGCCGCGGAGGTCGACGGTTGCGGCGGCGTGCGAGCGGTCGCCGCGGGGCTGTGGCGGGTCGACGTTCAGCTCGGGCAGCGCGACCAGCGCGCGAAGCAGCATCTGCGCAGCCACCGCGCCGTTCCACTCGTTCCGGCCCAGGCGGTAGGCGACGTCCACCCGCCCGCCCGACTGCAGCGCATCCGCGCGCGGGCCCATGCCGAAGCCGACCGCGCCGCAGCGAAAGCCGCCGAGCTCGACCGTCGCCCGCAGGTGCCGTCCCTCACCGATCGCGCCGACGCCGCGCAGCGTCGCCGCGGGGGCGAGCAGCGTCACGCCGGGGTTGCCCAGCCCGAACGGCTCGAGCCGGGCCAGCTCGTCGACCAGGTCGAGCGAGACCTCGCCGGGCGCGAGCACGGCGTCGATCCGCACCGACGGGCGCAGGTCGTCATCCGTCAGTGTCGCGTCGGCATGCCGTGCCAGGGCGGCGGAGAAGGCGTCGATCTCGGCCGGGTCGATCGACAGGCCCGCGGCGGCGCGGTGGCCGCCGAAGCGCAGCAGGTGTCCGCCCGCCGCGGCCAGGCCGCCGTGCAGGTCGAACGCCGGGATGCTGCGGCCGGAGCCCTTCGCCTCGTCGTCGCCGATGGCGATCAGCACCACCGGGCGGCCGTATCGCTCGACCAGCCGCGAGGCGACGATGCCGATCACGCCCTCGTGCCACTCGGACGAGGCGAGCACGTACGCGCGGCGGGAGCGCCACTCGCCGTCGGCGGCCTCGACCTGGGCGACCGCGCCGTCCAGGATCTCGCTCTCGACCTGCTGCCGACGGCGGTTCAGCGTCTCCAGCTTGTCCGCGAGTTCCCGGGCCCGGCCCTCGTCGTCCGTCAGCAGCAGCTCCAGGGCGTCGCCGGGGTGGCCCAGCCGGCCGGCGGCGTTGATCCGCGGGCCGAGCCGGAAGCCGAGGTCGCCGGCGCCGATCCGCGTACGGTCGACCCGGGCAGCGACCATCAGCGCCCGCAGGCCGGGACGCGTCGTGCGGGCGAGCCGGCGCAGCCCTGCGCGGACGAGCCGGCGGTTCTCGTCGAGCAGCGGGACGACGTCCGCGACGGTGGCCAGGGCGACCAGGTCGAGGTGCCGCTCGAGGTCGGCCGGATCGCGGCCTGCGCGACGGTGCAGGGCCTCGGCGAGCTTGAAGACGACGCCGCTGCCGCACAGCTCCGGGAACGGGTAGTCCGATGGGCGGGTGGCGACCCGCAGGGCATCCGGCAGCGCCGGCCCGGGCCGGTGGTGGTCGGTGATGATCACGTCCATGCCCAGCTCGCGGGCGCGCTCGACCTCGGTGACGGCGGTGATCCCGCAGTCCACCGTCAGCAGCAGGCGGACGCCGCTGGCCGCGACCCGCTCGAGCGCCTGGACACCGACGCCGTAGCCCTCCTCGAAGCGGCTCGGCAGGTGCCACTCGACGTGGGCGCCGAGCTCCTCCAGCACCTGGACGGCGAGCGCCGTCGCGCAGATCCCGTCGACGTCGTAGTCGCCGTGGACGCAGATCCGCTCGCCGGAAGCGATGGCCTGCTCGATCCGGTCGCACGCCGCCTCCATGTCGCCCAGCAGGAACGCGTCGTGGGCGGGGCCGTCCTGCTCCATGAACGCGCGCGCGCCCTCCGGCGACGTGTGCCCGCGGCGGATCAGCACCTCGGCGGTCGTGCGCTGAATGCCCAGCTCCCCGGCCAGGGCGAGCGCTTCATCCTCGGCGCACCGGGCGAATGTCCAGAGTGGATCCACGGACATCCCATGCTACGAACGCCCCCGGACGGCGCTCCGCGCAACAACGGGGTCAGACCCCTTTGTTGCACGCGAGGACGTGCGCTGTAAATACGGGGTCTGACCCCGTCTTTACAAGCGCCCGCTGCGCAGGATCGAGAGCACCAGGATGCCGGCGACGCCGAGCGCTCCCAGGAAGCCGATCCAGGCGACGACCTTGACGCCGAACACCTCCGGGCCGCTGTCGGCCGCGATCGCCACCAGGCCCGAGCCGATGAACGCCCCGGCGGCCACGATCGCCAGCGCGAGGCGGTTGAAGACGGCGTCCGCCTTGGAGGTCATCTCCTCCAGGCCGCGGTGCCGGAACTTCAGCTCGATCTCGCCGTCGCGGAACTGCTCGATCGTGTCGTGCACCGTGTACGGCAGATCCATCAAGATCGCGCCGATGTGCGTCGCTTCCTCGCGGCCGCGGTCGAAGAGCGCACGCGGCGAGAGCTCCGACGACACCAGGTCGCGGGCGTACGGCTCGGCCACCTCGAACACGTTGAAGTCCGGGTAGAGCTCCGCGCCGACGCCGCCCAGCGTCGCCAGGGTCTTGTCCAGCATGGCGAACCGGGTCGGGATCCGCAGGTGCATCCTGGCGATCAGCGTGAACGCCTCGCGAATCACCTGGATCGGGTCGATCTCGCCGATCGCGGCGCCGTGATAGCGGTAGAACACCTCGCGCAGCTCGAGCCGGAACTCCTCCTCCTGCTCGTGCGAGAACCGCACCCCGAGGTCGCGCAGCCGCCGCGGCAGTGCGTCCACGTTCTCGTTGACGGCGTCCACCAGCAGCCGGGTCAGCCGCCGCATGTCGGCCGGCGACAGCGTGCCGACGATGCCGAAGTCGACCAGTCCCAGCCGGCCGTCCGCCAGTACGAAGATGTTCGCCGGATGCGGGTCGCCGTGGAAGACGCCGTGGCGGAAGATCATCTCGAGCCACGTGTCCGCGAGCAGCATCGCGAGCCGCCGCCGCTCGTCCATAGGCAGCGACACCAGGTCGAGCTCGCCCAGCTTCGGCCCGGAGATCCACTCCAGCGTGAGCACCCGCATGCCGGAGTACGTCCAGTACACCTTGGGGATGCGCACACGGTCGTTCTCCGCGAAGTTGCTGCGCATCACGTCCGCGTTGCGCGCCTCCGTGCGGTAGTCGAGCTCGCTGCGGATCGACCGCGCGAACTCGTCGACCAGCGCCTCGACGTCGATGAAGTCGAGGCTCTCCACGCGTTGCTTGACCAGACGCGCAACGCGGCGCAGCAGCACCAGGTCGGCCTCGATCTGGGCCGGGGCATTCGGCCGCTGCACCTTGACGGCGACCTTGCGGCCGTTCGGCAGCTCGGCCAGGTGCACCTGGCCGATCGAGCCTGCGGCGACGGGCACCGGGTCAAAGCTCGCGAACAGTTCGCCGACGCCGGCCTTCAGCTCCTGGCGGATCACCTCCTCCGCCTCCTCGTACGGGAAGGGCGAGACGGTGTCCTGCAGCAGCCGGAGCTCGGCGATCACCTCGGGCGGCACGAGATCCGGGCGCGTCGAAAGCAGCTGGCCGAACTTGACGAACGTCGGCCCGAGCTCGTCGAGCATCTCCCGCAGGTGGCGGCCGACGGCCTGCATCGACTCGGGCTCCTGGCCCCGCCGCAGCGGCCGCCGCTCGAAGACGTAGCCGAATCCGTGGCGCGCGGCGACCTGTGCGATCTCCCGCACCCGCCCGATCGTCTGTCGCCGCTGCGAGAAACGGGTCGATGTCGCCATCGCGTCCATCGTACCGCCGTCCCGGGTCAGGGGAAGGCGTGGCGCGTCGAGTCGAGGTCGAGAGCCGACCCGTCGTGGCACTCGCTCGTGCGGTACGCCGAGGCCAACGTGGGATACGCGTCGTTCCAGTACGCGTCGCGCATCCTGGCCCCGTACGACGGATCGACACCCAGCGTCTTCGCCGCCTCGACGATCAGCTGTACGGAGCGGCACTCCGTCACCGCCTCGTCGAGCACGCCCGTCAGGTGCACCGATTCGTGCGCCAGCGCGTTGACCGCCGTCCCCAGCTCGAGCAGCGAGCCCTCGTCCGTCGGCCGGTCACCCGCCTCCAAAGAGTCGAGCCCGCTACACACCGATGGCGACAGGAACACCGTCTGCGGCATCTGCGTGACGACGAACGCGATCGTGTCGTCAACCGAGAACTTCGGGTAGAAGATCCGCTGCTCCTCGGCCAGCGGAGCCCAGTCCGCCTCGCCGTAGCAGCGCACTGACACGTGCTGCGGCGCAGCGCCGCCGGTGGTATCGCCCCAGCTGAGGATGCGATCGGCGGCAACGCCGTACCGCGGGTCGATGCGGGTGACGTCGGTCGGATCGCTCGACACCGGTGGCGGCTCGCCGATCACCAGCAGATGGTCGACCTGGTGGAGTGAGCGTTCCGCCGTGTCGTGGATGCGGTTCACCACCCGCAGCTCAGCCGCGCTCAGCCGGCCGTCGCGGTCGGAGGTCTGTGCGAGGCGCTGGATCGACGCGCACTCCTGCTGGGCGCTGACCCACACCTGGTTGAGCCGGCGATCCGCCGGCGGGCCGACCTTCGAGCGCAGCGTCGCACACGATGCGGCGGCGCGGGCCGGCGGCGAGTCGAGCGCCAGCGACGAGCCGTCGGCGGCATGCAGGCTCCATCGCTGCCACTTGACCAGCCAGGCGACGCCGCCCGGGCCGAGGTGGCGGAGCGCCGGCTGATCGGTGCCGTTGGCACCGCCAGCAGCGCCTCCGCCAGTGGTGCAGCCGCTGAGCGCTGCCGCGGCACACAGGGCGACGGCGGCGCGGCGCAGCATCACACCAGGCTTCGGCCTTGCATGTCTGCCGGCACCGGATAGCCCATCGCGGTCAGCACCGTCGGAGCGATGTCGAACAGCGTTGCCCGATCGGGCGACGCGGTCGGCATCCCCGGGCCGGCCATCACGTACACGCCCATCTTCGCGTGGTTCGCGTCGTCCGGCCCGGTGTCGTTCTCGCGCACTTGGATCCGCCCGTCCCCCAGCGATCCGATCGAGCGCCAGGTCAGGTTCCCGAAGTAGCAGATCAGGTCGGGCGCGACCCCGTTGACCTCGTGGTAGAGGTCCTGCGGGCGGAAGACGCGCGTCCCGATCGGGTTCCCGTGCTCGTCCCCCAGCGCCTCCAGCTTGGCGATCAGCTCGTCGCGTAACGCCTCGTAGTCCGCCGGGTCAACGGTGCCCTCCGGCTCGCGGCCGCGGACGTTCAGGAAGATCCGCGAGTAGTAGCCGCCGTCGGCCCAGACCCGAGTGTTCGGCCAGTCGACGGTCGCCCGGCCGATCGGGATCACGCCGTCGGGCTGCTCCGCCAGCCGCAGGTAGCCCTCGCGCTGCAGCCACTCGTTCACCTGGATCCCGCCGATCATCGACTGCGCGCCGTGGTCGGACACAACCAGCACGGCCGTGTCGTCTCCCAGCCCCTCGATCAGCCGGCCGATCTCCGCGTCCACGCTGCGGTAGTACGCGCGGAACTCCTCCTCCCAGCGGGTGCCCGGCTGGTAGTCGGGGTGGTCGTGGTCGTAGAAGCGCCAGAACCCGTGGTGCAGGCGGTCGGTGCCCATCTCGACCATCATCAGGAAGTCCCAGTCGCGGGTGTCGCGCAGATGGCGCGCGAGCTCGAACCGGCGGCGGGTCATCTCCTTGATGTCCCGCATGATCCGCTCCTTCTCGTCGGTGCGGAAGTTCGGCACGTCGACCATGTACTCGCCCACGGTCTGCGCGATCTCGTCGCGCAACTCCTCGGGATACGTGTAGCGGGACTCGATCGACGGCGCCAGGAAGCAGGAGACCATCTCGCCGTTCACCTGCCGCGGCGGGAATGTCATCGGCACGCCCAGCACGACCACGTGCCTGCCGTCCCGAGAGAGGATGTCCCACACGCGGTCGTGCTTCATCTTCTCGTTGGTGGCGAACGTCATCCCGTCGTAGCTGTGGTCCTTGCGGTTGCGGAAGCCGTAAAAGCCGAGCGTGCCGGGGTCCTTCGAGCTCATCATGCAGGACCACGCAGGCACGGTGATCGGCGGGTCGCACGACTCCAGCTCACCCCAGACGCCCCGCTCCATCAGGCCGGAGATGACGGGCAGCTCGCTGCGCATGTCGTCGAACAGGATCTTCGGCGCCGCGCAGTCGAGGCCGATGATCATCACGCGTTTCGCCTCAGACACGGGCAGGAACTCTAGCCATCAGCTGCCGGTAGAGGCTCTCCAGGGCGGGCGCGGACTCGCCCACTCGCTCCCGGACGACGCGGCGGTTGCGCTCGCCGTAGCTGCGCCGCAGCTGCTCGTCGGCAAGCAGTCTGCGCAGCGCGGCGAGCACCGCATCCTCGTCCTTGGGCGGCACCATCTCGGCGCCCTCGCCCTGCTCGATCCACTCGTCGATCGACGGGCACCAGCCGCCGACCATCGCCCGGCCGCTGGCCATCGCCTCGAGCAGGGACGACGGCGACGAGTCGGTGTCGGCGATCGAGACGACGACGTCCCCGGACGCCGCCAGCACGGGCAGGTCCTCCGGCTCGACCCGGTGAAACCTCACGACGTCGCCCAGGTCGAGCTCGGCCACCAGCGCCTCGATCTCGGCCCTGGTCTCCCCCGCGCGCGCAGCCAGCACCAGCCGGGCGCGCGGCTCCTCGCGTACCAGCCGAGCGAACGCGCGCACCAGCACGTCGATGTTGGTGCGGTGCTGGAAGTTGCGCAGTGACATCACCACCAGCGCATCGTCGGGAAAGCCCAGCTCGCGGCGCAGACCGGCCGGGTCGCCTCGCTCGGGCCCGAAGCCGGCCAGCTGCGTGTGCCAGAGGATGTGCGTGATCCGCGCGGGATCTGCCCCGGCCTCGATTGCGGCGTCCTCGATCGCCCCCGAGTTGACGACCACCCAGTCCGCCGCATCGAACGCCCTGCGAGCCCTCGTCTTCCCCGGCTCCTGCTTGGCGTCGACCAGCACGTCGCGCCCCCACGGGCTGACCACGTAGGGGTGCACGCCGGCCAGGGCGCCCCAGTAGGCGTACGGCGCGGTGCCGTGCCCGTGCACGACGTCGATCTGCTCGCGCCGGCAGAGGTTGCGGATGGCAGCGCCGAACCGCAGCCGGCGGACGCCCTTGACCCGGGTGATCGCGTCGAGCGTGCGGACGTCGTGGATGTGCAGCCCGGCGGCGTCCGCCGGGCGGACGGCGACACGGTCGGACACGATGTGGAGCGCATGCCCGCGATCGGCCAGACGTCGCGCCCACCGCAACGTGTGGATCGACTGCGCGTCGGCGACCGCGAGCACCCGCAGCGGGCGGTCGGCCATGCGCCCGACTGTACCATCGGGCGTGCTCGTGACGAGCCTCTCCCCCGACCTCCGCCGGCGCATCGCCCAACTGGGCGGTCGCGGCGTGCCGCCCGCTCTGGTGCTGGAATGTTCCTACGTCAACGGCCTGTCGGCGATCCGCGCGCTGGCCCGTGCCGGCGTGCCCGTGGTGGCGTTCGACCACCGGCGCCAGGCGCTCGGGCTGCGTTCCCGGCACGCGGTGCCCGTCGTCTGCCCGCGGCCCGACGATGACCCCGCCGGCTTCGCGGCGCTGCTCCATGAGGTGGCCGGCGCGCTGGGCCGGCCGGCGGTCGCGTTTCCCACGCACGACGAGTACTTGGTGGCCGTCAACCGCCACGCGCCGGAGGGCATGTTGCTGCCGTTCGGCCCGCGGGAGCTGATCGATCCGATTCAGGCCAAGCGGTTCCAGTACGACGCGGCCGAGAGGGCCGGCGTGCTGCTGCCCCCGACGTTTCATCCGCGGAGCGAGGACGAGGCGCTCGATGCCGCCAGCCGGATCCGCTACCCGGCCGTGATGAAGCCGTCGCTGGGCGCCGGGTTCAAGCGGGTGCACGGCGCCCCGCTGATCGAGGCGCAGAACGCCGGCGAGCTGCTCAGCGCCTACCGGGAGGGCGCGGCGTTCGACCCGATGCTGCAGGAGAAGATCCCGGGCGGCGACGACTGCCTGTGGACGGTCGGCAGCTATCTGGCCGGGGACGGCCGTGCGCTGGGCGTGTTCTGCGGCCGCAAGCTGCTGCAGGCGCCGGCCGGCGTCGGCACCTGCCGGGTGGGTGAGGCGGTGTGGGATCACACAGCGGTGGACGGCGCCCTGACGCTGCTCCGCGAGTTGGGGTTCCACGGGATCTCGCAGGTCGAGTACAAGCGCGACCCGCGGGACGGGACGCTGCGGCTGATGGAGGTGAACGCCCGGCTCTGGCAGTGGCATTCGCTGGCCCGGTCATGCGGCGTCGACCTGGCCGGGATGGCGTACCGGGACGCGGTCGGACTGCCCGTCGACCCGGCGACCAGCGAGCGCGCCGGCCGGCGGCGGTGGGTCGCCCTCGTCCGCCATCTCAGGGAGAGCCGCCGCGACCGGCTGTCGCTGCGGGCGACCCTCGAGCCCCTGCGCCCACCATTTCAGGAGCCGGTGCTGTCGCTGCGCGACCCGATGCCCGCGGTGCACCAGGTGTACGGCGCGCTGCGCTCGGGTGGCCGCGCGTGACGGTCACCGTCGACGCGCCGCCACAGATCGCTGGCAAGGCGCGGTGGGCGATCGACACGCTGCTTGCGGCCTGCGCCGCGCCGGTCGACGTGGCGTACCCGTCGTCGTCGCTTCCCGGCGACGAGGCCGCCTGGTCGTTCCTGGACGGCGGTGAGCCACAGTTCGGCGACGACCTGGTGGCCGTCGCCTTCTGGCACCTGTCCCGGTGGGAGGAACGGCCGGGATCCTCCCGCGACCGCCACGGCCGGTTCGCCGCCGCCTTCTCGGCGGCCGACCCCGAGTCGCCCGCCGTCGACGCGTTGCTCCGCCGGTTCCAGGAGGTCTACGGCGCCCAGCGCCGGCCCGGCTTCCGCGTCGTCCTCTCGCACGACATCGACGAGCCGTGGCACTGGCACGGCCGCTCCGCGGTGCGGGCGTCGGCGTGGCGCCTCAAGCAGGCGGTGCGCGAGCGCCGGCCCGCGGACGTCCGTGCCGAGGCCGCCGGGCTCGCAGGTCTGCCGTACCACCGCGTGCGGGGCAGCGACCCGATGTGGACGTTCCAGCAGATGCGCGAGGTCGAGGGCCGCCACGGCGGACGGTCGACCCACTTCCTGATCGGCGGCCACGCGCATCCGGCGGACGGTCCGGCCCAGCCCTACGAGCGCCTGCTCGGCAGGATCGCCGGCACGATCGTCGCCGGCGGCGACGAGGTCGGGCTGCACCCGAGCTACACGGCGAGCGGCAACGCCACGCGAATTGCGGAGGAGCGCCGGCGGGTCGAGGACGCGGCCGGGCGTGCCGTGACCAGCGTCCGCTTCCACTTCCTGCGCCACGAGACCCACCGCGACCTGCGGCTGCTGGACGGACTCGGCTTCCGCGTCGACTCGACGCAGGGCTACGGCGACCAGCCGGGCCTCCGCGCCGGGTTCTCGCACCCCTACCACCCGTACGACCTGGACCGCGACCGCCCGCTGGGCCTGCTCGAGGTGCCGCTGGCGGTGATGGACGCGACGTTGCAGGACGCGCACCACCTGGGGCTCTCGGCGGAGGACGGACTGCGGCGCGCGATCGCCGTGCTCGAGCTGGTCGCCCAGAGCGGCGGCACGGCCGCGGTGCTGTGGCACAACAACCGGTTCGCGCCGGCGTACGGGCGCGGCTGGGATCGGGTCTACGACAGACTGCTGGCCTGGGTGCGCTCGCGCGGCGGCGAGCTCGTCGCCTGCGAAGACGCGGCGCCGGCCTAAGTCGGCTGGATCGCCCTGACCATCTGATGCACAAGCTTGCCGGGGAGCGGTGCGCCGCCATTCTGGATGAGGACGACCCACTTGCCGCCGCGCCGCACCTTTGCGATCACCGGCGTCTGCTTGATGCCCGCGTAGACGCTCTGCGAGCAATAACGGCTATGGATGCAGGCGTCGAGCAGGCCCGGCGGAGCCGTGACGACCCGGACAGACGTGTGGTGACTCATCAGCGTGTAGAGGTAGGCGACCGTGCCAGGTAGCGCCTGCTGGTCGAGGAGCGGCGGACCCTGGAAGTCCGGGCCCAGCCAGTACCCACCCGCGGCCGGGGGCGGCGGACTGACCGGCTCGGGCTCCGTGCCCACGCCGGTCACGCCGCAGTCGAAGTCGGGGCGGCCGGCACACACGTCCGGGTGCGGCGAGGTCGCGCTGACCGGCTCGAGCGCGTCGAGGATCCGGCGGCGCATCGGGGCGCTGACGATCGTGTGTCCGGCGCTCGTGACGAACACTGTCTGCAGCCGCGTATCCCGCCGCCCAAGCAGCGTCGCATCGACCGGGAGGCCGTTTGCGCACTGGTAGTCGTCGCCCAGGCAGGAAACGGCGTTGAGGCGGCGGTTGTAGCTCAGCACCTGCACGTAGTCGAGGCGATCCTCGTCCGGTATGAAATACGTCACCTGGACGGATGCCCCGCCGGGCGCCGGGATGCCCGGCTGCGCAGCCGCTCCCTGGAACCTCGGGCCAAGCCAGAAGGCGGTACGACCGTCACCCATATCCGCCCCGCGCGTGTTGCTGGTCAGCGCAATCCAGGCACGTTGCTCGACCAGCTCCGCAATGCGGCTGGGCGGTGCGAGCGGTGGGCGGACCAGACAGCCATCAGGGTGCAGCGTCAGAGTGCCGTCGCCTTCCTGGCAGGCGTTCCACCGCGGTGCCGGCACGAGCGCCGATGGGCCGGCGAGCGGACGCACATCCTGCGCGGGCAACCACCCGGAGATGTCGGGCCGAGGGCGCGGATCCCACCCCGTGCTCCCGCTGCCGTAGGTGAACGTTGAGGTGCCCAGATCGAACGTCACCTGGCAGCCCATCCCGTCGCCGGTCGCCGCCACGGCGACGCGGCGGGCGACGAATCCGTACGACGCACCGGGTCGTCCGACCTCGGCCGTGGAGATCATGCTGCCCGGCGGCGCCGGCTTGCCGTCCTTCGTGCCGTGGTTCCAGGCGTCGACGCACATCGCCGGGTCGGCGCCCGATCCCAGCCCGGGAATGCCGCCGCAGCCGACCAGGACCGCACCGAGCACCACCGACAACAGTGCGATGACCCGACCTCGACCCATATCACAGATGCTATGTGCGGTGCGAGAATCCGTCAACCGTCGAACCGGCGGGGAGCCGGCTCAGGCGGCCTGGGAGAAGCGCACGACCCGCTGGCCGCCGCGCTCGATCACGCGGACCAGCGCCTCGACGGCGGCGGGCATGAACTGCGAGCCGCAGCAGCGGTTGAGCTCGGCGGTCGCGCCCTCGAGCGACATCGCCTTGCGGTACACCCGATCCTCGATCATCGCGTGGAACGCGTCGCAGACCGCGATCACGTACGCGCCACGCGGCACGTCGGTGCCGGACAGCCCGTCGGGGTACCCGCGGCCGTCCCAGCGCTCGTGCGACGAGCGCACCAGGGCGACGACCTCCTCCATCCCCGGGATGCCGCGGATGATGTCGGCGCCGATCGTGGTGTGGCTCTTCATGACCATGAACTCGTCGTCCGTCAGCGGCCCCGGCTTGTTGAGGATGGCGTCCGGGATGGCAATCTTGCCGACGTCGTGCAGCAGCGCACCCATGCGCACGGCACGCAGCTCGCGGCCGGACAGCCCCAGCTCCTCGCCGACAGCGACCGCGAACTCGGCGATCGTCTGCGCGTGGCTGCCGGTGTAGGCGTCCTTCGCCTCCAGCGCCGCAGCGAGGGCGCCGACCGTGGCCAGATGCTGCTCCTCCAGCCGGTCGGCCATCCGCACGGCGCCAAGTACGATCCCCGCCTGGTCGGCGAGCAGCCGGCAGAACCGGCGGTCGTCCAGGTCGAACCGGCGCTTACGCGCGTCGAACAGCTCGATCAGCCCGGTCGCGGCGCCGTCCATGACCAGCGGCACCATCATGCTGGCGCCGAAGCCGGCCTCCTCGAGGAAGCGGTGCTCGGCCGGATCGCCGCCGTCGCCGATACACGTCGACGTCTCCTCCAGCCCCTCCAGCACACGGCGCGTGCTCGGGTACTCGTCGAGCTGGTAGTTCTCGGCGACCACGTTCAGCTGCGCCGGCGGGATCACGTACGCGGCCCAGTCGGTGACCGTCGCCGTCGAGGGGTCGTACTCCGAGATCAGGCACGCCGAGGCCTCGAACAGCAGGGTCAGCTCGCGCGCGAACAGCGACATGGCCTCCGACGAGTCGGCGGCTTCTGCGAGCGCGCGCGTCGACTCGATCACGGAGATCAGGTCGTCGAAACGGCGCTGGGAGCTATCGGACCGATGGTCCATAGTGGACAACACATCGGCACCGTCGCCCGGAAGGTAGCCACCCGAATGGGGGGCGATGTGCTGCCCCTTTTGGCGTCAGCGTGAGCGGCCGTGCGGTCTCGCGCGCCTGCGGCGCGGCCGCTTTGGCGCCGGACCATCGACCGCCGGGCCGTCCGCGGCGGGCACAGGGGCAGCGGGAGCGCCGCGCACCGGTGTCGGCGGCAGCTCGCCCGAGCGGATCAGCTCCTGGCGGCGGTGCTCGAACCGAGGCTCGCGCTCCAGCAGGATCGCCAGCAGCGGGGCTGCGATGAAGATCGACGAGTACGCGCCGGACGCGATGCCGACGATCAGCGCGAACGCGAAGTCCTGCAGCGACCCCGTGCCGAAGACGTAGAGCAGCACGACCGGGATCAGCGTGACCAGGGAGGTGTTCAGGGATCGCGTGATCGTCTCGGCCAGCGACTCGTTGACCAGCTTGCCGGCGGTCAGCCGCGGCAGGATCTTGATGTTCTCGCGCACACGGTCGAACACGATCACCGTGTCGTACAGCGAATAGCCGAGCACGGTCAGCACCGCGGCCACCGTGTCGGCGGTCACCTCGCGCTGCAGGATCGAGTAGAAGCCGAGCGTGATGATGATGTCGTGCCCGAGCGCGACCATCACCGGCACCGCGAACCGCCACTCGAACCGGAACGTGATGTACAGGAAGATGATCAGCAGCGAGAACGCGATCGCCAGGTAGGCGGAGTCGAGCACGGACGAGCCGAACGAGCTCGACACGTTGCGGACGCTGATGTCGTCACGCGGGACGTCGAGCTTGGTCGCGATGGCGACCAAGGTGTCCGACTGCACCTTCGGCTGAAGCGACTTCGACTGGATCCGGAAGCCCTTGTAGTCGCCGTTCTCGCTCCTGCCGGTGCCGACCACCTGCGGCTCCTTGACGCCCGTGTCGCTGACGATCGAGGACACCTCGTCGGTCGAGTGCGCCGCCGGCGTCGTGAACTCGATCTTCGACCCGCCGGTGAAGTCGATGCCCTCGTTGAGGCCGCGGGTCGCCAGGCTGAACACGCCGATGCCCATGGCGATCGCCGAGATCGCGAACCACAGCTTGGTCTTGCCGATCAGGTCGTACTTCTTCCAGCGGTCGCCGGTGCCGATGTTGCCCAGCACGCGCTTGGACGACATGAACTTGAGGCCGGCGAGCAGGGAGAGCATTGCCCGGGTCGCGACGACGGCGGTGAAGATCGACGTGATCACGCCGATACCCAGCATCAGCGCGAAGCCCTTGACGCTCGACGTGGTCGACACGTACAGGATCGCAGCCGTGATCAGCGTGACGACGTTCGCGTCGACGATCGTGCGGAAGCCCTTCTGGTAGCCGATCGCGATCGCTGTGCGTATCGACTTCCCGACTCTCACCTCTTCCTTGATACGTTCGAAGATGACGATGTTTGCGTCGGCGGCAACACCGATGGTGAGAATCGTGCCGGCGATGCCGGGCAGGGTCATGGTGACGTCCAGGGCGAGCACGATTCCCGCCAGCAGCACGCCGTAGATGAGCAGCGCGATGTCGGCGATCACGCCCAGGAACCCGTAGACGATGATCAGGAAGATCATCACGAAGATCAGGCCGGCGGCGCCCGCGATCAGGCCGTCGCGCAGGGCGTCCTGCCCCAGCGAGGCGCCGATCACCGTGGTCGAGACGGCGCTGAACTTGAGCGGCAGCGAGCCGGCCTGCACCTCGAGGGCAATCCGCTCGGCTTCCGACCGCGAGACGCCGGTGATCTCGCTCGAGTTGTTGATCGAGACGTCGATCCCGTCGGGGAACTGGTTGTAGTCGACGATCGGCGTCGCCACCAGCTGGCCGTCGACGACGATCGCCTGCGGCATCGGCGTCCCCGCCGCGCGCCCCTCGATCGCCAGGTTGCGGGTGATGTTGTGGAACTCGTCGCCGCCGCCGTTCTTGTACGTCAGCGAGACGATCGGCTGGCCGGAGTTCGGGTCGGTCGAGGCCTCGGCGCCCACCTGGTCGCCGGTGATCACGTCCGGGTTGCCACGCTCGTCCGTGTTGAGGTCGAACAGGTAGTAGAACGTGCCCTCGGTGGTGGTCACGCCGGGGCAGCTGTTCACGGCCGGACACGAGACGACCGACGTGCCCTTGGGCACCGGCAGCCAGACCGGGTCCGCGGGCTGTGCCTCGCCGGCGACGTCCTGCAGCACCTGAGCCTTGGTCGCCTCGATCTGCCCGTACTGCTTCTTCGTGCTCTTGTCGAACAGCGCCCAGCCGGCGACGTCGCTTTCGTCCTTCACCTGAGGCTGCGCAGCCTTCAGCAGGTCGTACATCGAGGCGTACGGCTTCGCCTGGTTGCGGCCGGCCGCCGACGTCTGGTTGAGGAACTGGAAGAGGTCAAAGCTCTGCAGCTGACCGCTGGCCACCAGCAGCCGCTCGACGTCCTGAGCGTTCTTGGCGCCCGGGACGGCAACGGTCACCTGGCCGTCGGAGGAGCTGGTGCGGATCTCCGGGGACAACACTCCCTGCGGGTCGATGCGCCTGCGCAGGATGTCCGCCGACTGGCTCAGCAGGTCGGACGTCACCTTCTCGCCCTGGGTCGGCCGCGCCTCCAGCACGACCTCGATGCCACCGCGCAGGTCCAGGCCCAGCCGGAAGTCGCGCGTGACCATGAGCACGGCGGAGCCGGCCAGCAGCACGGCCACGATCCCCAGGATAAGCAGATTACGTCGTTTGTCCGACACGAACCATCGAAGGATAGTCAGCAGGGCTCAGATTCGCGGAACGCCGCGAACCTTCCTGCAATGATCGACTCGCGAGCGGTTTGCGTGAGTGCGATCACGGTATGCAGGTTGTGCAGGGTCAGCAACCGCAACCCGACGATTTCCTCCTGCGTGATCAGGTGCCTGATGTACGCCCGGGAGAAGGTCGTGCAGGCCGGGCACGTGCAGCCCTCGACCAGCGGCGCCTGGTCCCGCGCGAAGCGGGCGTTGCGCAGGTTGATCCGCCCGCCGGGAACCAGCGCTGCGCCGGTGCGGCCGAGCCGCGTGGGCAGCACGCAGTCGAACATGTCCACGCCGCGCGAGATCATCTCGACCACGCCCTCCGGGTCGCCGATCCCCATGAAGTAGCGGGGCCGGTCGGGAGGCATCATGGCCGTGGTGGCGGAGACGGTACGCAGCATCTCGCTGCGTTCCTCGCCCACCGACAGCCCGCCGATCGCGTAGCCGTCGAACCCGATGTCGAGGATGTCGGCGACGCTGCGCTCGCGCAGCACCATGTCGGTGGCGCCCTGGGAGATCCCGAACACCAGCTGCCCGGGCGCCATCTCGGCCTCCCGCGAGCGGCGCGCCCAGAGCGAGGTGCGGCGGACGGCCGCCGCCAGTTCGGCCGGCTCGACGTCCGCCCGCGTGCACTCGTCGAACGCCATCGCGATGTCCGAACCCAGGCTGCGCTGCACCGCCATCGCCAGCTCCGGCGTGAACCGGTGCCTGCTGCCGTCGTACACCGACCTGAACCAGACGCCGTCGTCGTCAACGCGGTCGGCGGTGTGCCGCAGCGAGAACACCTGGAAGCCGCCCGAGTCGGTGAGGATCGGCCCGTCCCACGCCATGAAGCTGTGCAGTCCGCCGAGCTCGGCGATCAGCTCCTCGCCGGGCCGGAAGTGCAGGTGGTAGGTGTTGCCCAGCAGGATCCCGGCGCCCAGCGCGCGCAGCTCGGCCGGGAGCATCGCCTTAACGGTCGCCTTGGTGCCGACCGGCATGAACGCCGGCGTGGCCAGCGGCCCGTGCGCGGTGTGCAGCACACCCGCCCGGGCGTCGCCGTCCGTGGCCACGAGGTCGAAGGATCCGATCACGTCAGCAGGCATGCGTCCCCGAAGCTGTAGAAGCGGTACCGCTCGGCGATCGCCGTGCGGTAGATCTCGCGCGTCCGCTCGACCCCTGCGAACGCCATCACCAGCGCCAGCAGGGTCGATCGCGGAAGGTGGAAGTTGGTCAGCATGACGTCGACGGCGCGGAAGCGGTGTCCGGGCTGGATCATCAGCCCGGTGCGTCCCTCCAGCGGCCCCGCATGCTCGCCGAACACCGTCTCCAGCACACGCACCGTGGTCGTGCCGACGGCGACCACGCGGCGGCCGGCGTCCAGCGCTCCGCGGATCGACTTTGCGGCCGCCGGATCGACCCGATAGCTCTCGGTGTGGATGCGGTGGCTGTCGAGGTCGTCCTCGGCCACCGGCCGGAACGTGTCGAGCCCGACGTCCAGCGTGACCGACACGACCTCGTGCGATCGGCGCAGCCGCTCCAGCAGCTCCGGTGTGAAGTGCAGCCCCGCCGTCGGCGCCGCTGATGAGCCCGGGTCGCGCGCGTAGACGGTCTGGTACTCGTCTGGATCGGCCAGCGGCTCGGTGATGTAGGGCGGCAGCGGCATCTCGCCCGCCGCGCGCAGCGCCTCCTCGAGCGACTCCTCGGCCGCCGGCCGGACGACCGCCCGGCCCTCCCCCAGGTGCTCGACGATCTCGATCTCCAGCGCGCCGGCCGACAGCCGCTCGCCGTCGCGCAGCCTGCGGTACGGGCGCACGAGCGCCTGCCAGCAGCCGTCGCCGGCCGGCTCCAGCAGCAGCACTTCGGCCGAACCGCCGGTGGCCCGCCGGGCGCGCACCCTCGCGGGCAGCACCCGGGTGTCGTTGATCACGACCAGATCCTCGTCCCACAGCTCGTTTGGCAGGTCGGAGAACGTGCGATGGCGGATCGGGGCGCCGCGGTCGGAGACCAGCAGCCGGGCGCTGTCCCTGGGCGACGCCGGGTGCTGCGCGATCAGGCCGGGCGGCAGCTCGTAGTCGAGCTCGTCCGTGCGCATCAGGGAATCACGGGCGCGGGCAGGTCGAACGTCTGCCCGTCGACATCCAACGTCGCCTGGGATACCCACCACCGGTCGTGGCGCTTGACCGCCGTGATCGACGCCCGGCCGTTGCGCCAGGAGCCGAGCACCTGGAAGCTGAGATGCGCCGACCCGCCGCCTCCCTCCTCCGTGACGTCGCCGGCGACGCCGACACCGAACCCCGAGACGACGCCGAGCTGCTGGCGCGCGATCGGGTTGGCGCGCAGGAAGGTCGCCGACGCCTGGAACGCCGGCCCCTTCGACACCTTCTCGACCAGCCGCAGGCTGATCACCGCGGCGACCGCCAGCACGACGGCCGCCAGCGCGATCAGCATCACCCACTGGCGGTGGTTGCGCAGCGCCGTCAGCACCATCCGGCGGAAGTCTGTCAGAACAGGCGCGGGTCGCGTGCCGGGGCGGGCAGCCCCAGATGCGCGTACGCGGCCGCCGTGACGACCCGGCCGCGGGGCGTCCGCTTGAGCAGCCCGAGCTGCAGCAGGTAGGGCTCGTAGACGTCCTCGAGCGTGTCCGTCTCCTCGCCGATCGCCACCGCCAGCGTCGACAGCCCGACCGGCCCGCCCTCGAAGGTGACGGCGACGGCGCGGAGGATCTCGCGGTCGATCCGCTCCAGGCCGGCGCGGTCGACCTCGAACAGGTCGAGCGCCTCCAGCGCCACCTCGCCGTCGATCGCGCCCTCGCGCCGCACCTGGGCATAGTCGCGGACGCGCCGCAGGATGCGGTTGGCGATCCGCGGCGTACCGCGCGAGCGCTGGGCGATCTCGGTACACCCCGCCTCGTCGATCTCGACGCCCAGGATCCGAGCCGAGCGGCGGACGATCAGCTCGATCTCGTCCGGCCGGTAGTGGTCGAGCCGGTGTGTGATCCCGAACCGGTCGCGGAGTGGCGTGGTCAGCAGGCCGGTGCGGGTGGTCGCTCCGACCAGCGTGAACGGCGCAAGGTCGAGGCGGATCGAGTGTGCCCCCGGGCCCTGGCCGATCACGATGTCGATGCAGCCGTCCTCCATCGCCGGATAGAGCAGTTCCTCGATCGCCCGGTTGAGGCGGTGGATCTCGTCGATGAACAGCACGTCGCTGGGCTCGAGCGCCGTCAGGATCGACGCCATGTCCGCCTTGCGGTCGACCGCCGGGCCGGACATCACGCGCAGCACCGAGCCCATCTCGGCGGCGATGATCCCGGCCAGCGACGTCTTGCCGAGCCCCGGCGGGCCGGCCAGCAGGACGTGCTCGCAGGGCTCGTTGCGCGCCTTGGCGGCGGCGATGAAGATCTCCAGCTGCTCCTTGACCCCGTCCTGGCCGACGAACTCCGCCAGCCGCTGCGGCCGCAGCGTGCGGTCGAGCTCCTCCTCGCCGGGGGCGAGCATCGGATCGGGGATGCGGTCTGCCTGCGTGCTCATACTGCGCCTGCCAGTGCCAGCCGGATTCGCTCCTCGACCGGAAGCTCCTCGTCGACGTCGCGCAGCGCCGCCTCGGCCTCGCCGACGGACATGCCCAGCCCGACCAGCGCATCGCGTGCAGCGGTGTGGCCGCCTGCCGGCGCCGACGGGGCCGGCTCCTCGGCCGCAGGCAGCGCGCCGATCTTGTCCTTGAGGTCGATCACCACGCGCTCGGCGGTGCGCTTGCCGACCCCGGAGACGCTCGTGAACAGGGCGTGGTCTGACGTCGCGATCGCCCGCCGCACCTGGTCGGGCGCGTAGCCGGAGATGATCGCCAGCGCCGCCTTGGGCCCCACGCCGGAGACGCCCAGCAGCAGCTCGAACATCGCCCGCTCGGCCGACTCGGCGAAGCCGTACAGCGTCAGCGCGTCCTCGCGCACGTTCAGGTGGGTGACCAGCGTGACCTCCTCGCCGGGCACCGACATCCGCGCCGCCGACGAGGTCGTCTGCAGCAGATAGCCGACGCCGCCGACGTCCAGCACGACCTGGCCGGCGCGCCGCTCCAGCACCGTGCCGCGGAGTGACGCGATCACCGGGCGGCCGCCTGCAGCCGCCCGGCGCCGGCCGACCGCACGGCGTGGCAGATGGCCACGCCCAGGGCGTCCGTGGCGTGATCGGGATCGCCGCTCAGGTCGATCGCCAGCATCGCGCCGACCATCCGCTGCACCTGCAGCTTGTCGGCGCGGCCGAAACCGCACACGCTGGACTTGACCTCGGCGGGCGGATAGCCGACGGTCGACAGCCCCGCCGAGCCGCAGGCGACGAGCACCGCGCCGCGGGCGTGACCGACGGACAGCACCGTGCGCGGGTTGCCGCCGATGTAGAGATCCTCGAGCGCCACCGAGTCGGGCGCCAGCCGGCCGATCAGCTCGGCGACCCGGGCATGGATCTCGGCCAGCCGCTGCTCGAGCGGCTGCCGCGACGGGGTGGTGATCACGCCGCGCTCGACCGCCCGCATCCGCGAGCCCTCGGCGTCGACCACGCCGTAGCCTGTCGCGGCCGTGCCTGGATCGATGCCGAGCACCCTCATCTGAGGCGTCAGTCTACCGGCGAAGGCGGACGTCGAGCGAACACGCGTTTGCCTCGCAACCGGGCTCGAACACGCCCCCGGTAGCATGGCCGGGCGTATGGACGCCGCGCAGTCAGGTCGCTGGTGGGTGCCGCCCGTGGTGCGGCTGGCGGCGCTTGCCGCCGCGCTGGGCGCCGCCGCCGGCGTGCTGGTGCTGGTCTTCAAGTCGGTGGATACGCCGAAGGCGTCCGCGCTGATCAACGACTACGGCTACCTGGGCGTCGCCATCGGTGCGTTCGGCGACAGCTTCGGCCTGCCCTCGTCCGGTGAGATCGTGCTGCTGCTGGCGTCCGCCGGCGCCGCGGCGGCCAGCTCGCACTTCAGCCTGCCGCTGGTGATCGCCGTCGCGTGGTCGTTCGCCGTGCTCGGCGATGCCTGCGCCTTCCTCATCGGCCGAGTCGCCGGCCCGCGGATCCTGCACCGCTTCGGCGTCCACGAGGACTCGTCCGTGCACCAGTTCATGAGGCAGTACGGCACCCGCGCCGTCGTCGTGTCGCGGCTGATCGCCGGTATCCGCACCAAGGTGGCGATCATCAGCGGCTCCACCGAGATGTCGCTGATCCGCTACATCGTCGCGGACGGGATCGGCGCCGCCATCTGGGCGGTCACCGTTGGCCTGCTCGGCTACACCTTCTCGAGATCGGTGCAGCGGCTGGTCGACTGGTTCGGCAGCTCCAGCGGCGCCCTGGGGACGATCGCCCTGGTGATCGCCGGCGTCGCAGGGTTGTACCTGGCCGTGCGCTACGTGCTCAAGCACCGCCCGGAGATGCCCGAGCAGACCGACGCGCCGGCCGCCACCGGCGCGCCGCACTGATCAACCTCTAGCCGGCGACCGCCTCCAGCACTGCGTCCGAGATGTCGAAGTTCGCGTAGACGTCCTGGACGTCGTCGTTGTCCTCGAGGGCATCGATCAGGCGCAGCAGCTTGCGCGCGGCGTCCTCATCGAGCTCGACGGTGGACTTCGGCACCATGGTCAGCTCGGCCGACTCGATCGGCAGCTCCGCAGACTCCAGCGCCTCGCGGACGACGGCGAGGTCGGCCGCGTCCGTGGTGACGCGCCAGTACTCGCCCTCCTCGACCACGTCCTCGGCGCCGGCGTCCGCGGCGGTCAGCATGACGTCGTCCTCGGCGATGCCGCCGGCCGGCAGCATGACGACGCCCTTGCGCTCGAATTGCCAGGCCACCGAGCCCGGCTCGCCGAGGCTCGAGTTGTGCTTGGTGAAGATGCTGCGGACGTCGGCCGCCGTGCGGTTGCGGTTGTCGCTGAGGGCTTCGACGATGATGGCGACGCCCTCCGGGCCGTAGCCCTCGTAGGTGATCGACTCGTACGCGTCGGAGCCGTCGCCGCCGCCCGTCGCACGGCCGATGGCGCGCTCGATGTTCTCCTTCGGCATCGAGTACGACCGGGCCTTCGCGATCGCGGTGGCCAGCGGCGCGTTCGACTCGGGATCGGGGCCGCCCTCCTTGGCGGCGACGATGATGCCGCGCGTCAGCTTCGTGAACAGCTTGCCGCGCTTCGCGTCCTCGGCGCCCTTCTTGCGCTTGATCGTCGACCATTTGGAATGACCGCTCATGCCGCCACCTCCCGGTGTGCCTGGGCCACCATCTCGGCGAACCGCGCGTGCAGCCGCCGGTCGGGCGTCAGCTCAGGATGAAACGCCGTCACCAGGACGTCGCCCTGGCGGGCTGCGACCGGATGGCCGTCGTGCTCGGCCAGGACCTCGACGCCCTCCCCCACTCGCTCAATCCAGGGCGCCCGGATGAACACGCCGGTCAGCGGCTCCGGATCACCGGCCAGCTCGATCGGCGCCTCGAAGCTGGCCACCTGGCGGCCGAAGGCGTTACGCCGCACGACCAGGTCGATCAGGCCGAGGTAGTGCTGGTCGGGCAGGCCGTCGACGGCGTCGCGGGAGAGCAGGATCATCCCCGCGCACGTGCCGAACAGCGGCGCCCCGCCGGCGTGCAGGTCGCGGATCGGCGCCTCCAGCCCGTAGGCGTCCATCAGCTTGGTCATCGTCGTCGACTCGCCGCCCGGGATGACCAGTCCGGCCAGTCCTGGGAGCTCGTCGGCCCGGCGAACCTCGACCGCATCCAGCCCAACGTCGGCGAGCGCCCGAACGTGCTCGCGAAACGCCCCCTGGAGGGCGAGCACGCCGACGCTACCAGCCACGCGTCTGCAGCAGCCCAGCCTCGCCGAGGGTCTCGATCTCGATGCCGACCATCGGCTCGCCGAGCCCGGTCGACACTTCGGCCAGCACCTGCGGGTCGTTGTAGTGGGTGGTCGCCTTGACGATGGCGGCAGCGCGCTGGGCCGGGTCGCCGCTCTTGAAGATGCCCGAGCCGACGAACACGCCGTCGGCGCCCAGCTGCATCATCATCGCAGCGTCCGCCGGCGTCGCCAGCCCGCCGGCGGTGAAGGTGACGACGGGCAGGCGGCCCTGCTCGGCGACCAGCTTGACCAGGTCGTACGGCGCGCGATGCTCCTTGGCGGCGGCGTACAGCTCGTCCTCGTCCATCGCCTGCAGGCGCCTCATCTCGCCGAGGATCGATCGCATGTGGCGCACCGCCTCGACGACATTGCCGGTGCCCGCCTCGCCCTTGGAGCGGATCATCGCCGCGCCCTCGGCGATCCGCCGCAGCGCCTCGCCCAGGTTGGTGGCGCCGCACACGAACGGGACGGTGAAGTTCCACTTGTTGATGTGGTGGCTCTCGTCGGCCGGCGTCAGCACCTCGGACTCGTCGATGTAGTCGACCTCGAGTGCCTGTAGCACCTGCGCCTCGACGAAGTGGCCGATCCGGGCCTTGGCCATCACCGGGATGGTCACGGCCTCCTGGATCTCGCGGATCTTGGTCGGGTCGGCCATCCGTGCGACCCCGCCGTCACGGCGGATGTCGGCGGGCACGCGCTCCAGCGCCATCACGGCGCACGCGCCGGCGTCCTCGGCGATCCGCGCCTGTGCGGCGTCGGTGACGTCCATGATGACGCCGCCCTTGAGCATCTCCGCCAGCCCGCTCTTCACGCGCATGGTTCCGGTCTCAGCCACAGCAAGCCTCGTTTCGTCCAGGTTCGATGCCTGGATTGTAGTTGAGGCGAGGCGGTTCAGGCGCCTTTGAGGCGCTCGAGGCCGTCGACGTCGAGCACCCACACCAAGCGTTCGCGGACGTCGATCAGATGCTCGTCGCGAAGCTCGTTCAGCACCTTGGTCAGCGTCTCCCGGCTGGTGCCGATCATCTCGGCGAGCTGGAGGTGCGTGAAACGCTCGTCGATCCGGATGCCGCTGGGCGTCACCCGGCCGTAGCGGTCCATCAGCTCCAGCAGCTTGCCCGCGAGCCGCGCCGGCACCGGCCGGAACGCCAGGCTCTCGACCTGATCCTCGGCGTCGCGCAGGCGGGCGGCCAGCGCGCGCATCAGGTTCAGCGCGAGGCGCGGATGCTCGGCCATCGCCCGCTCCAGCGCGTCGGCGGTGAGCAGGCGCACCGAGCAGTCGGTCAGCGCCTCCGCGTACGCGTCCTGCAGCTCGTGCTCGAGCACGGCCACCTGGCCGAACGACATGCCCGGGTCGAGCATCGCCAGCGTCAGCTGGCGGCCGTCGTGGGCGCTGCGGTAGATGCGCACCCGGCCCTCCTCCAGCAGGAAGATCGACTCACCCCGGTCGAACGGCGAGTAGATCAGCTCGCCCTTGGCGAAGGTGAGCGCCGTCGAGCGCTCGTCCAGCGCCACCAGGTCTCCATCGAGAAGTCCCTGGAAGAGCTCGTGTTCGGGTGGGTGGTGTGCGATGCTCAAAACCGTGTGATCTGTCGTACAACCGCTTATACGCTGCCGAGTGCCCAGCGGTTTGAAATCGGACGCCCGCGGGTTGCCGGCCGTCGGTACGATGACCCGCCCGGGGGCGTAGCTCAGCGGTTAGAGCAGGGGACTCATAATCCCTTGGCCGATGGTTCGAATCCATCCGCCCCCACTCCCATGGTTACGCGGAATCACGGAGCATCACCTGATGCTGATTCCCCGCGGTGGGAACGATTTGGGAACGGTTGCACGGTTCCCGCGGCAGGCGTACCGTCACAGGTGATCAGCGGTGGGCTCCCCATCGCCCGCCAGACGCCCGCCCCGCCGGCAGACCACCGCTAAGCAGCCGACACCACCGCCGCCGCGAAGCGGACGCCGCTCGCGGGAGCGCCAGGATGGTCATATGCCGCTCAACCAAGCCGTTTTCGCGTAACCACGCAGTTGCCCACGTCGTAACCGCTGCTGAATCGCGTGCTGGTGTGTGCGGGGTGATCACACGCCAACACCGCCGCCTTGCCTGCTTGACGGTCTAGGCGCTGGGTCGGCCGGGGCCGCGGCCCCGCTCCAGGAGCCGAAGCGGGGGATGGGGAGGTCGGCTGCCCTTCGCCTCGTCCGAGCGGCCCCATGCGTGCGCGCGTGCGCGCGGGGACGTCAGGCTGGCGGAGAGCCGCACCCCGACCCCCCGTTACGGGAGCCGAGGCTGGGTATGGTGAGGAGGCGCCGCTCCGGAGGAGCGTGAAACGTTGGGCGGCTCGGGGTCTCGTCGCGATCGCGTGCTCGTCCTCGCCTACGCGGCGGTCTCGCGACGCCTCTTGGGAGCTGCGATCACTCCCGCGATCGTGTTTGTCGCCGGCGGCATCGTTGCGAGCACGGATGGTCTTGGGTGGCTCGACCCGACGATCTGGAGTGAATCCGTCCGCTGGGTGGCCGAAGCGACGCTGACGTTCGTGCTGTTCTCGGACCAGTACCGGATCGGGGTCATACACAGACCGGGATCCTAAGCTCCATGGCGGGATGGCGGTTGTACATCGCTGCCGCTCGTGGGAAGCCGCTGCGCCCGAGCGACGGTCTTGAACACGAGGCACCCCGGATCGTTGCGCCTGTTACAGTCGGACACACGGCGCCGTGACACAGCGCGGGGGCTTGAACCAGGTGCGCGAGGAGTACAGGATCATCACAGTGCTGTTCGCCGACCTTGCCGGATCGACCGCGCTCGGTGAGAGTCTCCACGAGGACGAGGTTCGGCTGGTCGTTGGGGAGGCGGTCGGCCGCATCGCGGTTGAAGTCGAGCGCCTCGGCGGCTACGTGAAGGATCTCGCCGGCGACGGAGTGCTGGCCTTCTTCGGCGCCCCAACGTCATACGAGGACGACGTCGAGCGCGCGGCACGCGCCGCGTTGAATATCTTGGAGGCGATCGCCGAATACAGCTCGGAGGTCGCGCGCGGGTGGGGCGTGGATGATCTACGCGTACGCGTCGGCATCAGCACCGGGCCGGTGGCGCTCGGCCCGATCGGGTCGGGGCAGCGCGTCGAATACGCAGCCTTCGGCGACACGGTCAACACGGCTGCGCGCCTGCAATCTTCCGCCCAGCCCGGCACAGTGCTCGTCGATACCCACACGCAACGGCTGATCGAGCCGCTCTTCGTTTGGAGTGAGCCCCGAGACCTCGACGTGAAAGGGAAGGTCGCGACGGTGCGCGCCGTCTCCTTGCGCGCCGCGCTGCCGATGAGGTCGCGGGTACGCGGCTTTGCCGGTGTCCAGACGGCCATCGTCGGGCGAGAGCAGGAGATCTCGACCATGCGTCAGGCGCTCCGGGATGTACGCAACGGGACCGGAAGTGTTGTGCTGATCACCGGCGAAGCTGGCGTTGGGAAGAGCCGCCTCCTCGCCGACTCGCAGGAGGAGACCGAAGCCGGCGGCGGGTCGCAGCCCCTCCTTTGGCTCGAGGGGCAATGCCTCTCCTACGGCGAGACGCTGCCGTACTTCCCATTCCGAGATCTCCTCCGCGGCTGGCTCGGCGTGAATGAGGATGACCCGGAACTCCGAGTCCGGATCTCACTCCGGCGAGGTGTCGACCAACTTTTCGGCGGGTCCCCCGTGGTGGTCTACCCCTATCTTGCGTCGCTGCTCGGCGTCGCCACAGAAGACGACCCCGCGCTTACCGCCGAGGAGCTGCAACACCGCACGTTCGCCGCCGTCGGAGAGCTGCTCGAGCGGATGGCGCAGGACAGACCACTCGTCGTCGCTCTCGAGGACCTGCACTGGGCCGACGTCACGTCGACCCAGCTCGCGAGATCCCTCCTGCCGGTCATCGAGCGAACTGCAGTGCTGCTCGTGATCACCCAACGTGACGATCGTGACCATGCAGCATGGGCGCTCAAGGAGGACGCGGCGCGCGAATTCCCGCACCTCATCCGTGAGATCGCCCTCGAACCACTCCCGGCCGACGCCGAACGCACCCTCCTGAACGAGCTGATCGGCGCCGGAACATTGACCAAGGAGCTCGAGGGCCGGGTGCTGGAGGCCGCAGACGGCAATCCCCTCTACCTCGAGGAGCTCGTGCGCTCCCTCGTTGATGCCGGGGCGCTGGTCGAAGAAGATGGGAGGGGTTGGCGCCTCGACCATGCGGTCCCGATCGTCATCCCCGAGACAGTTGGCAAGGTGATCCTGGCGCGTGCTGACCGTCTGCCATCGGATTGCCGCGCAGTGCTGGCGGCCGCCTCAGTGATCGGCCGCCAGTTCGACCTCGCGCTACTTGCGAAGCTCGTAGCCGCGGAGCTCACCCTGCCAGAAACGCTTCACGAGCTCCAGCGGCTCGGCTTCGTCGTCGCGGACCGGCGCTGGCCCCAGCCTCAGTATCGATTCAAGCACGTGCTGATCCAGGGGGCGATCTATTCCACCATCCTCGCGGACGAGCGCAGGCGCCTGCATCGAGCGGCGGCCGAGGCACTCGAGGGCCACGCAGAGGAAACGCCGGAGCACATACTGGCTCTAGCGGGGCATTGGCTCGAGGCCGGCGTCCCGGCGCGGGCCATTTCTTACTATCGGCGCGGAGCCGAGCTCGCCCTCCGGGTGTTCGCGAACGACGAGGCCGCCGAGGCGCTCACCCACGCGCTCAACCTCCTAGGACAGGCGCCCGAGGGTCCTAGCCGCGACGAGGAGGAACTCGAGCTTACGATCATGCTCGGTGCCGCGCGTGGTTGGGGCTCCCCCGACTACTCCAAAGCTCGAGATCTCTGTGCCAAGCTCGGACGAGCCGTCAGCCCACCCATCCTTCGGGGGCTGGCACTGAACTCCCTCCTGCGACTTGAGCTCGACGACGCGAGGGAGGACGGGATCGCGTTGCTCGCCGCAGGGGAGCGCGACAAAGATCCAATCCTCATGGTCGAGGGTGAATACGTCCTGGGCGTAACCTCGTTCTGGGAGGGCGAACTCTTACAGTCTCGCTGCCACCTGGAGAATGCGATCGAACGGTACTCGTCCGAGCGACATGAAACGCACACCACCCTCTACTCCCAAGACCCGAAAGTGGTGTGCCTCAGTCGACTGGCGTGGACGCTCTGGTTTCTCGGCTATCCCGACCGGGCGGCCGAGGCGCGTGACTCCGCTCTTTCCCTGGCCGACGAGCTGGATCATCCGTTCAGCAGATGCTACGCGAGCCTCTACGGCGCGATCGTGAGTCAAGATCTTGGCGACGAATCCTCGCGAGCCGAGCTGGTCGAGGCGACCGAGGCCCTCGCGACGGACGAGCAGCCGTTCCACGTGATGCGGATCTGGGCGGCACTTCTTCGACACTGGTCTCTCGCTCGCCATGGAGATCGCGATGCGATCAACTCTATGAAGGCGGAGATCACGAGGCTCGACGAAACTCAACAGACACTCCTGAACACATACTTCCTCTCTCTGCTTGCCCGAGCGTGCCTCCTCGTGGGCGAGCCAAGGCAGGGCCTCGAGGCGATGGAGAACGCCCTCGACATGACGCGACGCACAGGCGCCCGTTATCTGGAGTCGGAGCTGCTACGCCTCCGCGGCGAGCTGCTCGCCGCGTCGGGCGCCGGAGCGGCCGACATCGAGGCGGCGTTTGGTCTAGCCCTTGAGGTGGCGCGACGTCAGGAGGCGAAGGCGCTCGAGCTGCGCGCTTCCACCGAGCTTACGCGTTGGCGAGCGGCGCAGTTGAGGTAGATCCGGGCTAGCAGCGACGAGGGTGCAGGTGGCAACTTCTGGCCGGACGACGATCCTTCGCCTCGTGTGGGCGGCCCTATGCACGCGCGCGTGGAAGGGATCGGGTGGACGGTGCCAGGCCCGCACCCCCACCCCCGGCTACAGGAGCCGAGACGGGGGATGGGACTCGTTACGCTCGTGTGAGCCGTCCTATGCATGCGTGCGCGTGCGCGCGAGACGAGCACGTTCCCGGCGCATCCGCACCCCGACCCCCGCTACAGGAGCCGGGATGGTGTACGGGGACCGACTCCCGTAGCACCGGCTAGCAAGCGGGTTGCTCCAGCACCATCCGGGAGAGGCGACGGAGTCGTCGGTGGAGCCTTGAGTGTGGCTAGCGGATCCCCGTGTCGTAGCTGACGGACACGGTCGTCGTCTCGTCCTGGCGAATCACAGCCCGCATCGGTGGCGGCGTACCCATCACCCCGTCGACCGGCTGGGCCGCCAGGCGGTAGCTGCCGACGATGATCCCATCGCCACGCGCGATGCCTGCGTTATCGGTGACGAGGGTCAGGCTGGCTGGCCCTTCGAGTCGAAGCTGCGCTCGTTTCACCGGTCGAGGGGTGCAGGCCGGCTGATCGACCCGGGCCACCGGGCAAGTCGGGCCCGCAGTGACCATGACCAACAGGGAGCCTGAGCGCTCCGAAGACTGGGATGAGCCGCAGCCGACCGTGACCACCACCATCACCCAGAGGCAGAGCAAGTATCTCATCCAGTCCTGAGACCGGCGGGCTGGGATGATGGTTCCAGGTGACGGTTGCGGAGGGCGGCGTGATCGTGACGACGTCCACACACGAACGACGCGAGTCGCGCGATAACACCCTCCCGGTATGCGGACGAAGCTCGAGGCGCCGACGCTGCACGTCCACATCGTCACCGACCATGGCAACGACTACGCCACCGCCACACTGGCACTCGTTGCGCGGCGCCGCCCGAACCACCGCCCACTCAGGCGATCGCAACCGGATTACCACCCGCGAGCCAACCCCGGACTGCGGCGGGATCGCCTGCACGACCCCGTTCGGCGAGAACGCCGAGTTCCGAGGTGTGGGCTTCTTCCCGCGCCGAAACCGTCAGGTACGATAGTGTCGTTATGCACGAAGAGCGGTCGGGCAGGGGCGGCGGAACCGGTGATGTGCTGATCGCGATCGGCGCCATTGGACTGGTGATCGTGGTGGTGGCGCTGACCGCGTACTGGGCGGGTCGCGGGAACGCGCCGGCGACGGCCGCGTCGGCCACGACGGCCACTTCGGCGCCCGCGGCGGTCGACCCGCAGGTCGCCGTCGGAGCCCACGCGTTCGTCCAGTTTTCGTGTGGGCAGTGCCATGGCCCGCAGGGTGCCGGCGGGGTGTCACCGGACGTCCCCGACCTTCAGTCGGTCGCCTCGACGCTGACATCGCAGCAGCTGACGTCGATCATCGAGCACGGGGCGGGGGTCTCGTCCAACCCGACCAAGCCGTACATGCCGGTCTGGAAGGGCGTCATCTCCAAGAACCAGATCGATGCCCTCGTGGCCTACATCAAAGCCGGCTTCCCGCAGGTCTCCGGCGCCACTCCCACGGAGGTGCCGACGAACCAGGGCGACGTCGTCGCCGGCATGGCGCTGTACGACGGGTACGGGTGCGTGAACTGCCATGGCCCCAACGCGCTTGGCGGCGTGCCCAATCCAGCGTCTCCCGACGGCACCATCCCGGCCCTAGTCGGCGCCGGCTTCCACAAGGAGTTCGACAGCCAGGCAATGGCCGACGTGATCCGCAGCGGCAGCGTGCTGGGTGAGCCCCCGATCGTCAGCATGCCCCACTGGGGCGGGATCCTCAACGACCAACAGATCCAGCAGCTGATCGCCTACATCAACTCGCTCAGCTGACCGACGAGGCACGAGAAGACCGCGCAGCCTAGGCCCTCGGATGGGAACGGGATCCCGCCAAGGCGACGACGCGGATCACGACGGCCAGCCGGTGGAGATTACAACACTTGATTTGGGGTCCGTCTAGCTCGGCGTCCTTCGCTCGGCTCGGCACGCCCCGTAGGGATCCCGAGCGTCGCCGTGGTCACCGCCGCCAGCGGTCCCGTATCATTCGCCTCGTCTGACCGGCGCCATGCGTGCGCGCGAGGACATCGGGCTGGCGAGAGCCGCACCCCCACATCCCAGTACCCAGAGCGGCATCCAGTAGGAGTCCCGCACACAGACTGGCTCGAAGGACAGCTGGCGACCGACAGCGCAGGCTTCCTGCTAACCGGCCCCTACCTACAGGGCGAAGATCTGACGGAGTGGGGCGGCGCGGAGCGGCCTCAGGTCCTTGAGACCATCCGTCCCGGGGTGTTCGCCGCTGGCGACGTCCGATCTGGCTCGATCAAGCGCGTCGTGTCAGCGGTTGGCGAGGGCTCGATGGCCGTTCTACTAGTCCACCAACGGCTGGCGGACTAGCAACCTGAGGGAAGTTCGCGCGCGCCCTCGGGTCGCGCAGTGCAGACGATCAGCAATGGCAACGCGGTCTGGGGCGGGCAGGTCGGCCGAGGGAGGGGAGCCCAGCGGAGGAGTTGGTGGGTTTCTACGGGTGGACGGATCAGGATGGTCTCGGACGTCGTTCCCGCTGTGGAGGCGTAGCATGGTGAGGTAATGGAGGATGCTTCGGGTACAGGGCGGGTGGATGTGCGATTGGGGGCGTCGCCAGGTCGGGAGGTTCGGAGGGCGCTGCTGGTCGTTTTCCCGTTGTGGGGGTCGGCAGCGAGGGCGTCGTGGCGAACCGATGAGCCGCACTTGGCTGGACAACATGGCTAACACACCCGAAGATCGCGCCGCGTCCGATGATCGCGGACGATTCCGCGTGTTGATCGTTGGTGGTGGCGTGGGAGCGTTGGAGGTGCTCTTGGCGCTGCGTGATCTGGCGGAGGAGCGAGTCGTGCTCACGCTGTTGTGTCCGGGGTCGGAGTTTCGCTATCGGCCGGCCTCGGTGGCGGTGCCGTTTGGTCGAGGCGAGGTTGTCCGCTTCGCGTTGTCAGATATCGCGGAGGCGGCTGGCGCTCGTCTGGTCTCGGCGTCGCTGGAGCGCGTTGACGCGGTCGAGCATCGTGGTGTCACCGATGCCGGTGACGAGCTCGACGTACGACGCCGTGGTGATCGCTTGTGGGGCTCGTCGTGTGGGGGCGCTCAAAGGGGCATTGGTCTTCCGAGGCGAGGAAGACGTGAAAGCCATCCAATCGCTGCTGCTGGACATCAGCTCCGGCGTCGTCAAGCGCGTCATCTTCGCCATCCCACGAGCAGCTTCGTGGCAACTCCCGCTTTACGAGCTGGCCTTGTTGACCGCGACATACGTCGCAGAGCATCGAATCGACGGCGTCTCGCTCGACCTGGTGACCCCGGAGATGCGACCGCTGAGCCGCTTTGGCGGCGATGTCAGCACCGCGGTCGAGCAGCTACTCGCCGATCGTCACATCGCGCTCCGCACCGGCACCTACCCCGTCGGCGTCTATCAAGGCGGCCTCGTCTTGGTGCCGCTGGGGAAGCTGCCTGCCGACCAGGTCGTCTCTGTCCCGGAGGCCCGCGGGATCCCCATCCCCGGGCTGCCCCACGACCAAGAAGGCTTCCTCCCCACTGACGAGCAGGGCCGAGTCCGCGGCCTGGACGACGTCTACGCGATCGGCGACATCACGACCTTCCCGATCAAACAAGGCGGCATCGCCGCCCAACAAGCTGACCTCGTCGCGCAAGTCCTCGCCAAGCGCGCCGGCGCTCCACTGGATGACCCACCCCCGCTTCGCCCAGTGCTCCAGGGACTCCTACTCACAGGCGATACCCCGCGCTACCTGTTTGCCGACCTCAGCGGCGGACACGGCCGCACAGCCACCACCAGCACCGAGCCGCTCTGGTGGCCAGGAGGAAAGATCGCAGCCCGCCACCTCGGCCACTACCTTGCCCACGCACCGGTGATCGACGAGACGCACGACCCGCCATGAGGCGCCAGGATTCGCCTCGTCTGAGCGGCCCTGTGCGTTGCGCGCGAGTCGAGCACATCCCGGCGCATCCGCACCCCCCGACCCGGTCGTCGCGGATTTCCCGCAACTGGGCGACTAGGTTCGCCTCGTGTGGGCGGCCCTATGCATGCGCGCGCACGCGCGAGGAGCGGACGTCCTCGGCGACCCGCACCCCCACACCCCGCTCTGGGCCTGGCGTCGCGTAAGGCGCCCTTCACCCTCGTGTGGGCGGCCGTATGCATGCGCGCGTGGTAGGGGATTCGGTCGACTGCGCACGCCGACGCCTAGTTGCCGTCGAGGGCGACCGCGAAGTAGCCACGCTCAGGGATCCAGAAGCCGCGGTTGAACTGCTCCTGCAGGCGCGCCGCGTCCTGCTCGAGCCGATCGGCGGCCGGCGAGATGCCTGCCTTACTGGCCGCCGGCGGCGCGGACGTGCGAGTCGGCGTCGGTTCGTTCCACGCCGAGCGCTCGGAGTAGGTCAACAGCACCTGCTCGCACCTGGCTGACGATGACGTCGGCGGGAAGTCCCAGATCGGCGTCGAAGCGCTCGCCGGCGGCCGCAGCGGCGCCGAGCGCGCGGCTGATCAGCTCGCCGTCGTCCTCGTCGCCTGCGAGAAGCTCTGGCAAGTCGTTGATCGCGGAGGCGAGCCGTCGGATCGCTTCGGGCAGTGCCGCCGGCACGTCCTGATCCGTCTCGATCGCGGAGCGGACAGACCGGCACACGACCCGCGCGTCTCGGGCGAGCGCATCGATGTGCGGCGCCGCCTGGATATAGCGGTCGACCACAGGAAGCTGGTTCCAGCGGATCGGGGATAAGCGCGCCGTCTCCTGACCCTGCTGCAGGAGCAGGTTGTAGGGGTGGCCGAGCTGGCCAATGTCGTAGGCCTGGTGAAGCGCGTCCGAGGCCGCATCAGCGTCCCGCGTTTCGAGCGCGTCCGCGGAAGCGGCGAGCGCCGTCGCCGTCTCGGTCAGAAACGGCTTGACCATCCGACGAAGCGGCGCAAGCGGGCTCCGCGGAACGGCGAAAACCACCAGCAAGCCGATCACACCGCCGATCAGCGCGTCGGTGAAGCGGGTGTAGGACGCATCCGCCGCCGGCAGCGCCGCGACCAAGACCGCTGTCGCGGCCGCCTGTGACGCGATCAGGTTTCCGGCGCCGAGCAGCACCGCAACGCAAACGGCGAGCGTCACGATCAAGGAGATCTGCCACGCGCCGACGCCGATCTCGCGGACGAGCAGGTCGCCTACGGCGATGCCAACCGTGATTCCCGCCACCATCTCAAGCGCACGTCGAGTTCGCTGGCCGGGCGCGACGCGAAGCACGATCGCCGCCGCGATCGGCGCGAAGTATGAGTTCGTATGGCCAAACACGTCGTTCGCCACCCACCAAGAGACGCCGACCGCGACCGCCATCTGCGCGATCGGAACCACCCCCTGACGAAGCGCCTTCGCCCGCCGTCGCAGATGCGCCGCCAAGCGGTGTGGGATCGAAGAGATCACGCGCTCCCCTTCTGCCACAGCATCGAGCGAGGATAGCCAGCGACCGGCGCCCGACTTCCTGCATCCTTCTCCGACCCCGTCGCCTCGTGTGGGCGGCTCTATGCATGCGCGCGTGGTATGGGATCGGGTGGACTGCGCCAGGCTCCGCGCCCCCACCCACCGCAGTGAGAGTCGTATCTGGGGATGGGGATGCCTTCGCCTCGTGTGGGCGGCCCTATGCGTGCGTACGTGTAGGGGATCGGGTCGACTGTGCCAGGCTGCGCACCCCCACCCCGGCTCTAGGAGCCGAAGCGGGGACGGGGATCGGAAGGCAAGTCGGAGCGGAAGCGGCGCTATGCATGCGCGCTTGGTAGGGGATCGGGTCGGCTGTGCCAAGCTCCGCACCCCGACCCCCCGGCTCCAGGAGCCGAGGCGCGGTCGATTCTGTCCCGGGGTAGCGATCCAGTTCGAGTTCTAGGGCTGCCAGATTTCGTCGATCGTGGGCGCGGTCTGGGCGTTCGCTAGATGGGGCAGTCCGCCATACCCGTCTTCGAGCGTTCGTAGCAGCCCGTAGTGGTTCGAGGGCGCGTCGTAAACGCCCGGTGCGACCTGTGGGCCGAGCGCTAGGAAGGCGATGTTGCCGCCGCCTGAGAACTGCTTCGAACTGGCCGGGCCCTTGTTGGAGGTGCCCTCGTCGAAGGTGATGATGATCAGTGCGTTGTGGTCGGCGTTCTGAATCACCGGCACCTCGCGTTGGAGGAAGGCGTCGAACTGCGCGATGGCGGTCTTCGCCGGCGGACAGTTGTCGTGCGCGTCCTCGCACTCGTTCGGCACCACGAGGTTGAACTGGGCCGTCTGGCCATCGTCGACGGCCGCATTGAACACGCTCATGTCGTTGGGAAGCACTGGGTCAGTTTGTCCCGCAGGCAGGTCGTTAGCGACGCACTCGGGGCCCGGCGTGGTCGACCAGACGCCGCCCGTGCCCTCAATGTTGTCGAAGAAAATCGCCGGGTTGTGCTTGGCGCCATAGTGGTCTTGAGTCTTCGCTGCGCCCGAACTCGTGAGCGCGCACGGCGACGGCATCGACTCCATCCAGCTCTGCCACGTCACCCGAGTTGCGGCGTTGTCCAGCTGATGGAACAGGTTGTCCCAGGCCACGTGACAGGAAGCGGCCGAGCCGTCGAACTGCTGGCAGCGGTTGAACTGGCCGGCCATCATGCCGACATAGTTCGCCTCGGAGAAATGAGTCAGCGCGAAGTAGTTTGCCAGCCACGCGCTCTGCGGCTTCAGCGTGCCCAGCAGATACGGAGCGTTGTTCTTGTTCAACTGAGTCAGCTCGGTGTTCTCACCGATGATCAGATACACATGCGTCCCGGTCAGGTCAGGCACACCCTCCACGTCCGCCGCAGCAGCAGACCCCCCCGCCAACGCCAGCAGCGTCACCGCCAGCACAGTCGCCATCAGATGTCGCATCCTTCCCCCTTACTCACCCGGCCCGAGCCTGGATGTTCGCATTGTGGAATGCATGCCCCAGAGGGCCACGCCACGCTACTCCGCGGCACAGAAACGGTCAAATAGGCCCGCCCCGATACCCGTCGCAGCGGCCGCCCGGCCTCGCCGGCCGCGGCCAGGCAAGTCGGGGACGTACGTGGCGCATCGCGCCGCGATAACACTCGCGAGCGGAAGCAGCTAGCGGCCCGACACGGCGTATCCGTGCACCAGCACGACAGGTGACCTGGCACCACCAACCCGGGAGTGGACAGACACCTCGCCCACCTCGTCCCAACGGCTGACGAGCGGCGGGGACGCCGACAAGCATGCCGGGATCGACCGGCATGGGCGGGGAACTGGGATCTCAGCCAGACGCGTCGGTGCCCTCCCCCGTGTCGGGCATCATCATCAAGCTAAGAGCTCCCCGGGGGAAGACTGCGTCCTTCTCGTCCGAGCGGGTGCGTGCGCTGGCTTACTTGGCGTTGGGGACGGCGCCGTGGGTGTAGGTCACGTTCGGGTAGAGGATGTCTGGGACCGTGTCGCCCCATGGGCCGGGTGTGTGGACCGGCTGACCCGGCATCTTGACCGGGTAGTAGGTCAGCTTGCCGTTCACGAAGTCGACGCTCCAGCGCTGCGTGATCCACAACTCGTTTGAGTTTCGAATCTGCCACTGGAACCGGTCGAGGGGACGGATGGCGGGACCAGCGATGCGTGCTCCGTGTTGGTCGAACTGGCTTCCGTGGCAGGGGCACGAGAAGCCGACTCCGGTCGCCGCGACCGGGCAGCCGACGTGGGTGCAGCGGTTCGAAAAGACGATGAACATGGTGTCGGGCGCCAGCCAGTCTGCGTTGGTCTTGCCGGTGTTCACGACCCACGCCAGACCCGAGCTCGTGGCGGGCTCTGCCTTCGTCTCGATGTACTGGGCCGCGATCGCCTTGAACTGGCCGGCAGGCGGCGCCGGGAAGCTGTCCGTCGTGCCCAGGAACACCGGCTCAAACGTCACCTCCTCGGTCACCGGTGCCAGCACATAAGCGGCGGCAGGCACCCCAATGACAGCACCGATGGCCGCCCCCAGTCCAACCGAGGAGAGGCTCAGGAACCGCTCACGCGTGACGCCCGAGTCGGGCACCTGGCGAGCGGCGTCCTCGTGCGAGCGTTGTCCTTGGGTCGGGCCGGCAGCCACCGAATCCTCCTAACCGCACATCATCCACACCCGAGACCGCGGCGGAATACCCGGCATACGACCCAAGAGCTCGACCGGATTGCCTCGCTCGAGACCCCCTTCGCCTCGTCTGAGCAGCCCTATGCGTGCGCCCGTGTAAGGATCGGGTGGACTGTGCCGGGCTCCCCACCCCCACCCCCCGGCTCAGGAGCCTAGGGGGGACGGGGCAGCTGATCGGCGTGACTGACCGGAAGATCGTTGACTGGCGTGGCCTCGGGTTGTAGAAGTGCCTATGCCGCTGGACGTGCCGATTGGGACAAGCGTGGCGGGTTACCGGGTCGAGCGATTGCTCGGGAGCGGGGCCGCCGGGGTTGTGTATCTGGCTCGGGACGAGCACCTGAATCGGCCGGTCGCGTTGAAGTTGTTGCCGCCTGGGTTGGCGCAGGATGCGCGCTTCCGGGCCCGGTTCGTGCGTGAGTCCCAGCTGGCGGCGGGGCTGGAGCATCCGGCGATCGTGCCGATCTATGGAGCCGGCGAGGCGGATGGGCTGCTGTATCTCGCGATGCGATTCGTCGATGGCGGTGATCTGCGCGAGCTGATCGTGCGCGAGGGGCGGCTCGAGCCGGAGCGGGCGATTGCGCTGTTGGGCCAGATCGCGGAGGCGCTGGATGCAGCGCACGCTGAGGGGTTGGTGCATCGGGATGTGAAGCCGGCGAACATTCTGCTGGCGGGCGACCGGGCGTATCTGTCGGATTTCGGATTGGCGAAGCACGCGGCAACGGTCAGTAGCCTGAGTCGGGACAGCGCGTTTTCCGGGACGATCGACTACATCGCTCCGGAGCAGATCCAGGGCGGCGAGGTGGACGGCCGCTGCGACGTCTATGCGCTTGGCTGCGTGCTGTTCGAGTGTCTCACCGGCCGGCCACCGTTTCAGCGTGAGACCGATCTGGTGACGGTGTTCGGCCACTTGAAGGAGCCGCCGCCATCGTTGTCCGCGTTGCGACCAGACTTGCCATCCTCCATCGATGGTGTGATCGAGGGTGCGCTGGCGAAGAATCCTGACGACCGCTACTCCACCTGCAGCGGCTTCATCGAGGATGCCCGTGCCTCGGTCGGGGGTAACGAGTTCACGGCGCAGCCGCGCCAAGCGCAGGTGCGGACGTTCCTGTTCGTCGACATCCGCGGCTATACGAAATACACCAACGAGCGCGGTGACGAGGCGGGCGCCGAGCTGGCGCGCGAGTTCGCGACGCTGGTGGAGGGCGTGGTCAAGCGCCACGATGGGCGTTCGATCCAGTTGCGTGGCGACGAGGCGCTGGTGGTGTTCGAATCGGCGCGCGCGGCACTCCTGGCTGCGATGGACATCCAGATGTGCGTGGCCGAGTCCGGGTTAGCACGGGGTGTCGGCATTGGGCTGGATGCAGGTGAGGCGGTTCCGGTCGGTACGGGCTATCGCGGTGGTGCGCTGAACGTGGCGTCGCGGCTGTGCGCGCTGGCAGCGCCGGGCGAGGTGCTCGCCTCGGAAGGCGTCATGCACCTGGCGCGCAAGGTCGAGGGCATCCGTTACCTGCAGGGCCGCCTGGAACGGCTGAAGGGCATCGACCATCCCGTTCGCGTGGTCGAGGTCGTTCCTCATCAGCGCGGCGATGCCCTGGTCCGCCGGCTACGGCGACGCACGCAGGGTCGCCGCTGGGTTCCCCTGGCCGGTGCCGCTGCCATCGTTGCCGGAGTGGCCATTCTGCTGTCCGTCGCGCTGGGCGGCGGCAAAACGGCCTCCTCGTTCCGGCCAGGTGTTGTCCTTTTGGACATCAAGAGCCGCCACCAGGTCGGGTTCATATCGCCTTCGGAGATCGCCAGACCGGCCTTTCCAGTGTTCGCCGGCGGCCACATCTGGGTGATGAATTTCACTCCCTCGTCCTACGTCGAGATCGATCCCGCTTCTGGGAAGGTGTTGACCCAGTTCGCACCGCCCAGCGGAAGCACTGACACCACGACGTATCAGCCCTACGCGGTCGACGGAAACTCGCTCTGGACGGGAAGTGGTCATGACCTCGTGAGAATGGACATCGACCTTGGTAAGGAGGTCGATCGCCTTCACCTGGACAAGCTCGTTGGCGACTCTGGCACAGTTGAGGGGGTCGCCCTCGGTGAGGGGTTGGTGTGGGTCAGCCGCGATGTCGGGATCGGGCAGATTGTCGCATTCGATCCCACGACGGGAAGCTTCGACACCGGTTCAACGACGTCGCGCACCACATGGACATCGCCTACGCCGACGGACTCCTGTGGCAGCCGACTTCGGCGGGCTCTCCCTGATCGACCTCAGCACGAGCACCGTCACCCCGGTGGCGGGCATCACGTCGACCAGCCAGTACGTCGTGACCGGCGGAGGGTTCGGATGGACGAGCGACCCCGCCAAAGGCGTCGTCTACAAGATCGACCAGAACGGACAGATCGCAGCCACGTATCACACCGGCCTCGGCGCAAACAACCTAAGTTACAGCGACGGCGTGCTCTGGGTTTCGAACACTGACGTGGGCACGGTGACGGGGATCAACGCCATCAGCGGAAAGCGGACAATGCAAGATTTCGGTCACCCGATAGGCATACACTTTGCCGGCGCTGGCACTCTGCTGGCATCGCTCGACTCGGGACCGACGATCGACGGCCGGTTCGCCGCGCTTGGCCGCAACGTCGTCAGGCTGTTCTCCCAGCAGGGCGCGCTCGGTCAGGGAGACGAGCCTGCACTCAACTGGAATGCCGCAGCATTCCAAGTCGATTACGCCACCTGCGCCAATCTGCTCCGATATCCGGATGCGCCCGCCCCCGAGGGCCTCCAGCTGCGACCCGAGGTTGCGGCTGCCATGCCAAGCGTCTCGCCAGATGGGCGCGTGTACACGTTCACCATATCCCCCGGCTACCGCTTCTCGCCGCCCACCAACCAGCCGTTGACCGCCGAAACGTTTCGACACTCGATCGAGCGGGCACTCTCCCCGAAGCTCGGAGACTTCCAGCCGGGCGCGTACTTCGTCGACGACATCCAGGGCGAGCAGGCGTTCCGGTCCGGGCATTCACCGAACATCTCTGGCCTTCGCGCCAGCGGATCCCGCCTCGAGATCACGCTGACCCAGCCCTCGCCTACCTTCCTGCACCGGCTGGCCATGCCCTTCTTCTGTCCGGTGCCCACCGACACACCGTTCGTCCCAGGGGCTCCACTTCGCGGCGCCGGGCCGGTGAGCGCGGGCTACATGCCGTCAGCGGGACCGTACTACGTCGCCGACTACAACAACGACAAGTACATCATCCTGAAACGAAACCCGAACTACCACGGGCCCCGGCCACATAGGCTCGACGCTATCGCGCTACGCGAGGGCGTGGACGCCGGCTACGCAGTCGATCACGTTCAGCACGGTGACTGGAACGGGATCGTGTCCTCGGGCCACAACGGGTCAACACCGATCGACCCACTGCTCGCTCCAAGCGGCACCATCGCCTCCCGCTACCGGACCACCACCGCCAACCGCGATCAGTACCTCTCCGTCCCACTGCCGGGAGATGGCGCCCTCGCCCTCAACACGCGCCGGGAGCCGTTCGCCGACCCAACCGTCCGGCACGCCGTCGCGCTGGCCATCGATCGCACCGCCATCGCTGCCGTATGGGATGCGGCTCCCTCTGACCAACTCTTGCCGCCGATGTTTCCGGGAGTTCAGAGTCGAGCACAACACTCGGCGATGCAGGATCTCCAGCGCGCCGAGACGCTGATGAACGGCCGGCGGTTCGACGCAGTGATGGCGATATTCAACGACTGCGACCCGTGCTCGAAAGTGGCGCACGAGATCAAGGCGCAACTCGGCCGGATCGGCATCCGCGTGACCCTCATCGTCAAAGACAACCCATTCACCGCCGCCAAGCCCGGAGCCAGGATCGACATCCTAGACACCGGTGTCTACGACTTCCCCTATCCCGACTCGGCCGGCTGGCTCCGACAGCTACTCATCACCGACTCACCGGCAGGATGGGTGCCCGCGCAGGTGCGACACGACGTCACCAGCACGAACCGGATCCAGGGACCCAGCCGGCAGTCCACCGCCGCCGCCCTCGCCCACCGGCTGACGACGAGCCGCTTCCCGGTTGTCCCATACGGCAACACCGTCCAAGGCGAGTTCTTCGCACCAACGCTCGGCTGCCGGGTCTTCCCACCCTTCGGCTACGGCGTCGACCTCGCCGCGCTATGCCTAACCACACCCGAGTCATAGCGACTCTCAGATCGCCTGACCAAATCTGGAAGATGGCGACACGTTGCAAGCGTCACATAGGTGGATGACCGCGTTCCGCGGCCCGAACGAAAGGAGCCACTGTGGCACAGCAAGCGACACTGAGCTTGACGCTCGCTGGTGGATCGGAGGTGCCGGGCGACCGGGGGCTTGCCATCGACCTTAGCCGGGTTGACATCGAGACGGCGCTCGACTCCGGGGACGAACCGGTCGAGCTGCTACTCGACCTGGAGGCCCGAGAAGTGGATGGCGGCGCGACCCGCCGCCACACGCTCGCCGTCGGCTGCACGCTTGCCGATCTCGAGCGGATGCTGGAGGACTCAGGCGACAGCGTCCGGGTGCGCTTCGACGCTGAGGCGTTGGAGCAGGCGATCCGCGACACCGACTTCGAGGCTCACGGACTGCGCGAGAAGATGGCCGTGCTGGCGGTCGTGGTCGCCACGACCGGCGCCGCCGCCGGCGGCGCCCAGGCGATGCCGGCAGAGGGGCACAGCCCGGCCGGTGGCTCCGGTGGTGCGGCGGTCGTCTCGGCGCGAGACATGGCCAACTCGACGAGCGGGTCTGTCCAGTCGACCGACGGCGCACCGGCCACCCGGGCAAACCCGAGCGAAGCCGCAGCAGCGGGGGCGGCGAGCCCGCCGCGACTTGCAGAAAATGCGCGGCTCGAGTCCCGCCACGGCGGGGGACTGCCCACCCGAGCAAACCCAAGCGAGGCCGCAGCCGCGGCCGCCGCAGGAGAGGCGCGACTTGCGGAGCAGGCCCGGCTCGACTCCTACCGAGAAGTGCTGCCCACCCGAGCACACCCCAGCAACGACTCGAGCTCGGTCGACGCGCCGACGTTCGTCGTCGTCGGCGGAATCGCGCTGGCACTCCTCGGCGCCGCCTTCGGGGCTGCAGCGGCCACCCGCAACACCCCCAAGCCGACCTGAACTCACCACACGAACCTGGTGGCGACCGGGCACCCCGGCCGCCACCAGGTACCCGCTCGCCCCAACCGCGGCGAGCCTGCCCCCTTGTCCGGGTTCACCTCGTCCGAGCGACCGCGCGCGTGCGCGCGAGGAGAGCACGTGTCCGGCGCCTTTGCTTCGTTGGGGCGCCGCCATGCATGCGTGCGTGCGCGCGCGAGGGAGCAGTCGTCCCAGGCGCGTCCGCACCCCGACCCCCGCTCCAGGAGCCGAGGCGGAAGATGGGGAGCGTCTGCTTCGTCTGAGCGGCCCTATGCATGCGCGCGTGGTATGGGGTCGGGTCGACTGCGCCAGGCTCCCGCGCCCCGACCCCCCGTTCCAGGAGCCGAATCGGGGTATGCGGTGCCTTGAGAGTGGTCTTGCCTAGCCGGTGACCCGGTAGAGGTGCCAGCGGTCGGGCACGCCCTTCAGCTCGTGCTCGCCAGCGTCCTCGAACGTGAGGCCGCTACCGGCGACCAGGTCCTTCACGGTCTGGGACACGAGCACCTCGGAGGCGCCTGCCTTCGCGCCCACGCGCGCGCCGATCGCCACGCCGAGTCCGGCGACGTCGTCGGCTTCGAACGCGATCTCGCCGGTGTGCAGCCCGGCGCGGATCTCGACGCCGAGCGGCTGCACCTGTGCGGCGATCGCCTCCGCGCATCGGACACCGCGCGCCGGGCCATCGAAGGTGGCGAGGAACCCGTCGCCCATCGTCTTGATCTCACGGCCGCGGTACCGGGCCAGGTTTGCCCGCACGATCTGATCGTGCTCGGCGCGAACCTCGCCCCATGCGCGGTCGCCGAGCGCTGCCCCCTGCGCGGTCGAGTCCACGATGTCGGTGAACAGCACCGTCGCGAGCACCCGATCGAGGTCCTGCTCTTCATCCCAGATCGGCCCGAGGAACGCCTCGATCGCCGAGACGAGTGGCTCGGGATCCTCGACGAAGATCACCGTCTCGCTGCCACCGACGGCCGCGATACGGGCACCGGGTATCAGTGCCGCCGCGCGCGCGGCGCTCTCCGGGTTCGACCACCCGCGTTCCTTGTGGAAGACGAGTGTCGGTACGCGGATCGTCGGCAGCACGTCGCGGACATCGGTGTGGAACCACATCCGGGTGAGGGCGGCGATGCCGCCGGGAGTCGCGGAGAACCTCGCCGCGCGAGCCTCCGCGCGAACGTACTCCGGGTCGGTGGGAGCATCGTCGTAACCCGACAGCGGGACGTCATCGCGCCCCCACATGGCGGTCAACTGCTCGATCTCGCGTTCGAGTTCCTCCTCGGTGGCCGCCCCCTCCCAGGCCTCGTGCACGTTGGGGTCGATGCACAGGGCCACCGTGCGCTCCGGGTAGGTGGCCGCGAACATGCAGCCCAGCTGCGGGCCGCCCGTCCCCCAACCAAGCAGCGCCGCCCGCTCCACACCCGCCGCATCCATCACCGCCCGCACATCGTCCATCCGCGCCTCCAGATGCGGCGGCTCCGTGAACCGATCCGACATCCCCGTCCCGCGCTTGTCAAACACGAGCACTCGCAACCGGCGGCTCAGCCGATCCATGAACCGCGCATACGACGGGTCCTCCCAGGACAGCTCCAGGTGAGACCACCACCCATGGATCAGCACCAGAGCCTGCGGTCCCTGGCCGACATCCTGATAGGCGATGTAGGCACCGTCAACCGTCACCGCCCACTGGGTCTTCGGCATCTCGATCACGTCATGCCACCATCCGACAGAGTCGCCACCGGTCAGCCACGCCCTTCAGCTCGTGCTCGCTAATCGAACCAACCATATGCGTCCGCGAATCTCCGCGTTACGGCTCGCACCGAAATCCGGAAACGACTGCGGATCAGATGAGCGCCCAACTGGTCTGATCGTTGACCTTGGCTCCATGGTTGGTTCGCGTCGCTTCCGTCGGCGTACGCGAGGCGATGGCTGGCGACGCGTCCTCCCCGCTCCCCCGGCTGAGCGCCCGGCAACCCCTTGCCCGATCTGCCCGGCCGCGCCGCCGGAGTCTCATAGGAATCGTCGGCGAAGAAGTGCATCGTTCTCGTCCGAGCGGTTTGAGTTTCGAATCTGCCACTGAATCCGGTCGAGGGGGCGGATGGCAGGACCCGCGAGGCGTGCTCCGTGTTGGTCGTCGTCAGGCCGGCGGGGGCCATGGCAGTCGCGCCGGTTCGCCGTCAGGTATGTCCCTGTAGGCGACCTTTGGCGAGGTGGTGGGTTCGGCGACGCTCGCGTCGTACTGCGCGGCGGTCGCATCGACCGGAAAGCCCTCGCCCTCGCGCCACTCCCGCGTGCGTCCGCCTACCATGAGGATCATGGCGGGCCCCGCACCCATGCCGACGAACACGTGGCTGGTCAGCGGTGGGCTGTGGAAGAAGTCTCCTGAGTGAAGCAACCGCTCCTCGCCCTCGACAATGAGCATGCACTGGCCGGAGAGCACGAGGAATGCCTCCTGATCGTTCTCGCGGTGGTAGCGCGCGTTGAACTGTCCGGGCTCGAGCACGCGCAGGTTGAAGCCGAACTCCGGGAACCGGGCATCATCGGGCTCCGGCGAGCACGTAATGCCCATCCGCTCGTTGCGCCGCGCCGCCAGCTCCGCCACGTTCACTACGAACCACCCCTCACCGACTGGTCGAACCCCCTCGACAGTCCTCTCCATCCCCGCCTCGTGTACCCGCAGTTGATCGTCAGCCATTGGCCCTCCCGGTATGGCAAGAAGCTAGCGCGGTTCGACCCCGCCACGCAGCTGAGTAGGCGCCGTGTGGCCGAGTCAGGTGCTTTAGGCAGCCAGCGTCACCGCCTCGGCTGCTGTAGCAGGCTAGGTTCGCGACCATCGAATGTTCGGTGCCCGACTGGAGCCAGGCGATGCACCCGGCTCTCCCCGAGGGAGCGCCCAACGTGCTCCTCGTCCCTGATTGACGACGCCGGTTTCGGCAACCCGAGCATGTTCGGTGGGCCGATCGACCGGGTGTACGCTGATGGCGCGCCGCGGCGGCCGCGTTCCTCCAGGTGGCCTGCCGGGTGTTTGTGGAAGCGGGGCGGGCCTGTACCGACCGACGAGCAGTTCGCCCCGCCGGTCCGCGGGTACTAGCGGTCAGCGTCTACCGGCGCCGTGGGTCGCCTGTCAGTTGGCCTGGTCACGGTCCTGTGGGCCGCTGACTGTCCAGATCTGTGAGTGGCCCACAGGTCGCGTCAAGGGCCAGGCTGGACGGACATCGCGGATCGCTCATCGACCGCGGTACCAGTCGGTTGAGTCTCGAGTGAAGGCATCGCACTCACTCGGCGTCCGCTCCTCGTCCCACGCGGCAACGATCCGCCCGTCGGGATCGAGCAGGACGCGGAAGGTGGTAGTGGCCAGGATCGTCGCGGCGGTCTCCGGTTCCAGTTGCAGCAGCCGGCCGTCGACCAGCAGCTCGTCGTCGGTCGTCGGCGTGCCCGGGGTGTGGGAGACGGTGATCCCGTCCGGACCGCCATGGAATCCCGCCAGCCGCAGATCCTCGTACATAGCGCTGCCGGTGGAGAATCCGGGGCGTGTCGGTGTACGTGGTCGGATACTCGCGGGGCAGCGACGAAGCCGGTGATCTCGAGATTCGCGAGCCACCAGGGTAACCACGTCGAGTGCCGCCCGGACAAACCGCCCGGTCTTGCCATCCAGGTGATAGACGGCCAGGACAGGCTGGCATGCAGCCGTCAGATTGACCGATCGACGGACTCCGAACGCGAAGCCCGGTCATGCCCTGCCCCGCGACGTCACGACGCGTCGCGCTCGATGCCTTGCCATGGCCGACGGCGTGGCCACCAGGCCGGCACCGCACGGCGGTACGCCTCGTACTCATCGCCGAACCGGCGCCGCAGCGTCGGCTCTTCATACCAATGCACAAACGCCACGACTGCAATGCCGAAGGCCGCAACGTAGGGCAGCAACACCATTTGGCCCAGCAGCAACGCCTGACCGACGATGATCGCGCCCACCGCGAGGTACATCGGATTCCGGACATACCGGTAAAGGCCACCGACGACGAGGCGCTCGGTCGGTGCGACCGGCGCTGGTGTGCCCATGCCTTCGACTACGAACCGCACGAAGGCGTGAACCAGCACACCCATTCCCACGGCCAAGACGACCCCGCCCGCCACCCGCAGCAGCGCCCAATGTGACCACGGCTGCTCAACGGCCCAGCCGGTAATCCACCAGGGAATCACACCGGCGACGACTCCCGGCGCCACCACTAGGAACACCACACTCCCCGCCGCAGCCCTCGCTTCGCGCACGGCCCGATTCTGAAGCATGCCGGACATCGCCGCTTGAGGCCGGCCCGGCTGACCTCGGCGGCCCGAAGGAAAATGCCGCTACGGGGCGGGTTACGCGGCGTACTTCGCGGACGGTTCCGGGAACCGGCTTGATGGTTTGCTTCGTTCGGGAGGCTCGATGCGTGCGCGCGTGGTATGGGATCGCGTCGGCTGTGCCAGGCTCCGCACCCGACCCCCCGCTACAGGAGCCGAAGCGGGGTACGGGGCCAACCCGCTTCGAGATGATGTCGGTGACGCTCGACGTGTACCCCACACAGGGTCGACGGTGTCCTAAAGGGGATTCCCGGCTGTGGTCCGGTTTTCGGCTCAACCATACGGCTTTGAGGGTTTGAGCGGGCACGGATGGGCACGCGCGATGTCGGACTCTGGCTCAAACCAGGCGGTTAGGCGCACGGTGATCGTCGCGGCGTTGCCACCGACCCAATGCAGGACATTCCTGCCTACCGCCCAAGTGTTCGTTCGCTTCCCGTCGTAGCTCAGCAGGTGGTGTGGACGACGTCCTGTTCGTAGAAGCGAAGGTGTTTCGAGGCCGCGCTTAGTCGGGCCAGTGGCGTGCCGCATGTGATGCCCGTGTCCGCGATTTTGAAGCTGAAGAGCTCGTCGCGGATGCCGTCCTGGTTCAGATCGAGGTGTGAGCGGCTGACGGGTCGCGCCTCGGTGCCCGCTTCGCCGAAGCGAGCGCCGGTCACCCCCGTTGCGTCGAAGCGGCGACTCGAGAACAGTGCCACTTTGACTTCGCCGCGCGAGGCTGGGTCGATGGTGTTGGTGGGGTCACCGGGAGCGATGTCAATCGGCCCCCAGAGGAAGCAGTTCGGCACGGGGTCGATGACCGGTGTGGTGGCGTCGTCGAGTGTATCGCCGGGCCGCAGTGGGACGAGGCGCACGGCGAAGCCCCTCGCCGCCGTCGTGGTGAAAGGTACGGTGCTTTTGTAGAAGTAGTTGTAGTAGGAAGTCGTGCCGTTGATCGTCTGCGCGGTCGCCTTGTAGTTGGCGGTGAAGCTCGAGTGCACGAGTTCGATGTCCGTGTCGTTTGGCCACGCGAAGTCGGGTGTGCCATGGGGCGCAGCGTCGACCTCCAGCGTTACCGGCCCGAAGGTGGTCGGTGTTCCTGGCGGCGGCGTGGTCGGATACGGCGTGTCGGTTTGGCCCTGTGCGAACGAGAACTGGAGGCCGTCGCGACAGAGCTTCTGGTCGTTGATCGCGTCGTCGTTGAGGATCCGCCAGCGTGCTTGTGTCGGCGGTGATTGAACGGCGGCTGCCGCGGCCACGGCTGCCAGTACCACGGCCCAGCGAATAGCGCGTATCATCGGCCTCTCGTCTCCTCTCCGCGGAAAGGTGCCCGCCGACACTACCACCGAGGCTAGAGCGGCGCATGGGCGTCACCGCTGGATGGCGTACTTGCCGCCGGCGGTCGTCGATGCGCTCGCCTCCGGGCGGCCACTTCCTACTCCTGGTAGCGCCGAGCAGCTGGGGGTGGTCGTCGTCTTTACCGACATTGTTGGCTTCACTCCGCTCAGCGAGGCGCTTGGAGCCGTGGGTAGCAGCGGCACCGAACAGCTCTCTCTACTCCTAAACGCCTACTTCGATGAGATGCTGGGCGTGATCGAGTCCTACGGCGGACGGGTCGTGAAGTTCGGCGGCGACGCGCTCACGATCGTCTTCCCGCTGCGCACGGCGCACGATGGAGCCACTGCGCGACGCGCGCTGCAGTGCGGGCTCGACATGCAGGCGGCGATGGGCGCCTTCGCCCACGTGCAAACGCTGGCTGGTGACTTCAGCTTGGCCATACGCGTCGGCGTCGCTGCCGGGACGGTCTGGAGCGTCGTCCTTGGCGATCCCGACCGGCGCCTTGAGCAAGTCGTCGCGGGCCGCCCGATCCGGCTCAGCGTCGCCGCCCAAGCGGCGGCTTGCCACGGCGAGGTGGCCGCCGACCGTAGCGTCCTCGCGCTCTGTCCGGGCGCGGTGACCTGGCCGCTCACCGCACGGGCGCGCCGGGTGGAGCGCCTCGCGCGCCGCCCGCAGCGACCGGCGGCGCGGCCGCTGAAGCCGGCGACGGTGCCGGCCGCGGCCGCCGCCTACCTGCATCGCTCGATCGCCGATCGGCTGGCCGCCGGCCACGAAGCCTTCGTCGATGAGCATCGCCGCGTGAGCGTGCTCTTCGCCGGCCTGGGCGAAGTCGACTTGAGCCGCGCGACCGCTGTCACCCGTCTAGACGCTAGTGTGCGCCGAGCCGTCAAGGTGATCGAGCGCCTCGGCGGCCACTTGTACCAGATCGATGTTAGTGACAAGGGCTTCGTGTTGATCGCCCTGTTCGGCGCTCCGCTAGCCCATGACGACGACGAGCGCCGCGCGCTGCATTGCGCGCTTGGCCTGCGCGCTGTCTGGCCACGGCGCGCGCGCATCGGCGTCAATGCCGGCCGCGTCTTCTGCGGCCAACTCGGTGCGCGGCGGAGGCTCCAGTATGGCGCGCTCGGCGACGCCGTCAACCTCGCTGCGCGGTTGATGGAAGCGGCCCGGCCCGGCCAGATTCTGGTCTCCGAGGACGCCGGCGGGCGCGTCCGAGGCCACTTCGAGTTGCCGCCGATCGGGCCTCTGGGGGTCAAGGGCAAAGCGCGTCCGGTAGCCGTGCTCGAGCTCGGGGCGGACGCGGCACCGGTACTCGAGGAGCCGCCTGCGCGGTTTCCGCTGGTCGGCCGCGGCAGCGAACTGGAGCAAGCGCGGGCGTTGGTTGCGGCGGCGCTTCGCGGCCGCGGCGGCGCGCTTGAGGTGCGCGGCCAGGCCGGCGTCGGCAAGTCGCGGCTGGCGGCCGAGATCGCCGCCAGCGCGCGGGCGAGCGGCATGCTGGTGCTGGCGGGGGCGGCGCAGCCCTACGCCGACCAAGCTGCCTACCGTGAGTGGCGCGCCCCCCTGCGCGGGCTGCTCGGCCTGCGCGAGCGAAGCGGTGTCGCGGCGGTGCGCGAACTCGACCACGCGCTCGAGCACATCGAGCCCGGCCTCGCGGCCCGGGCGCCGTTGCTCGCCTCGCCGCTCAACCTGCGCATCCCTGAGACCGAGCTCACACGCCGGCTTCCTCCGGAGCTGCGCGCTGAGCTTCTGTGCTCCATGGTCTTGACCTGTCTGCGGTCGGCCTCTCGCCGGCGGCCGCTGCTCGTCCTGCTGGAAGACGGCCACTGGATGGGCGAGCCGTCGCGCGGTCTGCTCGAGCACGTGGTGCGCAACCTCTCCGAGCTGTCGATGCTCGTGGTCGTGACTGGGCGGCACGCTCAGGGGGAGCCGCCACCGCTCGAGCCGACGTCGCAGGTCAAGCTGCTCGAGCTAGGCGAGCTAGCTGCGGCGAGCACCGAGGAGCTGGCCGCGCTCGCGCTTAGCACGGCGTTCGCGGAGGCCGAGCCGCCGCCGCGGCTCGTGACAGCCGTGGCCGAGCGCTCGGGCGGCAACCCGCTCTTCGTCGAGGAGCTGGTGAGCTTCCTGCGCGGCGTCGCCGCGACCGTCGAGGAGGCGGCTGAGACGGCCGGACCGCTCGGCCAGCTGCCCGACACCCTGCACAGCGTCGTGCTGGCTCGCGTCGACCAGCTCGGCGAGGACGAGAAGGCTACACTCAAGGTGGCCAGCGTGATCGGCCGCCGTTTCCCCGCCGGCTGGGTATCGGGTAGCGCGCCCGAGCTCGGTGGACGCGAGGCGGTCACCCGCTGCCTGGGCGCGCTTGCCGCCGCCGAGCTGACGCCACGCCTCGAGGGGCGGCCACACGTCGAGCACCTCTTCAAGCACGCGGTCACGCGCGACGTGGTCTACGAGAGCATGACCCACGCCCGCCGGGCGCAGATCCACGAGCAGGTCGCTCGCTTCGTCGAGCGGGCCCACACCGACGACCTCGACCAGCAGCTCGAGGCGCTGGCCCACCACTATGGCCTGAGCCGCAACGTCGCCAAGAAGCGCATCTACTTGCGCCAGGCCGGGATTGCCGCGAAGGATGCGTACGCCAACGATGCCGCGCTCGACCACTTCCGCCGCCTCGCCCCGCTCCTCAAACCGGCTGAGCGTGGCGAGATCCAGCGGCACATCGGCGAGATTCACCAGCACACGGGCGACTGGGAGGCGGCACAGCGAGCCTACCGCGCGGCGCTCAACCAGCCGGCAACGCGCGCCGAGCGAGCCGCAGCGCGTTGTCATCTGGGCCACCTGCTCTCGCTGCGCGAGTCCTACGACGACGCACTGCCGCTTCTCGATCAGGCACGCAGCGATCTCGAGCAGCTGGGAAGCGACAGCCTGGGCTCAGTGCTCGAGTATCTGACGGTGACGCACCTCGGCCGCGGCGATCTGACCACCGCGCGCGAGACGGCGTCCGAGCAGCTGCGGGTAGCGGATGCGGCGGCAAACCTGGCGGCGCGCAGCAGCGCGGCCGACTCGCTCGGACTCGTCCACTGGTACGAGGGCGATCACGCGGCCGCAATCGACTGGTTCGAGGCCGCCCTCGTCGCGGCGGCTGGGGCTGGCGACCGGCGCGCCATCATCCACGCCAACAACGATTTGGCCGGTCTATGTTGGGAGCGCAACGACCACGCCCGCGCGATGGCGTGCCTAAACGAAGGGTTCGCGGCGGCGAGCGAGATCGGCTACCGCTATGCGCTCGGCGTCGTCGCCGGCAACGCCGGCGAGCTTCATCGCCGCCGCGGTGAGGTCGAGGCGGCGCTGCGCTGCTACCGCTTCGAGCTCGAGGTCTGCGAGGAACTCGGAGACCGGGCGGGCCTGCTCAGCGTCGCCGGCAACCTCGGCAGCCTGCTCGGTGAAGGCCAGCGACTCACCCAAGCTGCTCGCCTCCTGGCGGGCGCCGTGCGGCTCGCGCGTGCTCAGGGCGACCCGGGCTCGTTGATCGAGTACCTACACGCGCTCGCGCTGGTCGAGCAGCGTCGCGGTGCCCTGGAGGAGGCCGACCGAGTAAACGAAGAGGTGCTCGCCTTCGCAGTCGACACGCCGGCTAGCGAGATCCGCCTGCCGGCGGTCACGCTCGCCGTATCGCTTAGCTTCGAGCGTGGTCATCTGCGCGCCGACGAGGCGCTTGCCCAGCTCGACGAGCTCGCCGCGGAATGGAGCGACCGCGAAGGACCCGCAGCAGTCGCCTACGCCGCCTGGAAGATCAGCCGTGCCGAGCCGAAGCGCGCCGAGGCAGCCGACCGCTACCGCACGCTCCACGCCGCATGCCCAATCGCGGCTTACTCAAGGCGCTATCAGGAGCTAACGGGGGCCGAGCTCCGGCCACCAGAGCCGCTACCCGAGCTCCCACTACCCAAGCAACGCGAAGTGGACATCGACTCCCTCGTTGAGCGCGTGCTGGCGCATTGCCCCTAGCGATCCAGCCGCCGGCAGGGATGCGTTGATGATGGCCGGGGTTCCTACAGCCAAGGTGGATCCATGCGTTGAGCGGTCAACCAGCTAGGAGTGCCTGACGGATCCGGCTGCGCGGTCGCCGATCTGGGTGAAGCCTCGGCGACCGCACTGTGCCCCCGACGCGGTCGGCTCGGCCAGGCGCCGACTCACGCCGAGGCGGGTAGGTTCTCCAGTAGGACGCTGGAATGGGGAGAGTTCCCATACGTCTCCACCTACAACAGCGACTTCGCCTTCGACTTCGGCCTCGCGATGACCGACGAGCAGGTTGAGGAGATCCCCGAGGTCAAGGAGAGCGGATGGTCGAAGAAGCGCAAGCTGCCCACTGAGGTTACCGGCCCGACTGCGATAAGGTCGTCCTACGAGACACGGCCGCTGTGAGTCATGTCCAGGCTGTCAAGGAGGACGCGTGAGGCGGTGAGCAGATGACGAAGAGAGCCAGTACCACCGTTCGGTACGAGACGCGCACGACGATCGACCGACCCATCAGCGACGTGTTCGCGCGTTTGGCCGACCTGGATGGTTACAGGACGTGGATGCGCCGCACGGGTTTGTTCCGCCGGTCCGGACAAACCTCCGACGGCCCTCTCGGCCTGGGAACGGCTTACTTCGACGCCACGAGGATGGGCACGTTCCGCGGTGAAGTGACCGACTACGAGCCACCGGCGCGGATCGGTTTCCGCGAGACTCTCCGCTGGTTCGGCTCCGACCTGATGGAGGCGCGACCGGAGTACATCCTCGAGGCGGACCGGGACAAGACGATCGTTCATCACGTCGCGGAGGGTGAGCTCTTCGGAATGATGCGGTTGATGAAGCCGGTTGCGGCCCTGTTGGCGAGAAGCGAGCGGGCCCGAACCGTCGAGTCGTTGAGGCGTTCGCTGGAGTCGGACTAGGTCCCCGACGCCCTTAGCCCGTCTGCGTTCGTCCGATACCGGCAATCGCCACCCGGTGCGGATCACGGGCATTCGAGCCCAGGGGCCTGCGAGTCGCTCGGACGCATGGTTGTCATGACCGGAAGCGCCCAAGTCGACGCCGACGAGGAGCAGACCGCACTCGACCACGTCCACGCAGCGGCCTTCGTCTCCTCTGAGCGGCCCTATGCGTGCGCGCGTGGATGGGATCGCGTCGGCTATGCCAGGCTCCGCAGCCCGACCCCCCGCTACAGGAGCCGAGACGGTGTGGGGGCCCCTTCACGATCCTTCGCGTCGTCTGAGCGGCCCTATGCATCCGCGCGCGTGCGCGCAAGGCGAGCACATCCCTGGCGCGTCCGCACCCCGACCCCCGCTACCAGGTACAGCTCCACGTCGGACGCAAACGCCGCCACCAACGCCACCTCCTGGCGATTTCCCTTCGAGTACGCGCGAATCTTCTTGGTCGGATCCAGCTGGAAGCGCTCCAACAGGGCCGCGCGGCGCGACGGATCAAGTCCACCACGCAGCCGGCCCAACAGATCGATCACCTCACCACCGGAGAGGTTGGGCCACAAGTTGACCTCGCCCGGCACGTATGCCAGCCGCCGATGCAAGCTCACCACGTCCCGCCACGGGTCGCCGCCGAGGACGCTGGCCTCGCCGCCGTCTTTGCGAAGGAGGCCCAGCAGGATGCGAATCGTGGTCGTCTTGCCGGCCCCGTTGGGGCCGAGAAACCCATGCACCTCGCCGGGCCGAACCATGAGGTCAAGATGGTCCAGCGCCCGCGTCGATCCGAACCTCTTCACCACGCCGGACAACGAAATCACTCCAACCACTGCCACCACCTCCTGCCGAACGGATCCGACTCACAGATCTCCACGATGACACGGCCTACCGAACGTCCGCGTGAGTATGGCCGGAACCTCCAAGGTCGTTCCGACTGACCATATGACAGTTTCGGATCCGGGATATGCGCGAATCCCCCGATGTTGGACGCGGAGTTCGACGGAGCTTCGCCCACGAGCACGGCTGTCGCGTCGCCCTCCCAATGGTGTGTGGATGTGGTGTCGTCGGTTCGGTATCGTCAGATGATCTTCCACTGCGAGCCGAGAGGAGTTCGGCATGGCGTCCATTTCGGAGCGGGAAAGCAGGGAGATCGAGGCGGCAAACGCCTCCGGCACCACTCCGGTCGTGTTCATCCACGGCCTCTGGCTGCTGCCGAGCAGCTGGGCCAACTGGGCGGAGTTCTTCGAGCAGGCCGGGTACGCGCCGCTGACGCCGGACTGGCCAGACGATCCGGACACCGTTGAAGCGGCGCGGGCGAACCCAGACGTGCTCGCCAAGAAGACGCTGAAGCAGGTTGCCGACCACACCGCCGACGTGATCGGCAAGCTCGACACGAAGCCCGCCGTGATGGGGCACTCGACCGGCGGATTGATCGCCCAGATGCTGGCCGGCCGTGGGCTGTCGGCAGCCACGGTCGCCATCGACCCAGGCGTCTTTCGCGGCGTCCTGCCGCTGCCCCTCTCCACACTCAAGGCGAGCGGACCCTTCCTGCTGAACCCGCGGTATCGAGGCCGCGCCATCACGCTCACCTTCGACCAGTTCAAGTACGGCTGGACGAACGCGCTCGACGAGGACGAGGCGAATCGCCTGTACGACACCTACCACGTGGCCGGGTCGGGGATCGCCCTAGCCCAGATGGGCAACGCCAACCTCAACCCCCGGACCGAGTCGAAAGTCGACACGAAAAACCCTGATCGAGGCCCGCTGCTGATCCTCGACGGGGAGAAGGACCACACGGTTCCCTGGGCGATCGCCAATGCCTCCTACAAGCGGCAGAAGCGCAACCCGAGCGTTACCGAGATCAAGAAGATGCCCAACCGCGGCCACTCACTGACCATCGACCACGGCTGGCAAGAGGTCGCGCAGACCGCGCTCGACTTCGTCAAACGGTTCGTCCCGGCCAAGCCGAGCTAGCCAGCCTCGATCGGCTTATCGACGAACGCCGCCCTGCTGCTCCCGGCGATGCTCGCCCCCAGAACAGCGGCACCGGCTGTCAGGCGAAAGGAGACGAGATGCACATCGTTGTCATCGGAGGGAGCGGCCTGATCGGGTGGAAGCTCGTGGCGAGGTTGCGCCAGGCGGGGCACGATGCGCTCGCCGCGTCACCTGAGTCCGGCGTGGACGCGTATACCGGCACGGGCCTCGACCAGGCGCTCGAGGGCGCACAGGTCGTCGTCGATGTATCGAACGCGCCCGACTGGGACGCCGCTGCGGTGCTCGACTTCTTCCGCACGACGTCCCGCAACCTGCTCGCTGCCGAAACGGCTGCCGGTGTGCGCCATCACGTGGCGCTCTCGGTCGTCGGCACCGACCGGTTGCCGGACAGTGGGTATCTGCGCGGAAAGCTCGCGCAGGAGCAGCAGGTGGAAGCGGCTTCCCTCCCCTACACCATCCTCCGCGCGACGCAGTTCTTCGAGTTCATCGGCCGCATCGCCGATTCGAGCATGCAGGGCGACACCGTCCATCTGCCGCCCGTGCTGGTTCAGCCCGAAGCGGCCGACGACGTCGCGGCCGCGCTGACCGAGATCGCCATAAGCACACCCGTGAACGGGATCGTCGACCTGGCCGGACCCGAGCAGTTCCGGTTCGACGAGCTCACCCGGCGCTTCCTCAGCGCCAAGAATGACTCGCGGCTGGTCGTGGCCGACGCGCACGCCCGGTACTTCGGTGCGGAGCTCGACCAGCACTCCCTGACCCCCGGAAGCAACGCACGCATCGCTCCGACCCGCTTCGAGGACTGGCTGGCCCAGTCCGCAGCCGGGTGAACGACCCTCACAACCGAAGAGAGTGTCATGAAACCGACGATCGTTCTCATCCATGGCGCGTTCGCCGAGTCGTCGAGTTGGAACCAGGCGATCGACAGGTTGGAGCGCGAGGGCCACGCCGTAATCGCGGCCGCCAACCCGCCGAGCACGGGGCATCGCCTGAGCCGCTACACGAGCCGAGGCGGGGGATAGGGACAAGCCGAGAGCTGGATGGTCAGCCGAATGCGACCCAGACTTGGCCTGGGGCGAGGGCTATCCGTCCCGGCGGTTGATCACCCAGCGGGATGACCTCGTCAGTATGGGTGGTGCTCGGGTCGATTCGAAGCAGCCGGTCGTGCGCCTGGTCTGACACCCAGACGTCGCGCGACCCGGCGGCGAGGCCGCCGATGTAGGCGGGGACGTGGAACGTGATAACGGTGTTCGTCGTGGGGTCGATCTTCATCATCTGGCCGAGTGCGGCGATGGTGCTCACCCACACTGCTCCTGCGCCGAACGCGATGTGTTGCGCTCCCAGCACACCGGGCACTGCCGGGCCGACCCGGTTGGTGACCGGGTCGATTCGATGCACCCGGTCGTTTCGGATCTCCCATATACCCTCCGGGCTGGCCGCCACCGCGGTCGGGGTTGGTAGCTCGGCAAGTAATCGATGCGAGTGGCCGTCGATCCGCCAGAGCTGGCGGCCGACACAACAGTCGCCTACCCCGGTCGTCCACGTCCATATATCATCGTCGGCTGAAACGAGCCAGGGCGCGAAGGCATTCGGGTTGAACGGCTGCAGCCGAACCGAGCTTGGAAAGTCGTGCACCCGCCTCGGATCGATCAGGTTAGCGACGTTCGTCTGCAGTGCCCCGCCCGAGACCCACACCCGCCCGCTGGCGATGGTGACGCCGCCTCCACCGCTGGTTATTGGAACTCGCGCTGTGACCTTGTCCGTGTTCGGGTTGATTCGGTCGAGCCCGTCTCTCTCCGATACCCACAACGAGCCGAAGCCGAATGTCAGGTCTGAGATGCTCTGGCGATCATCGGAACCGACAATTGCCGCCACCCGATTCGAGTTCGCGTCGACCTTGTAGAGGCCGGTACCGAATGAACTCGCCGCCGGAAGCCCGGGTGACGACCCCCCGCGCTCAACCGCGTAGACCACGGCGACGGTAGCGGCCACCACTGCCACGGCAGCGCCACCTACGAGCCATCGCCAGGCGCGTGAGCGTTGGGGCGAGGCGGGCAGGTCAAGGTCGAACACCAGCCGATAGGCGCGCATCGGCTGGTTGAAGCCCTTGACCCGCAGTCGGCCGGCATCGCGCATTCCTACGCCGTCCATTCGACCAACGACGTGATGCATCGCCTCGCTCACCAGCACCTCGCCCGCCTTGGCATGCGCGCACAACCGCGCCGCCAGATTCAGCGACTGACCACGGAAGTCATCCTCAACCGCGACCGCCTCCCCCACATCAAGGCCAATGCCGACCCGAAGCGGCAGCGACGGATCCGCCCGCAGATGCTCTGCGAACCGCCGCTGCATGTCCGCAGCCGCCTGAACCGCAGCTCGCGGTGAGGCAAACGACGCAGCAATCTCATCACCGCGCAAGCCCAGCACCACACCCCCCGCACCCTCGACAGCCGCGCAGGCAAGCTCCGCGAACACCGCGCAAAGAACTGCCGCACGCTCATCACCCTGTTCTCGGGTGAACGTGCTGTACGCACGAATATCGCCGATCAGGAACGCGTGAACCGTCGTGCCGCGCGACGTCATCGCATCGCTCACAGACACAATCCAACGAGTCTACGGCACCGCCACCGAGACCGCTCGCCCACTTCGCTCGCCTTGGGCGGCCCGGCGCGGCAGCACGATTGGTTCGCGTCGTCGAGCGGCCCTACGCCTGCGCCCGTGTAGAGATCGGGTCGACCATGCCAGGCTCCGCACCCCGACCCCCGCTACAGGAGCCGCGGCGGGGATGAGGACGCTTCGCCTCGTCCTTCTGCCGGCGGTCGCGGGATCGGGATTCCGCCGATGCGACGATGCTCCGCGGCTCCTACCGTCGGGTCATGTACAGGCATCGGCTTCTCGTGTCGCTACTGCTCGCAGCCGAGCTGTTCGCCAGTGGCTGCGCCGGATCTTCAGCTTCGACCCAACGACAAGTGCAGCTCGCGTCTCCACCGGCGCCGGGTTCGATCATCTACTCGGTGTACGTCGATCTCGTCATGTTCAGCTACGAGGAGGGCCGCGTGAGCGGCGACGGCGCAACGACGGGACTCACCGAGACCGACCACCGAGCGGTGCGCGCGGCCTCCGGCGACGGCCGGTTGATCGTGCTCAGCGATTACCACGCCGAGTCGGCCGGGTTGTACGTTCGCTGGCAGACGCGGGCCGGTCGTCACCGCACGCACCTGATCACCGGCGACGTCGGCGCACCAGTAGCCATCTGTGGCGATACCGTGGTCTACGTCGACCAGGGTGAGCTCATGCGATGGGAGCGGGCCAGCGCGGCGCCGCGCTCAATCCCCGCATCGATGGTGCCGCATCGCCTCTCCTGCTCGCCCGAAGGCCGGATCGCGGCGCTCGGACAGGATGGCACGCTCATGATCGGCGACACCACCACGGGTCTCGGGACGGTGATCGGCGGACCGTACACCGAGGCCGCCTGGTCACCCACAGGGCGGCTGGCCGCATGTGCACTGGTGAGCGATGGCCAGGGCGAGCTCATACTCATCGACCACACCGCTTCGGAAGGCCGCCGGCTGGCGCCTGTCGGAGGAGACTGCCAGATCGAGTGGGCGCCGGACGGTCGCCACATCGCGGCCACATCGGACACCGGTCGGCTGATCGTCGCCTGCACATGTGCAAGTGAAACACCGCAGGTCTTGGCCAATGAAGCATGGGGATCTCCGACCTGGTCACCGGACGGGACGGCCATCGCCTATGGCACGATTGTCGACTTGCGAGTCGCGGCCTATCCGGGCGGCCGCTCGGTGGTAGTCGCCGACGAGCCTGCGGACGTGGTCGCGTGGGTCCGCCCGCCAGCCGCCCGGAGACTCCTCGCGCTGGCCGATCCCTACCCGTGCTGCGGGTCGTAACGCGATGCCGATGATCCGTCTGCTAGGGCGTGGGGATCTCCCGTTCCGTTAGTCACCCACCCGGCTTCGGTCGCCCGCTCCACCGGTCGATCGACGAGCGCCTCGCGCGGCGCGCAGCATCGGGCTAGCGGCTCGACTCGGGCAGGCGATACGCCGACGGCGGGACGGCGTCGCGGGGAACCACGAGATACGGCTCGAGCACCGCTTGTCGCGTCGCCTCGAGGCCGAGCCGGATCGCGGCCTGCCGCGCCTCGTCAACCGAGTCGGCGTCCCGATACCAAAGCCCGCTCCATGCGCCGACGATGGAGACCGAGCCTTCCGCCGCCGCGTCGACGCGGACGAGGATCGGCTGTCGCCGACGTGGGCGACCTCGAGCCGCGCGCACCGCGGCCAGTGAGCCGGCGACGAGACCGACACCGAGTAGGAGTCCAAGCAGAGCCATACCACGATCCTCGACGGCAAAGAGACGGAGCTTCATCGCCAGTATAGACGAGTCCGTACTCATCATAAATGCCAACTCTGCGAACGAGCTCGGCCGTCAAGCAAGGGCCCCAATTACCATCGAGCGCACCCTGGCCGACCCCGCGTGCCGTCGCTCTGCGGGTTGCCGCCAGTAGTCATAACGGCGGGCAAGGCGACGTATGAGGAGCACGTTTGAACCGGCGCTGGGCGAAGAGCCTGGGCGAATTACTTACGGCTGGTCATCACTCATCCCGCGGTGTGGCGATGACGTCGTAGCGGTTGGCCTCCGCCACTGCACCCCCTGCCTATCCTGCGAGGCCCGGCTCGGGGACACCGCTCAGGCCGGGTCGCACGGCGAAAACGCTGCCCGACAGCGGGTAGCGCTGGAGTTGCTTGGGGGTCATGTTCTGCCGCGAGGTGGTGATGTAGAGGACGTCCAGCTCCCGTCCGCCGAAGATGCAGCTCGTCGGTTGGGGAAGCGGCACTTCGACCTCGTGCGAGACCGCGCCGTCGGCGGCGTAGCGGACCAGTCGGCCGGCGCCGTTTTGCACGCTCCAGACCCCGCCCTCGGCGTCCACCGTCAGCCCGTCCGGGAACGCCCCACTGCTCCCGTCGACGGTCGCGAACACTCGCCGGGCCGAGAGAGTGCCGGCGTCGGGGTCGAAGTCGTAAGCGAAGATCGCGTAGCGGAAGCTCTCGCCTAGGTAGAAGGTTTGGTCGTCGGGGCTCCAGCCGAGCCCGTTGGCGCAGACCACCGCACCTTGTACTCGGCTTAGCCCCAAGTCTGGGTTGAGGCGGTAAAGCGAGCCGGAGGGCTTGTCCCAGTCAGTGTCGTTCATCGTGCCGGCCCAGTAGCGGCCGCGACGGTCGACCTTGCCGTCGTTGAAGCGGTTGCGCGGCTGGTCTTGCTCGACCTCCATGAGCAGCTCGAGCTCGCCTCCGGGCTCGTAGAAGGCGAGCTGCTTGGCGAGTGCGAGTACGAGCCCACCACGTTCCCGCAGTCCGATGCTCATCACGTTCTGGCCAAGCACGTAGCTCTGGGCGCTTCCGCGCTCTGGCTCCAGCCGGTAGATCCGCCCGCCGAGGTTGTCGGTCCAGTAGAGCGCCTGCTCGCGTACGGACCACATCGGCGACTCGCCGCAGGTCGCCGCGATCCGCTGGACGCAATCGCACTCGCTCGCCGCGATTCGCCTGCGGTTCACCGTCCCTAGACCAGCGAGCCCGGCGCGCCACGCTGCTCCAAGCCAACCCGGTTCAGCTCGTCGTTCTGAGGCTCCATCTCGAGTTCTCTAACTTGGCACCGCGAAGGAGTGCGAGGCTCATATCTCATCGGGCGATTGTCCCTTGACGCTAGGTTGATTCAGCCGGCGGCGGCTCGCCGAGCAAACACTAGCGCTCTACCAGAGCCCGGTCTAAATCACCGCATGCGGATCTCGTCGAGGATGGAGCTGTCGGCCAACCGGGTCGCCAGAAACGTCCTCCTTCGCCTCGTGCAGGCGGCCCTCTGCGTGCGCGCGCGTAGGGGATCGGGTCGACTGTGCCAGGCTCCGCACCCCGACCCCCGGCTCCAGGAGCCGCGGCGGGGCGCTCGCGGGCGGTCTAGTAGGCTGGCGTCATGTTTCGGCGCATCGGCATCCGCTTCGCCGCCATCCTGATCGGCATCGCCGTCGGACTCGCGCTGAGCGACGCTCTGCTCGACAACTTCACCGCGAGCACAACCGCACTCGTCGAAGCGACGATCGTCTTCTGGGTCGTCAACATGGTCGTCAACTTCCTCGCATTGAAGGTGCTCGTCCGCAACCCGTCGGTTGCCATCGCCGGGCTGCTTGCCCTGGCCTCGACGATCGTGTCGTTGTTCATCGTTAACCTGATCGTCTCCGGCATCTCTATCCACGGCGCCGCGTATCTCGAGGCGACGTTGATCGTCTGGGTCACGACCACCGTCGCCGTCGTCATGGGCGGACGCCGGATCCGCGACACCCGCGGGCGCTGAGCACTCGCAGGCTCGCGTCGTGTGAGCGGCCCTATGCATGCGCGCGTACGCGCGAGGAGCGGACGTCCTCGGCGACCCGCACCTCCACACCCCGCTCTGGGCCTGGCGTCGCGTAAGGCGGCCGGATCTGGACAGTTGGCTAACTACAGGGCAGGTTTGTGCGGACAACGCTCGCACCCAGGCCGCTTGTGCGGACAAGGGCATACGCGAGCCGATCGATCCCAGGGCAACCGGGCGTCCTTCCTCTTTCGCGGAAGCTCCGGGGGTTACTCCGCCCGCAGGACACTGGAAGTGCCAGAGGCGCGGTGGGTGCGAAGATGTGCGCCTCGCTGACGCCTTCCTCGCGATCGGACGAGCCGAGGGGGTTGCTACGGTGCGCTCAACGCAAAGCCGGGATCGGAACCCGGCTGCCTGAGCGTTCTACCCGCCGCTCGTCGGGTTTCTGTCGCCGGGTCACAGAGGCTCGGCGGCAGCCTGCGCGACACCGTCCGGATCGCTCCGTAGAGTCGATCGGGCCGGACAGACGTTCGGCCCTCGCCGACCACGGCGGGGCAGACGAGCGAGACGCGGAGTTAGAACATGAACAAGACCCCGAAGGCCGTGCGGAAAGCCCGTGTGCGGATCTGGCGAGAGTTCCGCCAGAAGGCGGAGCGGATGGTCGACGAGGCGATCGAGGCAGGGCGGGTCGAGTACGCGCGGCAATGCCTGAAGATCGCGACCGCCAACGATGCTCCGGACGCCCTCCGCGCAGTCGCCGCCGATCGCGGCCTCCGCGCGCTCGATGGCGAGTATGACCCCGACGCCGCGTTTCGCGAGGCCAAAGTCGAGGCGCTGATCAGCACGCTCAAAGATGAGTCCGACCGGCGCAGCGCGGTCCGATTCCGGGATGCGTTCTTGCGGGAACTCAGCCACAGTTCCTGGTCGACCAGTCGGTCAGCGCGAACCACGGGCGCCTGCAGGCATTTCATGCGGGCCAGTCGCAAACCAGACTGTCGCGCGCCCCGTGCACGGGCTCCGCGGCGAAGAGCACGCGCTGCCCGCCCTCGCGATCCTGACGGCGAACCTCCCCCGCCCGCGCCAGGGCTAGCGCGGGCCGGAGCTCACCACACAGCCCATGCCGGGCGCGGAGGCGCGCGATGAACCGCGTGCCCGAGAACCTGGTTGCGCGCCTCGTCGCGGCACTCGAAGCGCTCCATGACGGAGACGCACGGTACGCCGCGTCCATCATCGCCGACGTGCTTGAGGACGTTGTACGAATCGACGCGAGGGGGTGGGGAGATGACTGACCCAGATCAGGGACCCACCCGAGACCACACTGTCTGGGACGACGAGGAGATCAGTCTGGCTCTCGCCCGCGGCGAGCACCCGGGCGCGGACGGGTTGACACCCCCTGGCGGGGACACCCTCGCGGAACTGCTCGACCGGACCATGGCCTTCCTGCGCCGCCACGTCCACGTCGGGAGTGAACAGGCGATTGCTCTCGTGCTGTGGATCGCCCACACCCACGCCTTCGACGCGTGGCACGTGACGCCGTACCTCGCCATCACCAGCGCCGACAAGCGGGCCGGGAAGACGACACTGCTGGAGGTACTGGAGTCTCTCGTGCGCGATCCGTGGCGTGCGATCGCCCCGACCGAAGCGGCGACGTTCCGCAAGATCGAGAAGCATGCCCCGACGCTGATGGGAGCGGCGTAAAGCGGCGGAGACGGGCGCTGAGGTGGCGCTGGTGTTCCCGAACCGGCGCGGCGGGTACATCGACGCGACGAACATCCATCGCTGGTTCACGAAGGCGGCGACGGCGGCGGGTGCCGCGTGGGCGACACCGCACACGCTGCGCCACTCCTGCCTGACGCTGCTCTTGAACAGCGGCATGAACGTAAAGGCGGTTCAGGTCTGGGCTGGTCACACGAACGCGGCCGTGCTTCTGACGACGTACGCGCACCTGGTCGACGCTGATCTGCCGGAGAGCCCGTTCGCTGGGAACGCCTTGGGAACGATGCCAGCCGAAACCAGCCGAGACGATGACGCGGGCACGAATGAGGAAACCGCAGGTCTGATCCCGGCGTAGACCGAAGCCAGCCGAACGGTTCTGCGAGTCCTCATAATCCCTTGGCCGGAGGTTCGAATCCTCCCGCCCCCACTCCCATGGTTGAGCGCCATGCAAGCCACTTGGCAGCCGCGGTTCGGAGCCACTGGGGACATTTTGGGGACACTTGAGACAGGAACCGCCTCTGGATCAGGTAGTCGGGGTTCGAGTCCCTGCCCCGGCTCTCAGCCGTAGGCGACACAAGTGTGAATCGGTGTCAACCCCGCCGTTTCCCGCCATTCCAAGCCATCATGCGGATGGAGCCTACGTGCAGGGGTTTTCGGCTGGCGGCACCAATACGGCACCACGGCCAGTCGACGAAACCGTTGCTCTACTAGCTGAGCTATCCCGGCGGCAGCCCGAGTTTACCGGACTCACCCTCACATCTGGCGAGGCTCGTCGCGATGGCGGAGCCTGGGAGTCCGGCTCATTGCGACGTGGCGAAGCCGAACCCGCGTCGCCGCCGTGCGGGAATGATCCTTGGATCTGGACGGTGTAGGTGCCCGCGTCGAGAGGCCCCAGCACGCGTTCCATGGCCAGGCTCTTCGCCGGGTTGGGTGCGTTGTTGCCAGGGGAGGAATCGAAGACGTAGCCGGCCACCGGCGACTGTGGAACGCCGTCGAGCAGTACGTAAATCTTGCATGCGACTCCGAATGCGGTGTCGCAGCTCGATGTCGCAGAGAAGCGCACGAGAAGCGTGGCCTGGGCATTCACCAAAAGGCGGGGCCTCCCGAGGAGCCGCAAGAGCTTGAGGGCGACCGTGATGCGTGGCCGCGGCGCCCGAATCGGCACCGTCACAAGACATTATCCACACCGACACCACGCTCGCGAGTACGGTGGAGATCTCCTGGCCCCGCGCCCCTGATGACACGCAGACGAGCACGGGGCTTCTGGCCTGAGCCGGCGGGATCCCTAGCCTCCACTTCCCCGGCTAGACGCAAACACTGGATCCCGCCGGCCGCCCGCCACCGCGGCATACCGGACATACGTCAGCACCGCCCGCGGCCTCGAGTTCGCGATGCCCTACTACGCGCTGGTCGACCGCACGCCCAAGTGTCGCGACGAGCGCGTTGAGACGCCGCTGCGCGTGCGCCGCCAAGACGAGTACGAGTCGAGCGGGATCGGGCCGGCCCGCTGCCGCACCGCTCCGCGCCGGAACGCTTCCGAAGCGGCGTCGGGATCGCCGTGGTGGTCGCCGATATGGGAGTTGACCCGATCGATGTCCGGCGGTTCAGCGGTTCTTCGAAGACCTTGCAACGGCCTAACGCGACGGCGTCTACCCCTTGCTCGTCACCCAGGCTGGTCGATCTGCGACCATCCCTAACCTGGACATCAGGGATTCCGCGGAGATGCAGCTTCGAGGAGACCTGCGGGACCATCAGCCTTGGTGGGCGTCGTTCCAGCCGACCCCCGCCTGGCTCGCATCGTGCTTCTTCGTGGATCGGAGGTCGTCATGGCGGTAGAGGTTGAGGGGTTGGATGTCGAGCTGCTGCGCTCGGAGATCCAGCGCACCTACGCGGCGGTCTCGGGTGAGCCGGATCGCGACTTCATGTTCCCCACCGGCCGCGCCTGGGCCCAGGATCTCGGCTATCCGCCCGACCTCCTCAGGCGAGTCCCCGAGACGTCCTGTGAGTCGTTCGCTGGAGTCGCCAACCCCTTCTCGCTCGGCCCGCTCGGGCCGAGCGAGAACGTGCTCGACGTCGGCTGCGGCGCCGGCATGGACACGCTGATCGCCGCCCAGATGATCGGCCCGACGGGATCAGTTACCGGCATCGACATGACCCCTGACATGGTCGCCAAGGCGCGCCGCTCAGTCGCCGAGATGCGCCTCGAAAACGTCACCATCGTCGAGGGCGGCGCCGAGCAGCTGCCGTTTGCCGACGCCAGCTTCGATGTCGTGATCTCGAACGGCGTGATCGACCTGATCCCCGACAAAGACGCTGTGTTCTCGGAGATCATGCGGGTGCTGCGACCCGGCGGTCGGGTGCAGCTGGCCGACGTCACGATCCAGCGCCCGGTCTCCGAGGAAGGAAAGCGCAACATCGACCTCTGGGCCGGTTGAATCGCAGGCGCTCTGCTGGAAGCAGAGTACGAGAGCCGTCTACTGCGCCACGGCTTCACCGACGTCGAGACCGGTGACCTGATCGACACGTACGCCCGCTCGGCGTTCGAAGACACGCGCCAGAAGGCCGAGAAGTACGGCGCCCGCGGCCACACCATCAAGGCTAAGAAACCCTCAGCCGCGTGAGCTGCTGCACCCCAACCGGCTATCGCAGCATCTTCGGCACAAAGACGGTCGAAAGAGACGCGCGCCGCTATCGCCGAACGGGCCTCACCGGATCCGCCAGATGGCTCCTCCACGCGCTCACCGACCAGGGGGTGGAAGACCTCTCAGTGCTCGAGGTCGGCGGTGGCATCGGCGGCCTGCAGATCGAACTGCTCGAAACCGGAGCGAGCCACGCCACCAACATCGAGATCATCGACAGCTACGAAGACACCGCCCACTCACTCATCTCAGAGCACGGCGTGGACGACCGGGTCGACCGCCGCATCGCAGATTTCGCTCAACAACCAGATCAGGTGCCGGTCGCCGACATCGTGATCATGCACCGCGTCATCTGCTGCTACCCCGACCCCGACACACTGACGGCAGCAGCCTGCTCTCGCACGCGACACCGCATCGCCATCACGATCCCCCGGGATGCTGGATGGGTCAGACTGGGCTTCTGGGGCATGAACGCTTGGCTGCGCCTACGCCGAATCGCCTTCCGTGGCTACGTCCACCCACACACGCAAATACTCAAGATCGCGAACTCCCACGGATTTCACACCACCCACCACGATCGTGGCTTGGTTTGGGAGAGCCTCATCCTCCAGCACACTGCTCACCAGTCACCCGACACCGGCTACCAGCCCTCCAGGCTGAACAACGTGCGTAGGAACTACAGCTAGTCGTCTGAGTCCGAGTCGGCGGTGTGCCCGTGGCCTTGGTTGCCGTGGTTGGGATGCTTCCCCGCCCAGCTTCGCGCGACTGCGGAGACGGCTCGGCCGTGGCCGGGCCCGGGGCCGGGTGGGGTTTCGTGAGCGATCTTGGATACCTCGTATCCGTGCGTGCCAGGCGGCAGCCCGCCCGCGTCGTCGTCTGACCCCTCGTTGCGCCCGTCGGGCTTGTCGGCGTGCGTGTTCGCGTGCTTGTTGGCATGGTTAGCGTGGCCTCGGCGATCGCCGCTGGATGCTGGCGGTTGGGAGCCGCTGTTCGTCCCAGCCTTTGCGAATGCAAGACCGGTGAAGGCAGCCAGCAGCGCGACGGTGACGGCAATGGTCGCGGCGCTCTTCCAACCGTGACGCTGCAGCCGATCCTTCATTGACTGATTATGCGCCGAATCGTCGACGATCGCTAGCGGTCATGCCCAGTCCCACAGTGTGTGCAGATGCCGATCAGCGGCAGCGTTTCCGCGGAAATCGGTGGTTGCATGACCGGGCACCGGACGTTCCCCCGGGCCGCCAGCGTCCTCGAGGTCGAAGACGCCTGGTGGCGGCCGGGGTGTGCCCGGCCGCCACGTCGTTGGAGCTCTGGTCAGGTCGCCGTGGGGTGCGGCGGGTGGCCGCTGCAGCTCCGAAGGCCGCGCCCAGGAGTGTCTGCGGGGTGGGGCATACTTCGGAACACTGTGAGACGCACTCCTCTTCACCTGTAGTCGTTGTCGCGCGCTACGAGCGCGCTGAGAAGAGGAGAAACGTTGACCAGAATGCATGCAGACGAAGTTGATGTGCCCGCGGATCTGGTCCGTCGGCTGCTCGACCTGACGTTTCCGCAGTGGGCGGAGCTTCCGCTCGCTGCTGTGCCGTCGTACGGGACCGATGCCCGGCTTTACCGCCTCGGCAGCGACCTCGTCGTGCGGTTGCCGAAGATCCACTGGGCGACAAGTCAGATCGAAATGGAGATGGAGCTGCTTCCCCGGCTGGCACCGCATTTGCCAGCGGAGATCCCAGAGATCATCGTCGTCGGCGAGCCTGCGCTCAGCTACCCGTGGCGATGGGCGGTATATCGCTGGCTCGGTGGGACCCCGCCGCGGACGGGTACGGCCGAGCTCGCGGGCGATCTCGCGGCATTCATCGCGGCGTTGCAAGGGATCGACGCGACCGATGCTCAGCGCGGAACGCACCGAGGCGGCCCGCTCGAGCTGCGCGACTCCGCCACGCGAGCAGCAATCACGGAACTCGGCGGCGACGTCGACGTCGCCGCCGTGACGCGCGCATGGGAGGAAGCGCTCGCCGTGCCGGTATGGGCGCACGATCCGATCTGGTTGCACGGCGACATCCTTGAGGGGAACCTGCTTGTCCGCGACCGACGGCTCGCCGGGGTCATCGACTGGGGCTGTGCGTGTGCCGGGGATCCAGCCTTCGACTATGCCATCGCGTGGTCGCTGCTTGCTCCCGTCCGGGACACCTTCCGCGCGGCGACCGGCGTCGACGACCATACGTGGGCGCGTGCTCGCGGGCTGGCGCTCTCGCAGGCGGTGATCGCGCTGCCGTACTACCTGCACACGAGTCCGCCCATCGCTGCACGCTCGCGGCTCATCATCCGCGAGGTGCTCGCAGAAAGCGGTAGCTGACCCGGCATCGACAGTCGACCGACACGGGGCCGACAACCGGGTCGGGTTTGCTCGTGTTTTTGTAAATCCTGCGGGCACGGCTGTTTAAAACGATGTCCCGGAGCCCTCTGAACACCATTGAGGCGGGCTGCAAAGGTCTTAGACAGCTCCCAGCGGCCACGAACGGCGCGTCCGAGCTACTTCTGATGGTGCGCGTACTGATTGGCCTCAGCGATCGGCGGTGCCGGCCGGGAGTTAGGTGATCCTCAGATCCTCAGCGTTCATTGCAGACCCGGCAGTCTTGACGCTAGCTGGATCACGATGACATTCTGTACCGCATGCGGCTCACGACTGGTCGATCAGGTCGGCTTCTGCTCGTCTTGTGGCGCACCAGCCAACTCTGACGCGTCCGCGTGCTCGCCTATCGAAGCAACAGCGGCGGACACGGAGATCGCTATCGCTCCGCTGGTCCGGCCACTGGAACTGGGGGTTGTCGCGGAGAACCGCGCGCAGGAGAAGCCTCATAGCGGATGGCGTCGCCGTCTCGTTTTGGTCGGGCTGCCTGTAGCAGCTGTTCTGATCATCGGCGGGCTTGCCGTCGCCGTATGGCTCAACCACGAGAGAGCTTCCGACTGGCAAGCTCGCGCCACAACGAGCATGACGAGAGTGCGGGCGCTGATCGGCGTCGTGGAGCAGCGGACTGGGGAACTCGCTGTCCGTACCAACGCCCTCAACGACGCGGCGGCGAAACTCGGGACCGCGCAGAACCGTCTGCAACGCTCGGAGGGCGACGTGCGACAACTGGCCCGCCGCCAACGCCAACTCGCTGCAGAGAAGGCGGATATCGAAGACCAGCGAGCCGCGCTCGAGCGCATCGCGACGCTGTACTCGTCATGCACCAGTGGACTGGCCGACCTTCTCTCGGCGGTTATCAACAACGACTACACCTACGCACTGAGCCACGACGACGCTGTCTACGCCGGCTGCAACCAAGCCGCAGACGAGCTCAACTCGTTCCAGCAGGCGAACGGCTGATGCGCGGCTTCAGCGTGGTTCTGATCGCACTGTTGGGCTGCGGTTGCGGTGCCGTCGTCGAGGCCCCTCCGCCCGACTCCGACCCGTCGATTGGATCCGTACCGGCGCTGAGCCCTGCGGCAGCGGCGATTGGCGCAGAGACGGTACCCGAGATATCTCGCGACTCGATCGACCGGGAGGCGCGGCGCGTGACCCTCCGGATCCGCAACTCGGCATGCGACGCAATCTGGCTTGGTTCGGGATTCGCCCTCGGCCCGCATCTTGTCGTCACAAACCGGCACGTCCTCGCCGGTGCCTACAAGCTTGAGGTATCGACCTGGGATGGCCGGTCGCTGCGTGTCAGCGCTGCAGAAGTCGGGGCGCTTGGGGATCTCGGCGTTGTAAAGGTGAACGGCCGGCTGCCACAGATCGCCCACTTCGGCCCCCGGGCGAGGCAGGGAGATTCAGTGGTCGTCGTTGGTTACCCAGAGGGCGGACCGCTGACCCTGGCGCGAGGTCGCGTCGTCGATCGGGTCAGCGGTGCCAACCTGGGCATCCCCGGTCCCGTGCTGCGTCTGACCGCGCGGGTCGAGCACGGAAACTCAGGCGGTCCCGTGCTCGACCCGAAGGGCCGAGTCGTCGCCATCGTCTACGCGGTTGAAACTAGCACGGGTTACGGCCTCGCGATTCCCAACGACACCGTCCGATCATTTACCCGGACTGGGGGGTTCCAGCCTGTTCCGCCGTGCGGCTCTGCCTAGGCCATGTCCCGCTAGCCGCCTTCGCCTGGAGCGTCGTAATCGTTCGTGTCGTCTAAGCGGCCCCGTGTGTGCGCGCGAGGACATCGGGCTGGCGAAGCCAACCACACCCCCAATCCCGGCACCTAGAGCGGAATCCAGCAGGAGGCATGGAACACAGCAATGCCCCGGTGGTCATCCCCGCCGGCAATCAGCCGAATCGGGATCTCCACGCCTGACCTCCTCGCACCCTTCGGCACCTACAACCAAGGCACGACATATGCCGACCAGATCAAACCGTTCAACTTCCTCGACATCCCACACCCACGCACGGACGCTCCAGGGCAACCGATGCGCGTCGTCGGGCCAGCTCACCCACATCCACGCGACGCCGCGTCCGGCACCTACTTCGCCAAGAACACAACCGGCCAGACCCGGTACCGGATCACAACCGCCCGAGACACTGAAGACCAACACACAATCCACGTGAAGACCTACGCGGACGTCATCAACGCCTACCTCGACCATCCCGAAGCAAAGAGCCTGGGACCAGACAATCGGGAGTGCACCGGAGCCAGCCGAGGCATCCTCAAGCGTCGCCGACTCCAAGTGATGGGCGTGGTGGAGATCGGCAAGGAAGCCAACAACCTCGACCACCGCAGCGCCGGACTCCCTGACATCGGAGACCAAGCGATCTACCGGATGGCACGCGAACCGTCGGGCACCGTGCGACAGGCGCTGCGGACATTCACCAGCCCGCAGATCGCCGACGCCGCCCGGAGAGGGCCAGTCCCTGTAATCGCCCCTGGGGTGCCCGAAACCACAACCCCCAAAGGCGAGCCAATCTGGGCCCGAAACCCGGGCATCTCAGAGCGCACCATCCGCGACATCGTTGTGGGCCGTACCCTCGCCAGGTCGGCTCATCAGCGGACACTCCGGGCGGCGGCCGCGGCGCTCTGCGCTTCCAGACTGGCGGGCGAGGGGATCCCTGTCCCCCGCCAAGCCCCCGGCTCGCCGTACATCGATGCGCCGGCGACCATGAGACTGTATCTAGAGCGGCTCGAGCTGCTCAGACGTTGCGAGCTCCCCGGATGCGCGGAGTCAAGACGCCCGCGCAGCCGATTCTGCAGCGAAGCTCACAAGAAAGCCGCCGCTCGGCACGCACGTTAGTTCCGTCCGAGTTTCGCGCTTACCCTGGCACCGTCGTAGACTCGCGGGTTGTGACTGAGAACACGAGGTCAGACGAGGCAGCGCCCAGATTGGACCTGCCGTCAGGCACCGTGACGCTGCTTTTCACGGACATTGAGGGTTCAACGCGGCTGCTGGCAGAGCTGGGCGAGGAGAGGTACGCCGCGGCGTCGGCGGAGCACCGCCGGGTATTGCGGGATGCAGCCGGTCGGTACGGGGGGGTCGAGGTTGATACGCAGGGTGACGCAGTGCTGTTCGCGTTTGGCGGCGCGGGTTCGGCTCTAGAGGCGGCGCGAGCTGGCCAGACTGCGCTGGCGCGTGTTGGAGTACGGGTGCGGATGGGCGTTCATACGGGCGAGCCCAGACTCGAACGGGAGGGGTACGTGGGATTGGACGTGCATCGCGCGGCGCGTATTTGCGCCGCTGGTCACGGCGGGCAGGTGGTGGTGTCGGATGTTACGGCAAGGCTGGCCGGTGGGGATGGCCTGCGTGACCTCGGCGTCGTGAGGCTGAGGGATCTGTCCGCGCCTCAGCGGCTGTACCAGTTGGGCGACGTCGAGTTCGCGCCCCTCCGCTGCTTACCTGACACGAACCTGCCGGTGGTGGCGTCGGCATTTGTGGGGCGCCGCGAGGAGTTGAAAGATCTGGTGGCGCTGATCAATGCCCATCGCATTGTGACGCTGATCGGCGCCGGCGGCTCCGGGAAGAGCCGTCTCGCGTTACAAGCGGCCGCTGAGGTGTCACACCGCCATCGAGACGGTGTGTGGTGGGTGCCGCTGGCGTCCGTTCGCGATCCGGCGCTCGTGTCTGTGGCGGTCGCCTCCGCGCTTGGAAGCGGATCTGATCTTGCGGCGTTCCTGGCCGAGCGTTCGATGCTGATCGTGCTGGACAACATGGAACACGTACTTTTCGCAGCGGGCGAGATCGCCGGGCTGCTGGCTGTTGCTCCTGCCGTCCACCTGGTCACAACCAGCCGTGAGCCGCTGCACCTCGCCGGTGAGCATCGCTACCCGGTGGCGCCGATGACGGCGGCGGACGCACGAACGCTCTTCCTTGAACGGGCGATCGCGATTGATCCTGGAGTTTCGAGCGAGGCCGTCGATGAGATCTGTGTTCGCCTCGATCATTTGCCGCTGGCGATCGAGCTGGCCGCTGCGCGTACTAGCCTGCTCTCGCCGCCGGCTCTCTTGGGACGGTTGGATGAGTCGTTGCAGCTGCTGACCGCCGGTGCCCGAGACATGCCCGAACGTCAGCGAACGATGCGCGCGACGGTTGACTGGAGCCACGACCTGCTGAACGCCACCGAGCAGGCCGTGTTCCGGCACTTCTCGTTGTTTGCGGGCGGGTGCCAACTCGAGGCGGCGGAAGAGGTGTGCGACACAACGGTCGAGGTGCTGGGATCGCTCGTGGAGAAGAGCCTGATTCGGCGCTGGGCAGACGGACGACTCGGCATGCTCGAAGTCGTCCGCGAGTACGCGCGCGAGCGGCTCGCACAGTCGGGCGAGCAGATCGCCGTCGGAGAGCGCCACATGGACCACTACCTTCGACGAGCGGAGGCGTCACCCGGCATCGTGCGGTGGGCAGAGCCCGCCGTGGTGGCCGAGTTTCTCGGCGAGGTCGGCAATCTCCGCAGCGCCGTCGAGTATGCCCTCGAAAACCGGCCAGACGCCGCTCTTCGATTCGGTGGCGCGCTCGCAGGATTTTGGATGAGCGCCGAGCTGTACGCCGACGCTCGGGCGTGGCTTCGAGCCGCGCCGCTCGACGATCCGTCGTTCCCGAACGACCATCGGCTTCGGGCCCTGGCGGCCGCTGCGATGTTGGCGTTCTTCGCCGAGACCGACATCGATCTTGCCGAACGGCTCGCCAGTCAAGGGCTCGTCATCGCCGCCGAACTCAATGATCGTGCGCACGAGGTTGAGCTGCTCGCCGCCATGGCCGCCGCGGCAGCGACCCGTGGCGCCCTCGACGAGGCAGCAGCGCTTCAATTACAGGCATTAGCGATTGCCCGCGAGATCGGCAACACGCGGCTCGAGCGCCTGATGCTTCACCGGCTCGGAGAAACGGAGCGCGACCAGGGGGACTTCACGGCGGCGCGTGATCACCTCCGCCAATCGCTCGACATGAGCCGCGCGCTTGAGGATGGGTTCGAGGGTCACACCATCCACAGCTTCGGAGACCTCGAGCTCGACGCCGGGAACTTCACCGACGCCATGCGCTGGTACGCAGACTCGATCGGCCCCGACCTCCCAACCCGTCCAACCCGGCGCGATGAGACCTACGCCGTGGCCGGAATCGCAGGCGCTGCAGCCGGACTCGGAGACGCGGCAAGCGCGGTGCGACTATGGGTCGCCGCCGAACAAGAAGAGCGCGCCGCTGGATTTCGCATGGTCGACCTTGAGCGGCGCCGATACGAACACTGGGCCCAACTGGCTGCCTCCGCGCTCACGACAGAAGAGTCGGCACGCATGCGCAACCAATCCTCAGACCACGCCTGGGAGGACACAATCGCCGAGGCACTCGCCATTGCAGGCTCACCTCCACCGACGAGGTGAGACGCAGAGTCCAGGCTGCACCCGCTCGCCTATGGCCGACGCGGGGCTCCGCCACACTCAGACCCAACGCAGCTCCTCTTTTCCCGTCAACCGGCCGAGGGAAAACGTGCGCGTCGGCTGGCGTAAGCCGTAAGCCACTAGCCGTGTCCCGGTTCCGGCGATCTCACACCCTCGCCCCTCTTATCCCGTTAGATGGGTAGTGGGAAGGCTGTTGGGGAGCTCGCGAGGTCCGGACCGTAACGGTTGGCTCACCTGTCGGGGGCCACCGCCCTCTGACGGCGTTGAGCACGATCACACAGGCGCGGGGCGTTCCGGGATCGTAGGCGTCAGCCGATCCCCGTCATCCGGTGCATGCGGTGGAAGACCGGGCGAAACCCGCGCGCCGGCCAGAACCGAGAGGCCAGCAGGTTGGGCGCCCGCCAGTCGGTGACGATGGGGCCGTAGCCCGCCTCGCGCGCCCACGCGAACGAGGCGTCCGCGAGCGCCCGGCCGACGCCCCGGCCGCGCGCCTGCGGCAGCACCGCCGCGAACTCGAGCCAGACGGCGTCGCCCGGAATGCCGATCGCATGGGGCGGGCGCCCGTACAGCATGCTTCCCAGCAGCTCCCCGCCGCGCTCGGCTACGAACAGCGTCTCCGCCTGCTCGTCGAACGTCTCCAGCCAGTCGGCTACGACCGCCTTTGGATCGGGCGGCTCCAGCCCGGTGAAGGTAGCCGCGCGCTGCTGGTGCTCCCAGACGAGCATGCCGTGCTCCTCACCGACCACCGGCAGGTCATCCCGCACGGCGATGCGGACGGTCAGGCCGTCCGGCAGCGGCCGCGACGGGGCACCGCTCTCGCGGATGCCCTCCACCTGCATCTGGCCGAAGGCCAGCCGGTACCAAGGGTCCATCTGGTCGCCCACGGCCGGCACCAGCGCCAGGTGCAGGCGGGCGCCTGCCTCGATCCAGGCTGGCGCGGCGGCGGCGTAGAGGTCGCGCATCAGCTCCGGGTCGGCGGCGGCGTGAGCGCCGTGGGCGACCCAGGCGTGAGTGCCCCAGAAGCGGTTCTCGCGCAGCTCGCCGGCCAGGTACCCGACCACCTCGCCGCCGTCCACCGCCACCGCGCCGGTCAGCCGCTCGCGGCCGAGCAGGTCGGCGATCTCGGCCGCCGCATCGGCGGGCGCCAGCAGCGGTTCGGCGGCGCGGTGCCGGTCGTGGCGCGCGTCCAGCAGCGCCGCCAGCGCGGCCGGGTCGGCATCGGTCAGCGGTCGCAGCTGGGCGGCCATCGACCGAGCCTACAGCGCGGCGCATCTCCCACTGCAGCGCGCGAGGCGTTTAGTACTGACCGCGGTCGCCTTCCTCGAAGTCGGCGCGACCCTCGCGCGAACGCGAGCTCTGGCTGGCACAGCCGCTACTCGGTGCTCTCCGCAGGTCCTCTAGGGTAGGCGGCGGATGCGCCGGAAGCAGTATCCGATCAGCGCTAGGGACAGGACGAGGTAGATGCCGGTCTCGGCCCCTTGCAAGGGCCAGTACCGGCTGGCGGGCTGGTAGGTGACGCCGAGCCGGATGCCCTGGCTGGTCAGGCACTTCGCCAGGCTGGGACCAGGTCCGCCGCTGGTCGCCGCTGGCGAGCAACCGATGGGAGGACTGTGCTGACGGGATGCCTGTCGCGTCGGTGGCGCCGCTGGACCGGATCCAGGCCTCAGGCTGGCCGGGCAAGCCGCCGTCCGCAGCGAGCGTGTAGGTGAACGCGTGCGGCGAGCCGGTCTTGTACAAGTTTGGTTCGCTTCGTTCGAGCGGCCCGATGCGGCCGCGCGGGCGCGCGCGAGGACATCGGGCTGGCGAAGACAACCGCACCCCCACATCCCGGTACCCAGAGCGGCATCCAGTAGGAGTCTCATGGGTTCGTCTCGTGTGGGCGGCCCTATGCGTGCGCGCGTGTAGGGGATCGGGTGGACAGGGCAGGCTCCGCGCCCCCACCCCCGCGGTGAGAGTCGTAGCCGGGTATGGGGAGCCTCTCGTCTCGTCACATCGCCGCCATGCGTGCGCGCGTGTAGAGGATCGGGTCGACCGTGCAGGCTCCGCACCCAAGACACTGGTGATTATGGCAGGCACCTCACGAGAGGCACAGCTGGCGTAGGCACACCGTGCTCGCGCCCGCGGGTTTGGAGTTGTACACACAGCGGCGGATGGCCGGGCATGACTCTGGATCAGCCACACGACGCAGTTGATCGTGCGTACCTTGACCTTTTCTGGCTTGTGTGAAATGCTGCTTTCGCCCTTTCGCTCTGGCAGGTCATCGCCTGGTGGTGCTCCACTTCCACCCTCTCTGACGAATAGACCGCAGTCGGTTGTACGGCGCGTGTGCCGCTGTGCAGCGCGAGTGATAGGGGTCGATGATCAAACAAGGGGGGAGCAATGACGTACGCAAGGCGATCGGCGCTTATGTGCGCGATCTTGGCGGCCTGTCTGGCGGCCTTCGGAGCGCTCAGCGCGTCGGCTCGAGCTGATTCAGGAACCACAGTCACCCACGCTGTGCTGCAGTCGGGCATCTTCGACGACCAAGGCACCTTCTTCCCCGCGACGTGCCGAGAGGTACAGGTAGTCACCACTCATCAGCGGAAAGAGACCTTTCACTGCAGGCTGACCGCGGGAGTTCCCTCCCGAACCGGACCTTCCGGCCCAGGCGATGTGTGGTTCTCCGACTTCGACGGCACGCCGGCAACGCGCGCACATTGGGTCGTCACGCCCTCCGGCAACATGGAAGGATGGGCCGTTTACTAGCCTTGGCTGGATGGCCGTCTGTGGCTTGACGAACCTGGCTGCACGGTGGGGCCACCTTCAATGCTCACATTGCTCGACGACCTCACCGGTTGAGGCAGGTGTCGACGCCCGCTCCGTCTTCGAGGAGGTCGTCGCGTGTCGGGGCCCTCGGATCTCTTCGGGTGTGACCGGCCGAGAGTGGCGCCGCGGCGACGTCGTTTTGCAAATGGACAGGGTTGGCTTCTTCGATTCGGGGGGTTGCCGGTGGACGAGCGTGTGCGACTGGCGCTGGAGGACGCTCGGCGTGAGCGCGGCTCGTCGACGCGCGAAAGAGTTGGTGGCGACGGTGGCTGGAAGCCGGGCCGTATTAACGCTTGGTCTTTACAACTTTGCGAGGCATGCTGACTGCGCTGGTTCTCGGCCGGGCAGGTTGCAGAATCGGTTGGTACCTCCCGGTGGGGTTGGCGTGTGCCAGTCATGGTACGCGCGTTGTGTTGTTGCGACGACATGATAGTTCTTAGCGTTACAGGGAGCTGGCTACGTCAGCCACTTCTTGGTAACTTCGGGCCGCTCTCGGTCGCTCGCGCCTTTTCGGCGCACTTCAGCACAGCGCCGTGGTGTGCGTGTGCTTGAGTTGGGCAACTCATCCATGGCGGAAACCGCGGGCGGACGGGTGGGAGCCGTCCCGGAAATGATCGAAGGGGGAGATCGTGAAGAAGTACAGCGTAACGTTGCTGCTAGCGACGATGCTGGTCGCGCTGTCGGCCGGCTCAGCGAGCGCAACTCCTGGCCAGTCGTTCCACACCAAGCTCAAAGGCTCGTTCGCCGAAGCGTTGTGGGAGACCACGACTGCCAATTCGTTCACGGATACGTATGTCGTCGCCGAAGTCGACAGTCCGGGAGGCCCGTTCGTGAGTCTCGACGTGTTCACCGGATTCTCTGACGGCAGCTCTGTGGAGACATTCGGAACCGCCGCTGACGCCTCGGTTACCGTCAATGTTTCCAAGAAGCTGGACGATGCCAGCGCCACGGCTTCGGTGCCGGTGACGATCTGCACATTCGACGCGAACGGGAACGGCGGCTGCGTCGACGATGGGTCGGTTGCCGTCGATGCGCACTGGACTGGTGTCGGGTCGGCTCAGCACGGCGTGTTCAAGACTCACATCACCGGCAAGGGGTTCAAGCTGAACGACCACTTCAACGGCTATCAGCGCGACGCCACCGCGACGGCATCGGTCGGCGCGGACAGCTTGAACGCGAGCATGTTGCTGTTCGCTGACCTCGGTACCTCAAAGCAGGGCACATCGATACTCTGCCATAACTGCTAACCCACGGTTCCGTTGGGGGGCGCTCCCACCGCCCTCCAGCGAGCCCTTCTCCCGTCGAGTCTCAGCTGCGGGCTTCGATCGCGATCGCAGTGCCGCAGCACGACGTCGGTGGTGAGCGTGAGGCCAGCGAGCGGCCGCACGGCTGCTCAACTGCTCGCCGGACGCGGTGCGAATGGTGTGCACGCCCTGTCCTGTACGGGCTCGGTCGATCGACTCCGGGTCGAGTGCAAGGATGATGATCCCCCAACTAGCATGGTCGAAGGATGATCTGGTCCAGCGCACCAAACGTCGACGCTGCGGCGCCCCGTCCCCGTCTCGGCTCCTGTAGCCGGGGGTCGGGGTGCGGATGCGCCGGGGATGTGCTCGCCGCACGCGCGCGCACGCAGGGGGCCGCTCAGACGAGGCGAAGGAGTGGCGGCCGGTGTCTCGGTCGCCGCCAGGGTGTGGGGGTTTAGGTCGCCTCGGGGGGCCGGCGGTTCGCCGCCGCAGCCGCGAACGCAGCGCCCAGTAGTGCCAGCATGATTCCTCCGCCGATGTCGACCGTAGACGAGTCGACCGAGTCAGAGCCTGAGATCGTCGCGCCAGCTGCGCCGTGGGCGACTGCGGGCGCGTGGGAGCTCCGAAGCGAATCGGATGGCAGGTCGCGGGCGGTGTCGGCGGCTACCGGTGGCGCGGCGTGGTGGGACGCCGACAGCACCTCGTGGTGGCGGAGGTCAAGCCGCACCTGCTCTGCAAGTCGCGCCTCTTGTGCGATCGTCGCTGCTGCGGCATCGCTCGGGTTTGCCCGGGTGGCCGGTGCGCCCTCGGTGGACGCGGCCGACGCGCTCAGCGAGTCGGCCGGCATGTCACGTGTCGACGTCACTGTGGTGCCGCCGGACCCGCCGCTCTGCCCGCCGAGGGTGGGCATCGCCTGGGCGCCGCCGGCCGCGGCACCGGTAGTGGCTACCACGACCGCGAGCACGGCCATCTTCTCGCGCAGCCCATGGGCCTCGGTGTCGGGGGCGCGGGTCGCGCGCGCCAACGCCTCGCCGTCGAAGCTGACCCGGATGCTGTCGCCCGACTGCTCGAGCATCCGCTCGAGATCGGCCAGCCTGCAGCCCACTGCGAGCGTGTGGCGCCGTGTCGCGCCGCCATCCGCCTGGCGGGCCTCCAGGTCGAGCAACAGATCGACGAGTTCGTCGTCCGCGGAGCCAAGCGCCGTCTCGATGTCGGCCCGGCGCAGGTCGACGGCAAGCCCCCGGTCGCCCAGCGCAGCCGCGCTGTCCGCCAGGCTAAGTGTCGCCTGCTGTCCCACAGGGACCCCCTTCATTGGGGCCGCCGAACACGGCCCTTAGCTACGTGACGTTTGCAACGTGCCGCCATCTTCCCAGATTCGCGGTTGATCTTCGAGGGCAGCTCGTCCGACACCTCGCGCACCTGCAGCTCGGATCCCGTCGGCCGCCCGCTTGGTATATCCGAGTCGCGGAGCATTGGTCGGCGACCAGCGAGGTCGGGCGATGTGTGCCTCACCGGGACCTCACCAGCCTGCGATTCAGCGGCGGATACAGCGGCAACAACCGCTTGGATATGCGGAATCGGCTTGGTTGCGCCGTGCGGGGGTTTCCGAGGGGGGATCGCCACCTAGCGACCCCTACCCCCGGGGCCGTCCTTCGGGCCGCTATGGAGTCAACTGCTCCACGCCATGTCCGTAGGCGCAGCCTAGGCCGACATCAAATCTCCAGCGAGTAGTTCGACCTGTTGCAGGTAGGCTGTCGCGCGTACGCTTGTCCAGAATGCGGCGCACTGGTCGAGCTCGGCGGTCGCGTCCTTGAGGCGCCCTTCGGTTCTTAGCTGTTGCGCCGCCTCCAGCCGCGCCCGCGCCTCGAGCGGCCGTGATCCGATCTCCGCGTACCGGTCGGCAGCCTCCAGGAACGCACCGTTGGCGATCGCCACGGCTGCTTCCAGCCAGTCAGTCCGCAATCGAATTTGGCAAGCGGTGTCCAGTAGCTGACCCTCCTCTCCTGCGGCACGCGCCGTCCAGGCCAGCGTGTCGGAATGCTCGGCCAATGCGAATGGCACCTGCGTCCAGACGGAGAAGAGCTCTTCGAGCAGGTCGGGCGGCGCCACGCCCGAAGTTTCGAGGTACACCCGACAGCTCAGCCCAAGTGCCTTCACGAAGTCCTCAGGGATCGCGATTTCGCGTGCGACTTCGAGCGCTCGGGCTGCGTCGGCAGCCGCCCGGTCGAAGTGACCTCGCGAGAGTTGGGTGGTCGCCCGAAGGTCGAGCTGGAACAGGAGGAACCAGTTGATGTCCGTCTCGAGGAGGTCGGCGAGCTCGAGCGCGAGCATCCAGTCGCCGCGGTGGAATGCGAGTCGGGCCTCAGCGGCGACAGCGATTTGCTCGAAAAGCACACAGCCGAGCTGCTTTGCCTTCTTGCGCGACTGGGCCAGCACTTCCTCGGACCGCGCCACGAATCCGAGGTTGAAGTACGCTCCGGCCGCGTTTTGGAGGCACAGCACCGCCGCAGGCGCCGTCGCCTCCAGCGCCAGCTCGACGCCCCGGGAAAACCCATCGACCGCGGCTGGGTCGTCCTGAAAAGCCTGTCCGTATGCTAGGAAGCACGCGCCCTCGGCTTCGAGGTCGAGCGAACCGACGTCGTGAGCGATGGTCATCGCTGCCCGCTCTCGCGCGATCCCGCTCGTAACGTCGAAGCCCGCGAGGATCTCCCCGCTTCCCAGGCTGGTCATAGCCCACGCCTTCTGCCGGGTCGGCGGGCTGTGCTCCAGCAACTCGACCGCGGTGACGAGGTGCTCGAAGCCCTCCTTTGTGTTGCCGTGGTTGGCGGTGTGGAGGCCGAAGATCGTCTCCGCCTCGGCGGCGTCGAGGATGGCGCCGTCCGCCGCGAGCGCTTTCGCGATCTCGGGCAGCTTTGGGTCGAGCACGTCCTCGGCGAAGTAGCGGGCCCTGGCGACACCGAACTGGAGTCGTGCACAGACGGCGTCGACCGGCGTACCCACTTGGAGGCCGCGCTCGAACAGTGACCGGGCGGCCGCGTAGCTGTTCAACCGCAGCGCCCGCTCCCCGGCGGCGCAGACGGCCTGAAGCGCCGGCCCGCGGATATCGTCGATGTCGGCGCCTGCGAGGTGGCGAAGCTCTAGCACGGCGAGCCAGTGGTGAGCGATCAGCTCCAAGCGGTCGTCGCGGGTCGAGCCCTCGGAGATCCAGTGGGCGGCGCGTTCGTGCTTGTCGGCTCGCTCGGAGCGCATGATTTGGGAGTAGGCGACGTCGCGAGTCAGCGCGTGTTGGAAGACGTATTCGCCTTCACCTTCGAGTGAGGAGTCTCGTTGGCGCCAGAGGAACTGCTTGCGCACCAGCGTCTGAAGCTCCGCCTCGACGGCCCACTTTCCCCGATCGCCAAGGTACGCGACCGCGCCCACCCACACCACCTTGCCGACGACTGCTGCGTCCCGCAGCACCTGCTTCTCGTGCGCGGAGAGCGCATCGAGCCGCGCCGCAATGACCCCTTGCACGCTCTCCGGCAACGGCAGCTCCTCGGTTGCGATGAGCACCCAGCGCCGGTCGCGACGGACAAGGTAGCCGCGATCGATCAGCATCCGGACGTATTCGTGGGCGAACAGTGGGTTGCCCTCCGCCCGCGCGAGCAGGGCATCCTGCGCTTCGGCTGGCAGCACCGCCTGCTCGAGCAGCCCTGCGATCAAGCGGGCGGTGTCCGCGCCCGACAGCGATGCAAGCTCCATGACTTCGGCAGCGCTCTGCCGCACCGGCTCCGCAGCCGGTCGGTCGAGCAGCTCGGGGCGAGCGGTGCAGATAACGAGAAGCGGCACGCCAGCAGCCCACTCCATCAGGTATCCGAGGAACTCGAGGAGTCCGTCGTCGGCCCAGTGGAGGTCCTCTATCACCAGCACGAGCGGGCGCTGCCGGGCGAGGGCCTCGATGATCGTGCGCCAAGCGGCAAACGCCTCAAGCCGATGGTCGCCTGACAGGTCGCGGCCCTCCAGGCCCACCAACCGCCGCAGGTGCGTCTCGACCCAGGCGGCGTCCCGGGCTTCCGGCATCGCATTCCTCACCATTTCGGCAAGCGCATCCGTTGCGGCATCCGCCGTGTCCGACTCGCGGATGCCAGCTTCAGCCTTGACGATCTCTGCCAGCGCCCAGAACGAGACGCCCTCGCCGTAGGGCAGGCACCGGCCCTGCCGCCACTGGACGAGCTCGGGCAACCGGTCCACCCACGCGCGAAGCTCCCACACCAGCCGGGACTTGCCGATCCCCGGCGCTCCCACGACCGTCACCATCCGCGGCTCGCGCGCCGCCATCGCCTGCTTGAGCGCCGCGGTCAGCTCCGCCAGCTCCCGGTCACGCCCGACCAGCGCCGTGCGCGACTCGTGTGCGACGTCGACGCCCAGCTTCGACCTGGTCTCGACCGCCCGCCACACGAGCACCGGCTCAGACTTGCCCTTCGCCTCCACCGGCTCCGCCGCCTGGTAGCGGATCGCTCGCTCGGTCGCCCGATACGTCCACCCATCCACCAAGACACCACCTAGCGGTGCGGCTGACTCCAACCTGGCCGCCGTGTTGACGACGTCGCCGACCGCGTCCACACCACCCGCCGGGTCATGGCTGACCAACGCTTCACCACTCGTCACACCCACCCGCACCTGCAACTCAGCGTCGCGTGCCTCGCTCACTCGCTCACAGATCCCAAGTCCGGCGCGCACAGCTCGCTCCGGATCATCCTCATGTGCAGTGGCTGCGCCGAAGATCGCCATCACACCATCGCCCGTGAACTTCACCACCTGCCCGCCGGTACGCTCCACCTCCGACCGCAAGACGGCCAGGTACGGCGCGAGGAAGCCCTCCACATCCTCGACATCCAGCGATTCCGAGCGACTGGTGAAGCCGGCCAGGTCGGCGAACAGGACGCTCACGACGCGTCGCTCCCGCCGCTCCGCCTGGCGAGTCTCAGCCAGCCCAGTGCCGCAACTCAGGCAGAAGCGGGCGCGATCGGGGTTTTCCTCGCCGCAGTTGGAGCACACGGACACGCCGGGAGTATCCGCCTTGCCCGGGATCCAGTCAAAGCCCTGAATTCCGCGTCATGGCTACGATCGATTGGCTTCCCGAGGTCGTTTCTGGGCCGCACTGATCCTGCTCGGCGTCTGGGATCTGGCCTCAGGTCAGCGGGCCGACCACCAGAGCCGACCGGTGGTTCGAGCTAAACCGGCGGACGTCCGACTGCGTGGGCTTGGGACCGATGCGGGTTAGTGATTCAAGTTGAGGCGAAGAACGCGACGACCGCGCCCCGAGTGTGCGACGGTCGCCAGCTACGCTTTGGGCTTCGGTTGATTGCTGCTCGCCGGTGCTCTCGTCGCGTCGCCGGGAGTACCTGCTGCCGTGGGCTTCAAGTTCAGCCTGTCAACTGCCCCGGTGTGTCTGGTTAAGTCGTTGAGGCCAACCTCTTTCGGGCGCGAGTGGCGACGCGGTCATCCTGCACGATCTGCAAACAGGTGACCCGGATATTTGACGATGAACGCAGCAGGGCATACCCTTTGCGGCGGGTGCCCCCACGGCGCGGGCGCTTGTTTGGCACCACCTCGCAGGCGACCGCGGCACCGGCACCCGAGACTCGGGGGGTGTCCACAAGTTTGGGCGCCGAATCGCCGCCGCGAGAGGGTCTGACACCTCTCGCGGCGCGTACACGTCTCGCGTGCCACGTCCGTCCGCACCGCCCCTCCCCGATGGATCGCGCATCACCCCAGCGAGACCATCGGTCTGATACTGATGGTTCCGTCGGCGTGCTCGGGCTGATCGTGAGCATGGTGATGATCTCGACCGCGCACCGCCGAGAGGTCGTCACGTGCGATCGCGTCATCGAGCGAGACGCGATCTAGGGTTCGCCGCTCAGGCTGGCCGGGCGCGCAGCGTGCGCCGGGCCAGCCGCACGAACGGCGAGTCCCCGGCCACGAAGGCGCGGAACATCGGCGAGACGCACCAGCTGGCACCGCGCCTGCTTGCCGTGTCGTCCGCCGGGCTACATCGCCCGGGTAGGAGCTCGAGCGACCGCCGGTCGCGGGAGAAGATCAGGCGAGGTCCGAAGTTGGTCGTCGTCGCCCGCCCCAGCACCAGCGGCGGGGTTGCTGAGAGCACCAGGAAACCGCCCGGCGTGACGTTTCCGTGCAGATGGGTCCGCCAGATCCGCTGCTGCCTCGGCGTCAGCGCATCAGCCGCATGGCCGTCGCCGGGCCGATAGTCCCAGATCCGGAGGCGCCAGGGACCGAAACGGAGCCGGATGCCGGACAACCGTGCGGGCTGTGCGCCGAGCGTCACAATCGAAGTCACGCATCGAGTCGCCGATCCGGCCCCACTGGTAGGGGCGCACCTTCATGCGGTCGAGCCCAAGGGCCGGGTCGAAGCGCAGCACCGTCGTGCTGCCGTCCGGGAATGTCAGCGGCATCGTCGAGAGTTGCTCCGGGCACGTGGCCGCCGTCGTGCGCACCCCCGGCGGGCGGTCGGTGCTCGCGGTCGCCCAACTCAACGGCCGCGGCGTGGCGACCTTCGCCAGCCCCTCCCCCGCGCTCTCCCCGACATCGTCGGGCGGCCGGTCTGGCGACCACGGTGAGCGCCCGGCCGTCGGCGGCCGGGCGCTCGATGTGCCGGTGCTATTGCTGCATGTCGCCCCCCGTCCCCGGCGGCGGGCCGCCGCCGAAGCCGGACTCCGTGCCGGTGACGTGGAAGCTGGAGTCCATCTCGACCGTGACGTCGGTGCCGTCGGCGTTCTGCATGTGGCCCTCGTAGGCGGCATCGCCCGAGTCGGTTTCGACGCGGATCACGGTGGCGCCGGGCACCGCGGCAAGCGCGGCCGCCCGCGCCTTCGATGCGGCCATGCCGGTGAGCAGCGTCTCGCCCGGCCCATGGCCGAGCTTCGACGGGTCACCGGGCGGCTTTCCCGCGGCGGCTGGTTGTCTGCCGTCCGAGCCGGACGACGAGCCTCCGGCGGCGTTCGCCACCGCGGTGCCACCAATCCCGGCTCCGAGCACGAGTGCGCCGGTCACGGCCCAGGTTCGAGCCCTGTTCGAGAACATGGCCTCCCTTTCTTCGGGTCCCGCTCCTCGTGGCGGGTTGGCTCAAGCGTCGCTGCCGAAGCTGGCCGGGCGGTCAGCGCCGGCTGGGGGTTCGCTCAGAGCTGTAACGCCAGGGCGGCGTCGCTCGATGTGCCTTGACCGGGGTTCCAATCCGTCGGCGGAGATGGAGGCGTCGTTGTGAAAAGCCAGGCCGCCACGAAGCCCGTCGCGCGACGGGTCGGCGACAGGCTGAGCTGCATCCGCCACGGGCATCTGTGGACAGAGGCACGGATGACGATCGGCGACACGGAGCTGATCCGGTTCGAGTGCCCGCGCTGCGGCGCGATCGGCAGCGTCAGGCCCGGTTCAGCGAGCCCGCCGGCCGAGGATCACGCCGAGCGGGATCAGCAGTAGCCGGCTCCACAGCGCGCCGGCGACCCTGCCGGTGTAACAAAGGGGTCTGACCCCGTTGTTACACGGGTCGCGCAACAAAGGGGTCTGACCCTGTTGTTGCAGGCCGCCCGGGCATACCCGCACCCCCCGGGGGGCCCAACGCGGGGGGCGTGAAAGCCCGGCGCGAGCGCCCGGACGGCCCCGCGGATCCTGCCATCGGGATCCCGCCCCCGCCCTCCCCGATTTGGAGGAGCCAGTCACCCCGTCCGGTGGTAGGCGGCGGCGCGTAGGCTTGCCGGCATGGCCGGCGTCGAGCTCCTGCTCCCCGCCCACGTGGCGGCCGCGCTGCCCCTCCCACGGCCTACCGGGGTCCGCCGCAGCGACGGCGCCGCGCTGGTCGTCGACGTCGGCGGATTCACCGCGCTCAGCGACAACTCCACCACCAAGTGCCACGGCGTGCCCGCCACCATCACCGGCACCTCCGCAGCCCAGACGATCAACGGCACGGCGGGCAACGACGTGATCGTCGCCCTGGGCGGCGGCGACACCGGCAACGGCGGGGACGACATCATTTGTGGCGGCCCCGGGAACGACCGCATCACTACGGGGACGGGCAACGACCTGATCGTCGGGCAGGGCGACGTCGACAACAACCAGACTGACGAGGAGCGGCGGGGAGCTTTGACGCTCCACCTCTGCGGGGGAACCGCAGCGCTCTCCTTGAGCTACCGCCGCATTTGCCGACCGCGGAAGGCCGCAGCCGGATGTCCAGTATCCACCGGTCGAACGCGGCGTCAACACCGACCGGTCAGGCCGTGCGGCGAAGGCGGCGGCGCCAGCCGCCGGCCTCGGGCGCGGCCTCGGACATGAGGTCGCGGAGGGCGCCCAGATCGATGGACGCGGGCGCCGGCCGGTCATCGTCGACGACGCGCTTGAGGCGTTCGCGGCTCTCCTCGCCGATGTCGAGGAACCGGCATCCGTAGATCCGCCGGCCGGTGTCGGCGCCACGGATCGACATCACCCGCACCTCCGCCTCGATCGCCTCGGTGAAGAACCGTCCCTGGAAGCGCAGCCGGTCGCCGCGGCGAAGCACCCGGTCGGTGGTGATCGCCACGCCGGACGCCGAGACGTCGACGATGCGGCCGCGGACGTTGTCGCCGTCGACCACCTCCTGGCAGTTCACGGCGACCAGGTGCGCATCGCCGCCGGCCGGGAATCGCGGATGGTTGCGGCGCTGCTCATCCTTCACGACGCGCTCGGGCCGCAGCTCGATCCTGGCAGTGTGCGGCCCCGCCACCTCAGCGCGGACGACCCACAGCTGCAGCGTCCACGGCTCGCCGCCCGGGTCGACGATCCGGGCCGAGAGCTCGAGGCCCGCCGACACCCGGAAGCGCGGCGCGATGCCGAACAGCCGCTCGCCCTCGATCTCGACCGCCTCGACGGGCACCTCCGCGCCGTCGCGCGTGCGCAGGCCGAGCGCGCGCGCAGCGCGCAGCACGGGCAGCGCATCGTGCACAGTCATCGACCTCATGGGCACGTAATCGGCGCGTCCCGCCGGAGCGTGAGCGGCTCGTTAGCGGGTGACGGCGATCAGCATGCCGTCGCCGATCGGCACCAGGGCGGCGTCCAGGCCGGGATCAGTCAACACGCGCTGGTTGAACCGGCGCATCTCGTCGACGCTCCCCTGCGTCCAGTGCCCGATCGCGCGTCCCTCGGCGACGCTGCCTGAAAGTAGCGTGTTGTCGACGACCACTGTGCCGCCGTGTCGCAGCGCCTTCAGCGCAAGCTCCAGGTGCGCCGCGTAGTCGCCCTTGAGGCCGTCGATGAACGCCAGATCGACGGAGCCCGGCTCCAGCTCGGCGAGGCCCGCGCCGGCATCCTGCAGGCGCAGGTCGGTGCGCTCGATCGCGCCCGCCCGCTCAAGGTATCCGTGGGCGGCCTGATGGCGTTCCTCGTCGATCTCGAACGAGACGACGACGCCGCCGTCGGGGAGGGCGCGGGCGATCAGCAGGGTCGAGTAGCCGATAGCCGTGCCGACCTCGACGACGCGGCGGGCGCCGGTAGCCGCAACCAGCGTGTGCAGGAACGCGCCCGACTCAGGCGGCAGGATCGGAACGCGGTCGCGTGCGCCGTGCGCCTCCATCTCCAGCAGCAGGTCGTCGGGCGGCGTCCGCGACTCGACCAGGTGGCGCTCGACTGCGTCCGTGACGATCACGCGGCGCAGTCTAGCCACGGCCTGTCGATTCGGAGGCGCGCCGTTCGTCATCCCGATAACGGCCCGAAACGCGGGCCGGATCGACCGACTGGAGGAACCGATGGTTGACATCACCGTGAAGCGGATCGAGGACTTCGACAGCCCCAACGGCGGCGGATTCTGCCGGGCGCGGGCGTCGCTCGGCGTCACGTCGTTCGGCATGCAGGTGGAGAACTTCCCGCCGCATTTCGAGCATCACCCGCGGCACGACCACGCGGACGACGGGCAGGAGGAGGTGTACACCGCGCTCGCGGGCTCGGCCACCGTCCACGCCGGTGGGTCCGAATATCGGCTCGAGCCGGGCGTGTTCATCCGCATCGGCCCAGGCGAGATGCGCCAGGTGACGACCGGCGACGAGGGCGTCCAGCTGCTGGCCATCGGAGCCGTCCCCGGGCGGCCGTACGCCGCGCCGTCGTTCACCGAGGAAGGTGCATCACTTCCCGGCTGACTGGTTATGCGATGATGCGGTAGTGGACGGTGGGCAGCCTGAGAGTGGGCACAGGGATTCTGTGTTGTGGATGATCGGCTGCGCGACCGGGCTGGGTGTGGTGGCCGCGGCACTTGCCAGGTCGCGCAGGCAGCACGGCGCGCAAGCCGAACCGATCACCGCGCCTCCTGCGGCGCCCGCGCGGCCTACCCCCGCCCCGGCCGCCTCATCCCCGCAGTGGACGCCGATCCGGCAGGTGCTCGTCCACGCACCCGACCCGCTGGCGGAGCCGGTCGCGCGGCTCGAGGCCGAGATGGCGCTCTCAGCGGTGATCGTGACGGCCGAACTGCGCGCCCCGCGGCCGGGAGCCGCCGCGGTGCTCGACCGGCCGCCGAAGCGCCTGCCCGAGCCCGCCGTCAAGGTGGCAACGGTGTTCCCGGTCGAGGTCGAGCCCTCCCTACGGCTTGACGAGTTCATGGCGGTGCCCGCGGTGGCCCAGCCGTCCCCGCGGCTTGACGAGTTCATGGCGGTGCCCGCGGTGGCCCAGCCGTCCCTGCGGCTTGACGAGTTCGTCGAGGTGCCTGTGGTGGTCGAGCCGGCGCTGCGGCGTGAAGAGTTCGTAGAGGTGCCCGCGGTGGTCGACGCGCCGCACGCCGAGCCCTCCCCCAGCCGCCGTCGGGAAGCCGCGTGGCTACTGGGCGCGATCGCCGCGGTCGGGCTTCTGCTCTGCATCGTGCTGCTGGCCGTCGGAAGCCAGGCGCCCGGCGTTGCCACCCGCTACCCAATGCGCAACGTCGTCGGCATGCAGGCCGGCGAGGCGCGGGCGATGCTCGCCCGCGACGGCGTGCAGATCTCGACCGTGCCGGCCGGCCGCGGCCCGGTCGGCGTCGTCCTCAGGGAGACCGGGTTCGACGCGGACGGCATGTACGGCCCCGGCTCGCAGATCGTGCTGCTGGTCGGCGGCAGCTAGCGCAGGATCTCGACGAGCAGCACCCAGGCGTCGGTGATGCCGACGGCCAGGCACATCAGCACGCCGAATGCCTGCCAATCAAGGCCTGTCGCCGAGCCGTCGATCAGCAGCGCCCCCGCGATGATCGTCGGCAGCAGGGCAAGCTCGGCCATCCCGATCCGCAGCACGAACTCGCGCATCTCACGCTCGCGCGCCGCCTCGAACGAGCGCCAGATCACCACGTTGACGAACGCGAACGCGATGGCGCCCAGGATCAGCATCTCGAAGCCGAGGGTGCGCATGCCCTGGCTGGGGATCAGCACGACCAGCGCGATGAACACCGGCTGCACCATCATGATCAGCGCCTCCGCAGCACGCCCCGGCACCAGCGCCGGATGCGCGAGGATCTCGCGGAGGTTGATCGACAGGGCCACGAAGACCAGGCCGGCAAGCGCCGCTGACGCGCCCGCCTGGGCGGCAAAGAACGTGTTCCAGTCGCCGAACACCGGGCGATCATACGCACCGGGGCCGCCGGTCATGGCTACAGCGGTCGAGTGTCGTGTTGATGCCAGGCGCCGCAACGGATGCAGCGCTCCATGGCGACGACGATGTCGCCGTCCAGGCGCTCATACGCCTGCCACCGGTGCCCCTTTCGCAGACACCGCAGCCGGTGCCGGAGGTGGCGAACACCGTGTGAGGTTCCGTTGTCCACGGTCGTAGGCTACCCCCGATGTTGCAGGACGACCCGTGCATGCTGTCGTCGTAACCAAAGAATTACGCAGGCTGCGCAGGGGTCTTGTAGTCAGTTGATCGCAGTACCGGAGCGCAACGGTGGGAACTCCGAGAGCAATCCCTCGGCACCCACCTGGTAGAGCTCCACGGCGTCGGGCAGCCCCTGGAACCGCCAGGAGCCGAGGCTGGTCAGCGTCAGCCCGTCGCCGGGCGGGTCGGCCAGCGCCGACTGCACGGCCGCCGACATGACGATCTGGCCGCCGTGCGCGGCGAACGAGATGCGAGCCGCGGTGTGGACGGCGATTCCGACGTAGCCGGTCTCAGTCAGAGTCGGGCGCCCGCGGTGCAGGCCGATCCGCAGCCGCACGTCGAGGCCGTCCGGCCACGGCCCCGCGGCCATCCCCCGCTGCACGGCGAGCGCGGCGGCCACCGCCGCGGCAGGGGGCTCGAACACGGCGAACAGCTCGTCGGCGCGGGCATCGACCTCGCGTCCGCCCGCCTGACGGACGGCGGCGCGGACAAGCTTGCGAATGTCGGCGAGCAACCTTGCGTAGCCGTCGCCAAGCGTCGCCAGCAGCTCGGTCGACCGCTCGATGTCGGTCAGCAGGAACGTGACGGTGCCTCTGGGGAGCTTGCGCTGGGGCTCGAGCTGGGCGCTGACGAACCCGATCGGCACGATGCCATGCCGGGCGGCGGCGCGCAGCAGCCGCGTTCGCGCCCGGTCACGAGCGGCCTCGTCCTCGAAATGCACCTGGCTGAACCGCGCCAGCGCGTTGCGGACGTGCGACGCGTCGTTGATCGGGAGCCGGCGACGACCCTGGGAGTCGATGTAGGCGAAGGCGCTGTCGGGCAGCTGCGCGCGCTGCTTCGCACCGAGCGGTGGCATGTGCGCATGATCGCATGTGGCCCGCGAGTTGTCCGCGGGAGCGGAACCCGACGACGATGCCAGTGCCGTTCGCCCCGGTTGACGGGACAGCTGGTGCCGCCTTCGCCAACCGGCTCGCAGATGAGGTTCGAGTAGGCCTACGCCTTGATAGGCCTCCCCTATGCCTCGGGCGCCCACCGCGCCACCCTGGCGCGAGCCAGAGAGCTTGGCTGCTCCTCGGTAACGCTGAACGCCACCGGAAGGGTGACCCAATGTACCAGTGCGCCGGCGCGCGTCGCTCGGAGTGGGGATGACGTGGTGGATGTTTCCCGGGTATGCGCACTTGAGTTTGGCGCCCGTCGCGCATACACTGACTGGCGGGCGCCGGACCGGGAACCACGGGCACCTGTCGGGCACCACCTCGCAGTTCCTGTACAACTCGGACCGGCGCCTGATCGGGGGGATCCCGCCTGCGGGCACGGATCACGGCGTGAGGGGACTATGCAGCCTCTCACGCGCCCTGCCGGCGGCGCTTGACACTCGCGTCACGAGCAATGTAGTGTCACATTTGTGACCGGGGGGTCGCTCCGCTTCGCGCGTCGTTTCCGGCGGCGCATGCGGTGCCTTCGCAAGGGGCATCGCGACCAGCTGCACGAGCACGTGCACGACGAGATGATCGTCGTCAGTGATCGTTGCGTTCGCTGCGGCCGCGACACGGTCCGCAGCATCCGCGCGGCGACCCCCGTCGGTGTGGGCGCAGCGCGGACCGCCGCCTCCGGCGGTCCGCGGCAGCCCGACGGCGCGGGCGCCGCCGAACGCCGGCCCTGACGCGGAAGGACGCCGTCAGGCTGCGCGAGGGCGGCGTTCGCGTACACCCGACAAACCACCTGCGTACCCGCGGCGTCAGAAGAAGTGCGGCTGGCCGAATGGGGAGGCGAGTCGAGTCGGTGGCTGGCCGGGCAATCCACCAACCCATGCCCTTGGGGCGAGAGATTGCCCGGCCGCCAAACCCGCGGCCGCGTTAGCGGACCATGGACGTGCCATTGGGACGGCCGTCCCCAGCGAGCGATGCGATCAGCGAACCGTAAGTCTGCGATCAGTGCACCCCTCGATAGTGGCTGCTCGACCACGAGGAGGAGGTGTGACGGTGTTTGCAAGCCTGCAGATGCGCTCGACGACGGGACTGGGCATCGCGACGTTGATCCTCGGTCTCGCGGGCTGGTGCGCGCTCGCGAGCGTTGCCGAGGCCGCCGACGCATCGACCACGGCGCAACAGGTCGTGCAGATCGACCCGAGGACAGGCAAGGTCGTTCGCGTCGTGCCAAACGGCGTGACCCCGGGTCTGGTGGCCGCCGGCTCCGGCCACGTTTGGGCGGCCGGCATCGGCGGCAGCCGGCTGCGGCTAATCGATCCACGGACCGGTGCCGTGACGGTGATCGGGCATCGATTCGACCCGCCGCCAGTCGCGCTCGCGGCCGCCGGTGACGTCGTCTACGTCCTCGACGGCGACAACCTGAATACGGTGAAGCCGGGTGCGCCCGCGGCTGTCGGGACATTCCCGCTGGACGCCATCGAGGGGTCATCGATGCAGCTCGTGAGCGGTGGCGCCGGTGTCTGGGGCGCCAAGGGGGACACGGTGTTCCGCGTGGACACGTCGACCTCGCCCGCGAGCGTCCACCCCTCCGACACCGTCCCGATCCCGGTCATCGAGAACGAGCTGCACAATGCTGGATTGAGCGGTATGGCGGTCGGCACGGACGCGGTGTGGGTGATTCACGATGACGCGGACCGGCGACTGTGGCGCATCTCCGCAACGAACCCTCACATCACGGCGACTGTGGCCCTGCCGTTCGCGCCCGCGGGGATTGCCGTCGGGTTCGGGCGGGTCTGGATTACGGATCAGCTGGGAAACAGGGTCTGGGAGCTGGATCCCGGCACAGGTCGGATCGACGGCTCGATCGCCGTCGACCGAGATCCGGTCGGCGTCGCGGTCGGAGCCGGCGCGGTGTGGGTGACCAGCGCAATCGACGGCACGGTCACGCGGATCGACCCGCGCTCGAGCCGTGTCTCCGGCCAGTTCGCCACGCCCGGCACAACGACGCAGATCGCGTTCGGCGCCGGCTCGGTGTGGGCGACCTCCGGCCACCGGGCCCGGGCAGCATCCGGGCGTGCGATCCGGATTGGCATGGTCGTGGACTGCTACGGCGGGTTTGCATTCAGCCGTGACCTGATCATGGCCGGCGCAGAGCTGCCGCTGATCCAGCGAGGGGCACGGCTGGCAGGCGACCACCCATCGGATGGGATTGTCGGCGCCTCGGTCGCCTCGCGCCCGGTCAGGCTGCTGACGGCATGCGAGGCCTGGGCCGATAAGTCGACGACGATCACCGGCCTGAGCGACCTGGTCGAGCGCCAGCATGCCGACGTCGTCGTCGCCCCTGGATTCTCCGGCGACAGCATCGCCGTGCACGACTACGCGCAGCACCATCCGCGCGTCACGTTCTTCCTGACGGGGTTCGAGCAGTCTGCCACCCTCAAGCACCCGCTCCGCAACGTGTTCCGGTTCGAGCCAGATTCGGTGATGTGGTCCGCCGGACTCGGCTCGTACGCGTACAACACCCTCGGTTGGCGAGACGCCGCCACCGTGAGCAACGCGGACGGATCCAGCCTGTCGCTCGTGGCCGGATTCGACGCGGAGTTCGGGCCGCAGGACGTGCGGCCGTGCGCGTGTGGCGAGCACGTCGACGTCTAGGAAGGCTACGACCACCCCAAGCGGTCAACGACGGGCGGAGACGCGAACGGGCAGCGGATTGTGCCGATCGTCTCGATGCTGTAGGGTCGGACGGCTTCGCAATCAACCCGGGGGGGCTCCACGATGCGACGGTTCATGTTCTCGTTCGTGTTCATGGTTGGGATCGCGATCGCTGGCGCGCCCGCGGCGAGCGCCGGCGGAAACGACGGGCCGGTCACCGTGCCGGTGCCGGATTTCAGCGGCACGCTGGTCGGATACTGCGGCTTCCCAGTGCACTTCCGGTCGGTCGTCAACCGCGAGCACACCACCTTCTACCCGGACGGGCGAACGGTGACCCGCGGCAAGCTCACCGTCGCGCTTCGAAATACCGAGACCGGGAAGCACTTCGTGGTCGATATCTCCGGCCCGGTGTTCACCTATCCGCGACCACATGGCCGGACGCTGAACGTGTTGGTGGCGCGATCCGCGGTCAACCTGACCGCCCACGAGTCTGGGCTCGGTCACCCGATCTTCTGGCTGGTCACCCAAGGTGCGATCCGAACCGTCAGCCAACCCGACGGATCCGAACGTCTCAAGAGCTATCCAGCGGATCACATCGTCAACCTCTGCGCCCGACTGTCCTAGGTCTGCGGGGCTGGCCCGCGTTCCTCCGACAAGCGGTTGTTGCCGGATGTGGGAAGATGACGGACGTTGCAAACGTCACGTCTTGAAAGGCCGCGTGCAGCGGCTCGAAGGAAGGGGAGTCCTGTGGGACAGCAGGCGACACTTAGCCTGGCGGACAGCGCGGCTGCGCTGGGCGACCGGGGGCTTGCCGTCGACCTGCGCCGGGCTGACATCGAGACGGCGCTTGGCTCGGCGGACGACGGATTGGTCGAGCTGCTGCTTGACCTTGAGGCCCGCGAGGCGGATGGCGGCGCGACACGGTGCCACACGCTCGCAGTGGGCTGCACGCTGGCCGATCTCGAGCGGATGCTCGAGCAGTCGGGCGACAGCATCCGCCTAAGCTTCGACGGCGAGGCGTTGGCGCGCGCGACCCGCGCCCCCGACACCGAGGCCCATGGGCTGCGCGAGAAGATGGCCGTGCTCGCGGTCGTGGTAGCCACAACCGGTGCCGCGGCCGGCGGCGCCCAGGCGATGCCCACCCTCGGCGGGCAGAGCGGCGGGTCCGGCGGCACCACAGTGACGTCGACACGTGACATGCCGGCCGACTCGCTGAGCGCGTCGGTCGCATCCAGCGAGGGTGCACCGGCCACCAGGGCGAACCCCGGCCAGGCCGCAGCAGCGGTAGCGGCGGCGAACGAAGCACCCCCCACCCAGCAGGGGCCGTATTCGGGCGGCGCGCCGTTCCAGGAACCGCAGGCGACGACACAGCCAGGGCTCGACCCTAACCACCCCGTCCTGCCCAGCGGCCATCACATGGCGCCGACGGTGATGACCGACACAGCCCGCGACCTGCCATCCGATTCGCTTCGGACATCCCAACCCCCCGCAGTCGCCCACGGCGCAGCCGGCGCAACAATCTCAAGCTCTGACGCGGTCGACACGTCAACCCTCGTCATCGTCGGCGGAACCACGCTGGCTCTACTGGGCGCTGCCTTCGGCGCCGCTGCCGCGGGGGCCGGACGCACCCCGAAGCCAACCTGAGCCCACGACACGACCCTGCGGGCGACCGGTCATCCGGCCGCCCGCAGGCGTCTTCGACTTCCGCGCCCACCCGAGCACGGATCTGGCTCTGGTAGGAGGCTCCTCGGGCAGGACTCGAACCTGCAACCCTCCGGTTAACAGCCGGATGCTCTACCATTGAGCTACCGAGGATCGGCCGGGTCAGTCTACCCCACGGCTCAGTCGATCAGGTGCCGCAGATCTGCGTGCTCTCCCTGCGCGGCGAGCCGACGGAGCGTCCGCGTCTCGATCTGCCGCACGCGCTCGCGGGTGACGCCGAACCGGCGGCCGACCTCTTCCAGCGTGTGCGCTTCCTCACCGCTCAGCCCGTAGCGCAGCTCCAGGATCGTGCGCTCGCGGTACGGCAGCCTGGCGATCAGGTCGGCGACACGCTCGTTGCGCTGCGCGAACGCCATGTCCTCACCCGGCCGGACGCCGCGCTCGTCCTCGATCAGCTCGCCCAGCTCGGTCGCGTCCTCGCCCACGTGCACGGCGAGCGACACCGGCTCCTGCGCGACGCGCTTGAGGTGCTCGACCTTCTCGGGCTTCAGCTCCATCTCGACAGCCAGCTCGTCGATGGTCGGACCGCGCCCCAGCTTCTGCGAGAGCTGGCGCTCCACCCGCGACATGCGGTTGATCGTGTCGACCACCTGCGCCGGCACCCGGATCGTGCGGCCCTGGTCGGCGAGCGCGCGGGTGACCGACTGGCGGATCCACCACGTCGCATACGTCGAAAACCGATGGCCCAGCCGCCAGTCGTAGCGGTCGACCGCCTTCATCAGGCCCAGGTTGCCCTCCTGGATCAGGTCAAGGAACGACAGGCCGCGGCCGGAGTACCGGCGGGCGACGGAGACGACGAGGCGAAGGTTGGACTCGATCAGCCGCCGGTGCGCCCGCTGGTCGCCTCGCTCGATCGCCTTGGCCAGGGAGATCTCCTCGGCAGCGGTGAGCAGGCGGACCTTCGAGATCTCGCGCAGGTAGAGGCCGACCGTGTCCTCGGTGAGACCCGGCGTCGCTTCGAGGTCGAGATCGGACTCGGTCTCGGCTTCATCGAACGCGGCCGCGTCCCCGATGGGCTCGGGAGCGAACTCGGACATGTTGGGGTGGGCTACTCCTGGGACGGTTGCGAGCGAATCCGCTCGAGGATCGAGAGCCGGAGCGCCTGTAGCTCGCGCAGCCGTTCCTGCTCCTCCAGAGACAGGTCGGCGTTTTGCTCCAGAGCCTTTAGCTCGTCCTCTGTCCGTCTTAGCCGGAGCTTCCAAAACAGCTCCTGCAGCGCTGCCTCCGAGGTGCCCTCCCTCGAAGCCAGCGCGGTCAACTCCGCGATCGTCGGCGCCCACGCCTCGTCCTCCCGTGCCTGTGCTTCCCCGGCGACTACTCGCCGGACGTGCGTCGCGGCCTCCCAGTGCGACGCACCGGTGAAGTGTGACACATCCAGCTTGTCAAGCAAAGCATTTCCTTCAATCGGATGTGCGAGACACAGCCCCAGGAACAGCCGCTCGTCCCGCTCGCGGGGCGTCAGCTGCGTCCTCCTGCGGGTGACCGATTCTGCCATCGGAGCCCGCGATACCAATGCTGCAGCCAGATCGTCGGTCAATCCGAGCATGCCGGACACCGCCCTGACAACCTCGTCGCGCTCCACCGACTGGGGTGCCGCCGCCAGCAGCGCCCGAGCACGCTGATAGCGCTCGTCTCGCGTCCCCGGCTCCTCGACCGCCCGCCGGACGCGATACGTGAGGTACTGCTCGGCGTTCTCCAGCGCCCGCCCGAACGCCTCCGGCCCCTCCGCGGCGAGGTCCGCCGGGTCCTGGCCGGCGGGCAGCGAGACCACCAGCACCCGCAGCCCGGCGCGCTGCGCGAGCTCCATCCCGCGCAGCGAGGCCTCCTGGCCGGCGGCGTCGGCGTCGAAGGCGAGACGGACGGTCGAGCAGACTCGCCGCAGCTCGGCGACCTGCCGTTCGGTCAGCGCGGTGCCCATCGACGCCACCACCCGCTCGACGCCCGCCTGGTGCAGCATCAGCACGTCGGTGTAGCCCTCCACCACGATCGCCTCGCCTGCGGCGGCGATCGCCCGGCGGGCATGGTCGAGCCCGTAGATGATCTCGCTCTTGGTGAACGCCGGGCCGTCCGACGTGTTCAGGTACTTGGGCGGGCGGCCGCCGGGCATCTGGCGCGCGCCGAAGCCGCGGACGCGGCCCCTGGCGTCGGCCAGCGGGAAGATCACCCGCTCGCGGAAGCGGTCGCCGCCGCGGCCGCTCAGCCCCGCCGCGTTCAGCTCCGCCGCCGTGAAGCCGCGAGCGCGGGCGGCACGGGCGACCCGGTCGGGCGCGGACGGCGCGTAGCCCACGCGAAACGCCTTCGCCGTCTCGTCGGTGATACCCCGGTCTGACAGGTAGGCCCGCGCCTGCGCGGCCTCACCGGCGTCCCACAGGAAGCGTGAGTAGAACTCGGCGGCGGCGTTCAGCAGCTCGAACAGACGGTCGCGCTCGCGGCGGCGCCGGTCCTGCTCCGGGCTCGACTCCTCATACTGCAGCTCGACGCCGTAGCGGTCGGCCAGCCACTCGATCGCGCCCGTGAAGTCGAGGCTCTCGGTCTCCCGGATGAAGCCGATCGCGTCGCCCGACGCCTGGCAGCCGAAGCAGAAGTAGACCTTCTTCAGCGGGTCGACCCAGAATGACGGCGTTCGCTCGTCATGGAATGGGCAGCGGCCGCGCCACTCCACCCCCGCCTTGCGCAGCGGCGTCCTGCCGGACACCAGGTCGATCATGTCGACCGCCTGCTTGACCGACTCGATGCTCTCGGCTGCGATCCGGCTCACGAGACCCGGGCGAGCTCGGCATGCACGCGCAGCGCGTATCCGTCGGTCATCCCGGCCACCCAGTCGGTCGCACGGGTCACATCATCGCCCTCGAACCAGGCCGGCAGCTCATCAGGGTGCTCGACGAAGTGCGCCAGCAGGTCCTCGACGATCCGCTCCACCGGGCCGGTCTGCTCGCGGGCGTCGGGCCGCAGGTAGACCCGGTCGAACATGAAGGCGCGAAGCTCGAGCAGCGCCTCCCGGTGCTCCTCGGTCTGGTCGATCGCCCCCGACCTCTGGGACGTCTCGACGAGGTCGTGCACCAGGGCGTCGATCCGCTGCGAGGAAGTCTCGCCGAGCAGGGCGATCGGGCTCGCGGGCAGCGCGCCCGGGTCGAGGATGCCCGCCCGCACCGCGTCGTCGATGTCGTGGTTGACGTAGGCGAAGCGGTCGACCAGGCGGACGATGGCGCCCTCCAGCGTGTCCGGCTCGACCTCGCCGGTGTGGTGCAGGATCCCGTCCCGCACCTCCTCGGTCAGGTTGAGTCCGCGGCCCTCGTGCTCGAGCACGTCGACGATCCGCAGCGAGTGCTCGTTGTGGTGGAAGGCGCGGCCGTAGCGCTCCTCGAGGACGCGGTCGAGCGCGCCCTCGCCGGCGTGGCCGAACGGCGAGTGGCCGAGGTCGTGGCCCAGGGCGATGGCCTCGGTGAGATCCTCGTTCAGGCGCAGAGCGCGGGCCACGTTGCGGCTGATCCCCGACACCTCGAGCGTATGCGTCAGGCGCGTGCGGAAGTGGTCGCCCTGCGGGGCGATGAACACCTGGGTCTTGCCCTTCAGCCGGCGGAACGACTTGCAGTGCACGATCCGGTCGCGGTCGCGCTGGAACGGGGTGCGCAGCGGGCAGATCTCGCCCTCGGCGTGCAGCCTCCCCCGCGTCTCGTACGAGCGCACGGCCAGTGGCGACAGCCACTCGCTCTCCATGGCGGCAACGCGCGACGCGAACTCCTCGGCAACCGGTCCGGTGCGATGGGGCATCCCCACATCCTAGTTGCCGGGGTTGAGCGGGATCCGCGCGCGGGTGTGTCAGATGATGATCGGAACCGACCCGCCGTCGGCGCTCCAGGCGGCACCGGTGACGAAGCCGGCCTGCGGCGAACAGAGGAACACGATCACCGCGGCGATCTCGGACGGCTCGGCCATCCGGCCCAGCGGCCGGCCCTTGGCCACCGCCCGCAGCACGTCGTCCCGCGAGCGGTCAGTGTCGCCGGCCGTCTGGTCGGCGAGGCCGCCCATCGACAGCCATGCCGGCGTCAAGGACGGGCCCGGGCACACGGCGTTGCTGCGGATGCCCCGGCCGGCGTACAGGTCGGCGATCAGCCGGGAGAGCGACAGCACGGCCGCCTTGGTCACCGAGTACGCCGGCATGCCCAGGCTCGGCCGCTTGCCCGAGCTCGACGACACGTTGACGATGGCCGCCTTCTCCGACGCCTCGAGGTGCGGCAGCGCGGCCCTGATCGTCCGCACGTAGCCCATCACGTTGAGATCCCACGCCGCCTGCCAGGCCGCGTCGTCGGTGTCCTCGAAGGTGGTGATTCGCGCACCGCCCGCGTTGTTGACGAGCACGTCCAGTCCACCCAAGACCTCGACCGCGCCGGCCACGGCCGCCTCACAGCCGTCGGCGGTCGCCAGGTCGGCGGCGATCGCCGCCGCGCCCAGCCGCTCGGCGGCCTCGCCGGGCGCGCGGGCGGCGATCGCCACGCGTGCGCCTTCGGCGGAAAACAGCTCCGCTGTCGCCAAGCCGATGCCCGCACTCCCACCGGTCACCAGGACGCGCAGGTCAGTCAGCCCGAGCTCCATGTGCCCGGCATCTTATGATCTCGCGCAGATGACACGGATCCTGCTGGTGCGCCATGGCGAGACAGACTGGAACCGCGACGAGCGCTGGCAGGGTCACGCCGGGCCGTCGCTGAACCAGCGCGGGCGCGCGCAGGCCGAGGCCGTGGCGGCGCGGCTGGCCGGCCGGCGGCCCGCGGCGCTGGTCACAAGCGACCTGCCGCGCGCGGTCGAGACCGCGGAGGTGATCGCCGAGGCGACGGGCCTTCTGCCGAACCTCGACTCCGGGCTGCGCGAGGTGGACGTCGGGTCGTGGAGCGGCCTCACCCGCGCGGAGGCGGAACTCTCCGACCCGGACGGCTACGCCCGCTGGACGTCCGGCGAGAGTGGCTGGAGCGGCGGCGAGACCTACGACCAGATGCACCACCGGGTTGTGGCGGCCCTGGAACGGCTGGCGGCCGCGTACGAGGCCGGCACGATCGTGGCGGTCGCCCACGGCGGTGCGGTGCGGGCCGGCGCCTGCCACGCGGCCGGACTCCCCGGTCACGATCGACGGCGTTTCGTCGGCTGCGCCAACTGCAGCATCACGGAGCTGCTCTACGCCGCAGCCAGGATTCCCGCGCTGGTCGCCTACAACGACACCGGTCACCTGACCCAATAGTCCTCGTTGACCAATCTGCAACCCGGTGGTACACCGGATTGTCAGGCGAACCATGGCGGTTCGCGGCTCTCCAAGGGGGAAATTGATGCGGGTCCGCTCCACACCTGCCGTCCGCGCTCTGCGCGGGGCACTGATCCTGGCAGCCGCCGGCCTGCCGTTGATGGCGCTTGCGCCGGGCGGCGCGTCGTCGCCGGTCGGCCCGTCCGCAGCCCAGGCGGCCGCGGACTGCACGCTGCCCGACGTGATGCCGACGTCGGACATCCATGCCGGGATGACCGGCACCGGCTACACGGTGATCAACGGGCGCACAGTGCATCCGTTCGAGGTCGACATGCTCGGCGTGCTGCCGGACGGCATCGCCCCCGGGCTCGACTTCATCATGGTCAGCGTCCCCGAGGGGATTGCCGCCGGGTACTCCGGCTCGCCGGTGTACGTCGGAGGCAAACTGGTCGGCGCCGTGTCGTACGGGCTGCCCAGCGACGACAGCACGGTCGGTGGCCTGACCCCCGCCGGACCGATGCTCGACGTGCTCGGCTATCCCGACGCGAACGCCTCGCTGGCGCGCGCGGCGTCGACCACCAAGCGTGTCCAGCTGACGCCCCGGTTGCGAATGGCGGCGGCCCGGGCGAGCGGCACGCCGCTAGCCACGGTGCCGCAGACCGCCCGTCACCTGCCGGTGGCGCTGGCCGTGTCCGGGCTCGACGACCGCGGCATGTCGCGCCTCGAGGGCGTGCTCGTCCGCAACGGCATCCAGGCCGTAACGTTCCGGGCCGGGTCGGCAGCGGTGCCGGACGCCGTCTCGTCGCAGCCGCTGGAGCGGGGCAGCTCGTTCGCGGCCGCGGCGTCCTACGGCGACCTGACGTACGCCGGCATCGGCACCACGACGGTCACCTGCGGCGACCGGATGGTCGCCTGGGGCCACCCGTTCGAGTTCACCGGCGCGACGTCGCTGGCGCTGGGCGCCGCCGACGTGCTGACCGTCGTCCGCGGCCAGGACTCGTACAAGGTCGCGAACCTGGGCGAGCTGCACGGCGTCGTCGACCAGGACCGGCTGGCCGGCCTGCGCGGCGTCGCCGGCGTCACACCCGACCTGGTGCCGGTCACGGCGACCGTGACCAACGCCGACCTCGAGCGCACCCGCACCGGCCAGACGACGATCGCGTCGCAGGACTACGTCCCGTTCCTGGCGGCGTTCCATCTGCTGGGTGACGAAGACACCGTGTTCGACCGGCTGGGCGACGGCGGCACCGACCTGACGTTCACGGTGCACGGCACCCGGGCGGACGGCCGTCAGTTCACGCTCGTCCGGCACAACGCCTACTACTCGAGCTTCGACGCGACCGAGCCGACCATCGGTGAGATGGCGGGCTACCTGAACCAGATCGTCTCGAACCCGTTCGAGAAGGTGCACGTGGACAGCGTCGACATCCAGAGCACGATCAGCCAGCAGGCGCGGCCGCAGACCATCACCCGCGTGCTGTCGGCGAGCTCACTCGCGCCGGCGCTGAAGTCGCGGTCACTGCTGCCCGCGCGGCGGGGATCGCTCGTCCACCTGCGGGTCTACCTGCGGCCGCAGGTGGCCCTCGGCCAGCCGCAGGCGCCCGAGCACGCCGTCGACCTGACGCTCCGCGTCCCGCGGCGGGGCATCCTCGGCGCCCTCACCGTCACCGGCGGGCGGCCGAACCTCGGCTGCGCCTTCTGCATCGGTGAGGAGAACGGCGTCCCCTACTCCGGCCTGAAGACGTTCGACGGGCTGCTCAGCCGGCTCAACGCGAAGCCGCGCCACTCCGACCTGGTGGCCAGCCTGCGGATGTTCCCGGGCCGCCTGCAGGCATCGGCCAAGTCGAGCCAGCACGCCGTGATTGTGGGAGGCAAGGCGATCCGGATCCTGGCCCAGTAAGGCGCTCGCAGACACTCCACCGCCGTCTGCTAGGGTGGGCGGCGGTGGAGGATTACACCTCGAAGTACAAGGGCGAGACCATCGAGCTCGCCCTGTTCGGCGGCGAATACCAGGACGGCGTCCTCACCGCGTACTGCTACATCGAGGACGTGCCGCATATTGAGCTGAACGGGCACATCCTCGTCCCTCTGCAGAACGTGGCCAGCCTGCACTGCACCAGCCGCTGCGACGCCGGCGACGACCACTGGCCGCCCCGCGGCCTCGTGGACGACGATCCGCCCAACAGCTGACCGGAGCCTGGCTCCGTGCCTGGCTCGTCGTCCGAGCATCGAGCGGCTAATCGCGGTCCGCGCCGGTGCCTGGCACGGTGCCTGGCTCCAAGCACGACAAAGGGCCGCCCCCTACTGGGGACGGCCCTTGTGAGTCAAATCCGGCGGCGACCTACTCTCCCAGGCGCTCGCGCACCAAGTACCATCGGCGCAGAGAGGCTTAACTGCTCTGTTCGGAATGGGAAGAGGTGTATCCCTCTCGCTATGACCACCGGAAACCTAAAAGGTTCGATTGGCCGGTGTGCCCGCGCACACCCTCAAAACTCCATAGCGGCCATATGTTCTCAAAATCAAGACC
>CAWEIS010000001.1:0-372468 GCA_963809205.1 uncultured Actinomycetes bacterium | reverse complement strand
GGGTGTGCATACCGGCGAGCCGTTGGTGGAAGGAGATCGGTACGTCGGGTTAGCGGTGCATCGCGCGGCTCGGATCATGGCGCTTGCTCAGGGCGGCCAGGTGCTTGTTTCCGGGGTGACCGCGGAGCTCGTCGCGGACGATCCCGTGCCGGGCGTCGAGCTCGGCTCGGTGGGCCGGGTCGGGTTGAAGGACTTTGACCGGCCGGAGGCCGTCTTCCAGCTAGTGATCGACGGCCTCCGCGTGGATCACCCACCGCTTCGCGGCCAGTTGGCGGCGGAGCGACCGCCACGGCCGACGCGGCGACTGCTGACGCTGGGGGTCGTGGGGTTGATGTGCGGGTGTTGGGCGCGGTGGAGGTGTGGCGCGACGGTGTCCCGGTGAAGGTTGGCGCTGCCAAGCAGCGGATGATCTTGGCGTTGCTGGCGTTGCGGCTGGGAGAGGTGGTTTCGTCGGATAGGTTGATCGACGCTGTCTGGGGTGAGCGGCCGCCGGTTACTGCGTCGAAGGCGCTACAGGTGTATGTGAGCGAGCTTCGTAAGTTGGTTGAGCCTGACCGCTCGACGCCGACCGTTGTTGTTACCCAGCCGCCCGGCTATCGGCTGGGAGTCAGTCCTGACCGGGTCGACCTGTCGCGGTTCGAGCGGCTCTGGGAGCAGGGCCGTGTAGCGCTGAAGGACGGCCGAGCCGACGAGGGGGCTGCTCTCATCGGTGAGGCGCTCTCATTGTGGCGTGGCCCGCCGCTGTCCGATTTCTCCTATGAGCCGGCGTTTGAAGCTGACATCGGCCGCTTGGAGGAGCTCCGACTGGCGTGTGTTGAGGACCGAATTGACGCCGACCTTGCATGTGGCGGGCATGCGAAGCTCGTCTCGGAGCTGGAGCAGCTTGTGGGTGAGTATCCGCTTCGCGAGCGCGTGCGCGGACAGCTGATGCTCGCTCTGTATCGGTCGGGCCGCCAGGCAGACGCGCTGGCGTCATATCAGCAGGCGCGCGAGGCGCTGGTCGACGAGCTCGGGATCGATCCCTCGCCGGGGTTGGTGACGCTCGAGCGGCAGATCTTGCAGCAGGACGAGAGCCTCAACCCGCCAGCCCGCGGCGGGCCAGCGCCACAACCAGCGTTGGCAGCGGGTCGGACGGTTCTGGTTGTGAGCCAGTCTTCATCCGACGTGGAATCACTACTGGCGGTTTCGGTGCCGCTCGCTGGTGAGGATGACGAGCTGGTGTTGGCTCGTATGTTGACGGCGTTGCCGGGGCGGGACAATCGCGATCGGCTGCGGCAGCTGACGCGGAGCCTGTCCGAGCGAAGAGACCAGCTGCATGCCGACGGCACGAACGCGCGCACGGCGGCGTTCTCCTGCGCCGACCCGGGGGCTGACCTGGTCAAGCTGGCGGTGCATTGGGACGCTGCGGTGATCGTCATCGATGGGTCGCGAGAGCTCCGCGAAGGCCGCTCCGCCGTCGCCCATGAACTGCTCGTTGGCGCTCCCTGCGACGTCGCGCTCTACGTCCAGAGCGGGCAGGACGAGCCACGCGGCGATCACATCCTGGCGCCGTTCGGCGGGTCGGAGCACGACTGGGCGGCGCTCGAGCTCGCGGCGCTGATCGCACGACGACGCGGAGTGCCGCTTGTAATCGCCGGCTCCGAGGCCCGCGGTGACATTTCTGACGCCAGCCGGCTGCTCGCAAACGCGAGCCTGATTCTGCAGCGTACCAGCGGCGTCACACCGGAACCGATCCTGATCGCGCCCGGGCCGCAGGGCTTACTCGGGGCGGCTGTTGGCGCCCAGCTGCTCGTGCTGGGACTCTCGCCTCGCTACCGAGAAGAAGGACTCGGCGAGACACGGCATGCGATCATTCAAGCCGCGGCCACGTCCAGCCTGTTCGTCCGTCGCGGGAGCCGACCGGGATCCTCGCCCCACAGCAGAGCATGACCCGTTTCAACTGGTCAGTGGCGACGAATCGCACCTAGCCGCCAGCTACTCGATTGCCGTTGCGTCGCGCCCGCATCCAGGTACCGTTGGCGTGACCAACGTGTTTGCTCGCCGGAAACGTGATGGAACGCGCCGGGTGAATACCGACCCCCATATCGGTGCGGAGCTGGCCGGTTATCGCATCGAGCGGCTGACCGGTCGGGGCGGGATGGGGTTCGTCTACCTGGCGACTGACACTCGGCGGGGTCGCACAGTCACGCTGAAGTTCTATTGTCTGTCCTGGCGAACCCCAACCCAAGCTGACGCAAGCAATGCCGCCGGGAAGCCACGGACATGGCCCTCGCGGCGGCCCTGTGCGGCACTCTTAGCGCAGCATGTCCTCCCCCTTCCACCTGTCAGCGGGGTGAGCGCGCAGGCTCCGGTCGGGCCGGGCTGAGCTGCGCCGAGGCGCTAGTTACGACTGGTCGAGTGCGCATCCTCCGACTAGGCGCGAACTGACGGTCGACCCACGGCCTTCCGGCCGAGGCCGGTGAGCCCGGCTGGCGATTGGCGAGAGCCCGTGTGTGCTTTGACACAGGCGTGGCGGCGGTGTAGAACCGGATACCATGGCTCCAGGGGCGTCCGCGTTGAGCGGCAGTCGGCCACCATCGGCGGCGAGTTCCGCTTGGCCGCGAGGAGGTGGGAGTCGTTGGTGTCGCCTAGGATCTGAGTCTGAGCGAGGACGTTGCGGTACGGTTCCTCGCCGGGCGACTTGCCGCGACGGGAACTCGGCGTGCCATTGCCCTTAGTCCGTGCCTGCTTGTCGCAAGCGGTAGCGGCCGCTGCACCGAAGGGTTCGCATGGCGACTAGCGGAGGCGGGCTTTCTCCCGGGGCGCGAGTGGGCGCCTACCGGATCGAGGGCGTGCTGGGCCGCGGTGGAATGGGCGTTGTGTACCTCGCTGAGCACGAGCAGTTGGCTCGCAAAGCCGCGGTCAAGGTGGTCTCGGCTGACCTCCGGGACGACGAGGAGTTTCGCGCGCGGTTCCTGCATGAGGCGCGTATCTTGGCCGCGCTGGATCACCCCAACGTGATCCCGGTGTACGACGCCGGCGAGTCCCCGGACGGGGCGCTGTACCTTGCCATGCGCTTCGTCTCCGACGGCGATCTGCGCCATCTCCTGTTGCGGGAGGGCGCGCTGGCTCCTGAGCGCGCCGCCCGGATCGCCGTGGCGGTCGCCGATGGGCTCAGCGCGGCACACAACGCGGGCGTGATCCACCGCGACGTGAAGCCGGGCAACGTTCTCGTGGAGTTGCAGCCCGGCGGACGGGAGCGGGTATACCTGGCTGATTTCGGGTTGGTGCGTGAGCAGAGCGGCGGGTCGGTCGCGGCGTCGACCACGGGGACGATGGTAGGCACGGTCGACTGCATGGCACCCGAGCAGATCACGGGTGACCCAATCGATCAGCGTGGTGACGTGTACTCGCTCGGCTGCGTGCTCTTCCAACTGCTGACGGCTCGCACGCCCTACCGCGGAAGCGAGATAGCGGTCATGCACGCCCAACTTCACGATCCGATCCCCACACCATCTGACCATGATCGAGCACTCGCTCCCTTCGATCCGATCATCGCACGGGCGATGGCGAAGCACCCAGAGGATCGCTACCAGACCGCAGCAGAACTCGCCGCGGGGTCCGCCCGCACGCGACACCACCGACCGTCGAGACGCCGCCGACTCGCCACTTCCGCACGACGAAGCCGGCCATCGCCGCGATCGCCGTCGCGGCTGTCGTCGCGGCAGTCGCGGGCCTTCTTGCTCTGGATCGCGGGTCGTCGAGGGCGCCGGCGATTCTGCCGCTAGCCCCATCCGGAGCGCTTGTGTACACCGACACCCAAGGCACGCCCGTTCGCCTGCTCGCCGTCTCGGTCACCGGCGGGCCGCCCGTGCAGCTCGCCTTCGGACCGCGCATCGGATCGGGGACGATCGCGCCGAATGGGCAGCAGATAGGGCTTGCGCCGATACAGACCAGCGCATCAAGCGTGCCGGGGTGACCGTGATGCCCTTTCACCGAGGACGGCCGCGGACATTGCTTCGGGCGCTCGAACTGCCCGTGGAGGGCGGTCCGAACCCGTTCGCCTGGTCTCCCAACAGCCGCCGACTTGCGGTCGTAGGCCAAGCCAGCCCACCCCACTTCATCGGCTCGGGATCGCAGTACCAACGGCTTGGCAGTGGGGAATCGAACCTGTTTACGATCGGGGTTGATGGAAGCGGGCTTCGTAAGCTGACGGCTACGTGTGGAGGCGATATCAGAACCTACCGGGCATACGTGCGCGATTGCCTTCCCACGCCGTTTCACGACGGGTGCAGCGCGAACTTGCCCGAGAACGGGGACCCATCCGGCAACTCTTGCTCGGGCATCGCGTTTCATGCCCCCAAGTGGTCGCCCGATGGGCGCCAGATCGTGTTCACCGCCGACTTTCCTTCGACAGACCCGAACGCGCCGCCTGCCGGCGGCACGCTTGCGCTGATTAACTCCGACGGATCCAATCCACACCGGATCGAGAACGGGCTGCCGCGATCACTCATTCAGGACGATCCGCAGTGGTCGCCCGACGGTGGCGTGATCGCCTTCGCCGCCTGCGACTTCAACGGACCCGGCGGTCAGCAGGAGTGCTTGCTCTACACCGAGCGCACCGATGGGTCGCATCTGAAACAACTTCCGACCGGCACCAAGCTCGCAATCAACCCCCAGTGGTCACCCGACGGTACGGTCATCGCCTTCAACAACTGCCGGGCCTGGACGATCTGCCGGTTGGAGCTACTCAACGTTCACGATGGCACCCACCACGTGCTCGCAGAACACTCCGACCCTGGGACCGGCGAACGGTTCTCCCCGGACGGTCGCTTCCTCGCCTACGGCTGCTGGAAAAGTCAGATCGCAAGCCTCCAATCACCAAGCTCACCGGACATGTGCATCGTCTCGGCGAACGGCGAGTACGGACCGCGAGTCGTCGTGCAATCAGCCGGCCAGGGTGGTCTCGCCGGATGGGTGTCGCGACTGCCGAGCCCCGACTAAGACGTAGCCGGCGGTGACAGCGCATGTGCCTCCCGGTCGTTCTTATCTAATCTGCTGATGGTTCACCGCGGAACCGTCTGGCGCGCACTCTAGAGGCCGTGAACTAGTTCGGCTGGTCGCTTGCATCCGCCCAATCCAGCAACGGTCAGCACCTGTTGCGCTCGGCGTTACCGCCGCGTTACCGGCGGGTTAGCGGCGAGCCGGATGATCACTCGTATCCCAACCGAGGAGTACGACGATGACCACTGCAGAGCGCATCATTCAGAGCTATCCGCCCATCAGGCCGTTCACCATCCGGCCCCTCCAGCCAATCGGCTTGCCGCCCGCGATGCCAACGCCCAGGATGCCGGCCGACCCGCCGTGGGCCCACGCGGGCCGCTAGCCGGGCGACGGGGACGTCCTTTAAACGGCGCCAACAGGCGGTCGGCCTGCGACGATTGGATCTAGGCTTGGCCTTGGATACAGGCGGTCGGCGTGTCTACACGCAGTGGGTTGATGCTGGGAGCTTGCCAGGGACGATGAAGTGTTGCGACTCGCCTTTACTGGGGATGACTCGTGGTTACGGCTACCACCGCCCGCCGTTGGACCCGACCACGCCGATGAGTGGGCATACGTCTTCACAGGTGGCGATCTCGGCGAAGCTTGAGGATCGTCGACGACCCGGGGCGTCTGCCTGATGGCCAGTGTTCCAGGCAAACCCCGTCGGCCCCATAACACGAGAGAGCAGATGATCGGCGAGGTCACCCGAACAATGAACACGATCACGACTAATCGGAGGCGGGCGGAGGCGGATCTCCAGACGAGCCGATAGGAGATCGCGAATCGTAGAGCGCGGCGCCAGTGCTTTCGGCGAGTCTACTAACTCCCTCGGCGTGGCGCTGGGCGTCGAGCGCTTGCCCATTCTTCGCTTTCCGCCGCCGCGGCAGCCTACTTCGAGAGCCTCGATGAGGTGAAGGAGCTCAGGCGATCCGTTGAGCCCCACCCGTGCGCGGAGCGAGCATCGCGAGGGTCATCCGGTGCTTCGCTGCGCCGGCTCTGACTGGCACACCGTCGCTTCCAACCTGCGTCCACTGACGGCAACAAGATCCCGTAAGCCGAGTGTCGACCGGATGGGCGGTCGGGTGGTTGCCAACCACCTTCTCCGGGATCCGATCGGTGACACGCTCGTCCGCACCGAGGCTCCTTGCGGCGCTCAGTTGGATGCCGTGCCGCAGGTCCGTCTCGTGAGCCTTACCGCAGACTTACCGCAGCCGTACTGACCCCCGCGAGACTGCCCTTACATGGATCACAGGGCGACCAGACGAATAGGAGGAAACCATGAACACGAGGCGCATTGTCACTGCGACGCTGGGATGTGTTGTCTTCGCCTCAGTCGCGGCTTTCGTCGGCGTGACCAAGGCCGAGGCTTACACCTGGTCCGGCTACGGCGGCTCCACCGGCGCGGTGTCGGTACCGGTCACCGTTGGCCATAGCGGCAACCCGTACGCATCAAGTGGTGGGCCCGGCCCTGACCCGTATCTGGAAACGGGTGTGCTCAGGGTCTACCGTTCGCCGGCCTACTCCGGCAGGCAGACAATAAGCGCGGAGTATCGCGTAAAGACCTGGGGAGTGGGCGCTTGGGTGCTGAGCAAATCCTATCCTCAGAGTCGGCAGGTTAATGCCCGGATTCCGTGCGGACTTCGGGTCGTGGAACATCCAGATCGGGCCGTATCACGAGTTCTACCAGGTCCAGTGGAAGATCCGCTGGCTGCGGCCTGATGGCACGCAGATCGCGTGGGCGATGGCGACTCTCGACAGGTCGGGCGACTATCGATGCGGCAATGAGTACTTGGACTTCTGTCAAAACTTCGGCTCGTATATCAGCATGTACTAGGGCGCTCCTCCGTAGTGGCATCTTTGGGTAGGGTTACGCCGGGGCATGCGCCGCGACGTAGTTTCCGGCCATGGCGATGAATGATCGTTGCTCCTCGTCTCGGCTGGCCACTCGCGGCATCGGCCGCCGCACGACCCAGCTCGGCGGCGTGCGGCGGGCACAGCGAAGCGCCGCGGGCCTTGCTGTCGGGCGCAGCGACGGCCAGACCAGCCCGGCGAAGCAGGACGTGGGCCACGAGTGAGGCTCCCCGAACCGATGCTCGCCCGCCGTCAGCCGCGGGCTTCGAGCTCTCATCCCCGCTCAGTCGCCCCCTTCCCGCCACGCCTGTTCGCGAGATCGCCGCATTCATCTCGGCGCACCCCTGAAGGCGGCCCTGCCCGATACTGTGTCCCTGCGTGCCTGACATCCCGGAACCAGACGATCACCAACCTACCGACGAGCCGGACGGAGTCGGGGGGTCGTCCAGTGACTCGCCCGCGATGCTGCCGTCCGAGCGTGATCACGACGAGCGGCCGCAGGGCATGCTGCCGGGCAGGGAGCGACGCCGCACCGTCGTGGAGCGGGGATTCGTTCGCATCGTCGCTACCGGCGGCGTCATCGGAGTTGCGACCATCCTCGGCGCGGTGCTGGTAAGCCAGAACGTGGCTGGGTGGATCGTCGGTCTCGCGGTCGGACTGACCTCGGTGATCTTGGCGGCGCTGCTTTGGTCTTCGCGGCAGCTCTAGACGCCCCCCGCCGTCGCAAGGTTGCGCCAGATAGCCGCCGAGTCGCACCGCGTCACACTCGCCGACATCGAGCTCGCGACCGGTCTACTCCGCGGCGTCCTCCAGGAGCACGACCGTGAGGCGATGGCCGCTCTCACCGCGTTCGCCACCGCGAAGGGGTGGCGACTCGCCGCGTAGGAACACGACCGAAGGGGATCACTGATCGTGTTGGTCGGAGAGGTCGCGCGTATCCGGCGCTAGCGGCGGCGGCCGATTCCGATGTAGCCGAGGAGCGCCAAGACCAGCAGCACGATCAGGCTGATGGCGACCAGGGACACTGGGCGCCGGCGTCGTTGGTTCGAGACGCGCGAACGCGCGGCGCCGGCTGGACGCTGGGCGGACGCGTCGGTTGCACTGACCGATTCTGAGCCACGGAAATGGCCGTGCGCGTCTCGTGTCCGGATCTGCCCGCCACCGCGTTCCCCGCATAGCGGCGCGCCGCGGCCAGTGCAGCCGTTTCAGAGTCGTGGAGGCTGCTAGCTCGCTGCGCGCCTTCAGCAATCATGGCCCGGCCACCTTGATCGCTCGGAGCTACAACATAATCTCGCGACATGCTCTTCACGCGCTTAGTCGCTAGGTGGTGTGCCGGGCTCGTCCGGCGGCACGGGATCACCTGTCGGCGGTGGCACGTCAGGCGTCGGCTGCTCCGGTGGCGCGGGCACCTCATCCGGCGGCGGTGTGATCGGCCCTTCTTCGCCAGGTGCTACTACGTCCGGCTGCTCGTTCGGATCCTGTCGCTCCATTTACCGACTCCTCTGACTCGTGGGCTGGTGTGCGCCCGGGCTTCCGGCGTACCCCGCTAGGCGGGTGCCCCGGGCGCACGGAATGCAGCGTCCACGGCCCACAGGACGGGGAGTCCAAGACGACCGGAGAAGCCTGCCCTACGGGAACTACCCAGGCGCCGCCAGAGAGAATCATGAGCACTTGCGTGTGCCCAGCACGGCGCTGCCTCCCCTGACGCACGAGTAGTGGTATGCGTTTGCGACGCTGCCACGAGGGGGCAATCACTCGGAAACCGCCACACGAGGATCACCGTGTCACAGGACTACGAGGTCGTGCCCAACCCTGACGGCGGCTGGGACGTGACCGCCGACGGAGCGACCCGCGCCAGCTCCCACCACGACACGCAGAAAGCGGCGCACGCCGAGGCCCGCCTCTACGCGACGAAGGCCGGCGGCGGCGAGCCGATGATGCCCAGCACCCGATGACCGGACAAGGCAGCGTCGGCGCTAGCGGGCGCTTACCTGGCGCTTCTGTCGTTCTGGCGGCGGTGGATCAGCGGCGTGCGAAGAACGTGTTTTGGGTGAATCCGTTGTCGCCGTTGCCGAGATCAATGAACCGTCTGTGGTCTGTCCAAGCCGCGTTCGCTGAGCCGTCCCTGCCGTAGGCCAGGGTGATGTAGTCGCCGTGGAAGAGTGCGCACTTGAGGCATCCTGGTACGTCGGCTTGGAATACGAGTGAGTTTCGCGGATTCGAGGGATGCTGGGACAGTGTGGTTCGCGTCCAGGAGCCGGGTGCGCCCTCCGAGAGTTCGGCGTTGAACAGTGTGCCGTTTGTGGCGCCACGCGTGTTGTAGAGGACGCCGACCTTCCCCGTCGTTGGGTCAACCGCAGCCGAGGGGAACCACTGGTCTCCGGCTGCGCGCGTCACCGGAACCGGGCTGTGCCAAGTCCTGCCATGATCGCGCGACCACGCGATGAACACATTCGTATCGGTGACCGGATTGTCGACGTCGTGTCGACCGGCTCGGTTGTCTGTGAAAGTGACGTACAGCGTCCCGTCCAGCGGGCTGGCCGTGATGTTGCCGAACGTTGGGATACGCAGCTGATAGCCGGTGAGCGTCGGCCGAGCCGTCAGCGTTGAGCGGGAAGTCGCGCGTACCATCCTCGAGATCGGCGACGTGAACCGGGCTGCTAAACGTCCTGCCACCGTTGGTCGAGCGAACCACCATGTACTGACTCTCGAACTGCTCGCCAGGCTCCCAAGCGGCCTCATGCTGACCGTTCTCGAAGGCCACATAGACAGTGCCGTCAGCAGCAGTCGTGATCACGGATCCCTGATCTTCGTCACATTGCAGAGCAGCACCGGCTTCCTGGAATGTGCATGTGCGACTCGAACCTGAGATCTCATGCGCCTTCGACCACGTCTGGCCGCCGTCGTCCGAGTGCGACTCCCAGATCGGCGACTCGACATACGCCCCGTTGTGCGCGAGGAACCGCGACCACGTCAAGTACGTACGGCCGTAGTAGGGCGAAGCCGGGTTCGTGTCGGTGTACACCCACTCCTTGTCGTTGAACACCTGGACGGGATCGCTGTCGGCCCCGTGCCCGCGATAAACGATGACCGGCTTGCCCCAATGCAAGCCGCCGTCATGCGAGAGCGACACTACGACGTGGCCGTTCGTCGACTCGCCCGCGTCCGTGAACTGGTAGTTCAAGGAAGAATGGATCGCCGTGTTCGTGCGTGGGTCGATCGCCGTGACGGGATCGCTCCCTGTCCGCGTGTCGTCCAGCAACGACATGTCGCCAGTCACCCACGTCTGGCCACCGTCGAACGTCGTATAGAACTCATCGCCGGCGGAGTCATAATCGTTCGCACTCGCGATCATGTGCCGCGGATTCTCCGGATCAACCACGATATGCTGCTCGTCATTCGGCGCCGCCGCGTCATCGCAGTCAAGGAAGACGTCACTGGACGGGTTACCGCGCGCAGTACACTCGATCTGGGAGTGCAGGTATCCGCCCCCAGCCGACGTCCTCGCAACACCAAGAGGCGCGATCAAGGCACGAGCCGACACCTGGGGGGTCACCGACCGCTGCATCGACGCGTCAGCCGACTGAGCGGCGACGAGAGCGGCAAGCATCGCTCCCACGGATACCAAACGGATCATCATCGAGCCCCCCTTGCCACCAGTCATCCGCCGACGGAGTCGCACAAGGCTAGACCCCTCAACCGCGACATGTCAAGGTCTCACCAGGCCATGGTGGTCTAGCCCCTACGCTTGCTGTGGCGAGTGTGGCATCGCGACCGTGGCCCAGGCGATCTCGCTCTCGGCTGCATCACGGCTTCCACCTCGAGCGGATACCGCCAGTTACTCCCTGTTCTTGACCTTCACCCATCCGCGACGACCCGGCTGGTACGACCCGCCCAGCCGCTCGGCGACGACGCCTTCTAAGCCACGCTCGCAGACCCGTCGCCACAACATCTCGCCATCCTCATAGGCGCCCGCGACACGCCACCCACGCCGCCTGCGAGGGCTCCGAGCATCGATGCTTGGGGGCTGTGTCGCCCCCAAGCATCGATGGTGGTGCTAGCGGTCGTCGTTGTCGCCGTCGGCCCAGAACGGCTCGCGGTGACTGAGATGAAGATCGCGGAACGACACCTGGCGTGGTTCACGAGGGGTCGTCTCCGGCGTTGGCGACGATGGCGTCATTTCCGTCACCGCCGTTCAGCGTGTCGTTCGTGTCGGCGCCGAACAGCTTGTCGTTTCCGGGGCCGCCGTCGAGCGTGACGCTGCCGCTGTCGAGGAATTCTCCGGCGAGCAGGTCATTGCCGCCTGCGCCGTCGGCCGTGACGTCGGTGGCTCCCGAGGAGATGTCGAGGACTTCGTTCGCGTCGCTGCCGACAAACGTCACCGGGCCTTGCCAGTATCCGTCGAACCAGGTGATCCCTGAGATGGTGTCGTGACCCCACCCATCGACTGTCCCGGCGGGCACGTCGATGTTCAGCGGCACGCCGGCCGGCGGGGGAACTTGGCTGAACTGCCACCAGGTGTTTACGCCGCTCGCCGGATCACCGCCGATCTCTTCGTCGTCACCCGGCCCAGGGTAGAACGTGTCGCCCCCGAGTTCACCGTAGGACACGTCATTACCCGGCCCGCCGCTGATTGAGTCGTTCTTGACGCCTCCATGGATGACGTCGGCTCCCGGCCCACCTTCAACGACGAGATCCTCGCCCCAGCCGCCGAACAGGTGGTCAGGGCCTCGCCCGCCGTACAGATAGTCGCCACGATAGGAACCGTGGATCGTGTCCGCGCCCGGGCTGCCGCCGATCGAACACAACGGGTACGTGCTCCGTCTGAGCCCGACATCAGCCGGCATCACCGCCGCCCCGCACTCGCCGACGCGGCCCAGCACGAAATGCCTCCCCCTCTCATTCGCTAGACCGTTCGTATCTGTTGACGCCCGGCCGGCCGCGAACTCATCGGTCGCAACGGCGGCAGGCGCCGGCAGGTCGACATGGAGCCGCTCACACGAGGCGAGCCGTCCACCATCGGTTGTCAGTCCACGGCCCACGTCTACTTGGAGGTGATTCGGCTGCTCGCACTGCGATCCGGCGGTGATGTCGTAGCAGTCTGGTGACGATTGTTGCTGATCCCGACTGAGAGGGGTAGTCTCGCTTCCAGGTGTGTCCGAGCGAAAGGGGTTCCTCATGACCACCACCAGCCTTCTCCCCGACGTCGGGATCGAGCTTCGGGAGGGTTACGCCGAGGTCGGCGATGATGCGACGTTGCACTACGTGGAGGCCGGCAGAGCGATGGCCCGCTGGTCGTCCTGCTGCATGGTTTCCCGGAGTTCTGGTTCGGCTGGCGGCTGCAGATCGCGCCGCTGGCGGCGGCGGGTTTCCGGGTCGTCGCCCCCGACACCCGCGGCTACAACCTGTCATCGAAGCCTGAGGGCTTCGAGGCCTATGCCGTCGATCGGCTGGCCGCCGACATCCGCGGTCTGATCGGTGCACTGGGTGCCGAGTCGGCGCTGTTGGTCGGTCATGATTGGGGTGGGTCGATCGCCTGGACGACGGCGATGAATCACCCGGAGGTGGTCGACCGACTGGTGATCCTCAACGCGGCGCATCCGCGGCGGCTCTCGGAGGGGCTGCACCACCCCAACCAGCTCCGCAAGTCCTGGTACTTCTTCTTCTTTGCGGTACCGGGACTGCCCGAAGAGGTGGTGCACCTCAGAGACTGGCACTTCTTCCGGCACTTCCTGGAAGAGGCACGCCCGCCGTACACCGACGAGGAGCTCGAGCGCTACGTCGAGGCGTGGTCTCAGGAGGGGGCGGCGGCTGCGATGATCGACTACTACCGCGCCTCCGTGCGCCAGTCGCAGAAGGAAGCCGTGGCGAAGCTTCGCCCGATCTCGGCGCCCACGCTGGTGATCTGGGGGGAAGGCGATTCCTACCTCGGCTCGGACCTCGCCGAGCCCCACCGCGACGACGTGCCCAATCTTGACCGCGTGGAGCGACTGGCCGACGCGTCGCACTGGGTGCATCACGACGAGGCCGAACGCGTCAACCAGCTACTCGTCGACTTCTTCGCCCCCGCGGCATAAGGGCGTGTCTTCGACCGTGCCGTGAAATCGCGGCGCAGGTCACCGGGCGAAGGCTGCCTCAACAGCAGGGAGGTCTCTGATGAGTACGACCGTCCACAATGGCGTCGGCGTCGAACCCTTCAATGTCGGATACCCAGATGACGCCCTGGATGACCTTCGCCGCCGCATCCGCGTCACACGCTTGCCCAGCAAGGAGCTGGTCGACGATAGGTCGCAAGGTGTCCAGCTGGCGGCCGTCCAGGAGCTCGCCCGGTACTGGGCGACGGACTACGACTGGCGGCGCTGCGAGGAGCGGCTGAACGCGCTGCCGCAGTTCACCACGGACATCGACGGCGTCGGGATCCACTTCATCCACGTGAAGTCGCGGCACGAAGATGCGCTGCCGCTGATCATGACGCACGGGTGGCCCGGCTCGGTCGTGGAGCTGCTCGAGACCGTCGGCTCCCTGACCGACCCGACCGCCCACGGCGGACGGGCGGAGGATGCATTCGACCTCGTGCTGCCCTCGCTACCGGGTTACGGCTTCTCGGCGGAGCCGGCGGAGGTCGGCTGGCACCCGGCACGGATCGCTCAGGCCTGGGCGCAGCTGATGAACCGGCTGGGCTACGACCGCTACGTCGCCCAGGGCGGGGACGTCGGTGCGCTCGTCACCGACGCGATGGCGCGTCAGGCACCCGAAGGGCTGCTCGGCGTTCACGTCAACCTGCTGCGCGTGATGCCGCCCAGCGGCGATCCGTTCTCCGGCGGAGACCGAGGCGGAGCGCGCTGCGCAGGCTGCTATCGCCACGTTCAGCACGACGGGCAACGGCTACTTCATCGAGCAGGCAACACGGCCGCAGACGATCGGCTACGCCCTGCTCGACTCGCCCCTCGCCCTTGCCGCCTGGATGCTCGATCACGACACGGACAGCTACACCAAGATCGCGCGCGCCTTCGTAGCAGATCAGCCGACCGGGAACCTCACCCGCGAGCACGTCCTCGACAACATCACCCTGTACTGGCTCACCGGCACCGGAGCCTCGGCTGCCCGGGTGTACTGGGAGACCGGACGGGCCGCTGCGCTCGCGGCCGGCCAGGCGCCACCCGAGGCGTCAATGCCGGTTGCATTCACGGCCTTCCCGGGTGAGATCTTCCAGGCGCCGCGAAGCTGGGTGGAGAAGGTCTATCCGAACCTCGTGTACTTCCACGACGCTGAGCGGGGCGGCCACTTCGCCGCCTGGGAGGAGCCACAGCTGTTCGCGGAGGAGATGCGCGCCGCGTTCAGGTCGCTGCGGTGACATCCCACCTCTACGCGATTCGAAAGGAACAGCGATGACCGACGGAACCCCTACCACCCATGCTGCCACCGTCGTCCTGGTGCACGGCGCGTTCGCCGACGGATCGAGCTGGAGCGGCGTGATCGAGCGGCTGCGCGCGAAGGCCGTGCCGGTCACAGCCCCCGCCGAACCCGCTGCGCGGCATCTCGGTCGGACTCCGCGTATATCGCGTCCGTTTTCGCGCAGATCGATGGGCCCGTGCTGGCCGTCGGTCACTCGTACGGCGGCGCCGTGATCACCAACGCCGCCACGGAGGCGCGCCAACGTCGTCGGACTCGTCTACGTCGCCGCGTTCGCTCCGGACGAGGGCGAGGCTCTCGGTGCGGTCGAGGCATCGTCGAAGGACAGCGTCCTCAACAGCGCGCTCGTCCCGCGGCAGTACCCGACCGCCGACGGCGGATCGGCGACGGAGTTCGCGATCGACCCGGCCAAGGTCCGCGACGCCTTTGCCGGCGACGTCTCCGAGGAACAGGCCGGACTGATCGCCGCCGTCCAGCGGCCGGTGGCGGAGCTCGCATTCTCCGAGCCTTCCGGGCCGCCCGCGTGGAAGCACATGCCGTCCTGGGCCGTGGTCGCCACGGGCGACAGGGCGGCCGGCACTGACGTGGTCCGCTCGATGGCGGAGCACGCAGGGGCGCACATCACCGAGGTCGAGGGATCGCACGTGATCATGATCTCCCAGCCCGATGCCGTGACCGGCGTGATCCTCGAGGCGATCGCGGCGGTCGGCGCCCCGGTCGGGACGGCGGAAGCTGACGTGTCCACCGGGACCTCGCCGACGCCGTCCAGTTCACGGGCGGGCGAGTTCGGGCCCGTCCGGCAGGTCGAGGCCGGGCTGCTCGACGTCGGCTACGTCGATGCCGGCCCGGCCGACGGACGCGCCGTCCTGCTGCTGCACGGCTGGCCGTACGACATCCACAGCTTCGCCGATGTGACGCCGATGCTCGTGCCGCACGGCTATCGCGTGATCGTGCCGCACCTGCGCGGATACGGCAGCACGCGGTTCCTCTCCGACGAAACCCTCCGCAACGGCGAGCAGGCGGCGCTCGCCGCCGACGCGATCGCGCTGATGGACGCGCTCGATGTCGACCGGGCGGTCGTCGGCGGGTTCGACTGGGGCGCGCGAACGGCGAACATCATGGCGGCGCTTTGGCCGCAGCGCTGCACGGCGCTCGTCTCCGTGAGCGGCTATCTGATTGGCAGCCAGGCGGCCGGGAAGCAGCCGTTGCCTCCTGAGGCAGAGCTGCAGTGGTGGTACCAGTACTACTTCGCCACGGAGCGGGGCGGGAGGGCTATGCCGCGCAACCGGCGCGAGTTCGGACGGCTGATCTGGCGGACCGCCTCGCCGCAGTGGGACTTCGACGACGCCACCTTCGACCGCACCGCCGCCTCGTTCGACAACCCGGACCACGTTGACATCGTGATCCACAACTACCGCTGGCGGCTGGGGTTAGCCGACGGGGAACCCGGTTACTGCGACGCCGAGTCTCGGCTCGCCGAGGCGCCCGACATCACGGTGCCGACCATCACGCTGGAGGGTGACGCCAACGGCGCACCGCATCCCGAGCCGGCGGCTATGCGGCGAAGTTCGCAGGGACGTACACGCACCGCACGATCGGAGGAGGCGTCGGGCACAACCTGCCTCAGGAAGCACCCGAGGCGTTCGCGGATGCAGTCGTCGAGCTCGGCGGCCGGCGATGAGAGTCTCGGAAGCGCTGCCGGTCGAGAGTCGGCTTCCCCGGTTCGAGGGCATGGCCGGCTGGCTCAACTCCCCCGGCGGAGGCGAATGCTGTCCGACCCCGGCGATTCTCGCCTGGTCAGCCGCACGTACGCAGCCAAGGAGGACAGATCATGCTGAGCTACTGCTACACATGGACCCCGCTCGTCATCGTCGGGACGCTTTCTCTGCTTGCGCTCCCGTGGTTGGGCCTGATTGCGCTCCTTGTCGTCGTGCTCGGGTCGCTCGTGCTGCTGGCGGCGCTCGTCACGGCGATCGTCTGGGTGCCACTCAACGCTGGCCGGGCGATCCTCCGCCTGTGGCACGCCCGTATCGGAACACGTGGTCGGCCCGACGCCACCGTGCCATGGGCCCGGTCCGGCCGGCAACCGACCGGATCGATCCCGGTGAGTGTTACGGCGCTTCTTTCCGACCCGCGTTCACGACGGGATCCAGCATAAGTACCGCAACACCCAAGGCCGGCTTGGCAGGCGGGGTTCGCACCGGCGCAGCGCTGTTCGTCATCCCGAGGCATGCTTCGTTCGGGGGCCGCCATGCATGCGTGCGCGTGCGCGCGCGAGGGCATCGGGTTGGCGACGACAACCCACATCGCCACCCTCCGGTGCCAGGCGCGTCCGCACCCCGACCCCCGCTCTAGGAGCCGAGGCGGAGGATGGGGAGCAGGGTTCGCCTCGTGTGAGCGGCGCTATGCATGCGCGCGTGTAGGGATCGGGTCGACTGTGCCAGGCTCTGCCCACCCCCCGCTACAGGAGCCGAGGCGAGGTATGAGGAGCACGTTTGAACCGGCGCTAGGCCAAGAGCCTGGGCGAATTACTTACGGCTGGTCATCACTCATCCCGCGGTGTGGCGATGACGTCGTAGCGGTTGGCCTCCGCCACTGCACCCCCTGCCTATCCTGCGAAGCCCGGCTCGGGGACACCGCTCAGGCCGGGTCGCACGGCGAACACGCTGCCCGACAGCGGGTAGCGCTGGAGTTGCTCGGGGGTCATGTTCTGCCGCGAGGTGGTGATGTAGAGGACGTCCAGCTCCCGTCCGCCGAAGATGCAGCTCGTCGGCTGGGGAAGCGGCACTTCGACCTCGTGCGAGACCGCGCCGTCGGCGGCGTAGCGGACCAGTCGGCCGGCGCCGTTTTGCACGCTCCAGACCCCGCCCTCGGCGTCCACCGTCAGCCCGTCCGGGAACGCCCCACTGCTCCCGTCGACGGTCGCGAACACTCGCCGGGCCGAGAGAGTGCCGGCATCGGGGTCGAAGTCGTAAGCGAAGATCGCGTAGCGGAAGCTCTCGCCCAGGTAGAAGGTTTGGTCGTCGGGGCTCCAGCCGAGCCCGTTGGCGCAGACCACCGCACCTTGTACTCGGCTTAGCCCCAAGTCTGGGTTGAGGCGGTAAAGCGAGCCGGAGGGCTTGTCCCAGTCAGTGTCGTTCATCGTGCCGGCCCAGTAGCGGCCGCGACGGTCAACCTTGCCGTCGTTGAAGCGGTTGCGCGGCTGGTCTTGCTCGACCTCCATGAGCAGCTCGAGCTCGCCTCCAGGCTCGTAGAAGGCGAGCTGCTTGGCGAGTGCGAGTACGAGCCCACCACGTTCCCGCAGTCCGATGCTCATCACGTTCTGGCCGAGCACGAAGCTCTGGGCGCTTCCGCGCTCTGGCTCCAGCCGGTAGATCCGCCCACCGAGGTTGTCAGTCCAGTAGAGCGCCTGCTCGCGTACGGACCACATCGGCGACTCGCCGCAGGTCGCCGCGATCCGCTGGACGCAATCGCACTCGCTCGCCGCGATTCGCCTGCGGTTCACCGTCCCTAGACCAGCGAGCCCGGCGCGCCACGCTGCTCCAAGCCAACCCGGTTCAACTCGTCGTTCTGAGGCTCCATCCCGAGATCTCCAACCTGGCTCCGCGAAGGAGTGCGAGGCTCATGTCTCATCGGGCGATTGTCCCCTGACCGCTAGGTTGATTCAGCCGCCGGCGGCTCGCCACGCAAACACTAGCGCTCTACTGCACCGCGGACAATCGTTCCTGACGAACCGGGCGCCCGACCTGCGCAGCGCGACCCACCGCGCCCCAGGGTCGGTGGGTGCGCGCAGCACGCGTTTACCCAGCCGGAGCGGCCAGCCTGTCCGACGCTGAAGACTCCTGGGGCTGGAGGGCTTTACTGGGGCTGGACGGCTTTACTCCCGCTATTTAGGCTGCTTGCTCTGGCCGGCTTGTGAGAGCACGCCGGCAGCTAGCTTCTTGTCCTTGACCGTGGATCTCGGGTTCCTGAGAACCCTGCCGGCGAGCGTTTTTCCGGCTCGGGCGGACTCTTTCTTCGCCTTCTTTGCAGCCTTCTTCGAACTCTTGGCCATCTCACCCTGCCTTCGTCGAGTCGAGACTCCCGCAGGGTTGTTCTGCCCTCGCGGAGTGTGTGATGGCACACCTACCCCACTCTACGCGTCACGCAAACGCCGCAGTCCGTCGCCACGGCGTTGGTATCGCCGTGAATCGTCGGACTGGGTTCCTCAGGGGAACCCTTCGCACCGGCCGTTTGGATGATGCCGGGCAGTGCGACTGCTGGTCGGGGCTCTTTTCGTTCGCGGTGCCGGCAGCGACCCGCGGAGTTTGGCGCTGCCGCCGCTCGGGGTATTTGCTCGCCTGACATCGAGCGGAAAGGGAGACGAGCGAATGAGCACCGGAGAGCGAATGAATACCGGAGGGCGAATGAACACCGGAATCAGCGTCGGGGGGATCCTCGTCATCGTCGGGATCGTGATCGCGATCTTCTGGAGCCTGATTCTGGGCATCATCGTTGCCCTGATTGGACTGATCGCGTTCGGCGGCTTCGCGCGCGGCCGCTGGTACTGACGGTGGCGATGATGTTGCCGTCCGAGTCGACGTCGGCACATCGTTCACAAACTGGGTCGTCGTGCAGTGGCCGACGGTTCGCCCGCGACTGAGCTCGCGACTCGGTTGCTCCATGACCACTTCACAATCTCCATGGCTCGACCGTACACTGGCTCGTGTGGGCGACGGGTCCGCGAGGCCAATCGCCACGGTACGCTCTGGTACCAGATATCGGGAGGAGGTGAGCGATGTCGTCGATTAGCAGCGAGAACATCAGGACCGCCGTCGATCTGGTCACGCATGCCGACCCGCGGGTGACGGCGCACGAGATCGCCGAGCAGGCCTGGGGGGAACGCTGCTACCTGGGCCTGCGCTGCGACCTGTCGGCGTTGCCCGAACGGAAACCTGCGCGCCTCGAGCTCGAGATGCGCCCGGCCGAGCTGCTCTCGTTCCACGGCTTCGAGATGGAGCGCGAGCAGGCCGCCTCGTCCGACCTCAAGCAGCTGCTGCTCCGCGAGCGCTTCCGCCTGCACGGCGTGACCACCCTCTACGTCGCCGAGACGTCGCGCGGGCGGCCGATCTACTGCCAGTGGCTGATCCGCCCGCCGGAGATGGCGTGGATGGACGACTGCGTGCCCGACACCTACGAGCCGCTGGGCGAGGATGAGGTGATGCTGGAGGGCGCGTACACGTTCACCGAGTTCCGCGGCAAGAAGGCGATGGGCGACGGCATGTGGCAGCTGCTGGCCATCGCCCGCGACGAGGGCTCCGCATCCGCGCTGACGTACGTGGCGGACGACAACGTGCCGTCGCTGCGCGGCTGCGCCGCGGTCGGCTTCGTGCCCGACCACGCGCACCTCAGCGTCCGCCGACTGACCCGCCGGCGCACCGACCGCCTGCCGGTCGACGACGCGATGTGGGCGCGCTGGCGGGTGGCTACCGGCCGATGAACCGCCGATACGCGTCCCGATAGCGCTCGGCCGACGTGTTGCGTGGAGCGTTGGATCGTGCTCGCGGTGAGCTGTCGACGCAGTTGGTGTCAGTGATCGGTGAGCCGGGGATCGGTAAGTCTCGGCTGGTCGAGGAACTCACGGTCTGAGCACTCGCAGTAGAACGCGACCTCCTCGGCGGGCGAGGCGTGCTCCCCGGCGCTCTCGTCGATCCGATCGTTGGCCTTCCGGAACAACACCTCGTTCATCGCCAACCGCTCCTCCCGACCATGCATACGCTCCAGTCTACTCGGGTATCTACCCGATCGAGTGACTGACGCCCACGACGTTTCCCTGCTGCTACCCGCGAGCGTCGAATCCGCGCGTGCCGCCCGCCATGCCGTCGATGAATTGCGCTTCGACCAGCACCAAGAGGCAGTCTTCAACCTGCGGTTGCTGATCACCGAGCTGATCGGAAACAGCGTCCGCCACGCCGGCCTTTCATCCGCCGACACGATCGTCCTCGAAATCCAGATCCGACCAGACGAGATCCGAGCCCAGGTGACCGACCGCGGCCCGGGCTTCGCCCGACCGGAGTTCGACGCCCCACCCAGCGGCACCGGCGGCCGCGGCCTCTACCTCGTCGACGCGCTCGCCGACCGCTGGGGCGCCGAACCAACACCCCAGCACGACGGATGGCTCGTCTGGTTCGAACTTGACCTGCAATGAGCACAAGCCCGGAGTGTCTGCGCGGCTGCCCGCAGGAGAATCACTCGGCACGCCGCGAGTGCTTTTTCTCCGGTTCTCGCTGGCGTTTCTGCCGTGATCGGGTCTCCGGGCCGCCGCTACGATGACAGGCTCTTGACCCGTTGTTCGCAGAGGCGTACGCTCGCCAGGCGACACCGGCGATGGGCTTCTCCCTGTTGCTTGCGCCGGGTGAACGGGCGCGGCCAGCGCACCACCGGCCGCGAACTTGTAGGCGGCCGTTTCCGCGGTAGCGCGGTGGGTAAACTCGGAGCGGCGGCCCGGGGGACTGGCGCCGGGCTAAGCGCATCATCCGGCTGCCTGCCTGTGACAAGGTTCCCGGGCCGCCGACTCGATCCCCGGCAGATGAGCGTCGTACCAGAGTCTGACCCGATACGAGAGCGGCGCCGCCCTTCCGCTGAAGCATCCCGTCAGCTCGGCTGGCCTGGCTGCTCGCTGACGCCGCACAGCAGCACATGCCGAGCGGCGCCCACCAATCGACGCTCGCAGATGCTGAAGCGCGGTGCGGGAACCGACGACGATCGGGCCCAGCAACACCCTCGAGGAACGCCGCGTCGCCCTCGATCTGCACCGCTTGTAATCGGACACCGAGGCGGATCGGCCCAGTAAGATCGCGCAGGGGCGCCCCCACGAGGCGAACCTGGGACTCCTGCTCGATGCCGCTCTAGGTACCGGGTGGCGGGGGGCAACTGTGTTCGCCAGCCCGACGCCTCGCGCGCGCGCCCGCGCACGTACGCCCGCCGCTCAGACGAGGCGAAGGGCTCCCATCCCCGGGGCGCCCAACCGGCCGGCGTCGGCGTGCGTAGACTTGGCCGGTGCGTACCTGTGTTGCGTGCAACGAGCAGAATCCCGATCGGGCCAACTTCTGCCTGGCCTGTGGGGCGACGCTCGGTGGGGTGACGGCAGCGGATCACGAGACGCGGCGCATCGTTACCGTCGTGTTCTGCGATGTGGTCGGTTCGACGCCGCTGGGCGAGCGGCTTGACCCGGAGGCGCTCCGGGGTGTGCTGACCCGCTTTGCGGCTGAGATCGAGCGGGTCGCCGAGCGTCATGGCGGCCGGGCGGGCGACCTGATGGGCGATGGCTTGATGTGCGTGTTTGGCGTGCCCGCGGCTCACGAGGACGACGCTCTGCGGGCGGTGCGTGCGGCGGCTGAGATGGCGGTCGCGGTGGAGCGGTTGAATGAGCGGCTGCGGGCCGAGCTAGGTGTCGAGTTGGCGGTGCGGATCGGGGTGAACACGGGTGAGGTGGTGGCCTCCGGCGAGTCGCCGGTGCTGGGCGATGCGATCAACGTCGCCGCCCGGCTCGAGCAGGCCGGCACGCCTGGGGAGATCCTGATCGGCGAGGCCACCCACCTGCTCGTTCGCGACGCCGTCGACGCCGAGCCGGTGGCGCCGGTGGCGGCCAAGGGTAAGGAGCAGCCGGTGCCGGCCTGGCGGCTGGTGCGAGTGCTGCCCGGTGCGCCCGGGTTGGCGCGGCGGCTGGACGCGCCGCTGCTCGAGCGGGAAGCGGAGCTGGCCGCGATCCTCCAGGCGTTCGAGCGGGCCGCTGGGGATCGCACCTGCCACCTGGTCACGGTGCTGGGGGATGCCGGCATCGGCAAGTCGCGGCTGGGCCTGGAGGTGGCTGCGCGGCTGGAGGACCGCGCGCGGGTGCTAACGGGGCACTGCCACTCCTACGGCGAGGGCATCACCTTCTTACCCTTGGCCGAGATCGTGCGGGAACTCTCCGGTGGCGCGGACAGTCCGGCGTCTGTGCTGGCCGGCGCGGATGACGCTGAGGCAGTCGCCGCAGGCATCGCCGGCATGCTGGGCGCGGCGCCGTCCGTGGGCGAGGCCGCCTTCGCCGCCGTGCGAAGGCTGCTCGAGCTGGCTGCGCGCGAGCCGCTGGTCGTCGTGTTCGAGGACATCCACTGGGCGGAGCCGACCATGCTCGACCTGCTCGAGTACCTGGCCGAGTGGACGCGCGACGCGCCGCTGCTGCTGCTCTGCCTGGCCCGGCCCGAGCTGCTTGAGCTGCGTCCCGGCTGGGGCGGCGGCAAGCTCAACGCGACCACCATGCTGCTGGAGCCGCTCTCGCTCGACGCGTGCCGGACGCTGGCCGAGGGGCTGGGACTGGCGCACCGCGGCTCGCTCGAGCGGGTGGTGGAGGTGTCCGGCGGCAACCCGCTGTACGTCGAGCAGCTACTGGCCTTCGCGGCGGAGGGGTGGGACGGTCTGGAGATCCCGCCGGCTATCCAGGCTCTGCTGGCGGCGCGGCTTGATCGGCTGTCGGTGGCCGAGCGAGCGGCGATCGAGGCGGCTGCCGTGGTCGGCGTCAGCGCCGCCGCAGAGGACGTCGCGATGCTGTGCGAGCAGCCGGTCGAGCTCGCCGCTGGCCTGCTCATGGGGCTGGCACGCAAGGAGCTGCTGCGCCCACCGGACGGTGACCGGACATTCGCGTTCCGGCACGCGCTGATCCGTGAGGCGGCGTACGCCGCGCTGCCCAAGCAGGTGCGCGCGGACCTTCACGAGCACTACTTCGACTGGCTGGAGACCCAGCCCCGCGGAAGAGAGCCCGGAGGCGAGGAGATCCTCGGCTACCACCTCGAGCGTGCCTGTCTGGAGCGGGCCCAGGTGAGGACGCCAGGCGATCGCGACCGCGACCTAGCCGGGCGCGCCGCCGTGCTGCTGGCCAGCAGCGGCAGCCGCGCCTTTGAGCGCCTCGACTACGCCGCGGCGGCCAACCTGTTCGGGCGGGCGGCGGCGCTGCTGCCCGCGTCCGACCCGGTGCGCACGGGTCTGCTGGCCGACCGCGGCTTTGCGCTGTTCGAGCTGTCCGAGTTCGAGCGCGCTCTCGCCGTGTTGGGCGAGGCCGTGGCCGAGTCCGCGGACGGCGATGTGGCGTTGCACTGGCGGGCTCGGGCCGAGCACGAACGGATCCAGATCTACCTCGACCCGGGCCGATCGGGGGTGGAGGCGCTGCGCGAGCAGGCGGAGCGGGCGATCGCGCAGATCGAGCAGGTTGGGGACGATGTCACGCTATCTCGGCTGTGGGCGCTGGTGGCAGACATCGAGAGCATCGGCGGCACGATCGGTCGTGGCGAGGACGGTTTTCGGGCGGTCGAGCACGCCAGACGCAGCGGCCGGCGGCCGGAGCTCGCCCGCGCGATGCAATATCTGGGCTGGATGCTGCTGGCCGGGGCGATGCCGGTGGAGGAGGCGATCAGGCGAAGCCGGGCACTTGTCGTGCAACAGCAGGGCGACCCGGTCGCCCAGACCGTCGGCCTTGGCTCAATGGCGTGCCTGGAGGCGGAGCTGGGAGAGTTCGATCGCGCACGCAGCAACATCGGGAACGCGATCGCGGCCTGCCGTGACCTAGGACACGCGTACTGGGGCACGCAGTGGGAGCTGTACGCGGGCGGCATCGAGCTGCTGGCCGGCGACGCCGTTCGCGCGGAGTCGCACCTGCGCACCGCCCTAGCCGGACTACTAGAAGCACGGGACGGCTGGTTCGGACCGCTGGCGGCAGTCGACCTGGCCCGGGCGCTGGCCCTGCAGGGTCGGTATCCGGAGGCGTTGGCCGTGCTGGACATCCGTGGGGCCGCCGCCGACACCGAGGCCACCGTCCGGGCAATGACGGCGCATGCCCTGATCGAGCGGACGTCGGGCCACCCTGACCGGGCGGAGCACCTGGCCAGGGCTGCAGCCGAACGGGCCGAGTCGTCCGACCTGGTCTGGTGCCAAGGCGACGCCTGGCTCGAGCTAGGCGAGGCGCTGGCTGCGCAGGGCAAGGTCGGTGAGGCAAGCGACGCGCTGGCGGAGGCGAAGCGGCGATTCGAGCGCAAGGGACTCACGGTTCGGCTGGGCTGGGTGCAGGCGGCTCGCCTGGCCATCGGCGAGCCGAAATCGGCCGCACCCTGACCGACGAACATCGGCGGGGATGCGGGTTCAACGCTCGCCGACGCTTGCCTCGTCACCCGTCGCCTCATCTGAGCCGTCCATGCGTGCGCGCGTGCGCGAGGCCATCAGGCTAGGCGAAGACAACCGCACCCCGACCCCCCGCTACAGGAGCCGGCGGACGATGGCACCTTCGCGGTCCTTCGCCTCGTGTGAGCGGCGCTATGCGTGCGCGCGTGGTGCGCGCGACGGAGATCGAGCACAGGCGACCCTCACCCCCGACTACAGGAGCCGAGGCGGGGTATGGGGACGGGTGCTCCAGGCGCGGCATCGCAGTTGTACACACGGGCGGTCGGCCGCGCGCGACTCTGGATTAGGTACTCCGGGCTCGCGCCCTCGCCTGGCGGCCTCGCTCGTAGCGCCGAGAGTCGGTGATCCACCGTGGGTCGGAAAGGCGATGAAGACACCCGAAGACACCCGAGGACGCCTTGGCCTGCGCGCGCCGCGGTGACGGGCAGATCGACCGCCGTTTGAGCCGGGGGCGCCGACTGGTCGCGCGCTCGAGCTCGGCGATCTCGTCGGCGTAGAGGCGATTCAGGGACCGCGCGAAGCCAATCATCTCCTCAGTTGTCGGCCAGCCTCGCCGCCGCGGAGGACCAGGACGAGCGGGCGGCCGGAGAGCGTCGGCGCGTCTGAGAAGTGAAACCGGAGCTTTCGGGCGCTCCGCCGGTCACGGGAGCCGCCAGAGGTTCCGCGTTGCCGCGCGATGCGATGGTAGAGCGCCTCCAGCGGATGCCAGTCATAGCCGTCGCGGGAGTCGTAACGGGCGTGTCCATACCCGGACGCGACGAGTCGCCGGCCCAGTGCTCGCGTCGGTCGAGCAGTTCCGGCCGGGCGGTGCAGACGATCAGCAAGGGCACCGCGCCGGCTCGGTCGGCCAGAAGGTCGATGAAGTCCAGCAGCGCGTCGTCTGCCCAGTGGATGTCCTCGAACACCAGCACCGTCGGGCCGTCCTCGGCGAGCGCCTCGAAGAATCGCCGCCACGCCGCGAACGCCTCCGACCTGCCATGCTCTCACCGCTGGTCGAGGCCGCGCTCTCCAGGCCGACCAAGCGGTCGCAGGTGCCGCACCACCCACTCGCGATCCCGCTCGTCCATGATCAGCGCCGCGACCGCCTCCGCGAGCTTCGCGTCGGCGACCTGCGCTGTGTCGGACTCCAAGACGCCGGCCTGCGCCTTGACCATCTCGCCCAGCGCCCAGAAGGCGACGCCCTCGCCGTAGGCGAGTGAGCGGCCGCGCCGCCACGTGATCAACTCCGGCAACTCCTCGACGTATCCGCAACAGCTCCTCGACCAGCCGCGACTTGCCGATCCCCGGCTCGCCGATGATCGACACCAGCTGCGTCGACGGCTCCCGCCGAGACCGATCCAAGCGCATCGCGCAGCAGGTCGGCCTCTGCGTCGCGGCCGACCAAGGGCAGGCCACCGACCCGCACCTGCTCCGGCACGATCGAGCGCGGCGCGACCGCCACCCATGCCTCGACCGGCTCAGACTTGCCCTTCGCCTCCACCGCCTCCGCCGGCTCGTAGCGGATCGCCCGCTCGGTCGCCCGATACGTCCACCCATCCACCAAGCACGCCGCCCAGCGGCGCCGCCGACTCCAACCGGCCGCCGTGTTCACCACATCCCCGACCGCGTCCACGCCACCCGCCGGGTCATGGCTGACCAGCGCCTCACCACTCGTCACGCCCACCCGCACCCGCAAGTCAGCATCGCCCGCCTCGGCCACCCGCTCACAGATGCCAAGCGCCGGCGCGAACTGCCCGCTCCGGATCATCCTCGTGCGCCGTGGCCGCGCCGAAGATCGCCATCACGCCGTCACCCGTGAACTTCACAACCTGGCCGCCGGTGCGCTCAACCTCCGACCGCAAGACGGCGAGGTAGGGCGCGAGGAAGCCCTCCACATCCTCCACATCCAACGACTCGGAGCGACTGGTGAACCCGGCCAGGTCGGCGAACAAGACCGACACCACTCGCCGCTCGCGCCGCTCCGCCTGTGGAGCTTCCACGAGCGCCGTGCCGCAGCTCAGGCAGAAGCGGGCACGGTCAGGGTTGTCCTCGCCACAGTTGGAGCAAACCGGCACGCCCGAGAGTATCCGCCTCGCAGTGCTAGGCCGTCAAAGGCCCGCTCCCGACTGGTCGCCAAGAGTTGGGTGTGTTCCTGGTAGGTGTTAGAGGAAGGCGGCGTTGATTTCGCGGAGTCTGGCGACGACGGTCGAGTTGGCGGTGCAGCACGGTCGCGACGACCCTCCCGCCCCCGGTATGCGAAGCGTCCGTAAAAAAGGCACTGGAGCGTGTATCTACCCCCACCCGTACCTCTTCTGAGACGTGCGCCATGTCGTGCTCCTCCGTTGCTTATCGTGGAAGCTCGCGACTACCCGCCGCCTTAATCCGGCAAACCGCCGAAGAGCATCTCAGCCTCGTCGCGCTCGATCTCGGCGACGGATAGTCGGTCGCCAGTGGGGGCTTGGTGCGGGAGGATCCGCTCCAAGCCCCGCTGTGTTCGGCGTGGCCTGATCAGGGAATGGGGAGAGGGGTGGCGGTAGCACCATTGCCGGGTGCGGGGCCCAGTCCGAAGGCGTTGTACAGGCCAGCTTCCAGACCGTAGTGGTTGAACGCGGTGCCGTTGGTACCGGCGGTGACGCCCGCGCCGAGCTCCAGCATCAACACCTGCTCATTCTTCGCACTGCCCTCGTCAAATGTGATGAGGACGGTCATGTCTGGCTGGGCGAGTAACTGGGGCACCACCGCCGCAGCCAATTGTCGCCCATCGTGATTGTGTTGGTCGCGGTGTTGGATCCGTAGAAGGCGGGACACGCCTGACCACTCGTCGGAAGCGTGTGCATATCGTTGCACTCGTTTGGCACGATATAGGCGAAGGACGGCAATGCTGCTGGATTGAATGTGGCGCTGGTTAACGGTACGTCATGCTGGCTGCACGACGCGTTGCCACGATACTGATAGGCCGGATCGTGGCCGCGGCTGTACAGCGGTTGAGTCGTGCCCGGCACATTACCGGCCGATCCAGCACCACAGTTCCCGGTCATCGACTCCTCCAACTCCGTCCAGGTCACCGACCCACCCGTGCCGTCGATCGCCTGAAACAGATTCGCCTGAGGCGGCGACTGCTTGGCCGTCAGGCCACTGGTCATCGCCAGGTAGTTGTGCAGGCTGCCGTTGACCACCGCGAAGTAGTTCGTGAACAACCGGCCCTGGGGGATCACCGAGTTTATGTACGGCGCATTGGCACTCCCCACGATCTTCGAGTACGCCTTATTCTCCATCACGATCACCGCCACCCTCGACCGCGCATCCGCCCGCGCCGGCCGCACCAGCCCAAGCAGCGCCACACCAACCCCAACCACCGCCAACACCCACATCCAGCGCACCCTGCTCGTCGACCGCTTCTCGAGGTTCTCGAGGCGCTTTGTAACCTCATCGGGGGTCGTGCCGTTCTCGCTCATCGCTCGCTCCTTTCGTTGTGCGTTCGCGCCGGTCGGGGTCGACCAGCGTCGGATGTGGCATTGGCTCTTCGGTGGCGCTGCTGACGGCAGGGACGTGCCATGGAACGGCCGGACTACCGGCGCCCTGGGGTTCGTCGACCTGGCGGGCGGCCAGAGGCCGGAGCTGGGGCTGGACGTCAGGATCCGCTCCGCGGTGCGCCCGCCGATCCGCTGAATCGGCCTGTTAGTACGTCAGTGCTCCCGACTCGTCGACGCGACGGTGGTAGGCCTCGCCGAGCTTGCCGCCGAGGATGGCACCGACCAGCGTCACGATTAGCGCGGCGATCAGAGTGACGATGCCGCCGGTGGTCAGCGATCCCTCGTCGACCGGGATGTTCGGCAGGTCGAACCTGGAGAGCACGTTGTACTCCGAGCCAAATAGGGCGCCCGCCGCTGCCAGCGCCGCGGTGATGACGACACCCATCACCCATACTCCGATGCCCTGCGTGATGCCATCGAACCTGGCCATCCTGCCGGCCACATACCCGCCGGCGAGGTAGGCCAAGAACAGGATCAAGCACAGCCCTAGACCCGCGGCCAGGGAGATCGTCGCAGCGTTTTGCCGGCCGGTTGCCGCGGGGTGCTGATCGGTCAGCGCCAGCGCAGCCCCGCCGGCGGCGAGGAGCGCCACGAGTATCGTCGCCATGCCGGTCGCAGACAGCCATCCGAAGAAGGTTGATGCGAGACTGAGCCCGCCGAACCGGCGCTGCTGTTCCCGTACGTCCGTCGTCAGGCGCGAGCTGCGTGCGGGCGTTATCACGTCCCGGCTCGTCCTCGAACCCGCGGTCGTTTCGACGCGGTCATCGGTTCTACTCCGTTCCATCGTTTCGTCCCTCCGTGCGCTGGTGTCAGACATTGGCACTCCTTTGCATGGCTGCAAAAGCGCGGGCGCCCGTTCGTCGGCACCTCGCGTCGTCCCAGATCGGGACGATCTGCCTCATGTAATCCCACTTCTGCCCGACATCAAACACGAAAACGATCAATCCGCGGACAAGTGGTACATTGGCTCCGCTCAGTGAGAGAAGCGCTTTCCGTCCCGGGGACGGTGCGAAACAACCGCTTCTAGTTGACGCAGAGGACAACGACCGTGCCGTCGTCCTCGAGCGGCTCCGCCCAGCTGTGCTCACCGCCTGGAGCACTGCCATTGCCGTCGCCGGGGCGGTCGGTGAATCGGCGCCGTCGACCGCTGCCTGGATGCCGTCGAGGCCGAATACCCCCGTGTTCGTCCGCCGGCCGGTGACGCCGTCGGTCACCAGCAGCACCCGGTCGCCGGGATGCAGCTGGCGCTGCGTGGTCCGGAACATGCGCTTGCGGCGCCCGCGGCCAAGTACCTGGTGATCCGGCCCGGGCAGCTCCGCCACACGGCCGTCCCGGCCGATCAGGTACGCATGGGGATGTCCGCAGTTCACCCAGGTGAGCATGCTCGTCGCGGGCTGCCAGCGGGCGATGACCGTGCTCACGTAGAGATCGTCGCCCTGATGCCGGCGCACCGTCTCGTCCATCGACTGGAGCGCCTGCTCGATGCCCCAGCCGCTGCGCCGGGCTGCGCGCAGCGCCCCCAGCGCTGCGGCGCCGAGGCCCGCCGCCGTCGGGCCGTTGCCCCCCGCTTCGCCGATCGCGATCCATGACCCGTCCCGGTTCTCGACGAAGTCGAACCAGTCGCCGCCCACCTCATACGTCGGCAGCAGCCCGCCGGCCAGCTGGCCGCCCGTGATCCGCGCGATTCGGGATGGGAGCAGGTTCTGTTGGATCTCGGCCGCCGGCGTGGGGGGTTTGCGCCGCTGGGCCGCCGCAATGGCGTCGGTGTACTCCTTCGCCAGCTCGAGCGCGGCGGCGCCCTGCTTTGCGACGTCGGCGAGCGATGCGACAGGCGAGCCGACGCACAGCAGCAGCGCCGTGATCCGGCCCCGAAGCCAGAGTGGCTCGAGGGTGCATCCGGGCAGCGACTCCGCCAGCCGCTGCTGAAAACCGGGCATTCCCTCCGGGACGATCTCCGGCCCGAGCGCGGGCGGCGCGTCCAGCGTCTCGGGAAAGTCCTCGGTGCCGGCGAGCCGGATCAGCTGTGAGCCGTCGATGTCCACCACGTAGAGCGCGACCGGCACGCCGCCGGTGCTTCGCGCCTCGGCGACCAGCTGGTCGGGCACGAGGTGGGGCGGCACCTCGTCCAGCACATGCGTGACATCCAGCGGCAGCCGCTCGCGCCCCAGCCGGCCCGGCGGAAGGTACGGCAGCGTTGCCAGCTGACTGGACGGCGCTCGGAGCGGGAATGACGGCGTCTGCCTTCGCTGCTCAAGCGCCTCGTTGAGCGCGGCTCGGCTGGGAAAGTGCCGATACAGGGTGGATCGGCCGACCCCGGCGGCCGCCGCGAGCTCGATCATGCTGATCCGCCGGTCGCCGGCGAGGGCGTCGGCAGCCACGGCGAGGATCGCCTCGCGACTTGCGAGGGCATCCGCCCGAGGCGCCCGTGGCGTCTCGGCGCTGGCTTCGAATGGCTCTTCAACCATGATGCTCAGGGTACCGAACCGGGACGGCCCGCGCTGTTTCTGTCGTCTCCGTAGGCGATTGTGCCCCCCTTAGTCCCGATTTCTGTCCCCTTTGTGCGTTTGAGATCGGAAAACAGGGGTAGATCGACCTACGTACGGCAGGCAGCGGGACATGGTGAAACGCGGCTTGCCGAGCCGGCACAGACGCGCAGTGACCAACGAAGGAGCAGGTGCAATGGAACGAGTAGAGACCAGCCCGACCGCCGATGAGCAGTCCGCGGTCGGCGAGAAGGTGCAGGAAGCGTCTGAGGCCGTTTCCAGCAAAGCGGGCGAGGCTATGGACAAGGGCCGCGGCGTCATGTCGGATCAGATCGGTCAGCGCTCGGCGCAGGCCAGCGACCAGATCGGCTCCGCATCCCAGACGATGAGGCGCGTCGCCGAGCAGTCGCGGATCGAGGGCAACACGCAGCAGGCCCGCTTGGCCGAACAGGCGGCGGATCGCGGCGAGCGCCTGAGCACGTATCTGCAGGACGTCGATCCTGATCAGCTGCTCGAAGACGTCGAGGATTTCGCGCGGCGCCAGCCGTGGGTGGTCGCCGGCGTGGGGCTGTTCATCGGTTTCGCAGTCGCGCGCACGTTGAAGGCGTCCAGCGGGCGCCGGTACGAGTCACGCTCGTACCCGTCGCGCTACCAGGGCAACGGTGGGGTGCCGGCGTGGACGGCATCGCCGGGCGCGCCGCGGGACGTCATCGCGAGCACTGGCGCGAGGACTGGAGGAACGGGCAATGAGTATGCGTGAGGGCGAGGCCGAGAAACGGCAAGAGTCCGTTTCGGAGCTGGTCAAGGATCTCTCCCGCGAGGTCTCCGATCTGGTTCGCCAGGAGATCGAGCTGGCGCGGGCGGAGATGATGGAGAAGGGCAAGAAGGCGGGGACCGGCGCCGGCATGTTCGGAGGTGCCGCCGTGCTGGGCGCGGCGGCGGTCGGCGGGTCGATGGCGACGGTCATCATCGTGCTCGACCTGTGGATGCCGCTGTGGCTGGCGGCGCTGATCACCACGGTGCTCTACGGGGCTGTCGCTGCGGTGCTTGCGATGCGCGGCCGTGACGAACTGAAGCAGACCGGAGCACCAATTCCCGAGAAAACCAAGGAATCCGTCAAGGAGGACATTCAATGGGCGAAGACACGCGCGCAATCGAACAGCAGATAGAGGCCACCCGCGAGAGCATGGGCGACACCGTTGCTGCGCTTTCGCATAAGGCCGACGTGCCGGGGCGCATGAAGGAGTCGATGTCCGACAAGAAGCAGGCGGTCACCGACAAGCTGTCCTCCGCCAAGGAGTCCGTCACCGGCTCGGCCGGCGGCGCTGCCTCCTCGGCGCAGGACGGTTCGCACAAGGCGGTCGGAATGGCGCAGAATAACCCGATCGGCCTGACCGTCGGCGCGGCGGCCGTCGGGTTCGTGGTGGGCTCGCTGCTGCCGGCCACCAGGATCGAGGAGGAGCGGATCGGCCCGGTCGCCACCCAGGTGCGCGAGCAGGTCAGCGACGTGGCGTCGGAGGCAGTCGAGCACGGCAAGCAGGTGGCGCAGGATGCGGCCGAGGCGGCAAGCGGCGCGGCCAAGGAGTCCGGTCAGCAGCACGCCGAGCAGCTGCGAGACTCGGCGCAGGAAACGATTCGCTCCTGAGCCATGGCGCAGTCGTGGTCGATCACGAAGCGGAAGCGTGACGAGGACGACCGGGCGGGGCACGGCGACGAGCCGACGCCCCGCCCGGAGGCGGGCGAGCAGCCGCTCGCCGACCCTGGACTGGGCGATCTCTCCAACCGCGACTATCGAGCGATCGTGGTACGCGGCGTCAAGGAGGCGATGGCCGATCACGTCACCAACCTCGCCCAGGCGATCGCCTACTGCGGGTTCCTGGCGATCCCGTCGGCGCTGCTGGTCGCGCTCGGTCTGTTCGCGGAGCTGGCAGGGCCGTCGACCGTCGATTCGCTGATGACGCGGCTCTCGTCGGTGATGCCGGAGAGCGCCGTCGACTTGCTCAGCACCAGCCTCACGCGCACCACGCAGAGCGGCGGCGGCATCCTCATGATCGTCCTCGGCGTCGCCCTCGCCCTGTGGTCGCTGTCCGGCGCGATGCAGACCGTGATGTGGGCGATGAACGTCGCGTATGAGCGCGAGGAGACGCGGGGGTTCGTGCGCCGCCGGCTGAATCGCGCTCGCGATGATCTTCTGCTGTGTCGCCGCCGTTGGCCTGGTGTTCGGCCTGCTGATCCTGGGTCCTTTCGTGTCCGACTGGGTCGGCCGCAGCGTCGGCGAACCGACCGTCGTCAACTGGGTGTGGTGGACGGCGCAGTGGCCGATCCTAATCCTCGGCCTGCTGGCGGCGTTCGCGACCATCCTCTGGCTGGCTCCGGACGTCCAGCCGAGTCGCTGGACGTTCGGCACGCCGGGCGCCGTCGTCGCGGTCGTGATCTGGCTAGTCGCGTCAGGAGGCTTCGCGGTGTACGCAAACGGCTTCTCGTCCTACAACAAGACATGGGGCGCGTTGTCGGCGGCGATCGTGATGCTGGTATGGCTCTGGCTGTCGGCGGTGGCGCTGCTCGTCGGCGGTGAGATCAACTCCGAGGCGGAACGCAGTCGCCGGCTGCGAGAACGCGCCGTCACGTCCGCGTAGCTAACGGACTCACGCTTGAGGCCGACGGCTCGCGGGTACCCGCATCACCTGGAACGTCGTGGTGCCCGACGGCCGGGTCACCGGCTACCGGGTGCAACTCGAAGTCAGCTTCGTGCTCGACTGAGGTCGAGCCCGCCGTCTACGCGTCCGGTGACGGCGGGATTGCAGTGAACCGTCGTTTGCGCCTCGGCGCCTGGGTGCCGGCCGCAACGCCGATTCCCTGACGGTCGGCTGCGAGTGCGAACGGCAGGTCGTGCTCCGCAACTTGCTGGCGGACGGATAGCTCGAGCAGGCGCTGCTGCTCGTGCAGCACGGGGCGGCGATTGAGCGGGACGTAGCGGACGAGGTCGTCCAGCGAGGCCTGGAGCCTGCGCGCCACCTGTGGCGATCCGGCGCCGGCGAGCCGGATCTCGTCGAAGGCAAGGTGGACGTAGGCGTCCCAGTCCATCACGCGGACGGTCAGACGCACGACCCCGTCGGCGTCGCAGTACCGCCCGTCGGGAATGGCCGCGTCGGGCGAGCTGGCGGAGGCAGTCGTGCAGGCGGTCGATGGCCTGCACGGCGGTCGTCGGGTCGAGGAACGGGGAGTCGGCGAGCGAGCGTTCGGCGATGTCGACGAGCATGCGCAAACCGTAGGCGACGTCCTGGTCGAGTGTGCGTTCGAGGCCGAGGGCGATCGCATCCTGCGATCGCGTCGTCGAGCTGCGCGGCGGTCGGCATCGCCCTCGATGCGCAACAGCGGCGCGCCGGCGGGCACGAACTCGCCGAGCGCCGGCAGCATCACGATGCAGCGCAGTCGGCGTCCGCGGGCGACGTCGACCAGCGCGGTCGAGGTCGATCGTGGCGACGCACGCCGGATGTGCGGCGACAGACGACCGCTGGCTCGGTCGGGTTCGCCCGTGCTCGCTCCGCGTCGGGGTACTGCTCGTCGAGCAGCCGTCGCGTGTCCGTGCCCGACCAGCTCGATCAGGGCGGACACGCGGAGCGACCGCCCGATGTGGTGGACGTAGAGCACGAGCACGACGATCGCTGATCACCACGAGCACGTAGGCGACGACGATCGCGAGGCCGGGCACCGGCCTGCGCCGGACCGTCGATCAGCACCTCGCGCATGCGCGAGCATCGCGTGGGCGAACGTGGCGACGAAGAGCCCGATCGCGATCTGGCTCGGCTTGTCCTGGAGGATCGTCTGCACGATCCGCGGCGAGAACTGGCCCATCGCCAGCTGGACGACGACCATCGTGATCGTCAGCACCAGCGCCGCCAAGCTGCACCATCGACGCCGCGACCGTCGCCAGGATGGCCAGCGCCGCATCCGGGCCCGCCGGTGAACGACCGCGGGATGAGGTCGTAGCCGGTTTGCTCGTCGATCCAGATCGTCACGAAGGACAGGACGACGCCGGCGATGACGCACATCACCGGGACGAACCACAGACCGCTGCGCACCTGCGCCGCGACCCGATACCCCGACATACGACCGACCGCCATCACCCCGGACTACCCCGGACCGTACGCTCGCAACCGTCCGGTAGCGGCAACGGGGTAGGAGCATGCCGCCGGGCCGGAGCGCGAACCTTGCAGAGCGCGACGATGCGCGCCGCGGAGCGTCCCGAGGTGGCGGCCGCATGGCAACGCGGTCACCCCGTACCGCACGAGCGGGCCGGGTGCCCCCTGTGAAGGAGATAGCGTCGAGGCAGTGGCGGAACAGGATGCATAGCTCCTGCCAGGCCGCCTGCTCGGGATCGGGTGTGCATGTGTCGTGGGTTGGGTAACGCCTCGATATCCATGAAACATCGACTGCCGACAAACGATGCTCCGCTCATGAAGAGTCCGATCCACCGCAATCAGCCCCGAGCAGGATCGCTTCTCACTCTGAGGAGACGGAATTGATTCGCGACGCCGAACCCAGTTTGAGCGTCCTGACGGGCAGGTGGACCGTGTCCCTGCCCTGTGGAATGGGCCGTGGCGTCCACCGCCATAGGCCGCCTGGTGACGGAGCTGCTGCACGGTGGGCGGCTGCCGATGGGCCGAGGTTCGGCACAAAGCGTGATCGATGCCGACCACCGGGTGAGGCATCGCCGACGTCTTCATCTGCGACGGTAGCGTGATGCCGATGCAGGGAGCGGCGAACTCGGCGCTGACGACCACGGCGCTGGCACGGCTGGCCCACCGCCGAGCTGAGCCCGGATCCGCCCGCGAGGCCGACGCGAGCAGCTGGTGACGCGTTGAACCGGCCGCCGTTCGCGGGCAGCGTCGTCGTCGTGACCGGCGCGTCGGCCGGCGTCGGCCGTGCGGTCGCGCACGCGTTCGCGCGGCGTGGTGCATCGGTGGCCTTGCTCGCACGCGGCCGTCAGGGCCTCGAGGATGCGGCGCGCGAGGTCGAGTCGCTCGGCGGTACCGCGCTGGTGGTTCAGGCGGACGTCGCCGAGGCTGCCCAAGTCGACCGGGCGGCTGAGTCGGTGGTGCAGCGGTTCGGCCGGATCGACGTATGGGTGAATGACGCGATGGCGACGATCCTAGCGCCGGTTGACGAGATCCCGGCGGACGACTTCACCAGGGCGACGCATGTCACCTATCTGGGGACGGTGTACGGCACGATGGCGGCATTGCGGCACATGCTGCCGAGGGACTCGGGCACGATCGTGCAGGTCGGCTCAGCGTTGTCATACAGAGCGATCCCACTACAGTCGGCGTACTGCGGAGCGAAGTTCGCCGTACGCGGGTTCACCGACTCGGTGCGCACGGAGTTGCTGCATCGGAGGAGCCGCGTGTGGATCACGATGGTTCAGCTGCCTGCCGTGAACACGCCGCAGTTCGAGTGGTGCCGAACGACTCTCCGGCAGCATCCGCGGCCGGTCCCGCCGATCTTCCAGCCGGAGGTACCGGCGGAGGCGATCGTGTGGGCTGCGGCGCACCGGCGGCGGGAGATCTCGGTCGGAGGCAGCGCCGTCAGGGCTATCGTGGGTACGAAGGTCGCACCCGGTCTGGCCGACCGCTACCTGGCGCGAACGGGGTACTCGGCACAGCAGATCGCCGGGGACCCGATCGATCCACAGCGGCGGGATAATCTCTACGCGCCGGTGCCTGACCAGGCCGGGACTCACGGGCGGTTCGACGACCGCGCGAAGATACGCAGCCTTCAGTTGTGGGTGACTACGCATCGCGTCGCGACGGCGTGCCTCGGTGTATCCGCTACCGCCGCGGGTGCCGGCGCTGCGCGCCTGATCAGGAACCGCTAGCGACGCCGCGGTACTGGGGTCTGACCCTGCTTTGATCCCGCTTGAGCCACAACTTCCGGACGACACACGCGCCGATGCGTACACCTCACAATCACGTTCACGGAAGCACGCACACCGGCTTGGACGATCACGCCGCCGGCAAGCGGCAGACACCGAAGCCAAAGCCGAGCACGACCGGGATGACGGGTGATGGTCGTCGAAACCGCACTGTGCGCGCTGTGGCCGGTCTGGCGGGAGCGCAACCTCGGGGCAATGCCGATTCACATGGGTACGGGTGCGCGAACTCTCGCATTTCCGATGACTCCGGCGGGCCGCCGCGACGGTGCGCATTGTAGGTACCGGGGGAGGCGCCGCTCGCCGAACGACTCGTGGCCTGCTCCTACTCACATGCGGAGCTGGGGCCGGGATCGCCGATCACTCGCTCATGCTGATCGATGTCGCTGTGCTCCGCCACACGCGACGCGGCGTCGTCGAGTGCGACCGGGCTGTCTCCTGGCTAGCCGGCTCGTTCCCTGCGTACTGCTGCATCCCGGCCGTCGACGCGATACCAGCGGTAGTCGAAGGGCTCGAGGTCGATCTGGTGGACGCCCCGCGCTCCAGCGCTGCTGGGCTCGTGATCGAGCAGCGCGGTCAGCTCCGCGTAGGAATCGTCAAGTGTCACTCGGGCGCGCACGCTCGCCGGCCCGAGGTTGTGGATGCAGACGATCCCAGTGCCTCGCCAGGTGTAGAGCATGGCCAGTACCTCACGGCGGCCGCTCGGCAATACCTGCGAAGCGCCCCACCCGATCTCGGGGCATTCCTTCCGCAGCCGGATCATGGCTGTGATCCAGCGCAGCAGCGATCCGGGGTCGCGGAGTTGTGCCTCGACGTTCACCTTCGCGTAGCCGTACGGGCCGGCCTCGACGACGGGCGTCACGGGCCGCTCTGCGGCGGTGAACCCGGCGTTCGGCGCGTCCGACCACTGCATCGGCGTGCGGATGGCCATCCGCTCGCGCAGGCGGGGGTTCTCCCCCATGCCGATCTCGTCGCCATAGCGCAGCACCGGCGTTCCCGGCATGGCGAAGAGCAGGCTGTAGGCAAGTTCGATCCGGCGCCTGTCCCCCAGCATCGGCGCCAGCCGGCGGCGGATGCCACGGCCGTAGAGCTGCATCGAGGGCTTCGGGCCGTACGCCTCGAACACCGCCTGCCGAAGCTCATCCGACAGGCGGCCGAGATCGAGCTCGTCATGGTTTCGCAGAAAGTAGGCCCACTGCGTGCCCTGCGGGATGCCGGCGGTCTGTCGCAAGGCGCGCCCAAGCAGCTGGGCATCTCCGGTGGCGAGTGCGGCGAACAGGTGCTGATTCGCCCAGAAGTTGAACATCATGTGCAGCCCGTCGCCGTCGGCGAAATACTTCTGCGCCTCGCCGGGCATGACGTTCGCCTCGCCGAGCAGCGCGGCGTTCCCCGTCCGCCACTGCAGGAACTCGCGGATGTCGTGGAGCCAATCGAACTGCAGCCGCGCCTTGCCGCCGTCGACCGAAGGCTTCTCCAGCACGAAAGGCACGGCGTCGACCCGGAACCCGGCAACCCCCAGCTCGAGCCAGTAGCCGATGATCCGCCGTATCTCCTCGCGCACAATGGGATTCGACATGTTGAGATCGGGCTCGAAGTCGTAGAAGCGGTGGAAGTACCAGCGCCGGACGCGCCGCTCGTAGCTCCAGGTCTCCTGCTGCACGCCCGGGAACACCATGCCGATGTCCCAGTCGGGCGGGCGCTTGTCCGACCACACGTACCAGTCGTGCCGGGCGGCGCCCCGGCTGGAGCGGGCGTCCTTGAACCAGGGATGCCGATCGGACGTGTGGTTCACAACCAGGTCGACGATCACCCGCATCCCCCGGCTCTCGGCCTCGTGCATGAACTCGACGAAGTCCCCGGATGTGCCGAACCGCGGGTCGACCCCCAGGTGGTCGGTGATGTCGTACCCGTCGTCCCGGCCCGGTGTCGGCTGAAACGGCGCCAGCCACAGCGTGTCCACGCCCAGCCCGTCGAGGTAGTCGAGCTTGCGCGAGAGCCCCTCGAGGTCGCCGCAGCCGTCGCCGTTCGCGTCCAGGAACGTCTCGACGTTGAGGCTGTAGACGACCGCGTTCTTGAACCAGAGGTCGGCGTGCACCGGGCCGGATGGTAACCGTCTAGGGTCCGCAGGCGCATGAATGGTGACGGGGATCCGGCGGCCGCGCCCTGGTGGCGCGGCGCGGTCGTGTATCAGATCTATCCGCGGTCGTTTCTCGACACCAGTGGCGACGGCGTGGGTGACCTTCGCGGCATCACTTCGCGCCTCGACCATCTGGCCTGGCTGGGTGTCGATGCGATCTGGATCTCGCCCTTCTACCGCTCGCCGATGGCCGACTTCGGCTATGACGTCTCCGACTACTGCGACGTCGATCCGATCTTTGGCACGCTCGATGACGCCGACCGTCTGATCGCCGCCGCGCACGACCGCGGCCTGCGCGTGCTGGTCGACTGGGTGCCGAACCACACCTCTGATCAGCACCCGTGGTTCATCGAGTCCGGCTCGTCGCGCGACGCGCCGAGGCGGGACTGGTACTTCTGGCGCGACGGCCGGGGGGATGCTCCACCCAACAACTGGTGGGCGGTGTTCGGCGGCCGCGCCTGGACGTATGACGACCGCACAGGCCAGTGGTACCTGCACCTGTTCCTGCCCCAACAGCCCGACCTGAACTGGGGCAACCCGGAGGTGGTCGCCGCAATGCACGACGTGCTGCACTTCTGGCTCGATCGCGGCGTCGACGGCTTCCGGATCGACGTCGCCCACCTGATCGGCAAGGATCCTGCCTTACCCGATCAGCCGGCGGCCCTCGGGCAGCTCGACCGCGTCGGGATTCACAACGACCCGCGTACGCACCTGCTGCTGCGTGACATCCGGCAGGTCGTCGACTCCTATCCCGGCGAGCGGGTCACCGTGGGGGAGGTCAACCTGCACGAAACGTCGGCCATCCGCGCCTACTACGGCCAGCGCGACGAACTGCATATGGCCTTCAACTTCCTGCCGCTCTCCATCGAGTGGACGGCGGCGGCCTGGCGCGAGCTGATCGAGACGGTCGAGCGCGAGCTGGGGGCCGGCGCATGGCCGACGTGGGTGCTCTCCAACCATGACACCCGACGTCACCGCACCCGGCTAGGCGGCGACGAGCGGCGGGCGGGCGCGGCGGCCATACTGCTCCTGACGCTCCGAGGCACGCCGTTCATGTACCAGGGCGAGGAGCTCGGACTCGAGGATGCCGACGTACCCGAGGAGCGGCGCATCGACCCCGGCGGCCGGGACGGCTGTCGCGCCCCGATCCCGTGGACCCCCGATCCGGGCCACGGCTGGCCGGTGGAGGACACCTGGCTGCCGTGGCCGCCCGAGGCCGGCCGCCGCAGCGTCGAGTCCGAGCGGAACGATCCGCGTTCGATGCTTCACCTCTATCGCGCGGTGCTCACCGAGCGGCGAACCTCGCCGGCGCTGCGCCAGGGGGAGATCCGGGTGGTGCCGTCCCCTGAAGAGGTTCTGGCGTATGAGCGACGCGCCGGCGACGACCTGCGCCGCGTGCTCGTGAGCTTCGCCGACCGCGAGCTCGACGTCCCGCTCGATCAGGGCTGGACGGCGTCTGTGCGAAGCGCCGGCGAGGCACCGTGGAACCGCCGCCTGCGACCGCACGAGGCGGTCGTTCTGCGTCCCGGTGAGCTTATGTTCAGGGCACGATCGCAGTAATGGCCGACCCGCAATAACAGCCAGCAGCCGACGACGCGAGTGCCTACCGGATGGAAATCCGCTGTGCAGTGGGCACGACGTGCGACCGATTACTGACTAGTGTGGCGCCTCCAACGTCGGTCACCGGCGCTACCGGCGGACCTGCTGCTCAGGGCCGAGACGGGTATTGGGGTGGTCGCTCCGGCGGGGCTGCGCGCCGGGCTGGCAGCCGCGGCCGCGAGCTGGCGGCGCTGTTCGCGCCGTAACGCTCCCGGAACGCGGTGGCTGGGATGATGGTCGGGTAAGTCCGACAATCGCACGCCGTTTCGCCTTGGCGGTCTTCGCCGTCGAGCTCATCCTGTGGTTGGTGGCTCTCGTGTCTGAGTGGCTCACCCGCGACGTCTCGCACGGCAGCTCCGTCGGCGATCCCGACATCGACTTCCTGGTCACGCTGGTGAGCGGTCTGCTGCTGCTGCTGTTCCCGCTCGCGGGACTGCTCCGCCGCGCCCTACCTATGCACGGTCGCCGTCACGGGCGCGCTGCTACGCACCCTCACCGGTTCGTCCGGCACGCTGGCGGTCACGGTCACGGTCTCGACCCTCGCCGTGGCCGGAGCGTTCCATCCGGCCCGAGGCGCGATCCAGAGAGCCGTCGACAGCCGCTTCAACCGGGCCGGCTACGACGCCCAGGCCGCCGTCGACGGCTTCAGCGAGCAGCTGCGCGACCGCATCGACCTAGATACGCTGTGCCAGGAGCTGCGCGTGGTTGTCGTGGAACGGTCGATCCGGCCCACGCCAGCGTGTGGCTGCGACCAACCGCGGCCGGCCGCCAGCATTTCCCAGCGAACCAGCTCGGTCAACACCCCCGCGCGGCCCAGGAGCCGCTCGGCCGCGGCGAACTGCCTGGGAATCTTGGCCAGCTTGCCGAACACGCCTAGCGCCTCGGCGAACTCGGCCGATGACACCGCGGCATCCCACCCGGCGCCGGCCGCGGCGCAAACGTCCTGGTCCCACCGCCACCGTCCTTCGCCTTGTCTGAGCGGCACTATGTGTCGCGCGCAGAGGTCGGGTCGACCGTCCGAGACTCCGCACCCCGACCCCCCGCTACGAGCCGCGCATGGGATGGGGATGGCGGCTTCGCGGCGCGGTGGTTTTCTGATTTGTACCCACGACCGGGTGGTTGGCTGCCAACATACGGTCGCCTCGCGATACTCCTGAGGGTTTACTCGTTCCCGGGCGCGGCTGTTCGCGAAATCGCATGGGAGCAGCGGCGAAGACCCGATCACGGCAGAAACGCCAGCGAGAACCGGAGAAAAGCACTCGCGGCGTGCCGAGTGATTCTCCTGCGGGCAGCAGCGCAGACACTCCGGGCTTGTGCTCATTACAGGTCAAGCTCGAACCAGACGAGCCACCCGTCGCGCTGGGGGCTTGGTTCGGCGCCCCAGCGGTCAGCGAGCGCGTCGACGAGGTAGAGGCCGCGTCCGCCGGTGCCGTTGGGCGGCGCGTCGAACACCGGTCGGGCGAAGCCCGGGCCCTCGCCGAGGACGACGAGGAGGCGATCCCGCGGGCGATCGCCGAGGTCGCGTCCGAGCTGGGCAACACGCCGGCGGTCGCCCGCGCGTCGTACATCCACCCCGCGATCCTGAGCGGCTGCGAGGATGGCGAGCTGCCTGTCGACGACCTCCGCGAGCGCTGGGCGAGAGCGGCGGGCGCCTCACCGAGGAGCTGGTGATCGGGTTCCTCCGCGACCGCGGATGACGGTTCCGCTACGCCGGAACGACGGCTGACGCACGCGCCGAGCCGTCCGGATCCGGCCCGCGGGTGACCAGCGGGACGCGGCCGACCGCGCCGACCAGCTCGAAGGTGGTGGCCTGCAGCGTGGGTACGGACGCCTCGTGCTCTGCCAGCCGCTGCAGCTCCCGCAGATCGGCCGATGCCACCGTGCCCAGGTCGAGGATGTCGTCGCCGAGCGCGTCGGCGAGCATCAGCGGCAGCCGCAGGTACGGGTGCCCGGCGGGCAGCGCGACCCGCGCCCGCCGCTCGACGACGTCCGTCAGGCCCGCTGCCGCGAGACGTGAGGTGAGCCGGCGGCCGGCCTGCATGTCGACGCCTTCGGCGTGGTAGGCGGCCGTGGCGAGTGCGAGCAGCTTCTCCAGGGCGCCGCTGGGCGCGCCCGCGTAGTGGAACGCGCCGAACGGCTCATGCATAAGCACCGCGCCGCCCGGGCCGCAGAGCGAGCGCAGGGCGTCCAGCATCCGCCTTCCCGGCCGGCCCAGGCTGGCCGGCGCAAAGCGCATGTAGACCAGGTCGAAGGATCGGGGCGGCCGGAACTCGAGCAGGTCATCGGTCACCACCGTGACGTTGCCAAGGCCCCGGCGGGCCACCTCGCGGCGCGCTTCCTCGGCCAGCTCGGGGGCTGCCTCGACGCCGACCACGTCGCCGTCCGGTGCGGCATCGGCCAGGGCCGCGAGGGCGCCCAGCGGCCCGCAGCAGGCATCCAGGCAGCGGGCGGAGGGAGACGGGCCGGCCAGCATGATCAGCGCCTCGGCCTCCCGCCTCCAGACCTCTGCCTCGAGGGTCAGCCGGTCGATCTCGGGCTCGTGCGAGCTCACTCGTCGGGCCTGCCCCGTGTGCGCAGCCTGATCGCCAGCGGGCCGGCGTACCACATCGCGACCAGCACTCCCGAGGCGAGGCCCGCCGCGAGGGCGGCCGGGCTGGTGCCGAACACCAGGCTGGTGACCAGCCCCACCGAGCCGATGATCGCCGCCGCCAGGAACACCGTGCCGACGATGGTCAGGCCGCTCGCGATGTGCACCAGCTGCCGCTTGGCGCCGCGCCGCCAGACGATCCGGTGGAAACTCGTCGGTGCGATCAGGCATACCGACGCGCAGGCCGTCGCCACGAATGTGGCGTAGTACAGCCACCGCTGCCCGTCGCTGATCGCCGTGAAGCGCTGGCTGAATGGGACTGCCAGCAGGAACCCGAACAGCATCTGCACGCCGGGCAACGCCACGCGAAGCTCGTTCAGCAGCTCCACCAGCTGGCGATCGTGACGCTCGTTGGGCGTCTCGTCAGATGCTTCGGCCGACGGCCAGACCTGCCGGATCATCGCCGCACCTCACGGCTCCGCGGTGATCGGCTGGGCGATGTCCTCGAGCGTCTCCTGCTCGGCGTCGACGCCCAGCCAGACCTCGGTGAGGCCGCCCAGCACCATCAGGCCGGCGCCCAGCAGGTAGCCGAGGAACACCGTCGTGCGGTTGCCGGTGGCGATGTTGTGGCCGTACAGCGCCGGGCCGATGTCAGCCCAAGCGTCTGCGGATCCTGCAGCTGGCCGGCGATGGCGCCGACGATCGTGACCTCGAGGCCGTCGAGGATCCAGACGGAGCCCAGCGCGAACACGACCAGCCAGTGCCACCGCGCCCACGGCAGCCGGTCCATCCTGGCCGGGATCTTCGTCTCGACCACGTTGCCTCGCCCATATCCTCGGTATCCGGCCACCGGCGTGCCCGATACCCCCTGCGTGGAGACGGAAAACGCGCCGTGCGGATGTTTGCTGCCGGGACGCTGAGGGCACCCGCACCGAGGTTGCCGTGCCGATCCGCCCGCTCATCCTCGGCGCCGCCGCACACGACACCGCGGCATCGTTCGATGACCTGTTCACCATCTACCTGGTGGTGACCACGGCCGTCGGCGGCCTGCTGGCGCTGGCGATCCTCGTCGCGTGCCTTCGCCGCCGAGGTGCGTCCGGCGCAAGCGCCGGCACGGACGACGCCCCGCGGGTCGAGCTCGCCTACGTCGTGGTGCTGGCCGGCGGCTGTGGCGGAACCGGAACGGCATGGCACAGACGGGTCTGACCCCAATGTTTGGCGTCGGTGTCACGTCGGGCAGTTCCGGGGAGCACCATGGGCACGCCGACCGAGGAAGAGCCGCTCGAACAGCTGTCGCTGGCGCGGCACCGCGACCTCGAGGGCCGGCACTGGGGGGTCGTCATCTGGCTGCGCTGGGCCATCACCGGCGTGCTGGTGCTCTTCATCCTGCTCGCCGCCACCGACCAGTTCGGGCAGTCGCCCAGCACACGCGAGTCCTCGTCACAGGTCGCCGACCTGCGCGTCAGCACACCGGACCGGCTGCGCGGCGGGCTGATCTTCCAGACCAGGGTCGACATCACCGCACGGGACGCGATCGCCCATCCGACGATCGTGCTCGACGGTGGCTGGTTCGACGGCATGACGCTCAACTCCGTGCAGCCGGCGCCGGCCGACCAGTCGCCCGCGGACGGCGGCTCGACCTTCGTTTACCCGCAGCTGGCGACCCGTCAGACGCTGACCGTCTGGTTCGAGTGGTCGGTGAATCCGACCAACCTCGCCTGGCGCCGGCCGGAGACGCTGCGACTCGACGACGGCCCGCAGACGCTGCTGACCCAGCACTCGACCATCACGGTGCTTCCCTGATGGATCTCGTCCTCCGCTGCCTGATCCTGTTCCCGCTAGTCGTCATCCTGGTGCGGATCGTCAACCGCCGGCAGCTCTCCTCGCTCGAGCCGTTCGACGTCGTGCTGCTGGTGGTGATCGGCGACCTCTTGCAGCAGGGGATCACGCAGAGCGACTACTCGGTGACCGGCGCCGCGATCGTGATCACCACGATCACGCTGCTCTCCCTGGCCACGGCCTACCTGAACTGGCGGATTCCCGCCTTCCGGATGACGCTTGAGGGCGAGCCGATCATCCTGCTCGAGCACGGCCAGCCGATCGAGCAGAACCTGCGCAGGCAGCGGATCACCCTCGCCGAACTGGCCGCGCAGGCGCGCCAGAACAACATCCCGACGCTCGACCGCGTCCGCTACGCCGTGCTGGAAACGTCCGGCAGCATCAGCTTCATCACCGAGTGATCAGTCCGGGGCGGGCTGCGGCGGATCGCCGGGGTCGTCGTCGGCCGGCGGATGCTCCGGCCGCGGCACCTTTCGCGGTCTCATCGTCCCGACCTCATGATCCAAGGGGACGAGCATGGGTGGGTTTGCTAGCTTCGCGGCCGGACTCGCCTCCGGCGTGGTCGCCAACGGTCTAGGATCGGCGCATTGAAGGGTCAACCCTCATGCCGTTGTCAATCGAACGTCCGGCGCGAGATGGGCTTGGTTAAGCCGTTTGAGATGGAGGCGGCGGGAATCGAACCCGCGTCCACCGTCGCACGATGAGAGCGTCTACAAGCTTGTTCCGGGATTAGGTTTCGCTCGGGTCGCTGCCCCCGGACGGGCCACGTCCCGAGCTAGCCCCTCTTTATGAGTCCCGGTCTGCGGCGGAGGCGTTCCCCGTTCCGGCAAGCCCGCTTCTGTCGCCGGCGATCCCTCCCGCGGGCTGGAGGGGCCGACGCGCTACCTAATGATTAGGCGGCGAGTGCGAGATCAGATTCCGCACTTGCGGTTTTCCAGGGATTTTACGAGGCCACCTGGAACCTCGGCTTGCAGCCCTCACCGACAATCGACCGTGTCGAGACCAGATCGCCCCCGGTGAGGTATGTCCTCACAGTCTAGCGGCCTCCCTCTGGGCGAGGAAGCCGCCGACCACCTGCCGGAACCGCTCCGGCTCCTCCTCGTGGGGCATGTGCGAGCTCTCCTCGAACAGCACCCACTCCGACCCGGGAATGCCGTCCGAGACCTCCTGGGAGATGCGCGGCGTCGCCTCGTCGTAGCGCCCGGAGATGACCAGCGTCGGGATCGTGATCTCGCCCAGCCGCGGCGTGACGTCCCACGTCCGCAGCGTGCCGATGCAGTGAAACTCGCTCGGCCCGTTCATCGTCATGTAGACCTCGTTCGGCATCTGCGCGAACGACCGAGCGACGCTCTCCGACCAGGGCACGCGGCAGACGTGGCGGTTGTAGAACACGAGGCACGCCTCCTCGTACGCCGGGTCGTCGGTGGTGCCGTCCTGCTCGTGCTTGAGCAGCGTCGCCTGCACCTCCGAAGGCAGCTCCGCGCGCAGCCGGTTCGCCTCCTCGACCCACAGGTCCATCCGGGCCGGCGAGTCGCAGATCACCAGGCTCTCGACGCCGTCCGGCTGGGTCAGCGCGTACTCCATGCCGAGCATCCCGCCCCACGACTGGCCGAGGACGTGCAGCCGCTCGAGGCCGAGCGCCTGGCGGACGGCGTCCACCTCCTCGATGAACAGCTCGACCGTCCACATGTCCGGATCCGAGGGCACCGGCGACTTGCCGCAGCCCAGCTGGTCGTACATGATCACCCGCCGCCCTCCGCGGGCCAGCTCGCCCATCGACTCCATGTAGTCATGCGCGCCGCCCGGCCCGCCGTGCAGCAAAAGCAGCGGCAGCTTGCCCGGCTCCTCCCCCTCGCCGACGATCGTGTACCAGGTGCTGTGGCCCTTGAAGGGGATGCGGCCTTCGGTCTGCGGCAGGGTCTCGGGCATCGGGCGTTGCTCCTTGTCGGACGGTCGGGATGCCTACGCTACCCGAGGTGCGCCAGCACCGCGGTCGTCAGTTCCTGCGGGTGGCTGACAGCGGTCAGGTGCGCCGCGTCGGGGATGATAGCCAGCACCGCACCGGGGATCGCGGCCGCGAGCGCCTGCGAGCGCTCCGGCATGACGGTGGGGTCGCGCTGGCCGCCGACGACCATCGTCGGCGCTGTGATCTCGCCGAGGCGATCGGCGAAGTCCCATCCGGCGATCGCCTCGCAGCAGGCCGCGTAGCCCTCGGCGTCCGTCGCCGCGAAAATCTCGCGGATCCGCTCCACGACATCCGGCTCACGCGCTGCGAACTCTGGGGTGAACCACCGCTCCATCGCCACATCCGCCAGCGCTTCCGTCCCGTGGCTGCGCACCGTCGCCGCACGCTCCAGCCAACCCGCGGGATCACCGAACTGCTCCGCGGTCGAGCACAGCACCAGCCGATCGACCCGCTCGGGGGCCGTCGCCGCCAGCAGCATGCAGACCGCCCCGCCCAGCGAGAGGCCGACGAACGACGCCCGCGCGATCTCCAGGTCGTCCAGGACGGCGAGCTGATCGGCGACCAGGTCGTCGATCGCGTACGGCCCCTGCGGCGCCGGGCTTGCGCCGTGGCCGCGCGTGTCGCAGCGCAGCACCCGGTAGCGGGTTGTCAGCGCCGCGACCTGCGGCCGCCACATCTCGAGCGAGGAGCCCAGCGCGTGCGAGAGCACCACCACGGGAGCGGCGGCCGGGCCGTCGATCCGGTGGTTGAGCGCTACCACGCGCCGCCACCGCCACCGCCGAAGCTGCCGCCGCCTCCACCCGAGAACCCACCTCCGCCGCCGGAGCTGGACGACGGCGAGGGAGGCGGCGCGAACGAACTGGAGAGGCCGCCGGCCCAGTCGTCGCCGCCCCACGGGATGATCCAGAACGTCGGCCCCATCGGCGAAGACGCCAGCACCTCCTCGGGCAGCCGCAGCTTCGCCTCGTCGAGGATCTTGTCGGCCAGCCCGAACGCGATGCCGTAGACCAGCAGCCGCTCCCAGATCTCGATCTGCACCGGCACGGCGTCGGCGAACCGCGGGAAGTCGTCGAGGAAGCGGCGGAATGCGTCCCAGCGGTCGCCGAGCAGCGCGGCCTCCCGCGTTCGCCGGTTGAACACGGTGCGCGGCGTCGCGATCGTGATCACGCACGAGATCGCCAGGCAGCCGGCGGCCGCGAGTTCGAGCGCGTCGCGGAACGGTTTGGCGGGCGTCCGGGTCGCCGCCCACAGGATCAGGACGCCGACCGCGGCCAGCCCCAGCAGCACAGCAAGTGCGATCCGCAGCGCGGACCCCGACTCGTCGACCCAGCCGCGGGAGCGCACCTCGCGGCGGGCGGCCGTCTCGAATGCGTTGTACTTCTGCGCGATCCGATTGCGGGTCGTGCGATCGGCCTCGCGGGCGACGCGTCCCATCTTGTCCAGGTCGACCGGGCCGCCGTTCTCCTTCTGGAGCATGTCGACCATGTCCGCCACCTTCTGCTCGACCTCGCCCAGGTTGCCGGCGCCGTCGGCCGAGGCGATCGCCAGCGACGCGTTGTCCGCCGGCAGCGTCCGCACCTGCTTGCGGACGATCAGGTCGAACAGGGTCGCCGTGAACTCGCGCGACCCGACGTGCTCGCGCTGGGCGACCAGCGACGTGACCAGCGCCGGCGGGTCGTCCGACGGCGGCTCGCGCTCGTACTGCTCGTCGTAGCCGGTGTCGTACTCGCGGCCGCGGCGCAGGTACAGAACGAGGATGACGATGCCCACCGGGATCGTCGCCAGCGCCAGCAGGATCAGCGCGGTCACAGGCCACCAGCGGCGGGCCGTGTCCAGCTTCGACTTCTCGTCGTGGTACGCGCCGGCCGCGTGATCCTCGGCCGCGGTGATCCCGGCCAGCGCCGGCTGCGGGTCGGACTGCACGTCGGAGCCGGTGATCGCATCCGACGGGAACAGCACCCGGAGCGCGACCAGCTGATGTTCGGGGATGTCGCGCGCCGTCATGGACACCATGTTGCCCCGCGAGACGATGGTCGGCTCGATGAACGGCGGGTTACCCCAGACCTTCGTCGGCGTCGTCCCCTCGGGCAGCCGGACGGACGCGAACAGCGTCCCCAGCTCCGCCGGCCAGCCGTCGCCCCACACGTTCATGTTCATGTCGACGACGTCAGGGTGAACGATCAGCACGCCGTGCAGCACGTAGGACAGCGTGAAGGCGCGCGGCTCGTCGAGCGCCGAGTAGTGCCAGACGATCCGTTCGCGATCCGGCAGCTGGACGTCGCCGAAGCTGCCTGGTGAGCCGAAGCTGCCGAGCACGGTGCTGGCGCCCGGCTGGTAGGGAATGCCGTTCTCCGCGACGCGGACGTCGCTGATGGACTGCCCCGGCCCCAGCGGGATGTCGCGGAACGCCCCGCTGTAACTGCCGTGGAACGAGAATGTGATCGTCTCGATGACGCGCACCGACCCGTCGCGCTTGACCACGGCGTCGACTTTTGCCGACGGCAGGTCGTAGTACCGGGAGCCGGGGAAGTGGAAGCCGCTGACCAGCGACCCGATCGCCCCCGGCGCGAACGACAGCGCGAGGATGACGACCACGACGACGGCCCAGAAGGCGTTGCGGATCTTGCTCATGCATCGCCTTCGGGCTCGAAGTAGGCCATCGGCCGCACGCGCATCGCCCAGCCGAGGAACGATGTCGGCGCCGTCTGGATCCGGTTGTTGTACGTGAGCGCCGTGTCGTTGTAGACCTGGCGGGCGATCGCTATGCGGCCCTCGGTGTCGTGCAGTTCGCGCACCAGCTCGCTGAACCGCTGCTGGGCGCGCAGCTCGGGATAGGCCTCCCCCACCGCCAGCAGCCGCCCCAAGGCCGTGCCCAGCGAGCCCTCCGCCGGGGACGCCTGCGCCGGCCCGGCCGCCCCCTCGGCCGCCGCCCTGGCGGTCGCCACCCGGTCGAACGTCTCCCGCTCGTGCGTCGCATAGCCGCCGACCGTCTCGACGAGCTTCGGCACGAGGTCGCGGCGGCGGCGCAGCTCGACGTCGACCTGCGACCACGAGCTGTCCGCCCGGTTGCGCGCCGTGATGATGCGGTTGTAGGCGAACACAGCCCAGACGATGACGAGCACCGCCAGGGCGAGCACGATCAGGCCAAGCGTCGCCATCCGGCAGATCGTACGCGCACGGCCGGTCGCGGGAGGGCCGCAGGACGCGCCGCCAGCGCCACCTGGACGAGCACCGCAACGAGCAGCCCGTGCCACAGGACGACCGGCCACAGCATCCCGCCGCTCTGCGCGTGCGGCATCACCCAGAGGGCCAGCGGCAGCAGCCAGGCCGGATGCATCCGCGGCCGCGCTAGCGCCAGGCAGAGGATGGCCAGCGAGAAGTAGTTCAGCCAGACGACCGGTGAGAGTGCGAGGGCCGAGAGCAGGAAGCACGAGAACACCAGGCGCTCGTCGAAGCGCAGCCAGCGGGCCTGCACCGCGATGGCGGCCAGGCCGACCGCCACGACGTAGGCGGCGATCGTCGCGTGGTGCATCGTGGCGCCTCCGGCGAGGAACAGCTCGCGGCTCGAGAAGCCCCGCCAGGCGAGAACCTCGCCCAGCAGGTCGACCGTGCGGTTGTAGTCGGACATGCCGGCGAAGCCGATCGCGGCCCAGGAGCCGGCGATCACGACGATGCTGCCGGCGGTGGCGGCGGCCGCGGCGCGGATCCGGCCGCAGACCAGCAGCCAGCCGATCAGCGGCAGCAGCAGGAGCTTCAGTCCGACGCCTAGGGCGATCGCGAGGCCGCAGACCAGCGCCTTGTCGCGGTAGCGCCAGGCAACGGCTGCGAGCAGCATCAAGAGCGGCGTGATCGAGCCGACGTGCAGCGCCTGGACGATCCCGTCAGTCGCGGCACACAGGGCGTAGACCCGCCAGTCGCGGACGCCGACCAGCGACAGCGCGAGCGCGGCGCTGCCGAGCATCGCGGCGTACCAGAGCGCGCCCGCCATCGCCGCCGGCAGCAGCGCCAGCCCGGCGAACAGCAGCGCCGCCGGGGCCGGGTAGACGAACTGCTCCTGCCCGGCGAGCAGATGCGCGTCGACCGCCGGGTACGGCGAGCGGCCGGCCAGCACGTCGTGGCCGCCCGCGAGGTAGGTGTGGAAGTCCATCATCCCCTTGGGGCCGTGCCACGCGGCCATCGTCACGCCGCCCAGCACGGTGAGCGCGGGGATCAGGAGCAGCACCAGCTGCGAGTGGGCGATCAGCCGGGAGCGCGACGTCACCACTCCAGCGTCCGTGCGTTTTCGCCGGGTGGCAACCCTTGGGTGGGGTGTGCCAGGGGCCTACGAGTACCACGCGGGCGGATCGCCGCCCGGCGCCGGCGGCTCCGCGCTCTGCCCGCCCGCGTACTCCGCACGGCCCGTGGTATCGCACCAGACGGCGGCGTCCGCGAAGCGCTCCGCCATCAGCCGCGCGGTCACGTCCTGCATCGCGGCGTCGACGACCGAGGCGCGGCCGTCGGTCTCGAGCACCAGCAACCCCTCCCCATCGTCCGGGAAGTACGTGGCGCGCACGCCGGTGTCCGACAGCGGCGGCTTCAGCCAGTGGAAGCCGATGCCCTCCAGCTCCGGCCCCCAGTCCAACCGGTAGCCGAGCGGCTCGAGAAACGCCCGCAGCGCCTCGACCGGCACCGCCTGGAAGCGCACCTCGAGCCTCATCGACCCGAGGATACCGACCAGCCGATCTGACATCCTGCGACGGTGGTCGGGATCCTGCTGCTGCTCCGCTTCCTGCTCGAGCTCGCGCTGATCGCCGCCGTCGGCGCCGGCGCCTGGGATCTCGCGGGCGGCGAAGCGGCCGGCGCGCTCGCCGCCAGCATCGCGGCCGCGGCCGTCGTGGTCATCTGGGGGCTGGCCATCGCGCCGAAGGCGCGGCGGCGGCTGCCCGACCCGGCACGGCTGATGCTCGAGATGGTGCTGTTCGTGACCGGCGGCCTCGCTCTGGCCGCCACCGGGCAGACGCTGCTGGGGATCGTGTTTGCGATGACGTCCGCGGCCGTCGCCGTCGCCGTACGCCAGCTCAGCGGCGGTACCGCTCCTTGACCTCGCGCTCCAGCTGCCGCCGGGTATCGCGGTCGGAGATCGCCTGCCGCTTGTCGCGGCCTTCCTTGCCCTTCGCCAGCCCCAGCTCGAGCTTCGCCCGCCCGCCCTTGAAGTAGAGGACGAGCGGCACCAGCGTCATTCCGCGCTGCGCGACCTTGTCGCCCAGCTGCTCGATCTCACGGCGGTGCATCAGCAGCTTGCGGTCGCGCATCGGATCGTGATTCGCGTCCGACCCCTGCCGGTAGGGGGCGATGTTCGCGCCGACCAGGAACACCTCGCCGCCGCGCAGCACGGCGTACGCCTCCTGCAGGTTGCCGCCGCCGTCCCGCAGCGACTTCACCTCGGTGCCGGTCAGGGCCATCCCGGCCTCGACCCGCTCCAGCACGTGATAGTCGCGGCGGGCGCGGCGGTTCTCGGCGATCACCTTTCGTCCATCGCTCATCTGACGAATCCTACGCGGCGACGGCCTGCGGCTCGGGCTCGGCCAGCCTCCCGGGCAGCCTGCCGGCGACCAGCACCAGGCCGACGGCCAGGGCCAGCAGCGCGGCGTCCATCGCCAGCGCAGGCCCCCACCCCGCCCGGTCGACGAGGATGCCCGCGGCCGGGAACAGCCAGAGCATCTGGATCGAAAACCCGCTCTCGGCGATCGACATCGTGGTCGCCCGGAACTCGGACGAGGTGTTGGACTGCAGCTCGGTGGACAACGGTGCGTAGATCACGTCGGGCAGGCCGCCGGCCAGCGCGGCGACCACCGCCGTGACGGCGAGCGCGCCGCTGACCGGGGTCAGCGCGATGCCGGCGACCAGCAGGCCGCCGCAGACGGCCACCACGGTCGCGATCGGCACGCGGCCGGGCAGCTGCCCGCCGAGCCAGCCGCACCCCGCCCCGACGAACATCATCCCGCCCATCAGCACGCCCAGCTGGATGTCCGACGCGCCGCGCTGCTCGAGCAGCGCCGGCATGTACAGCCACCACACCGTGACCGTCGCCCAGAGCAGGCTCCAGGCGATGGTGAGGACGCCCAGCCGCGGCCAGATCCGCAGCGCGATCACGGCGCGGCGGGCGATCCGCAGGCCGTGCGCCGCCGAGTGGCCACGGCGGTCGTCCGGCAGGCGCAGCGCGACCGCGCTGGCCACCAGCGCGCAGACGGCCGTCATGCTGAAGGCCAGCTCACGCGAGATCGAGTCGGCGACGTAGCCGCCGATGACGAACGAGATCGCCGCGGCGAACTGGAATACGGCCCACAGGCCGCCCAGCATGCGCGGGAAGTGCGCCTCGGCGTCGTCGTGCGCCAGCGCGTCGAACAGGTACGCCTCGTCCGACCCCATCACCAGGGCGAACGAGACGCCGGCGACGAGGGCGGCGCAGCACACGCCGACCAGCCCGGGCGCGTAGACCCACCCGAGCTGCGCGACCGCGGTGAAGAAGCCCGCGGCGACCAGCATCCGCCGCCGGCCGAGGGTGTCGGCCAGGGCGCCGGTCGGGATCTGCGCACCGAGCATGCCCACGTGCAGCACGGCCTCGATCAGGCCGACCTGCGGCAGGCTGAAGCCCCGCTCCAGCAGGAACGGCACCCAGATCGCGCCGGCGAAGTCGACGCCTCGAAACAGCTGGTAGAACCGGAAGGTTGTGAGAACACGCGCATTCATCGCAAGACCTCATGTGAGGAACGGGACCAGGGGCGGACGAACCGGCCCCGGTCAGTGCGAGACGCGCGAGATGGCGTGGCGCAGCCTGCGCACCGCAGAGGAGCTGGGGCTGATGTCAAGGCTGCGAACCATCGCCGCGGGACTGTAGCAGAGCGCTCCGGCTGGTCAGAGTGCGCGCGGGCAGCGCCGCCAGGGACGGCAGGTCGAGGTCGACGTCCGCCCGGTCGGGGAACGTCGAGCCCTTGCCCGTGCGCAGCAGGCAGGTACGCATGCCGATCTGGCGGGCGGGTGGCAGGTCGGACTCCAGGTCGTCGCCGACCATCATCGCGTCGCCCGGCGCCACGCCCATCAGGGCGCACGCCCGCTCGTAGATCGCCGGCGACGGCTTGCCGACCACGGTCGCCGACACCCGCGCCGAGAACTCCAGCCCGGCGACGAACATGCCCGCGTCCAGCGACGGGCCGGTCGCGGTCGGCCACCACCTGTTGCGCTGCATGGCGACCAGCTGGGCGCCGGCCAGCACCGACCGGAACACGCCGTTCAGCCGCTGGTATGTCCACTCGTCGTCGGGGCCGCCGAGCAGGATCACGTCGGCGGAGAAGGGATCTTCGACCAGCCGGACGCCGTCCAGCTCGCCGACGACGCCGTGCTCGACCAGCGCATACACCGCCCGGCCGGCGTGCTCGGTGCGCAGGTGGTCGGCCGCCGCCGACGCCGCGGTGACGATCCGCTCCGCGGGAAACTCGAGTCCCAGCCCGGCCAGGCGCTCGGCCAGGTCGGCGCGTGTCCGCCCAGTGGTGTTCGTCAGGATCGCGAGCTCGAGGCCCCGCGAGCGCAGCTCGGCCACGGCCCGGTCGGCGCCGGGCAGCGGCTCCCAGTCGACGTGCAGCACGCCCTCCATGTCGAGCACGATTCCCCTCATCGCTCAGGGATTCTGCAACGCGGCATCGATCACCTGCCGGGCGATAGGCGCGGCGGTCGTCCCGCCGACGCCGCCGTGGACGATAAGCACGGCCACGACCACCTGCGGCGCCTGGGCCGGCGCATAGCCGATGAACCACGCGTCGCTCTTGATTCCCGGCCCCAGCTCGGCCGTGCCGGTCTTGCCGGCGACCGTCGCCAGCGAGCTCTGCGCAGGCTGGCCGGTGCCGTAGGCGACCACCGCCTGCATCATCTGCGCGACCCCGGTCGCGACCGAGGGCGGGATCACCCGGTGCGCCGGCTCGCGGTCGCTCCCCGAGATCGGCAGCTGCGCGACGTACGGCGGATGCATCACCCCGCCGCCGGCGATCACCTGGGCCACGGATGCCATCTGCAGCGGCGTCGCCACCACGCCGCCCTGCCCGATCCCGGTGACGCCGAGCTGCAGGTCGCTGGTCAGCGACTCGGCCTTCGGGTACACGCTGGTCGGCACGGCGTAGTGGATTGAGGGCTGCCGGTTGAACCCGAAGCGGACGGCCATCTCGTTCATCCGCTTGGCGCCGACCTCCACCGCCAGCGGGGCGAACACCGAGTTGCAGCTCTCGGCGAATGCGTTCTCCAGCGTGCCGCCGCACGACTCCTTGTGGAAGTTCTTGAGCTTGAACCCGTTGATCTCGTGGAACTTCTCGAACGGGTACTCGCTGGACAGCGTCGCCTTGTTCGATTCAAGCGCCGCCGATGCCGTCACCGTCTTGAACGTCGAGCCGGGCGGCTGCAGCCCGGTCAGCGCGTTCCCGACCGCCGCGCGCAGCGCGCCGCTCTGCGCGTCGAGCACGACGATGCCACCGTTGCGATCGCCCAGCGCCGTCGCCGCCGCCTCCTGGACGGGCACCGACAGCGTCGTCTTCACGTTGTGCGGGTGCCTGCCGGCATGGCCCGCCAGCCTGCGGCCGTGGCCGTCGGCCGAGCGGGCGACCAGCCGCACACCGGGCCGCCCCGAGAGGCTCGGGTCGAGCGACCGCTCCAGCCCGGCCTGGCCGTACTCCTCGTCGCTCCACCCCAGCGTCCGCCGCTGCGCCAGGTCGGCCGCGCTCTCTGGCGTGCGGACGAAGCCCGTGATCAGCGCGAACGGCGTGCCGGCGGGGTAGCGGCGAGCGTCGCGCGGGCCGATGGCGAGCGGCTCGCTGTCCTGGGACAGGATCGCGCCGCGGCTCTTGGGCACCTTGTAGACCCGCTCCAGCGTCTCGCCGTCGGTCAGCCCGGGGAAGGTCATGAGCGGCTTCCACGCCACCAGGTACTGGCCGTCGACCTCGGTCAGCGGCACGGTCAGCGTCCCCGGCACGTCGCCGAACAGCTTGCTGACGGCAACCATCGGCACGGTCGCGGTGCCGGCGCGGACGTGCACCGGGCCGGCGACCCGCACGCGGCGCAGGCTCGCCGTGGCGGCCGACCGAGCGTACGCGTCGTCGAACGAGGTGCGCGGGTTCTCGCGGCGGGCGCGCGGCGTCAGCTCGCGGTACATGGCGTCCAGGTCGCCCGTGGCCCACGCCTGGGCGAAGCTGCGTGCGACCGGGCGCGGATCGGGCGGCTTGCCGCCGACCGTGTTGACGGCCAGGACCGCGCCGGTGCCGACCGCTGACACCGCCAGTGCGAGCATGACGAGCACGAGCAGCCGGCGCCCACGCCGACGCTTCCTCCGACCTGCCGGAATCACTCGTGCATTCTGCCTCAGACTCGGCGCGCTCAGGCGCGGTTCAGCAGGACGCGGCCGCGCGGACGGTCGATCGAGCGGACGCGCACGCGCAGCTCGTCGCCGAGCCTCAGCCGGGCGCCGGTCGTCAGCCCGGCCAGGTAGACGCCCAGCCGGTCGAGCTCCCACCGCTCGCCGCCGCCCAGCCTGCCCGCCGGCAGCAGGCCCTGGAACACGTCGCCGAACCGCACGAACACCGCGCCCTCGATCAGCCCGACCACCTCGCCGGTGAACGGCTCGTCCCAGCCGCGATCGAACAGCACGTCCTCCAGCAGGAACGCCAGGCAGACGTCGTCGCCGCGGCGCTCGACCAGCGCCGCCTCCCGCTCGCGGTGCGAGCTCGCCTCGGCCAGCCGCGCGAGCTCGTCGTCGTCGGCCGGTGCCGGCGGGCCCTGGCCAAGGTGGGCGACCAGCGCCCGGTGGCAGACCAGGTCGGGATAGCGGCGGATCGGGCTCGTGAAGTGGCAGTACGCGGGGAATGCCAGCCCGGAGTGCCCAAGGTTCTGCGTGTCGTAGCGCGCACGCTCGAGCGACCTCAGAACGAGCGGCGGGAACGCCGCCCGGCCGCGCCCCGACGAGGCGACGTACCGCGCTACCGACTCCGCGACCGCCGCCGCGTAGGCGCCGGCCTGCGCCGGCGTGTGCAGCTCGGGCCGCGGCGGCGTCGGCACCTCCAGGGCGGCCAGCCGCTCGACCAGCGACTCGACGGCGACCGGGTCGGGTGAGGGATGGACGCGGTAGATCGCCGGCGCACGCACGCCGGACAGCAGCTCGGCCACCCGCCGGTTGGCCAGCAGCATCAGCTCCTCGACCAGCTGATGGGCGACGCTCTCCTGCGCCTCGTGCGCGGCGGCGACCCGGCCGTCCCGCAGTTCGAACTCCACCTCGCGCGACTCGATGTGCGCCGCGCCGTGGGCGAACCGCTCTGCCCGCAACCGGTCGGCGACATCGGCCGCGTCGTGCAGCGCCCGCTCGACGTCCTCGGCGACGTGCTCGTCGCCGGCCAGGATCCGTTCCGCCTGCGGATAGCTGAGCCGGGCCCGGCTGCGGATCAGGCTGCGATACGCGGTCATCGCGCCGTCCGGCGCGATCTCGACCGTCACCGCCCCCCGGTCGACGTCGGGCCGCAGGCTGCAAAGGTCGGCGGACAGCCGCTCTGGGAGCATCGGCTCGACCATGCCAGGCAGGTACACCGAGCATCCGCGGAGCGCCGCCTCGGCGTCCAGGGCCGAGCCGGCCGGCACCCGCGCCGACACGTCGGCGATGTGGACGAACAGCCGGAAGCCCTCGCCCTCGCGCTCGACGCCGATCGCGTCGTCGAAATCCCGCGCATCGGGCGGGTCGACCGTGAAGCACACCCGATCGCGCAGGTCGACGCGGACGCCCTCGGCGGAGTCCGCCCCGAGCCCGGTGACCTCCTGCTCGACCGCCTCCGGCCACGGCGCCGCCACACCCTGCTCGATCGCGACGCCGCGCAGCACGGCGCGCACGTCGTCTGGCCGGCCCAGCCGGTCGATCACGCGACCGCGGCCGCCCCCGTCCGGCTCGACCGAGACCAGGTCGCCCTCCGACACGTCCCCCGCTCCGCGCCTGCCAAGCGTCAGTGGCGCGCCGAACTCGAAGAACGGCTCGGCGACCAGCAGCCGTCCCCGGCGGCCCACCTCGCAGACGACAGGAGCCGCGTGCGGCGGCTCCTCCGCGTGCGTCACCCGTGCAGCGCCGCCAGCGCCGCGTCCAGCGTCTCGTCCTTGGGGGTCGAGTACAGATCCGGCGCGTCGACGGTCGGCGTCACTCCGCGGCCGTTGACGATCCGGCCGCCGGCCAGCGTGAACGAGGCGACGGTCAGCTTCAGCGCGCCGCCGCCCGGCAGCGGGCGGACGGCCTGCACGGTGCCCTTGCCGTAGGATGGCGAGCCGGTGACGATCGCGCCATGCGCCTTGAGCGCACCGGCCACGATCTCGGCGGCGCTGGCGGTGGCGAAGTCGATCATCACGGCGACCTTGCCGACCTTGAGCGCGCTGCCGTTGCCCGAGAACACCTCGCGCGGCTCGCGCTGGCCGTCGGTGGCGACGATCACGCCGCGGTCGATCAGCACCCGAGCCACGCCGACGCCCTCGGTCAGCACGCCGCCGGTGTCGCCGCGGAGGTCGACGATCACGCCGTCCAGCGGCTTGCGGGCCGCCGCGCGGGCGACGATCTGGCGCACCTGCGACGCCGTGTGGTCGATGAAGGTCGGGATGCGCACCAGCAACACCCGCCGGCCGTGGGCCGTCAGCATCCGCGACGAGACGGCCGACACCGTCACCGGCTGGCGCACCAGCGTGAGCAGCAGCGGCCGCTCACGGCCCGGCCGGACGATCCGCAGCCGCACCGGCGTCCCCGGAGCGCCGTGCATCAGCTCGACGGCGTCCACGTACGGCACGCCGTGCAGGTCATGGCCGCCGACGGCGGTCACCACGTCGCCGCGGTGGATGCCGGCCTTCGATGCCGGCAGCCCCGGCAGCAGGCCGCGCACTAGCTAGGCCGCGCGTGCACCCGCGCCAGCTCGACGCCGACGCCGGCGAACGAGCCGCGCTCGGACTCGAGCAGCTCCTGGTACGCCGCCGGGGTCAGGTACTCCGTGTACGGGTCGTCGAGCGTGCGGATCACGCCGTCGACGCTATGGGCCGAGTAGGCCGCCTTCGGGATCGGCTTGTAGTACCCCTGTTCCAGCCCGGCCAGCACCGCCGTCCGCAGCGCCGTCGACGATGCACGGGGAGGGGTCGGCGTCGCGCTCTTGACCGAGCGTGAGTGCAGCTCAAAGCCGGTGGCGAACGCACATGCCATCGCCAGCCCGACCGCGAGCCATATCACGATCCGGCGCCCCATGATGACGTCGTTCATTGTATAGCCGCCGGGTCAGACGCGCAGGAAGCGGCGCAACGTCATGCCGGAGCCGAACGCTCCCAGCAGCAGCCCGAATCCGGCCAGCGTCAGGCCGAGCGCCCAGACGCCGCCCGGGTAGAGCGCCGCGGGCGAGGTCAGGTCGTCGTTGAGCCCGCCCAGCGTGGTGTAGGCGATCCCGAGCAGGAACACGCCGGCGACCGAGCCGACGAAGCCCGTCAGCATCCCCTCCAGCATGAACGGCACGCGAACGAACCAGTTTGTGGCCCCGACCAGCTTCATCACCTCGATCTCGCGGCGACGCGAGAAGATCGACAGGCGGATGGTGTTCGCGATCAGCACGATCGCGGCGATGCCCAGCAGCAGCATCAGCGCCGCCAGCACGAGCTGGATCACCCGCACCCAGTGCAGCACCCGCTTCGTCTTGTCGGCGCCGTTGGTGACGCAGGGATCGTTGCCGCACCCGCGCACCTCGTCGACCCTGAGCGCCGCGGCGCTGACGGCCTCGAACTGGTCGGCGTCCGTCAGCTTCAGCTCGAACGCCGGCGGCAGCGGGTTGTAGCCGAGCACGTCGATCTGCTTCTGCTCCTCTGACGAGAGCTGACTCTTGGCCGCGTCCGGCGAGATGTAGGTGATCGACTTGACGCCGGAGATCTGACCGAGCTCGTTGTGCACCTTGTCCAGCAGCGCGGGCTCGTCCTGCGCCCCGTTGGGCAGGTACGCCTTGACCGTCACCTGGTCCTTGACCGACTGGGTCTGGTCGCGGACGACCAGCGACACGTAGGCGAACGCCCCCAGCAGGAGCGTGACGATCAGCACGGTGACGCTGGCGGCGATCGTGGTCGCCACGTTGTTGCGCACGGACTGCATCGCCTCGGAGGCGAAGAACCGCCACCTCATGCCTGGTAGCTCCCCCGGCGGTCGTCGCGGACGACCCTGCCGTCCTCGAGCTGGATCACACGGCGGCGCATCTTGTCCACCATCTCGCGGTCGTGCGTGGCCATCACCACGGTCGTCCCCGCCCGGTTGATGCGATACAGCAGCTGCATGATGCCGACCGATGTGTCCGGGTCGAGGTTGCCCGTCGGCTCGTCTGCGATCAGCAGCGGCGGGTGGTTGACGAACGCACGCGCCACCGAGACGCGCTGCTGCTCGCCGCCCGACAGCTCGTTGGGCATGCGGTCGGACTTGTCCGCCAGGCCGACCAGGCCGACGATGTCCGGCACCTTCTTGCGGATCTCGGCCCGCGACTTGCCCTGCACCTGCAGCGCGTACGCCACGTTCTGGTACACGTTGCGGTTGGGCAGCAGCTTGAAGTCCTGGAACACGCAGCCGATGTTGCGCCGCAGGATCGGCACCTTCGACCGCTTCAGCTTGGGCAGCGAGCGGCCGCCGACGATCAGGTTGCCCGACGACACCTCGAGCTCCTTCAGCAGCAGCTTGATGAACGTCGACTTGCCCGAGCCCGACGCGCCGACCAGGAACACGAACTCGCCCTTGTCGATCTGCAGGGTGACGTCCTCGAGGCCGACGATGTGCGGCTCGTAGAGCTTGGTGACCTTGTCGAAGACGATCATCGCCGCCGACGTCGAGCGTGCGCCGTCGGCCGGCGTGCCGTCCGCCTCCGGCGCCGGATCGGCGGGCAGCTCCGTGAGCGCGGTCTGCAGGTCTGTCGAATCTGTCATTGCAGGCAAAACGGGGGCGTCCACGCCCGAAACGTTCCGGTCAGGGTAGCCCTCGGGGCGGTCGCGCGCAACGGACAAGGATTACCCCCGCCCCGTCGCGCGGCTCAGGAGATAGGCGTGGATCAGCTCGTCCAGGTCGCCGTCCAGCACCCCCTGGGCGTTTCCGATCTTCACGTTCGTGCGGTGATCGTTGACCATGGTGTACGGATGCAGGACGTACGAACGGATTTGACTCCCGAACGAAATGTCCTGCGCCTCACCGCGTTCCTTCGCAAGTGCCTGCTCGCGTAGCTCGTGTTCTCGCTCGATCAAACGACTCTTCAGAATGCGCATCGCCTGCGCCTTGTTCTGCAGCTGGGAGCGCTCGTTCTGGCACTGGACGACGATCCCCGAGGGGATGTGCGTGATCCGCACGGCGCTGTCGGTCTTGTTGACGTGCTGGCCGCCCGCGCCCTGCGAACGGTACGTGTCGATCCGCAGGTCGTCGTCGGAGATCTCCACCTCGACGTCGTCCTCGACCAACGGCGCCAGCTCCACCTGGGTGAAGCTCGTGTGCCGGCGGTGGGCGGAGTCGAACGGGGACAGCCGCACCAGCCGGTGGACGCCCTTCTCGGCCTGCATGATCCCATAGGCGTTGTCGCCGGTCAGCGTGAACGTGACGCTCTTCAGGCCGGCCTCCTCCCCCGGGGTCTGGTCGAGCACCTCGACCTTGAACCCGCGCGAGTCGGCCCAGCGCTGGTACATGCGAAACAGGATCTCCGTCCAGTCCTGACTGTCGGTGCCGCCGGCGCCGGCGTGGATGGTGACCACGGCCGGGCCGCTGTCGTACTCGCCGGTGAACAGCGCGTCCTCCTGTAGCCTGCCGACGTCGCCGGACAGGCGGTCGACCGACCGCTCCAGCTCGTCCCGCCACTCCGGCTCCTCGTCAGCCAGCTCGAGCATGCTGTCCAGCTCGGCCACCTCGGACTCGAGCGAGCCCATCGTCTCCAGCTTGCGCTGGACGCGCGCCCGCTCCGAGGAGATCCTGGCCGCCTTCTGCTGGTCGTCCCAGAAGCCCGGCGCTTCCATCTGCCGGTCGAGGTCGGCCAGCCGCGCCTCCTGCGCCGGCGGATCGAGGTAGTCGCGGGCCCAGGAGAGGCCGCTGCGGATCTCCTCGATCGCGCTCTTCAGCTCCTCGGGAGACCGAGGCCCCTGCGTTTCCGTGGCCATCGCGCTACGCCCCGTGGCAGCGCTTGTACTTCTTGCCGCTGCCGCACCAGCACGGATCGTTGCGCTGCAGGTTCTTCTCCGGGTCGACGCGGCGCTGCTCGACCACCGGGAAGGGATCCTCGGACTGCGCCTCGCCCTCGCCGCTGCTCTCCGCGGCCGCCAGCAGCTCGAGGCCCGCCGCGTCGGCGTGCTCGTAGCTGAGGTTCGCCCTGGGGACGATCGGGCGCCGGGTTGAACCCCGCTCCCGAGCCGCCGTCGCTGGGCTCCACGGCGACCTCGGCGTGCATCAGCGCCCGGACGACCTCCTGCTCGATCAGGAACTCCATCTCGTCGAACATCTCCTGACCCTCGCGGCGGTACTCGACCAGCGGATCCTTCTGGGCGTACCCGCGCAGGCCGATGCCCTGGCGCATGTAGTCCATGTTGTCGAGATGCTCGCGCCACCGCGTGTCGGTCACGTTCAGCGTGATCCACCGCTCGATGTTGCGCGTCAGTTCCGCGCCCCACCCGGACTCCCGCTGCTCGTAGTACTCGACGGCGTCGTGGTAGATGATCTCGGTCAACTCCTCCTGGGAGGGCGCCTGCTCGCGCATCTCGCCGATCGGCACCCGCACCGGGTAGACCGAGTGCAGCGCCACCCACATCTCGTCCCACTCCCAGTTCTCGGAGTAGTCGCCGTCGGCGTGCGCGCTGATCGCAGCCTCGATCACGTCCCAGATCCACTGCATGATCCCCTCGCGAATGTCGTCTCCGCGGAGGATCTCCTGGCGCCGGGCGTAGACCTCCTTGCGCTGCTCGTTGAGCACGTCGTCGTACTTGACGACGTTCTTGCGGTTGACGAAGTGGAACTCCTCGACCTTCTTCTGCGCGCCCTCGATGCGCTTGGTCAGCATCCCGTGCTCGATCGGCTCGCCGTCGGCGGGGCCGAGCTTGTCGAGGATCGTGAAGATGCGGTCGCCGGCGAACAGCCGGATCACCTCGTCCTGCGCGGACAGGTAGAAGCGGGTCTCGCCGGGGTCGCCCTGACGGCCCGAGCGGCCGCGCAGCTGGTTGTCGATCCGCCGCGACTCATGCCGCTCCGTGCCCAGTACGTAGAGCCCGCCCATGTCCTTGACGCCCTCGCCCAGCTTGATGTCGACGCCGCGGCCCGCCATGTTGGTGGCGATCGTGACGGCGCCGGGCTGGCCCGCACCTTCGATGATGTGGGCCTCGCGCTCGTGGTTCTTCGCGTTCAGCACCTCATGGGGGACGCCCTGGCGCCCGAGCAGCTTGCTCAGGTGCTCCGACACCTCGACCGAGACGGTGCCGACCAGGACGGGCTGGCCGGTCTCGTGGCGGTCGTGGATGTCGTCGACCACGGCGGCGAACTTCTCCTCCTTGGTCTTGAAGATCAGATCGTCCTTGTCGTCGCGGGCGACCGCCACGTTGGTCGGGATGGGCACGACCTCGAGGCCGTAGATCTCGTGGAACTCGGCCGCCTCGGTGGCCGCCGTGCCGGTCATGCCGGCGAGCTTCTCGTACATCCGGAAGTAGTTCTGGATAGTCACGGTGGCGACGGTGACGTTCTCCTCCTGGATGCGCACGTTCTCCTTGGCCTCGACGGCCTGATGCAGGCCCTCCGACCAGCGCCGGCCCTCCATGATGCGGCCCGTGAACTCGTCGACGATCTTGACCTCGCCGTCGATCACGACGTACTCGTCGTCGCGCTTGTAGAGCTCCTTGGCCTTGATCGCCTGGATCAGGTGGTTGACCAGCTGCCCGTTCTCCGGCGCGTACAGGTTCTCGACGCCGATCGCGCGCTCGACCTTGTCGACGCCCGACTCGGTGGGCGATGCGGTGTGGAACTTCTCGTCGACCTCGTAGTCCTCGCCGGGGACGAGGTCGCGGACGGCGCGGGCGAAGGAGTAGTAGGTCTCGGCCGCCTGCTCCGGCTCGCCGGAGATGATCAGCGGCGTGCGTGCCTCGTCGATCAGGATCGAGTCGACCTCGTCCACGATGGCGAACCAGTGGCCGCGCTGCACCGTGTACTCCGCGGCGGGCGCCATGTTGTCGCGCAGGTAGTCGAAGCCGAACTCCGAGTTGGTGCCGTACGTGATGTCGCACTCGTAGGCGGTGCGCCGCTCGTCGTCAGGCATCATGTTCTGGATCACGCCGACCGAGACGCCGAGCGCCTGGTAGATCGGCCCCATCCATGCCGCGTCGCGGCGGGCCAGGTAGTCGTTGACGGTGACCAGCTGCACGTTGACCCCGGCGATCGCGTTCAGGTAGAGCGGGAGCGTCGCGACCAGGGTCTTGCCCTCGCCGGTCTTCATCTCCGCGATCCGGCCCTCGTGCAGCACCATGCCGCCGACCAGCTGGACGTCGAAGTGGCGCAGGCCGAGCGTGCGCTTCGAGGCCTCGCGCACACAGGCGAACGCCTCGGGCAGCAGCTCGTCGAGGGTCTCCCCCTCCTCGAACCGGTGGCGGAACTCGACCGTCTTCTGGACGAGCTCGTCGTCGCTGAGGCGCTCGATGTCGTCCTCGAACGCGTTGACCTCGCGCACGCGCTGCTCCATGCGCTTGAGCGTGCGGCCCTCGCCCGCCCGCAGGATCTTCTGGAAAACGCTCATGACGATGCGGATCGTACCAACCGGGGTTTGGCGAACGGTTGTAGCGTCCCCGGCCATGGCCGTCGCGCTCGCCCTCGCCGCATCGCTGATGTGGGGCGTCGGAGACTACCTGGGCGGCATGGCCAGCCGCCGCAACGCCCTGGTCACGGTGATCCTGGCCGGCCAGATCGCAGGTCTGCTGTCCCTGGTGGTGGTGGCCGCCGTCCGCGGGATCGACGTCTCCGCGCGGGGAACGCTGGCCGGCGTCGCCGCCGGGCTGCTGAGCGCCGTTGCGATCACGACGTTCTACCGGGCGCTGACCATCGGGTCGATGAGCATCGCCGCGCCGGTTCTGTCCACCAGTGCCGCCGTCCCGGTGATCGTCAGCCTGGCCGGTGGCGATCTGCCCTCGCCGCTGCAGTCGGCGGGCATCGTCGCCGCGCTGGTCGGCGTGGTGCTCGCGTCGCGCGAGCCGGAGCATGGACATCCCGACCCGGCCGCCCAGCGGCGCAGCTTCCTGCTGGCCCTGGTGGCGACGGTCGCCGTCGGGCTCCAGCTGGTGTTGCTCTCGACGGCGGCGCAGACCGACCCGCTGCTCGGCGTGACCGCGTCTCGGGTGACCTCGGTGCTGATCTTCGCGGCGGTCGCGCTGGTCGTCCGGCCGCCCGTCCGCCGGCCGGCGCTCCCCGGCCTGGCCGGAATCGGCCTCCTCGACACCGCGGCCAACGTCAGCTACGCGGCCGCCACCACCGCCGGCCTGCTGTCCGTGGTCGCCGTGCTCTCGTCGCTCTACCCAGTGGTCACGGTCGGCCTGGCGCATCGCCGGCTGGGCGAGCGGCTGGCCGGCTCGCAGCGGGCCGGCGTCGTGCTGGCGCTGGGCGGCGCTGCGCTGATCAGCGCAGGCTGAAACACGGGGTCTGACCCCGTGTTTTCACTCCGAGCGGGTGGGCTCGATCAGGCCGTAGTTTCCGTCGCGGCGGCGGTAGATCACATTGACCTCGTCGGTCTCCGCGTGCACGAACACGAAGAAGTCGTGGCCGATCAGCTCGAGCTGGAGCATCGCCTCCTCCTCGGTCATCGGCTTCATGTTGAACTGCTTCGTCTTCACGATCACCGCTTCGTCCTCCTCGGGCAGGGTTGCGACCGGCTCCGGCACGTGCGCGACGTGGCTGGCGATGTGCTGGGCCCCCTTGCGGGACCGCCGCTCGCGGTACCGCTTGACCTGGCGCTCGAGCTTCTCCGCGACCATGTCGATCGACGCGTACATATCGGTCGAGGCCTCGCGGGCGCGCAGCACCGGACCCTTGGTCCAGATCGTCGCCTCGGCCACCTGGTCATCCGAGATGCTCGGGTTCTGCTCGACGATCAGCTCAAGTTCGAGCCGGCTCTCGTCGGACAGGTGCTTGGACAGCTTGCCCAGCTTCCGCTCGGCGTACTGGAAGAGCGCGTCCGTCACGTCGAGGTGTCGGCCCTTCACCTGCAGTCGCATCCGAGGCTCCTTCCGGTCGAGACGGCGTGCCGCCCCATCATATGTCGGCGCCGAGGGGGATCGTGAACGCGATCCGGGTACCCTCGCCGGGCGCCGTCTCCAGCCGGTACTCGCCGCCCGCGAGTAGCACGCGCTCGCGCATCGCGTCCAGGCCGAGGTGCAGGCGCATTCGCGAGCGATCGAGCGCCGCGGGGGCGTCGAACCCCCGCCCGTCGTCGCGCACCTCGCCTGCGATCGCCGGCCCGTCCTCCCGCAGAGCGATCAGCAGGTGGCTCGCCCGGGCGTGCTTGCGGCAGTTGGACACGGCCTCCTGGACGACCCGGTAGACGAGCAGCTCGATCGGCTCCGGGTAGCGGTGCACGCTGAGCATCGTCCGCACCTCGACGCCGGTCTCGCGGCGGAACTGGATAGCCAGTTCGTTCAGCGCCGGGCCCAGGCCCTGGGCCTCCAGCAGCGGCGGGCGCAGCTCGAACATCAGCCGCCGCGTGCGCTCCGTCGCCGTTGCCAGCAGCGCGCGGGCGGCCCGCACGTGCGACGCTGCGTCCGCGGCGTCGGCGTGCTCCAGCCGGTCGAGCGAGAACAGCGTCGCGGCCATCACCTGCACCGTGTCGTCGTGCAGCTCGGCCGCGATCCGCGCCCGCTCCGCCTGCTCGGCACGCAGCAGCTCGCCCAGCACCCACTGGCGGCGGGACTCGCTCTCCCGCAGCGCGGCCTCGGCGTTGCGCAGGTCGCTGACGTCGACCAGCGTCCCCAGCGCGCCCGCCGGCTCGCCGTCGGCGCCGCGCAGCGGGACTGTGGAGACGAGCGCCGTCCGCCGCTGGCCGTCCGGCCGCACCAGCTCGGTCTGATGGCTCGCCCGGCCATCGGCGCCGACCGCCAGGAACGACGACAGCGGCCGGCCCAGCAGCTCGGCGGAGCCGGTGACACCCAGCATCCGGCAGAGCGCCGGGTTGACGTACACCAGACGGTCGCCCGCGTCGGTCTGCCAGACGCCGGCCACGTTGTGCTCGGCCAGGCCGCGGTAGCGCTCCTCGCTCTCGCGCAGCGCGCGCTCCGCCGCCGCGCGGTCGGTGATGTCCTCGCCGATGCCGGCCGTCCCGGTCGGGCGTCCGGCGCCGTCGAACAGCGAGCTGCGGTTCCACGAGATCAGCCGCCGCGAGCCGTCGCGCAGCAGGAGCGGCGCGTCCAGGTGGGTGATCGGCCGGCCCGCGGCCATCGCCGCCTGAAAGCGGTTGTGCTGTCCGGCGTCATCCGGCGGGACGCAGACCTCGGCCCACATCCGCCCGGCGACATCGTCCCGCCGCCAGCCGGTGACGTGCTCGAACTCCGGGTTGACGTCGGTGATCCGGCCGTCCATGTCGGTGAACACCGCAATCAGCCGCAGCCCCGAGACCATCTCCCGCAGCTGCCGCTCCGACCAGCGCAGCGCGAGCTCGGCCTCCTTCGACGCGGTGACGTCGATCGCGACGCCCTGGATCATGTCGGGCTCGCCGTTTGCGCCGTGCAGGACGACCGCCTGATCGTCCACCCAGTGAACGGTGCCGTCGCGGTGAACGATGCGGTACGAGCCGCGGTACGACTCCCCCCGGTCCATGAACTCGCCATAGCGCGCCGACGCCTCCGGCTGATCGTCGGGGTGCAGGATGTCGCTCCACGTGTGCTTGCCCGACAACCAGTCCCCGACCGGGATGCCGGTCATCCGCTCGATCTGGGGACTCATGTGCAGCGGCGTGCCGTCTCGCAGGTGAACGTAGGTGACCGCGGGGCCGTGCACGATCAGCGACCGGTGCAGGGCCTGGGCGCGCCGAGCCTCGTCGTCGACCGCTGCAGATCGCGGAACCGCGCCTCGAGAACCCAGCCCGCCGCGTCGTTGCTGTGCAGGGAGACATGGTCGGCCGCGAGCACCGTGCGGGCATGTTCGAGCAGCGCCTCGAGCAACGGGCGCGGGTGAGCCTGCGACGAGGCTGCCTCCACCTGCCGAAGCATCACATGGGCAGGCTGTCGTTCACGTCACCGAATTGCGGTATCGGCGAGACCCCCGGGCCAGGAGCGCGTGCCAGGGCGACGGCGCTCACCCGGGTGGCGCCGGCCCGCCGCAGCACCGTCCCGCACTCGGACAGCGTCGCGCCCGTAGTGTGAACGTCGTCCACCAGGATGACGCTCGCCGGCGGGATTCCGGCCGCGCGGAAGGCGTCGCGGACGTTGGCTCGCCGCTGGGCGGAGCGAAGCCCGCGCTGCGGCCGGCGGCGGCCGGTCGTGGTCAGCAACGGCCCGCACGCCATGCCCCAGCGGCCGGCCAGCGCGCGGGCGACGAGCTCCGCCGGGTGGCAGCCGCGGCGGATCGTCCGCCAGCGGTCGGGGGGCACCCAGGTGACGAGGTCGGCGTCCGGCCGCTCCACCACCAGCGCGACCAGCCCCGCCCCGTGCTCGGCGAGGCCGCGTAGCCGGCCCGTCTTCAGCGCGTGCACCAGCTCCCGCCCCGCGCCGTCGTGCAGCACGGCGGCGCGGGCCGTGTCGAAGCCCAGCCGCCGGCCGCGGCACTCGGCGCAGGCGTCGAGCGCCCGCTCGGCGGGCGCGCCGCAGCGCTCGCAGAGCGGGCCGCCGATCAGCGGCAGCCGCAGCAGGCAGCGGGAACACAGCAGCGGCCCTGCGCTCGTGCAGAGGGCGCAGCGCGGAGGAGTCAGCAGGTCGAGCGGCGACGGCACCCGGCGACGCTACCCGGGCGCGGCGTCACGGCGTTGTCACGGACCGTGCCGCTGGCGTTCCGCCGCGGTCAGATAAAGCGCGACGCGCGCCGAGATCGCGGCGCGGTTGGCGTCCAGCTCGCCGTGGTCCTTGGCCGGGATGAAGCGCGACTCGGGGCCGTCGCGCGGCACCAGCAGGAACGAGGAGCGAAGGGCCGAGGTCAGCTCGCCGATCAGGCGCTCGAACTGGATCGCCGGCCGCCCGTCGACAGACTTCTCGACCCGGAACCACGTCCAGAGCATGTCCAGGTCGCGCAGCTCCGCGGCGTCCACCAGGAACGTGTTCGTGTTGAAGACGCCGACCGAGTCCTCGTCCACGTCATCCGGCACGCGAAAGCTCTCCAGGATCACCGGCCGGCCGTCCACCCGGAAGGGGCTGCCGCCGCGGTCGCCCGGCACCTTCTCGACCACCTCGACCGTCAGCGGGGCGCCGCCGTCCAGGTGCTTGCCCAGCACCAGCGGGTCGATGGCCGCGCCCAGGTTGTCGAGGTTGGCGATCCACACGACGCGGACGCCGTCGTCCATCAGTCGGCCGAGCGTGCCGGTCGCCGCGGATGCTGTCCGGCAGGTCGCCGTGGCCGGTGGCGTGCAGGCTGGGCCGGTCCTCCGCCGTGCGGAACAGATGGCCGTCGGGCGTCAGGCGCAGCGAGACGCCCTGGGTGAACGCGTCGACCCGGCGGCCGTCGAGGGTGTCGCCCAGTGTCTCGCGGATCGGGTCGTCCGTCGCGTAGCTGGTCATCATCACCAGCGGCAACGGGGCGTTGGCCACGGCCGACCAGTGCTCGCGCTCCGCCAGCCGGGCATCAAGGAACGTCAGCCCCGGGCGGATCTCGACCAGCGCCTTGACCACGCCGCCCATGCGGGTCGCCATGCCGCCGGCCAGCACCACCACGGCCAGCTCGCCCCCGCGGATCGCCTCCAGGCCGAGCAGCTCGAGCCTGCGCCCCTCGTCCGACGTCCGGTCGGGGAGCGAGTCGACGTCCTCGGGCAGCGGCGGCGTGACCTGGCCGCGCACCCGGTTCGATGCGCCGTCGCCGGGCAGCAGGTGCTCGGCCCAGCCCAGCAGACGGCTCCGGTCGAACCCCCAGTGCTCCAGCGCCGCGGCAGTGTCCGGGTCGAGCGCGTCGAGCTCGGCGGCGAGATCAGCCAAGGTCGTACGGTGGTCGGTGGACGCCGTGCTCGGTGACGATGGCGGTGATGTTCTCGGCCGGGGTCACGTCGAAGGCGGGATTGTAGACGTCGATCCCCTCCGCGGCCTGGCCGCCACGCACCTCGGACGGGTCGCGGTGCTCGATCGGGATCTCGGCCCCCGACGCCAGCGTGGCGTCGATGGTCGAGCTCGGCGCGGCGATGTAGAACGGCACGCCGTGGGCGCCGGCGAGCACGCTCAGCGCATAGGTGCCGATCTTGTTCGCCGCGTCGCCGTTTCGCGCGACCCGGTCGGCACCGGTGACCACGGCCTGGACGCGGCCCTGCGCCATCAGCCAGCCGGCCATCGAGTCGGTGACCAGCGTCGCCGGGATGCCGTCCTCGACCAGCTCCCAGGCGGTCAGCCGGGCGCCCTGCAGCAGCGGCCGGGTCTCGTCCACCCACACCGAGATCGACGGGTCGCGGCTGTACGCCGAGCGGATCACGCCCAGCGCCGTGCCGTAGCCGCCGGTGGCGAGCGCCCCCGCGTTGCAGTGGGTGAGCACGGCGCCGCCGTCGGGGATCAGGGCTGCCCCATGGTCGCCGATCAGGTGGCAGCGCTCGACTTCCTCGGCATGCAGCACTGCGGCGGCGGCATCGAGCGTCGCGATCAGCTCGCCGTCCGGTGCGGCGTCGGCCACCTCGCGCATCCGGCCAACCGCCCAGGGCAGGTTGACGGCCGTCGGCCGGGCGGCGACCAAGCCCGGGCAGGCGGCGTCCAGCTCCGACGCGCCCCGACCGCGCGGCGACCGCGACGCCGTAGGCGGCCGCCACGCCGATGGCGGGCGCGCCGCGGACGACCATGGTGCGGATCGCGTCCGCGATGTCCTGCCACCGCGAGTAGCGCTGCTCCACGCGCTCGGCGGGCAGCAGCCGCTGGTCGAGCAGCACCAGCTCGCCGTTCTCGAGGCGGGCGATCTGCTCGGGCTGGATGGTCAACGCGCTCGGTGTAACAACGGGGTCAGACCCCTTTGTTACACGGTCAGGTGCCTTCGTCCCAGGAGTCCAGGTAGAGCCGCTGCTCGTCGGTCAGCTTGTCGATCTCGACGCCCATGCTGGCAAGCTTGAGCCGGGCGACCTCGTCGTCGATGTCGCGCGGCATCTCGTAGACCCGCTTCTCGAGCTCCGCGTGGTGCTTGACCACGTGCTCGGCGGCGAGCGCCTGGTTGGCGAAGCTCATGTCCATCACCGCGGCGGGATGGCCCTCGGCGGCGGCCAGGTTGACCAGCCGGCCCTCGGCCAGCAGGAACACACGGCGGCCGCCGGACAGGTCGAACTGCTCGACCAGCGGCCGGGCGACGCTGACTGCGCCGGCAAGCTTGCGCAGCGCCGGGATGTCGATCTCGACGTTGAAGTGCCCGGTGTTGGCGAGGATCGCTCCGTCCTTCATCAGCTCGAAGTGCTCGCTGCGGAGCACGTGCTTGTCGCCGGTGGCGGTGACGAACAGGTCGCCCACGCGGGCGGCATCGGCGATCGGCATCACACGGAAGCCGTCCATCACGGCCTGCAGCGCGCGCAGCGGATCGACCTCGACGACGATCACGTGCGAGCCCAGGCCGCGCGCGCGGTCGGCGATGCCGCGGCCGCACCAGCCGTAGCCGCAGACGACGAACGTCCGCCCGGCCAGCAGCACGTTGGTCGCACGCAGGATGCCGTCGATCGTCGACTGGCCGGTGCCGTACCGGTTGTCGAACAGGTGCTTGGTGTTGGCGTCGTTGACGGCGACGATCGGGAAGCCGAGCTTGCCGTCGCGCTCCAGCGCGCGCAGCCGGATGACGCCGGTCGTCGTCTCCTCGGTGCCGCCCATGATCTCGCCCAGCTGATCCTGCCGGGTCGAGTGAAGGACGCCGATCACGTCGGCGCCGTCGTCCATCGTCACGTGCGGCCGGTGGTCGACGGCCGCCTCGATGTGCCGGTAGTAGCTCTCCGAGTCCTCGCCGTTGACGGCGAAGACGGCGATGCCGTGGTCGGCGACCAGCGAGGCCGCGACGTCGTCCTGCGTCGACAAGCGGGTTGGATGCGCACAGCGCAACGTCGGCGCCGCCGGCGGCCAGCGTCCGCATCAGGTTCGCCGTCTCGCTGGTCACGTGCAGGCAGGCCGACACGCGGATCCCCTGCAGCGGCCGCTCCGCCGCGAAGCGCTCGCGAATCTGCGCCAGCACCGGCATCTGCCGGTCGGCCCACTCGATCCTGCGCCCGCCCGCATCGGCCAGGCCGAGATCTGCGACGTCGTGTCGTGCCGTGGCGCTCATGCCGGCGAGACTATAGCCCGCACCGTGCGTTCCAGTGCGCCGAGCCCCACCAGTCCGACGCCGGCCAGCACCACCATCCATGCAGCGCCGGAACTGTTCCCAACCACCTGCGAGATCGCCCCCAGCCAGATCAGTCCGCCCAGCGCGCCGACCCAGATCAGGGCGTCCATGCGCAGAGCGGCGGCAGCGAGGAAGGTGAAGACGGCGGTCAACGCGAGCACGAAGTGCCACGCGTGGAGATCACGCGGATACTCATCGGTCAGCAACCCCACCACGGCCGCCGCATAGGCCAGTAGGCTCGCCGTGCGCGCCGCGTGTGGCGCGAAGTCGCTGCGCCGGGTGACCAGCCAGGCCGCCAGAAGGGCAGCTGCACCCGCCTCGATCAGCAGCATCCCCGGCACGCCAATCGGCGAGTCGCCCGACGAGTGGTCGCCGACGCTCGCGGCGCCGAAGCTGACCATGGCGACAACGGACGCCGACAACCCCCACCCGGTCAGCCGCACGCTTCCGATCAGCCGGTGGCACACCAGCACCTCAATCGTCGCCGCGAGACCGCAGAGCGCCCCAAAGGCGGCCGGGTTCTGCGGATCCAGAACGCCGGCCAGCGTGACGAACGCCCCCGCCAACGCGACCTGCCCGACCAGACCGGCGGCCTCGGTCTGCCACCGCGGGCGCCTGGTCCGGGCTAGCGCCAGGGACGCGCCGATCGCGACCGCCGGGAACGCGAACGGCGTCACATCCTGAGCGGGCCGCGACATGTCCCCGAACCCGATCGCGTAGGCGATCGCCACGCCGGCATACGCGACGGCGATGCCGAGCGCCGTGAGGATCGCGGCGGCGTCGAGGCGCCGGCGCGGCGTGCGCAGATCCAGGAACCGTCCGAGCGCCTCAGGCGACAGGTCGCCTGACTCGAGCATCGTCTGCGTCCGCGCCAACAGCTCGTCGTATCGCATATGAGCTATATAGCTCATATGCGATAAAGCGTCAAGGGCCAGCGACTCGCCGCTTGAGCTCGCCGATCCGCTCGACCGGCATCGGATCCTCGCCCCGCGCCAGCGCGGCGTGATAGCTGACCCAGTCGCCGTGGGCGACCATCGAGAACGCCCGCGCGCTGGCCGAGCCGCCGGCGCCGCGCACCTGCTCGACCAGCGCGGCGTCCGCGCCGATCAGGTCGCACGTTGCATCGATCATCTTGCGCATCTCGGGGCCTTCGGACTCGTCGCGCAGGACGACCGCCGAGAACAGGTCGCGCGGCGCGCCGGCCCAGCCGACGATCTCGTTGTGGTCGAGCTCCGGGAAGGCGTGGCTGAACGCGTGCATCTTGGCGTTCTCGTTGAGCTGCGTCTTCCATCGGTAGGCGACGGCCGCCATCGGCCCGCTGCCGTAGATCAGCGGCACGGTCGGCGCGAGCCGCTCGCCCAGCGACCTGGCCGCCTCGAGGTCGACCTGCTCGACGCCGGTCGCGGCCTCGGCGGCCACGTCGTCGGGCGCCAGCCCGCACGCCGCGAACGCGCCGGCAGTGGCGCCGAACAGGTAGCCGAGCGCCGCGCGCGGCTGCATGCCGTCCGGCACGCGCGCGAACGGCGCGCCCCACTCGGACGCCAGCTCGCCCAGTCTGCCACCCGCCCCGACGGCGAGCAGGTCCGCGTTCTGCGCATGCGCGCGCTGGGCGCAGGACAGAGTCTCAGCTGTGTTGCCCGAATAGCTGACGCACACGACCAGGGTCTTCTCGCCCGCCCACCGGGGGATGCCGAAGCCGCGGACGCGGGTGATCGGCACGGGGCATAGACCCGCGATCAGCGAACGCAGCAGCTCGCCGCCCATCGCCGAACCGCCCATGCCGGTGATCACGACCGCCTCGGGCATCGGCATCGTCGCGCCGACCGCACGGCCGATGACGTCGCCCTCCCGCAGGTTGCCGGCGAGGCCGGCGATCGCCGACTGCATGGCGTCGCGGTCTACCACACCGGGCCGTCCATCCCGACCACCTGCTCGGTGACCAGGGCCTCCGGCTCGACCCGCGCGCCGGGCAGCAGCACGCTGCGCGTCACCCTGGCGCCGGCGCCGACGGTGGCGCCCGCACCGACAACGGAATCGCGCACCTCGGCGGCCGGGTCGATCTCCGCGCTGGGATCGACGGTGCCGTTCTGCCCCATCTCGGCGAGGTTCGCCTCCAGGTAGCTCTGCGGCGTCCCGATGTCGATCCAGGAAACGCGCTCCGCACGGCCGTAGAGCCCGTTGCCCACCAGCTCTGGGAAGACCTCGCGCTCGACGGATACGGCGACGTCGGGCGGCACTAGGTCGAGCACCTCAGGCTCCATCACGTAGGTGCCCGCATTGATCGTGTTGACGTCGACCTCGCCGGGCTCCGGCTTCTCGATGAACGCCTCCACCTCGCCGTGCCCGGTGGTGCGCACCAGGCCGTACCGCGAAGGGTCGTCGACCGGCTGCAGGGCGATCGTCGCCGTCGCCCGTCGCGAGCGGTGGAAGGCGACGAGCGCGGTCAGGTTGAGGTCGGTCAGGATGTCGCCGTTGCAGACGACGAAGGTCTCACCCAGCTCGCGCGCCGCGAACGCGATGGCGCCTCCCGTGCCCAGCGGCTGATCCTCGACCACGTACTCCAGCGAGTCGCCGAAGTGCTCGCGGATCACGTCGGGCTTGTAGCCGCAGGCGAGGATGATGCGGGTCGCTCCATGGTGGCGGAGGTGCGCGACCTGGTGCTCCAGGAACGGGCGGTTCGCGATCGGCAGCATCGGCTTCGGGAGCCACTCGGTCAGCGGAAGCAGCCTCGTGCCCTGGCCGCCGACCAGGAGCACCGCGATCACACTGCGACCTCGGCTGCCCCCGCGCGGCCGACCGACTCGTACAGGAATCCGGCCGCGCGCGCCTGCGCCGGGTCGAGCAGGTTGCGCCCGTCGACGATGAACGCGGTCGCCATCACGTCGCGCACGGCCGGCGAGGCCACCGACCGGAACTCGCCCCACTCGGTGACGATCACCAACGCGTCCGCGCCGGTCACCGCATCGACCATCGACGGCGCCAGCTCGACCCGGTCGCCGAGCACGGTGCGCGCGTTCTCCATCGCCACCGGGTCGTAGGCGACCACGTCGGCGCCCTCGGCCAGCAGCCGCGACGCCAGCACCAGGCTGGACGCCTCGCGCATGTCGTCGGTGTTCGACTTGAAGGCCAGCCCGAGCAGCGCGATCCGCCGGCCGCGCAGCGGGCCGAGGTGGCGCTCGAGCTTCGACACGACGCGCCGCTTCTGCAGCTCGTTGACCTCGATCACGGCGGTCAGCAGCTGGAAGTGGTACCCGGAGTTGCCGGCCAGCTGCTTGAGCGCCTGCACGTCCTTGGGGAAGCAGTTGTGCACCACGATGCCGTCGCCGGTGACGAAGGTGTGGGCCTCCGGCACCTCGAGCGAGTAGACGACCTCGTCGACGTACTGGTGGCGGCGCAGCTGGCGGATCCGCGACCAGGCGACGCGCATCTCCAGCGGGCCCTGCGGCTGTGGCGGCTGTAGCACGCCCATCAGCGGGTCGACGGTCGGCACCGGCGGCATGACGACCACCGGCAAGGGCATGCCGACCTCGAGGTTCTCGGCCAGCACGGTCTCCGGCGTGTCGCCGACCAGGGCGATGAACGGATGGTCGGTTGTGGTGCGCACGCGCGCGCCCGACTCGACCTCGACCTCGACCAGCTCGCCGTCGTACGGCCGGCTGGTGACCACCGACGCCGGCAGGAAGTCGGGGACGTCCGATCCCTGCCGCCACGCCAGCACCTCGACGTCGTCCAGGTCGCGCTCGAACAGGTCCTCGAGCGAGACCTCCTCGGCCTCGTCCTCGTGACGCACGGTGACGTACTCGTCGCCGGGTAGGCAACTGCCGCCGTAGCCGATGCCCGGGCGCAGGAAGTGGCCGCCGATCCGCTCGTCCAGGCCCATCGCGTGGGCGACCACGCCGACATCGGCGCCCACCTCCTCGCACACGTTGGCGATCTCGTTGATGAACGAGATCTTGGTCGCGAGGAAGGCGTTGGATGCGTACTTGATCATCTCGGCGCTGGCCGGGTCGGTGCGGACGACCGGTGAGTCGACGTCATGGTAAAGGGATTCGACGACGTCGCCGTCGGCGCGCTCCAGGCTGCCGATGACGATCCGGTCGGGCTCCATGAAGTCGGCGATCGCGCGGCCCTCGCGAAGGAACTCCGGATTCGAGACGTAGCCGACGTCCTGCAGGCCCCGCGCGGCCAAGTCGGCCCGCAGCCGCTCGCCGGTGCCCACGGGCACCGTGCTCTTCATCACCAGCACGACCCGCTCGTCGAGTTGCGGGATGCCGTCGATCACGCGGTGGACGCGGGACAGGTCGGCGTCGCCGGAGTGCGTGGGCGGAGTGTCGACGCAGACGAACACCACCTGGGCGCGGTCGAACACCTCGGCCATGTCGAGGGTGAACTCGAGGCGGTCGCGGTTGCGCTCGAGCAGCCGCTCGATCCCCGGCTCGTAGATCGGCACCCGGCCGTCGCGCAGCGCCCGGATCCGCTCCTCGGAGACGTCGACGCAGATCACGTGGTTGCCCAGGTCGGCGAAGCAGACCGCCGTCACCAGGCCCACGTATCCCACGCCGACGACGCCGATGGCGCTCCTGTCTGCCCCTTCGGCCATCAGGCGGGGCGCAATGACCGGGCGATCGCGATCATGTCGGGGTTCGACAGGTCGTCGCGAAGCGTGTTCTGCACCCAGCTAGGCCACGCCTCCCTGGACGATGGCGATCATGTGGATGTGCGTGCCGTTGAAGTAGAACTTGTACGAGCGGCCGTCCAGCTTGCGGATCAGGTCGGGGCTGGCCAGAATCGGCGCGTCGACGAAGCGGGTCTCCTCGATCCCCCAGTACGCACCGGCGAGGTTCGGCATGGCGAACACCGCGTACATCGAGTTCCAGCCCTTGCCCGCGGCGGCGATGTTGTACGTGCGGATCGGCATCTCGGTCGTGAAGTCGTCGAACTGTGAGCCGGTCTGCTGCACCGTCGGGTAGAGCACCGGGAAGTGCAGGCTGCGCTTCGCGGTCTGGAAGTAGCTCAGGTACGCCTGTGAGTCGCGGACGATGTCGGCCGGCAGCCCGGTCGGCGTCGACTGCCTGGGCGGCTGGATCGCCGTCGTGCCCTTGAACGGCTTGCCGACGATGACCACCAGGTCGGTGCCGTAGGTGAAAGTGGCCGGCACGGCGCAGTCTGCGCGTTGCCCATGATCTTGGCAACGTCGGTCGCGGCCTTCTGCTGGCCGGAATGGAAGTAGACCCAGTTCTGCGAGTAGTCGAACGTCGGCGCCGGCACCTGGCTGACGTCGACCTGGTAGCCGAAGCGGTGGAGCGCCGCGCCCGCCTTGGCCGCCGAGCCGGTGACGACCGTTGCCGTTGACGGACGTCAGCGAGACGCCGGCCGGCTCGACCGCCGGCTTGAACTTCGAGGTGTTCGCCGGCTTCTTGCCGGTCGGCACGGTCGGCTTGGCCAGCGACTGCGGGTGCGTGAAGGCGTAGACGGCGGTGTGCATGTCCTCCGGCGTGGTCGTCACCACCGACGCGTCGCCGATCATCCCGGCCCCTGCCGTCAGCCGCGACGACACGACGTGCCCGCGGCTCTCGTAGGCGAGCGTCGCGTAGGAGATCATCGTCTGCACGCTTGGCGGCCCGTTGCGGCCGGTCACCTGGACGCTGTCGGCGATCGTCTCGGCGATGTCCTTGTAGGTGCCGATCTCGGTCAGGTCGATGCCGTGCAGCTTCTCGGACGCCCGCGCCTGGAACGCCTGCAGGAATGTCTGCTGGCGGGCGTTGCGGTAGAAGTCGGAGTCGGTGTGGCGGTAGCGCGCGAAGCCCAGCGCGTCGGTGCCGTGCAGCAGCTGGTAGCCGGGCTTGACGTCGATCTGGGCGTACTGCTCCGTGCCCGGCGTGTTGGTGTGCTGGTAGTACTGGTCGACCGGCACGTAGACGCCGCCGAACGCGTTGACCAGCCGCGTGAAGCCGCTGAAGTCGACCACCATCAGGTAGTTGACGTCGACGCCGGTGACCGACTCGACCGTCTTCAGGGCCAGCTTCACCCCGCCCTGCTCGTACGCGGCGTTGATCTTGTTCTCGCCGTAGCCGGGGATGTCGACCCACAGGTCGCGGGGCAGCGAGAGCAGCGAGATGTAGTGCGTCTGCGGGTCGATCCGCACCAGCATCAGCGTGTCCGAGCGGGAGTCGTTGACGCCGTCACCCTGCCGCTTGTCGGAGCCGATCACCAGCCCGACCGCGGCCTGGTTCGCCGTCGGGATCTGGACGAGATCGCCCTGCGCGGCCTTGGTGCTCTTGTCCAGGTGGCTGATCTGGTCGACCAGCCCGTGCGCCCAGTAGCCGACGACGCCGCCGATCGCCAGCAGCAGGATCAGCAGGCTGCCGAACGTCCACAGCGCCACCCGCTTCCAGCGTATGCGTCGCTTACCCCCGCCGTGGCGGGCGTCGTACACGACCATCTCGGGTCGGGATCTGGGGGGCTTAGGCGGCGTTTCGGTCGGCACGCGGTCCTCGAAGAAAGCGCCCGACTCACGGGCGCGTCCCAGTATAGAACGGCTCTTCGCCGCGGATTGCCGGTCTCCTCATCCGTTCTCAGCGGTCGCCAATCGTTGGGCGAAGGCCACGAGCGCCCTCCGGTACCGGGCCAGCGACTCGACCTCGACGTACTCCTCCGGCCCGTGGTGCCCGCCCCCGGCCGGCCCGAACTCGATGCTGGGGATGCCGCGGTCGAGGAAGAACACCGCGTCGGACGCGCCGTCGCGGCCCACAGCGGGCGCCTCGCCGCCGCCGACACCGCGGACGGCCTCACGCAGCACGCGGACATGTTCCTCGCCCGGATCGAGCGCCGCCGGCGGCAGCTCGTAGAGCGGCGTGATCGTCATCGCACCGAGGCTTCGAACCTGCCGCAGCACCTCGTCGGGATCCTGGTTGGGCAGGTAGCGGATGTCGACGTCCATCCGGCAGTGGTCGGGCACCTTGTTGACGGCGTCGCCGCCGGAGATCCGGCCGATGTTGATCGACGGTCGGGCGAACAGCTCGGACTGCCCGGTCGAGAACGGCAGCTCGAGGATCCGCTGGTAGAGGTCGAGGGCGCGGAGGATCGCGTTCTCGCCCAGCCATGGCGTCGAGCCGTGCGCGCCGCGGCCCTCGACGTCGATCCGCAGCACCAGCACGCCCTTCGACTGCACGCCGATCTCGAGGTCGGTCGGCTCGCCGCAGATGACGAAGTCGCCGACGTGCCCCTCGTCGGCCAGGAAGGCCGAGGCCTTGCCCCCGGCCGGCTCGTCCTCACGCTCCTCGTCGGGGACGATCAGCAGCTTGACCTTGACCCCGGGGATGGTGTCGCGGGCGTCGGCCAGGTCGGCGAGCGCGGCCAGCATCCCGGCCAGCCCGCCCTTCATGTCGTAGGCGCCGCGGCCGTAGACACGGCCGTTCACGCGCCACGGCGAGAACTGCTCGGTGCGGCCAGGAACGACGTCGACGTGTGCATTCCAGACAACGATACGGGGGCCGTCCCCCACTGCGGCGACCAGCGACGGCAGCCCGCGGTCGTACTGAACGTGGGAGATGGAGCGCGCCTCGAGCCAGCCCTTGAGGAACGCGAACGCCTCCTGGATACCCTCGTCGCGGGAGGTGTCGTACGAGATCAGGCGCTCGAGGAGGGCGACTTCGTCGGCGGCGGCCACGGCGGCGATTGTAGGCTAGGAGCGGCCGTGTCAACGCCGTCTCTGTGGCAGATCCAGGCTCCGTCGCGGGGCCATGACCGGCTCCGGGGCGACGTGTCGGCCGACGTCTGCATCGTCGGCGCCGGTGTCACCGGAGGTGCGTGCGCATGGCGGCTGCTCGAGCATGGGCTGCGGCCGGTGGTGGTCGATGCGCGCGAGGTGGCGGCGTCGGCGAGCGGGCGCAACGCCGGATTCGCGGTCGGCTCGAGCGACGCCGCGGCGGACCGGGCGCTCGGCGAGATGGCGGCGATGGCGGCCGAGCTGGGCGTGGCCGACGCTGTTCAGCGGCGGGGAAGCCTGTGGCTCGGCGGCGAGGATGAGGCGCACGAGGTGGATCAGGCGGTGAGCGCCGCGCGGGCCGACGGGCTGCCGGTCGAGGACGCGCTCGACCGCGTGCCCGAGCCGATGCGCGGCAGGTTCGCTGCGGCGGCGTTCTTCCCAGGCGACGGCGAGCTCGAGCCGCCGCGCTGGGTGCGGGCGCTGGTCGGCGGCGCGGCCGACCGCGGCGCGGCGGTGTACGAGCACTCGCCGGCGACGGCGGTGGAATCCCCCGGCGGCGGGTGGGTCGTCCGGACGCCCGGCGGGGCGGTGACCAGCCAGGCCGTGGTCGTGGCCTGCGATGGGCTGATCCCGCAGGTGGCGCCGTGGCTCGACGGCTACGTCTACCCGGTGCGCGGACAGATGGTGGCGACGGAGCCGCTGCCGCCCGAGCTGCGAGTGCTCTGGTGCCCGACCCACTCGGGGTTCGGGTTTTGGTACTACCGGCCGACGGCCGATCGGCGCATCGTTCTGGGCGGCGGGAGGCTCGCCGACCTGGAGGCGGAGTACACGGACGTCGAGGAGACGACGCCCGCGGTGCAGGCGGCGCTGGAGCGCTTCCTTGCGGACGACCTCGGCCTCGCCGGTGTCGCCATCACCCACCGCTGGGCGGGCGTGATGGGTTTCTCGGCCGACCTCGTGCCGCTGGCCGGCGAAGTGCCCGGCCGGCCGGGCCTGTACATCAGCGGCGGCTACAGCGGCGTCGGCAACGTCAACGGCTGGCGCTGCGGGCGACTGGTGGCCGACCTGATCGCCACCGGCTCCCACCCCGACGCTGCGCGCTTCGACCCGGCGCGCTTCGGCGACGGGCCGCCGCCCGAGCCGCTGGAGAAGGCCGCCAGCCGCGCGCTGCTCTGAGGGTGCGACAGGGGGTCAGGAACCGCGTCGCAGCAATGCGACGCCGTTCCTGACCCCCTGTCGCAGTTCCTTGACCGCTCGTGACTGACACGCGGCATGCCTGGACCGTACCGTCGCGCGATGCCCCGTCAGCCGCGGATCCAGTTCGAGGACGCTGCGTACCACGTGATGCAGCGAGGAGTCGACAAGCAGTTGATCGTCCGCGACGACCAGGACCGGCTGATGCTGATCGAGCTACTCGCGAAGGCCGTGATCGAACACCGCTGGAGCCTTACAGCTTATTGCCTGATGGACAACCACCTCCACGCGCTGATCCGAACGCGGAAGCCGAACCTTGCCGTTGGCATGAAGCTCTTTCAGCAGACATACGTGCGCCGGTTCAACGACCGGCACCGCCGCATCGGCCCGCTGTTCCAGGGCAGATACAAGGCCAAGCTTCTCACCCGAAACGAGCACCACATCGCCACCCTCCGGTACATCCCGCTGAACCCAGTCGCGCATGGCGCGTGTGACCATCCGGCGGGCTGGCGCTGGTCAAGCTACCGAGCGACGATCAAGCCGGCGATCGCGCCCGACTTCCTGGACACCCATGCGGTCGCAGATCTGTTCGACGACGGCGCCGAGGGGTACCGGCGGTTCGTCGAACACGGCATCCCTGACGCTCTCGAGCGAGCGAGACCCCGCCTGCCCCTCGAGGTCTTACTGACCCGCCCCGATGGCATCCACGCCGCTCGGGAGCACGGCTACTCGCTTCGGCAGATCGGCGAAGCCGTTGGGGTCCACCATTCGGCGATCGCCCGCATCCTTCGGCGCGGTGCGTAGCGCGACAGGGGGTCACGCGACAGGGGGTCTGCTCGCTACGCGACCGGTGGCGGTGGCAGCGGCTGGTTCCAGTCGGCGGAGGGGACGTCGTCCGGCTCGTCCTCGGACTGGAACCAGGGGTAGCGGTCGGTGGTGAGCAGCAGCGAGTACGCGTTGTAGCGGACGTAGTAACGCTGCGGCAGCTCCATGATCTCGAAGATCGACTGCGGCAGCCGCCCTGTAAACACGATCACGAACCAGGCGACCACGCTCATCAGCTGCTCGAGGATGCCCAGGAAGTACTGCACGATGTACGCGGGGATCGACAGCAGCCCGCGGAAGAAGGTCGTCAACCGTGAGAGGTGCTCGGGCAGCTCCGCCGAGACCTGGATCGGATAGCCGTCGTCCGGCGAACCGCCGCCGAACGGCGGAAACCGGTCGGTCAGCAGGCTCAGGTAGCAGCGCACCCGGGTCGAGTACCGCAGGAAGCCCATCTGGAAGTTGAACATCCCCTCGGGATACCGCCCGATGATGATGATCACGAACCACGCGACGATGGCGAGCACAACCGCTGCGATCCCGTAGAGCGCGACCACGATGATGTGCGGGATCGCCAGGATCAGGCGGAAGAAGGTCGTCAGCCGCGACGCGCGCTCGTGGTACTCCAGCCGGGTGTGGACGGGATACGCCACGCGCCCTCCCTACGCCTCGGACGGGGGTGGAAGCGGCTGATCCCAGTCGGGCGACGGCACGTTGCCCTGCTCGCTCTCGGGCTGGAACCACGGATACCGGTCGGTCACCAGGTTCACGAACGACTGCAGCCGAACCGAGTACCTGTAGGGCAGCTCGATCAGCTCGAACAGCATCGCCGGGAACCGGCCCGTGATCAGGATCGCGAACCACGCCACGATCGACACCAGCAGGCCGAACAGCCACAGGAAGAAGACGACGATGTACGCCGGCAGGAGGTACAGCTCCACCAGGGCCGTGATCAGGCTGATCCGCGTCAGCACGTTGGTGATCACGTCCGGCACGCGCAGGGCGGTGGTCAGGCGCGACAGCTGCTCGGGGCGTTCGATCGAGTACGCCACGTGCGGGTACGCATCCGCCTCATCGCGACCGTGAAACGGCGGGAAGCGGTCGGTCAGCAGCCAGTAGAACGCGGCGATCCGGCTGGTGTAACGCAGGTAGCGCTCCTGCCACTCCAGCGAGCCCTGCGGGTACCGGCCCTTTGCGAGGATCGCGAACCACGCGTACAGCGTCACGAACCCGGCGGCGATCGAGTAGCCGATCCACCAGATCACATGCGGGATCATCATGATCCCGCGGAAGAACGTCGTCAGCCGCGAATACCGCTCGGCGCGCTGAACTCTGAGCCGTACCGGGTATGCCACGCCGTGTTGTTCGGCGCGCCTGGGCTCAACCCTCTGCGACGTCGACCAGCGCCTCGGCGAACGTCGCCTCGCGCTTCGCGCGGAACACGTCGCCGTCGCCGGCCGCGCGCTCCAGGTCGGCACGCGCTCGCTCCAGCCGGGCCCGCGCCTCGCCCGCGTCGATGTCCTCGCGACGGACCGCCTCGGACACCAGCACCAGCGCCTCGTTCTTGCGCACCTCGATGAAGCCCTCGGCCGTCGCCCACTCCAGCCGCTCGCCGCCCTCGGCGACGGTCAGGTTGGTGCGCCCCGGCTTGAGGCTCGAGATCAGCGGCGCGTGGTGCGCCAGGATGCCGAGCTCGCCGGCCGAACCGGGGACGACCATGATCTCGGCCTCCCCGCTGAACGCCGTGCCGTCGGGCGTGACGACGTCGACCTTGTATGGCGTGGCCATCGGGCTACGCCGCCGCGGACGACTTCATCTCTTCGGCCCGCGCGACCACATCGTCGATGCCGCCGACCAGGTAGAACGCCTGCTCCGGCACATCGTCGTGCTTACCGTCGAGGATCTCCTGGAACGACCGGATCGTCGTGTCGAGCTGGACGTAGATGCCCGGCGTACCGGTGAACGCCTCGGCGACGTGGAACGGCTGCGACAGGAACAGCTCGATCTTGCGCGCCCGGGCAACGGTCTGCTTGTCCTCGTCGGACAGCTCGTCCATGCCCAGGATGGCGATGATGTCCTGCAGGTCCTTGTACCGCTGCAGCACCTCCTGCACCCGCGTCGCCGTCCGGTAGTGGTCGTCGGAGACGAGGCCCGGCTGGAGGATCCGGGAGCTCGAGTCGAGCGGATCGACGGCCGGGTAGATGCCCTTCGATGCGATGTCGCGGGAGAGCACCGTCGTCGCGTCCAGGTGGGCGAACGACGCGGCCGGCGCCGGGTCGGTCAGGTCGTCGGCGGGCACGTAGATGGCCTGCACCGACGTGATCGAGCCCTTGTTTGTCGACGTGATGCGCTCCTGCAGTTCGCCCATCTCGGTGGCCAGCGTCGGCTGGTAGCCCACGGCGCTGGGCATGCGGCCGAGCAGCGCCGACACCTCGGAGCCCGCCTGCACGAAGCGGAAGATGTTGTCGATGAAGAACAGCACGTCGGCGCCCTGCTCGTCGCGGAAGTACTCGGCGAGCGTCAGGCCGGTCAGGCCCACCCGCAGGCGCGCGCCCGGCGGCTCGTTCATCTGGCCGTAAACCAGCGCGGTCTTGCTGATCACCCCGGACTCGGTCATCTCCAGCCAGAGGTCGTTGCCCTCGCGTGTGCGCTCGCCCACGCCGGCGAACACCGAGCGGCCGCCGTGCTGCTGGGCGATGTTGTTGATCAGCTCCTGGATCAGCACGGTCTTGCCCACGCCGGCACCGCCGAACAGGCCGATCTTGCCGCCCTTGACGTACGGAGCCAGCAGGTCGATCACCTTGATGCCGGTCTCGAAGATCTCGGCCGTCGGCGAAAGGTCCTCGAAGGCCGGCGCCTTACGGTGGATCTCCCAACGCTGCTCCGCCTCCACCGGCTCGCCCTCGTCGATCGGTTCGCCCAGCACGTTGAAGATCCGGCCCAGCGTCGCCTCGCCGACCGGCACGCTGATCGGCGCGCCGGTGTCGACGACCTCGAGCCCGCGGGCCAGTCCGTCGGTCGCATCCATCGCGATCGCGCGCACCTTGTTGTCGCCGAGATGCTGCTGCACCTCCGCCACCAGCTTGGTGTCGTTGGGCATCGAGATCTCGAGCGCGTTGTAGATCGCGGGCAGATCGCCCTCGAATACCGCGTCGATGACGACGCCCCTGATCGCCACGATCTTCCCGAGATTCTGCCCGTCAGCGTTCGACATGTAACTCCCCTGTGGTTGCGCGAGGATGCGTGTTTTCGGCGTAAGCAGGCGGGATTCTATCAGGCCGGCCGACCCTCCGGAGCCGGACTTCGTGACACCGCTTAGCCGAGCCGGTCTCGCAGCAGCTCGATCTGGATCGTGGTGTCCGGCGCCCCGCGCAGTGCTCGCAAGCGGCCTTCGTGCATCGCTGACTGCTGCGCGCGTGGATCCACGCTCGCGATCCGCACGGCGGGTGCCGGACGCGGCGCCGTCGGCCGGTGGACGGCCGACACGCCGGCTCCGATGACCGCGGCGAGCGCCAACGCGGCGGCAATCCCGGCCACGGCGACCGGGCGCGGTAGCCGGCGGCGCGCGGTGCGCTGGGCCGGGCGCAGCGAGCGTGACGGCTCGAGCACCGGCGCACTGCGCAGCTGGCGCCGCGTGTGCAGCACGATCGTCTCGAACTCCCGGCACTGAGCACACGTTTGCAGGTGCCTGCGGGCGGTCGCGCGCTCCAGCTCGGCCGCCTCGCCGTCCACGCACGCGGAGACGGCAGCACGCGCCTGAGCGCAGGAAATCGGGTTGTTCAGAGAATCGGGCATCGTCGGGGTCTCATCATCTAGACGTCGCGGCCCGGATGAAGTTTGCCACCACGTGTGGCAGCGTTGGCCGCGGGGAAGCATCGGCAGCCTCAGCCTCGCCCGTGAGCGCCTGCTCGCGGGACAACGCCGACGCCACACGGGCGTCGTGGTCGAGACGTCAGACTCGGTTGGAAACGGTGGAGATCAACGGCATGCGACCACGTTAGACGAGAGCGCGCCGTCCGTCGATGATCGTGCCCAGCACGATCAATACGACTCCCATTCCCAGCAGGAAGCCCGCGGTCGCAACCGTCTCACCGAGCTCCTCGCCCGTCGCCCAGCGGATCGGCCCGCCGCCGCGCACGCCGAGCATGCCGCCGATCGGCGACGGCGGCTCCTCCTCGGCCGCTTCGCGCAGCGGCCGCACGGGCGGCTTGATGGCCTGGAACAGCCCGAGCACGATGCAGCCGACCGCCACAAGGTACAGGCCGACCGAGACCGAGCGCCGCGCCGACGATCCGGCGAGCAGGCCGAGCGAGAGAGACACGACGATCGTCAGGACGAGGACGACGACGAAGATCAGGCCCATCCGCCGCAGCCCTGCCAGGAGCTCCGAGCGAGTCATCGGCTCACGCCGAGGCGGCCGTACTCGGCAGGCGCAGGTCGGGCAGCGGCCAGCTCTCGAGCGGGAAGTGACATGCGGCCAGATGCTGCTGGTCGCCGTCCTTCGGCTCCAGCTCCGGCTCGACGACGTCGCACGTGCCCTGCTGGAAGCGCGGGCATCGCGGGTGGAAACGGCACGCGGCGGGAGGATTGATCGGGCTGGGCACGTCGCCCTCGAGCACGACAGCCCGCCGCTGGCGCGCGACCACCGGGTTCGGAACCGGCACGGCCGACAGCAGCGCGCCCGTGTACGGGTGCAACGGCCGCTCGTACAGCGCGTGGCCCTGGGCCTCCTCGACGATCTTGCCCAGGTACATGACGGCCACGCGGTCGGAGATGTGCTGGACGACGTCGAGGTCGTGCGCGATGAACACGAACGTCAGGTCGAACTCGCGCTGCAGCTGCTTCAGCAGGTTCAGCACCTGCGCCTGCACGGACACGTCGAGCGCGGACACGGGCTCGTCGCAGACGATCAGCTTGGGCCGGATGGCGAGCGCGCGGGCGATGCCGATGCGCTGGCGCTGGCCGCCCGAGAACTCATGCGGGAAGCGGTTGTAGTGCTCCGGGTTCAGGCCGACGACCTCGAGCAGCTCCTGGACGCGCTTGCGGATCTCGGCCTGCGACGCCAGCTTGTGCACCTCGAGCGCCTCGCCGATGATCGAGCCGACCCGCTTCCGCGAGTTGAGCGACGCGTACGGATCCTGGAACACCATCATCAGCTTCTTGCGGACCTCCATCATGTCCCGCCGGTTGAGGTGGGTGATGTCCTGCCCGTCGAAGACCACCTTGCCGCCGGTCGGGTCGAGCAGCCGCATCACGCAGCGGGCCATCGTGGACTTCCCGCAGCCGGACTCGCCAACGACGCCCAGCGTCTCGCCCTTGTTGACCACGAAGGACACGCCGTCGACCGCCCGCACCCTGCCGATCTCCTTCTGGAAGATGATGCCGCGCTTGATCGGGAAGTGCTTCTCGAGATCCTCGACGACGAGCAGTTCTTCGGCCACGGTCGGTCTTCGTCCCTTCAGGTCAGGAGGTCTGGGCCAGCATCGACGCCGCGAGCTCGTCGGCCTTCTGCCGGCGGAACTCCTCGGTCAGGTGGCAGGCCACAAGGTGGCCGGGGTTGGTCGAGAGCGACTCGAGCGGCGGTACCTCCACCGAGCAGACGTCCATCCGGTGCGGACACCGCAGATGGAACCGGCAACCGGGCGGCGGGTGGAGCAGGGACGGCGGCGTTCCCGGGATCGGCCGCAGCTCCCCGCCGTGCACTACCAGGCGCGGCAGTGAGTTGAGCAGCCCCCAGGTGTACGGGTGGTTGGGGTGGAAGAAGATCTCGTCGACGTCACCCTGCTCGGCGACCTTGCCCGCGTACATGACCAGCACCTTGTCGGCCACCTCGGCGACAACGCCGAGATCGTGGGTGACCATGATCACCGCGCTGCCGAAGTCGTTCTGGAGGCTCTTGATCAGCCGCAGAATCTGGGCCTGGGTGGTGACGTCGAGCGCAGTCGTCGGCTCGTCCGCGATCAGCAGGTCGGGGTTGTTGATCAGCGACATCGCGATCATCACACGCTGGCGCATGCCGCCGGAGAACTGGTGGGGATAGTCGTCGAGCCGGGTCTCGGCGCGGGGAATGCCGACCGCCCGCAGCATCTCCAGCGCGCGGGCGTTGGCGCGCTGCTTGGACACGTTCTCGTGCACCTCGATCGCCTCGCGCAGCTGTCGGCCAATGGTGTGCACCGGGTTCAGCGAGGTCATCGGGTCCTGGAAGATCATCGCCACGTCCGTGCCCCGCACGTGGCGCAGGTCGTCGGAGCTCATCGCCAGCAGGTCGCGGCCGCCGAGCACCGCCTGGCCCGAGTGGACGGTGTTCTGGCGCGGCAGCAGCCCCATGATGCTCATGCAGGTGACGCTCTTGCCGCAGCCGGACTCGCCGACGATCGCCAGCGTCTCGCCTTTCTCCACCGAGAACGAGATGCCGTCGACGGCCTGGACGATGCCGTCGTCGGTCTTGAAAGCAGTCTTCAGATCAGTGACTTCGAGAAGGGCCATATCGGGGGATGGTAGGTGATCGTCAGCCGAGCCGGATGCGCGGATCGATCCAGGCGTAGAGCAGGTCGATGATCAGGTTGAAGATGATCACCACCACGGAGGCGAACACCACCACCCCCAGCGTGATCGGGTAGTCGAACTGGCTGAGCGACTTGATCGCCACGTACCCGAGGCCGGGCAGGCCGTACACCGATTCCAGCAGCACGGCGCCACCCAGCGCCAGCGCCACGTCCATGCCGAAGGCCGTGACCACAGGAAGCATGGCGTTGCGGAGGACGTGCTGCGTGAGCACACGCCGCTCCGGCGCCCCCTTTGCGCGGGCGGTGCGGACGTAATCCTCGTTCTGCACCTCCATCACCTGCGACCGGACGAGCCGGACGTAGAAGGCCGCGTACAGGAACGCGAACACGGACCACGGCAGAAGCAGGTGGTAGAACCAGTCGACCGGCCCACCGCATTGCTCCCCTGGCGCTGCCCCGGTGAACGCGCAGTACCCCTGGATCGGGAACAGCGTGAACGACGGGAAGTTGAACCACAGGAAGTGGCCGCTCGTCGGCACGTAGCCCAGCAGATACGACCCTACGAGCGCGAGCCACACCGGGTGCACGGAGATGCCAATCAGGACGAACACCATCGACGTTCGGTCGAGCAGCGAGCGCGGCCGCAGAGCTGACAGCACGCCGATCGGGATCGCGATCAACATCCAGAGGATCGCGGCGCCGATCACCAGCGACGCCGTGATCGGCGCCGCGGACCTGATGATGTCATTGACGCTCTGCCGGTTGGCGTACGAGTAGCCGAGGTTCCCGTGGATCACCAGCTGCTCGAGGAAGTGGCCGTACTGCTGCCAGATCGGCTTGTCGAGGTACAGGCGGTGCGCCACCTCCTGCACCTCAGCGGGCGTCGCCGCTCTCCCGGCTGCCAAGCGCGCCGGATCCACCGGGATCAGATAGAAGATGACGAAGGTGACCAGCGTGACGGCGATGAAGAGCACCACCGCCCACAAGAGCCTTCTGATGATATAGCGGATCATGGTCGGAAGATTGCCGGGGCGCCGGTGAGAAACCGGCGCCCCGACTGGTATTCCCCGGAGTCTACCGACTCCAAACGCGTTCGACTATGAGCGGATGCAGAAGGTGTTCAGGGCGAACCCATACGAGCCCTGGTTCACCTGACAACCGATCCTCGAGCCGAAGAAGTCGATGTTCGTTCCGGTCGAGCGGGATGCCCACGGAGCCGGACCCTTGGCCAGATCGGTCGCGATCTGCCCGTAGGTCTTGTCGCGCTCCTCGCCGGTCAGCTGGTTGGCATCCTGCATCCGCTTGTTGAACGACGGATCGTTGAAGAACGAGAAGTTGTTGCCACCCGTCTCCGGGATGTTCGACCCGTCCAGCAGCACGTTGATGAAGTCGTACGCGTCGTAGTAGTCCGCGATCCAACCCTCATCAGCGATGTCGAACGGCTCACCCTTCGTGCCTTCCTTGGTGAACTGCACTCCGCGGTCGAACTCCTTGATCTGGACATTGATCCCGATCGGCTTCAGCTCCTGCTGGATGATCGCGGCGCGATCCGGGCAGGGCTGGGAGTTGCAGGTGTACAGCACCGCGTTGAGCGGCGTCTGCACGCCGGACTCCTGCATCAGCTGCTTCGCCTTATCGATGTCGCTCGAGTCGAGCGGGTAGATCGACTCCTCGAAGCCCGCCGCCGGGAACTGCGGCGGCAGATACTTGTCGGTCGGGATGCCTGCGCCGTAACCGGACGGCTGCAGGATTTCCTTGCGGTTGATCGCCCAGTTGACCGCCTGGCGCACCTTCTCGTTCGAGAACGTGTCGCGCACGGTGTTCAGGGCGAGGTACGAGATGACCGCGGCGGGTGTGATGAAGAACCGCTGGTCGCCACCCGCAGTGCCGTCCGGGCCGAACTCCTTGTTCAGCTGGAAGTTCTGCGCTGGGACAACGACGTCGCTCCCCGCGTAGTCGAGCTGGCCGTTCTTCGTCTCCAGGGTGCCCTGGTTCTGATCGATGGTCAGCTGCGTGTAGTCGATCTCGTCGGCGTAGGCCGGCCGGTCACCCGTGTAGTTCGGGTTCTTCTTCAGCACGATCGACCGGTTCGGCGTGTAGCTGGCAACGTAGTAGGGACCAGCGCCTGCGGGTGCGTGGACGCCCTTCGAGTCGATCGGGGTGTCCTTGGTGACGGCGCACGCGAACGGCGTCGTCAGCTTCGAGATCAGGCCGCCGTCCTTCTGAGTCAGGCTGATGATCAGCTTGTCGCCGTTCACCTGGATGCCGGACACATGCTCACCGGGCTTGCCCTTGAAGTCCGCGGCGCCCTTGATGTAGGGCGACAGGAAGAACGAGCCGAAGTAGCTCGCCTGCTTGGGGTTCAGATCCCGCTCGAGCGCGTACTGGAACGACTCGGCGGTCACCGACTCGCCGGTGTTGAACTTGAACTTGCCCGGCGGCACCGTGTAGGTGTACGTCAGGCCGTCGGACGAGATCTCCGGCAGCGAGGACGCGGCCTCCGGGTAGATCACGCGACCCTGATCCCCTGCCTCGTCCTTGTAGTTGGTGAGCTTGACGCAGGTCGAGTACTCGATCTGCCAGGACGCCTGGTAGTACGCCAGCGCAGGGTCGAGGTAGTCGATGTTCCCGTTCAGCGCGGTCGTGATCGTGCCACCGTCCTGGTGGGCCGGGATCGCTCCGCTTCCCCCGGATCCGCCGCTCGCGCTACTGCTCCCGCCACTGCTACTGCCGCAGCCGGAGAGGCCGAGCATGCTCACGCCCGCGACGAACGCCGTGAGCGCCAGCCACAAACCTGGTCGTCTCTTCATCGAACCTTCTTCCCGTCGAACTTCCGGATCCACTGCCCCTCCGGGACCACGGGATCCCCAATCGCTTACCGTCTAGGACGGAGCACTGTTGGGAAAGTTAGAGCGACGCGCGGGGGTCGAGCGCGTCGCGCAGGCCGTCGCCGAGCAGGTTGAACGACAGCGTCACGATCAGCAGCATCAGGCCCGGCCAGACGATCAGCCAGGGCTGGATCGTGTAGAACTGCACGGCCTGGTCGAGCAGCTTGCCCCAGCTCGCGTTCGGCTCCGGGAGGCCCACGCCGAGGAACGACAGCGTCGACTCGAGCAGGATGTTGATCGCGATCGTCACCGTGCCGTAGACGATGATCGTCCCGACCAGGTGCGGCAGCAGGTGCGAGCGCATGATCCGGAAGTTCGAGGAGCCGACCATGCGCGCGGCCTCGACGAACTCCTTCTCGCGCAGCGAGAGCACCTGCGATCTGATGATGCGCGCCGGATAGAACCACGAGAACAGGGTGATCACCAGCACGAGGCTGAACACCCCTGGATATAAGAGCCCGCCGAACGTGATGTCGTTCAGCCTGTCGCCGACTGTCGCCGACAGGGCGATCAGGAACAGCAGCAGCGGGAACGCCATGATGATCTCGGTCAAGCGGGACACCAGCGTGTCCGTCGCTCCGCCGTAATAGCCGGCGAGCATGCCCGTGATCACCCCCAGCATCAGTCCGAGAGTCGTCGCCAGGATGCCGACTTCGAGCGAGACGCGGGCGCCGTACAGCAGGCGCAGAAACTCGTCGCGGCCGACCAGGTCGGATGCGCCGAGCACCAGCATCGTCTGGCCGCCCTTGCCGTCCGAGACCTCCGACCACGGGCCAACCGGCTGGTAGTTCTCGACGCCGCCGGGGATGATGTCGTTCGGGCCGTGCCCGACGATCTTCTCGGCGATCGGCGCTCCGACGAAGGCGAGCAGGATCATGAAGATGATCATCACGCCGCTGATGACCGCCAGCCGGTCCCGCCTCAGCCGTCGCCAGGCCTGCTGCCACGGGCTCCGAGCCTCGACACCGGTGACTCCCTCTGCCTCGTATCCTCCACCGGCGAGCGGCTCGACAACGGTGGTGGTTCGGACGTCTACCGACATCGTGCTCGCAGAATACCGGTCGGACCGGCGTTGGGCAACAGCCGTAGGACGAGCGTCACGGACGCTGCGCCGGAATGGGCGGGTTCGTGCCCCTCGGGCCGAAGTAGTTGACCTTCCAGCCGTCCCCGGCCGGCACGAGCTCCATGAAGAACTCGCCGGACTTCACGTCGGGGCTGCTGGATGAGATCAGAAGCAGCAATAGGACGCTCTTTTCCCGGGATCGCACGACTTTGAACGTGGTTCCGTCGTAGGCGGAAGCGTCGAACGGCTGTACCGGGATCGAGCCGGTCTCCCACTGGCTGCGCGTCAGGTCGGCGTGCACGGTGGCCGTGCTGAGCGCCCAGCCGTCCGCCAGGTCCTTGCGCAGCACCGCATCGTCGATGAACTTCTTGCCGACGCCGACCGCGCCCTTGGGCAGAGGGATCTCGGCGCCGTACTTCTGGACGTCCGTGCCCGGCACGACCTTGGCCGGCGCCGCGCTGTTCTCGGAGCGGACATTCAGGTAGGCAACCGTCCCTGCGAAGAAGACAATCGCCGCGATGGCGTATCCGGCACGGCGCACAGCAGTGCGGTCCCAGAGCGACAGAACGCGGTTCACCGTGACGATTGTACCCACCCCCATTGATTGAAATGCGGCAGTCCGGCAGCGTCGAAGACGGCACCGTCGACTCCAGGTTGGACGACGAACGGCGCGCCGGAAAATGTGAGCGGTATCACAATTGCCGATCGTAGCTCGGCCACGGCGGTGGCCCGCTGCAGCTCCTGCCGCATCTCGATGTCACGCGTCGTGCGGCTCTCGTTCAGCAGCTTGCGGGCCTCGCCGCCCAGGGCCAGCGGGCCAACGATGGCGTCGGCCGTGGGATACGCCGCGGACAGCCGCACCACCCGGAGTGCGCCCGACGCCCGCTCGGTCAGCGTCGCCGGCAGCCCGACCGCCCGCAGCGCGTTCACGACCTGGCTCGCGACCACCGTCAGCTCGGCGTCATCCGGGTAGACGCGCAGCTTCTGGGGGCTCCCGCCCAGCTCGGATGACGCCGCGGCCGGGTCGTAGGGGTAGATCGTGGCACCGGGGACGTAGCCCGGCGTGGTCACCGGGATCAGGCCGTCCGCGGGCGTGCCGCCGCCGGACGCCGCCGCGGCGCCGACCGGGTCGTTGGCGTGCGCGATCGCCTGCCGCTCCGCCAGACTGGGTACGACCTGGGGCGACACCAGCAGCGCCGTCAGCGCCTCCAGCGGCCGGATCACCAGGCGGCGGGACAGCTGCGGATCGGACATGGTCACCTTCAGCTGGGACGCCGGCAGCGGGGTCGCGTCGAACCGGCCGTTCCGGAACCCGCTGACGGCCGCCCGGGCGCCGACCGAGCCGCGCAGGATCGTCAGGTCGAGGCCGGCCACCTTCACAGCGCCCGTGGTGCGCACCAAGCTGATGCTGGAGCCGCGCACCCAGCTCTCGATCCGGAACGGCCCACAGCCGACCGGGTTCTGCTCGAACGCGGCGCGCTCCTCGGGCGTGTCCGCCAGGTCGGGCGGGAAGGCGAACGTGCCGGGGTTCGAGAACACCGCGGGCAGGTCGGCGAACGGCGCGGACAGGGTCACCGACAGCCGGTCGGACGCCAGCGCCCGCACGCCGGGCAGCGACGTCATGCCGGGGTCGAGTCCGCAGCGCTCGGCGCCGTCGATCAGCCGCAGCAGCGGTGCGGCGGGGGCGCCGGTGGCGCAGACGATCCCCCAGTCGCGGACGAACGTGTCGGCCGTGACCGGTTCGCCGTCGGTGAACTTGACGTCCTTGCGCAGCCGGAAGGTGAACGTCTTCAGGTCGTCGGACGCCGTCCACGACCGGGCCAGCACGGGTACCACACCGGCGCCGGACGGATCGGTGTCGACCAGTCCGGCGAACACGCTGCGCTCGACCGTCAGCTCGGACGGGGATGACGCGCCCAGCGGGGTGACCGACACCGGGTCGTCGGACAGCACGTAGGAGATCGCAGGCCCCGCCGCGGGCGGCGGCCCGGTCGGTGGGCCACCCGTGGCGCCGCCGCCGCAGCCCGCGGCGAGGACGACGCCGACCAGTGCTGCGAGGCCGCTACTGCAGCGCGTCCGCACCCGCGACGACCTCGAGGATCTCCTGGGTGATCGCTGCCTGTCGGGCACGGTTCATCTTCAGCGTGTAGTCGTCGATCAGCACGCCCGCGTTCTCGGACGCGTTGCGCATCGCCGTCATTCTGGCGCCGTGCTCGGACGCCGTCGACTCGAGCAGCGCGCGGTACACCTGGATCTCGAGGTACGCCGGGACGAGCTCGCTGAGCACCTCGGTGACGTCCGGCTCGTACTCGTACGAGCCCTCGATCTTGACGGCCTCGACGCCGGTCAGCGCCGTCTCCGGCACGGGCAGCAGCTCGACCTCGTCCAGCCGCTGCTGGAGCGGCGAGATGAAGTGGTTGTAGACCATGACCACGCGGTCGACCTCGCCCTCCGAGTAGAGGGCGGCGACCCGCTCCGCGATCGCCTGGGCGTCCGCGTAGGTGGGCCGGTCGGTGATGCCCGTGTAGGCCTGCGAGATCTCCTGCCGGCGGAACCGCAGCGACGAGGCGCCGCGGCGGCCGACGGCCAGCCAGGTCACCTCGTAGCCCTGGGCCCGCGACTCGCGTGCGATCTCCAGCGATCGCCGCACCACGCTGGCATTGAAGGCGCCGGCCAGACCGCGGTCGCCGGCGAGCGCGATCACAGCGACCCGGGTCACGTCGCGGCGGGCCAGCAGCGGCTGGTCGTACGCGTTCGGCGTTGCCGCTGCCACGTCCAGCATCAGCTGCTGCATGCTGTCGGCGTACGGCCGCAGCGCCACGATCCGGGCCTGGGCACGGCGCAGCCGCGACGCGGCCACCAGCTCCATCGCCTTGGTGATCTTCTGCGTGTTGCTGACGGACCGGATCCGCCGGCGGATGTCCTGGAGAGTTGCCATCCGGCTACGAGGCGGCCGCTGCCGCCGGCTGCTCCTCCGCGTGCGCGCTCTCCGACTGGAAGCCCTCGGCAAAGGTCTCGACGTTGGACTTGAGCGCCGCGGTCGTGTCGTCGGACAGGTCGCCCGACTCGCGGATCGCCTTCAGCACGGTGCCCTCGGCCCGCAGGTAATCGACCAGCTCCGTGTGGAACCGCGGCACCTCGTTCACCTCGAGCTTGTCCAGGTAGCCGTTGGTCGCAACCCAGATCGCCGCGACCTGCTCCTCCACCGGCCACGGTGCGTACTGGGGCTGGTTGAGCGTCGCCACCAGCCGCTGGCCGCGGCGCAGCTGCTGCTGGGTCGCGGCGTCGAGCTCCGACGCGAACTGGGCGAACGCCTCCAGCGAGCGGTACGAGGCCAGCTCCAGCCGGAGACGGCCGGCGACCTTGCGCATCGCCCGGATCTGGGCGTTGCCGCCCACCCGGGAAACCGAGATGCCGGCGTCGATCGCCGGGCGGACGCCGGAGTAGAACAGGTTCGACTTGAGGAAGATCTGGCCGTCCGTGATCGAGATGACGTTGGTCGGGATGTACGCCGACACGTCGTCGGCCTGCGTCTCGATCACCGGCAGCGCCGTCAGCGACCCGCCTCCGAGCTCGTCGCTCAGCTTGACAGCGCGCTCGAGGAGCCGCGAGTGCAGGTAGAAGACGTCGCCCGGGTACGCCTCGCGGCCGGGAGGCCGGCGCACCAGCAGCGACATCTGCCGGTAGGCGTCCGCGTGCTTGGTCAGGTCGTCGTAGATGCAGAGCGCGTGGCGGCCGTTGTAGAGGAAGTGCTCGGCCATCGCGGCGCCCGCGTACGGGGCCATGTACTTGATCGGCGCGGCCTCGGCGGCCGGCGCGGTGACGATGATCGTGTAGTCCATCGCGCCCGCCCGGCGGAGCGTCTCCTCCACCTGGCGCACCGTCGACGCCTTCTGGCCGATGGCGACGTAGACGCAGATCACGTCCTGGCCCTTCTGGTTGATGATCGTGTCGACGCCGATCGCGGTCTTGCCGGTGCCGCGGTCGCCGATGATCAGCTCGCGCTGGCCGCGGCCGATCGGGATCATCGAGTCGATCGCCTTGATGCCGGTCTGCAGCGGCTCCTTCACCGGCTGGCGCTGGACGACGCCGGGGGCCTTGAACTCCAGCGGGCGGCTCTCGGTGGTCTCGATCGGGCCGGCGCCGTCGAGCGGATTGCCCAGCGGGTCGACCACGCGGCCGATCAGGGCCTCGCCGACCGGGACGGACATGACCTCGCCGGTACGGCGCACGGTCGAGCCCTCACTGATCTTCTCCCACTCGCCGAACAGCACGGCGGCGACGTTGTCCTCCTCGAGGTTCAGGGCCAGGCCCGTCACCCCGTGGTCGAGCTGGAGCTTCTCCAGCGCGACGCAGCGCTCCAGCCCGTAGATGCGGGCGATACCGTCGCCGATCTGGATCACGGTGCCGACCTCTTCGACGTCGACGTCGACCTCGTACCGCTCGATCTCGCTCTTGAGGATCGCAGCAATCTCGTCTGGACGTAGGCTCACGCTTCGCTCCCTGTGGGCAGTGGTGTAGTGGTCAGGGCGAGCCGGAGATCGTCCAGCTCGCGCTTGACGGAGGCATCGAGCAGGACACCGCGGGCCCGCAGCACGAGGCCGCCGATGATGGAGGGATCGACCGACCGCGACAGCCGCGCGGTCAGGCCGGTGGCGGACGAGATGCGCTCCTGGATGCGGTCGACCTCCGCCTGATCGAGCGGCACGGCCGAGGTCACCTCGACGTCGAGGATCCGCTCCTCGACCGCCGACATCTCGTGGAACGCCACCTGGATGTCGTGCAGAAACGCCAGCCGGCCGTTGTCGACCAGCACCATCAGCGCGTTGCGCGCCAGCGGGTCGGCGTCGGCCATCAGCGCTTCGATCACTCGTTTCTTGGCCTCATGCGGCAGCTGCGGGTCGAGCATCGTCTGCCGCAGCTCGACGCTGCCGTCGAACAGTTCGGCGATCGCGGCAATGTCGCGGTCGACCTCGTCGACCTTGCCGGCGTCGACCGCGGCCTCGTACAACGCCGTCGCGTAGACCCGTGCTCCTGCCTCGATGCGCTCAGCCATCGCCCTCCGCCTGCGCGGTCGAGAACGCGGACAGGTCGACATCGGCGAGGGCCTCGTCGATCAGCCGCTTCTGCTCGGCCGCGTCCAGCTGCTTGCGCACCACCTTCTCGGTGGCCGCGACCGTGAGGTCGGCCAGCGTCGCCTTGATCTCCTGCAGCGACCGGCGCCGCTCGGAGTCGATCTCGGCGCGCGCGCGCTCGACCTGGCGGGTCTTCTCGGCCTCCAGCTCGGCGAGCGCCTCCCGCCGCTGCTCCTCGGAGGTGCGGCGAGCGCTCTCGACGATCTGCATCGCCTCCTTGCGCGACTCGGCGAGCGCGGCGCGGTACTCGGCAAGCGCCGTCTGGGCCTCCTCGCGCGCCTGTTCGGCGGCGTCGATGTCGGACGCGATCGCGGTGCGTCGCTCGTCCAGCATGGCCTGGATCGGACCGAACGCGAATCGCTTCAGCACGTAGAGGACGATCAGGAACGTCACGATCGTCCAGAACATCAACCCGAAGTTGATGTCGATCAGGCTGGGCTTGGCGGCTTCCAGAAGCGGCATCTGCTCCTCGCTCCTAGGTGATCGCAAACGCGACGAAGGCCATGCCGAGGGCGTAGAACACGATCGCCTCGGTCAGTGCGAAGCCCAGCCACATCATGCCCTGCAGCTGGCCGCGCAGCTCGGGCTGGCGCCCGACGGCCTCGATGGTCTTGCCGAAGATGATGCCGACGCCGATGCCCGGGCCGATCGCGCCGAAACCGGTCGCGAGACCCAGCACGATGGTCTTTGCTGCGTCGTTGACGTTGCCTTCGAGGGCCATGGTTCTCCTAGTGGTCGGGGTGGATGGCTCCACCGATGTAGAGGGCTGAAAGTGCGGCGAAGATGTACGCCTGCAGGGCTGCGATCAGCGTCGCCTCGAGCAGGTAGAGGGCGATGCCCATCGGCCAGCCGATGATGTGCACGGCGAACGCGGCGTTGCCCAGCGAGGCCGCCATCAGGGCGCCGACGCCGAGGAACACGGCGATCACCAGGTGCCCGGCCAGCATGTTGAAGAAGAGCCGGAAGCTGAGCGAGACCAGGCGCACGAACTGCGACAGCACCTCGACGACGATCAGCAGCGGCAGGATCGGCTTCGGCGTCCCCGACGGCACCCAGCTCTTGAAGTACTTGATGACGCCGTTGTAGCGGATGCCCTCGACGTGGGTTGCGACGAACGTGACCAGGGTCAGCGTCAGCGCCACCGAGAGGTTCGCGGAGGCTGCGTAGATCTGCAGCTTGGGGAAGTCGACGCCGGCGATCTCGACGCTCTCGCCGCTGAACGGCAGCGGGATGAAGCCGACCACGTTCATCGCCCAGATGAAGACGAAGCAGGTGGCGACGTACGGGAACCAGATGCGCATGCCCTCCTCGGGCAGGCCGGCCTTCGCGATCTGCGTGTACGCGGTGTCGTAGACCAGCTCGATGAAGGTCTGCGACCGGCTGGGCTTCGCGCGCAGTCCGCGGCGGATGATCAGCAGCGGCACCAGGATCGGCGACCGCGGCCGACAGCCACAGGTAGACGACGCCCTTGTTGATGTCCAGCCCCAGCGGCAGCTCGAGGTACGGGTGGTTGATGAAGTCGGTGAACTCCGCGACCGGGTCGAAGTTGGTCGAGCTCTCGAGGAACGGGAGGATCACGAGTTGGTGCCCCCGATCGAGGCGCTGAAGTTCTTGTGGGTGAGGATCCGGGTCCCGATATCCAGGGTGACGAGCACCATGAAGAGCAGCACCGAGCTGACCGCCAGGGTGGTGTCGTGGCGGGTGACCAGGAACAGGATCAGCATCCCGATCCACGGGCGCAGCAGCATGCTCGCGCCCATCACGCCGACGCCGCGGAGCGCGGTCATGTCGGCCGCGCGGCGCTCGATGCGCGCCTGCAGGTAGCGGTTGAGAGCCCACAGCGCGGTTGCGCAGAACCAGCCGGCCAGCGGCCAGCCCGCCAGCACGAACACCGGCAGCGCGACCAGCGCGACGACGGCGTCGAGGTTGTGGGCGAGAAGCTTGAGAAGCGAGGTTGAGGTCGGGGTGCTCACAGGTTCCGGTACTTGCGGTAGACGAGGTAGAAGCTGACGGGCACGCCGATCACGACACCGACGATCGCCCCGGCCGCGACACTCCCGAACAGCCATCCGGCACCGAGCCCGAGGCCCACGAACAGGATCAGAGCAGCCAGCAGGTACATCCCCGCCAGCCCCGCCGTCGCCGCCGGGCGTCTGTCCGTCATGTGGGTCTCACACTCGTCGCCGGCCGCCGGCCGGGCCGCCGTAGTATGCCAGAACTCGGGACTATGTGACAACCACGAAGTGGCGACCGATGTCCCTCAAACCCGCTTTCCGTGGCGAAAAGGCGGAATCCGAGAGTCAGGCGGCCCGCCCGCTTTGTGGCACGTCATCGGTATCCCGCCGGAACGGCCGCAGCGCGCGCATGCGGCGGAGCTTGATGATCTCCAGCAGCAGCACCACGTAGACGGACGAGATCAGCGCGAGGACGCCGAACCCGCCGAGGACGGCCACCGAGACCGGGTCCCACCCGTCCTCGTGGCTGGGCACGAAGCGCACGGCGAGCGCGAACGCCGACAGCGACACGCACCACGCGTAGACGTACAGCGCAGCCCGCCGCTGGCTGAACCCGATGTTCGCGAAGCGGTGGTGGAAGTGCGAGCGGTCGGCCTCGTAGATCGGCCGGCCGTACTTCAGGCGCTTGGCGATCACGAACGAGGTGTCGAGGATCGGCAGCGCCAGGATCACCAGCGGTAGCACCAGGGAGACGGCGGCCGCGGTCTTCAGCACGCCCTGGATCGCCATCGCGGCCAGCAGGTAGCCGAGCATCAGCGCCCCGGCGTCGCCCATGAAGATCGTGGCCGGGTGGAAGTTGTACCGGAGGAAGCCGAGGGTCGCCCCGGCGACGATGGCGCAGATCGCGGCGGCGTCCTCGCGGCCCAGCGACGCTGCCAGCACGGCGAACGTCAGCGCGGCGATCCCGCAGAAGCCCGCGGCCAGCCCGTCCATGCCGTCGATGAAGTTGACGATGTTGGCAATGGCGACGATCCAGATGATCGTCACCGGGTACTGCCACCAGCCGAGGTCGAACACGCCGAGGAACGGAAGCGTGATGTGGTCGATGGTGATCCCCAGGAAGGCGGGGATCGACGCGATCGCCGCCATCCCGCCGAGCTTGACGGCCGGGTGCAGCGGGTGGATGTCATCCAGCGCGCCGAGCATCGCCATCAGTGCGGCGCCGGCGATGATCCCCCAAAAGCCGTGGTCGTTGCCCAGCGCGGCAGCGGGGATGGCGATGGCGGCGAAGATGGCGAGCCCGCCGAGCAGCGGCGTCGGCCGCGCATGGAGCCGGCGCTCCTCGGTCGGCGTGTCGACGATCCCGGCCCGCCATGCGGCCTGGGAAACGACCGGCGTCAGCAGCACGGCCAGCAGGAACGCGACCAGGAAGCCGACGACAGCGGCCTGTTGGTCAAGCAGCGAGCCGTCCATCGGTACAGCCTACTTCGCCGCGGAGGTGCGGATTCCCACAAGGTCGTTCAGCGTGGGTTAACAGAGTGGCGCTGCCTGCGCAGGCTCGATACTCTGATCTCCACCGAATCAGTTGACAATAGGGAGTTGGGCACATGTACCACCTGATCCTCCAGGCAACGAAGCCGCCGCGTCCACACGAGCGGGAGACCGAGCGCCAGCACTTCGAGCGGATGGCCCGCGCGGCGCGCAAGTCGCGGCGCCGCACCCTTTCCCGCCGGCGCAAGCCGGCTGCGTGAAACAACGGGGTCAGACCCCTTTGTTTCACCGCCACGCAACAACGGGGTCTGACCCCGTTGTTGCGTGGCGTCCGGGTCACCGGGTGCCGTAGAGCCGGTCGCCCGCGTCGCCGAGGCCGGGCATGATGAACCCGCGCTCGTTGATCGCACGGTCGAGCGCCGCGGTGTAAACCTCGGCCTCGGGCACCTCAGCGCCGAACCGGGCAACGCCCTCCGGGGCGGCGACGATTGAGAGCAGCCGGATCCGGCGGGCGCCGGCGTCGGCGCACAGCCGCCCGGCGGCCGAGGCGGTGCCGCCCGTCGCCAGCATCGGATCGAGCAGCAGGACGTCGCGCTGCCCGAGGTCGGCCGGCAGCTTGCGGTAGTACTCGACCGGCTCCAGCGTCTGCTCGTCCCGGTAGAGCCCGACGAAGCCCACGCGGGCAACAGGGATCAGGTCGAGCACGGCGTCGAGCATCCCCACCCCCGCCCGCATCACGGCCACCACGCCCAGCTTCTTGCCCGACACCTGCGCGCCGTGCGTGCGCTCGAGCGGCGTCTCCACCTCCACCCTCTCGAGCTCCAGGTCGCGCGTCGCCTCGTAGCAGAGGAACGCGGCGATCTCGCCCATCAGCAGCCGGAAGTCCCGGGTGGTCGTCGTCCGGTCGCGCAACAGGGTGAGCTTGTGCTGGACGAGCGGGTGGTCGACCAGGTGCAGCTCAGGCACCGGGCACGGCGGGGTAGCCGTTGACCAGGTGGGCGTAGAGCGGCCGGCCGGCCAGCAGCTCGCCCGTGCGACGGCGAAGCGCCGGGAGGTCTGCCGCCGGGTCGAGCGTCTCCAGGATGATCGAGCCGACCTCGTGCATGTCGTCCTCGTCGAAGCCGCGCATGGTCACGGCCGGCGTGCCGACGCGCACGCCCGAGGCGATCGTCGGCGGCCGCTCGTCGAACGGCACCGTGTTGCGGTTGACGGTGATGGCCACCTCGTGCAGCCGCTCCTCGGCGTCCTTGCCCGACCACTGGGTGCTGCGCAGGTCCATCTGCAGCAGATGGACGTCGGTGCCGCCGGTGACCAGGTCGATGCCGCCGTCGATCAGCGTGCGGCCGAGCGCCGCGGCGTTGGCCACGATCTGCTGCTGGTAGGCGCGGAAGGCGTCGCTCGCGGCCAGCTTGAAGCACACGGCCTTGGCCGCGACCACGTGGCAGAGCGGCCCGCCCTGGAGGCCCGGGAACACCGCCTTGTCGATCGCCGTCGCGTGATCGGCCCGGCAGAGCACCATTCCCGACCGGGGGCCGGCCAGCGTCTTGTGGGTCGTTGAGGTGACGACGTCCGCGTGCTCGACCGGGTTGGGGTGGAGCCCCGCGGCGACGAGCCCGGCGAAGTGCGCCATGTCGACCATCAGCAGCGCGCCGACCTCGTCGGCGATCTCGCGGAACTGGGCTGCGTCGATCACCCGCGGGTACGCCGAGGCGCCCGCGACGATCAGCTTGGGCCGCACCTCCTGCGCCAGCCGCCGCACCTCGTCGAAGTCGATCCGCTGGTCCTCGCGGCGCACGCCGTAGGTGTGGACGTCGTAGTTGCGGCCGGAGAAGTTGACCTTCAGCCCGTGCGTCAGGTGCCCGCCGTGGTCGAGGCGAAGGCCGAGCACCGGGTCGCCGTGCTCGAGCAGGGCGAAGTAGGCGGCCTGGTTGGCCGGCGCGCCGGCGTGCGGCTGGACGTTCGCGTGATCGGCGCCGAACAGCTCCTTCGCGCGGTCGATCGCGAGCTGCTCGACCTCGTCCACCCACTCGCAGCCGCCGTAGTAGCGGCGCCCGGGGTAGCCCTCGGCGTACTTGTTGGTGAGCACCGACCCGACCGCCTGCAGCACGGCGGGCCAGGTGAAGTTCTCGGAGGCGATCAGCTCCAGCTGGTCGCGCTGGCGGCCCAGCTCCTTGTCGACCAGGCCCGCGACCGTCGGGTCGATCTCGGCCAGGCCGGCCGCCTGGTAGGACTGCCACGTCTGCTCGGCTACGGCCACGGTGCTGCTCCTCAGTCCGGTCGCTCGCGGGAGCTGCGATGGTAGTCGAGATGGCCGAGGACAGGGTGTCACTGGGTCTCCGCGTGCTGCGAGATCGACAGCAGGTTGCTGTCGGGATCGCGGAACCAGGCGACGCGCGCGCCGGAGGGCGACGACCAGACGCCGAGCTCGTCCTGCTCCATCTCGTCGAACCGCGCGAACTCGACGCCGCGCCCGCCGAGCTCCACAACCGCCGCGGCGGCGTCCGGCACGCGCCACCCGAGCACGGTGTAGGGCGCGGCGGCCACCGCCTCAGCCAGCGCCACGCGCAGCACGGTGCCGCCGGCGTCGTAGACGGCCGCGAACGGCGTCTGCTCGACCATCGGCAACGCGAGCGTGTCCTCGTAGAACCGGCGCGAGCGCTCGGCGTCCGCCGTCGACACGAAGGCGATCAGCTCGCAAGCGCCCAGCAGCCCGCCCCGCCGGTACGGCTCTACCGGCAGCCCGGCCGCCACCCACGCCTCGAACCCGCCGGCCAGGTCGGTCGCGCGCTCGACGCCCAGCCGCAGCAGCGTGTCGGCCGCGAGCGTCGACGAGTACCCCTCCTGGCACATGACGATCACCTCGCCGGTGGCGGCGGCGATCCGCGGATCCTGGTAGCCGGAGGCCGGATCGACCCGCCACTCCAGCACGTTTCGGTGGATCCGAATCGCGCCGGGCACCAGCCCGCCTGCGACGCGCTGCTCGTGGCTGCGCGTGTCGATCAGCACCGCGCCGCGCTGCATCGCCCGCTGTGCCTCCGCCGGCTGGAGCTGCCGGTAGCGCGACCGGGCGTCGGCCAGCAGATCGTCGAGCGGCGGCGTCATGACTGCAATCGTATGACCGACTCGAGCACGGCGTCCACGCCGGGACCGTCCCGCAGCACGACGGGCTCGTCTCCGGTGACGTCGATCACCGACGAAGCCGCACCCGGCAGCGCGCCGCCGTCGACGACCACCGCCGCCCGGCCGGTCAGCTCGACAGCCACATCCTCAAGCCGCGCCGGCGCCGGCTGGCCGCGCAGGTTCGCGCTGGTGATCAGCAGCCCGCCGACCGCGTCCGCCAGCGCGGCAACGCCGGGCTCGAGCAGCGGCACCCGTACGCCGATCCGCTCCGGCGCATCGCCGCACACGTGCGGGAAGCGCCCGCCGGGGTTCTCGACCACCAGCGTCGCCGGACCAGGCAACACCGCCCGGCAGAGATTCGCCGAGCGGGCCGACAGCTCGGGCAGCAGCGCGAGCAGGCCGTCGACGGAACCGGCCATGATCGCGGTCGGCTGGCCGGCCGGCCGCTCCTTCAGCGCGTAGAGCTCGGCGCACGCATCCGCCAGCCCGGCCGCACAGGCGATGCCGTACACCGTGTCCGTCGGCAGCACGGCGAGCGCGCCGCCCCGCAGCCGCTCGGCGGCCTCCGGGCTCAGCCCCACCGCGCCGATACCACGCGCTCGATCCCGGCCAGGTCGCGGGCCACGTCCGCCGCGCCATAGCCGAGCCGGTCGAGCTCGGCGGCGAGCCATTCCGCCTGACCCGCGCCGCACTCCAGCACCAGCCAGCCGCCATCGGTCAGGTGCTCGCGCGCGTCGGGGAGCAGTCGCCGGTAAGCATCGAGGCCGTCCCCGGCGACCGTTGCCAGGCGAGGCTCGTGCACGGCGACCTCGGGCTCCAGGCCCTCGATCTCCTGTTCCGACACGTACGGCGGGTTGGAGACGATCAGGTCGAACCGGCGGTCGCCCATGCCGTCCAGCAGATCGCCCTGGCGCATCTCGACCGCGAGGCCGAGCGCGACCGCGTTCGCCCAGGCGACATCGAGCGCCGCCGGCGAGATATCGGTGGCCGTGACCCGCGCCGCCGGAAGCTCCGAGGCGATCGCCAGCGCGATCGCGCCCGACCCGGTGCCCACGTCGAGCACCGCCGGATCCGCCGCGTCGCGCAGCAGCTCGAGGCAGCGGTCGACCACCAGCTCGGTCTCCGGCCGCGGCACCAGCACGCAGCTGTCCACCTTCAGGTCGAGGTGGCGGAACCCGCGGGTGCCGACGATGTAGGCGACCGGCTCGCGGTCGCCGCGGCGGCGGACGAGCTCCCGGCAGACGTCGAGCTCCGCGTCGGTCAGCGGCCGGTCGTGCCCGGTGTAGAGCTCGATCCGGGACACGCCCAGTCCGTGGGCGAGCAGCAGCTCGGCGTCCAGCCGGGCGGTCGGGCTGCCCCTGTCCTCGAGGTACTGCGTCGACCGCCGCAGCACCTCGGCCAGCGCGATCACGCGGCGGCGGCCGCCAGCTGGCGGCGCCTGTCCTCGGCCGCCAGCGCATCGGTGAACTCCGACAGGTCGCCGGCCAGGATGGCCTCGAGGTTGTGCACCGTCAACCCGATCCGGTGGTCGGTCACGCGGTTCTGGGGGAAGTTGTACGTGCGGATCTTCTCCGACCGCTCGCCGGTGCCGATCTGGGCGAGCCGGGCGGCCGACGCCTCTGCCATCGCCCGCTGGCGCTCGGCCTCGTACAGCCGCGCGCGCAGGATCTTCATCGCCCGCTCCTTGTTCTGAAGCTGGCTGCGCTCGTCCTGGCAGGTGACGACGACGCCGGTCGGCAGATGCGTGATGCGCACGGCGGAGTCCGTCGTGTTCACCGACTGGCCTCCGTGGCCGCCGGAGCGGAAGACGTCGATCCGCAGGTCGTTCTGGTTGACTTCGATCTCGACGTCCTCGGCCTCCGGCAGCACCGTCACGGTCGCGGTCGACGTGTGGATCCGCCCCTGCGACTCGGTTGCAGGCACGCGCTGCACTCGGTGCACGCCGCTCTCGTACTTGAACACCGAGTAGGCGCCGTCGCCGCGGACCTCGAGCACCGCCTCCTTGAACCCGCCGGCCTCGCCGGAAGACGTCTCCAGCATGTCCGTCTTGAAACCACGCGACTCGGCGTAACGGGCGAACATCGTCGTCAGGTCGCCGGCGAACAGCGCGGCCTCGTCGCCGCCGGTCCCGGCACGCACCTCGATGATCACGTCCTTGTCGTCGGCGGGATCGCGCTCCAGCATCTCCAGGCGGATCTCCTCCTCGAGGTCGGGCAGCTCGGCGCGGGCCTCGGCCAGCTGCTCCTGCGCGAAGGCGCGCATCTCCTCGTCGGGATCCGCGGCCAGCTCCTCGGCCTCGGCCTGCTGGGCGGTCAGCTCCCGCCAGCGCTGGGCGAGGGCGTGCGCCTTGGACAGCGCCTTGTGCCGCCGCGCGACCTGCGCGTAGCTGCGCTGGTCGGCGATCAGCTCGGGGTCGCCGAGCTGCCGTTCGAGCTCCCCGAACGTGCGCTCGATCTCTGCAATCAGCGGTTCCATGCCGCAGGCAGTCTGCCAGACGGGGTGGCTACGCCATGACTTCGACGCGGGACAGCCCGCGCTCGTGCTCGGCGCGCTGCTCGGCGGCCAGCACGTCCTTGAGCGCGTTGATCGAGACCTCGAGCTGGTCGAGCGTCGGCTCGCGCGTCGTCAGCCGCTGCAGCCACAGGCCGGGCGCCAGCGCCGTCCGCACGATCGAGTTGTTGGGGTGCTTGCCGCCGAACCGGATCAGCTCGTACGCGAGTCCAGCGATCACCGGCAGCAGCAGCACGCGGGACGCGATCAGCACCGGCCAGTCGGGCCGGCCGACGGCGGCGAACACGAACACGGCGATCACCATCACCCACAGCAGGAACGCCGTCCCGCACCGCAGGTGGATCTTCGAGTAGCCCTGCACCGTCTCCGGCGTCAGCGTCGCGCCGTCTTCGTAGGCGTTGATCGCCTTGTGCTCGGCGGCGTGGTACTGGAACACGCGGCGCAGGTCGGGGATCAGCGAGATCAGCGCGAGGTAGCCGATCAGCAGCCCGACCCGGATCGCGCCCTCGACGATCACGAACCAGCCGGTCGAGTCGATCCCGATGAAGTCGGTGATCAGCGCCGGCGACACCTTGAAGACGATCACGGTGAACCCGATAGCGACGGCGAACGCGAAGATCAGCTGGCCGCGCGTCAGCTCCGCCGTCGGCGCCTCGCCGGTCGCCTCGCCGTCGTCGACGGCGGCGTAGTGGGCGGAGATGGCCAGCGCGCGAAACCCGATCACCAGCGACTCGCCGAGCGCGACGATGCCGCGGATCACCGGCACGCGAAGCCACCGCCGGCGGGCGGCGACGCTGGTCACCGGCTGCGACACCGTCTCGACCTCGCCGTCGGCACGGCGCACCGACACCGACCACGAGGACGGGGTGCGCATCATCACGCCTTCGAGGACGGCCTGGCCGCCGACGTTCATTGGATCACCACCATCGGAATCATGGTCGGCAGGATCGCCCGGCGCAATGAGCGCCGCGTGAGAATCCGGTTGCCGCTAAGAGCCGGAGCCGGCACGCGCCTGGCGCCGCCGGAACCGCTCGACACGGCCGCCGGTGTCGACCAGCTTCTGCTTGCCGGTGTAGAACGGATGGCAGTCCGAGCAGAGCTCGACGTGCATCTCCGGCTTGGTCGACCGGGTGATGAAATCGTTGCCGCAGGAACAGTGGACGTGGGAGACCACGTACGCGGGATGAATGTCTGGCTTCATGCTGATTTCAGCGTAGCAGGGCGAGCAAACCGGCACCGCGCCTCTCGCGACGCGGCGCCCGCATCCGCGGCTAGGATCGTCCGTCATGGCCCGCCGCCGACCATCCGATTACCGCCCGCCCGTGCGGGTCGGCGAGTTCGTCCAGGCCCCCGAGGCCGAGGAGGACGAGCGGATCGACGTCGGCGTCTGCTTCGTCGGCGGCGGCCCCGCCGGCCTGGCCGGAGCGCTGCGGCTGGCGCAGCTGCTGGAGGCCGACCCGGCGACCGCCGAGAAGCTCGGCGACACGCCGATCGCCGTGCTCGACAAGGGCCGGGTGGTCGGCGCGCACCTGCTGTCCGGCGCCGTCGTCAACCCGTCCGCGCTCCGCGACCTGCTGCCGGGCGAGGAGATCGGATCGCTCCCCGGCTGCTACGGCGAGGTGCGCAAGGAGTCGGTCTACGTCATGCGCAAGGGCTGGGAGGTGCGGATCCCCACGCCGCCGCCCTTCCACAACAAGGGCAACTTCGTCTTCTCCCTGAGCCAGCTGGGCCGGCACCTCGCCGAGCGCGCCGAGGAGATGGGCGTGATGGTGCTGCCCGAGACCGATGCGCAGAAGCTGCTGGTGCGCGGCCAGTCGGTGGTCGGCGTGCGCACCGGCGACAAGGGGCTCGACCGCGACAGCCAGCCGCTCGGCTCGTTCGAGCCCGGCGTCGAGGTGCACGCGCAGACGACGGTGCTGTCCGAGGGCACGCAGGGCCACCTGGCCGGCGCGCTGTTCGAGCGGTTCCGGATCCACGGCGACATGCCGCAGGTGTGGAGCCTCGGCGTCAAGGAGGTCTGGCGGGTCGATCATCCGCTCGACCGCGTCGTCCATACGCTGGGCTGGCCGTTCCGGCTGGGCGGCAAGTGGAAGGAGCTGGGCGGCAGCTTCATCTACCCGATGGGCGAGGACACGCTGACCATCGGATTGGTCTGCGGCCTGGACACGCTCGACGCGTCGCTGTCCGTGCACGACTCACTGCAGTTGTTCAAGACGCACCCGCTGATCCGGCGGATGCTGGAGGGCGGCGAGCGGATCGGCTGGGGCGCGAAGACGATCCCCGAGGGCGGATTCCTCTCCATCCCCCAGCGCCTGAGCGTGCCCGGCGCGATCGTCACCGGCGACAGCGCCGGGTTCGTCAACGTGCCGAAGCTGAAGGGCATCCATTACGCGATGCGCTCCGGGATGCTGGCCGCAGAGACGATCTACGAGGCGCTCAAGGGCGGCGCCGACCTCAACACCGCCGCGCTCACGGGCTACGACGAGCGGGTCCGCCGCAGCCACATCTGGAGCGACCTGCGGAAGGTGCGCAACATGCGCCAGGCGCTCGGCAAGGGGATGTTCGTCGGGGCGCCGATCGGCGGGATCATGGACATCACGCGAGGCGCCCTGCCCGGCGGCTCGTGGAAGTTCCACCGCGACGCCGAGGAGCCGGTGGAGTCCGGCAGCCGCGAGTACCCGGCGCCCGACGGCGCGCTGACATTCGACAAGCTGTCCAGCGTCTTCCTTTCAGGCAACAGGAGCCGAGACGACCAGCCGAACCACATCCGCGTCGCCGGGTCGGTGCCGCGCGAGGTCGCCGAGGCGTGGGTCGCGATGTGCCCGGCGGCGGTCTACGAGATCGAGGGCGACGACGGCGGGCCCGCCGTACGGCTCAAGCTCAGCCCGTCGAACTGCGTGCAGTGCGGCGCGATAACGGCGCGCGGCGGTCGGCTGACCCCGCCCGAGGGCGGCAGCGGCCCCGAGTACACGCTGACCTAGGGTTACGCCTCGACGCGCTCGAGATCGACCACGACGTGCGTGATCGGCACGTCGGTCTCCCCACGCGCGCGATCGACGACGCCCTTCTCCATCCAGTTCGACCGGCCGGGCGGGTGCGTCGAGATGATGATCTCGTCCGCGTCGAACTCGAACAGCGCGTCGCCCATCGCCCGCACCGGGTCGGTGTCGCCGACCGCCCCGCGGGCCTTGATGCCGGCCTCATCGAGATGCTTGAGCGACTCGTGCAGCCGCCCCTCGGCGGCCTCGCGGGCCTTGTCCACGTCGGCGAACAGGTGGCGAAGGCGGGAGTTCAGGGCCGGCGCAACGACCAGTACCTCCCCGCCCTCGGCGCGCTCCTTGACGGCGTCCATCAACTCACGCCCGGCGACGGTCTCGTTCGCGATGACCAGCACCTTGCGGCTCATGGCCGCAACACTAGCGCGGGGAGGTGCGGGTCGACCGCTATTTCGAGAGCGCCTCGGTCAGCTTCGGCACGACGGTCAGCACATCGCCGATCACCGACAGGTCGGCGAACTCGTGGATCGGCGCGTTCGCGTCCTTGTTGATCGCGACGATCGTGCCCGAGTTGGCCATCCCCACCTTGTGCTGGATCGCGCCGGAGATGCCGCACGCCAGGTACAGCTTCGGCGAGACGGTCTTGCCGGTCTGCCCGACCTGCATCGAGTACGGCACCCAGCCGGCGTCGACCACGGCGCGCGTCGCGGCGACCTCGCCGCCCAGCGCTTTCGCCAGCGCCTCGACCAGCGGGATGTTCTCGGGGCCGCCCAGGCCGCGGCCGAACGCGACCAGCACGTCGGCCTCGGTGATGTCGACCCCGGTCGCCTCCGGCTCCTCGCGGCCGGCCGGCGTCGCCTTCGCCGACCAGTCCTGGATCGTCGGCGACACCCGCTCGACCGCGGCGTCGCCGCCGCCGGTGCCCTCCGAGGCGAACGCGTTCGCCCGGCCCAGCACCACGGCGGGCCCACCCGTAAAGGTCGACTCGACCATCACCGTGTCGCCCAGCGCCGGCCGGGTGGCGACCACGCCGCCGTCGGCCAGCTCGAACTCCGTGGTCTCGCAATGGATCCCGGCGCCCAGCCGTGCGGCGAGGCCGGCGGCGACGTCCGCCGAGACGACGCCCGCACCGAACAGCACGGCCGTCGCGTCGCGGGCCAGCGGCTCGATCGCGTCGACGATCGGCTGCGGCAGGCCGCCTGCGAGCGCCCCGTCGTCGGCGATCACGACCTTCGACGCGCCGTGCGCGCCCAGGCCGGCGACCCAGGAGTCGTCCATGCCCGAGCCGGCGACGAACGCCGTCGCCTCGCCCAGCGACGCCGCCTTGGCCAGCATCCCCAGGCTGTTGGGCGCGAACTCGCCCTCGTCGTGGTGCACGAACACCAGCAGACCGGCCACCTAGACCACCCCCTTCTCGGCCAGGAAGGCCACGATCTCCTCGACCGAGTCGCCGCCCTGGTCCTCGACCCGGCGCCCCGACTCCTTCTGCGGCGGCGGCGAGACGGACTTGACGACACTGCGCGCGCCTGCCTCACCGACACGTGAGGTGTCGAGGCCGGCATCGGCGGCGGACAACTTCTCGGTCGGCTTCTTCTTGGCACCCATGATCGCCTTGATGTTGGGCAGCCGCGCCTCGTTGATCGCGTCGGAGACCGAGATCACCGCCGGCAGCGGCGCCTCGATCACGTCGTAGCCGTGCTCCGTCTGGCGCTTCGCGCGGACGCCGCCGCCCTCGAGCGAGAGCTCGGCGACCTGCGTGATCAGCGGCCGCTTCAGGTGGTCGGCGACGGCGGCGGCCATCACGTAGCAGTCGGCGTCGGCGGCCTGCTGGCCGAGGATCACGAGATCGGCGTTCTGCTTCTCCAGCACCGTGGCCAGCGCGTACGCTGTGCCCGAGATGTCGGAGCCGGCCAGCGCCGGGTCGGTGACCAGCACCGCCCGGTCGGCCCCCAGCGCCAGCGCCTTCTGCAGCGGGCGCTGGGCCGACTCCGGCCCCATGCACACCGCCACGATCTCGCCGACGTCCTGCCCGCCCTCGCGGATGCGGATCGCCTCCTCGAGCCCGTGCAGGTCGAACGGGTTGAGCTCGCTGTCGCCCGAGCGGTCGAGCCTGTGGGTGGACGCGTCGAGCCGCTTCGCGCTGGTCGCGCTCGGCACCTCCTTGACGCACACTGCGATGTTCACCTAGCTACCCCTCCGTGACGTGTCATTGGACTACTTGCCGACGAACGTCGGCTTGCGCTTCTCGACGAACGCCCGGAGGCCCTCCTTGGCGTCGTCCGTCGAGAACATGAGCGAGTACAGGTCGGCCTCGTGGACGAGGTTGCCGCCGATGTCGCCGTGCAGGGCCCGGTTCGTCGACTCCTTGGCGTAGTACAGCGCGACCGGGCTCTTGGTCGCCATCTGCTGCGCCAGCTCCATCGTCCGCGGCATCAGCTCCTCCAGCGGGTAGACGTGCTGGACGAGGCCGCGCTCGAACGCCTCGTCGGAATCCACCATCCGGCCGCTCAGGATCAGCTCCTTGGCGTAGCCGATGTTGGTCGCGCGGGCGAGCCGCTGGGTGCCGCCCCAGCCGGGGATGATCCCCAGGTTGATCTCGGGCTGGCCGAACTGCGCGTTCTCCGAGCAGAGGCGGATGTCGCAGGCCAGCGCCAGCTCGCAGCCGCCGCCGAGGGCGTAGCCGTTGACCGCAGCGATCGTCGGCTTGCGCATCACCTCGAGCATGTGGGCGATCTCCTGGCCGAGCTCCGAGTAGGCGCGCGCCTCGAGCGGCGTCTTGCCGTCCATCTCCTTGATGTCCGCGCCCGCGATGAACGAGCGGTCGCCGGCGCCGGTCAGCACGATCACGCCGCAGGTCTCGTCGGCGCCGAGGTCCTTGAGCGTCGCCAGCAGCTCCTCGAGCAGCGCCGTGTTCATGGCGTTCAGCACCTCGGGCCGGTTGACCATGACCGTGTGGACGCGGCCGTCGGCAGTGATCCGCAGGCCGGGCATCAGGCTGCGTCCAGCTTCGAGCGCAGGAAATCCACGATCTGCGCGGTGGGCGCGCCCGGGGTGTACACCTCGGCGACGCCCTGCGCCTTCAGCTCGGCGATGTCGTCGGTGGGGATGGTGCCTCCCACGACGACGAGCACGTCGTCCGCGCCGTTCTCTTTCAGCAGGTCGAGGATCCGCGGCACCAGCGTCATGTGCGCGCCGGACAGGATCGAGATGCCGACCGCGTCGGCGTCCTCCTGGATCACGGTCTCGACGATCTGCTCGGGTGTCTGGTGGAGTCCCGTGTAGATGACCTCCATGCCGGCGTCGCGAAGCGTGCGCGCGATGATCTTGGCGCCGCGATCGTGCCCGTCGAGGCCAGGCTTGGCCACCACCACTCGGATCCTGCGGCTCATCTGAGGGGCGAGTGTACCGATCGGCCGATCCTCGGGGCGCCAGCAGCCAGGCGACGCGGGGGTGCCGGGCACAGTGCCAGGCACGGTGCCGGGCACAGTGCCAGGGCCAACGCCGAGCGTGCGCGAATCGGCGCAGATCTGTGCGGGAATGGGCGAGATCGTGACGGCGGGCGCCGCCGGGGTGTGCTACACCGACTCGGGCGGCGCGAAGACCACCAGGATCTGCAGCTGCTCGGTGATCGAGTGGAAGCGGTGCTCGACGCCGCGGCCGACGAATACGACCGAGCCCGGGCCGACCTCCTGGTTCTCGCCGGCCACCATGATCGCCCCGCGCCCGGAGACGACAACGTAGGCCTCGTCCTCGTTGTGCGGCGTTTGCGGATCCTCCGCCTCGGCCTCCAGGGTGTAGAGCCCGAGGCTCATCGAGTCGCGCCGCAGGAACTCGAGGTAGAGGCCGCCCGAGGCGGCGCGTTCGGCCTCCAGCTGAGAGGTCTCGAAGGCATCCATCTGCGCAATCCTAGAAGACGGGCGTCTCGCGGTACACGCCCCACACCTCGCGCAGGGCGTCGCAGATCTCGCCCTCGCTGGCGTAGGCGCGCGCGCACTCGACCAGATGGCCCATCACGTTCTCGTCGCCCTCCGCGGCGGTGCGCAGGCCGGCCAGCGCACGCTCGACCTCGGCGCTGCTGCGCCCGTCCCGCACCTCGCGCAGGCGCGTCACCTGGCGCTCCTCCACCTCCACGGGGATCTTCAGAATCTGGATCGGCTCGTCGCCCTCGGTATGGGCATTGACGCCGACGATCCGCCGCACGCCGGCCTCCAGCTCCTGCTGGAAGCGATAGCTGGCCTCGGCGATCTCGCGCTGGAAGAAGTTCTGCTCGAGCGCGGCGACGACGCCGCCCAGCCGCTCGATCCGGTCGAAGTACTCGTACGCCTGCCGCTCCAGCTCGTCGGTCATCGACTCGACCAGCCACGACCCGCCCAGCGGGTCCGCCGAGTGGACGACACCGGTCTCATGCAGGATCACCTGCTGCGTGCGCAGCGCCAGCCGGGCCGCCTCCTCGGTGGGCAACGCCAGCGCCTCGTCGAACGAGTTGGTGTGCAGCGAGTTGGTGCCGCCGAGCACCGCCGCCATCGCCTCGATCGCGGTGCGCGCGATGTTGATCAGCGGCTGCTGCGCGGTCAGCGAGACGCCCGCCGTCTGTGTATGGAAGCGCATCAGCAGCGAGCGCTCCTGCTTCGCGCCGAACCGGTTGCGCAGCTCGCGCGCCCAGATCCGCCGCGCGGCGCGGTACTTGCCGATCTCCTCGAAGAAGTCGATGTGGGCGTTGAAGAAGAACGACAGCCGCGGCGCGAACTCGTCGACATCCATCCCGCGCTCGACGCACCGCTCGACGTACGCGAAGCCGTCGGCGAGCGTGAACGCCAGCTCCTGGGCGGCCGTCGCCCCCGCCTCGCGGATGTGGTACCCGGAGATCGAGACCGGATGCCAGCGCGGCATGTGCTCGGTGCACCACTCGATCATGTCGATCATCAGGCGCATCGAAGGCTCGGCCGGGAAGATCCACTCCTTCTGGGCGATGTACTCCTTGAGGATGTCCGCCTGGATCGTCCCGCCCAGCTTCTCGGGCGGTACGCCCTGGCGCTCGGCCACGCACACGTACTGAGCGAGCACGACCGCGGCCGGCGCGTTGACGGTCATCGAGGTGGTCACCTGATCGAGTGGGATGCCGGCGAATAGATCCTCCATGTCGGCCAGCGTGTCGACCGCCACGCCCTCTCGGCCGACCTCCCCCAGCGACCGCGGGTGGTCGGAGTCGTAGCCCATCAGGGTGGGCATGTCGAAGGCGGTCGACAGCCCCGTCTGCCCGTGAGACAACAAATATCGGAACCGTCGGTTCGTCTCCTCGGCCGTCCCGAAGCCGGCGAACTGGCGCATCGTCCACGGCTTGCCGCGGTACATCGTCTCGTACACGCCGCGGGTGAACGGGTAGCTACCCGGGTCGCCGAGATCCGCCTCGTAGTCGATCGGCGTCGTCTTGGGTGTATACACCGGCTCGTACGGGATGCCGGAGATGGTCGAGCGCTCGACGCGATCCCCGTCGCCGTTGACCGACACCTACTGCTCCTCGGCGAGCGACGCGCCGGGCTCCCACAGGACGTCGGCGCGGCCGTCGTCGTTGTGCACCCGGGCGAGGATGAACAGCAGGTCGGAGAGGCGGTTGAGGTACGCGATGGCGTGCTCGTTGACCGGCTCCTCCGCGGCCAGCCGCACGGCCAGCCGCTCTGCCCGGCGGCACGTCGTCCGCGCCTGGTGCAGCGCCGCCGCCTGCGGTGTCCCGCCCGGCAACACGAAGCTGGTGAGCGGCGCGAGCCGCGGCGACCACTCGTCGCACGCACGCTCGAGCGCCTCGACGTGACGCTGGTCGATCCGCAGCCGCTCACGCTGCCGGCCGCGCGTCGAGTCGACCGGCACGGCCAGGTCGGCGCCGACGTCGAACAGGTCGTTCATCACCCGCCGCAGCAGCTCCGTCGCCGCCGGCTCGAGGCCGCTGGCCACCGCCACGCCGACCGCGGCGCCCGTCTCGTCGACGGTGCCGTACGCCCAGATCCGAGCGTCGTCCTTGGAGACCCGGCGGCCGTCGCCGAGCGACGTCTCGCCGCCGTCCCCGGCGCGCGTGTAGATCCGGTCAAGCCGCACCATCCACGAGCAGCCTAGATGATTGATTCCACGGGCTGCGTGGCCGTCGACAGGCGCAGAGCTCCTACACGTCGGGACTCAGGTGCCCCGTTGGCACAGCGAGATAGCCCGGCGCGGCGCGCAGCCGCTCGAGCAGCATCAGCACTGGCGGTGGAGGCTCCTCACCCTTGCGCCACGCCAGGCAGAAGCCGAACTCCATCGCCGGCTTCGCCATCGGCAGCTCGCGCAGCACTCCCAGCTCGAGCTCCCGCTCGACTGCGATCGCCGGGACGATCGCCACGCCCAGACCGACCTCCACGCAGCGCTTGACCGCCTCCAGGCTGGACGCCTCCAGCAGCCCGGCGGGCCGCACCTTCGCCCGCTCCAGCAGGCCGTCGATCTCGCGCCGGTTGACGGTGCCCGGGTCGCGCACGATCAGCGTCCGCTCCGCCAGGTCGGCCACCTCGAGCGGCCGGTCGGGCACGGGCTCCGAGGCGGCGGCGAGCAGCACCGTGCGGCCGCGGGCGTAGACCGTGGACTCCAGGTCGGCCGGCGCCGTGTGCTCGGTCAGCAGCACGGCGTCCGCCTCGCCCGAGCGCAGCGCCGACAGGATGCGGGCGACGTCGCCGACGATCACGCCGGCCTCCAGCCGCGGCAGCCGGTGCTTGAGATCGGCCAGCGCCGGCGGCAGCACGTACGTGGCCAGCGCCTCCCCGGCGGCGACCCACAGCCGTGCCCGCTCGACCGACGCCGCGCGGTCGACCGCCGCCTCGGCCTCGGCGTCCAGGGCCAGCGCGCGCTCCGCGTGCGGCAGCAACGCGCGCCCCGCCGCCGTCAGCTCCACGCGGCGCGAGCCGCGGACGAACAGCGGCGCCCCGACCCGCTTCTCCAGCGAACGCACGAGCTGGCTGGCCGTGGGCTGCGAGATGTCGAGCCGCTCGGCTGCCCGGGTGAAGCTGGCCTCGGCCGCCACCTGGACGAAGGCGCGCAGCTGGGCGGTCGGATACATAGCCATTTGGCAATGATCCTATCCGAGCAACACGTTTTCGCAATCAGCTGCCCGCGGCTAGGCTGAGTGGTCGATGACACCCCGTGCACGCACCCTCCTGATCCTCTCGGTTGCGGCACAGGCGGCCGTCTCGATCGTCCAGTTCGGGCTCCCGGCGATCGGCCTCGAGGTGCGTGGCGCCCTCGACGTCGGCCCGGCCGGGTTCGGCGTCGTGTTCGCCGCCGTCGGGCTGGGATCGGCGGCCGTCCTGCTGCCGACCGGCATGCTGGTCGACCGCTTCGGCGCACGCCCGGTGCTGCTGGCCGGCGCCGCACTGAACGCGACCGGCTACGTGATCGCGTCGTCATCCTCGGACGCGACGGTGTTCGCATGCGCGTTGTTCGTCGCCGGCATCGGATCGGCGTCGGTACCGGTCGCCGGCATGAGCGCGCTGCTGCGCGAGTTCCCGCCGGAGAAGCGGGGCATCGCGCTGGGCTGGCGCCAGCTGGCGGTGCCGCTGGGCGGCACCATCGGCGCGGCGATGCTGCCGCTGCTCGCACACATCGGCGGCGTGCGTCTGGCGATGCTGGTTGCCGCCGGCCTGACCGCCTCCACCGCGGCGCTGTTCGCGCTGCGCTCGCCGGGGGGCGGCGGCGAGACCGCCGGCCTGGGGCTGGACGGCGTGCTGTCCGCGCCGGGCATGCGACCGGTGATGGCGCTGGGGCTGCTCTACGCGTTCGCACTTTCGGCAACGCTCACCTACATCGTGCCGGCCGCCCGCGAGCTGGACATCACCGCTGCCCAGGCGGGCGTGCTGTTCGCCGTCGTCAACGTCTCCGCCGCCGCAGCCCGGCTGGTCTGGGGCCGGCTGGCGGACCGCCACGGCGGCACCCGCCGCGCGCGGACGCTGGCCGAGACCGGCGCGCTGGCCGCCGGCGCCGCGCTGCTGATGCCGCTGGCGCTGCGTGCCGGCGTCGTGCCGGCGGTGGTCGTCGCCTGCGCGTTGTCCTTCGGCGCTTTCGGGTTCAACGGCGTCCTCTACGTCACGGCCGGCGAGATCGCCGGCGCCGAGCGCGCAGGCCGCGCCGTCGGCGTCGCGTCGACGGTCGTGTTCGGCTGCACCTCGGCGCTGACGCCGGTCGCCGGACTGGTCGCAGAGACGTTCGGCTACGACGCGATGTGGCTGCTGGGCGCGGCCTCGTCGGCCACCGGCGCTGCGATCGCGGCCACGCTGCTGACGCGGGCCGTCGGCACCCGCCGCTCAGTACTCGTAGAAGCCGCGGCCTGACTTGCGGCCCAGCCGCCCCGCCTCGACATAGGTGCGCAGCAGCGGGCACGGGCGGTACTTCTCGCCCAGCCCCTCATGCAGCACCTCCATGATCGACAGGCAGGTGTCGAGCCCGATCAGGTCGGCCAGCGTCAGCGGCCCCATCGGGTGGTTCATGCCCAGCTTCATCACCGTGTCGATCGCCTCGGCATCGCCCACGCCCTCCATCAGGCAGTAGGCGGCCTCGTTGATCATGGGCACGAGGATCCGGTTCGAGATGAAGCCCGGCACGTCCCGCGCCTCGGCCACGGTCTTGCCCATCCGCTCGGCCGCCTCGCGCACGGCCGCGGCGGTCGCGTCGGCCGTGTCCAGCCCGCGGATCACCTCGACCAGGGGCATCAGCGGCACCGGGTTGAAGAAGTGCATGCCGACCACCGCCGCCGGCCGCGACGTGCTGGCCGCCAGCCGCGTGATCGGGATCGAGCTGGTGTTCGACGCCAGGATCGCGCCCTCGTGCGCGACGTCGTCCAGCTGCTTGAAGATGCTCAGCTTGAGATCGACGTCCTCGGTCGCCGCCTCGATCAGCAGGTCGGCGTCCTCGGCGTGCGAGTGCGTGCGGATCCGCGTCACGGCGGCGTCCGCGTCCTCCTGCGCCAGTCGCTCCTTGGAGACCAGCTTCGTCAGCGACTCCTGGATCGTCACGGTGGCCCGCTCCAGCTGGCCAGGCGCGACGTCGACCAGCAACACGTCGTATCCCGCGACGGCCGCGACCTGGGCGATGCCCGAGCCCATCTGGCCGGCGCCGACGATGGTGATCGAGCGGATCTCGGTCATCCCGGCAGCACCTCGAGCACCATCGCGTCGCCCTGGGCCGCGCCGGAGCAGATGGCGGCGACGCCGATGCCGCCGCCCCGCCGCCGCAGCTGGGCGACCAGCGTCCCCAGCAGCCGGCCGCCCGAGGCGCCGATCGGGTGGCCGTAGGCGACCGCGCCGCCCTGCGGGTTGACCCGGTCGGGGTCGACGCCGAGCAGTTCGATGGTGTTCAGCACGACCGAGCAGAACGCTTCGTTGACCTCGTAGATGTCGACGTCCGCCGGCGTCATGCCGACCCGCTCGAGCGCCTGGCGGGCCGCCGCCGCGGGCGTCCGCACCAGGTAGGGCCAGTCGTCGCCGACGTGGCCCTCGGAGATCACCTTCGCCAGCGGCTGCAGGCCGCGCTCGACAGCCCAGTCCTCAGACGCCAGCACCAGCACCGCTGCCCCGTCGTTGACGCCCGGCGCGTTGCCCGCCGTGGTGGCGCCGTCCTCCGTGAACACCGGCTTCAGCGAGGCCAGCCGCTCGGCCGACGTGTCCCGCCGCGGGCCCTCGTCCGTGTCGACAACGACGTCGCCCTTGCGACTCGCGATCGTCACCGGCACGATCTCGTCGGTCAGGCTGCCGTCGTCGATCGCGGCAACCGCGCGTTGATGCGACCGCAGCGCCCAGGCGTCCTGATCCTCGCGCGAGCAGCCGATCTCTGCCGAGACGACGGAGTTCTCCTCCGCCATGATCCGGTGCGTGAACGTGCTGGTCAGGCCGTCGTACGTCATGTGGTCGATCAGCACGCCGTCGCCCATCTTGTATCCGAAGCGGCCCTTGGTGAGCAGATACGGCGCGTTCGACATGCTCTCCATGCCGCCGGCGAGCACGACGTCGTGGACGCCCGCGCGGATCTGCAGGTCGCCGTAAGCAACCGCCCGCAGCCCGGACGCGCAGACCTTGTTGATGGTGTCGGAGCCGACGGTGCGTGGCGCGCCGACCGCCGCCGAGACCTGCCGCGAGGGGATCATCCCGACGCCCGCCTGCAGCACCTCCCCCATCACCACGTATCCGATGTCGTCCGCAGAGACACCGGCGCGCTCGAGCGCCCCGCGGCCGGCGACGGCGCCGAGCTCGGGTGCGGAGAGGGACGACAGGGCGCCGCCGAGGCGGCCGAACGGGGTCCGGGCGGCCCCGAGGATCACGGTGGTGGGCATGCAGCTCCTCGTTTGCAACTTGACGAAGCGACCGGCATCCAGCATAGTGCTGGGACGATGCGCACGATGCCGCACTGGTGGTGGACCCGCGAGCGAGGTACGGCCCGCTAGCTGCTCCGCGGCATCCCGCCCCTCGCCCAGGCCTTTCGCCTCACCAGGCGGGGGGCTTTTTTGTTGCCCTGATGAGCACCCAGCGAACACTCACAACGCTTCCCGCCGACATGATCACGCCGGTCGGCGCCTACCTGCAGCTGCGCGAGGCGCTGGGACCGCCGGCGTTCCTGCTGGAGTCCGTCGAGCGCGGCGAACAGGTCGGCCGCTACTCGTTCCTCGGCGCCGGAGCTGCGATCACGTCCAGCCTCGAGGAGGCGGTCGAGTTCTCGCGGTCGCAGCCCGGCCCGCGGCCCGGTGAGCCGCCGTTCGCTGGCGGCGCCGTCGGCTACCTGAGCTACGACTGGGTGACGCGGCTCGAGCCGGTCCCGCTGCCGCCCGCGCACGAGGACGACGCCGGCATCCCCGAGATGCAGTTCATGCTCGCCTCGTGCGTCGTCGCCTTCGACCACGTCCGGCGGACGATGTCGGTGATCGGACCCGCCGACGAGGCGGAGCGCGTGCTGGCGGCGCTGGCGACGCCGGTCGCGCCCAGGCCGGACGAGCCACGCGACGCCGCCGACCGGGTGCAGGAGACCAGCCGCGAGCACTACATGGAAGCGGTGGCCGAGGCGAAGGAGCACATCGCCGCGGGCGACGCCTTCCAGATCCTCATGTCGCAGCGCGTCCGCCGCAGCACCGAGGTGTCGCCGTTCAGCCATCTACCGGGCACTGCGCGCGGTCAACCCCTCGCCATACATGTTCCTGCTCGACCTCGGCGGGCACCACCTGGTCGGGTCGTCCCCGGAGACGCACGTCCGGCTCGACCTGGACGGCACTTGCGAGCTTCGGCCGATCGCCGGCACCCGCCCGCGCGGCGCCGACCGCGAGCAGGACGACCTGCTTGCCGAGGAGCTGATGGCCTCTCCCAAGGAGCGCGCCGAGCACGTGATGCTGGTCGACCTCGGGCGCAACGACCTGTCGCGGGTGTGCGAGCCGGGCTCCGTGCGGGTCGAGCGGTACATGGAGGTCGAGCGCTACTCCCACGTGATGCACATCGTGTCGCGGGTCTTCGGGCAGATCCGCCCCGACCGCGACGCTGCCGCGCTACTGCGCGCGACCTTCCCCGCCGGGACGATGTCCGGCGCACCCAAGGTGCGGGCGATGCAGATCATCGGCGAGCTGGAGGGACGCCGACGCGGCGCCTACGCCGGCGCGGTCGGGTACCTGGGCTTCGGCGGGGACATGGACACCTGCATCGCGATCCGCACCATCGTCATGCGCGACGGGACGGCTTATCTCCAGGCGGGCGCCGGGATCGTGGCAGACTCCGACCCTGCGGCGGAGCACGACGAGTGCACCAACAAGATGGCGGCGCTGCAGACCGCGATCGATCAGGCGGAGACGGGGATCTACGGGCCGTGAGAGTGCTTGTGATCGACAACTACGACTCGTTCACCTACAACCTGGTGGACTACATCGCGTCCGCAGGCGCGGAGGTGCGGGTCGAGCGCAACGACGCGATCTCTCCCGACGAGGCCGAGGGCTGGTCGCCGACCCACGTGGTCGTCTCCCCCGGCCCGGGCACCCCGGCCGAGGCCGGCGTGTCGGAGGCCGTGATCGAGCGACTCGCCGGACGCATTCCCGTGCTCGGCGTCTGCCTCGGCCACCAGGTGATCGTCGACATGTTCGGCGGCGAGGTGGGTCGGGCCAGCCGGCTGATGCACGGCAAGTCCGACATGGTCACGCACGACGGCTCGCCGCTGTACGACGGCATCCCCAGCCCGTTCGAGGCCGGCCGCTACCACTCGCTGGCGGCGCTCGAGGTGCCCGGCGTGCTGGAGGTCACCGCACGGACAACGGACGGCGAGGTGATGGGCGTGCGCCACCGCGAGCGGGCGGTGCACGGGGTGCAGTTCCACCCGGAGTCGGTGCTGACGCCCGAGGGCCGGCGGCTGGTCGAGAACTTCCTGGCGATGCGGGGCGGCGCATGATCACCGAGGCGATCAAGACCCTGGTCGACGGCCACGACCTCACGTCCGAGGCCGCGCACGCCGCGATGATGCAGGTGATGGAGGGCGAGGCCGGTCCCGCCCAGATCTCCGCCTTCGCCGTGGCGCTGCGGATGAAGGGCGAGACGCCGGACGAGATCGCCGGCTGCGCGCGGGCGATGCGCGCGCACGCCACGCCGACGACGCCGTCGCGCGAGGGCCTGGTCGACACCTGCGGGACGGGCGGCGACGGCTCCGACACCTTCAACATCTCGACGTCGGCGGCGCTCGTCGCCGCCGCAGCCGGCGTGCCCATCGCCAAGCACGGCAACCGGGCGATGTCTTCGCGGTGCGGCTCGGCCGACGTGCTCGAGGCGCTGGGCGTGCGCATCGACCTGCCGCCGGCCGACATCGCCGACTGCATCGACGAGGTCGGCTTCGGCTTCATGTTCGCCCAGGCCCACCACCCGGCGATGCGTCACGTCGCCCCCGTGCGGCGGGAGCTCGGCATCCGCACCGTCTTCAACCTGCTCGGCCCGCTGACCAACCCGGCCGGCGCCCGCCGTCAGGTGATGGGCGTGTACGACGCGGCACTGGTGTCGCCGATCGCCCAGGTGCTGGTGCGGCTGGGCGCCGATCACGCGCTGGTCGTGCACGGCGCCGGCGGCCTGGACGAGCTGACGCCGGTCGGCGAGAACCTGGTCGCCGAGGTGCGGGACGGCGAGGTGCGCGAGTACACGGTCGACCCGCGAGACCTCTCGACCGGCGCCGTGCCCGCATCGCCGGACGACCTGCGCGTCGGCGGCGACCCGGCCCAGAACGCGTCGATCATCCGCACCGTGTTCGACGGCGAGCGCGGCCCGCGCAGGGACGCGGTCGTGCTGAACGCCGGCGCCGCCCTGCTGGTCGCGGGGTCGGTGCCCGACCTGGAGGCGGGAATCGACCGCGCGGTCGAGGCGATCGACAGCGGCGCGGCAACGGCCACCCTTGACCGGCTGGTCGAGTTCACGCAGCGGCGGGCACCGGCGGCGGCGCCGTGAGCGGGTACCTGAGCAGGCTGGCCGGGGACATCCGCCGGGATGCGCCCGACCCGCCCCGCGGGTTCGCGGACGCCCTGGCCGCCGGCCCGTCGGTCGCCGTGATCGCCGAGGTCAAGCGCGCTTCGCCGTCGCAGGGCGCGATCCGGGCCGATGCCGACGTCGTCGAGACCGCCGTCCGCTACGAGGACGGCGGCGCGGCCTGCGTCTCGGTGCTGTGCGCCGAGCGCGACTTCGGCGGATCGCCCGACGACCTGACGGCCGCCCGCCGTGCGATCTCGATTCCGGCGCTGGCCAAGGACTTCACCGTCTTCCCCGAGCAGGTGGCGCGGCAGCGGATCGCCGGCGCCGACGCCGTGCTCGTGATCCTGGGCATGGTCAGCAACGACGAGGCGCGGCGGCTGTCCGAGACGGCCGGCCTGCTCGGCATGGACGTGCTGGTCGAGGCCAACGACGCCGCCGAGGTCGAGCGCGCGATCGCCCTGGGGCCGCGGATGATCGGCGTCAACGCCCGCAACCTGGAGACGCTGGAGGTCGATCGCGACGGCCAGCTGGAGCTGCTGGCGAGCCTCCCCGAGGGCGTGCTGCGAATCGCGGAGTCCGGCGTCGTGTCGCGCGCCGACGTCGAGGCCGCCCGGGACGCCGGTGCCCACGCCGTGCTGGTCGGAACGTCGCTGATGCGCTCGCCCGAGCTGCTCGGCGAGCTGGTGGGGGTGCTGCGATGACGCTGGTCAAGATCTGCGGGCTGACCCGCGAGCAGGACGTCGACCAGGCGGTCGAGGCGGGCGCAGACCTGGTCGGCTTCGTGTGCGTCGCCGACAGCCCGCGCGGCGTCACCCTCGAGCGCGCGGTCGAGCTGGCACGGCGGGCGCCGGCCGGCGTGCGGACGGTCGCCGTGTTCGCCGGGTCCGAGCCGGACGGCCCCACCGACGGCTTCGACCTGGTGCAGGTCTACGGGCCGTCGCCGCGGACGAGCGGCGTCATCCTCGGCTTCCGCGGCGCGCCGCCGGGCGGGCTGCCGGACGGCGTGCCGGTGCTGCTCGACCTGGAGCGCGAGTCGCGGCCCGGGCCCGAGGCGCTGCGCGGCCACTGGGCGCGCGCGGCCGCGGTGCGGGCGCCCGTGCTGCTCGCCGGATCGCTCGACCCCGGCAACGTCGCGGAGGCGGTCGCCGCCGCGCACCCCTGGGGTGTGGACACGGCACGAGGCGTCGAGGCGTCGCCCGGCGTCAAGGATCACGCGCTCGTCACACGGTTTGTCAGCAACGCGAAGCAGGCGGCATGACGGCCCCCGAGATGCCCGACGCGCGGGGCCGGTTCGGCGAGTTCGGCGGCCGGTTCGTGCCGGAGACGGTGATGGGCGCCCTGGACGAGCTGGTCGAGGGCTGGGAGGCGGCGAAAGCCGATCCCGCCTACCTGGCCGACGTCGAGAGCTTCGGCCGCGACTTCGTCGGCCGGCCGACGCCGCTCTATCTGGCCGAGCGCGTGATGGAGCTGGCGCCGGGCGTGCGGATCTGGCTGAAGCGCGAGGATCTGAACCACACCGGCGCCCACAAGATCAACAACGCGGTTGGCCAGGCGCTGCTGGCCCGGCGGCTGGGCAAGCACCGGATCATCGCCGAGACCGGCGCCGGCCAGCACGGCGTGGCGACGGCCACGGTGTGCGCCCGATTCGGCCTCGAGTGCCATGTCTACATGGGCGAGGAGGACATCCGCCGCCAGCGCCCCAACGTCGTGCGGATGCGCATGCTGGGCGCCGAGGTGATCCCGGTCAGCGCCGGCGCGGGGACGCTGAAGGACGCGATGAACGAGGCGATCCGCGACTGGATCACCAACGTCGAGACCACCCACTACCTGATCGGCTCGGCCGCAGGCCCGCATCCGTACCCGGCGCTCGTCCGCGACCTACAGAGTGTGATCGGCCGCGAGGCGCGGGAGCAGATGCTCGAGCGGGAGGGGCGCCTGCCCGACCTGGTCGTCGCCTGCGTCGGCGGCGGGTCGAACGCGATCGGGCTGTTCCACCCGTTCGTCGGCGACGAGGACGTGCGGCTGCTGGGCGCCGAGGCGGGCGGCGACGAGCACGGGACGGCGGCGACACTCAGCGAGGGCCGGGTCTCGGTGCTGCACGGTTCGCGCAGCTACGTGCTGGCGGACGCCGACGGCCAGGTGCTGGAGACCCACTCGATCTCGGCGGGCCTGGACTACCCGGGCGTCGGGCCGGAGCACTCCTACCTCAAGGACATCGGCCGCGCCGAGTACGCGCCGGTCACCGACGCCCAGGCACTCGAGGCCTTCCACCTGCTGTGCCACCGTGAGGGGATCATCCCCGCGCTGGAGTCGTCGCATGCGCTGTGGCTCGCCCTCGACCGGGCACAGCCGGGCGAGATCGTGCTGGTCGGCCTGTCCGGCCGAGGTGACAAGGACGTCGACACAGTCGACGAGATCGAGGGAGGCGCGTGAAGCTCGCGACGCCCGCGCTGTCGATCTACCTGATGGCCGGCGACGACACGGCCGACCTCGCGGACGCGGCCGTCCGAGGCGGCGCCACCGCGTTCGAGATCGGAATCCCCTACTCCGATCCACTGGCCGACGGACCCACGGTCCAGCGCGCGGGACAGCGCGCGCTCGCCGCGGGAATGACGACTCGGCGCGCGCTCGAGGTGCTGCACGAGGTGCGGGCCCGCGTGGACGTACCGCTGGTGCCGATGACGTACGCCGCGCCGGTGATGGCCTACGGCGAGGCGGCGTTCTGCGCCGACGCGGCCACGGCGGGAGCCGACGGCGTGATCGTGCCCGACGTCCCGCCTGACGAGTCCGGGCCACTGCTCGAGCACTGCCGGGCCGCCGGCCTCGACCTGATCCCGCTGCTGGCGCCGACCAGCCTCGACGCGCGGGTCGAGCTGGCCTGCCGCAACGCCGGCGGGTTCATCTACCTGGTGTCGGTGGCCGGGGTGACCGGCGCCCGCGACGCGCTGTCCGGCCGTGTGGCCGGGCTGATCGAGCGGGTGCGGCCCCACACCGACCTCCCGCTGTTGGTCGGGTTCGGCATCTCGTCGCCAGCCTCCGCCCAGGCCGCGATGGCCGCGGGCGCGGACGGCGTGATCATCGGCTCGCGCGCCCTCGAGGTGTCCGAAGCGGGCGGCGCGACGGCGCTCGAGGAGTTCGTCCGCCAGATCGCCGGCGCGCTCGCCAGTGCGCCTACCGCGCGCTGAGCAGGTCGCGGATCTCCATCAGGAGCTGCTGATCGACGGTCGGTGCCGGCTCCGCCTCGGGCTCCTGCCCGGCTGCGCGCCGCGCGGCGAGCATGTTCATCGGCTTCACCACGAAGAAGAAGATCGCGGCCGCCACCGTCACGAACGCGATCAGCGCGTTCAGAAAATCGCCGTACCGGAACACGCTGCCGTTGATCGTGAACGTCAGACTGCTGAAGTCCGGCTTCCCGAAGATCGCAGCGATGATCGGCGTGATGATGTCGGCGACGAACGCCTGGACGACCAGGCCGAACGCCGCACCGATCACCACGGCGACAGCCAGATCGACCACGTTCCCCCGCATCAGAAACGCCTTGAACTCCGCCAGCATGCTGCTCCTCCCGGTAGGTGTAGCGCGCCATGCAAACATAGCCTCAATCGCAACCCGGTAGGCTTTCCGCCGTGCGCATCCTGCTCGTCGAGGACGACCAGCCGCTGGTCCGGATCATCACGAAGTCGCTCGACCAGAGCGGCTTCGACGTGGACGTCGCGACGGACGGCGAGGATGGGCTGCACAAGGCGCGCAGCGGCGGCTACGACTCGGTCGTGCTCGACCTGCAGCTGCCCAAGATGTCCGGGGTCGAGGTGTGCAAGACGCTGCGCGACGAGCGCAACGACGTCCCGATCCTGATGCTGACCGCGCGCAGCGGCGTCTCCGACCGGATCGCCGGGCTCGACGCGGGCGCCGACGACTACCTGCCCAAGCCGTTCTCGCTGGGCGAGCTCGCGGCGCGCCTGCGCGCCCTCGGACGGCGCGGACGCTCCGACGAGCCCGAGGTGCTGGAGGCCGAGGGCCTCGTCCTCGACACCGGCGCGCGCGAGGTGCGGGTCGGCGAGACGCCGGTCGAGCTGACCGGAACGGAGTTCGCACTGCTCGAGTACCTGATGCGCAACGCGGGACAGGTGCTGTCGCGTGACCAGCTGCGCGAGGAGGTCTGGGGCGCCGGTTTCGAGCCCGCGTCGAACGTCGTCGACATCTACGTGCACTACGTGCGCCGCAAGCTGAAGGCCGCCGGCCTGGAGAAGGATCCCATCCGCACCGTTCGCGGGCTCGGATATGCGTTCCGTCGCCCGGACTGACAATCCGCTGTTCACCCGCGCGCGGGTGCGGCTGACCGTCTGGTACGTGGCAGTACTGGCGGGCGTGCTGGTGGTGCTGGGATCGTCGCTCTACGTGCTCGTCCGCGAGCAGACGTGGTCGCGCATCGACAGTGGGCTGAAGCTGACCGCGGCACGGGCACAGGCCGACGTTGCGAGCGGCAACACCGACGACCTGGACAAGCTGAACCAGGTGCCGTACTACGTACGCTGGCAGACCAGCGAGAACGTGGCCCAGACCAGCCAGGAGGCCCAGCTCGGACTGCCCGTGCTGGCCGCGCTGCGATCCGTCGCCGGCACCGGCGGCACGGACATCCGCACGTCGCATTTCGGTTCGAACGAGTGGCGCGTGTACACGACGACGGTCAGCGCGCGCGGGCAGTTCCTCGGCATCATCCAGGTCGCCCGCTCGACCAAGCCGGAGCGCGACGCCCTCTCGAACCTGCTGGGCGCGCTGTTCGTCGGCGGCCTGGCCGGCCTGGTGCTGGCGGCGATCGGCGGCTGGTTCCTGGCCGGCAAGTCGCTGGCGCCGGTGCAGGAGGCGTTTGAGCATCAGCGCACGTTCGTCGCCGATGCGTCGCACGAGCTGCGCACGCCGCTGGCGGTGATCCGGGCGAACGCCGAATACCTTCAGGTCGACCAGCCGGACAACACGGAGCTGCACGAGATCGTTCGCGAGTCCGACCGGCTGGCCAACCTCGTCGACTCGCTGCTCGCGCTGGCCCGCGGCGACAAGGACACCGGGGCCGACCAGCGCATCGTGTTCGACATCGGCAAGGAGGTCGAGGACGCCGTCGGCACCATGGAGCCGCTGGCCGGGGAACGGGGCATCGAGCTGACCGTGTCGACGATCCCGATGTTCGTGCGCGGCGACCCGGACGCGATCCGCCAGCTGGTCGTCATCCTGCTCGACAACGCGCTTCGCTACACCGGTGAGGATGGGCGGGTGCACGTCCAGACCGCGGCCGACGGCAACAACGCGCTGATCACGGTGCACGACACCGGCATCGGCATCCGTGAGGAGTCCCTGCCACACGTGTTCGAGCGGTTCTACCGTGCCGACGACGCGCGCAACCGCGAGTCGGGCGGCTCCGGCCTCGGCCTTGCCATCGCCCGCGAGCTGGTCAGCCAGCACGGCGGCAAGATCAACGTCGAGAGCGCCAAGGGCGTCGGCACCACGTTCATCGTGCGGCTGCCGCTCGCCAAGGCTGCTCTCGACCGCGTCGAGCGCTAGCGTTCGGTCGCGGATGCCGCGGCTCGTCACGCACCTCGACACCCGTTCCGATGCCTATCTCGACAACGCTGCCCACATGGGCGAGCTCGTCGGCGGGCTTCGCGAGCGGCTGGCCCGCGCCGAGGCGGGCGGCGGCCCCGAGTCGGTCGAGCGGCACCGCAAGCGCGGCAAGCTGCTCGCACGCGAGCGGATCGAGCGGCTGATCGATCACGGCTCGGCGTTCCTCGAGCTCTCCGCGCTGGCGGCTGACGGCCTGTACGACGGCGACGCCCCGGGCGCGGGGATCGTCACCGGCATCGGCCCGGTGCACGGGCGGCCCTGCATGGTGGTGGCCAACGACGCCACCGTGAAGGGCGGCACCTACTACCCCATGACGGTCAAGAAGCACCTGCGCGCGCAGGAGATCGCCGCAGCGGATGGCCTGCCGTGCATCTACCTGGTCGACTCCGGCGGCGCCTACCTGCCGCTGCAGGCGGAGGTCTTCCCCGACCGCGACCACTTCGGCCGGATCTTCTACAACCAGGCCCGGATGTCCGCCGCCGGCATCCCGCAGATCGCTGCGGTGATGGGTTCGTGCACGGCCGGCGGCGCCTACGTGCCGGCGATGTGCGACGAGACGGTGATCGTCAAGGGCACCGGCACGATCTTCCTCGGCGGCCCGCCGCTGGTGAAGGCGGCGACCGGTGAGGACGTCACGCCCGAGGAGCTGGGCGGCGCGGACGTGCACGCCCGACAGTCCGGCGTCGCCGATCACTACGCACTGGACGACGAGCACGCCCTGCGGATCGTCCGCGAGGTGGTCGCCAACCTGAACCCGCCGGACGATCTCGCGTGGGACGTCGTCGAGGCGGCGGCCCCCGCTTCCGACCCGGCCGAGCTGTACGGCGTCGTGCCCATGGATCCGCGGCACGCCTACGACGTGCGTGAAATGATCGCCCGGATCGTCGACGGGTCGCGGCTCCACGAGTTCAAGGCGCTGTACGGCGACACGCTGGTGTGCGGGTTCGCTCACATCCACGGGCATCCGGTCGGCATCCTCGCCAACAACGGCATCCTCTTCTCGGAGTCGGCGCTGAAGGGCGCGCACTTCGTGCAGCTGGCCGCCGCGCGCGGCATCCCGCTGGTGTTCCTCCAGAACATCACCGGGTTCATGGTCGGGCGCGAGTACGAGGCGGGCGGGATCGCGAAGGATGGCGCCAAGCTGGTGACCGCCGTCGCCTGCGCGGAGGTGCCCAAGCTGACGATCGTGATCGGCGGCTCCTACGGCGCCGGCAACTACGCGATGTGCGGGCGCGCGTACTCACCGCGGGGGCTGTGGATGTGGCCGAATGCCCGGATCTCGGTGATGGGCGGCCGGCAGGCGGCGCGCGTGCTCTCCACGGTGCGGGGCGAGATGACCGACGAGGAGCGCGAGGTGTTCGAGCGCCCGATCGTCGAGGCATACGAGCGCGAGGGCAGCCCCTACTACTCCACGGCGCGGCTGTGGGACGACGGCGTCATCGATCCGTTGGACACGCGCAAGGTGCTGGCGTTGTCGCTCGAGGCGGCACGACGGCGACCGCGGTCGCACACGTCCTACGGGGTGTTCCGGATGTGAGCGCGGTCGAGACGACACGCGAGGGCGCGGTTGCGACCGTCACCCTGAACACGCCGGACGTGCGCAACGCCCTGGGGCCGGAGCTGATTGCCGGCGTGACGGATGCGTTCGCCGGTCTGGCGACGGACGGCACTTGCCGGATCGTCGTGCTGACCGGCGCCGGCACGGCCTTCTGCGCCGGGGCCGACCTGGCCTGGATGCGCGCCAGCCGGGAGCTGACCGAGGCCGAGAACGTGGCCGACGCGGGCCGTGCCCAGGCCATGCTGGAGGCCGTAGACGGCTGCCCCAAGGCCGTCGTCGCACGCGTCAACGGGCACGCGATGGGCGGCGGCGCGGGGCTCGTGGCGTGTGCCGACGTCGCGGTCGCTGCCGACGGCGCGCGGTTCGCGTTCAGCGAGGCACGGCTCGGCCTGATCCCGGCGATGATCTCCCCCTACGTCCTGCGTGCCCTCGGACCCGGCCCGACGCGGGCGCTGTTCACAACGGCCCGGGCCTTCGACGCGGCCGAGGCGCTGCGGCTGGGGCTCGTCCACGAGGTCGTGCCGGCCGACGGGCTGGACGCGGCGACCGCCGGCTGGATCGACTGGCTGCTGGAGGCCGGCCCGGAGGCGATCGCCGAGTGCAAGCGCCTGGTGCGCGACGCCTCCGCCCCGCTCGCACTGCCCGACCTCGCCGAGCGGCTCGCCCGCGCGCGGGCGAGCGACGAAGGCCAGGAGGGCGTGACCGCGTTCCTCGAGAAGAGAAAGCCGAGATGGGCGAGCTCCGCCGGATCCTGATCGCGAACCGCGGGGAGATCGCCGTCCGCGTGATCCGCGCCTGCCGGGAGCTCGGCATCGAGGCGGTGGCCGTCGTCACGCCGGACGAGGACGGCGCGCTGCACGCAGAGCTGGCCGACGACGTGGTCACGGTCGCGTCACACCTGGATGGCGAGGCCGTCGTCGCGGCCGGCGTGGACGCCGGTACCGACAGCGTGCATCCGGGCTACGGCTACCTGGCGGAGAACCCGGCGTTCGCCGAGCGTGTGCTGCGCGCCGGCATGACGTGGATCGGCCCGCCGCCGCGGGCGATGAAGCTGCTCGGCGACAAGATCGAGGCCCGCCGGCTGGCAGAGGCGGCGGGCGTATCGGTCGTCCCCGGATACGCGGGGCTCGAGCTGGACGACGCGACGCTGGCGGCCGAGGCGGCGCGGCTGGGAACTCCGCTGCTGGTCAAGGCCGCGGGCGGCGGCGGCGGCCGCGGTATGCGCACCGTGGACGATCTCAGCGCCATCGGCGAGGCGATCGCCGCCGCCCGTCGTGAGTCCGTTGCCGCATTCGGCGACGACCGCGTCTTCCTGGAGCGCCGGTTGGAAGGCTGCCGCCACGTCGAGGTGCAGCTGCTCGTCGACTCCGTGGGCAACGGCGTCCACCTGGGCGAGCGCGACTGCTCGCTGCAACGCCGGCACCAGAAGATCCTCGAGGAGTCGCCGTCCCCGGCCGTCGACCCCGAGCTGCGTGCGCGGCTCGGCACCGCCGCGCTGGCCGTCGCCGCGGCCGCCGGCTACGCGGGGGCGGGGACGGTCGAGTTCCTGCTCGACCCGGTGTCGGGCGAGTGGTGGTTCCTGGAGCTGAACGCGCGGCTGCAGGTCGAGCATCCGGTGACCGAGGCGGTGACGGGGCTCGACCTGGTGCGGGCGCAGATCGAGATCGCAGGCGGCAGGCCGTTGGAGCTCGACCAGGAGGACGTGCGGATCACCGGGCATGCGATCGAGGCGCGGCTGTACGCCGAGGATCCGGCGGCGGGCTTCCTGCCGGCCGCCGGGACGCTCGTCCGGTTCGAGCTTCCGGTGTGGCCCGGGGTGCGCGTCGACACCGCGGCCCGGCAGGGCGACGAGGTCGGGCTGCGGTACGACCCGCTGCTGGCGAAGGTGATCGCCCACGCCGAGGACCGCGATGCCTGCGTGGAGCGGCTGCGGGCGGCGCTCGCCGAGACGCGCGTGCTGGGCGTGACGACGAACCTGGGCTGGCTGAGCTGGGCGCTCGAGCACCCGCGGTTTCGCGCCGGCGAGGCCGGGACGGACTTCGTCGCGGAGGAGTGGCGGCCGGAGCTGGCGCCGGTGCTGCCGGACGGCGTCGAGCCGGAGGCCGCGCGTGGGCACGGCGATGTCTGGGCGGAGTACGGCAGCGTGCGCGCCGCGCCTCCCGGGGTGACCGTGGCCGGCCGGTTCGCGCAGTTCCGCGGCTGGCACTTCGAGTTGGCGCCGGACGAGGACGTGGCGCCGGACGTCGCGCCGGCCGGCGGCTCGCTGTCCGCGCCGATGCCGGGCTCGGTGCTGCGGGTCGACGCGGCGCCGGGCGACACCGTTGCTGCGGGGGACGCTGTGGTCGTGCTCGAGGCGATGAAGATGGAGCTCGCTGTACAGGCGCCGGCGGCCGGCGTTGTGCGTGCGGTGCACGTGCGGCCGGGCGACGTGGTGTCGGCCGGGCAGGCGCTGATCGAGCTGGAGGACTGAGTGGCCGTTCCCGATCGTGTGACGGTCGTGGAGGTAGGTCCGCGCGACGGCCTGCAGAACGAGGATGCGCTGGTGCCGACGGCGGCGAAGGTGCTGCTGATCGAGGAGCTGGCCCGCTGCGGACTGACGGTGGTCGAGGCGACATCGTTCGTCAGCCCGCACGCCGTGCCGCAGCTGGCGGACGCCGAGGACGTGATGAGGGCACTCGACCGGCGCGACGGCGTCCGCTATCCAGTGCTGGTGCCGAACACGCGCGGCATGCAGCGCGCGGAGGCGGCCGGCGCTGAGGCGGTCGCGGTGTTCACGGCGGCGTCCGAGGCGTTCACATCGGCGAACCTGAACATGACGATCGGCGACTCGCTGGATGCGGCGGAGGAGGTGCTCGACCGCGCGGCCGAGCTCGGCTGGTGGCGCCGCGGGTACGTGTCGACGGCGTTCGGCTGTCCCTACCAGGGGCCGGTCGAGGAGGACGAAGTGGTGAGGGTGGCCGATGCGCTGATCGACCTGGGATGCGAGGAGGTCTCGATCGGCGACACGATCGGCATTGCCACTCCCGACGACGTCGACCGGGTGGTCGGGGCGCTCCTCGAGCGAGTCCCCGCCGAGCGCCTCGCGCTGCACCTCCACGACACCGGCGGCCGGGCGCTGGAGAACGTCGAGGCGGGCCTCGAGCTGGGCATCGCCGTCTTCGACGGCTCCGCCGGTGGCGCAGGCGGCTGCCCCTTCGCCCCCGGCGCTCCCGGCAACCTCGCAACCGAGCAGCTGGTCGCGCTGCTCGACCGCCACGGCATCGCCCACGGCGTCGACCTCGACCGCCTCACCGCCGCCGGCGCCGGGCTGCGCTCCCTGCTCGGGGTCTGACCCGGGTCTGACGCCGCTCTGACCCCGGCCGTCACGATGTCGCGACGAAATTCGCGACTTAGCGCTCGGTGAATCGCCACGCGAGACGGCGTACCTTCGTCGAATGTCACGCGATCCGAGAATCCAAGCCGCCGAGGCGTTCTTCCACGTCTCCACCCATTCCACCGACGACCAGTTGCTCTACCCGGAGGACGAGGACTGCCTCGAGTTCTGCGATCTGTTCGCCAAGGTGGTCAAGCGGTTCGAGTGGCGGTGCCACGCGTACGTCCTGATGGGCACGCACAACCACCTGCTGCTTGAGACCGAACACGCCAACCTGAGCCGAGGGATGCAGTACCTGAACGGCGTCTACGCGCAGCGGTTCAACCGACGGCACCGACGCGCGGGACCCACGCAACGAGCCCGGTACTGGTCGGTGCCGGTCGAGACGGACGCGCATCTCTTCGAAATCTCGCGGTACTTCCCGATGAACCCGGTACGCGGCGGAATGTGCTCGCACCCGGCTGACTGGCCGTGGTCGAGCTATCGAGCGATGACCGGCACCGCAGGGACGCCGCCGTTCCTGACGACGTCCTGGCTCCTGCAGATGTTCGACGAGGATCTCGACCGCGCCCGCGTGCTCTACCGGCGGTTCGTGGACGAGAGTCTGGACGATCTCGAGGCGCACCGGAAGGCCATGCGTGCCTTCGCCAAATCGGCACACCTCGCCACGTAATCTTGGCTCGAGCGGGGTCAGACCCGGGTCTGACCCCGCGTCGGCGGCGGCCAGCGCATCGATCGGCGCCTGCCCGACCTCCGGCCGCTCCCGCACGGCCGGTGACGAGGTCGAGCCCGTCCATCCGCGGCATCACCCGGTCGGTGATCAGGATGTCGTAGCTGCCGTTGGTCAGCGCATCCGGCGCGGTCAGCCCGTCGCGCACCACGTCCACGCCGAAGCCGGCCTAGGGCAGCGTCGCCGAAACCACCGCAGACGAGATCCGCGCGTCATCCGCGACCACCAGCGGCGCGCGCTGCGTTCAGCCGTCGCCGCCGTCGACAACGACCCGCTCCATGCGGACATCGTCGACCGGCTTGTCCCGCGCGTCCGTCGGCTGCGCCTCGATCGTGTCGACCACGTCCATGCCGTCGAGCACGCGGCCGAACGCGGTGTGCTTGCCGTCCAGCCAGGGCGTTGCCTCGGCAGTGACGATGAAGAACTGGCTGCCGTTCGTGTTCGGGCCGGCGTTCGCCATCGCCAGCGTGCCGCGGACGATCGGGTGCTCGTTGAACTCGTCGTCGAACGTGTAGCCCGGGCCGCCGGTGCCGGTGCCGTTCGGGCAGCCGCCCTGGATCATGAAGTTGCCGATCACCCGGTGGAAGACCAGACCGTCGTAGAAGCCCTCGGACGCGAGCTTGCGGAAGTTGGCGACCGTCTCCGGCGCCTCCTCGTCGAACAGCTCGAGCTGGATGGAGCCGTGGTTCGTCTCGATGGTGGCGCTGGAAGGCATCTGGGACCTCGCGGAGATGGGTGGCCGGAACGAGGTCGCAGGGTAGCCGAAGCCTCTCCCGCGGCTCAATTCGGCCGGTTCTGGCGCCGACGACCAGATCAAAGGCGCCCAAGCGCCAATAGATCTGGTTGAAACGGATGTCGACCAACAGGACAGCAGGCGCGCCGCCAGGACGAGCGGCGCTTGTCCGCAGCGCACTGGCCGCTGCTGCCGCTGCGTTCGCCGCGGCAGCCCTGCTCGCCGCCTCCCCCGCGCCGGCCGCCGCCGGCCCCGCCGGCGCGCTGACCGTCAAGCTGACGGCGCATCCGCCGGAGTTCACAAAGGATCACACCGCGACATTCAACTGGGCGACCGTCGGCATCCTCGGCGAGACCCGTTGCAAGATCGACTCCGGGCCCTACACGTACTGCCAGGGCCGCCCGGCGCGCTACTTCCTGCCCGACGGCCGCCACACCTTCACGGTGCGCGTCCGCAACGGCTACAAGGTCGTCGCCAAGGCGAGCTGGACGTGGACGGTCGACACCGCCGCGCCCACCCCGCCCAACGTCACCGGCGGCTCGCTGTCCTGGCGCACCGGCACCGGCGTCACCGTGGCCGGGGGCGGCGGCACCGACGCCTCGAGCGGCGTCAGCGGATACCAGCACCGGACGTCAACCAACGGCGGCCCCTGGTCGAACCCGGCTGCCGGGCCCTCCATGCTGGTCAAGTCCGAGGGACAGACGCTGGTGGAGTTCCGCACCAAGGATCGCGCCGGCAACGTCTCCGCCTGGTCGCCCAGCGCCGCCACTCCCGGCAACACCGTCCGCATCGACCGCACGGCGCCCACCCTGCCGACGCTTTCCGGCGGCTCGCTGACGTGGCAGGGGGTCCCCTCGATCACGATCTCGGGCTCGGGCTCGGGCGACAGCCGCTCGGGCGTCGACGCCTACCAGTACCGCGAGTCCCACAACAACGGGGGGACCTGGTCGGCGCCGATCGCCGGGTCGAGCGACGTGGTCGCCACCGAGGGACAGACCCTGGTGCAGTTCCGGGTGCTCGACATGGCCGGCAACGCGACCGCCTGGGTGCCCTCCAGCGCGACCCCGGCGAGCACGGCGCGCATCGACCGCTCCGGCCCGACCGACCCGACGCTCGGCGGCGGCTCGCTGTCCTGGCGCAGCGTCGCCCAGACCACGGTCACCGCCAGCGGCTCCGTGGACATCGGCTTCGGGCTCGACCACTACGAGCGGCGGACCTCCTCCGACGGCGGCTCGACCTGGTCGGCGCCGGTCAACGGGAGCTCGATCACGGTCGCCGCCGAGGGCCAGACGCTCGTCCAGTTCCGCGCCGTCGACACCGCCGGCAACGCTTCCGCCTGGACGCCCGCCAGCTCGACCCCGGCGAGCACGATCCGCATCGACCGCACCGCCCGGTGGATCCCACGGTCGGCATCACGCCGCCGGGCTGGCACAACGCGGCCGCCATCACCGTGTTCGCCGGCGGCTCGACAGACGCCCTGGGCGGCGTCGACCACTACCAGTTCCGCTCGTCCGCCGACGACGGCGTCACCTGGACGGCGCCGGTCGACGGCGACACGGGCGTGGTCACCGGAGAGGGCCAGACGGTCGTCCAGTTCCGCGCCGTCGACGGCGCCGGCAACCTCTCGGCGTGGGCGCCGGCCACCGCCAGCCCCTCGAACATCGTCCGCATCGACCGCACCGCGCCGACCCTGCCGACCGTGAGCGGTGGCCAGGCCGGCTGGCAGACCGCCGCATCGGTCGCGGTCAGCGCCTCCGGCGGCAGCGATGGGCAGGCCGGGATCGACCACTACGAGAGCCGCACGTCCACCGACGGCGGCGCCAGCCTGGTCGGCCGCCCAGACGGGCGCCACGGTCAACGTGACCGCCGAGGGCGAGACGCTGGTGCAGTTCCGCAGCGTGGACGCAGCCGACAACCCGTCGGCCTGGACGCCCGCGGCCGGCACGGCGGCGGCGACCGTCCGGCTCGACCGCTCGGCCCCCGGCGACCCGGTCGTCAGCGGCGGGTCGACGTCCTGGCAGAACCTCGCGTCGGTGACCGTCACCGGCTCGGGCGCGTTCGACCCGCTGGCCGGCATCGCGACCTACGAGCACCGCACCTCGCGCGACGGCGGCACCACGTGGTCGGCGCCCCAGACCGGCGCGACGATCGCCGTCTCGGCCGAGGACGAGACGCTCGTCCAGTTCCGCGCGACCGACGCCGCCGGCAACACGTCGGGCTGGGCGCCCGCCAGCGCCACCTTCGGCAGCATCGTCCGCCTCGATCGCACCACCCCGACCGTGCCGACGGTGACCGGCGGCAGCCTGACCTGGCAGAGCGTCGGCAGCGTCGCCCTCGACGGCTCGGGTGGCACGGACGGCCTGTCGGGCGTCGCCGGCTACGAGTTCCGCACGACCACCGACGGCGGCACCAGCTGGAGCGCGCCGTCGTCCGGCACCACCGGCCTGATCACCGCCGAGGGCCAGAGCGCAGTCCAGTTCCGCACCGTCGACCAGGCGGGCAACGCATCCGCGTGGGCGCCGTCGGTTCCCGACGCCGCGAGCACCGTTCGCATCGACCGCACGCCCCCGTCCTCGCCCGCCGCCTCCGGCGGCGCGCTGGCCTGGCAGAACGTCCCCAGCATCGTCCTCAACGGCAACACGGCGGTCGACCCGCTCTCCGGGGTCGTGTCGTACGAGTTCCGCCTGTCGACGGACGGCGGCGCGTCGTGGGGCGTGTCCGGCGCCGGCACGACCGCCTCCCCGTCGGCCGAGGGCGAGACGATCATCCAGTTCCGCGCCACCGACGCCGCCGGCAACACGTCTGCGTGGGGGCCGGCGCCGGGCACGGCCAGCGCCACCGCGCGCATCGACCGCACGGCGCCGACCGCCCCGACGGTCAGCGGCGGGTCGCTCTCATGGCTCCCGCGTCGCCTCGGAGACCCTGTCCGCGGCCGGCGCCACCGACTTCCCGGGGAGCGGCGTCGCCGGCTACCAGTACCGGACGTCGGCCGACGGCGGCACCACGTGGAGCAGCGCACAGCCGGGCGCCGCGGCCACGATCACCGCGCAGGGCGAGACGCTCGTCCAGTTCCGCTCGACGGACGTCGCCGGCTTCACCTCCCCGTGGGTGCCCAGCGTGCCCGACTCCGGCAGCACCGTGCGCATCGACCGCACGCTGCCCACCGCGCCCACCGTCACCGGCGGCTCGACCGCCTGGCAGAACGTGGCGTCGGTGACCCTCGGCGCAGCCGGGTCGACCGACGCCGGCGGCTCCGGCTTCGCGGGCTACGAGTACCGGCTGTCGACGCGACGGCGGCACGACCTGGGGCTCGGCCCAGCCCGGATCCAGCTATACCGAGAGCGGCCAGGGCGAGACGCTCGTCCAGTTCCACTCGATCGACGGCGCGGGCAACGTCTCGGTCTGGACACCCTCTGCAGGGACCGCCGGCGGCGCCATCCGGATCGACCGCGGGCCGCCCAGCGACCCGGTCGTCACCGGCGGCTCGGCGAGCTGGCAGAACAGCGCCTCCGTGCCGCTGACCGCGTCCGGCGCCACGGACTCGCCGGGCAGCGGCATCGGCTCGTACCAGTGGCGCACGTCGACCGACGGCGGCATCACGTGGTCGGCGGTGCAGACCGGCAACCCGGCGATCGTGACCGCGGTCGGCACCACCGCCGTCCAGATGCGCGCGGTCGACCGCGCCGGATTCACGTCCAGCTGGTCGCCCGCCGTCCCCGACTCCGACAGCACCGTCAAGATCGACCGCACGGCGCCGACCGCGCCGACGGTCTCGGGCGGCTCGAGCACCTGGCAGAACGTCTCCGGCGTGACCATCTCGGCCACCGGCTCGACCGACGCCGGCGGCGCCGGATTCTCGGGCTACCAGTACCGCACCTCGACCGACAACGGCGGTACCTGGTCGGCCCCGGTCGCCGGCTCGTCGGCGCTGATCGTCAACGAGGGCCAGACCCTGGTGCAGTTCCGCGGCACCTACGCCGCCGGCAACGCCTCCGCCTGGACGCCGGCCAGCGCGGCCGCATCCAACACCGTCAAGATCGACCGCACCGCGCCCACCGACCCGGCGGCCGTCAACGGCGGGTCGCTGAGCTGGGCGACCGCGGCCTCCGTCAGCGTGACGGCATCGGGCGCCACCGACAGCCCGGGCAGCGGCATCGCCGGCTACCAGTACCACACGTCCGTCGACGGCGGCTCGACCTGGGGCGCTCCCGGCACCGGGAGCACCGTCGCGATCAGCGCGCAGGGAGAGACCATCGTCCAGTTCCGCGCCGTGGACGCCGCCGGCTTCACGTCGGCGTGGTTCCCCGCCGCCCCGACGCCGGGCAGCACCGTCCGCCTCGATCGCACGGCCCCCACCGCGCCGACCCTGACCGGCGGCTCTCTGAGCTGGCAGAACGTCGCGCAGATCACGATCACCGCATCGTCGTCCTCGGATGCCAACTCGGGGCTGGCCGGCTACCAGTACCGCAGCTCGACCACCAACGGGACGATCTGGACGACGCCGTCCTCGGGCGCGTCGGCGACGGTCACCGACGAGGGCACCACGCTGCTCCAGTTCCGCAGCGTCGACAACGCCGGCAACACCTCGGCATGGACGCCGACGACCGCCAGCGCGGCCAGCACGGCGAAGATCGACCGCACGGCGCCGACCGACCCGTCCACGATCACCGGCGGTTCGTTGTCGTGGCTGACGCTGGCGTCGACGACTGTCACCGTGAGCGGCTCGACCGACTCGCCGGGCAGCGGCATCTCCGGCTACCAGTACCGCCTGTCCACCGACGGCGGGACGATCTGGGGCTCCCCCGTCGCCGGCTCCGCGCCGAAGATCACCGCCCAGGGCGAGACGCTCGTCCAGTTCCGGGCGCTCGACGCCGCGGGCCTGGTGTCCAACTGGGTGCCCGCCTCGCCGACGGCCGGGAGCACGGTGCGCCTCGACCGCACGCTGCCGTCCGCGCCTGCGGTCAGCGGCGGCGCCACCAGCTGGCAGAACGTCGCGCAGATCACCATCGGCGGCGCCGGCTCGAGCGACGGCGGCGGCTCCGGCCTGAACCACTACGAGTACCGGACGTCGACCAACAACGGCGGCAGCTGGAGCGGGTCGTCGACGGGCTCGTCGTTCGCGGTCACCTCGGAGGGATCGACGCTGGTGCAGCTGCGCAGCGTCGACGGAGCCGGCAACTTCTCGGCGTGGGTGCCGGCCACGGCGGGCGCCTCGAACACCGCGAAGATCGACCGCACCGCGCCGCAGGCCCCGACCACGCTGACCGGTGGATCGGTCACCTGGCTCACCTCCGCCTCGGTCAGCGTCACCGCGGCCGGAGCGACCGACACCTCGGGCAGCGGCGTCACCGGCTACCAGTACCGCAGCTCGACGGACGGCGGGACGACCTGGGGATCGCCCTCGTCGGGCAACCCGGCCGCGATCACCGCTGAGGGCGAGACGCTGCTCCAGTTCCGCGCGGTGGACGGGGCGGGCAATCTCTCCGCCTGGTATCCGTCGAGCAGCGTTCCCGGCGGCACGGTGCGGCTCGACCGCACGCTGCCGACCGCACCGACCGTCTCCGGCGGGTCGCTGACCTGGCAGAACGTCGCATCGGTCGCGGTCGCGGCGTCGGCGTCCACGGACGGCGGCGGCTCGACGCTGACCGGCTACCAGTACCGGCTCTCGACCAACGGCGGCTCCACCTGGGGCAGTGCCGTGAACGGCGCGACGGCCACGGTCACGGGCGAGGGCGAGACGCTGGTGCAGATGCGCAGCATCGACGGCGCGGGCAATGCATCGGCATGGACGCCCGCGACGGCGACCGCCGCGAGCACCGTGCGCATCGACCGCAGCGCACCCGGCATCCCGACCGTCGCCGGCGGGTCGACCGTCTGGCAGAGCGTCGCCTCCGTGGCGGTCACCGGCAGCGGCGGCAGCGACGCCGGCAGCGGCGTCACCGGACACGAGTACCGCACCTCGACCGACAACGGGGCGACGTGGAGCTCGCCGACCAACGGCGGCAGCGTCGTCGTCAGCGCCGAGGGCGTGACGCTGGTGCAGTTCCGCAGCATCGACGGCATGGGCTTCACCTCGAGCTGGGCTCCCGCCAGCCCGAGCGCGGCCAGCACCGTCAAGCTCGACCACACCGCCCCGTCGGCGCCCAACGTGGCCGGCGGCTCGGCGGCATGGCAGAGCGTCGCATCGGTGTCGGTCACCGGCTCGGGCGCCGTCGATACCGGTGGCTCCGGCCTCGGCGCGTACCAGTACCGCACCTCGCCGGACGGCGGGACGACGTGGACGGCGCCGGCCAACGGCGCATCGGTCGTCGTCTCAGCCGAGGGCACCACGCTCGTGCAGTTCCGCAGCACCGACATCTCGGGCAACACGTCCGCGTGGGCGCCGGGCTCGCAGACCGCGGGCAGCACCGTCGCCCTGGACCGCACCGGCCCGACCGTGCCCTCGCCGGCCGGCGGCTCGCTGGCGTGGCAGAGCGTCGCGTCGGTGACGGTCAGCGGCAGCGGCTCGTCGGACACCGGCTCGGGCGTCGCCGGCTACAGCTACCGCACCTCGACCAACGGCGGCGCGACCTGGACGGCGGCGTCGCCCGGCGCCTCGCTGACCGTGTCCGCCGAGGGCGAGACGCTGGTGCAGTTCCGCGCCGCCGACGCGCTGGGGAACGTTTCCTCGTGGGCGCCCAGCCCGGCCGTCGCCGCGAACACCGTGCGGATCGACCGCACCGCACCCACCGCGCCCGGCGCAGCGGGCGGCGGCTACACGTGGCGGAGCGTCGCCCAGCTCACGATCGCGGGCAGCGGCGCGACGGACGTCGGCGGCTCGGGCGTCGCCTCGTACTCGTACCGCACGTCCACCGACGGCGGCGCGAGCTGGACCGCCGGCAGCCCCGGCGCGACGGTCGACGTGACGGCGGAGGGCGAGACGCTGATCCAGTTCGCGGCGTCTGACCAGGCGGGCAACACCTCCTCCTGGGCCCCGCTGGTGCCCAACCCCGGCGGCACCGCGCGGATCGATCGCAGCGCGCCGACCGCACCGTCGGTGAGCGGCGGCTCGCCGGCCTGGCAGGCCGCCGCGCAGGTGACCGTCGCCGCATCGGGTTCGACCGACTCCGGCGGTTCCGGCCTGGTCGGCTACGAGTACCGGACGTCCTCGGACGGCGGCGTCAACTGGGGCACCGCGGTCGCGGGCAACCCGGCGCCGATCACCGCCGAGGGCGAGACGTCGGTGCAGTTCCGGGCGATCGACGCGGCGGGCAACGCCTCCGCGTGGGCGCCTGCGATCCCGGACGCCGGCAGCACCGTCCGGATCGACCGCACCGGCCCGTCGCTGCCCGCCGTGGCGGGTGGCTCCTCGGTCTGGCAGAGCGTCGCCTCCGTGACCGTGTCCGCGTCGGGCTCGAGCGATCCCCAGGCCGGCGTCGACCACTACGAATCGCGCACGTCCGCGGACGCCGGTGCAACCTGGAGCGCCGCCCAGGCTGGCGCATCGGTCACGGTCTCGGCCGAGGGCCAGACCCTCGTCCAGTTCCGCGCGGTCGACTCGCTCGGCAACGCGTCCGGCTGGTCGCCCGCCGGGGCCGTCGGCGGCAACACCGTCCGCATCGACCGCACGGCGCCGGCCGACCCGACCGTGACCGGCGGGTCGTTCGCCTGGCAGAGCGTCCCGTCCGTGGGCGTCACCGGCGGTGGCGCGACCGACCTGCTGTCCGGCGTGTCCGGCTACGAGCACCGCACGTCGACCGACGGCGGCGCGACCTGGTCGTCGGCGGCCGCCGGAGCCTCTGCGCCGGTCACCGCGGAGGGCGAGACCCTGGTGCAGTTCCGGTCGATCGACGGCGCAGGGAACATGTCGGCGTGGGCGCCGGGTGCGGCGATCGCCGCCAGCACCGTCCGCATCGACCGCACGTCGCCCACCGTGCCCTCCGTCAGCGGCGGATCGCTCGCCTGGCAGAGCGCCGCCTCGGTCTCGATCACCGCGTCCGGCGCCTCGGACGGCGGCTCCGGCCTCGCCGGCTACCAGTACCGCACGTCGACCAACGGCGGCGTCACGTGGCTGGCGCCGACCGCCGGCGCGTCCGCCGTGGTCACGGCCGAGGGCGAGACCCTGGTGCAGCTGCGCAGCATCGACGGCGCGGGCAACGTCTCCGCCTGGGCGCCGGCGCGCCGGACGCGACCAGCACGGTGCGGATCGACCGCAGCGGCCGGCCGCTCCGACGGTGACCGGCGGGTCGCTGGCATGGCAGAACATCGCATCGGCCACCGTCTCGGCCTCCGGGTCGACGGACGCCATGGCCGGCTTCGCCGGGTACGAGTACCGGACGTCGGCCGACGGCGGAGCGACGTGGTCGGCCGCGACCTCCGGCGGGTCGCTCACCGTCTCCTCGGAAGGCCAGACACTCGTGCAGTTCCGCGCCGTCGACTCTCTCGGCAACGGCTCGTCCTGGGCTCCGGCCAGCCCCGGGCCCACCAACACCGTGCGCATCGACCGCACCGCGCCCGGCGCACCCACCGTGACGGGCGGCAGCACCGACTGGCAGAACGTCGCCTCGGTCTCGCTGACCGGGTCAGGCTCGAGCGACGGCCTGTCCGGCGTGGCCCGCTACGAGTACCGAACGTCGACCGACGGCGGCACGACCTGGGGATCGGGCCAGGCCGGGGCGATCGCGCCGATCACCGGCGAGGGCGAAACGGTCGTCCAGTTCCGCACGGTCGACGGCGCCGAGAACGCCTCGCCGTGGGCTCCCGCGTCGCCGCTGCCCGGCAGCACGGCGCGCATCGACCGCAGCGCACCGGCGGCGCCGTCCGTCAGCGGCGGCTCGCTGTCCTGGACGAACGCGGCGAACGTCACGGTCACCGGCGGCGGCTCCGCCGACTCGCCGGGCAGCGGTGTCGCCGGCTACCAGTACCGCACGTCGACCGACGGCGGCACGACCTGGACCGCGCCGCAGGGCGGCACCAGCGTCACCATCGCGTCGCCCGGCCAGACGCTGGTGCAGTTCCGCGCGACGGACAACTCCGGCCTCGCTTCGGCCTGGACGCCGGGCGCGCAGACCGGGGCCAGCACCGTGCGCATCGACCGCGCCGACCCCACCGCACCGACCGTCACCGGCGGCTCGTCGGCATGGCAGAACGTCTCGCGCGTGACGATCACCGCGGGCGGCGCGGGCGACGCCCTCTCGGGCTTCGACCACTACGAGTACCGCACGTCCACCAACGGCGGAGCGGCCTGGTCGTCGCCGTCCTCGGGGCCGGCGAACGCCGTGACCGGCGAGGGCGCCACCATCACCCAGTTCCGCTCCGTGGACGGGGCCGGCAACACCAGCGCGTGGGTGCCGGGCACCGCCGGCCCTGCCAACACCGCCAAGATCGACCGCACGGCGCCGACCCTGCCGACCGCCTCGGGCGGCTCGTCCGTCCTGGACGAACGCGGCCACGGTGACGGTCACCGGCGGCGGCTCGACCGACTCGCCGGGCAGCGGCGTCGGCTTCTACCAGTACCGGACGTCGACCAACAACGGGACGACCTGGTCGGCGGTGAAGACCGGCACCGTGGTCTCGGTGACCGCCGCGGGCACGACGATCGTCCAGTTCCGCGCCACCGACGCCTCGGGCCTGACCACCGCCTGGGCGCCCGCCTCGCCGACCGCGGGGTCGACGGTGAAGATCGACCGCACCGCACCCGGCATGCCCTCGGTGGCCGGTGGATCGCTGACGTGGCGCAGCCTCGCCTCGGCCAGCGTGACCGCGTCGGGCGGCAGCGACACGGGCGGCGCCGGCATCGCGGGCTACCAGTACCGCACCTCCGTGGACGGCGGATCGACCTGGACGCGGAGCGCAGGCCGGCGCGAGCGGCGACGATCAGCGATGAGGGGCAGACTGTCGTCGAGTTCCGCACCGTGGACGGCGCAGGCAACGTCTCGGCATGGAGCTCGGCCGCGGTGACCGCAGCCAACACCGTACGTCTCGACCGCACCGCGCCCACGGATCCGACGGTCTCCGGCGGCTCGCTGACATGCGCCGCGAGCAGGACGCTGACCGGGTCGGGGCGACCGACGCCGGCGGCTCCGGCCTCGCCCACTACCAGCATCGGATCCCGGCTGACAACGGCGTCACCTGGGACATCGCGGTGACCGGCTCATCGCTGACGCTGGCCGCGACCGGCACCTACCTGATCCAGTTCCGCGCGGTCGACGGCGCCGGGAACATGTCGGCCTGGGCACCGGCCTCCCCCGGCCCCGCGGCCACCGCCTGTATCAGCTGACGGTACCCGCTTGACAGCGCGGGTACGGCACCTTAGGGTTCCCTAAGTCTTAGGGTTACCTAAGCAGCGCGCGGGGGCGGCCGCGAGACATCCACCGTCGATCCGGAGGTCCCTGCGTTGGCGCTCAGAGTTTCAGCTACATCCGACCACGTCGTTGCCGCCCGCCGCCGTGGCCCGCTCGCCTCGGCGGCGGCCGAGAGCGACGGGGCCGGAACCAGCGGAGACCGGTCGTGATTCCGGCGTTCGTGATCGGGCTCCGTGAGGGGCTCGAAGCGGCGCTGATCGTCGGCATCATCGCGGCGTTCCTGGCGCGCTCGGGCCGGCGCGACGCGCTCCGCCCGATGTGGCTGGGCGTGCTCGCCGCCGTCGGCATCTGCCTGGCGGTGGGGATCGGCCTGCAGGTGGCCGACGAGGCGCTGCCGCAGCGCCAGCAGGAGGGCCTCGAAACCATCATCGCGCTGGTCGCGGCCGGCGCGGTCACCTGGATGATCGTCTGGTGCCGGCGCCACGGGCCGCGCATGAAGTCGATGATCGAGACCGACGCCGCAGACGCGCTGGCCAACGGGTCGACGATCGCCCTGGTCGGCATGGCCTTCTTCGCCGTGCTCCGCGAGGGCCTGGAGACGGCGGTCTTCCTGGTCGCGGTGTTCCAGCAGTCCGCCCGTCCGGTCGCCTCGGGCGGCGGCGCCGTGCTCGGCATCGCCGTCGCCGCCGTGCTCGGCTATGCGATCTACCGCGGCGGCGTGCGCATCAACCTGGCCCGCTTCTTCCGGATCACCGGCGTGGTGCTGGTGCTGGTCGCCGCCGGCCTGGTGTCGTCGGCCGTGCACACGGCGCACGAGGCCGGCTGGTTCGACTCCCTGCAGAGCCAGGCGGCCGACCTGACCACCGTCATCGAGCCCGGCAGCGTGCTCCAGGCGCTGGTCACCGGCATGTTCGGCATCCAGACGCAGCCGACGGTCGGCGAGGTGCTGGCCTGGCTGCTGTACGCGATCCCGATGATGGCCTACGTGCTGTGGCCGAGCGGGCGCCACCTGCGGACGCGGGCGACGGCCGCGACAGCCACGCTGGCGCTCATCCTGCTCGTCGCCGCGGGCTGCGGCTCGGGCTCGGGCAGCGGAGGGGGCAGCGGCGACGGCAAGGTGGCCGCAGTCTCGATCACCAACCAGGGCTGCCAGCCGGCGACGCTCAAGGTGCCGGCCGGGGACGTCACCTTCAAGGTCACCAATGACGGCGCCGACCAGGTCACCGAGTACGAGATCCTGGACGGCGACCACATCCTCGGCGAGGTCGAGAACCTGCCCGACGGGCTGACCAAGTCGTTCTCGCTGACCCTCGACCCGGGCACCTTCACCACCTTCTGCCCGGGCGCCGACAATGAGAAGGGCGCGCTCGAGGTCGGCGGCACGGCGCTGGTCGCCGCGTCGGTCGCCGACAAGCAGGCGGTCGCCCGATACCGCGACTACCTGATCGCCCAGACGGCGCTGCTGGTCAAGCGCACGCAGGCGTTCCGCAACGCGATCGCCGCGGGCGGCATCCAGAAGGCCAAGCAGCTCTACCCGACGACGCGCGAGCCGTACGAGCGCGTCGAGCCGGTGGCCGAGAGCTTCGGCGACCTCGACCCGCTGATGGACGCCCGTGCGGGCGACGTACCGCAGTCCGAGTGGGAGGGCTTCCACAAGCTCGAGAAGCTGCTCTGGGTGGACAACACGACCAAGGGTGCGACGCCGATCGCCGACCGGCTGCTGGCCAACACGCTGCGGCTGCAGGGGCTTGTGCAGAGCGTCCCGCTGCAGACGGCGCAGATCGCCAACGGCGCCAAGAGCCTCCTGGACGAGGTCGCGGCGTCGAAGATCACCGGCGAGGAGGACCGGTACTCGCACACCGACCTGTGGGACTTCCGGGCGAACGTCGACGGCGCGAAGGCCGCCGTCGTCGCCGTCACCCCGATCCTCGCCAAGGGCGATCCGGAGCTGCTGTCCGAGATCCGGCGGCGCTTCACGGAGGTCGATCAGTCGCTCGATCCGTACCGCTCGGGCTCAGGCTACGTCCTCTACACCAAGCTGAACGACGCGGACACGAAGAAGCTGTCCGAGTCGATCGACGCCCTGGCCCAGCCGATCAGCGAGGTCGCCCCGGCGGTCCTGCGGTGAGCTCGGGTGCCGGCGGGATGTCGCGCCGCCGGCTGCTGGCGCTCGCCGGCGGCGCGGCCGGTGCTGCCGCCGCGGGCGGCGCGATCGCGACCATCGACGGCCGCACGGCTGTCACAGACACGGTCGAGTTCCACGGCGACCACCAGGCGGGGATCACGACGCCGCAGCAGGCGCACCTACGCTTCGCGGCCTTCGACCTGACGAGGGCGTCGCGCGACGACGTGACCCGCCTGATGCGCCGGTGGACGGCCGCCGCGGCGCTGATGGCGGGCGGCCGTTCGCTGGGCAGGATCGAGCGCAACCAGTGGGCGCCGCCGATCGACACCGGCGAGGCCGACGGCCTGCCGGCAGCACGGCTGACGGTGACGCTGGGGCTTGGGCCGACGTTCTTCGACCGGCTCGGCCTCGAGTCACAGCGGCCCGAGCAGCTGGCGCCACTCCCCGACTTCGCCGGCGACGCGCTCGTCCCCGGCCATTCGAACGGCGACGTCTGCCTGCAGGTGTGTGCGGACGATCCACAGATCGCGTACCACGCGCAGCGCAACCTGACGCGGATCGGCCTCGGCACCGTCGCGCTGCGCTGGACGCAGAGCGGGTTCCTCGGCCTGCCCGGCGAGGGCAGGACGCCGCGCAACCTGATGGGCTTCAAGGACGGCACAGCGAACCTCGACGCGTCCGACGCCGACCTGATGGGGTCGAACGTCTGGGCGTCGGCATCCGACGGCCAGCCGTGGATCACCGGCGGCAGCTACCTGGTCAGCCGCCGCGTGCGGATCCGCATCGAGGCCTGGGATCGCACCCCGATCGGCGAGCAGGAGTCGATCTTCGGCCGGCGGAAGGGCAACGGCGCGCCGTTCGGCGGCTCGTCCGAGCACGACCGAGTGGTCGACGCGAAGCTGCCGCAGGATGCGCACATCCGCCTGGCCAACCCGCGCACGGGTGCGGCCAGCGAGCGGCAGCGGATCCTCCGCCGGGGCTACAACTTCGACGACGGCATGGCCCCGGGGCTGACGCAGTCCGACGCCGGCCTCTTCTTTCTGGCCTACCAGCGCGACCCGCGCGCCCAGTTCGTCCCGATCCAGCAGCGGCTGGCGTCGTCGGACCACCTGAACGAGTACATCCAGCACACGTCCAGCGGGCTGTGGGCTGTGCCTCCGGGCACCGCCGGCGGCTACCTGGCCGAACCGCTCCTCACCTGACGCGGCAGAGCGCCGGCTCGGCGCCGAACTGCTCGTAGACCAGGCGCGCCTCCTCGTCCTGCCCCAGCATCTCCAGGCAGCGGGCCCGCTCGAACCGGCAGCCCAGCTCCTCGAAGGTCGCCGCCGCGCTGCGCAGCGCGAACTCGTCGCCGGCGATCCCCCGGGCCCGGTTGAACTGTGCGGCCACGCGCGGCACCCGCTCGAGCTGCGGCTCGTCGCGCACCCGCGTCAGCGCCCGGTCGAGCCCGTCCAGGTCGCCCAGCATCGCATGCGCCTCCGCCTCGATCGCCCATGCGCGCCAGCGGTTGCCCTTGAGGCCGCGCACCCGGTCGAGCGCCAAGGCCGGCTCGCCGATGCCGAGCAGCGCGTGCCCGAACGTCACGCCGAACCCCTGGTGCGCCTCCGGGCCCATCCGCTGCTCGATCCGCTCGGCCCGCTCCTGCTCGCCGCGCAGGATGTGCACGCCGGCGACGGCGCCGGAGGCAACCCCGCCGATCATCGCCTGGCGGCGGGCGGCCGCGGTCCGCCGGAACACGTCCAGGAACCGCTCGTATGAGTCGAGCGCGTCGTCCCAGCGGTCCCACAGGAAGTAGGTCTCGACCAGGATCCGCGCCGGCAGCGAAAGCCACCGGGGATCGTCGCGCTGCGTCAGCTGCTCGGCCTTGCGGACGGCCTCGACCGATCCGGCGAAGTCGCCGAGCGCCTGCCGGGTGCGGGCGGAGGCGGCACAGACGTCCATCTGCTCCTCGCGCCAGCGGATCTTGGGCAGCAGCGCGAACCGGGCCTCGTCGTTCTCGGCGGCCTCGTCATAGCGGTTGAGCGCGTGGAGCAGCACCGTCCGCGCATCGCGGGCGGCCGACGTCGTGCCCGGCCGGCCCAGCCGCTCGGCGATCTCCAGCGCCCGGTCGGCCACCGTCAGCGCGAGCTCCTGCGGCTCCGCGGACGTCTCGACCCGCCACGTGAACAGCGCACCGGCGGTCAGCAGCCGGGCCTCCATCGCCTCGTCGCCCGCCGCGGCCGCGTCGTCCAGCCCGCGGGCGATCTCGTCCTCGATCCGCTCGCGGGTGGCCGCCATCGCCTTGCTCGCGCTCCAGCGCGTCGGCGCGTCGGCCCACTTCCAGCGCAGGCGGGCCATGTCCGAGGGGGGCAGGCCTGCGGCGACGCCATGCTCCAGCGCGCGGTCGTACGCCTCGAACGCCTTCTCGATCTGCTCGGCCATCCAGAACGCGTCGCCGACCGCCTCGTACGACGCGCACCGCTCGCGGTCGTCGGCGGCCAGCGCCAGGGCACGCTCTGCCTGCCGCAGGCCGAGGCCGTGCGCGCCCGCCCGGCGGGCGTCGAACGCGGCATCCAGCAGCAGCCGCACGGCATCGCTGCGCGCCTCCGACAGCCCCAGCCCGGCGGCGACGGCGTAGTGGGTGGCGATCACCTGACGGTCGCCGTGCCCGCCCTCCTCCAGCCATCGCGCCAGGGCGAGGTGGAGCCGCGCCTTGTCGGTGCGCACCAGCGACTCGTAGGCGACGTCGCGGATCAGCATGTGCTTGAACGCCCACTCCGATCCCAGCGGCTGCACCATGTCGCGCGCCGCCAGGCCGCCCAGCAGCCGCTCCGGCGTGTCCACGTCGACCGCAGCCAGGTGATCCTTGGAGAACGTCCGCCCGACCACCGCCGCGCGCTGCAGCAGCCGCTTCTCGTCAGGCGACAGCAGGTCGAGACGCGCGGCGATCACCCCGTGCACGGTCTCGGGGACGACGGCGCCACCGCCCTCGCCGCGCATGTGCAGGATCTCCTCCAGGAAGAACGGGTTGCCGCCGGCAAGCTCGATCGCGTCGTCACCGGAGCCGTTGCCCGAGATGGCGGCGGCCAGCCGGAGCATCTCGCCGTCGTCGATCGCGTCCAGCGTGACGACCGTGGCGTTGCGCGAGCGGGCGCCCCAGCCCGGGCGCGAGGCGAGCAGCTCGTCACGGGCGAGCACCAGCGCGACCAGCGGTACCCGCAGGTCACCGGAGGTGACGTCCTCGACCAGGTCGAGCAGCCCCGGCTCGGCCCACTGCGCGTCCTCGATCACCAACAGCACCGGCGCCCGCTCCGCCAGCGCCACCAGCACCGTGCGCCAGGCGCCGCGCGCCCGCAGGGCGGCGGAGGCCGGCTCGTCGTCGTCGGGCGCCTCCCGCTCGGCCAGGCCGGCTGTGCGCAGCACCACCATGACGTCGTCGTCGCAGTCCTCGCCGACCAGTGCCTGGAGCAGTCCGCGCACCGCGGCCCGCGCCTCCTCGACGCTCGCCGACGGGTCGACCGCGGCGCTCCGCCGGAGCAGGTCGGCCAGCGGCTGGAAGGCGCCGCCCTCGCCGTAGGGGCGGCACCGGCAGACCCACAGCTGGGGCGGCTCGTCATGCGACTGCAGCTCGATCACGACCTCCTCGGCCAGCCGGCTCTTGCCGATCCCCGGCTCGCCGACCACGGTGACCATGTGCGGGCGGCGGTGCTCGACGGCGCGGTCGCACAGGGTCGCGATCAGCGACAGCTCGCCCGACCGGCCGACGAACGGGCCGGACGACCGGCGCTGCCGGTACACGGTCGAGGGCGCGATGCGCTCGACCGCGTGGGCCGGGATGCCGCCCTCGCGGCCCTTGAACATCACCGTGCGCGGCTGGACGGTCTGGACGAGCGGCTGGAGCGCGCGGAAGGTGCGGTCGCCGACCAGCACCTCGCCGGGCTCGGCCGCCTGTTGCAGGCGCGCGGCGACGTTGACGGCGTCGCCGGTGACCAGGAAGTCGCGGCCGATGTCGGAGCCGGTCGCGACGACGCCGGTGTTGACGCCCACGCGCAGGATCAGATCCTGGCCGTGGCGCCGGGCGATGCCGGTCAGCCGCGACCGCATACCGAGCGCGGCGCGGACGGCGCGCTCCGGGTCGTCCTCGTGCGCTGTGGGCACGCCGAACACGGCCATGATCGCGTCACCGATGAACTTCTCCACCGTGCCGCCGAACGACGCCACCACCTGAGACAGCTGGTCGTAGACATCGGCCAGCAGCGCCCGCAGCGCCTCGGCGTCCATTCTGGTCGCGAGCTGGCTCGAGTCCGTCAGGTCGGCGAAGACGATGGTCGCCAGCTTCCGTTCCTCGCCGCCGGCCACCGAGACCGGCCGGCCGCAGCTCGGGCAGAAACGCGCGCCGTCGGGGATCGCCCCACCGCACGCCGGGCAGGTGATGATCGGCATGTGCTAGGCGGTCACCCCCGCCGGCTTGGGCAGCGACTCGATCGCCCGGAGCGCCCGCTGGATCTCGGCCTCGGGCAGCTCGTAGTCCTCGAGCTCGCCATGGAGGTAGGCGTCGTAGGCGGCCATGTCGAAGTGCCCGTGGCCGGAGAGGTTGAACAGGATCGCCTGTGAGGTGCCGGCCTCGTCGGCACGTCGGGCGGCGTCGATGGCCCCCTTGATCGCGTGGGAGCTCTCGGGCGCCGGGATGATCGCCTCGGCGCGGGCGAAGGTCATCGCGGCCTCGAACACCTCGGTCTGGGTGAACGCCTCCGCCCGGATCAGCCCGTCCAGCAGCAGCTGGGACACGATCGGCGCCGCGCCGTGGTAGCGCAGGCCGCCGGCGTGGATGCCCGGCGGGACGAAGTCGTGGCCCAGCGTGTGCATCGGCACCAGCGGCGTCAGCCGGCCGGTGTCGCCGAAGTCGTACGCGAAGGGGCCGCGGGTCAGCGTCGGGCAGGCGGCTGGCTCGCAGGCGACGATCTCGATGTCGGCGCCGGCGATCTTGTCGCGGACGAAGGGCAGCGCCAGGCCGCCGAAGTTGCTGCCGCCGCCGACGCAGCCGATGATGACGTCGATGCCGTGCTCGCCCGCCACCGCGAGCTGCTTCTGCGCCTCCTGGCCGATGACCGTCTGGTGCATCAGCACGTGGTTGAGGACGGAGCCCAGCGAGTAGCTGGTGTCCTCACGCGTCGCGGCGTCCTCGACGGCCTCGGAGATGGCGATCCCCAGGCTGCCCGGGGAGTCGGGGTCGGCCTCGCGGATCTGGCGGCCGGCGTTGGTGTCGGGCGACGGGCTGGGGACGACGTCGGCGCCCCACGTCTCCATCATGATCCGGCGGTACGGCTTCTGCTCGTAGCTGACCCGCACCATGTAGACCTTGCACTCCAGCCCGAACACCTGGCAGGCGAGCGCGAGCGACGACCCCCACTGGCCGGCTCCGGTCTCGGTCGCCAGGCGCTTGCGGCCGGCCCTCGCGCTGTAGAAGGCCTGCGGCACGGCGGTGTTCGGCTTGTGCGACCCGGCGGGCGAGACGCCCTCGTACTTGTAGTAGATGCGGGAGCCGGTGCCCAGAGCCTGCTCCAGCCGGCGTGCGCGGTAGAGCGGCGTCGGGCGCCACATCCGGTAGACGTCCAGCACCTCCTCCGGCACGGCGACCTCGGGATCGGTCGAGACCTCCTGGAGGATGATGTCCATCGGGAACAGCGGCGCCAGATCGTCGGGCCCCACGGGCTCGCCGGTGCCCGGATGGAGCGGCGGCTGCGGCCGGTTCGGCATGTCGGCCGCGATGTTGTACCAGTGCCGCGGGATCTCGCTTTCCGGCAGCTGGATCTTGGTGTCGCTCATGATCGTCCTCTCGCCGTCGTGGGGGAGCCCTAGGATACTCAGACCCGCATGAGGATCACGACCTCCGCCGCGAAGCCCACCTCCGTCCAGGCCGATCTGCTCGCGGTCGCCGTGACCAAGCCCCTGGAGCTGGCCGGCGCCGTCGCCGAGTTGGATGAGGCGCTGGGCGGCGAGATCTCCCGCCTGATCCGCGCAGGCGAGGTGCGGCCGGGTGCCGGCTCGGTGACCGTGCTGCACACGGAGGGACGCGGAATCCGTGCCAGGCGTGTTGCCGTGGCGGGCATGGGACCGGGCGCGAAGGCGGGTGCCGATGAGCTGCGCAACGCAGCGGCGGCTGCGGCGCGCGCCCTGCAGCGCGCCCGCGGCACCCGGATGGCCATGGTGGCGGACATCCCCGGCTTCGACGCCGCGGAGGCGGCGCGCTGCATCGTCGACGGCGTCGCCATCGGCACCTACCGCTACGACCGCTTCCGCACGCGGCGCGACCTCCCGCCGGTGCCCGCATCGCTGAGCCTGCTGACGCCGGAGCGCGCGGTCGGCGCGGCCGCGCGACGGGCCGCACTGGTCGCCGCCGCCACGAACCGCGCGCGCGACCTGCAGAACGCACCGCCCAACGTCCTCGGCCCGCAGGAGCTGGCCGACCGCGCACGCGAGCTGGCGCGGGAGCATGCCGCGCTGCGGGTGCGCGTACTCGATCGGCGCGGCCTCGAGCGGCGACGCATGGGTGCCTTCCTGGCAACGGCGCAGGCGAGCAGCCGCCCGCCCTTGCTGATCGCCCTCGAGCACACCCCGCAGCGGGCGCCGCGACGCCGCGGCGAGGTCGTGCTGGGCATCGTCGGCAAGGGGCTGACGTATGACAGCGGCGGCTACAGCCTGAAGCCGCGGAACTCGCTGGTCGGCATGAAGTACGACATGTCGGGCGCGGCGGCTGCGATCGAGGCGACCTCCGCGATCGCCGAGCTGGGCCTGCCGATTCGCGTCGTCATGGTGGTCGGCGCCTGCGAGAACATGGTCGCCCGGGACGCGATGAAGGTCGACGACGTCGTCACCGCGGCCAACGGCAAGACGATCGAGATCACCAACACCGACGCCGAGGGGCGGCTGGTGCTGGCCGACTGCCTCCACTACGCGCGCGGCGAGGGCGCGACCCACGTCGTCGACCTGGCGACGCTGACCGGGGGCATCGTCACCGGGCTGGGCGACTTCCATGGCGGCCTGTTCGGGCGCGACCAGGAGTGGGTCGACCGGCTGATGGCCGCCGGCGAGCGCAGCGGCGACCACCTCTGGCCGATGCCGCTCCACGACACCTTCCGCCGCCTCTACCGGTCGGACATCGCCGACATGGCCAACGCGGGGACGTCCGGCGCCGCGCAGCCCTGCTACGCCGCGCACTTCCTGTCGGAGTTCGCCGGCGACGGGCCATGGGCTCACCTCGACATCGCCGGCCCGGCCGACCTGACCCGGCCGCGCGATTACTACGCCAAGGGAGGCACCGGGTTCGGCGTGCGGCTGCTCGTCGAGCTGGCGGAGTCGCTGTGCTGAGCTACGACCTGTCGGACGAGCAGCGGCTGTTCCGCGACACCGTCCGCGAGTTCGCCGAGGGCGAGATCGGCCCGGTGGCCGAGGAGCTCGACCGCGACGGGCGGTTCCCGGCCGAGCTCGTGCGCAGCGCCGCCGAGCTCGGGCTGATGGGCATCCCGCTGCCCGAGGAGTGGGGCGGTGCGGGCGCCGGCACCGTCTCGTACGCGATCGCCGTCGAGGAGCTGGCCCGCGTCGACAGCTCGTTCGCGATCACGGTCGCGGCGCACACCTCGCTGGGCACCATGCCGATCCACCTGTTCGGGAGCGACGAGCAGCGCCGCCGGTGGCTGCCCGATCTGGCCTCCGGCAGGGCGCTGGGCGCGTTCGGGCTGACCGAGGCGGGTGCTGGATCGGACGCCGGCGCGACCCGCACGGCGGCGCGGCTGAAGGACGGCGACTGGGTGATCAACGGGTCGAAGATGTTCATCACCAACGCCGGTACCGAGCTCTCGCGGCTGGTCACGATCACCGCCTGCACCGGCGACGACGAGATCTCGAACATCGTGGTCGAGAACGGGACGGCCGGCTACGACCAGTCGGCGCCGCTCAAGAAGATGGGCTGGCGCTCGTCGGACACGCGCGAGCTGACCTTCAGCGGGTGCCGCGTGCCCGAGCGCAACCTGCTCGGGCCGCGCGGCGCCGGCTTCCGGCAGTTCCTGGAGATCCTGGACGGCGGCCGGATCAGCGTCGCCGCGTTGGGGCTGGGCATGGCGCAGGGCGCGTTCGAGATGGCGCTGCGCTACGCCCGCGAGCGCGAGCAGTTCGGGCGGCCGATCGGCCGCTTCCAGGCGGTGCAGTTCAAGCTCGCGGACATGGCCACCGAGATCGAGGCGGGCCGCAACCTGGTGCTGAAGGCGGCGTGGCTCAAGGACGAGGGCCGGGAGTTCGCGCAGGCGGCGGCGATCGCCAAGCTGTACACCGGGGAGCTGGCCAGGCGGGCGTGCAACGAGGCGGTGCAGATCCACGGCGGCTACGGCTTCATGGACGAATATCCGGTCAGCCGGTTCTACCGCGACGCCAAGGTGCTGGAGATCGGCGAGGGAACGAACGAGATCCAGCGGCTCGTGATCGCGCGCGGCCTGGGCCTGTGACGGCATTCCAATCGGTGCAGGTCGCCGGGTCGGTGCTGGCGGCGGCGGTGCTGCTGGGGACGATCGCGTCACGGCTGCTCCCGCCCGGTGCCTGGCGCCGGAACGCGTGGGACCTGGCCATCGTGCTCGGCTGCGCGGCGCCGGTGCTGGCGCTGCTGGGCCCCTACCTGCAGGGCCGGATCTGGCCCGGCGCGGCGATCATCGCTGCCGGCTACGGCGGCTTCTTCCTGATCCGAACGCGCCAGCTGCGGCGCGCCGACCGCGACGGCGTGCGCCGCCTGCTGGGCCTGGAGAAGGAGGCCAGCTACGGCGAGGCGCTGAGCACCGCCGAGCGGATCGCGCCGCAGCCGCTGACCACGGCCGGGCGCCTCGTGCTGGCCGCCGGCGCGGCCGCGGCGATCGTCGCCGGCATCCTGCTCGACCGCTTCGAGATCGCCATCATCGCCCTGCTGCTGGGCGCCGCGCAGACCACCGTCAGCGGCGCCTACCGGCGGTCGCTGGCCGCCAGGGTGCGCGCGATCGGCCACTGACCTCACCCATGTTAGTATCGGGCGTCACTACCACGGGAGGGTCGAGCGATGCATGCACGGGTGACACGGGTGCGTGGGAACTCCGAGACGATGGAGGCGGGCATCGCCCACTTCCGCGACACGCTGCTCGAGCAGCTCGAGCGGATGCCCGGGTTCCGCGACGCCGTGCTGATGATCGACCGAGAGCACGGCGACGGGCTCGCCATCACCCTGTGGGACACCGAGGAGGCGCTGCGCCAGAGCGAGCAGGGCGCGGACGCGCTGCGCACTGAGTCGGCCTCGCAGATGCAGGCGTCGGTGACCAGCGTCGAGCGCTTCGAGATCGTCGTGCAGTCGTCGGCTATCGCATCCGGGTGACCGGGTAGCCCTGCTCCCGGATCAGCCCGACCATGTGCTCGGCGTGCCCCTCGTCGCGCGTCTCCATGATCACCTCGATGCCCGTCTCGGCAACGGCGACGTCGACGCTCTCCCTGTGATGTGACACCGCCAGCACGTTGGTGTGCGCGTCGGCGATCACGCCAAGCAGCTTCATCAGCGCCCCGGGCCGGTCGATCAGCCGCGTGCGGATCACCAGGTACCTGCCCTGGTTGGAGAGGCCGAACCGGATCACCTGCATCAGCAACGGCGTATCGATGTTGCCTCCGGAAAGCACAGCGACGGCCCGGCGCGCCGTGATCTTGCCCGACAACAGGGCCGCCAGCCCCACCGCGCCGGCGCCCTCGACGACCGACTTCGTCCGCTCCAACAGATGGACGATCGTCTGGCCGATCTCCGCATCGGTCACCGTGATCACGTCGTCGACCAGGTCGCGAATGATCGGAAACGTGATCTCCCCCGGGCGCTTGACCGCGATGCCGTCGGCGATCGTCTCCGTCTGTCGCACCGGGTGGATCTCGCCATGCTCGAGCGACGCGACATACGGCGCGCAGCCCGCTGCCTCGACGCCGATCACGCGGATCTCAGGCCGCAGGGCCTTGACCGCCGACGCGATGCCGGACAGGAGCCCGCCCCCGCCCAGCGGGACGATCACCACGTCCGCGTCCGGCACGTCCTCGAGGATCTCCAGGCCTACCGTGCCCTGCCCGGCGATCACCGCCTCGTCGTCGAACGGATGGACGAGCGTCTTGCCGTTGCGGCCGGCCTCGGCGCGGGCCGCCTCGACGGCGTCGTCGACGCTGTCGCCGGTCAGCTCGACCCGGGCGCCGTAGCCCTCGGTCGCGCCGATCTTGGCCAGCGACGCGGAGTGCGGCATGTAGACAACGGCGGGAACGCCCGCCGAGCGGGCCGCCCAGGCGACGGCCTGCGCGTGGTTGCCCGCCGAGGGGGCGATCACGCCCGCCGCGCGCTCGGCGTCTGACAGCGACTGGATCTTGGTGTACGCGCCGCGGATCTTGAACGCGCCGGTCTTCTGCTGGTTCTCGAACTTCAGGAACACGTCGCAGCCGGCCCACTCCGAGAACGTGTCGGAGCGGTGCACCGCCGTGCGGTGGGCGACGCCGCGGAGCCCGTCCGCCGCGGCCTTGATCCGGTCGAGTGCCACCATGATGAGGGCGAACAGTACCCGCTCCGCGGATCGTCGGCGGCTTCCGATACGCTCCGCCGGTGGCCACGCCCGAAACGCTCTACGTCTTCGTCGAGATTCCCAAGGGCAGCCGCAACAAGTACGAGTACGACCCCGAGGTCGGCCACGTCGTGCTCGACCGCACGCTCTGGACGAGCGTTGTCTACCCCGCAGACTACGGCTTCATCGTCGACACGATCGGGCGCGACGGCGATCCGGTCGACGCCCTGGTGCTGGTCGCGGAGCCGACGTTCCCGGGCTGCGTGATCCCGGTCGAGCCGATCGGGGTGTTCGAGATGACGGACGAGAAGGGCGAGGACGACAAGGTGCTGTGCGTGCCGTTCAAGGATCCCAAGTGGAGCCACATGCACGACATCGCCGACATCCGCGACTCGCTGCTGGACGAGATCGGCCACTTCTTCGACGTCTACAAGGATCTGGAGCACGGCGCCGACACGGTGGTCGGCGGCTGGCACGACCGTGCCTACGCGGACGAGGTCGTCGCCGAGGGGCGGCGGGTGTTCCAGGAGCGCGCGGCCGCCGACGCGTCCTAGCCGCGCCGTCAGGCGCCGGGATGCATCCGCAGCACGCGCTCGGCGATCTCGCGGGTCGCCGTCAGAGGGTCGACCCGCCGCTCGTTGACGTCGTCCAGCAGGCGCTTGACCTCCTCGTCGCGCTCGATCGCCTGGAGCAGCCGCCGCCGTACCTGGGACACGGCCACGGCGACGACCTCATGCTCGACGCTGCGCCGCCGCCGCTCGGCCAACCCGCCGTCGGATAGGTGCTCGCGGTGGCGGGTCACGGCGTCCCACAGGTCGGCCACGCCCTCCCCGTTGATCGCCTCGGTCTCGACGATCGGCGGCTTCCACGCCCGCCGCTCCCCCAGCGACAGGATCGATCGGATCTCCGAGCGCATCGTCCGCGTGGCCGGGTGGTCGGCCTTGTTGATGACGATCACGTCGGGGATCTCCATGACGCCCGCCTTCAGCGCCTGGATCGAATCGCCCGACCCGGGCTGCAGCACGAGCACCACGGTGTCGGCGACGGACGCGACCTCAACCTCGCTCTGACCGACCCCCACCGTCTCCAGCAGCAGCACGTCCTTGCCGGCCGCGTCCAGCACGAGCAGCGCCTGCAGCGTCGCCTCGCTGACGCCGCCCAGGTAGCCGCGGGTGCTCATCGACCGGATGAACACGCCGGGGTCGAGGAAGTGGTCGGTCAGCCGGATGCGGTCGCCCAGCACCGCGCCCTGCGTGAATGGGCTCGAGGGGTCGACGGACACGACCCCGACCGTCAGATCGGACGCGCGCAGGTGCCCGACGAGCGACGCGATCAGGCTCGACTTGCCGACGCCCGGCGGCCCGGTCAGCCCGGCCAGCACGGCACGGCCCGTATGCGGGAAGAGCCGGCGCACGAGGTCGGACGCCACCGGGTCGCGGTCCTCCACCAGGCTGATCGCGCGCGCGATCGCCCGCTTCTCGCCTGCCAGCACTCCCTCCGCCAGGGTCTCGGCGTCGGCCTCCCGGCGGCTCATCCCACCGCCTGCAGCACGCGACCCAGCGCCGCCACGCACATCGCGTTCTGCTCGGGTGTCCCGACGGTGATCCTGATCGACCGCGGGTCGCCGAAGCCGCCCAGGGGCCGGACGATCACACCCTCCGCCTCGAGCTGTCCCGCGACCGCCGGCGCATCGCCCACTTCGACGGTCAGGAAGTTGCCATGGGAGACGAGCGGCTCCAGGCCGAGCGCGCGGAGATCGCAGGCGAGCTGCTCACGGCCCTCGGTGTTCGCACGGCGGCGGCGCTCGATCTCGGCCGTGTCGCCCATGCTGGCAAGCGCCGCGATCTGGGCGAGCTCGTTGACATCGAACGCCGGCCGCACCTTGGCGATCGCCGTTGTTACCGACGGTGCGGCAATCGCATAGCCGACCCGCAGGCCGGCCAGGCCGTACATCTTCGAGAAGGTGCGCAGCACGCACACGTTCTCACGCCCGCCGTGCTCGGCGACCGCGTCCGGGTAGCTCGGATCCTCGACGTACTCGTGATACGCCTCGTCGACGACCACCAGGACACGCTCCGGCACGGCCGCCACGAACGCCGCCAGCTGCTCGCGGCCGACGATGCCGCCGGTCGGGTTGTTGGGGTTGCAGACGTACGCGATCCGCGTCCGCGGGCCGATCACGCCGAGCAGCGCGTCGAGGTCGTAGCTGGAGCCGCGGAGCGGCGCCGCCGCCACGCTCGCGTCCATCTTGCCCGCGGCCACCCGGTAGGACACGAAAGACGGCCAGCACAGCGCAACCTCGTCGCCGGCGTCGAGGAACGCGGTCGACAGGTAGCCGACGAGCGCGTCCGCCCCGTTGCCCAGCGCGACGCGATCGGCGGGCACGCCGTGGCGGGCCGCCACCGCCTCGCGCAGCTCGTAGCCCAGCTCGGGGTACCGGTTGAGGCCGGCCGCGTGCGCGGCGATCGCCTCCAGCGCCGCCGGGAACGGCCCCAGCTGTCCCTCGTTGGAGGCCAGCTTGACCACCGGCCGGTCGCCCAGCTCCCGCCGTACATCCGCCGCAGGCCTCCCCGGCTCGTAGGGAACCAGCCCGGCGATGGCGTCACGTTCCCTCGGTGCCCCCATGGGGTGGATAGAGTACCAGTCCACCCGATGGGCACTCGCGAGATCGGCATCTTCGCGCTCGGCACGGTCCTCGCGCCGGGCGAGCTGCTCCCGCTCCACATCTTCGAGGAGCGCTACAAGCAGCTGATCGGAGACTCGCTGGAGTCGGGTGACCCCTTCCTGCTGTTGTACTCCGACGACGACGGCACGCGCGAGCTCGGCTGCGCCGCATCGGTGATCGAGGTGCTGCAGCGCTACGACGACGGCCGCATGAACATCGTGGTCGAGGGCGGCGACCTGCTGCGGGTGGTCGAGATGACCCGCGGCAAGGCGTACGCCACCGGGATGGTCGAGGATGTCGCCGACGACACCGCGGCCGGCGACGAGCGCGACGCCGCGCTGCAGCTCTACCGCACGTTCGCGACCGCCTCCGGCCTGGAGACCGAGGACGACGACCTGGAGAGCCACGAGCGGCCGCTCTCCTACCTGATCATGTCCCGCGTCGACTTCCCGGCCGCCGACAAGCAGAAGATCCTCGAGATGCGCAGCGAGCGCGACCGGCTGATGGCCCTGGTCGAGTTGCTCGGCCGTGGGCTCCAGTCGATCCAGCAGATCGAGCAGATCCGCAAGCGCGCCCAGACCAACGGCAAGGTTCCGCACGGGTGACGACCGGCGGGGCGGCCGCCGTGCGCGGCGCCCATCGGCATCCGCTGGCGGCGCTGGTCGTCGCCAACCTGGTGTACGCCGGCGCCTTCCCCGCCAGCGAGGTTGCGCTCCGCGAGCTCGGGCCGATGACGCTGGCCGGGTTCCGGTTCCTGGTCGCCGCACTGCTGCTGGCGCCGGTCGCGCTGCCGGCGCTGCGGCGGATCACGCTCGCCCAGACGCTGCGCCTGCTGTCCATCGCTGCACTCGGGCTGTGGCTGCAGATGGTGCTGATCTACTACGGCATCGACCAGGCGAACGGTGCCATCGCCGCCATCATCGTCGGCCTCGAGCCGGTGCTGATCGCGGCGTGGGCGGCGCTCCTCCTGCACGAGCGGTTCGGCGGCCGGCGCGTCGCCGGGCTTGCGGTCGGCCTGGCCGGCTCGCTGCTGGTCGCCGGCGTCGGCCTCGAGGGCGGCGCCGGGACGGGCGGCGTCATCCTGCTGCTCGGCACCGGGCTGTCGTTCTCCTGGTACACCGTGGCCAGCAAGCGCCACCTTCCCCGTCACGGCGCGCTCGAGCTGACCGCCCTGATCAGCGTGCTCGGCGCCGTCGTCGCGGTGGTGCCGATGATCGTCGACGTGACGCTGCTTGACGGCTGGCGCGACCCCGGCGCCCTGACCTGGGCCACCGTCATCTACCTGGGCGCCGGCAACAGCGTGATCGGCTACGTCCTCTGGAATCGGGCGCTGGCCGGGCTGCCCGCAGCCGCCGTCGGCGCGTCGCTGTACGCCCAGCCGGTGCTCGGCGCCGGGCTCTCCTGGGCGCTGCTGCGCGATCCGCTGCCGCCCACGTTCCTACCGGGCGCTGCGCTGGTGCTGCTCGGCGTCTGGATCGCGAGCCGCCCGGCGGGGGCTCAGAGAACGATCCCGTAGCAGTCGCGGCGCGGGTCGCCCGCGGCGTCCAGCGAGCCGTCCGCGCCGACCGACACGGCGTTGGCGCCGCCGAAGTACAGGTTCAGCCCGCCGAATGTGACCGGCCGCTCGCCCCATCGCTCAAGCGCGTCCACCACCGCCGCGTCGATCCCGCCCTCGCAGTCGAGCCGGTCGCCCTCCACGTGCACGCGGGGAAATGAGACCGCGTCCTGAAGGCGCATCCCGTGCCGGAGGACGTTGACGATCACCTGCGTGATCGCCGAGCGCAGGCGGTTCGAGCCGCTCGACCCGACGACCAGCTCCAACCGGCCGCCGCGCTCGGCCATGGTGGGCGCCTGCATGCTGGTCAGGCGGTTGCCCGGCGCTAGGTGGCGGCCGGCGATCAGATCCTCCTCGCCCAGCATGTTGTTGAGGTGCAGCCCGGTGCCCGGCACGATCACACCCGAGTGGCTGCCGTTGGATGCTGTGAAGGCGACGGCGTTGCCCCGATCATCAACAACCGAGATGTGCGTCGTCCCGTGGTCGGACGGGATCGCCGAGGCGGCGGCCATGGGCCGGCCCTCGAGCGCCCGCTCGACGCTCCGCCGCCCATCCTCGACCGCCCCCGGCGCCAGGGCGTGGCCCGCCAGGCCGCCACGGTGCAGCCGGCGGGCGAACTCCGGCCCCCGCAGCCGCGCGGCGGAGCGCATCGTCTCGGCCAGCGCGCGCAGAGCCGGCGCCGATCCCGGCTCGCCCGCCGGGCGGGCGGCGGCCAGCACGGCCAGCATGTAGGCGATCAGCACGCCGCCCGACGACGGCGGGCTGTTGGTGCGAAGCGCGTGGCCCTCGAACGACCCGGCCAGCGGCCGACGCCACACCGGGCGGTAGGCGGCCAGGTCGGCCATCGTCAGCCTGCCGCCCAGCCGTTCCTGGTCGCCAACCATCGCCCGCGCGAGGGCGCCCGTGTACAGCTCGCCGGGGCCGCGTTCGGCCAGCAGCTCGATGCTGCGGGCCAGCTCGGGCTGGCGGACAACCGTGCCGACCTCGACGAACCGGCCGCGCTGCGAGAACAGCTCCCGGCTCTCCGGCAGGCGCGTCAGGATCGCCTCGATCGCGGCGAACACGCGCTGCTGGCCGGCGTTGGTCGCGACTCCCCGGTCGGCCGCCTCGGCGGCCGGGAGCAGCAGCGAGCGCCATGGCAGCGAGCCGTACCGGCCGTGCACGGCCGCCATTCCGGCGACCACGCCGGGCACGGCGCAGGTCGCGGGGCCAGCGTGGAAGACCTGCGTCGTCTGCTCGTCGAACGGCACCAGCACCTCGTCGACCTCGGCCAGGCTCCGCCCCGGCGGCAGGTCGCGGCCGGGGATGGACGTGAACGCGTCGAGCAGCGCAGGCGCGCGGCCGCGCGCCGGGCGGACGAGGAAGAACCCGCCGCCGCACGGCCCGGTCAGCGGCGGCTCGGCTGACCACGACATGGCCGCGGCCGCCACCGCGGCGTCGACCGCGTTGCCGCCGCTCTCCAGCGCCTGCGCGCCCGCGCGGGCGGTCAGCTCGTGGCCGGCGGCGATCGCTCCGTTCACCGGGACGGCCCTACCGAACGAAGCTGGGCGGCTCGAGCAGATCGTCCGGCGGTGCCGGCGTCCGCTCGGCGGGAGCCGCGCCGGGGGGGCGCCTCGCCGGGGCAAGCCCGGGCGCGGCGAAGCCGGTGGCGACCACCGTCACCCACATCTGGCCGGCCAGCTGCTCGTCGACCGATGCGCCGAAGATGATGTTCGTCTGGTCGTCGGCGGCGGCGCGCACCACCTCCGCTGCCTCGTTCACCTCGTGCAGCGAGATGTCCGAGCCGCCGGAGATCGAGAGCAGGATGCCGCGTGCGCCCTGCACCTCGTGGTCGATCAGCGGACTGTGGATCGCCCGGGTCGCCGCTTCGCTCGCCCGGTTCGGGCCGCTGGCCATGCCGATGCCCATCATCGCGGTGCCCGCGTCCGACATCACGGCGCGGACATCGGCGAAGTCCAGGTTGATCAGGCCGGGCAGCGTGATCAGGTCGCAGATCCCCTGCACGCCCTGGCGGAGCACGTCGTCCGCGACCTTGAAGGCGTCCACCAGCGGCGTCTGCTTGTCCAGCACGTCGAGAAGGCGGTCGTTGGGGATCACGATCACGGTGTCCGACGCCGCGCGCAGCGCGCCGACGCCGTCGCGCGCCTGGGTGGCGCGGCGCGTACCCTCGAACCCGAACGGCGACGTGACGATGCCGACCGTCAGCGCGCCCACCTCGCGGGCGATCCGGGCGACGACGGGCGCGGCGCCTGAGCCGGTGCCGCCGCCCTCGCCGGCGGTCACGAACACCATGTCCGAGCCTCGCAGCACGGTCTTGATGCGGTCGTAGGAATCCTCCGCGGCGACACGGCCGACCTCCGGGTCGGCGCCCGAGCCGAGGCCCTGCGTCTGCTCGCGGCCGATGTGGATCTTCGTCGTGGCGTCCGACATCTGCAGCTGCTGGATGTCCGTGTTGACGGCGATGAACTCGACGCCGGTGAGGTCGGCCTCGATCATCCGGTTGATCGCGTTGCAGCCGCCGCCGCCCACGCCGACGACGCGGATCACCGCCATGTACGGCTGGTCGTCCGCGCGAGGGATCCGCTTCTCGGGATAGCTGTCCGAATCGGGCAGGTCGATCAGCGTCGGGCGCTGCGGCGCCGGCTCGGCCTTCGCGGGGCGCTTGCGCGCGGGCGCCTCGGCCGGCTCCTCCTCGGGCTCGTTGCGGCCCGCGGCGGACTCCGCCGTCGACTTGAAGAGCTGGGCCAGCGGCCCGTCTCGCATGCTATGCCGTTTTGCCATTGCGGAGCACCTCCCCCGCCAGATCCCGGTACGCACGAGCCGCCGAGCCCTTGGAATCGTACTTCAGGATCGACGTGCCTTTCACGGGCGCCTCCGCGTAGCGGATCGTCTTGCGGATACGGGTCTCGAACACCAGATCGCCGAAGTTCTCCTGGAGGATCTCGATCGCCTCACGCGCGTGCAGCGTGCGGCCGTCGAACATCGTCGGCAGGATCCCCTTGATCCGGACATCGGGATTGAGGTTGTCACGGATCATGGTCAGAGTGTTCTCGAGCTGGATCAGGCCGCGCAGCGCCAGGTACTCGCACTGGACGGGGACGATCACGCCGTCGGCGGCGGTCAGCGCGTTGATCGTCAGCAGGCCCAGCGACGGCGGCGTGTCGACCAGCACGAAGTCGTAGGTGCCGCGCAGCGGCAGGATCGCCTTCTGCAGCGCGCGCTCTCGGCCGATCATCGACGACAGCGCCAGCTCGGCGCCGGCCAGGTCGATGCTCGACGCAGCGACGTCGATCTCGCGGTGCTGGATGATCTCCTCGAGCGGGGTCTTGTGCACCAGCACGTCGAACATCGTCCGGTCGAGCTCCTCGGGATCGATCCCCTGGCTCATGGTCAGATTCGACTGCGGGTCGAGATCGACGGCGAGCACCCGCTTGCCGCGCTCTGCCAGCGCGACGCCCAGGTTGAGCGTGGTCGTGGTCTTCGCCACGCCGCCCTTCTGGTTTGCCAGGGCGATGACCTGCCCCACGGGACCTCCTTCGACGACCGTCATGTAGGGCTGCGGCCGTTCGCCGACCGCGATCCCCAGAGCATTCTCCATCGAGCTCATCGCGATGGCATTCGCCCAGCGCCAGTCTAATCCTGCACGGCGGCTTGACGGGTTGCGCGCGCCGCGGCGATCCGCTCGCACGGCATCGGGTGCGACGCCGTGAGTGCATGCCACAGCCGCGGCGGCCGCAGCTCTGACAGATTCTGCGCGCACAGCCGCTCGAGCGCGCGGGCGAACACCTCGCCGCGGCCGGTCACCCGGACGGCGTACGCGTCAGCGGCGCGCTCGCGTCGGCGGGAATACCAGCCGCCGAGCGGCGAGGCCAGCGCCGAAGCGACGGAGAAGCCGAGCACCAGCGCCGGCAGCGAGGTCAGGTGCCCGGCGCCGTCCGGCGCCCAGGCGGCCACCGCCAGCGCCGCGCCGGCCACCCCGACGCCCAGGCCGATCGCCGAGAAGGCGAGCAGCCGCCACGGATCGCCGTGCACGTGGTGGCCCAGCTCGTGGGCCAGCACGACGCAGGTCTCGTCGATCCGCTCGTCCTCGTCCGCGTCCTCCGACAGCGTGTCGCCGACGTAGATGCGCCGCGTCGGGCCGATGCCGGCGACCATCGCGTTGCCGGCGCTGGTCTTCTCGCCCAGGTGCAGCACGCGCAGCTCACGGACGGCGATCCCCGCCGTGCGCACGGTCTTCCACAGCGCGTCGGCCAGCGGCCCGTCGGGTAGCGGCTCGCTCTTCAGGAACAGCGGCAGTAGCAGCACCGGGAAGAGCAGCGAGAGCGCGGCCGAGAGCAGCAGGCCGCCGGCCCACACCCACAGCGGCCACCAGTCGTCCGACGCACGCTGGAGCACCAGCACGCCGGCGGCGGCCAGGCCGCCGAGGACGAGCCCGACGGCGAGCCCCTTGGCCCGGTCGGCCAGCCAGCCGCCGGCCGTCTGGCGGGACAGGCCGTGGGCGCGCGAGAGCCGCCAGCCGGTGTAGGCGAACGGCAGCGACGCCACCACCGGGACGACGACCAGCGCGGCCAGGCTGCCCCAGCCGCCCAGGCTTCCTGCGGCCGCGGTGATCGCGACCAGCACGATCAGCGAGACGACGCCGTCAGCGGCGCCGAGCCGCCGCCGCGCCCGGCCGTAGCGGTGCGCTTCTGCCTGGCGGAGCGGGTCGTCGCCGTCCACTACTGCGCCCGCAGCAGCTCCCGGGCGATCACCAGCCGCTGGATCTGGTTCGTGCCCTCGTAGATCTGCGTGATCTTGGCGTCCCGCATCATCCGCTCCACCGGGTACTCCTCGATGTAGCCGTAGCCGCCCAGGATCTGCACGGCGTCGGTGGTCACGTCCATCGCGCAGTCGGAGCAGGCCAGCTTGGCCATGGCCGCGGCCCGCGTCAGCTCGGAGCCGTCGACGCCCTCGTCGAGCATCGTGCCGACGTCGTACAGCAGCCCGCGGGCGGCCTCGACCTTGACCGCCATGTCGGCCAGCATGAACTGGATGCCCTGATGCTGGGCGATCGGCCGGCCGAAGGTCTCACGCTCCCTGGCGTACCCGACCGCGTAGTCCAGCGCCGCCTGGGCGATGCCCAGCGCCTGCGCGGCGATCCCCGGGCGCGAGCGGTCGAGCACGCGCATCGCCAGCCGGAACCCGCTCCCCTCCTCGCCGACCAGCGCGCTGCCCGGGACGCGGCAGCCGTCGAACACCAGCTCGCCGGTGGTCGAGCCCTTGATCCCCATCTTGGGCTCGATCCGGGCCACCGAGAACCCGGGGGCGTCCTGCTCGACCATGAACGCGGAGATCTCCTCGCCGGTGCGGGCGAACAGGACGTACGTGTGGGCGACGCCGGCGTTGGTGATGAACCGCTTGGTGCCGTCGATCACCCAGTCGTCGCCCTCCCGGCGGGCGGTCGTGCGCATCGCCTTGGCGTCGGAGCCCGACCCGGCCTCGGTCAGCGCGTAGGCGGAGATCCACTCGCCGCTGGCCCAGCGCGGCAGGTAGCGCTCCCGCTGCTCCTCGCTGCCGGCCAGCTGGATCGCCGCGGCGCCCAGCGACTGCACGGCCAGCACCAGCCCGACGGTGGCGTCGGCGTACGACAGCTCCTCGACGGCGCGCAGGAAGGTCAGGGTGCCGGTGCCGGTGCCGCCGTGCTCCTCGCCGAAGCAGAGCGCGAACACGCCGTTCTCGCGGAGCAGCTCGACGGCGCCCCACGGGAACTCCGCCTGCTTGTCGACCCGCGCGGCGTCCGGCGCGATCCGGCCGCGCGCCAGCGTGCGCACGGTTTCGATCAGCATCTCCTGCTCCTCGGACTGGCGATGGCGGATGCTCACGTCTCGATCAGCTCCTCGTTGGCGGTGGTGATCGTCTCGAACCCGTCGGCGGTGACGGCGTACATGTTCTCGATGCCGACCGCGCCGCGGCCCGGGAACACCATCTTCGGCTCGACGGCGATCACGTGCCCCACGGCGATCGGCTGGTCGAAGCCGGGCGCCAGGATCGGCAGCTCGTCGATCTCGAGGCCGACACCGTGTCCGAGGAAGCGGATGCGCTGCGGCCCGAAGCCCATGAAGTGTTCCTCCAGCCCGGCGGCGGCGGCGATCTCGGCCGACCGAGCGTAGAGCCGGGAGGGCGCCGCACCCGGCCGCAGCTCGGCCTCGGTGGCGCGCAGGATCTCGACGCACACGTCGTAGGCGCGGCGCAGGTCGCCGGCCAGGCTGCCGACGGCGAACGTCCTCGTCTGGTCGGCCAGGTAGCCCTCGTGGCCGCCGACCAGGTCGGCGATCACCGGATCGCCGGAGCGCAGCAGGTGGCCGTCCGGCCCCTTGCCGAGCACCGTGTTCGGGCCCGGGCCGCAGAGCGGGGAGTCGGAGTAGCCGGCCACCGCGCCGCTGGGTCCGCCCAACACTTGGCCGTAGTGCATCTCCTGGTTGAAGCCGCGGAACCGCAGCTGCCCCTGATGCCCGCCCAGCCGGAGCAGATTCTCAACCTCAAGTTGAACCTTAGACTCTGGAGTCCCTTCGGACAGCAGGCCGGGGATTGCGTGAACCGCGTCGCGCACCTGGCCGGCGGCGATCCGCATCCGCTCGAGCTCCCACGGCGACTTCAGGGAACGCACCGCCCGCACCTGAGGCGAGCAGTCGTCCAGCGCGCGGTCGGCCAGGCGCTCCTGGTAGGAGCGGAAGCGCGCCGCCGGCAGGACGTCCAGCTCGAAGCCGATCCGCGCCCCCGCTCCCAGCCCGCGCTCCGCCAGCCGGCCGTCCAGCTCGGACAGCGACGCGATCGGTTCGACCACGCGAAGCGGCGACTCGGCGCGCGCCCGCTCGAGCACGCGGCGCACGAGCAGCACCGGCTCACCCCCGGCCGGCACCACGAGGTGCGCCTGCTGGTTGGTCCCGGTGAAGTAGGCGAGATCCGTGTGCTGGACGATCACCGCGCCGTCCAGGCCGTCTGCGCCGAGCGCCTCCTGCAGGCGCCCGATGCGCCGGTCGATCTCCTCAGCCGGGATCACGGCGGTTATCGTAGTCGGCCGTGATCCTGCACAACGGCCCGATCTACACGATGGATCCGCGTCTGCCGCAGGTGTCCGCGCTGGCGGTGGCGGGCGACCTGATCGCCGGAGGCGTGGACGTCCGCGAGGGCGAGGTCGACACCGTCGGGCACGAGCGGCTCGACCTCGACGGCCGCTGCGTGCTGCCCGGCTTCACCGACAGCCACGCCCACTTCCTGGAGTGGGCGCTCGAGCGTGGCCGGCTGGAGCTGACGCACTGCACCAGCCGCGCCGAGGCGCTGGCGGCGATCGGGGCGGCGGAGCCGGAAGACGGCTGGCTGCTCGGCCACGGCTGGCTGTCCGCGACGTGGGCGGATGGCGAGCCGACGGCCGCCGCGCTGGACGAGGTGACCGGCGAGCGGCCGGCGGCGTTCTGGGCGCACGACCACCACACGCTGTGGGTGAACACCGCGGCGATGCGGGCGACCGGTGTTCGCAGCGACGACGGCGTGTTCGCCGAGTGGGATTCCTGGCGGTTCCCGCTGCCCGAGCCGACGGCGGCGGCGCGCAGCCGCGCCGTGGTCGACGGCATGGCTGCGGCCAATGCGCGCGGGGTCGTCTGCGTGCACGACTTCCAGCGCAGCGGCGGGCGCGCGGTGTGGCAGCGGCTGGACGCCGATCGCCGCCTGCGCCTGCGCGTCGTCATGTCGTTCCCGCTGGACATGCTCCCGGCCGCGCGCAACCTCGAGCTGCGGGCCGGCTTCGGGTCGCGGATGCTGGCGGTCGGCGCGTGCAAGGCGTTCATGGACGGAACGCTCGGCTCGCGCACGGCGTGGATGCTCGACGGCTCGGGCGACCGGCTGCTGTCGTCGGACGAGCTGGCCCAGGGCGTGCGCGAGGCGGCAGCGCTGGGCGTGCCGGTCGCGGTGCACGCGATCGGCGACGGCGCGAACCGCGCGGCGCTGGACGCGTTCGAGCGCACCCGGGACGTCTGGGAGGCGGCGGCGCTGCGTCCGCGGATCGAGCATGCGCAGTGCGTCGACGACGCCGACCTGCCGCGGTTCGCGGGGATCGGCGTGATCGCATCGATGCAGCCGGCGATGATCCACTCCGACCGCGACGTCGCCGACGAGCGCTGGGGCGACCGCGCCAGAGGCGCCTACCGGGTGCGCGACCTGCTCGACTCCGGCGCGCATGTGATCTTCGGCGACGACGCGCCAATCGAGCCGCTCGACCCGCTGCGCGGGATCGCGGCTGCCGTCCACCGGACGCTGGACGAGCGCGAGGCGTGGCACGCCGATCAGCGGATCTCCGTGGCCGACGCGGTGATGTGCACCACGGCGGCCGCGGCGTACGCCGCCGGCGACGAGCGCCGCCGCGGCTGCCTGCTGCCTGGCCAGGCCGCCGACCTGGTGGTCCTCGACACCGACATCATCGCTGACCCGGAGCGGATCGCCGGCGCCGAGGTGGTCGCGACGATGGTCGACGGACGCTGGGTGCACGGCGCGCCGCCCTGGTGAAACAACGGGGTCAGACCCCGTTGTTACAGGAGCGGGAAGGTGACGCCGTCCAGCAGGCCGGTCTTGTCGACGAGCACGCGGTGCGGCCCGCCGTGCAGCGCCATGAAGTTGCCTGTGTGTCCGAGAGCGAGCTCGCCCCAGACGCCGTCGCCGTGCCGGAAGCGGATCATGTCGAACCCCAACTCCTCGAAATTCCAGACGTCCTCGGTCCACACCACGCCGCCCCACGATTCCATGAACGCGCTGCGACCGGCGACGAACGCGTCGTAGTCCTCCTGGCGCGTGACGACGTAGACGTCGATGTCAGAGTCGTCTCGCTCGGTGCCGGCGGCGTACGAGCCTCCGAGGAACGCGGCGACGACGAGCGGATGCTCCGCGCATGCCATGCCGAAACGGTCGACGGCGCGAACGAACTCCTCGCGTGCCACGGCCCGATGATAGGTGCACGGCCGTAGGGGGGACGGGCCTGCCGCGTCACGGCAATCCGCCCCCCCGGGGCGCCGAATTCTGCGGATGAGAGATCGTCCGCAGGAGCTGTCCGAAAGAGTACGTGTGCACCGCCACATGGCAAATACTCCATGCCGGACTGCCCCCGGTCACCCCATCTCCTAACACTCTCGTCACGAGGCCTTGACGAACGGTCTGTAGTTTCGGCCGATGGATCGGGACCTGGGGTCACCCGAACTCTGGGAAGCGTCGCGAAGGCGGGCGTTACGCGGTCGTGAGTCGCTCCGGCGTCGGCAGCGGATGACACGCATGAGCGTGCCGCTGGTGATGGCGGCGGCCGCGACCAGCGTGGGCGCGCCCGCGTATGCGGCGGGTTCCAAACACGAGAGAACCGCGCGGGCAAGCACACGGACGCATCACGAGCGCATCCTGCGGCGTGGTGCCACGGGCCCCGACGTGGTCAGGCTGCAGCGTGCGCTCGGGATCACCGCGGACGGGATCTTCGGCCGCAACACCGAGCGCGCGGTGCTGGCCTTCCAGCGTTCGCACGGGATCCTCGTCGACGGCGAGGTGGGTCCGCAGACCTGGGGCACGATTGGCGCCGGATCCCGCGGTCATACAGGCACGATCGTGCTGCGCCTGTACGACCGCGGGCCGGCCGTCGCAGCCGTCCAGCGCGCGCTGGGCATCTCCGCGGACGGCGACTACGGCCCGGTCACGGTGCGCGCCGTGCGCGCGTTCCAGGGACGCCATGGCCTGCTGGTCGACGGCCAGGTCGGGCCGCACACCTCGGCCGCGCTGCACGTCCGGCCGAGCGGCCCCGTCACGCAGTACCCGCACGACGGCTCTTCCCACGGCCGGACGCACCATCACCACGCGTCGCACCACGTCGCGCCCAGCTCGATGATCCTGCGCCTGTACGACCGCGGCCCCGCCGTCGCCGTCGTCCAGCGCGCGCTCGGCATCTCGGCCGACGGCGACTACGGCCCGGTCACGGTGCGCGCCGTGCGCGCGTTCCAGGGACGCCATGGCCTGCTGGTCGACGGCCAGGTCGGGCCGCACACCTCGGCCGCGCTGCACGTCCGGCTGAGCGGCCCCGTCACGCAGTACCCGCACAGCAGCGGCGCCCCCTCCTCCCCGTCGCACCACCACGCCTCGTCGGAGCCGTCCGGCGTCGGCGGCCGCGCGGCGCTGCTGGCGCGCGACTACCTGGGCGTGCCGTACCGGTGGGGCGGCAGCTCGCCGTCCGGCTTCGACTGCTCGGGCCTCGTCTACTTCGTCTACGGCCGGCTCGGGGTGAGCCTGCCCCGCGTGACCTACAGCCAGTGGAACGCCGGCCGCCACGTCCTGCGAAGCGAGCTCGCGCCCGGCGACCTGGTCTTCTTCTACGGCCAGAGCCACGTCGGCATCTACATCGGCGGCGGGCGCTTCATCCACGCACCGCACACCGGCACCTCGGTGCGCACCGACTCGCTCAGCGGCTGGTACTCGAGCGAGTATGACGGCGCCGTCAGGGTCGGCTGAGCTCGCTCCGCGCGCGCAGCGCGTTGCAGCGATTGATCTCCGCGCCCGGCGGGACGGGGCCGGTGCATTTCGCCGCCTGCACCGCCGGCCGTGCGGAGCCCTGGCCGCCTGCCACGACCGGCACCACCAGGAGGCACAACGCGACTGCGACACCGGCCAGAACCCGGCTCATTGCTGCAGGTCGAGCTTGTCGATGAGCTGACGCGACAGCTCCGAATACGGCCCGTGCGGGTCGTCCCGGAGCACCTGACGGAACTCGCCCAGCGCCTGCGTCGTCGACCCCAGCCAGTAGGCCAGCAGGCCGACGTGGAAACGGATCTCGGTGTTCGACTCCTGCTGCTGCAGCAGCGGCCCAAGCGCCCCCATCGAGGTCGCCGGATGATCCTTGTCGAAGGTCAGCACCGCCAGCGCCACCCGCGGCGACACCGCGGTGGGCGACGCCTCCACGGCTTTGCGCGCAGCCTCGATCGCCTCGGCCCGGTGCGTTCGCTGGAGCTCTACCGCGAGCTGCAGCCAGGCCGCCGAATCGCCGGGGTTGGCACTGGTCTGAGACCGCAGCTCGGCCACCGAGGGCCGTGTCCGCGGCGAGCTGGGCGGGATGTAGAACGGATAGCCGCGCGCCATCGTGTAGTGCAGCGCGTTGTCCGCGCGCTCGCCATAGAAGCCGTAGGGGTCGAGCTGCTTCGCGTGCAGCAGGTCGGTCTGCGCGTCCTTCGGGTCGCCCGCCCACAGCTCGGCGACGCCGAGGTTGAAGGCGACCACCGGCTCGTCCTGGGGCAGCTCGCGCAGGACGTCGATCGTCGCCTGGCCGTCGCCGGGCGTGTAGCCGGCGATCGCCCTGGCGACGGCGAGCCGCACGTCGCCGGCCGGCAGGCGCTGCTCGGCCGCCTTGAGCTGGGCCCCGGTCGAGCCGTCGGTGGGCGTGCCAGGCAGGTCGAGCACCAGCGGCGGCTTGCCGTCGAGCGGCTTGCTGTTCGTCTCCGCGTCTGACGCCGACCCCGACGAGCTGTCGAATGCCACCCACGCGCCGGCCGCCAGGGCCGCGATCAACGCGATTCCAACGATCGCCAGCACGCGGCGGCCGGGGCCGGGAATACGCGCCTGGGGTATCTCGTTTGGAGAGATACCGGAATCGGAGTTTGGATCCATTCGCGGTAGACTGAGGAAGAACGAAACGATCTCACCGGCGGGTTCCAGCGCCGGTTTGCTGTGTGAAGGGTAGGTGATGAGCGTGGTGTCGCACCGCGATCATTTGGCGGCCGTCAAAGAGCAGATCCGCGAGGTGTCCACCGAGGACGCCGTCGCGCTGCGCGACGCGTCGTCCGCTCCGGTGTTCGTCGACGTCCGCGAGCGCGACGAGTACGAGCAGGGCTTCATTCCGGGGGCGGTGCACATTCCGCGCGGCAACCTGGAGTCGCGCATCGAGCGCGCCGTGCCCGATCACGGCACGCCGGTCGTCCTGTACTGCGCGAGCGGCAACCGCTCCGCGTACTCGGCCAAGACGCTCGCCGAGCTCGGCTACACCGACGTGGTCTCGATGGCGGGCGGCTTCTCCCGCTGGAAGCAGAACGGCCATCCGTGGCGGGTGCCGCGGACGCTGTCCCACGAGCAGGCCGAGCGCTACAGCCGGCACACGCTGATCCCCGAGGTCGGCGAGGAGGGCCAGCTCAAGCTGCTCGACTCGAAGGTGCTCCTGATCGGCGCGGGCGGGCTCGGCTCGCCGGCCGCCCTGTACCTGGCCGCGGCGGGTGTTGGCACCCTCGGCATCATCGACGCCGACGTCGTCGACCGCTCGAACCTGCAGCGCCAGATCCTCCACACCGAGGACCGGATCGGCATGGCCAAGGTCGACTCGGCCGAGGTCGCGCTGAAGGCGCTCAACCCCGACGTGGACGTCGTCAAGTACTCGGAGCGGATGGACTCGTCCAACGTGCTCGAGGTGATCACCGGCTACGACGTGATCGTTGATGGCACCGACAACTTCCCCACCCGCTACCTGCTGAACGATGCCAGCCTGGTCGCCGGCATCCCGGTGGTGCACGGCTCGATCTACCAGTTCGAGGGGTCGGTCACTGTGTACAAGCCGTACGAGGGACCGTGCTACCGCTGCCAGTATCCGGAGCCTCCGCCACCGGAGCTCGCACCGTCGTGCGCCGAGGGCGGCGTGCTGGGCGTGCTGCCGGGCGTGGTCGGCCTGCTGCAGGCAACCGAGGCGGTGAAGCTGGTGCTCGGCATCGGCACGCCGCTGATCGGCCGGCAGCTCCGCTACGACGCGCTGGAGATGGAGTTCGTCGAGCTGAAGATGCACCGGGACGCGAACTGCCCCGTCTGCAGCAAGGATCCCAGCCAGATCGAGTTCATCGACTACGAGCAGTTCTGCGCCATGCCGTCGCGTGCGGCGCAGCCTGCCAAGGAGGCCGTTGTTTGAGCACCGTGCGCATGCCCCCGATCCTCCGCCAGGCCGTCGGTGGAGCCCGCGAGGTCGAGGCCAGCGGCGCGACCGTCCGCGACTTGCTGGACGATCTGACCGGCCGCTACCCTGCGATCAAGGGGCACCTGCTCGACGAGAACGGTGAGCTGAACCGCTTCGTGAACGTCTACGTCAACAACGAGGATGTGCGTCTCGGAAACGGCCTCGACACGGGCGTCGCGGACGACGCCACGGTGATCGTGCTGCCTGCCATGGCAGGGGGTTCGCGCTAACCATGGGCTGCCTCGAACTGCGGCGGGTGGCCGCGCTCTCGGCGGTGGGCAACACACCGCTGGTCGAGCTCCCGCGGATGTCGCCCAAGGAGGGTGTCCGGATCTTCGCCAAGCTCGAGGATCAGAACCCGACCGGGTCGGTCAAGGACCGCGTGGCGCTCTCGATGGTCGAGACCGCCGAGGCGTCGGGCGAGCTCGAGCCCGGCCGCCGGCTGCTGGAGCCGACCAGCGGCAACACGGGCATCGCGCTGGCCATGATCGGCAAGGTCAAGGGCTATCCGGTGTCGGTCGTGATGCCTGAGTCAGCGACGCCCGAGCGCGTCGAGCTGCTGCGGATGTACGGCGCCGAGATCCTGTTCTCGCCCGGCGAGCTGGGGTCGAACGGCGCGGTCGCGATGGCCCGCGGCATCGCCGAGCGCGATCCCAGCGTCTACATGCCCTTCCAGTACGCAAACGAGGCGAACCCGTCCGCGCACTACTGCGGCACGGCGCTCGAGATCCTCGAGCAGGTGCCGGACGGCCAGGTCGACGCGTTCGTCGCCGGGCTCGGCACGGGCGGCACCCTGATGGGCACCGGGCGCCGGCTGCGCGAGGCCAACCCGGACGTGCAGATCGTCGCTGCGGAGCCGCTGCAGGGCGACCCGGTGATGGGTCTGCGATCGCTGGAGGACGGCTACACGCCGCCGATCCTCGACATCCGCGAGCTCGACCGCAAGGTGCTCGTCTCCAACGTCGAAGCGGTGCTCGCTCTGCGCAAGCTGCTGGAGCTCGAGGGCATCTTCGCCGGCGTCTCCGCGGGCGCCGCGCTGGCCGTCGCCCGTCGCATCGGCGCCGAGCTCGAAGAGGGCTCGAACGTCGTCACGCTGTTCGCGGACGGCGGCAGCAAGTACATGAGCGCCGGGCTCTATACCCAGCCGATCGAGCAGCTCGAGCGGCAGATGGAGGAGCGCGTCTGGTGGTGATCCCGGCGGCGATGCGCGACGAGATCGTCGCGCACGCCAAGGCCGGACTGCCCAACGAGGCCTGCGGCATCATCGCCGGCCTGGACGGTACGGCGCAGCGCTTCTTTCCCGCGGAGCCGGACGCGCCGAGCCCGTACTACTACCGGATCTCTTCCGAGGATCAGATCCGGATCATGAACGAGATCGACCACGCGGGACTCGACCTGATCGGCATCTACCATTCGCACGTCGCGTCGCCGGCGTACCCGTCGCGCACCGACGCCGAGCAGGCGTTCTGGCCCGACGCGGTCTACGTGATCGTCTCCCTGGCCGGCGACGCGCCCGAGCTCAAGGGCTACCGGATCGTCGACTTCGCGATCGACGAGGAGCCGCTCGAGTTCGCTCAGCCGGCGTAGGCGTAGAGCCGGCGCAGGCCGTCGAGGCCCTTCAGCTCGAACTCGCCGCGGTCCTCGAAGCGCAGCCCGGCGCCCTGGGCGAGCGTCCGCACGATCTCGGAGACCAGCAGCTCGCCGGCGCCGGCGGCCGCCATCACGCGCGCTGCCTCGTGGACGGCGACCCCATGGACGTTCGCACCGGCCATCTCCACCTCGCCGACGTGGACGCCGGCCCGCAGTCCCAGGCCCTGCGCCCGCGCCGCCTCGCAGATCGCCGCTGCGCAGCGCACCGCCAGCGCCGGCCCGTCGAACAGCGCCAGCATGCCGTCGCCGGTGACGGCGACCTCACGGCCGTGGAACACCTCCAGCTCGGCGCGTGTCGCATGCAGGTGCACCGCCAGCGCCTCCCGCCAGGCCGCATCGCCCATCGCCGCGGCCGTGGCGGTCGAGTCGACCAGGTCGGTGAACATCAGGCTGGCGAGCACCCGGTCGCGGAACAGCGCGCGGGGGCCGACGAACGACCGCACCCCGCTCCACTCGTACATCACGCACGGCTCGTCGCCGATCGTGTATCCGTCGTGCCCAGGCGGGACGTCGAAGACATCGCAGGCGGCGAACTCCATCTTCGTGCCGTCGCGAAGCTCCGCGCCCCAGCGGCCGGAGACAACCAGGCCGATGTGATGGGCCTCGCACCAGTCCCCGCCCCCGACGAGCGGCGCCATGTCACGTGACCAGACCCAACCGGGCGCCTGCACGACGCGGGCGACCGTGTAGCCGCCGAGCTCGACGATGTCCTCCTCGATCAGCGGCAGCCGCACCGCGTCGTCCGGATCCAGGAAGCTCTTGCGCCGCAGCTCGGTCACGATGCGGCCGCGTCGACGCCCTCTGCCGGCGTGACGGGCACGATCGGCCGGCCCTCGAACTCCGTGGCCAGCGCGATCACGGTCTTCGTCCGTTCGACCGAGTCGAGCGCCCGGATGTCCCAGATGATCGACTCCAGCGCCCGGGTGGACTCGGCCCGCACCTTGAGCAACAGGCTCTCCTCGCCGGCGATGTGGTGGCACTCCTCGATCCACGGCATGCTGGCAAACAGCTCCTCCAGCTCACCGCGCGGGCCGGCCGCCTGCGACACGAAGATGAAGGCGGTGACTCCGGCACACATCGCCTCCGGCGAGACGCGCGCGTGGTAGCCGGTGATCACCTCGCGCGCCTCGAGCTTCTTCACGCGCTCGTGGACGGCGGCCGGCGACAGGCCCACGTCGGCAGCGATCTGCGCGTAGGTCGCACGCCCCTCGTTCTGGAGCAGCTCGATGATCCGCAGATCGGTTGCGTTGAGCTCCTTGGGCATGCCGGAGCCAAAACCTTACACTCCGCCCATGAGCATCGATGTCCCCGAGGGCTGGGAGAACCGCGAGGGGGCGCTGCGGCGCCGTTACGAGTTCCCCGATTTCACGCAGGCATGGGCGTTCGCGAGCCGCGTCGCCGACCTGGCCGAGGCCGAGGACCACCACCCGGACATCTTCGTCACCTGGGGACTGGTGGAGCTGACCTGGGTCACGCACAGCGAGGGCGGGATCACCGACCGCGACTCGGCGATGGCTCGCCGCAGCGACGGCCTGCTCTAGTCAGCCTGCTGCTGCGACTCCTGCTCGACCGGCAGCAGCGTCACGTCGACCTGGGTGATCCGCTTGCCGTCGACGGCGCTGACCTCGAACCGGGCGCCGCGCCCGGTCACCGAGTCGCCGACCCGCGGCGCGCGGCCAAGCTCGCCGAAGACGAAGCCGCCGATGCTGTGGTAGTCGTCGCCGGACATCGTGGTGCCGAAGCGGTCGTTGAACTCGTCGATCGGGAACGAGCCGCCGATCCGCACGCGGCCCTTGCCGATCCGCAGGACGCCGGACTCGGGCCGGTCGAACTCGTCGCCGATCTCGCCCACGATCTCCTCCAGCACGTCCTCCAGGGTGACCAGGCCGGCCACCGAGCCGTACTCGTCGACCACGATCGCCATGTGGTTGGAGGTCGACCGGAACTCCGCCAGCAGCTCGTCCAGGCGCTTCGTCTCCGGGGCGACGATCGCCGGCCGGATCAGCCCGCGGACGTCCGTTCGGTCGATGCCGTTGTCGTGCAGCGCTGCGAACAGGTCGCGCACGTGGAGGATGCCGAGCACGTCGTCCAGGTCGTCCTCGAACACGGGATAGCGGGTGTAGGGGTTGTCCAGCATCGTCTGGAGCATCTCGGGCACCGGCATGCCGACGTCCAGCGCGACCACGTCGGGGCGCGGCACCATCACGTCCGCGGCGTCCTTGTCGGCGAACTCGAAGACGTTGTGGAGCATCTCCTGCTCCTCGTCCTCGAGCACCCCCTCCTCTCGGCTGGCGCGGACGAGCATCTTCAGCTCCTCCTCCGAGTGCGCGCTCCGGCCGCGGGCCCCCGGCGGGAGGCCGAGCCACCGCAGGGCGACCTCGCTGGCCTTGACCAGCACCCAGATGAACGGCTTGAACACCGCATAGAACACGTCGATCGGCAGCGCCACGGCCAGTGCGACGCGCTCGGCGTGTACCAGGGTGAACGACTTCGGCACGATCTCGCCCACCACCACGTGGAAGAAGGACAGGATCGTGAACGCGAGGATCGCCGAGATGGTCAGCGAGACGCCCTGGTGCCAGCTCTCCGGCAGAAGGTCGAGCGGGGACTCGAGCAGGCTGGAGATGACCGGCTCGCCGATGGCGCCCAGCGCAAGGCTGGACAGGGTGATGCCGAGCTGGATGGCGGAGATGAACCGCGCCGGGTTCGCCTGCAGGCCGATCACCCGGCGGGCGGACTTGCTGCCGTCCTCCGCCAGTTCCTGCATGCGCGTCCTGCGCGCCGTGACCAGCCCGTACTCCGCGGACACGAAGAACGCGTTGCCCAGGACGATCAACACGACCGCTAGCAGCTCGAGTGCGGTCGTCATGTCAGACTGGTACTCGGAAGCTCGTCGCTCAAGCGAACCTCAGTCTATCAGCGGGTTCGGCGCGGGCCGGATGGGGCAGGAAACGGGCAACCACCAGCGAACCCGGTAACCCGTCGCGGCGGTGCGAACGGTTGGGGCTAACGGATGGGCGTCCTGCTGCCGATATCCCCCTACGGTGGCATAAAGCTGCGACGAGTGGAGTACGTGTGAGCGAACCGATCACCTGTCTCATCTGCGACGACCACGAGGTGGTGCGCGAAGGCCTGCGGCTCTCGCTGTCGCGGTCCGAGAACATCAGGGTCGTTGGCGAGGCAGCCGACGGCAATGCTGCAGTCACGTTGGCCAAGCGCCGGCGTCCGAACGTCGTCATCCTCGACGTCCGAATGCCGGTCATGGATGGGCTCGCCGCCGCAAAGGCGATCGCGTCCGAGGTGCCGGAGACGTCGGTGCTGATGTTCACGGCCTTCGCCGAGCGGAGCCTGCTGACGCGCGGCCTCGAGGCCGGCGCCAAGGGCTACATTCTGAAGGAGGCCCCTCACCAGACGCTGGTGCGGGCGATCCAGAAGGTGGCCGACGGTGACGGGTATGTCGATCCCGCGCTGATGCCCGCCCTGCTGAGCAAGGAGCGGGAGAACATGCTGACGGCGCGCGAGCGGGAGATCCTCCAGCTGCTCGCCGACGGGATGTCGAACGCGGACGTCGCAGGCAAGCTGTACATCAGCCAGGAGACGGTCAAGAGCCACGTGCGCCACATCCTCTCGAAACTCGAGGCGGACACCCGCACGCATGCCGTCGCCATCGCCCTCAGAACCAGCATCATCGACTAGCGGATCGGCCGGAGAGGTCGACCTGCGCCGCCGGCTGGTGGCGCAGGACCGCTTCCTGGAGGCCCTCGTTGGGAGCCTCCGGGCCGTCGCGTCGGGCCTCGACGGCCGCGGCGTGCTGGAACGGGCGACGCAGCAGGCGCAAGCGATGTTCGCACCCGACGCCACCGTGATGGTGGCGCCGTCGCTGGGCGATGACACGCTGCGGCCGGTTGCTGCCGCGGGTGTCGCGCTCGGCCCGCTGGCGGATGTCACGATCGAGGCCGGCGCGCCTGGCTCACCGATAGCCATCGCCGCCCGCGACCTGGCACCGGCCTCGGCGCAGGTCGCCGGGAGCGAGGCGGACGGGCTGCTCTGCCACCTCCGCCCGGCCGCCGTGCTGGCGGCGCCGCTGTCCGTGGCCGGCCGCCTCCACGCCGTGCTGGTGCTGCTCGACCTGGGCTCGGGACGCGGGTTCGATGCCGCAGACGTGTCCCGGGCCGTGCTGTTCGCAGACTTCGCCGGACAGGCCGCCGCCAACGCGGCGCTGTTCGACCGGGTCGACGCGCTGTTGTCGCAGGCCCGCATGCGTGAGGCCGAGCGCGCCGAGCTCTCCCGCCGGGTGATCAACGCCGAGCAGGAGGAACGGCGGCGCCTGTCGGCGTTCCTCCACGACGGGCCGGTGCAGACACTGTCCGGGGTGGGCATGATGCTGGACGCCGTCGAGGAGGCGATCGCCGACGGGCAACCCGACGACGCCATCCGCGTGCTGGCGACGGCCCGCAGCCGCCAGCGCGACGTCATCCGCTCCGTGCGCGAGCTCTCGTTCGTGCTCGAACCGTGGACGCTCCGCGACCAGGGCTTCGACACGGCGCTGGGCGCGCTGGCCGACGGGTTCGCGTCGGCGCACGGGATCGCCGTCGAGATGGATGTGCCCGGCGTCGAACTGCTCGGCGAGGAGGATCAGGTGCATCTGTTCCAGATCGTCCGCGAGGCCATGCAGAACGCCCTCAAGCACGCCGGCTGCAGCACGATCCGCGTGTCCATCGCCGGATCGGCCGAGGACGGCCTCGAGGCGACGATCGCCGACGACGGCAGCGGCGTGATCCGGGAGCCGGACGACGGACTGCCCCACCACGGCATGGCCTCGATGCACGAGCGGGCCGCGATCCTCGGCGGGCGGCTGGACGTCGACGCCGTCCCCGGCGATGGCACCACGGTGCGGGTGCTGATCGGCCCCGGCCGGATGCGGGGCGACCGATGACCGGGCCCGACCGAGATCTGGCGGAGCTGGCCGAGGCGCTGCGCTCGGGGCTCGAGCTGCGGGCGGTGCTGGCCGCGGCGAGCGCCGCCGCCGCGGGCGCCTTCGGCGCGGATGGCGCCGCCGCCTACGTGCTGTCCGACGACGGCTCGGCGCTGGAGCTGGCGCACGGCGACGGCCCGCCGTCGCTGCCGCTGGCCGATGCCGATGTGGCCGTCCGACGACGGACGCACCGTGATCCCGATGGTCAGCGCGAGACGCGTCCTGGGATGCCTGGTGGTCGACGCCGCGGGCGACGAGGACGCCGTCGAGCGAGGTCGCCTGATCGCCGCGGTCGCGGCACAGGCCGTGCAGGCGGCGCGGCTCTGGGACTCGCAGGGGGCCGCGGCCGCGGGCACGCTGGACGCGCTCACCGGCCTGCCCAACCGCCACGGGTTCGCGGGCGTGCTCGCCCGCGAGCTGGCGCGCGCGAAGCGGACGGGCGCCAGCCTCGCCGTGTCGGTGGTCGACATCGACGGGCTGGCGCGGCACAACGTGCAGAGCCACGCCGAGGGCGACCGGGTGCTGCGGCTGGCTGCCGAATGCTTCTCCCGAGGCGTGCGCTCGTACGACTGCGTCTGCCGTATCGGCGGCGACTCGTTCGCGCTGGTGCTGCCCGGAATGAGCGCCGAGTCCGCGACGACGCTGGTCAGCCGGCTGGCGGCGACGTTCGCCGCGCAGGCCGCGTCCGGCACGACGATGAGCGTGTCCGGCGGCGTCGCCTCCTTCCCCCAGAATGCCGGCAGCCAGGACGAGCTCGTCCAGCTGGCCCGGGCCGCGCTGCTCGACGCGCGCACCGCCGGCGGCGGCCGCATCAGCGCCCACGAGCCGGACGGCCACCACAGCCCGCAGCCGGACACCCCGGAGCCCTGCGCGCCGCGCGCGGTCAGCGCCGATGCCCGCGCGACCAGCGAGTACGCCGGCCTGCTGGCCGGCGAGCTGGGCCTCGACGCCGATCGCATCGAGCGGCTGCGCCTCGCCGCCTACGTGTATGGCACGGCGGACGGCGCCGGGGTGCAGGCCCGGGTCGCCGCCGGAGCACTGGACGGCGAGTCCGCCGAATGGATCCTCGCCCGTTCGCGGACGCCGGACGAGCGGCCGCTGGAGACGCGGATCCTGCACACGGCCGACGCGTTCGTGCGGGCCGGTGGGCACACCTCGCAGGCCGGCGCAGGCCGGGCGCTGGCAGGGCTGTTCGAGGCCGGCGACGAGATTGATGCCGACTGCCTGCGCGCCCTCGAGCGGCTGCTGGCAGCAGACGCGGCCTAGCGTTCGCGGCGGCGGCGCTGCGACTTGCGGCGGGCCTCGATGGCGGCCGTCGGCCGCTCGGTCGGCACGTGGCCGGTGGCTGCGGCGGCGGCCGCCGGGGTCGACTGAGGCGCCACCGGCCGGGCCGGCGTTGCGGTGCGCCGGCGGAAGAGGATCACGAACGCGATCAGCCCGATCAGGCAGATGACGCCCGCCACCCAGACGTTGACCCGCTGCCCGAGGAAGATGTCGGCCGTGTCGATCCGCAGCGTCTCGATCGGCGTCCGACCCAGGCCGTACAGGAAGACGTAGAGCGCGAACACCGTGCCCGCGGGGACGCGGTTGAAGTACCGGCGGATGAACCAGATCAGGATGCCGAACACGACCAGGTCCCAGAGCGACTCGTACAGGAAGGTCGGGTGGAAGGTCGTCCCCGGCGGGTACGGAGCCTGCGGGTTGTCGATCTTGACCGCCCACGGCAGGTCGCTGGGCTTGCCGTACAGCTCCTGGTTGAAGTAGTTGCCCCAGCGGCCCAGCGCCTGGGCGAGGATCAGGCCCGGCGCGACACAGTCGGCGACCACCCAGAACGGCACCTTGGTGCGCCGGCAGCCGATCCACACGCCGAGCATGCCGCCCAGCACCGCGCCGAAGATGGACAGGCCGCCGTTCCAGATCGCGGGCACCTGCGGCAGGTCGTTGCTGAACACGTCCCAGTCGGTGATCACGTGGTACAGGCGCGCGCCGACCAGGCCGAGCGGGACCGCCCAGACGGCGATCGAGTAAACCAGCTCGGGATCGAGCTTGCGGCGGCGGAACTCGCGGCGGGCGATCCAGCCGGCGATCAGGACGCCGAGGGCGAGCAGCAGTCCGTACCACCGGACATGGAACGGCCCGGCGTCGACCAGGAACGGGTCGCCCGGGCTGGGGATCTCGAACAGCATGTCGGGTCGGAGGGTACCGCTCCGGGCGGCGGAGGGATGCGGGTTGGCGCTCGCAGCAACGCCCCCGGCATCCCCCAAAAGAGGGATACCCGGCCGTGGGAAGAATCAGTGTTCCCGGTTCCCGATATCACAGACGCAGGAGCTCCCCATCCGCGCCGCAGCCGACAACGCCATGCCCGAAGACGACGCCGCAACCGTACGCCCGCTGCGGGCCGACCAGCTCGAGCCCGCGCTCCGCGTGATTGAGGCCGCCCAGCATCTGGCGGCCACCGGCGGCGACCTGAACGACACGCTCGCGGGCCTGGCCCGGCAGCTGACCGAGTTCATCGACGCCAGCGCCTGCCTGATCTCGCGGATCGACATGGAGCGCGGCACTGTCAGCGACTGCGCGGGCTACGCGCGGCCGCCTCACCGCTGGGAGCGGACCGCCGAGGAGCATCCGTTGAGCGACTTCCCGTGCACCGCCGGCGTCGTCGAAACAGGCGCGCCGTACGTGTGCACCGCCAGCGACGCGGAGCCAACCGAGATGCGGCTGCTGGTCGAGCTCGGCTACCGCTCCCTGCTGATGCTGCGGCTGGACGTCGACGGCGAGCCCTTCGGACTGATCGAGATCTACGACGAGCGACGGCGCCGGTTCGAGCCGGGCGAGATCCGCCTGTGCTCGGCTCTGGCCGGCGAGGCGGGCGCGATGATCGCCCGGACGCGGATGTCCGAACGGCTGGAGGAGGCGTACTTCGCCACCCTCGGCGCGCTGGCCGCCGCGCTCGAGGCCAAGGATGCGTACACCAACGACCATGCCAGCCAGATCGCCGAGCTGGCGGGTGCCGTGTGCGAGCGGCTGGGCATCCCAGCCGTCGAGGCGCGGATCATCCGCCTCGGTGCGCTGCTGCACGACATCGGCAAGATCGGCATCCCCGAGGCGATCCTCCGCAAGCCCGGCCCGCTGAGTGCCGAGGAGATGGCGCGCATGCAGGAGCACCCGGATATCGGTGCGCGCATCCTCGAGCCCGTCCCCTACTTCGCCGACCTGGTGCCACTCGTCCGCTCCAGCCACGAGCGGTGGGACGGCGGTGGCTACCCGGACGGCCTCGGCGGCCCGGCGATCCCTCTCGGCTCCCGGGTGATCGCCGTGTGCGACGCGTTCCACGCGATGATCGAGGACCGCGTCTACCGCAAGGCGCTGTCGGTGGAGGGCGCCGTGGCCGAGATCGAGCGGTGCTCCGGCAGCCAGTTCGATCCGAGCTGTGCGGGGGCGCTGGTGGCGGTCGTCCGCGAGACCGGCTCCGGGCGGGTCGCCCGCGGCGGCGTCGTGCGCATCGCCAAGCGACCCAGCTAGCTCGCTCTAGGCGGTCGCCGGCTCGGGGATGTCGCTCGTGCGCAGCACCATCTCGGCGGCCAGCGCTGCGGCCAGCTGGCCGGCGCCGGCCAGGAAGAGCACGCTGTGGACGCCGATCGGCCCGATCAGGAAGCCGGCCAGCAGGGCGCCGATCGGCGTGCCGGCGACGTTGATGCTGACCGTGATGGCGAACGCACGGCCGTGCAGCTCGGGCGGCAGCGCACGCTGGCGGATCGCGAACATCGAGATCACGAAGGGTGCGGTGGCCAGGCCGGCGATCCCCATGCAGGCCATCCCGACCAGCAGGTTGGGCGCGAACGGCAGCATCAGGAGCGGCAGGCCGCCGAGCGCGGCAAAGGCCACGGCGTGCCGCGCGTCCGATCCCTTCGGCCGGAGCGCGCCGTACAGCAGCGCGCCGGCGATCGATCCGGCCGAAAGCGCCGCCCACATCCAGCCCGAGGCGCCCGGCGAGCGGCCGAGCTGCTCCTGCGCCCAGACCGGCAGGGCGATCGTCAGCGCGCCGAAGCCGACGCCCGAGACCATCATCAGCGCCATCGTGGCGCGCAGCTCCGGGTGACCGGTGACGGCGCGCAGGCCGTCCGCAGCGGCGGCCAGCACCGGCTCCTGGGCGATCGGCCGGCCGCGCGGCTCGCGGACGCGCCAGGCGGCGAGCGCGGCCAGCACGGTCAGCCCGGCCTGGGCGACGATCGCGAGCGGCGCGCCGGCGGCGGTGACGATGGCGGCGGCCAGCGCCGGGCCGATGACGAACGCCGTGTCGTAGGAGATGCTGTCGAGTGCGTTCGCCGGATCCCACAGCCGGCGCGGGACGATCACCGGCACCAGCGCCCGAAAGCCGGGATTGGGCAGCGGGAAGGTCAGCCCCAGGCCGGCCAGCAGCAGGATGTAGACGGCCGGGGGTGGATCGCCGAGCTCGCCGACAGCGACCACGGCCACCAGTAGCGCGGCGCGGACGAGCTGCGTCCAGACGATCAGCGGCCGGCGCGCCTCGACGCGGTCGAGCCAGGCGCCGATCAGCGGGCCGGTGGCGACGGCCGGGATCAGCTGCGCGGCTGCGCCCATGCCCGCGATCGCCGTCGAGCCGGTGCGCTCGAGCAGGTAGATGACGACGGCGACCTGGCTCATCGCGTTGCCTAGCCGGGAAAGGAAGACGGCTCCGAGCAGCCAGCCGTAGCTCGGCACGGTCAGCAGGTCGCGATATCCGCGGGTCCCGCGGGCGCGATCGGTCATGAGATGCATGGTGCCACCGGCCTGCACCTCGTGCCGCAGTGCCGGTAGAATCGCCGTCGTGAACCGCACCGGGCCAAATCCGTTCCCGTTCGCCGAGACGTGGGAGTTCTCCCAGTCGGCGGTCTGCGACGGCGAGCTGGTGTTCACCGCCGGGCAGGGAGGCTTCGGCGAGGACGGCTCGGTGGTCGACCCGGACGACTTCGAGGCGCAGCTGCGCCAGGCCTACGCGAACCTCTCGAAGACGCTGGAGGCGGTGGGTGCGTCGCTGGACACGGTCGTCAAGATGACGGTCTTCCTGGCGCGGGCCGAGGACTACGACACGTTCAAGCGGGTGCGGCACGAGCTGTTCTCGCCGCCCTTCCCGGCCAGCACCGCGGTGCTCGCGGGCTTCCTCTTCGACGGCATGCTCGTCGAGATGGAGGCCGTCGCGCGGGTCGGCGAGCGCCGCAGCTAACCCGCAGCGATCAGGTGTCGGGGATGAGGGGCACCGTGTGCTCTCCCTCGACGAACGCTGCAAATGCCTGGCGCCACGTGGAGCCCGGCCAGCGGTAATCGACGACGCCGTCGGCGGGCCGGTAGACGGCGGTGTAGAGAGTGCCGAAGCCCCGGCCGAAGCCGCGTGTGTAAAGCGGCGGCTCCAGGAACGCCCCGACCACGCGGTGCTCCGCCATCCCCGTGTCCGCGACCAGCGCCGCCAGGTGCCGCTCGCGCTCGATCGTGCGTGTCGCCCGCGCGTACTCCTCCCATATCACCGGATCCTGGTGATTGGTGATCACCTCCAGCGGCCGCACCTCGGCCTCCCGGCCCGGCCCGACGAACGCCGTCGCCGTCCGCCCCGCGGCGTCCACCATCGTCACGTTGTACGCCATGTGCACCGGCAGCCGGCCGATCGCCGCGGCCGCCTCGTCCACGTCACCGCACGTCTCCAGCAGGTAGCGCACGACCAGCGGGATGCCGAACCCCTCGCCGATCTCGCGCCGGCCGCCGAAGGTGATCGAGACGGCCAGCCCCACATCGTTTACGCCGTCGAGCAGCCCCCACAGGCAGTCGCTCATCCCGATCACGCCACGGCCGGTGTAGCCGGTGCGGACAATGGCGCCCTCGATGCGGTGGAGGTCGTAGTCGTAGTTGCGGACGAGCACCGGGGCCGGCCGGAACAGCACCGCCTGGGTGCAGCCCGACAGGTACGACGGCGGGCACCACAGCGAGAGCATGCGCGCCGCCAGGTCTCCCCCGCCGCCCAGCTCCACCACCCGCTCGTAGGTCGCCAGCAGCTCCGGCATGTGCGTGCGGATAGCCGCCCGGCACTCGACGTAGCTCGGGCGAGCGGCATCGCCGGCCTGCAGGTACCACGCGCGGTAGGCGTCCCACGACTCGTCGAACCGCGCCTGGAACGCGTCCGACGGCTGATCCTCGGCGATCGCGACAAACGTGAACGGGATCGCCCGCGGCGGGTCGCCCGGCTCGCGGGTGCGACCCTGCCGGCCGCGCATCGCGCGCGCCAGCGTGTCGCGCAGCGAGCTCACGTGCCCTTGAACGCCATTGCCGTCTCGTAGTGGTCGAGCGGAGGCGCGGGCGTTCCGGAGAACCCCGCGCGCACGGCGGAGAGCCAGCGCAGGCAACGGTCGGTCAGCTGCTGGTCGTCGGTCTGCATGCGCCCGCGCGTCACCAGCACGCCCAGGTCGGCACCCTTGTAGCGGTACTCGCCGGGTGACGCGACCCGCAGGTAGAACGCCTCGTCCTCGCTGAGCAGCGCATGCCAATCGTTCGCCGGCCGCTTGAACGTCAGCCGTCCGTCGCGGCCGAGTCCCCAGATCCCGGTGCGCGGCGTGTCCGTCAGCAGCTCGATCTCCGGGCTGGTCTCCTTGATGATCAGCTGACTCCACACGTCCTCCGCGGCCAGCCGCTCCCAGCGAGTGTTGATTTCGGCCACGTCGATCTCGTAGTCGACGTCGAGGTACTCGAGCAGGTGGAACAGGAACAGCGGCATGTCCGAGTAGGCGCCCAGGGTGACGTGCGTGATCGGCGACAGGCCGGACACGCGCGGGTTGATCTCACCAAGGTAGATCTCACCCGAGTCGGCATCGAGCAGGTAGTCGACCTCGAAGAATCCCCTGTAGCCCTCCTTGGCAAGGCGAGCGCCGAGCCGCTGGGTCATCGCGCCGGCGACCGTCCGCTGGCTGTCGGTCAGCACCTCGGGGAAGATGTCGTTTCCGCACCACCCGCCCTTGTACGGCGTCAGCTCGGGATACCCGATCAGCGAGGCCACGTACGGCCCGACCAGCGTGCCGTTACGCGTGATCACGGCCTCGACGCACACCTCCAGCGGCGTGATGCGCCGCATCACCTTGAGCTCCAGGTCGTGCAGGTCGGAGGCGTAGCTGTCCCAGTCCGCCTGCGAGCGGATGAAGAACGTTGTCTTGCCGGAGTCGCCGTAGGGCGTCTGCACGACCAGATCGCGGCCCAGCCCGCTGCTGTCTGCGAGGGCAACGAGCTCGTCGTAGGTCGCGGCGCGGCCGAGCACGTTGGGGACGCTGGGAACGCCCGCGTCGTTCCCGACCTGAGTGGTGACGATCTTCGAGTCGAGCCTCTTCCGGAGCGCCGCAGGCGGGTGGATGATCTCGAGGCCGATCGCCGACGCGGCGCGCTCCGTGTCCTCGTCGAACATCACGAACGTCGCCTTGCCGCCCGGGCCGCGGGCGTCGACAAAGTCGACCACCTCCTTGTGGCCGAGCAGGTAGTTGCAGACGTCCTCGATCGACGTGAACTCTCGCGGCGGCCGGTCTTCGGGCACGAACACCCGCGGGTGGTGGCCCTGGAACGAGTCGAAGTAGGTGACGTAGAAGAAGTCCCGCACCCACCGGTCGAGCCCCAGCAGGTTGAATGCCGTCGGCGACACGAAGTAGATCGGCGTCCCGTTCGTGCGGAAGAACGCGCGGATGTCCGCCATCCCATGCAGCGCCGGCCGAGCCGCCATCCAGACCTCCTCGTCGCTTACGCCAGGATTGTGTCAGGTGGCGGGCCGCATGTCCCGAGAACCGCCTCGACCGCCCGGCCGAGCGACAGCAGCGGCCCGTCGGACGTCCGCACGCCGATCAGCTGGATCGACACCGGCAGACCGTCGTCGCCGAACCCCGCCGGCAGCGCGAGCGCCGGCAGGCCGGCCAGATTCGCGTCGTACAGGAAGCCCGCCCAATCGATCCAGGGCGCCTCGATCTCGAGGCCGCCGATCCGTTCCGGGTGGCGGAGCCCGTGCTCGAACGCCTCGCAGCCCAGGGTCGGGGTGAGCAGTGCGGCGGCGTGGTGCCGGGCGAGCAGGTCGGCGTACGCGCGGTTGACCGGTTCGCGCGCGAACGTCGCGTAGACGTAGTGGCCAGCCTCGATCGTCCGGCCGAACGCCAGGAAGTCCGCGGCCGCGTCCGTCAGAAGTTCCGCCCGCTCCTCGTCCTCCTGGCCCTCGTCGTACCACGCGTCGGCCGCGGCGATCGTCGCCCAGATCTGCACCGACGACGGCAGCCCCGGGTCATCGTGGACGATCGTCGCCCCGGCTGACTCGATCGCCGCCACGGCCTCGCGGAACGCCGCCAGCACGTCGTCGTCGACCGGCGCGAACCCGAGCGTCTCGGACGCGACCAGCCGCACGCCCGCCAGGTCGGGCACGGGGGCGTCGAGCCCCGGCAGGTCAATCGAGTTGCGGTCGCGGGGGTCGTGTCCCGCCATCGCGCGGAGCATCAGCCGCGCGTCGGCGACGGAACGCGCCAGCGGCCCCAGCGAGACCAGCGAGCGCCAGGCGGGGTTGCAGGGCTCGCGCGGGACGCCGCCGAAGCTCGGCTTGAACCCGACCAGCCCGCAGAACGCGGCGGGGATGCGAATCGAGCCACCGCCGTCGCCGCCCAGCGCGAGCGGCCCGGCGCCCGCCGCGAGCGCCGCAGCCGCGCCGCCCGACGATCCGCCGGGCGTCCGGCCGAGGTCCCAGGGGTTGCGCGTCAGCCCGTGCAGCTTGGACTCGGTGATGCCGGTCAGGCAGAACTCCGGCGTCGTCGTGGTCGCGTAGATCACGGCGCCGGCGTCGACCAGCCGCTGCACCGCCCCACAGGTCTCGGCCGGCACGAAGTCCTCGCGCAGCAGCGAGCCTGCCGGGCTCGGCACCCCGGCCAGCCACTGCGAGTCCTTGATCGTCACCGGTACGCCGGCCAGCGGCCCGGCATCGCCCCGCCGGATCGCAGCGTCCGCGGCGGCGGCGGCCGTCCGCGCACGATCGTCCAGCCGGACGGCGAACGGGTTCAGCGCCGGCGCGACGGCGTCGGCCCTGGCGAGCACCGACTCCAGCGCCTCCGCAGCCGACACCTCGCCGCCGCGGATCGCCGCCGCGAGTTCCTCCGCCGACAGCTGCCACGACTCCACGGCGATCATCCGGACGCGACGGCGGCCTCGTCCGGGGCCAGCTGGACGACCTCGCGCAGGAACGGCGGGCGGTCGCGGTCGTCCGCGGCCGGGTCGTCGAGCTCCTCGGCGAAGCGCCGGCCGTCCCACACAGCCGCCGCGATCGTGCCCGGGCTCAGCGCATCGCCGATCGCCCGCACCGCGACGCCGGCGACGCGCAGCGGCTCGAGCAGCGCGTCGTTCGGCAGCCGCGACGTGACCAGCACCAGGGAGTCGCAGGGCAGCTGCTGCTCCTGCTCGGTATACGCGCAGGCAACGGTCGCCGAGCCCGCCGCGGCCGACACCAGCGTGTGCGTCGTCATCACCGTGACCTCGGCCTCGAGCAGCGCCTTCTGGATCCTGTGCTGCTCCATCGTCGCCTGGGTCCAGTCCGACACCCGGGCCTCCGGCGTCACCAGCGTCACGGCGTGCCCCGCCGCCGCGAGCAGCTCGGCAAGGACGCCGCCCATGTAGTAGTGGTCGTCGTCGAACAGGACGACGCGCTCCCCGGCCGGCATGCGCCCGGCCATCAGGTCGTCGGGGGTGAGCACCGGCATGCCGGCGTCGATCTCGATCGGGCTGGTGTGCCAGCGCCCGACGCCGTCGGCCCGCCAGCGCGCGCCGGTGGCCAGGGCCACGTGGTCGAACTCGTAGGACGCGATCTCGTCGGCGGTCAGCTCGCTGTCGAACGCCTGCTCGACGTTGCCCAGCCGCTCCAGCTGCGACTTGCGATAGTCGAGCACGCGGATCCACGCCGACAGCCCGGGGAGTCGCGACTCCAGCGCGACCCGGCCACCCAGCCCGCCCGTTGCCTCGGCCAGCACCACGTCGTAGCCGCGCTTGCCGAGCCAGTGCGCCGCCTCCAGGCCGGATGGCCCGGCGCCGACCACCAGCAGCCGCGACTCGCTGCCCTTGGCGCGGATCCGCTCGGGATGCCAGCCGCGCCGCCACTCCTCGCCCATGCTCGGGTTCTGCGTGCAGCGCAGCGGGGTGATCGTGAAGTCGCCGGTGACGCAGATGTTGCAGCCGATGCACTCGCGGATGTCCTCCCAGCGCCCCTCCTCGATCTTCCTCGGGAGGAACGGGTCGGCGATCGATGGGCGGGCGGAGCCGATCATGTCGAGCACGCCGTCGCGGATCATCCGCACCATCGTGTCGGCCGAGGTGAAGCGACCGACGCCGACCACCGGCTTGGTGGTCAGCCGCTTGAGATCGCGGACGTAGCGCTCCTGAGCGCCCTCCTCCGCGAATCGCGACGTGATCGAGTCGAAGTCCCAGTCCCCGACCATGAAGTCCCACACGTCGGGCAGCTCGCCGACGATGCCGAGCACCTCCTCGATCTCGCCGCGCTCGAGGCCGGCGGAGCCGATCAGCTCGTCGACGCAGATCCGGCAGGCGACCGCGGCGCGGCCGTCCACCTCCTCCAGCGTGTCCTCGAGGATCTCTCGCAGCAGCCGCGCGCGGTTCGCGATGCTCCCCCCGTACCCGTCGGTGCGGTCGTTGTAGCGGCGCGAGAGGAAGTGCTGGATCACGGTCAGCCCGTGCCCCGCGTAGACGTAGACCAGGTCGTAGCCGGCCCGCAGCGAGCGGTCGACCCCCTGCCGGTGCCAGCGCCGCAGATCGTCGATGTCGCGCCGGTCCATGCGCCGGGCCTGCACGGGATCGGTGCCCTGAACCGCGAGGTGCGCGGGGCCCATCGGCGACTCGCGGCTGTACAGGTTGGACGCGATCATCCCCGAGTACGCGAGCTCGATCCCAGCCAGCGATCCGTGCTCGTGCACCCGCTCGACCAGCCGGGCGTGCATCGGGATGTCGGCGTCGTCCCAGATGCGGCCCTCGACGTAGGGCGCGACCTCGCTGGTGTGGTGGAACTCCACCTCCTCCGTGCAGACGACGGCCCAGCCGCCCTCCGCCTTGACGCCCCGCATCTCGGCGTGCGCGGTCGGGTGGTGATGCCCCATCCCGTTGCAGTGCGGCACCTGGAAGAACCGGTTCCGTGCCGTCACCGGTCCCAGCTGCACCGGCTCGAACAGGACATCGAATCGTGACTCACGCATCAGGCCGCTCCATGGGGTACGAGGTGTGGAGGCGGAGTCTCACAGACCGGGCGGATGCGAAGCAACCCGGGTCGTAGCTGATAGCGTTGCACCAGGCCCGGACGCTTGTCACATCAGACGACGCCATCGCTCGAGGCGGAAGGGTGAGCGTGCCGACTGAGGCTGTGCCATCTGCGAGTCAGACCACGAGCTTTACGCTGCTGGTCGACGCAGACCCGGCCCGCCGGAACCGTCGCGCCATCGACGCGATCCTTCTCGCGGCCCTCGCGGTCACGACCGCTCTGATCGCACTGGTGGCGTCCTCGGCACCCTAAGCGGACGCCCGCACGGCGGTGGCGCTGAGCGAGCTCCTGGACTGGGCGTCGGCGTTCTGGCGAGTCGTCTTCTCCGCGACGCTGATCACGGCTGCGGTGGTCGTCGTCGACGTCGTGTGGCACCGGCGATGGGCGCTCGCCCGTGACCTTGTCGCAGTCGTGCTGGTCGTCGGCGTCCTCGGCTCCGTTCTCAGCCGCGTCGTCGACTCGGACTGGGTCGCGGTCGAGACCGGCGTGTTCTCCAACTGGGGGTTCCCAGAGCTGAGAGTCGCGGTCGTGGTCGCGGTGTTCACGGTCGCCGGTCCCGAGCTCGTCGCACCGGCACGGAAGCTGGTTGCCTGCCTGTCGGCGCTCGCCGGGCTGGGCGCCGTGGTGATCGGCGCGGCGCTTCCGTCGAGTGCCCTTGGCAGCATCGCGCTCGGCCTGACGGCCGGCATTCTCGTCCGCGTCGCGTTCGGCTCGTCCGAAGGGGTGCCGACCGCGGACGCCGTGCGCCGGGCGCTGGTCGAGCTGGGCGTCGGCGTTCGCGAGCTCCGGATCGCGGCGCGCCAGCGAATCGGCTCGACGGAGTACGTCGGCTCGTCCGAGTCCGGCGATCCGCTGAAGGTACGCGTCCTCGGCCGGGATGCACAGGACACCCAGCGGTGGACGCGGCGATACCGCTCGCTCGCCTTCCGCGACCCGCCACGCAGCGCGCCGGTGGGCCGGCTGGAACAGGTCGAGCATGAGGCACTGGCCACCCTGATGGCCGCGCAGGCCGGAGTCGCGACGCCGCGAGTCGTCACCGCCGCCCTGAGCACGGACGGCGACGCGCTGATCGTCACGCGCGAGCCCGACGTCCGGGCGCTCGAGGATCGGCCGCCGGACACGGTGAGCGACGCGCTGCTCGGGCAGCTCTGGCGCCAGGTCGGCGAGCTGCGCGCCGCCGGGATCGCCCACGGCCGGCTGAACGCCGCAAACGTGATCGTCGTCGGCGACGACGCAGTGGTGCGGAGCTGGGCATCGGCAACGCTCGGTGCACCGCAGCCGGCGATCGACGTGGACACCGCCGAGCTGTTGGTCTCGTGCGCGGTGCTCGTGGGCTCGGAGCGGGCGCTTCGCGCCGCGCTCGACGGCGTGGGGAACGAGGCGATCGAAGCTGCCCTCCCCTACCTACAGCCCGCCGCGCTGACACCACATGTGCGAGACCTCGCCCGCAAGCACGACATCGCGCTGAAGGAGCTCCGCGCCGAGATCGTGCAGACGACCGGCGCCGAGGAGCCGCAGATCGCCGAGCTTCGGCGGGTCCGGCCCGCCGACTTCCTGGTCACCGCGCTGGTGGCGCTGGCCGCCTACCTGATCATCAAGCAGCTCGCCCAGATCGGGTTCGGCACGATCGTGGACGAACTGAGCAACGCGGATTTCGCCTGGGTCGCGGTCGGAGTCGTCCTCGCCCAGCTGACGTTCATCACCGACGCGCTGTCATTCCGCGGAGCCGTGCTCGCGCCGCTGCCGCTCGGTCCGTGCGTCGCCCTCGAGTCGGCGATCAAGTTCGTCAACCTGACCATGCCCGGCTCCACCGGGCGCGTCGCCATCAACATCCGCTTCCTGCAGCGGATGGGAGTCCCCACCTCGCAGGCGGTGGCCTCGGGTGCGGTCGACGGCGCCTCCGAGACCATCATCCAGATCCTGCTCGTCATCGTCACGCTGCCGTTCGTGGATATCGCGATCGATACGAGCAGGATCGACATCGGTGCTCCCTCCACCGGCACGCTGGGACTGATCGCCGCCGTGGTGGGGATCGCGGTGGCAGTCGTCGCCTTCGTGCCCGCCGTCCACGCCAGGGTCATGCCCGGGCTGCGCTCTGCCCTGGGAAGCCTCTGGCAGGTCGCTCGCAACCGCCGGAAGCGGGTCGAACTGTTCGGCGGCAACGTCGCGACGCAGCTGCTCTACGCGCTCACGCTGGGTGCGGCAGCGCAGGCATATGGCGTTCACCTTTCGCTGGGCGAGGTGCTGCTGATCAACACCGGCGTCTCTGTGTTCGCCGGACTGATCCCGGTGCCCGGCGGCGTCGGGGCGGCGGAGGCAGGTCTGACGGCCGCGCTGGTCGCCGTCGGCGTCGACGACTCGACGGCATTCGCGATCGCCATCACCCACCGGATCTGCACGTACTTCCTCCCGCCGATCTGGGGGTCGATGTCGATGCGCTGGCTTCAGCGCAAGTCGTACATCTGAGCACCACGCGCGAGATCCCCGGCCGCACAGCGCGGGGCCGGCGGCCGGGGATTTGGTGCGACGATGGGGGTCAGGAGCCCATGTCGCCGTTCGGGGCACCCGGGTGCCCCGAATCCAGAGGTGCTCGCGCTACGTCGTCACCGACTCCGACCGGAGCTCGGCGACGCGGATGGCCTCGTCCCACTGCGCTTTCCGGAACCGGCCGGCCCGCTCGCGCCCCTGAAGCGCGAGCGACTTGATCATGGCGGCCTGCGCCGGATCGCGGCAGACCGCGGCGGCCTGGACGAGCTGGTCGGCGGCCTTCTTGTCCTGGCCTTCGCTGAGCAGCCGACGTGCTTCCTCGATGCCTTCGGTGACCGTGTCCATCAGCCCTCCTGTCGGGAACTCGAGCCGAGAATACCCACGCCCGGAGGGGCCGGAAGCCCCGTGTCACAAAGTTGGGTGACGACACCCACGTGCCCGCAACCGGGTGCAACTACCGTGTCGCGAGCAGTGCGATCGCGAGGATTGCCACCGTCGCGAGCACGGTCACCGCGACCACCGCGGCGGCATGTCCGAGCGTCGGTTGCTGATCGTTTTCCCGAGTACGCATGACGACGTCCACCAGGCAGCATGACACGGCAGACGGCCCCCGAACGTGGGTGTTTCAGACCAACCTGCGCACCGCCGCCGGTAGACTGGCTCGCCGCCCTGTGACTGCCCCATCGCATCAGTTCGGCCTGTTCTGGCGGGTCTTCGCGGTGAACGGCGTGATCCTGCTGATCGCCTTCGCCCTGCTCGTGCTGACCCCGATCACGGTGAGCAGTCCGACGACGACCGACCAGCTGCTGGTGCTGTCGGCCGGGCTGGCCGTGATGCTGGTCGCCAACGCCGCGCTGCTCCGCTTCAGCCTGACGCCGCTTCGCCGCCTCGCCGATCAGATGGGGACGGTCGATGTGCTCGATCCCGGCGAGCGGCTCGAACGCAGCGGCACCGCCGAGGTCGCCACCGTGATCGAGGCGTTCAACACGGCGCTCGACCGGCTCGAGGCGGAGCGGCGGTCGAGCACCCGCCGCGTGCTGTTCGCACAGGAGGCGGAGCGCCGGCGGATCGCGCAGGAGCTGCATGACCAGATCGGGCAGGATCTGACCGCTGTCGTGCTCGAGCTGAAGCGGGTGCAGACCCGGGTCACGCCGGAGGAGGCCGAGACGCTGGCCGACGCGCAGGAGCTGGCGCGCGAGAGCCTCGAGGATTTGCGGCGGATCAGCCACCAGCTGCGCCCGGTGGCGCTCGACGACCTCGGACTGTCCAGCGCGATCGCCGCGCTGTGCGCCGACATCACGCGCCGTACGGGGTTCGACATCGAGTTCGACGGCGTCGCCGGGACGCTGCCGCAGATCGACCACGACACCGAGCTGGCGATCTACCGGATCGCCCAGGAGTCGATCACCAACGCCGTGCGCCACTCCGGTGGCACCCGCGTCGACGTCACCCTGACGGCGGAACCGGCCGGGCTCGTCCTGCAGGTCGTGGACGACGGCTGTGGCTTCGAGGCGCCGATTGGCGGCGGCGGCATCCGCGGGATGCGCGAGCGGGCGCTGGCGATCGGCGGCCGCCTGACGGTGGGCGGCGTGCAGAACGGCGGCGGCGCCGTCACCCTCCGCCTGCCGCCGGTGGACGGAGCCCCGGGTGACAGGCAACGCCGCCAGCCCGATCCGGGTGCTGCTGGCAGACGATCACGCCGTCGTCCGCCGCGGTCTGCGCCTGGTGCTCGAGTCGGCACCCGACCTGGTCGTCGTCGCCGAGGTGGGCGACGGAGTCGAGGCCGTCGACCGCGCCGGGAGGGGCGACGTCGACCTCGCGATCCTGGACATCTCGATGCCCAGGATGGGCGGTCTGGAGGCGGCCCGGGTGCTCCGCGAGGCGCAGCCGGACATGAAGATCCTGATGCTCTCGATGCACGACAACGAGCAGTACTTCCTGGAGGCGCTCCGCCTTGGTGCCGGCGGCTACGTGCTCAAGTCCCAGGCGGACAACGACCTGATACGGGCGTGCCGCTCGACCATGCGCGGCGAGTCGTTCGTCTACCCCCAGACCGAGCATCTGCTGCTCAGCCATGCCGTCAGCGCCGAGGACGCGGCCGACGTCAGCCGGCTGACCCGCCGCGAGGCCCAGATCCTGCGCCTGATCGCCGAGGGGCACACCGCCCGCGAGATCGCCGAGCAGCTGGTGATCAGCCCGCGCACCGTCGAGCGGCACCGCGAGAACCTGCTGGACAAGCTCGAGCTGCGAAACCGCGTCGAGCTCACCCGCTACGCGATCCGCGTCGGGCTGATCGAGCCGTAGGACTAGGTCACGTAGGGCAGCCGGGCGATCACGCGCGTGCCGCCGCCCGGCGGGCTGGTCAGCTCCAGCCGTCCGCCGACGGCGTCGACGCGGTCGGCGAGGCCGTGCAGGCCGGAGCCCTCGCTGGGCAGGGCGCCGCCGCGGCCGTCGTCCGTCACCTCGACCAGCACGACCCCGCCGTCCACGCATGCGGTGATCGCCGCGCTGCGCGCCTCGGCGTAGCGCACGACGTTCGTCAGCGACTCCGAGACGACGTAGTAGGCGGCCGCCTCGACATCCGGCGACAGCCGCTCCGGGAGCCGCAGCTCGACCTCGACCGGCAGGGGCGCCCGCGCCGCCAGGCTCTCCACCGCCGCCTGCAGCCCGCGGTCGGTGAGCACCGCCGGATGGATGCCCCGCGCCAGCTCCCGCAGCTCCTCCAGGCCCATCGTCAGCTCCTCGAGGGCGGCGCGCAGCTGGACCTCCGCGCCGTCCGGGTCACGGTGGAGCTGGGCGAGCGTCATCCGCAGCGCCAGCGACAGCGACACGAAGCGCTGCTGCGCCCCGTCGTGGAGGTTCCGCTCGAGCCGCCGCCGGGCCTCGTCGCCGGCCGCCATGATGCGCTTGCGCGACGCCGCCAGCGCCGTGCGAGCGTCGGCGTTCGACACGGCCGTGCCGGCCAGCGACGCGAAGGCGCCCAGCCGCCGCTCGGTGTCGGGCGTCAGCCGGTCCTCGCCCAGCCGCCAGGCGACCAGCGTGCCCCAGATGTTGCCCGTAACGAGGATCGGCGCCGCGACGGCCTCCTGGATGGGGCCGCCGATCCCCCGCTCGTCGGAGCGCTCGGGACGGCCGCTGGTCAGCGCGGCCGCCATCGCAGGGCCCGCATCGATCGGCACCAGCGCGCCCTGCGGACGCACCTCGGCGGCGGCGACGTCGCCCCAGTTGGCGACGATCATCGCCTGCTCGCCCGGCTCGAACCGCAGCAGCGTGCAGCCGTCGGCCCCGACCAGGCGTCCGGCCTCCTCGGCGACCATCCGGAACACCACGTCGCTGTCCAGCCCGCGGGCGACGGCCGTCGCCACCCGCTCCAGCGCCTCGTGCTCCGCCACGAGCTGGTGCGCCTCGCGCTCGGCCCTCAGCTGGTCGGTGACGTCGCGGCCGATGCCGACCACGCCGGTGAGCACGCCCTGGTTGTCGTACAGCCCGACGTTCGCCCACTCGATCTCGCGCCGCTCGCCGGAGCGGAGGACGATCGCGCCACGGTCGTGCGGCGGGAACGTCCCCTGCCGCACCTGCTTCATGAACTCGTCGTCGCCGCTGCCGAACGCCTCGACGTATGGCCGGCCGATCAGCTCGTCGCGCGTCCAGCCGCTGAGCCGGATCAGGTACTCGTTGACGTACGTCAGGCGGCCGTTCAGATCGACCTGGCCCGCGATCAGGTCAACCGTCTCCAGCACGTCCATCATCCGCCGCTCGGCGACCTCCAGCGATCGCTGGGCGGCGCGCTCGGCCGTCATGTCCCGGCCGATCCCGAGGATGCCGGTGACTGCGCCGCTGCCGTCGCGCAGGGGCACGTTGTACCAGTCCACCTGGTGGCGGTCGCCGTTGCGAACGACGATCGTGCTCTGATCGTGCGAGGGAAACTCGCCGTCGCGGACGCGCGACACGAACGATCCGCGTCCGCTGCGGAACTGGTCGAACCAGTTCTTGCCCTGCAGCTCCTCGTTCGTCCAGCCGGACAGCCGCTCCGTGAACGGGTTGGCGTAGGTGATGTCGGCGTCCAGGTCGAGCGCGATCACGATCAGCTCGAGCGTCTCGAAGACATCGCGCAGCCGCTGCTCGGTCGCCTCCAGCTCGCGCACGCGGGCGCGCAGCGCCTCGAGCTCCCGCTGGACGTCACCGGACTCGCCACCCATGCCGGGATCGTCGCACACCCCGCAGCGGGGCTAGGCTGGGCGTCGGGCACGCCGCGCTCGGCCCGGGCGAGGGACGGGTGTTCCTCGGGCAGCCGGGCGACTACGCCGAGCCGTTGGAGGACGCGATCTGCGCCTCCCGCGACGCTGCGTTCCGCCGCCAGCCGCCGTAGGCGACGCCGGCCAGCGCTCCCGTGCCCAGCACGACGACCGTGACCTTGCGAAGGCGGTTCGTCGGCGGGTTGGTGGCGAGGTTGGCCGCCTTGGTCGCGTGCTCGGTCGCCCGCTTCGAGTAGCGCGCCACCTTGCGGTCGTTCAGCGCATTCGCGAGCCCGACCTGCTGGACGCGGCGAGCCGCGAGCGTGGCGTTCTCGCTCGCGCGGCGGGCCTCCTTGCGCACGCGGCGATCGGTCGCCGCCCGCTTGACGGGCTCCTTCATGCGGTTGGCCTGCCGCGTGATCGCCACGATCTTGACGGTGCGGCGCGGATGCCGCCCGGCCAGCATGCCCATCCGCGCGGCGCGCGTGGGATGGCGGCTGGCAAGCCATAGGCCATGTGTCGCAAGCTCTCGGTTCATGGGCGCTCCCTGGTCGGCATCGTCGTATCGGACGCTACCACTCGGGCGCCGGCTCCATCTCCGGCTCGGGCTGCTGCGCGGACGCCGGCAAGAGCGCGGCGGCCAGGCCGCCGGCGGTGGCCGCGAACACCGCGCCCACCAGGAATGCGATCTGGTAGCCGCCGTCGAGCGCCGCCAGCGGAGCCTCGCCGCCGTCCAGCAGGCTGCTAGTGCGCGATGCCGCCAGGCTGGCCAGCACGGCCAGTCCCAGCGCGCCGCCCATCATGAACGCCGTGTTCACGACGCCAGACGCAAGGCCCGACTCCGCGGGATCGACGTCGCTCATTGCCGCCAGCAGCACGGGGTTGAACGCCAGCCCGGCGCCCAGACCGAGGAACAGCATGCTGGGGAGCACGTCGGTTGTGAACGATCCGTCCACCGGGGCGCGAGCGAACAGCGCCAGCCCGACGGTGACCAGCCCCATGCCGAAGGCCAGCGGCCCGCGGATACCGAAGCGCATCACGATCTTCGCCGACAGTCCCAGCGAGAACACGGCCATGATCAGGTTCGCCGGCAGGAACGCCAGCCCGACCTCGAGCGGCGTGTAGCCCAGCACCAGCTGCATGTACAGCGCCGACAGGAAGAACCACGCGAACATCGCGGCCGACCACAGGATGCCGATCACGTTCGACGCGGCCAGGCTGCGGATCCGGAACAGTCGCAGCGGCACCAGCGGCGCCCGCACGCGCGACTCGATCACCAGGAAGGCGACCATCAGCGCTGCGGCTCCCGCCAGCAGCCCGAGCGTCTGCCCCGACCCCCAGCCCTGGTCGTTGCCGTTGACGATCGCGTAGACCGCCAGCATCAGCGCCGCCGTGACCGTGACGGCGCCCGCCACGTCGAGGGGGGCGTCCGAGGCCTCGCCCTGGTCGTTGGGCAGCAGCACGACAGTCAGCGCCGCGACGGCGATCCCGACCGGCAGGTTGACCAGGAAGATCCAGTGCCAGTCGAGCGTGTCGGTGAGGACGCCGCCCAGCAACACGCCGATCGACCCACCGCCGGCCGCGACGAACCCGAACACGCCCATCGCCTTGGCCCGCTCTCCGGGCTCGGTGAACAGCGTCATGATCAGCGACAGCGCGACGGCGGACAGCACCGCGCCACCCAGGCCCTGCACCGCGCGCGCTCCGACCAGCATGGCCTGCGAGGTGGCGACGCCGCAGGTCAGCGACGCCGCCGTGAACAGCGTGATGCCGATCAGGAACAGGCGGCGGCGCCCGTACAGGTCGCCCAGCCGGCCGCCCAGCAGCAGGAAGCCGCCGAACGTCAGCAGGTACGCGTTGACCACCCAGGCAAGGGACTCTTCGGAGAACCCGAGGTCCTCCCGGATCGACGGCAGGGCGACGTTCACGACCGTGGTGTCGAGCACGATCATCAGGTCGCCCAGGCAGAGGACGATCAGCGCCAGCCAGCGCCTGCGGCTGTCCATCGTCATCGTGCCGCCCTCTCGACGTAGATCTCGTGGTTGCGGTTCCAGCCGGCCCGCGTCCAGGGCTCGGGCACGCCCTCGAGCACCGGGCCGAGCAGGTCGAGCACGGTGTGCCAGCCCGCCAGCGCCAGCGGGGAATCCGCACCAGCCTCGGCGCCCGTCGTGTGCGTCAGCCGCAGCAGGCAGCCGTCGCCGTCGGGCAGGAGCTCCCATCGGACAACGGACTCGCCGCCGTAGAAAGTGTGCTCGAGCAGCCGCGGTGGATCGACTTGGAGGACGGTGTCGTGGCGCTCCAGCGCCACCTCGCCGCCGCCGAACTCGATCATCGCGCCGACCAGCTCGGCGGGCCCGGTGGTGACCACGTCGAACCGGCCGCCCTCGACCAGCTCCAACTCGATGTCGCCCTCGCCGAACCACTGCTGCAGCTGCTCGGGCTCGGTCAGCGCCGCCCACACCCGCTCCATGGAGTGCGGATACCGCCGCTCGAACCGGATCAGCGACCGCCCGTCGAGCGGCTGGGCCGTGCCCTCGTTCATGTTCCCTCCTCGTCGAGATGCCGGCCGAGCGCGTCGAGCTTCGCGTTCCACAGCCGGCGGTAGGGCGCCAGCCAGGCGTCGATCTCCTCCAGCGGGTCCGTGCGCACGCGGTACACGCGCCGCTGCGCGTCGCGCCGCACCTCGACCAGTCCCGCCTCGCGCAGCACGCGCAGGTGCTTGGACACCCCCGGCTGGCTGAGCTGCAGCCGTTCGACCAGCTCTCCGACCGAGCGCTCGGAGTCCCGCATGTCGTCCAGGATCCGGCGCCGCGTCGGCTCGGCCACGATCTCGAATGTGCTCGTCATGAGTCAGAATATACATCATTGGTTATATAACTGTCAAAGTATCTTGAATCACGGTACGCAGGGTCAGACCGGCCCTGCGCCGGGAACTCATCGGTCGCGGCTACTGCGGCCAGCGAAGCGCCGGGCGGCCCTCGAGCCGCTCCAGCCCCGCCCAGTCGCTGCGGGCGGGCGTGAAGCACTCGACGACGAGCGCTCCGTCGGGGCCGACGCGCTCGATCTCGTGTGGCACGTCACCGGGGATCCGCCAGCTGTCGCCGGGGCCGACCTCGCGGAGCTCGTCGGCGACCCGGAACCGGAGCGATCCGGTGATACAGACGCCGAGCTGCTCGTTCTCGTGCCGGTGCTCGGGGATCGCGCAGTTGGGCGCGAGCTCGACGATCGCCAGCGTCGTGCGATCGCCCTCGATCGCGTGACCGACCACCCCGTTCCAGATCTGCAGCGGAGTGATGTCGCCATGGCCGGCGAAGACACTCATGCGCGACAGCCTAGCTCAGGCGTCGCGGACGCCCCAGACCCGGTAGCCGGCGGGACGCCGCACCAGAAACATCCTCACCGGCCTGTTGCCCGGGAAGCTGACGTCCACCTTCCGCATCTCGCCGAGCGCCGCGGCACCGCAGCGCGACTCGACCGTCCCCGCCAGCACGCCGTTGGCCAGGCCGCCGACCCGCAGCAGCTCGAACTGGCCGGGCGCCGGCGGCCCGTCGGAGACGAGCTGCGCAGCCTTGCCCCGGAACACCGGATCCGTGAGGTGCTCGACCAGCGAGCGGTCGCGCTGCGTCCAGGCGGCGATGAACGCCAGGGCCGCCGAGGACGGCGGCCCCCCGGCCGCTCCGCTCGACCGCGCGGGGCAGCTGGGAAGCGACAGCGCGGAGGTGGTCGGACTGGCCGCGCCGGCAGCCAGCACGGCCAGCGCCGCCGCCGCCACAGCGCCGCCGATCGCGAGCCGGGCGCCGGTCACCGCCGCAGCCCCTCGAGCACGGCGACCAGGTCGTCGGCCGCGTCCGCCTGCTCCGGCGTCGCGGCGGCCAGCGGCGTCTCGGCCACCGACGCGTAGCAGGCGGCGATCGCCTCGAACAGCTCCGCCGGGAGACCGGCCCCGGACTGCGTTGCAGCGATCTCGCGCATCTCGGCGACGTAGCGCTCCGCCTTGGACGCGGCGGTTGCGATCCAGCGCTCGGGATCCTCGACCAGGCACGGCGCGGACAGCCGCAGGTCGGCGAGCGCCTCGTCGAGCACGCCCTCGTGGAGCGCCGTCCGGCAGGCGTGGGTCAGCAGCAGCGCTGTCCCCTTGTACACGGACGCCGTGCACATCTTCAGCCCCGAGGCGGCGCCGACCCGGTCGCCCAGCACGACGGCGCGCATGCCCTGCGGCTCCAGTGCGGCCACCTCGCCCGCCCGGGATCCCGAGAGGTACAGCCGGGTCGATCCGTCCCCGCGCGGAGGCGGTCCCGAGATCGAGCCGTCGACCAGATCGATGCCTGCCGCGGCGGCCGTCCGCTCCAGCTCCCGCACGGTGTCCGGCGAGACCGCGTTCAGATCGGCGAACAGCGGACTCGCACCGCTTGCCACGACGCCGGCCAGCACGTCGCGCGCGCTGCCCGGCGGCACCACCGAGAGCACGACATCGGCGCCGGCCGCCACCTCGTCGATGCCCGCGACGGGCTCCAGGCCCGCCCCGGCCGCCAGCACACGGGTGCGGTCGCTGCGGCCATCGGTTGACACGAGGACGCGATGGCCGCCCGCGGCCAGCGATCGCCCGATCGCGCTGCCCATTGCCCCCGGGCTGATCACCCCGACCGTCGCCACGGACTCAGCCTACCCCGCCACGCTCCAGGCGTCGGCCGGGGAGCTGTTGCTCGGTTAGCCCAGGGCGGCGCGGAGGTTCGCCAGGTCTCCGTCCTGCGCAGACTCGGCGAGCCGCCGCAGTTCGTCGACGTCCCACGTCAACTCGCCGCGCTCCAGCTCGCCGATCAGCCCTGCGGTGAACGCATGCTCGGCCTCCACGGCGGCCAGCCGCTGCTCCTCCTCGAGCATCAGCAGCCGCGGCAGCATCGACCGGAGACCCTCCATGCGCGCCCGGCCGCCGGCCAACTCCAGCTCGAGCGCACTTCGGCGGGCACGGAGCGCGCCGAGCGCCTGCTCCGGCGTGAGGTACGGGATCAGCGACAGCGCCGCCGAGTAGGCCGACGGATCGTTGGCATCCGGCGTCGCCAGCAGGTCGGCCAGCCAGCTCTCGAGCTCCTCGCGCCCGGCGTCGGTGATCGAGTACACCGTGCGCTCGGGGCGCCGGCCCTCGCGCGTCGGCTCCCCCGCCTCGACCAGGCCGGCGGCCGCCAGCCGGTCGATCGCGTGATACAGGCTGCGAGGGAGCCCCTTGACGTAGGCCTTGTCGCGATAGCGGATCAGCCGCTGCATCTCGTAGGGATGCCGCGGCCGCTCGGCGAGCAGGCCGAGCGCCGTGATCGCCGTCAGATCGGTGTTCAGCGGGCGGGGCGGCATCTTCCGATGAGTCTACAACTATTGCAACTTGCAATAGTGCGTGATACAGTACTCCGCATGGACATCCTCACCCTCACACTCGTGGTAGCGGCCATCTGGCTGGTCTACCTCGCTGCGGTCTCGAGCACGGCCGTGGCGGTGGACGACCAGGGCGGCTCCCGCCTGGTCGGCTCGGTCGCAGCCGGCGGCGTGTTCGTCGCGACCGCGGCCTCGCTGATCGCAGCAGCCCTGATGTACTAGGTCAGGTCAGTACGGTGGCGTCGACGGCGGCGGATCCTGCGTGTAGCGCGGATCGGTCGTCGCGCGCCGCCGAGCCTGGTTCATCATCCAGATGCTCAGGACGAGGCCGAGCACGCCGGCGGCCATCAGGATGTCGCCGATGATGTCCCAGTTGACGGTCACGCTGCCGACGCTGCTGTGCACCGTGACGGCGAACCGCAGGATCGCGCCCACGGCGATCAGGAAGATCGAAAATCCAAGGCTCATTGCAACCTGGATGCCCCAGGCGGCAGATCGCCAAACCGCGAGGCCGGCGAGGCGGTTGCGCCGTCAACTGACAACCGGGTAGGGTGGCGACGCCGCCTTCGTCGGCACGATGACGCCCTCGACCTCCGACCCCACCGCTCTCCAGACACCCCCGCCCGACCTGCGTGTCCACGTGGTCGGAGCGGGCCCGGTCGGCCTGATGCTGACGGCTCTGCTGCAGTCGATCGACGGCTGCTCCGTGCGACTCTACGAGAAACGCCGCGCGTACACGCGAACGCGCATGGTGCAGCTGGCCCCGTACCTGGTGGCGGACTCGGTCGAGAGCTACCGCACCGATGCCATCGACGGAGACAGCGTCGAGGCGATCTTCGATCCGCCCGAGCTCGACCAGGGGCTCGCCTTCAGGCAGTCCATTCCCCCGGAGCTGAACGGGCTTCTGCGGAACTGGGCGCTCGGGTTCTGCCCGCTGAACGCGATCGAGCGCTCGCTCAGCGATCTGATCGACGCCCGCGGCGGGAACGGGCTGGAGCGCACCGCGGGCGTGGTCACGGTGGACGACGCGGCGGCGATGCTCGAGCCCGGAGACGTCCTGATCGACGCCACCGGCAGCCGCTCCCTGCTCCGCGACCACCTGATCCCGGGCGTGGCGGACGAGGACGCGAACACGGTCAAGATCCGGCTCGAGTACGCGCTCGTCATCACGTTCCTGTACGGACGGCGGTACGACTGCAACGAGCAGTGCAAGTACTACAAGAACATCGAGAACGCCGACTACAAGTTCATCCCGATGGTGCACCGCACGCACTACGACGGCAGCGTCAGCCACGTCACCGGGATCGTCAACATCAGCGCCGAGGACTACGAGGCCATGCCGCCGCGGGTCGACGGTGCTTGGCTGCGCTCGAACTTCCCAGGCGTCGCGCAGTCGATGGACCGGTTCATCGCAAAGATCAAGCAGGAGACGAACGGCCAGATACTGGGCGACCTTGACGTCGTCCGGATACCGCTCGATCTGTACCGCGCGCGCAACGCGACCAGCCGGCAGTGGCTGACCGCGGGGCGGAGCGACCACCCGTTCGGCTGTTCACCGGTGTTCCTCGCCGGCGACTCGGCCATCGGCTCGCCCTACTTCCAGTCGATCTCGCTCGGGTTCGAGTGCTCGATGTTCCTGGCCGGCCTGATCGCGCAGCGGGACGTGCCGCTCCGGGAGAAGCTCGATCGCTACGAGCTGTACATCTACAAGCAGTGGCTGCGCGTCTACATGCGCAGCAAGATGATCAAGCACAACAAGGATCTGTTCGAGTCGCTGGACGACCCGCTCGCGCTCCTCGAGAAGCTGCACATCTACTGACCGACGGTGACCGAGACCTCGGGTATGACCGGGTCGCCGACGCAGACGCGGCCGGGCACCAGCACGTCACCGTAGACGCCGAGCGGCAGCGGTTCGGTGCGCCCTTCCCGCCGGTACCGCGAGAGCGCACCCAGGGTGTCGAGGTCGGAGGCGCCGGTGTCCGGGTCGCACTTGGTGACCGCACAGCGCCCGACGTCGCCGACCGGCGAGACGGTCGCGCCGCCGATCCGCACGCGCTCCCCGATCCACAGGTCTTCCTGGTGCGGCCCCACGCCGTCGATCTCGAACAACATGCGGAACCTGCGGCCGTCGACGGGCCGGTGCTCGCCCGCCTCCCGGCCCAGCCGGGCGAGCGACGCCTGCGAGACAAGCGACATCCACCCGGCGTTCCTGCCGCGGTCGGCCGCGCCGCTCTCCGACCAGAGCAGCGTCAGCGAGGCGCCGACGAACTCCGAAAGCGCCGCTGCCCAGGGCCCGTCCACCGCGCGTGAAGGGTGCGCCTCGCCCCACAGCGAGACCTCGACCGGATCGCCCGGGTCGACGACGCCCTCGGCCACCTCGCCGTCCGGGAACCACAGCGCCAGCCGCCGGCTCGACTCGTCCCACTCGGGCCGCACCTGCATCAGCTGCGGAAACGACTTGCCATTGACCAACCGGCCGGCCGCGTCGAGCAGCCAGAACCGGCGGTCGCCCTCGACGCCGGTGGGGCCGAGCTCGACGTCCTCCGGATGGACGAGGCCGAGCGCCTTGACCGGTGCGATCGAGATGCGGACCACGGATGCAGCCATCGCCGGACGCTAACAGAGCACTGCGTCGGAGCCAGGCGAGTGCGGCTGCCTATCCCAACGGGTCGCGCGACGACCGTCGCGAGGCCGCGCCGAGCTGCCGCACCCGCGCCGCCTGCCGGACGCAGTGGTCGCGCTCCGCGGCGCTGGCCGCCGTGCGGGCCGCCTCGGCGTAGAGGTCCGCCGCGCGCGTCAGGTCGCCCGAGCGCTCGTGCAGGTGCGCGGCGACCGCGGCGTAGCGAGGCAGGCCGGGGTCGAGCTCGGCGATGGCGGCCAGCCCGCTGCGCGGCCCGTCGGCCTCCCCGACGGCGACCGCGCGGTTGAGGCGCACCACCGGGCTGTCGGCCAGCCGGATCAGCTCGTCGTACCACTCGACGATCTGGACCCAGTCGGTCTCCTCCGCCGTGCGCGCATCGGCGTGCAGAGCGGCGATCGCGGCCTGCGCCTGGTACTGCCCGAGCCGGTCGCGGGCAAGCGCGGCCTGCAGTAGGCCGACGCCCTCGGCGATCAGCGCGGGGTCCCACGTGGCGCGGTCCTGCTCGCCCAGCGGCACGAGGCGGCCGTCCGGCCCGGTGCGCGAGGCGCGCCGCGCATGGTGCAGCAACATCAGCGCAAGCAGGCCGGATACCTCGGGCTCGTCGGCGAGCGCGGCGAGCTGCCGCGTGATCCGGATCGCCTCGGCCGCGAGGTCGACATCGCCGCCATAGCCCTCGTTGAAGAGCAGATAGAGCACGCGCAGCACCGTCCCCAGGTCGCCCGCCTGGTCGAGCGGCTGCCCGGCGATGCGTCGCTTGGCGCGGCTGATGCGCTGGGCCATGGTCGCCTCGGGGACGAGGTAGGCCGCCGCGATCTGCTCGGTGGTCAGGCCGCAGACGGCGCGCAGCGTGAGGGCGACGGCCGACGCCGGCGGCAGCGACGGGTGCGCGCAGAGGAAGTAGACCTGGAGCGTGTCGTCGGCGTCCGGTACGGGCCCGGACCGTGGTTCGGCGTCCACCGCCAGCTCGCGCGCCCTCCGCGACGAGCCGGCCCGCATCTCGTCCAGGACCTTGCGCCAGGCGGTGGTGATCAGCCAGCCCTTGGGATCGCGCGGCGGGTCCCCCGGCCAGCTGGCGAGCGCGCTCACCAGCGCCTCCTGCACGGCGTCCTCGGCCGACGCGAAATCCGCTCCGCGCCGGACGAGGACCGCGATCACCGCGGGGACGAGCTCCCGCAGCTGCGCGTCGTTCACTCGCTGATCGTGGGCGGCGCGGTCAGGAACGGGCGCACCTCGAGCCACTCGTGGATCGGCTCGCCGCCGGGGCCGGGAGCAGCCGACAGCTCGCCGGCGAGCTCGACCGCGCGGTCCCACGACTCGACGTCGATGATCATCCAGCCGGCGATGAGATCCTTCGTCTCGGCGAACGGGCCGTCGACGACGGGGGCGCGCCCCTCGCCGTCGGAGCGGACGAACGCGCCGTCGGGCGCCAGCGCCTGGCCGTCGACGTACTCGCCGGTGCCCTCAAGGCGGGCGGCGAACTCGCGCATGAACCCGATGTGAGCGTCGACCTCCTCCGGCGTCCAGCGGTCCATCGCCGGCAGGTCGATGACCGGGGTCGGACCACCGCGGTAGTGCTTGAGCAGCAGATACTTCATGACTGGTCTCCTTTCATGCCCGCCCCCGCTGGGCGGTCGTGCCCCAGGGACGGAGCAGGCGGAGCCCGCTCGACATCCGCGACCGCGGTACATGTCTCCAAACATGCGAAAGGCCCGCATTTGCGGGCCTTTCGCATTCATAGCGGGGGCAGGATTCGAACCTGCGACCTTCGGGTTATGAGCCCGACGAGCTACCGGACTGCTCCACCCCGCGCCGGTCACCAGATTTTAGCACTCACCGTGTATCGGTGTGCCCCAGGCCCCGATCGGGCGCAACCAGGTCGCGTACGCGGCGCTTGATCACCTTCGGGTCGATGGCGGCGCCGTCTTCGCCCCGCGACCAGATGGCGCGGCCGTCGACGCGCACCTCGAGGATGCCGCCGCTGCCGGGCACCAGCGCGACGGCGGCCAGCTCGTCCTCGAACGTCATCAGCAGCTCCTGGGCGATCCACGATGCGCGCGACAGGAACCGGCATCCGGTGCAGTACTCGATCTCGACGCGATGGCCATCGGGCATGCTCGGATTGTCGCGCACGCCGGGCCGGTAGAGTGCCAGCCCATGCTCCTCGCCCTGATCATCGCCTGGGTCGTGATCCTGGTCGTGGGATCCGCCGTCGCGGGGATCCGCGCGTGGCGCGTGATGAAGCGCGTGAAGTTCCTGCGGGCCGAGGTCGACCGCCAGCTGCCGCCGGAGAAGATCGCCGAGGTGCAGGCACGGGCCGAGGCGCTGCAGCTGAAGCAGGCGGAGCTGCAGGCGGCGATCGACAGTCTCAACCGGGCGGCCGCGCAGGTGCAGATCGTCCGCGGGCATCTGTCGAAGGCGGCAACGGCGCTGCGGTTTGCCCGCATGGTGCTGCGGGCGTGAGCCGGCGCGTCGCCGCGGTCGACCAGGGGACGAACTCGACGAGGCTGCTGGTGGCGGACGTCTCGACCGAAGGCGTGGCGGAGGTGCAGCGCCTGCTGACGATCACCCGCCTGGGCGACGGGGTCGACCGCACCGGCCGCCTGTCCGACGAGTCGATCGGGCGGGTGATGAGCACGCTGGACGGCTACGCCGACGCCGCGACACAGGCCGGCGCCGAGGTCGTGCTGATGACCGCGACCAGCGCCGTCCGCGACGCGAGCAACGGACCGGAGTTCCTGGCCGACGTGGAGCGGCGCTACGGGTTCACCACGCGCGTGCTGACCGGTGACGACGAGGCCCGGATGACCTTCCGCGGCGTCACCTCGGCCCGTCCGCCCGACGGGCCTGTCCTGGTGTCCGACATCGGCGGCGGCAGCACCGAGCTGATCGCCGGCGGGCCCGACGGCGTGCACTGGGCGACCAGCCTCGACATCGGCTGCGTGCGGCTGTCCGAGCGGTTCCTGACGGACGACCCGCCGACCGCCGAGTCGCTCGCGGCCCTGCGCGAGCAGGCGGCGTCGCACTTCCCCAGTCTGGAGGGCGACGCGCGGCTGATCGGAGTCGCCGGCACCATCACCACGCTCGCGACCGTCGATCTCGACCTGGACGAGGAGGTGCCGGAGCTCGTCGAAGGCCACGTGCTGCGAGCCGACACGGTCGACCGGGAGCTCGCGCGGCTGGCCGCCCTGCCGCTCGCCGAGCGGCGTCAGGTGCGCGGGCTGATGCCGGAGCGCGCGCCGACGATCGTCGCCGGCGCCGCCATCCTCGCCGAGCTGCTGCGCGCCGCCCGGGCGTCCGAGCTGACCGTGTCGGAGCGGGACATCCTGCACGGCGCCGCGCTCGAGGCGGCCGAGCTCCCGCGATAATCGCCGTACGCCCGGGTGGCGGAACTGGTAGACGCGGGGGACTTGAAATCCTCTGGCCGCAAGGCCGTACAGGTTCGAATCCTGTCCCGGGCATCCTCGATAGCTAACGAAGATGTGAAGCCACACGTCCGACCCGATGGGACGTTTACCGTTGGGAGGCGGAATGCGACGGGTAGGTGCGGCTCTTCTCGGATTGATGCGCTGGCTGCATCTGGTGGCCAGGCGTCGGCTGACACGAACGCTGCGCAGCGGCTGGCGGCGCACACGCCGCAACTCGTGCAGGCCGGCGACGGGCTGTCCGCTGCCGTCGAGCGCGGCGCGATCAACCCGGCCAAGTCGGCGCTGCTGCGCGCCCAGGCGCTGTTCCACCCGAACATCGTGGCGCGCAGCACCGGCCTGACAATCCGCACCGGCGGGCGCGAGGCGACGCCGATCATGGCCGACCTCTCCCACTACGCGTGGCGCCTCCAGGGCGCCGATCGCGCGGCCGCCGAACGGCTGCTGGCGCGGCCCGACGAGGGCGGCGGCGATCCGCTCGGGGACGGGTGGACGACGCCGGAGGCACCGGCAAGCCCGGTCTGCGACGCCAACCTCTGCGTGCACTGGACGGCGACCGGCGTGGACGCGCCGCCGGCGGCCGACGACAACTCGGACGGCGTGCCCGATTGGATCGACCTGACGCTGTCGACGCTGCAGCACGCGTGGACGGTCGAGGTCGGCACGATGGGCTACCGCGCGCCGAAGGACGACACCTCCAGCACCGACAACGGCGGCAACGGCAAGCTGGACGTCTACCTCGCCGATGTCGGCAGCGACGGCGTGTTCGGGTACGTCAACTCCGACGACCCGCATAATGACCCGGCCGCGGGGTACGACTTCTTCGACGAGAGCACCTACATGGTGCTGGACAACAACCTGGCCAGCTCGCAGTTCGGCGGGCTGCCGCCCATCGACAGCCTGCAGGTGACGGTCGCGCACGAGTTCTTCCACACCATCCAGGGCGCGTACGACTGGTGGGACGACCACTGGCTGATGGAGGGCACGGCGACCTGGATGGAGGACGTCGTCTACGACTCCGTCAACCAGAGCCGTGACTATCTGGGCAACAGCCTGCTGACCCACCCGACGACGTCGCTCGACTCGGCCGCCGCGGCGTTCTGGTACGGGTCATGGCTCTGGTACGAGTTCCTGACCGAGTGGATAGGCAGCCGGCAGGCGCCGGCCGTGAACGTGATCAAGGGGATCTGGCAGTTCGCCGACGGGTCACCGACGGGGCCGGACAACTACTCCATGCAGGCCATCAAGAGCGAGCTCGCCGTCGCCGGCCAGCACCATCCGCTGGCCTGGGCGTTCGCCGACTTCGCGATGTGGAACCGCGACAAGCCGCTGTACCAGGAGGGCACCTCCTTCCCCGCCGCGCCGGCGGCCCAGCAGTTCCACCTCGGGCCGACCCGGGCGACGACCCAGTGGCTGACCGCCAGGCTGAACCATCTGACCAACCTGCCGGCCGCGCTCGTCCCCGGCACGCGCCAGCCCCGCGGCGGCCACGTGACCATCCGCTTCGACCTGCCGCCCACGTCGATCGGCTCGGCGGCGCGCGTCATCGTCCGCTTCACCAGCGGCAAGGTCGTGCTGCACCGGATCGCGCTCAACTCGAAGGGCATCGGCTCGCTGCGCGTCGCGTTCGGCCACGGGATGACCAGCAGCGTGCTGGTCATCCTGGTCAACGGCAGCGGCCGCTACACCAACTGCTTCACCGCGGCCACCCAGTGGTCGTGCGCGGGCTCGCCCGTCGACCAGGCGAAGCCCGAGAGCTTCAACGCGACTCTTGGCTAACTGTGCGCCAGGCCTCGCGCAGCTGGTCGCGGTAGAACAGCCAGAGCACGCCGCCGACGATCAGCAGCACCAGCTCGTCGAGCGGCCCGGGGATCGGCAGCACGGCGAATGCGCCGCCCCACCGCAGGGGCCGTGGGATGCGCCCGTCGCGGACAACGATGCCCGTTGCGCGGAGAAGCCTCGAGACGAACCGGCCCACGCCGGCATCGTAACCCGCAGAAAGGCGTAGGCTGTGGAGGCGGCTCGGGCGGGAGCCGCACGAGCCGCACCCGTCGGCGGATCCCCATTCTCCACCGCGGCTGCACCGTGTGAGCGCCGCCCGGGCCGCGTCAGCCTCGACCGTCGCCCGCGTGGCCGCGGCGCCGACCGGTTCGCCGCGAGACCGGGAAATTTCCGGATGCGAGCGGCGGCCGGCGGGCGGATGATTGCACCGGCTCCACAGTCTCCGAGGGCGGGAATGGGCTCCCCTGTCACGTCCCCCCACGGACGGGCCCGCCCCAGCGCGCAGACGCGCGGGGCGGGCCTGAGACCGCACCTGATCCCGTCCGGCCCGGCACCCTGCCATCATCCTGGCCATGCCCAAGCTCGACCCGGCCGACTGGTGGACGATGCGGCCGGCGCAGAACCGCACCCCGGCGCACTACCGCTGTCCGCTCTGCGGGCTGCGGCTGCACGCGATGACGCCGCACGTGCTGATCGCGCCGGAGGGCGACATGAACCGGCGGCGCCACGCGCACAGCGAGTGCGTCGAGGCAGCCCGCCGCCAGGGCAGGCTGCCTCTCAGGTCAGAATGGCAGTCGCAGCAGCCGAAGCCGAAGCGCTGGTGGCAGCGGCGCTAGCCCACCTGCTCGAGCGGCTTCGCCGGCCGCTCCTTGCGCGGGTCGACGAACGGGATGCCCGCCGTGCGCCCGGTCATCGGCCCGTGCTCCGAGTCGACGTCGACCGCGGTGCCCGGCTCGGAGAGCTCGATAGGCATCCAGACGTAGCCGATGTTCTTCTCGAGTCCTGGCGACCACACGGCGTCGGTCACCGGCCCCACGGGGCGCCCGTCAGAGCTCGCCGCCCATGAGCGGGTGATGCCCGGCAGCGGCTCCGAATCGTCGAACTCGATGCCCACCAGCTTGCGGTCGACGCCCTCGGCGCGGATTCGCTCGAGCGCGGACTTGCCGATGTAGTCCTGCGGCTGCTCCTCGACCAGGCGCTCGAGCCCCATCACGTGGAACGGCGTGTCGCTTGATGCTGATATCCGAGCCCCAGTTGAAGATGCCGGCCTCGACGCGGCGCGCCTCGTTCGGCGCGATCGGGCGGATGTCGTACTCGGCCCCGGCCTCCATGATCGCGTCCCACAGCTCGCCGCCGCGCGACCCGTCGAGCAGGTTGACCTCGAACCCGGGAACAGCCGACCAGCCGGTTCGCGTGATCACGACCGGGATGTCGCCGATCTCGAAATGGTCGCACCAGTAATAGCTTGATGTCGTAGATCCGCTTGCCGACCAGCTTCTCCAGCGTCAGCCCCGACTTGCGGCCCCTGCACCTGCACCGGGTGCACGTCCGGGTAGGAGACCTGGGCGTCCAGCCCGCGCCTGTGACGCGACGCCCAGCGCGTACAGCCCGGCGTCGCTGTCGGCGAGCTGCATCCACCACACGTTCTCCTCGGGGTGAACCAGCACCGGGTCGTTGACGATGCCGCCGTCGGGAGAGGTGACGAGCATGTACTTGCACTGCTTGACCGCGCACTTCGTCAGGTCGCGGCAGGTCAGCATGTCGGTCAGCCGGTCGGCGTCCGGGCCGCTGATCTGCACCGTCCGCTCGACGCCGACGTCCCACAGCGTGACGGCGTCGTTGAGCGCCTGGTACTCGACCGAGACGTCGTCGTACTCGGCCGGCAGGTACATCTTGTTGTAGATGTCGTACGCCTTGCAGCCGGCGCGGAGCGTCGAGTCGAAGAACGGTGACCGGCGGTACCAGGGGCCGAAATAGAGCTTGGTGGTCAGCTCGTCGTGGCTCATGTGCGTCCTTTCGCTGGAGGACGGACATTGTTCCACGCGGCGAGTCGCGCGCGCCGGGCTACTCGCCGGGGGCGAACTTGAATGTGCTGGGCGGCGTGAAGTCCTTGGGCGGTGCGCCGGCGACGATCGTGACCGCGTCGTGCGAGTGCAGCGGAAGGTCGGCGTACTGGTCGACCTGCTTGCCGTTGACGTAGACCTTGACGCCGTCGCAGAAGCCGCCGAGGCAGTCCTTGTCGAACTTGACGCCCCAGACGTCGAACACCTCGCCCAGCGTCGCCACGAAGTCCTTGGTGTCGGCCTCGATGTGGATCACGCCGCGCTCGTCGTGCGTGTGGATCGGCGAGTACACCTGGTTGGTCGCGTCGAGCCCCATGTTCTGCGGCACCACCACATTGTGGCCGTCCGCGAGGATCTTGAGGTGCACGTGGTAGTGCTCGACCGACTCGCTCAGACCCGGCAGTTTGAGCGCTGTCAGCGCCCCCGCCAGGTTCGTGTAGTTGGGATCCCAGGTGCCCACCGACTGGAAGTCGGGCTTGGTCGTCTGCAGGCGATCCTGCACCACCGGCGAGTCCGCGCCGCTGCTCGACCCATCGGATCGCGTGACGACCACGGCGCCCACGCCGACGGCCAACAGAACGACGGCGCCGAGCACCAGCCACACCCACATCGGGATGCCGCCGCCGCTCCGCTTCGGCTTCTCCGGGCGGATGCCCTCGCCCGTGCCGAGACGGCGGGCGCGCTTCTGGTTCGTTACCTGTTTCTGACGCTGGCTCACGAGGGCTGACTATAGACTGCGACTGGCATGGCGGATCCCATCTCACCGCCTCCAGCGGTGCGTTTCTGTCCATTCTGCGGGCAGCCGATTGGATCCTTCTTCGGAGCCCGGCTGGCCGACGGAGCGGTCGGGTGCGACCGCTGCGGGGAATATTTCCGGGTCGAGAACGTTGAATTGGATGAGGGCTGTGACAGCCCCGAGGAACCGACAGGAGCAGCATGACAACCGAGATTCGCGACGTGATCATCATCGGCGGAGGGCCGGCCGGCTACACCGCAGCGCTGTACGCGGCGCGCGGCAATCTGCGCCCCCTCGTCTTCGAGGGCTTCGCCTTCGGCGGCCAGCTGATGATCACCAGCGACGTCGAGAACTACCCCGGCTTCGTCGACGGCATCATGGGCCCGGAGCTGATGGCGACGATGCGCTCGCAGGCCGAGCGGTTCGGCGCCGAGCTGGTGGCCGATGACGTCACCCGCGTCGACTTCTCCCAGCGGCCCTTCCGCGTGGAGGTCGGCGACCAGGTGCACCTCGCCAACAGCGTGATCGTGGCCACCGGCGCGACCGCCCGGCAGCTGGGGCTGGAGAGCGAGCGCACGCTGCAGGGACGCGGCGTCAGCTACTGCGCGGTCTGCGACGCGGCCTTCTTCCGCGAGAAGCAGGTCGTGGTGGTCGGCGGCGGCGACTCGGCGATGGAGGAGGCCAGCTTCCTGGCCAAGTTCGCGAGCAAGGTCACCGTCGTGCACCGGCGGGACGAGTTCCGCGCGTCGAAGATCATGATCGACTACGCCCGCGCCAAGGACAACATCGAGTTCGTCACCAACGCCACCGTCGAGGAGGCGCTGGGTGTCCAGAACGGCAAGCTGACCGGTGTCGCCCTGCGTGACACCGTGACCGGCGAGCGCCGCGAGATCCCGGCGGAGGGCCTGTTCGTGGCGATCGGCCACGACCCGACCACCGGCCTGTTCGCGGGCATCCTCGACATGGACGACGCGGGCTATCTGATCACCCAGGACGGGTCGACCGCGACCAACGTCGAGGGCGTCTTCGCCGCCGGCGACGTGGTCGACCACACGTACCGCCAGGCCGTGACGGCCGCGGGAATGGGCTGCATGGCGGCGCTCGACGCCGAGCGCTGGCTGGCGCACAGTTCGCATGCAGCCGAGACCGCTGCGGCCTGACCGGGCCGTGGCTACAGTGCCTCGTCGTGCCCCGCTACTGGATCTGCCCGAACTGCGGTAACCGCGCCATCGACCAGGACGGCCTGGACGGGCTCTCGCACCAGGCCGTCGGCTGCACCCGCTGCGGGTTCGGCTTCCTGTTCGAGCTGCTCGAGGACTTCTACCCGCCGGCCAACGCGGGCTTCATCGCGTGCGACCGGGACGCACGGATCCTGTCGGCCGGCAAGGGCGTGTTCGAGCTGACCGGGTACGGCGAGAAGGAGCTGCTCGGAGAGCACCTCACCGAGGCGCTCAGCCTGTCCGGGTACGACGGCCAGAACCCGGTGGACACGGTGCTCGAATGGGGCGTCCGCAAGCTCGACCAGACCCTGTCGATCCGCCACCGCTCGGGGATCGTCAAGCAGGTGCGCGTCGACCTGTTCCCCGGGTACGACGATGACGGCGGCCTGCTGGCATCGCTCGCTCCCCGCCGCTCGGCGGACTAGCACTAGCCGGCTTCCTCGATCTCGCGCTCGACCAGCGCCTGCAGGCGCTCCACTGCGCGCAGCTGGCGCAGCCGGCGGTCGATCAGGCGCCGCTCGGCCTGCTCGTCGTCCGACCCCAGCACCCCCAGCGCCTCGAGCACGGCGCTGTCGCGCTGGCCCAGCTCGTCGCGCGCACGGCGTTCGAGACTCGCCCACTCGATTCGCATCCGACCGCCCTCCACGTCGTCGCGCAGCCGCTCGGCGTGTCGCGCCAGCCTGTCCGCGTAGAGCTCCAGCTCGATCCGTCCCATGAGGCGAGTGTCGTCCGCCGGCCCGTCACGACACAAGACGGCGGCTGTACCGAAACGGTGACTTGACAGTCAATGATATGCGTGCCTATCATATTCGTATGCACACATACGAAAGGACGACGGACATGTGGACCACCGAGCACGAGCACATCACCGACGCCTCCCCGGCCGACATCTTCGCTCTGTGGCGTGACGTCGAGGGCTGGCCGGCCTGGGACGGCAGCCTGATCGTCACGTCCCTCGATGGGCCTTTCGCCGCCGGCAGCACGGGCACCCTCCATCCCGTCGGCATGCCCGAGCCGATCGCGTTCACCGTCACCGAGGTCGAGGACGGCCACGGGTTCGCCGACGAGACGCGGCTGGGCCCGCTCGTCCTCCGCTTCCGGCATCGCGTCGAGCGGGCCGGCGGCAGATCGCGGATCGTCGTCTCGGTCGAGGCCGACGGAGCCGGCGCCGACGAGGTCGGGCCGGCCGTCGCCGAGGACCTGCCCGAGAGCGTCGCGGCGCTGGCGGCGGCGGCCGAGGAGCGGGGCCGGTCGTGAGATCGCGCCATCCCTCGGCGTGGGACAGCCCGGGATTCCTGCTCTGGCACGCCACGCTGCGCTGGCAACGGGCGATGCGGGCCGCGCTCGAGCCGCACGGGCTGACCCACGTCCAGTTCGTGCTGCTGGCCTCCACCTGGTGGCTCGAGGAACACGGCGGCCGCCCGTCCCAGCGGCAGCTCGCCGAGCACGCCGGGACGGACGCCATGATGACCAGCCAGGTCGTCCGTGCGCTGGAGCGTGCGGGCGACCTGGAGCGCGTCCGCGACCCCGGCGACGCCCGGGCGCGGCTGCTGTCGGTCACGCCGCCCGGGCGGAAGCGCCTGCAGCCTGCCCTGCGCGACGTCGAGGCGACGGACGCCGCCTTCTTCGCGCCGGTGTCAGACCGCTCGCTGCTTCCCCGGCTGCGCACGCTTGCGGGCCGGGCGGAGCAGTGACGACGGGCAGACGTCCTCGACGGCGCAGTCCTCGCAGCGCGGCCGCCGAGCGTTGCAGATCCGCCGGCCGTGGAAGATCAGCACGTCGCTCACCTCGAGCCAGCGCTCGCGGGGATACAGCCGCATCAGGTCGCGCTCGACCTTGATCGGATCGCCGTGCCGGGTCAGCCGCAGCCGGCCGGACACGCGCAGCACGTGCGTGTCCACGGCGATCCCGTCCCGCAGCCCGAACGCGTTCGATGCGACGACGGCGGCCGTCTTCCGGCCCACGCCGTGCAGGGCGACCAGGTCGTCGAACGATTCGGGCACTTCGCCTCCGTGGCGCTCGACGATCTCCGCGCTGGCCTGGCGGATCGCCCGCGTCTTGTTGCGGAAGAACCCGGTCGGGCGGATCATCTCCTCCAGCTCCGCCGGCTCGACCGAGAGGTAGTCGGCGGCCCGCGGGAACCGCGCGAACAGCGCTGGAGTCACCTCGTTCACGCGCTTGTCGGTGCACTGCGCGGAGAGGATCGTCGCCACCAGCAGCTCCAGCGGCGTCGTCCAGTCCAGCTCGATGTGCGCGTCCGGATGCTGCGCGTGGAGGCGGTCGAGCAGCTCGGCGGCCCTCGCCCTGGTCATCCGGCTCATTCGGCGGCCAGCTCCGGTCCGGCGCACAGCACGTCGAGCGCCGGGCAGTCGGCGCACCACGGCCCCGGCACCGGCGAGAACTCGCCGCCGGCAACCGGCCCCACCCAGCCGCGCAGCTCCTCCTCCAGCCAGACCGCGTCCGCCGCCTCGAACGTGCGCGACCACACCGCGCCGGGCCGGTCGAGGAAGGCGTAGACGATCTCGACCGACGGGGCGCCGGCGCGGAGCACCGCCAGCGCGTAGATCGCGACCTGGCGGCCGTACGACGCCTCGACCAGCTCTGCCGGCTCGCGCTCGCCCAGCATGTTCGTCTTGTAGTCGACGATCAGCGCGGCGCCGTCCGTGCCCCGGTGGAACAGGTCGAACCGGCCGCGGAACAGCACGCCGTCCAGCTCGAAGGCGAACGTCAGCTCACGCCGCGCGTCGCCGCTCAGCGCATCCACCCGGGCGGCGAGCTCCGAGCCGCGCCAGCTCTCCAGCATGCGCGCCACCACGGCCTCGTCCTCGGCGGTCGCCGCCGGATAGCGCAGCCGCCACCGCTCGTCCTCTCGCTCGAGCAGCAGGTGCACCGCGTCGCCGATCTCGACGCCGGCCATGCCCGCCTCCTCGCCGCGGGGCTCGACCCGCTCCGGCAGCCCGAGCAGCCGCTGGGCGTAGAACCGGTACCCGCACCGGGCGTGCTGCTGCAGCCCGCTGTAGGACAGGCGGCGGACGGCGTTGGCCGGAGGCGCCGGCGGCACCTCCAGCTCGGGCAGGTCGGCCGGCGGCTCCAGCGGATCCTGGAACAGCGGCAGCTGCCCCTCGCCCGGCTGCGGCGGCTCGTCGGCGCGCGGCCGCACGACCCGCACGTCGAGCGAGGTGCGGCCGACGGCCACCCGGCCCTCGTCCTCCAGGTCGACGTCCAGCGTGTGGCAGAGGCGCGCGATCGGCGCCTCGGCGGCGCCGCCGTTGCCGCCCAGGGCGCCGCTGATGATCAGGTGGTGGCGGGCGCGCGTCATCGCGACGTACTGCAGCCGCCGGCCCTCCTCGGCCGCGGCGGCGTCCTCCGCCTCCCCCAGCTCCGCGTGCCCGAGCGCAGGGCTGAGCCTGCCGTCCAGCGGATGCACCGCCTTGAACGCGACCCGCCCGTCGGCGGCGACCAGCACGTCGGGCGTGCGGGTGCCGCCGGCGACGCGCCCGGTGTCGGCGACGACGACGACGTCGAACTCGAGCCCCTTGGCCGAATGCACCGTCATCAGCAGCACCGCCTCGCCGCCCTCGTCGGCGATCGCCGCCTCGCCCTCCCGGGCCGCCAGATCGGCCTGCTCCTCGCAGAACTGCACGAACCCCTCGAGATCCGGCCCGCGCACGCCCTCGAACTCGCGGGCCAGCCGGATCAGCTTGCGGACGTTCGCCTGGCGGCGGTCGCCGTCGGGCTGCGCGAGCAGCGCGAGGTCGTAGTCGTGGTCGGTGACGATCCGCTCCAAGCAGCTGCTCGAGCGTCAGGCCCGCCATCGCCGCAGCCAGCCGCGTGTAGCGCATCCAGAACGCGCGCGCCAACCGCTGGTCCTCGGCGCTCATCGCCTCCGGCAGCTCGCCGCCCTCGAACACGCCGATCGCCGCGCGCCGCCGCGTCGCCAGCCGGATCAGCGCCAGGCCGTCGTTCGAGACGCCGACCAGCGGCGACGCCAGCACGCCGAGCAGCGCCGCATCGTCGGTTCGCGTGCGCAGCAGCCGCAGGTACGTCAGCAGGTCGCCGACCTCCTGCTGGCCGTAGTACCCACGGCCGGTCGCGCGCACGGTGGGCAGCCCGCGGCGGCGGAGGGCGTCCTCGTACAGGCCGGCGTCGGTGCCGGCCTCGAGCAGCAGGACGATCTGGCCTGGGCGGATGCCGCCGCTCTCGACCAGCTCGGCGATCCGGCCGGCGAGCGCGTCCGCCTCCCCCTCGCGCCACCCGGCCGCGCCGCCCTCGAAGGCGTCGCGGTCGGCCAGCAGCAGCTCGACGACGCCCGGCCCGGGCGGCCCTTCGGCGAACCCGCCGCTCGACACCAGCTCCTGGTATCCGATGCCGAACTCGCGTCCGTAGACCTCGTTGACGAGGTCGATCACGTGCGGCCGCGACCGGTAGTTCTCGGGGAGGACGACGACCTCGTCCCCGGCCTCGGCGCGCAGGCGCCGGAAGATCTCGACCTCGGCCCGGCGGAAGCGGTAGATGCTCTGGAACTCGTCGCCGACCAGGAACAGCTCGTCGCCGCGCACCAGCTCGACCAGCTCGACCTGCAGCCGGTTGGTGTCCTGGAACTCGTCGACCATCACCTCGACGAACCGCTCGCGGTACTCGCCGGCCACGTCCGGCCGCGCGCGCAGCAGATCGCGGGCGCGCAGCTCGAGGTCGTTGAAGTCGAGCAGGCCGCGGGCGTCCTTGAGCGCCGCGTACTCCTCGCCGAACAGCCGCAGCAGCTCCTCGATCAGCACGCGGTCGGCCTCCGCGTGGACGTCCAGCGCCGCCTGCTGCACGCGGTCGATCGCCTCGGCCAGCTCGGTGTTGACGCCGCTCTTCGCCGGCCGCAGGGATCGCAGGTCGAGCAGCCGCGCCGGGTCGCCGCCGGCCGCCGCCAGAGCGGCCGCCACCGCGGCGCCCCGCTCGCCGCCCAGCTCCGTCGCGGCACGCTCCAGGTCGGCGAGCGCCGCAGGCAGGTCGGGGCTGCGGAACGGCCGCAGCTCGAGCGACGAGCCGATTCCCCGCAGCCGCTCGTACAGCTCCCCCACCAGCCGGCGCAGCCGGGGGCTGCGGTAGACCGCCAGCAGGTCGAGGCGGGCGTCGTCCTCCGCGGCAACGAACCGCTCGAGGGCCCGCGCGAACGCGTCGCCCTGCAGGATCAGCGCCTCCGTCTCGGACGACACGCGGAAGGTCGGGTCGATGCCGGCGTCCAGCGCGTGGGCGCGCAGCACGCGGCCGCAGAACCCGTGGATCGTCGAGATCCAGGCCGAGTCGACGGACGCCGCGGCGGCCTCGTGTCCGACCTCGCGCAGCCGTCTGCGGACGCGGCCCTTGAGCTCGGCCGCCGCCCGCTCCGTGAACGTGATCACCAGCAGGTGGTCGAGCGGCGTCCCCGCCTGCACCCGCCGCACCACGCGCTCGACCAGCACCGCCGTCTTGCCGGTGCCCGCGCCCGCCGACACGAACACGTGGCCCCGCCGTTCGATCGCCTGCCGCTGGCCCTCGTTCCAGGCGGGCTCGCTCACGTCGCCACCCGGCAGATCCCGGCGTTGCGCCGCCGGCACCAGTCCGGGCACGTCCCCTGGCGCGGATCGTGGCGAACGTCGCCGGCGCGCATCCGCCGGACGATCTGGTTCGCCCGCTCGACCGCCAGCTCGACCCGCCCCCAGAACACCGCTTCGTCCAGCTGGTCGTTCCGGTACCGCGTCTCGACCTCGCCGGCGACGGCCATGCCGCGGGCGGAGCGCTCGCCGGCCAGCGCCCGGTAGAGGCCGGCGACGGGCTCGACGCCGACCAGCTCGCGCACGGCCAGGATGTACAGCGGGATCTGCAGCCGCCAGTCGTTCTCGATGTCGGCGGCCGAGTGCACCTCGCGGCCGCTCTTGTAGTCCCAGATCACGCCGCGCGCGGACATCGCCGGGTCGCGGTCGATCCGGTCGATCGTCCCGGACACGGCGAAGCCGTCCAGCTTCAGGCCCTCCTTCAGGCCAGGGGCCGAGCCGGAGGTGCCGAACCGCACCTCGAAATCGCGCGGCGCCAGCGGCATGTCGAGCGCCGACTCCACCCGCAGGTATCCCTCGAGGTCGCGCTCCAGGGCGCGCACCGCCTCCAGCCCCGCCGGGCTGTCGGGCAGGCGCACGCCGCGCAGCGCCTCGGCCAGGCACGAGCGCATCAGGGCCGCGGCGGCCGCCAGGTCGGCCTCGGCGACCCGCTCGACCCCGAGCTCGCGGGGCAGCCGGCTGTGGAAGCGGTTGAGCGTGGCGTGCGCCACCGAGCCGCGCTCCTTGGCGCCGAACTCGTAGTCGATCTCGCCCGGCGATAGCAGCCGCTCGACGAACCAGGCGGACGAGCAGTCGGCGAACTTCTCGAGCTCGGTCACGGAGAAGCTGGTGCGTGCGGCGAGCGAGGCCAGGACGGCGGGACTGGTCAGGCGTGTCCGCCGCGGATAGGCGTCCCGCGCCCGCTCCAGCTTGCGCACCCAGCCGTCTCGCTGCTGCGCCGTCGCCAGCGCCCACTCACCGCGGTCGCGCAGGTCGCAGGCCAACGCGCGCAGCCGCTCGCGCTCGGTCGGCGCCGACTCCAGGTCCCACGTCAGATCGCCAAGCGCGCGGCGCCGCCTGGGCAGGGCGTCGGGGCCGCCGAGCGCCGTTCGCACCTCGTCGACGAACGGCGAGGGCTCGCGCAGCCGGCCCTCCTCGTCCGCCGCCTGGCGCGACAGGAACAGCCGCCGCCAGGGCCGGGTGACCGCCGTGTAGAACAGGTGCCGGTCGCGCTCGCCGGGATCGAGCCGCCGGAGCCCCAGCTCGACCGCCTGGTCGGGGTGCAGGAAGGCGTCCTCACGACCGCCCCGGGGGAGGCGTCCCTCCTCCAGGCCGAGCACGAAGGCCGCCTGGAACCGGCGGGTGCGCACGCGCCGCAGGTCGAGCACGGCCAGGCGTCCCGCGGCCAAATCGCTCCCCGTGCGAACGGACAGCCGCTGGAGGTGATCGGACAACGCGGCGCGGTCGAGCGGCGCCAGCCCGCGGCGGGCCAGCTCGCGCAGCTCGAGCACCGACCGCTCGACGGTGCGTACGGCGGCCATGTGCCGGCGCTCGGGATCGGGTAGCACCCTCGCGGTCAGCCCCGCCGCCGCGGCGCTCATCCGCCGCACCCGCCGCTCCACCTGATCGAGCGGGTCGCCGTCCCCCTCGAGCTCGTCGACGGCGGCAAGCAGACGGTCGTACTCCAGCTCGCGAAGCGTCGCCCGCACGTGCTCGCCCGTGATCATGCCGCGGCCGCGCAGACGGCCCTCGGCATGGTCGACCGTCCGCCGCAGCACGCCCGAGAAAGGGCTGCGCAGGTAGCGGAACAGGTCGGCCCGGTCGCCGTCGAACCAGGCGAAGCGGAGCAGCGCGAGCAGCGCGCCGCCGAACGCCGTGGTCGGGAGCTCGACCGTGGCGTCCACCTCGGCCGGCAGCCCGTACGCGGCGAACGCCGACTCCAGCACCTGCCGCCAGGGCGCGGTGTCAGTGACGATCACGCAGATCTGCTCCGGCAGGATGTGATCCTCGCGCACCAGCCGCAGCGCCTCGGCCGCGACCTGGTCGGCGACGCCGCGCATGCCGCACGCCTCGAGCAGCACGACCGAGCCGTCGGGCTCCGGCGCCGGGCCGGCGTCGCGCAGGGCGAACAGCGAGCGCTCCAGGTGCAGCAGCACCGGCGAGTCGGCGTGGCCTCCCGGCGGCAGCTCGACCAGCTCGTGAGGCCCCGCCGTCAGCGCGTCCATCGCCGGGCGCACCGCGGCGAAGGCCTCCCGCCCCGTCTCGTAGGGCAGCGACACGGTGACCGGGCCGCGGCCGGCCAGGGCGCGCAGCGCCGCCAGCTGGACGCCTGTCACGTCCTCGAATCCGTGCGCGAGCACCGGCGCGCCGTCCCAGGCGTCCAGCCGCGACGCGACCAGCTCGGCGCCGCGCGCCCGCATCCCCGCGCGGTCGAGCGCGCCCAGCGCGGCCAGCCGCTCGAGGTACGCCGCACGCAGCGCCCTGATCTCGTCGAAGCGCTGACCGCCGTCCAGCCCCGCCAGCCGCCGCACAACGGCGGCGGGCTCGTCGCTCACCGTCAGCTCGTCGAACATCCGCGCCAGCCCGTCGGCAAAGCCCGGCGACCGCGCCGGGGCCGCGAGCGTCTCCAGCTCGGCCGCGCCGATCACCTCGGCCAGCACCAGCCGCCGCTGCGCCGGCGAGAGCACCAGCGGCGCCTCGCCGGATCGCTCCAGCACCAGGCCGAAGAGGTCGTCGAACGTCCCCACCGACCCGCCCAGGACGGCGCCCCGGCGGCGCAGCAGCTCGCGCTCCACCAGCTCGGCGTCCGAGCGGTTGGGGACGACCAGGAACGGGTTCTGGCCGCCGTCGACCGCGTCGAGGAAGCGCTGCACCAGGAGCGCCACCTTCCCGCAGTTGGCGGGACCACACACGATCGTCAGCGGCACCGCCTGGATTCTAGAGGGCGGCGCTACCGCGAAGCCCGGCGGCGGCCGCGCCATGCGGCCGCCGCCGGTGTCACGCGCGTCAGCTCGGCTTCGGCGTCCGGCGGTTGACCCCCGCCGCCGCGAACGCTGCGCCGATCAGCGCGAGTGCGATGCCGCCGACGACCACGAACTGCGCCGCGTCGATGCCCGGCAGATCGATGCCGCTGCTTCCCTGGCTGGTGACCGGAGGAGCCTTCGACGAATCGGCAAGCACAGGCTGACCCGCGGCGACCTCGCCGGGGAGGTCCCGCGCCACGGGCACCGTGTCGCCGGCCGCCACCGCCCTGGCGACATCGCCTGGGAAGTCGCGGACCGGAGCGGCCGCAGGTCCGCTGGACGCGGCCAGCGAGTCCGCCGCCGAGTCGTGCACCGGAGCACCCGACTGCGAAGCCGCAGCCGAAGCCGACAACGTGTCCGCCGCCGAGTCGTGCACCGGAGCACCCGACTGCGAAGCCGCAGCCGAAGCCGACAGCGTGTCCGCCGCCATGTCGTGCACCGGAGCACCCGACTGCGAAGCCGCAGCCGAAGCCGACAGCGTGTCCGCCGCCATGTCATGTACCGGAGCACCCGACTGCGAAGCCGCAGTCGCGGCTGCGATGGTGTCGGCCGCGGAATCGTGGACGGCGGTTCCACCGCTCGGCTGAGCGGCCTGCGCCGCGGAGATGATGGCGGGTGACGCCATCTGGCCCGCATGGCCGCCCAGGGACTGCGACGCGATCATGGAATCGGCCGGCATGTCCCGGACATCCGTCACCGTCGTGCCGGTGCCGCCGCCCCCCCGCCCTGGGTGGGCATCGCCTGCGCGGCGCCGGCGGCTGCGCCGGTCGTCGCGACGACGATGGCCAGCACTGCCATCTTCTCGCGCAGCCCGTGCGCCTCCGTGTCGGGCTCGCGAATCGCCCGCGCCAGCGCCTCGGCGTCGAACCCGACGCGGACGGTGTCGGACGAGCTCTCGAGCAACCGCTCGAGATCGGCGATCGTGCAGTCGACCGTCAGGGTGTGCCGCTCGGCGGTTTCGCCGTCGGCCTCCCGGGCGGCAATGTCGAGCAGCAGCTCGACCCGACCGTCGGCTGCCGACTCGAGTGCGGACTCGATGTCCGCGCGGCGGAGGTCAACCGCGAGCATGCGGTCCGACGCGCCTTCGCGCGCCAGGCTGAGTGTCGCCTGTTCCACAGGGACTCCTTTCGTTCGGGCCGCCGAACGCGGTCCACCAATCAAGTGACGCCTGCGACGACGCCGATCTTCCCACCTGTCGCCCAAATTTGCAACGGATGTTGCAACACGGGGTGCCGTGGGGGGCGACGGCCAGGGGTACACTGCGCCCCCGATGGCTGGAGACCTGTCCGGAAAGGTCGTCGTCCTCGGTCTGGACGGCGCGACGTGGGATCTGCTCCGCCCGCTCGCCGAGCGCGGCGTCATGCCGAACCTGGCGCGGGCGCTGGAGCGGGGCCGTCACGGCGGTCTGGAGTCGTGCCTGCCGCCGTACAGCTCCCCGGCATGGGTGTCGATCGCGACCGGCAAGAGCCCGGGGACGCACGGCATCTTCGACTTCTGGGAGGCCGGAGCGCCCGGCGAGAAGCGGCTGGTGTCATCGCGCTCGGCGCGCGGCGCCAAGCTGTGGGATCTGGTCGACGCCGCGGGCAAGGTGGCGAACGTGGTCGCCGTGCCGGTATCCTTCCCGCCGGCCCGGCTGGAGCACGGCCGGTTCGTGTGCGGGATGTTCACTCCCGGCGAGGACGTCGACTACACCTGGCCGCAGGAGCTGAAGGCCGAGCTCAAGGCGATGCCCGGCGGCTACGAGGCCGACCCGTTCGCCCTCGGCCTGGAGGGCCTCGAGTTCATCGAGCAGACGCAGTTCTGGATCCGACAGCAGGAGATCGCCGTCGGCCGCCTGCTCGACAAGGGCGACTGGGATCTGCTGTTCACCGTGATCCAGGCGCCCGATCCGCTGCAGCACAAGTTCTGGAACGTGCTCGACCCGACGGATCCGCGGTTCGACGCCGAGCGGGCGGGCGACGAGCTCGCGCCGTTGGAGGAGTCCTACCGGCGCTGCGACCAGGTGATCGGCGACCGGCTGGCGATGGCGGAGCGCGGCGCGACCGTGCTGGTGGTCTCCGACCACGGCTTCGGCCGGTTCGAGAAGCTGTTCTTCATCAACCGCGCGCTCGAGGAGTACGGCCTGCTCACGCGGTCCGGCGGGACGCCCGGCATCTCACGCAGCGGCCTGTCGACGCGGACCGTGATCGACGCCATCCGCCGGCTCGACGTGCTGGGCCTGGAGAAGCGCGTGCCGACCAGCGTGCGCGAGCGGCTGGCCCGCGGCATCGACAGCGCGCTCGCGCAGCCGATCGACGCCGAGCAGACGATCGCCTACGCGGCCGCGGCGTCCGCGGAGAGCGTGTTCATCGCCGACTGGGTGCCCGAGGAGGAGCGGCGCAAGGTCGGCCGGTGCGTGATCGACGTGCTCGAGGCCGCCCGCGATCCCCAGACAGGCGAGCGGATCATCGAGCGCGCGTACCTGCGCGAGGACGTCTACAGCGGCAGCGAGCTGCACCGCATCCCGGACGTGCTGATCGACTTCGGCGAGCGGCCGTACACCGCGTCCGACCGGCTGGCGGCCGGCGGCATCGTCGAGCGGATCCCCGACGCCGCCGGCGGCGGTCGCCACCGGCGCACCGGGATCATCCTGGCTCTCGGCCCGGGCATCGAGGGGGGCGAGCTGGCCGGCGCGCGGATCGTCGACGTCGCACCGACGGCGCTGCATGCCATGGGCCTGGCGGTGCCCGACGACATGGACGGCCGGGTGCTGACCGAGCTCTTCTCCGACGGCCGCGAGGTGCGCACGGAGGCCGGGCGCGACCGCGACGCCGAGCAGGAGGTCGTCTACACCGAGGAGGAGGAGGCCGCCATCGAGCAGTCCCTCAAGAACCTCGGCTACATCTGAAAGAATCGGGGTCTGACCCCGTTCTTTCAGGCGGGCGGCTCGTTCTGCACGTTGTGCTCGGTCGCGTAGGCGTCGACCAGCCCGTCGATCGCGCCGGAGTCGGGGTAGGCGTAGTTGATCTTGACGAACGGCTCCCACTTGTCGGGGAGGGCGTCCTCCGGGAAGATCGCCTCGACCGGGCACTCCGGCTCACAGGCGCCGCAGTCGATGCACTCCTCGGCATCGATCACCAGCATCCGAGCCATCTCGTGGATGCAGTCCACGGGGCAGACGTCGATGCACGACTTGTCCTTCACGTCGATGCAGGGCTCGGCGATGATGTACGTCACATGGGCCTCCTCGATCTCCTCTCCTGACGGGGACTCTACCCAACCAGGTCGCTGACGAGCTCCGGCAACCGGTCGGACAGCACCGACCGTGGCACGACCGTCGCGAAGCCCGCCGCGCGCGCCGCGCGCAGCCGCTGCGGGTCGGTGTGCTGGCCGAAGCCGAGCACCGGAGTGCCGGGGAACCGGGCGAGCACCTCCTCGGGCTCGGTGCGGTTGACGTCGGCGATCACCAGGTCGGGCGGCGGGCCGCCGGCCTTCGCGATCACCTGGTGGCCGGAGGCGGTCAGCATCGCCTCGATCTTCGCCCGGAAGAACAGGTCGACGCCGGCCAGCTGGACGACGCTCACTCCAGCTCCCGCAGCTCGCGGTCGATCCGCGCCGCCATCGCCTCGTCGACCTCGGAGGCGTCCGCCTGCGCGGCGGCCCGCCCGCTGCGCGACCGCGACCAGGCCATCGCCAGCGTCACGGCGATGGCGCCGCCGCCGATCAGCACCACGGCCGGGATCACCCAGGCCAGCAGGTCGAAGCCGTGCTTCGGCGGCGCCGCAAGCACCTCGGGCCCGTACTGGGCGACGAAGTAGTCCTTCACGCGCTGCTCCGACCAGCCCTTGCGGTGGAACTCGGCCAGCTGGGTGCGCATCCGGATCGCAACGGCCGACTGCGACTGGTCGAGCCGCTGGTTGCACGGCACGCACATCAGATCCTGCTCGACCCCGGCGGGCGACCAGGTGCCGCCCGACCCGCCGCAGCCGGCGGCGAGCACCGCGACGGCCAGCGCCAGGGCAGCAAGGCGCCGCGTCACGACCCCTCCGCGTAGGGCTGGAGGGCCTGCTCGAGGTCGGAGCCGGTGATCTGGCCCGGGAAGTGCTTGACCACCTTGCCGCCGGGCGCGATGACGAACGTCTCCGGCAGCCCGCCGAGGCCCCACTTGCGGTACACCGAGCCGGTGTCATGGACGACGGTGAAGTCCAGCCCGTACCGGTGCGCGAACGAGCGGGCGTCGCCGATGTCGTCCTGGCTGTTGACGCCGACGATGTCGAGCTTGCTGCCGTAGCGGTGCGCGAGCTCCGCGAGCACCGGCGCCTCGTCCTTGCACGGGCCGCACCACGACGCCCAGAAGTTCAGCACCACCGGCTTGCCGCGGGTGGATGAGAGCGTGAACGTCCTGCCGTCCAGCGTGTCCAGAGTGAAGTCCGGCGCCAGCGGCCGCTTGCCGTCGCGCAGCTGCGCCGACACCGTCGAGGAGCCGGCCAGCACGCCCTTCAGGAACACGCCGACCAGCAGAGCGAGCAGGGCGACGACCACGACCTGGAGCACCGTTCGCGTCGTGCGGTTCAGCGTCCGGTCCCTCCGTCGGCGGCGTAGCGGACGATCATCTGGTCGGTCATCCACTCGACCGGCGCGCGGTCGTCGGTCAGCGGGTCGCTGCTCGGGGCCACCGGCTTCGCGTGGTCGAGCGCGGAGGCCGCGACGCCGGTCAGCTGCGACGGTGCCCCCTCCAGCCGCAGCCGCAGCTCGTCGGGCGAGACGTGCTCGCGGAAGCCGGCGACGATCATGTTGAAGCCGCCGACCGGCCACATGTAGACGCTCGCGAACTCGGTGGCCATGGTGCCGGCGATCGCGTCCGGGAGCCGGTCGTCACCGGGGACGCGGCCGACGTTGGCCATCACCACGCCGCCGGTGTTCAGGCGGTCGTGGGCGAGCGACCAGAACTCCTGGGTCGTCAGGTAGAAGGGAATGTAGGGCTGGCGGAACGCGTCCAGGAAGATCGCGTCGTAGTCGGAGCTGTGCGCCTCCAGGTAGACGCGGCCGTCGTCGGTGGCGACCCGCACGCGCGGGTTGTCGTCCAGGCCGAGGTAGCGGCGACCGGCGGCGGTGACGTCGCCGTCCAACTCGATGCCAAGCACGTTCACGTCCGGCCAGACCAGGCCGTAGGCCCGGCCGACGGTGCCGCCCGCGTAGCCGACCATCGCCAGGTTGCGGATCGGGCTGCCGTGGATCACCGGCGCCAGCAGGAACTGGTCCCAGTAGCCGCCGGTCATGACCGTGTTCGGCCGCCATACCGAGTGCTCGGCCCAGCCCTCGTTCAGGTGCAGGATCCGCGAGCCGTCGCTGCGCTGCACGACCTGGATGAACTGGTACGGCGACTCGGTCTCGTAGATCACGCCGCTGCCGGGCTTGACCAGGCCGGGCGGCAGCAGCGCCAGCGCGGCGATCGCGGCGGGCACCAGCACGTAGCGGCGGCCCAGCGCCGGGGCGGCGACCAGCGCCAGCAGCGCGGCTGTCGCGAGCATCGTCCGCCGCGTGCCGATCAGCGGGATCAGCAGGGCGACCGGGATGAATGTGCCGAGGATGCTGCCCGCCGTGGACAGCGCGTACATCTTGCCGGCCACTTCCCCCGCCTTCTCGACGCTCTCCACGCCCAGGCGGACTGCGAACGGCGACGCCATCCCCAGCAGGGTGATGGGCACCGAGAAGATCGCCATCGCCGCGAAGAACGACCCCAGGAACGCGCCGACCGACGCGTTCGCGAACGCGTCGACCGCGACTCCCAGGAGCGGCTCGGCGAGGAACGGTGTGACGGCGATCGCAGCGGCGGCCAGCAGCATCAGCCGGGCGAGGTACGGGAGGTGCGGGTGGCGGTCGGCCAGCCGGCCGCCGAGGAAGTATCCCGCGGCCAGGTAGATCAGGATCAGGCCGATGATGTTCGCCCAGATCAGGATCGACGCACCGAAGAACGGCGCGAGCAACCGGGATGCCGACATCTCCGTCGACATGGTGGTCGCACCGGCGACGAACACCAGCGGCGCGAGCAGGCGTCTCGACGCGGTCACGGGCCGAGTGTAGACGCGCCGGGGCCGATCAGACCCCGGCCGGGATCACCCGCGAGAGCCGCCGACCGCGTACGTCCGCGAGTACGGACGCCACGGCACGCGCTCCCACGATGACCCCCTGCACATCGGGCAACTGGGGAGTACCCGGTAGACGGTGACCCCATAGCCACAATCCAGGCATCGGAACTCACCCTTGGCCCGTGCACCTGCCACCCAGCCGGATTCACCGGTCTGTTCGAGCTTGCTCGCCGTCGGACCCATCTGTTGACCTCGCTCCCGGTCTTCCCCGGTCAGCCTCGGACGGTTGTAGGCTAGCCGGTGGCGGACCGCCGAACAACTGATATTTGCCGCCCATGGGGTGACCGGTTTGTCACGGATTGCGGATGAGATGGGCGCTGCGCACGAGGAGGATTCCGGATGGCGCTGGAGCCGACGCAGACCGACCACTCGCCGCCCGCCGGGCGGCGCTCGGAGCCGTCCGCCGGCGTGCTGCTCGGGGCGATCGCATCGGCGGTGCTGGCGATCAGCGTGTTCCTCGCCTGGTACACCGTCCACTGGCAGATCGCGGGCGCCGGTCACTCCGAGGCGGTGAACGGCTGGGACGCGACGAACGTCGCCCGGGTGGTGTTCGTGTTCGCGCTGATCGGGCTCGGCGCGCTGGCCATCGAGCTGTTCTCGGCGAGCTCCGAGCTGCCCGTGCCGGCGTCGATCGTGTCCGGCGTCTGCGGGATCCTGGCGGTGCTGTTCATCGGGTACCGGATCGCCAGCGCGCCGGACACGAAGGTCAGCGGGCTGCTCGGCTTCACCGCGCTGCAGAACTTCATCTCGGTGTCGGTGGACACATCGTGGGGCATCTGGGTCAGCCTGGCAGCGGCGGTCGCGATGGTGGCCGGGGCGGTGCTGGCGCTGCGCGGCTCCCGGACGTGACCGAGCGCGGCCCGGGTAGACTCCCGCGGCGATGCCCGCCCAACGCGCGACCCTGAAGCCGTACCTGTCGGAGATCCGTGAGTGGGTCGCCCAGGGCTACACGGACGTCTGGATCGCCCACACGCTGAACTCGACGCCGTCAAGCATCGCGTCGTTTCGCTCCGAGAACGGCATCCTGCGACGCGACATGGTCGGGGAGACGACCGGCGAGAACGTCCCGCCGCCGGTGCTCCCGGCGGACGCCGAGGAGCCGGTGCCCGAGAAGCCGAAGCGCCGGCGCCGGTCGCGCAAGCCCGAGCCGGAGGCGACACCCGAGCCCGCAGCCGAGCCGGAGGACGGTGACGGCGAGCCGCGTCGCCGGCGCAGGCGGGGCGGTCGCGGGCGGAGCAAGCGCGGCGCGGGCGCGGCGCACACCTTCGAGGCGGTGCTCGACCATGGCGACGACGAGGGCTACGGCTTCTGGATGGACGGCGCCGTCCGCGACGACACGCTGTTCGCGGAGCACTGGGCCGGTCGCCGCGGCGTGGTCGTGCGCGTCGAGGCCGACCAGATCGTCATCCGCCCCGACGACCGCGACTGACGCCCCCTCTCTAGCGGTAGTCGGTCGCGTTGCGGGCGTAGCGAGCGAACGCGGCCGCCTGCACGACCGAGAGGTCGTGCGCCCAGACCTGGTCGGTCGTGCGCTGCGCGACCTCCCGGCACCAGGGCTCGCTGGCGTCGTACAGGTCGGTCAGCTGAGCGAGGGTGAAGGTCGCGCCCATGCGGCGCTGCACCTCGTCGGTGATCTCCTCGACCACGCGGCGCAGCACCCACTCCCGCGGCGCGATCAGCGAGTCCGCCAGCTCCTGGAAGCGCCGCCGGCCGTCGTCCCACTCGATCATCGCCACCTCGACCCGGGCGGCGCTCACGGCGTGCAGCACGCTCCGTCCGGGAACAGCGGCGCCGCCTCCTCCGCGATCCGCTCGCCCAGCAGGTAGCCCGGCTCCGCCAGCGCGAAGGCGACGTGCGCGTGCAGGCACTTGAGCGCGCCTTCGTGCGCCGTACCGCCGACGCCCAGCCCGAGGCTCGCACCGCCGTCCAGCATCCGCTCGGCCGGCTGCCGCAGGCTCGCCTGCCGGAGCGCGACCGAACACAGCGATCGCCGCAGCACCGGATCGGCCGCCGCCCGCGCCTCCCACCGCTCGACGCCCCCGTCGCTCTCCAGCGCCGACACCCGCGCCACCGCGTGCGGGCAGGTCAGGTAGTAGGTCGTCGGAAAGGGCTCGCCGCTCTCCAGATAGGCGACCTGCGCGGTCACCGCCGGACGGCCGAACGGGCAGCGCGCGGCGACGCCGGTCACGCCCCTGGGCGCCCGGCCGAGCTGCCGCTCGATCACCGCGAGGTCGTCGATCCCGGCAGGTTAGCGACAGTGCGAGGTGGTGCCCGGGGGCAGCCCCTGGATCACCAGCGGCTGCTCGCCGGGGAAGATCCAGCCGCATTCGCGGGCCAGCGTGATGATCCTCGTATCCGTCTCCAGCGCCTCGCGCTGGTGGAGCAGGCCGTCGTGCATGCGCTGGGCGTCCGTCAGCGCCTGCCGCTGATGGCTGAGCTCGCGCTGCACCCGCAGGTACTTCTGCACCGGCGCCACGTACAGCGCCGCCACCACGGCCAGCACGATCAGCATCACCAGGCGCCGCACCGGTAGGGTGCGGCGGGCGTCGGGAGCGACTCGGGCCACGGCCATTCCGGCCACGTTCGCCGGAGGCGCGCGATCTCCTACTCGAGCGTGTGCACCATGATGTGGTTGGTGGTGCCGGGCTCGTTGATGATCGTGCCGCCGGTCAGCACGATGCGGTCGCCGGGGTCGGCCAGACCGCTGTCGCGCACCGCCTCCGCCACGCGCCGCCACAGATCCTCGATCGAGTCCGCGTCGTCACGGACGACAGGCACCACGCCCCACTCCAGCGCGAGCTGCTGCAGCACGTGCTGGCGGGGCGACGCCGCGACGATCGGCCGCCTCGGCCGAAACCGTGACACCTGCCGCGCGGTCGAACCGGACTGGGTCGGCACGGCGATCACCGGCGCGTCCAGCTCCTCGGCGATGTCGCACGCAGCGTGGGCGATGATCGCCGACATCTCGCCCTCGCGCCGCCGGCCGGGATCGTGGTAGGTGAGCGACGGCTCGACTGCGCGGGCGATCCGGTTCATCATCGCCACCGCCTCCATCGGGTAGCGGCCGACCGCAGTCTCACCGGACAACATGAGCGCGGACGTCCCGTCGAGCACCGCGTTCGCGACGTCGGACGCCTCCGCCCGCGTCGGCTCGGGCTGGCGGATCATCGACTCCAGCATCTGGGTCGCTGTGATCACCGTACGGCCGGCGTCCCGTGCGGCGCGGATCACCAGCTTCTGCACCAGCGGCACGTCGGCGGCGCCGATCTCGACCCCCAGGTCACCGCGCGCCACCATCACCGCGTCGCTGGCCTCCACCACCTCGTCCAGGTGCTCGAGCGCCTCGGCCTTCTCGATCTTGGCGATGATCCGCGCGTCCGAGCCGGCGGCGGCGATCCGCTCCCGCAGGTCGTGCAGGTCGTCCGGCTTGCGGACGAACGACAGCGCCACGTAGTCCGCGCCGTTGGCCAGCGCGAATGCGAGATCCTCGACGTCCTTGGACGTCAGCGACGGAATCGGCAGCGGCGTCCCGGGAAGATTGACGCCCTTGCTCGACGAGATCACGCCGCCCACCTCGGTGCGGCACGTCACCCGGCCGTTGCCCGTCTCGGACACACGCAGCCGGACGAGGCCGTCGTCGATCAGGATCTCGGACCCCTCGCGCACGATCGATGCCAGCCCGGGAAACGTCAGCTCGAGGTCGCCCGGAGCGCCCTCGCCGGCGGCGGCCAGCACGACCACGTCGCCGGGGTTGACCGAGCGTGGATCGGCCAGCACGCCGACCCGGATCTTCGGCCCCTGCAGATCGGCGATCACGGCCAGCGGCCGGCCGACCACGTCCTGGGCGCGGCGCACGGCGTGCAGGCGCTGCAGGTGGTCGTCGTGCCCGCCGTGCGAGAAGTTCAGGCGCGCGGCATCCATGCCGGCGAACGCCAGCCCTTCGACGAACCGCGGGTCGGACGAGGCCGGCCCGATGGTGCAGACGATCTTCGTTCGCCGGGCCGCGGTCGGGCTCACCGGTCGGCGCTCGCCGGAGCCAGCCGGGCGAACGCCCGCCGGCCCGGGTAGCGCGCGGCGGCGCCCAGCTCCTCCTCGATCCGCAGGAGCTGGTTGTACTTGGCGACCCTGTCCGACCGCGACGGCGCGCCCGTCTTGATCTGGCCGCAGTTTGTCGCGACGGCCAGGTCGGCGATCGTCGTGTCCTCGGTCTCGCCGGAGCGGTGCGACATCACCGCCGTGTAGCCCGAGCGGTGCGCCAGCCTGACCGCGTCGAGCGTCTCGGACAGCGTGCCGATCTGGTTCACCTTGACCAGGATCGAGTTGGCCGCGCCGGAGTCGATGCCCCGCTGCAGCCGCTCGACGTTGGTCACGAACAGGTCGTCGCCGACCAGCTGCACGCTGCCGCCCAGCCGCTCGGTCAGCAGCTGCCAGCCTTCCCAGTCGTCCTCGGCCAGCCCGTCCTCGATGGAGACGATCGGGTGGCGGTCGCACAACTCGGCCAGGTAGTCCACCATCTCGGCGGTCGATAGCTCGCGGCCCTCGCCGGCCAGCCGGTAGCGGCCGTCGGCATACACCTCGGTCGACGCGGCGTCGATCGCGATCGCGATGTCGTCGCGGTGGCCGGCGCGGTCGGCGGCCTCGAGGATCGCGGTGATCGCCTCCTCGTTCGACGCCAGGTCGGGCGCGAACCCGCCCTCGTCGCCGACGGCGGTGACCAGGCCGCGCTCCTTGAGCAGGCCCTTCAGGGCGTGGAAGGTCTCGGCGCCGATCCGCAGCCCCTCGGCGAAAGACTCCGCGCCCAGCGGGACGAGCATGAACTCCTGCAGGTCGATGTTGTTGTCCGCGTGGGCGCCGCCGTTGATGACGTTCATCATCGGCACCGGCAGGACGTGTGCGTCCGTGCCTCCGACGTAGCGATAGAGGGACAGCCCGCTCTCGTCGGCGGCCGCGCGGGCGACGGCCAGCGAGACGCCGAGGATCGCGTTCGCGCCCAGCGAGGACTTGTTCGGTGTGCCGTCGAGCTCGATCATCGCGGCGTCGATCGCGCGCTGGTCGAGCGCGTCGACGCCGGTCAGGGCTCCGGCCAGGGTGATCCGGACGTGCTCAACCGCCTGGTCGACGCCCTTGCCGCCGTAGCGCGAGCCGTCGCCGTCGCGCAGCTCGACCGCCTCGAAGGCCCCGGTCGAGGCGCCCGACGGCACCGCCGCGCGGCCGGTGGCCCCGGAGTCGAGGATCACCTCGGCCTCCACCGTGGGGTTGCCGCGCGAGTCGAGGATCTGGCGCGCGTGGACGGAGATGATCTCGCTCATCGCGGCCGGATGATATCGGGGGAGGGTCGGCCCGGGGTCAGGCGGCCGATGGGATCGTGAAGCCGATGACCGACCCGCTGCCCGGCGCCGAGGCGATGTCCAGCGACCCGCCGACCAGCGCCAGCCGCTCGCGCATCGTGTCCAGCCCCATGTGCAGGCGCATCGCCCGGCGGTCGAGCGCTCGGCCGACGTCGAACCCGACGCCGTCGTCCGAGATCTCGCCGGACAACGCACCCTCGGCGTCCCACAGCCGGATCCCGACGTGCGATGCGCCGGCGTGCTTGCGGGTGTTGGCCAGCGCCTCCTTGACCGTCCTGTAGGCGAGGTCTTCGATCCCCAGCGAGTGGCGGACGACGCGCAGGTCGAGGTGCACCTCGAAGCCCGCCTCGGCGGCGGCGACCTGGGCCAGCTCCGTGACGGCGGCCGCCAGCCCCTGCGTTGCCAGCAGCGGCGGCCGCAGGTCGAAGGTCATCCGCCGCGCCCGCTCGATCGCCGCGCCCATCGTCTCGCGCGCCGACTCGAGCACCTCGCGCATGTGCTCCGGCTCGCCCCGCTCGAGCGCCTTCAGCACCCGCTCGATGCCCAGCATCGAGGCGGTCATCACCTGGATCGTGTCGTCGTGCAGGTCGGCGGCGATCTGCGATCGCGCGTCCGATTCGGCGCGCAGCATCTCCTCGAGCACCAGGAACCGCTGGCGCTCGGACTCGCGGAGCGCCTCCTCCGCCAGCCGCCGCTCGGTGATGTCGAACATCACACCGAGCGAGCGCCTGCCCTCCAGATCCGACACCAGCGTCGCCCGGTCGTGAAACCACATCAGGCTGTCGTCCGGCAGGACGACGCGGTATTCGACATCGAACGGCTGGCCGGTGGTGAGGTGGCGCCGCGCGGCGGCGACCACCCGGCCGCGGTCGTCGGGATGGATCGCCGCCGCCCAGCCGGCCCAGCCGAACGGCTGGTCGTCGGGCACGCCCATCATCACGCTCAGCCGGCCGACGTGGAAGGTGACCTGCTCGTGCTCGTCGAGCACGTACGGGAACGCCGGGATCTGCTCGACCAGCGCCCGGTACCGCTGCTCGGCCGCCGACAGCTCGCGGGTCAGCCGGTCGCGGGTGAACACCGCCGCCAGCATCGGCGCCAGCCGAGTCGCCTCCTCCACCTGCTCGGGCCCGAACGGCTGCTCGGGGTCGCAGAAGTACAGCTCGAGCATGAACAGCCGGTTGTCCGCCTCGAAGACGCGGATGGTGATGTCGAACGCCGCGCCGATCCGCTCGAGGAACGCGCTCACACCCGGGGTCGCGGGGTCGCCGCGGCGGTACACGCCGACGATGTCGTTGGCCGCCTGCTCGTCCGACCCGTCGTAGCCGTACTCGACCTCGTCCATCACGCCCAGGCCGGGCCACAGCTCGGGGTGCTGCAGCCGCCCGGCGGCGGCGATCACCGCGATCGGGCCGCTGATGCTGGTCGACTCGGACAGGCAGGCGTGATCGGCGCGCAGCGTCTCGCGGACGTACTCCAGCAGGACGTCGAGGAGCCCGGCCTCGTCGCGCTCAGTCTCCGGACCTCGCCTTGGCTCTGCGGTACCAGGCATCCTGCTCCTCGAGCGACAGTGCCGCAAACTCTACCCCGGCCTCAGCCGCGAGGTCAGCCGCGCCGTCGACCCGTCCGCGGAACCGGTCGGCGGCGGCGCGGAGGGCGAGCTCCGGGTCGACGCCGGCCAGCCGGGCGACGTTGATCGCGGCGAACAGCAGGTCGCCCAGCTCGTGCACCACGTGCGCGTCCGGCTGGTGCTCGGCCGCCCGCTCCGGCGCCTCGTCGAGGGCCTCCCGCAGCTCCCTGAGCTCGTCCTGGAGATCGCCCCATGCGCCGTCCCAGGCGTGCCAGTCGAACCCCACCGCCGACGCCCGACGCTGCACCTTTCGCGCGTAGAGCGTGCCCGGCAGCACCGGCGGGATGTCGTGGAAGATCCCCTCGCGACCCTCCTGGTCGGCCTTGATCTGCTCCCATTTCTGCCGGACATCGCCGGCAGTCTCCGCATCGGTGCCGCCGAAGACATGTGGGTGGCGACGGATCAGCTTGACGGTGATGCCCTCGGCGACATCGGCCAAATCGCCCTCGCTCTGCTCCGACAACAGCAGCGCGAGGAAGTACGTCTGGAACAGCAGGTCACCCAGCTCGTCGAGCAGCTTCGCCGGGTCGTCACGGCCGGCGGCGTCGGCCACCTCGTACGCCTCCTCAAGCGTGTGGGGCACGATCGTCCGCGCGGTCTGCTCGCGGTCCCAGGGACAGTCGCGCCGCAGCCGCCCGGTCAGGTGCCAGAGCCGGGTGAGGGCATCGGACACGACCAGCGCCCGCAGCGCGTCGCCCTCGGGCACCGTGGCATCCCAGCGCTCCTCGCGGAGCAGCGCGAGCAGGCGCTCGCCCGAGGCGGCGATCACGGGCGAGGCGACGGCCAGCTCGATGCCGTGCTCGCCCAGCCAGGCCGCCAGCGGCTCGCCGTCCGGCACCGCGACCGGCCCCGCCGTCTCGAGCACACGCCAGGACGCGAGCGGCACCAGGGCGGGATCGCCGGGGCCGAGCGCGACCAGCGTCCTCACGTCGTCGGCGCGGCTCCGCCCGACGCCGCGGTGGTCGCCGCGGGCTTGTACGCCGGGTTGTAGTGCGTCAGCTTCTTCTGCGCGGCGAGCAGCGAGGTGAGCTTCGCGCGGGCCTTGTCGACCACCTGCGTCTGCTCGAGATTCTGGCGGATCTTCGCCTTGACGTCGTCGAACGACTGCGGGCCGCCCGGCTTGACGTCGGACTTCGGCTTGACGATGAAGAAGCAGTCCGGCTTGCACTTGCCGGACAGGTTGCTGGACTCGTAGGTCTTCGACACGGGGATCAGCCCGGAGACGTCGCCGGTCGCGAGGTCGCCGAACACGGCGTTGCCCAAGTTCGTCTCGACCTGGCCCTTGGTGGCGGTGAAGGCACCGCCGGTGGACGGCGGCCCTGGTGGGATCGCATACTGCTTCGCAACCTTGTCCCAGTCCTGGCCGTCGCTCAGCGCCTTCTCGGCGGCCAGCGCGTCGGCGCGGCTGCCGGTGAGGATGAACTGCACGTCGCGCGTGTCCGGCGTCGAGAGCTCCGCCTTGTGCTCGTCGTAGTACTTCTGGACGTCTGCGTCGGTGATCTTTCCCGTCACCTTCTCCTGCACCTTCTGCTGCACGACCGAGGGGCGCACCAGGAACTCGCGCACCTCCTCGTCGGTCAGCCCGTACTTCGTGATGTACGCCTGGTACTTCTCCTGGCTGCCGTTGAAGCTCTGCTTGATGGCGTTGTCGAGAGCCTTCTGGATGTCGTCGTCCGTGATCTTGACACCCAGCTGGGAAGCGATGTTCTCGAACTGCGCGTTCTGCACCAGCTGGCCGACGATCGGCGCGACGAGCGTGTCGTGGTACTCCTTGGTGCCGACCGCGGGGATCTTCTGGCCGTTCACCTGGGCGGTCTTCTTGGCCAGCTCGATCCGTCGGTTCAGCTGATCGACAGTGATCGCCGTATCGCCGACGACGGCCACGTCATCCTTGGCGACGGACGTGGAATCAGAGCTGCCGGAGCCGCACGCGGCTGCGACCGCGACCAGGCACGTAAGTGTGAGAACGATGAGAAAACGACGCATAACAGACGCTACGCCGCGAGGACGCGGCGCGTGTCGAGTATAGCAGCGAGGATGTCGACAGCCCCCCGCATGTGGGGCTTCTCACCTGGGGCCGGGGGCTCGACCCGGCAGCTGACCTCGCGCTTGGCGACGGTGTAGAGCGCGCCCGGAACCTTCGACTTGAGCTCGCGCACCTCGGCCCCGCCCAGCTGCACCGGCGACACGGTCAGCCTGCCCCCGCGCAGCGCGACCGACCGCGCGCCGAGCTCGGCCGCCAGCAGCCGCGCCTCGGCAATCGCCAGCAGGTTCGCGACCGGGACCGGCGGCGGGCCGAAGCGGTCGGCGATCTCGGCCTGCAGCTCGCGCAGCTCGGTCACGGAGCCGGACAGCGCCAGCCGACGGTGGATGTCGATCTTGACCGCCTCCAGGCTGACGTAGTCGGCGGGCACGTAGGCGTCGACCTGGGCGTCCACGCGCACCGGCCGCGGCCGCGGCAGCGCCTCGCCCTGCAGCTCGGCGACGGCCTCGGCGAGCAGCTCGCAGTACAGCTCGAAGCCGATGGCCGCGACGTGCCCCGACTGCTCGTCGCCCAGCAGGTTGCCCGCGCCGCGCAGCTCCAGGTCGCGCATCGCGATCCGGTAGCCGGAGCCGAGCTCGGTGTAGTCGGCCAGCGTCGAGAGCCGGTGCCGGGCCTCCTCCGACAGCTCGCGGCGGTCGGGGTAGAACAGGTAGGCGTGCGCCGTCACGTCGCTCCGGCCCACCCGGCCGCGGATCTGGTAGAGCTGGGCCAGGCCGAGCATGTCGGCGCGCTCGACGATCAGCGTGTTGGCCTGCGGGATGTCGAGGCCGGACTCGATGATGGTGGTTGAGATCAGCACGTCGAAGTCCCCGCGCAGGAACTTCATCATCGCGTCCTCCAGCCGCCGCTCCGGCATCTGGCCGTGCGCGACGCCGACCCGCAGCTCCGGCACCCACGAGCGGACGCGCTCGGCCGCCTCGTCGATCGTCTCGACGCGGTTGTGCAGGTAGAACGACTGGCCCTCGCGGGCGAACTCGCGGCGCAGCGCGGTGGCGATCAGCTCCTCGTCGAACTCGCCGACGTGCGTCTTGATCGGTCGGCGGCCGCGCGGCGGCGTCGTGATCACCGAGATGTCGCGCAGGCCGGAGAGCGACATGTGGAGCGTCCGCGGAATCGGCGTCGCTGACATAGCCAACACGTCGACCTCCAGGCGCATCTGCCGCAGCAGCTCCTTCTGGGCAACGCCGAACCGCTGCTCCTCGTCGACCACGACCATCCCCAGGTTGGCGGGGATCACGTCACGCGAGAGCACGCGGTGCGTGCCGACGAGGACGTCGACGGTGCCGGCCTGGAAGCCGGCCAGCGCCGTCTTGACCTCGGACGGCGGCCGGAACCGGGAGACCATCTCGACGGCGATCGGGAGATCGCGGAAACGCTCCTTGAAGGTCGCCGCGTGCTGCTGGGCGAGCACCGTTGTCGGCACCAGCACCAGCACTTGGCGCCCGCCGGTGACCGCCTTCAGCGTCGCCCTCACGGCGACCTCGGTCTTGCCGAAACCGACGTCGCCGCATACCAGCCGGTCCATCGGCCGGTCGCTCTCCATGTCCTCGGTCACCGCGTCGATGACCCGCAGCTGGTCGTTCGTCTCCTCGTAGGGGAACGTCGCCTCGAGCTGCGCCGCCCATTCGTCGTCCTGCGGGAACGGCGGCCGCACCTCGTTCTGCCGGCGCGCGTAGAGGGCCAGCAGTTCGCCGGCCAGCTCGCGGACGGCGGTGCGGGCCCGCGTCCGCAGGTTCAGCCACGACTTGCCGCCGAGCTTCGACAGCGCCGGCGCCGAGCCGTCGGAGCCGATGTAGCGGCTGACCTTGCCCAGCTGCTCGTGCGGGACGTACAGGCGGTCGTCGCCGCGGAACTCGAGGTGCAGGTAGTCGCGGACGACGCCCCCCACCTCCTTGGTGTCGAACTGGAGGAACCGGCCGACGCCGTGATCCTCGTGGACGACGAAGTCGCCTGGCCGCAGGTCGCCGAAGGCGGCCAGCGCCCGGCCCAGCCCGGGTGCCCGGCGCGCCGAGCGGCGGCGGAACAGGTGCCCGCCGGGCAGCACGGCGAGCTGCAGGGCGGGCGCGACCAGGCCATGGCGCAGCGCACCGACGGCGAAGCCGATCCCCGGCTCCTGCGGCCCCGCCTCGCCGGGGCGCACCAGCTCGGCCTCGACCCGGTTCAGCGCCAGGCGGGTGCGCTCGGCCTCGCCCAGGTGCGGGAAGCACACCAGCACCCGGTATCCGGCGCGGGTCAGCGCGCGCAGCTCGTTCTCCGCCTCAGCGATCCCGAACGCCGCCAGCGCCGGCGGCTGCGCCTCGAACGAGTACGGCTGGCCGAGCGGCATCTCCTCGAGCGCGCCCGCGCCCTCCAGGAGCTGCTCGACATCGTCCGGCCGCAGGTAGCCGCCGCCCCGCCGAGCGGCGTCGCGGATCTGCTCGGCCAGCTCGACCGAGCCCTCGCGCACGGCATCGGCCACCTGCTCGGGGTTCCACGCGAGCACGGACGCGGCGCCGGTCAGCTCGGGCAGCAGCGAGACCAGCCCGCCCGGCATCGGCGGCGCCTCGTCCTCGTCCGCGCCCCAGGCGTGCTCGACGTCCTCCGGCTCGCCGGCCGGGTAGACGATCGCCTCGTCCAGGTCGCGGATCGATCGCTGGGTGAACACCGAGAACGCGGACAGCCGCTCGACCTCGTCGCCGAAGAACTCGATGCGCAGCGGCTCGCGGCCGGTGGTCGGGAAGACGTCGACCAGGCCGCCGCGCACGGACACCTCGCCCCGCTCCTCGACGGTGTCGACCCGCGTGTACCCGGCCGCCGCCAGCTGCTCGACGACCGTCTCCAGCCCGGGGTCGCTGCCCAGCTCCAGCGTCACCGGCCGCGGCCGGGTCGCCGGGCCGGGCACCCGCTCGAGCAGCGCATCCGCGGAGACGGCAACCAGGCCGCCCGCGGCCAGCGCATCTAGCGCGCGGTGGCGCTCGCCCACCAGGTGCGGCGCGGGGTCGATGCCGCTGCCGTACAGCGCGCCGCGCGACGGCAGGTACGCGGCCGGTGCGCCCGGCAGGAACGTCGACGCCTCGTCGATCAACGAGCGCGCCGCGTCGTCGTCCTCGACCACAATCGCCAGCCCGCGCGGCGTCGCGCCCTCGCGGGAGCGCCACAGCGCGGCCACCACGAGCGGCAGGATCGGCGGCGACACGCGCGCGCGGGCGATGCCGTCGCGGGCGCGCGCGGCGAAGGCTGCGAACTCCTCGGTGCCCTCCAGATAGGGCAGCGCCAGCTCCGCGCCCGCCGCAGCCAGGGAGTCGGTCTGAGGGGCGTCCATCCTGGCTCGCATGGTAGTCTGGCGCGCGTTATGCGAAGACGCTTTGCAGCCATCACGGTCATGGTCATGGCGACCCTCGCGTGGCCCGCCGTGAGCCTCGCCGCAGATGCCACCAGCGAGACGATCGACAAGCCGACCGGCACCGACCACACGCTGACGACCATCTTCATCGTCGCGCTCGGGATCCCGCTCCTGCTGGCGATTCTGACGCTGATCGACATCGCGGTCGGCCGGGGCAAGAACGATCAGCACTGAGGAGACACGGTTCGCGGAGCTCTGTGAGCTCCTGCGCATCGAGTCGGTCTCGAGTGACGGCAAGCACCAGAAGGAGCTGCGCGAGGCGGCGGACTGGGTGGCGAGGCTGGTCGGCGACGCGCGCGTCGTCGAGGGCGCCGGCAACCCGATCGTCGACGGGCTGATCCCGACGTCGCGGGACGGCGCACCGACCGTGGTCGCCTACGGCCACTTCGACGTCCAATCGCCCGGACCCGCCGAGCTGTGGTCGAGCCCTCCGTTCGAGCCGACCGTCCGCGACGGCCGCGTCTACGGGCGCGGTGTGACCGACGACAAGGGCAACTTCCACGCCCTGCTGCGCGCGGCGCTCGACATGGCCGAGGAAGGCGAGCTGGGGGTCAACGTGCGCGTGCTGGCGGACGGCGAGGAGGAGGTCGGCGGCCACTCGGTGATCGACTACCTGGCCACCGTCGACGACACGTTCGACGCCGCTGTGATCTTCGACAGCGGGATGATCGGCACTGACCAGCCGGCGATCACCACGGCGCTGCGCGGGCTGGCCGGGTTCCAGGTGCGGGTGGTGTCGGGCGACAAGGAGCTGCACTCGGGGATGTTCGGTGGCGCGGCGGCGAACGCCGTCCACGACCTGCTGACGGTGCTGAACGCGGTGGTCGGAGCCGAGGACGCGTTTGCGGCGCGCATCGCACCCGTTTCCGAGGCGGAGCGCGCAGGCTGGGCGACGCTCCCCACGGGGGCCGAGGAGCTCGCTGCGGGCGGCGGGCGGGCGGTCGACGATTCGGCCGCGGCGGAGTTCTACGAGCGCACCTGGACGCGCCCCAGCGTGACCGTGCACTCGGTGGGCGCCGGCGACCCGCTGCTCCACAAGACCAGCATCGCCCCCGAGGCGCGGGCGTCGCTCTCGGTGCGCCTCGCTCCCGGACAGGACGCGGCCGCCATGGGCGCCGTGCTGGAGCGGATGCTGCGCGAGGCCTGCCCGCCCCACGCCGATCTCGAGCTCGAGCCGTGGCCGCCCGGCGAGCCGGCGTACATGCCGGCCGACGACCCCGCCGTGCTGGCCTGCGCCGCGGCGATCGAGCGGGCGACCGGCACCGCGCCGGTGATGGTGCGCAGCGGCGGATCGATCCCCGTGATGGCCGCGCTGGTCGGCCGTGGCACGCCGACGGTGCTGTCGGGCTTCGGCACGAGCGAGGACAACATCCACTCGCCGAACGAGAGCATGGCTCTGCGCAACCTGGAGTGGGCGTATGCGTCGGCGCGCGAGATCTACCGTGAGCTGGCCGCACACGCCGGGCGGTAGGGACTGGACGCCGTCCGCCGAAGTGACTAAGGTTGCCCCTCGAATGCCGACGAGAGCACGCGGAATGACCGAAGCCCAGGTGCGGACGCGGCTGTATGACCCGCCCGAGGCCGTACGCAGGCTGGAGTCCAAGCTCGCCTGCTGGCGGATCGTTGCGCAGCCGCGGATGCGCGGCGAGGACATGCGCCGGGCGTTCGAGGAGCGGCTCGACAACCGCACGCCTGACGTCGTCGAGGCTCCGGCCAAGCAGGACGACGCCGGCCCCCGCATTCGCCTGATCGCCTAGCCGTCAGCGGCTACGGTGCGAGCACGGCGCCGCGGCGGGCGTTCGCGAACAGCAGGTCTATCGGGAGGCGGAGAGCCCGCGCCCCCGTCGCAGGATCCGTCGGTGAGTCTCGCTGGACTAGCCGGCGTTGCCGGCGACGGACGACACGTACGTCGCGACGGACTCGATCTGCGTCGCCGACAGCTGGCCACCGAACGCCGGCATCCCACCGCCGCCGTTCGTCACCTGATTCTTGACAGTCTCCTCGTCCGGCTGGAGATCATCGAGATTCGGGCCGACCGAGCCGGTGGCGCCGGCATCGGCCAGGGTGTGGCAGGTCGCACAGTTGCTGGTGAACACGACCTTGCCGGCCGCCGCCGACACCTCGCCGCCCGACGTCGCCGGTGGTGCCGCAGACGACGAGCTGCCGCTGGAGCCGCCGCACGCGGCGACCGCCAGCACGATCGCCGCCAATGCCGGCGCAGCGACCGTTGATCGGATGTTCACTCGATCGGTCATGATGCGGATAGCGTATACGCGTCGATCTCGGCCGTCTGCGTCTTGACGAGCGGGAACGACCCCGCGGTGATCATCGCTCCGCCGTCGGTCGCTAGTTGAACTGCCGCATGGCCGCGTCGATCCCGTCGCGGACGACCGCCAGCGTGCAGTCTGCGCCGCGCTGCACCAGGTCGTCGTCGTCCGTGCCCAGCGCGAACGGTTGCAGCACCCAGTCGGCAACGGGCCGCGGGTCGCCCCGCTCCGGCCGGCCGATGCCGATCCGCACGCGGAGGAAGTCCTGGGTGCCGATCGACTCAACGACAGACCGCAGGCCGTTGTGCCCGGCCAGGCCGCCGCCAGACTTCGCGCGGATGTCGCCCAGCGGCAGGTCGAGCTCGTCGTGGATGACCACGAGCCGCTCCGCCGGCAGCTTGAAGAAGCGCATCGCCGGGGCGACGCTGCGCCCCGACTCGTTCATGAACGTCTCGGGCGCGAGCAGCGCCACGCGCTCGTCCCCATCGCGGGTCTCGCACACGCGGCCGTGCCAGCGGCCGCGCCACGACCCACCGAGCCGGGCGCCGACCTCCTCGACCACGCGCAGGCCGATGTTGTGGCGGGTGCCGGCGTATCGCTTGCCGGGATTCCCGAGCCCGACCACCAGGTAGGCGATCGACGGCGCGCCGCGGCCCCGGATCCGCACCTACTCGTCGGCCGCGGGCTCCTCGGACTCGCCGCCCTCGCCCTCGGCGGCGCCCTCCTCGCCCTCGGCACCCTCCTCGCCCTCTTCGCCCTCCTCGCCTTCCTCGGGCTCCGGCTCCTCCTCGACGCTGGGCGCCGTGACCGAGGCGATCACGGTGCTCTCCAGGTCGTCCAGGAACGTGACGCCGTCGGGGGCGGGGATGTCGGCGAGACGCAGCGCGTCGCCGATGTCGAGGCCGCTGATGTCGACCAGCAGCTGCTCGGGCACTTCGGTGGGCAGCACCTCGATGTTCAGCTCATGGATCGGCTGGCTGAGCACGCCGCCCATGTTCACGCCCTCAGGCGTGCCCTCGAGGTGCACAGCAACCATCGTCTGGATGACGCGGTCGAGCCGCACCTGCTGGAAGTCGACGTGGATCGCGCGGTCGCGCACCGGGTCGAGCTGCAGGTCCTTGATCATGACCGGGCGTGCGGCCTTCTCGCCCTCGACCGTCAGGTCGAGAATGGCGTGGATGCCGCCGGTGCCGGACACCGCATGGCGCAGCGCCCGGACGTCGACCGCGATCGCCTGGGTGCCGTCCGACGTACCGCCGTAGACGACGCCGGGGATCTGCCCGGCCAGCCGCATCGCGCGCGCATCCTTGCCACCGCGCCCCTCGCGAGGGCGCACCTCGAGTTTCACCCGGTCCATCGAAAGCTCCTTGCGGCCTCTAGAAGAGCTGGTTCCCGCCGTGGAACAGCCCGGAGACCGAATCGTCGTTGAAAACGTTGCTGATGGTATCAGCAAGGATCGGCGCAACGGACAGCACCCTGATCCGGTCGGGCTGGTCGACGGGGTTGACGGGAATGGTGTCGGTGACCACGACCTGTTCGAACACGCTGCCGGCGATGTTCTCCAGCGCCCGCCCGCCGAACACCGGATGCGTCGCGCAGGCGAACACCCGCGTCGCGCCGTGCTCGACCAGGGAGACGCCGCCCGCGCACAGCGTGCCGGCGGTGTCGATCATGTCGTCGATGACGACGCAGACCTTGCCCCGGACGCGGCCGATCACGTTCGTCACCTCGGCAACCTGCTGCTCCGGCCGCTCCTTGGTGATCAGGGCGAACTCGGTGCCCAGCATCTCCGAGAACTTCTTGGCCAGCTTCGTGCGGCCGGCGTCCGCCGAGACGACGGCGATGTCCACCGGGTCGACGTCGCCCAGCAGCAGCTTGAAATGCTCCGCCAGCATCGGCACCGCGGTCATGTGGTCGACCGGCACCTTGAAGAAGCCCTGCAGCTGGCCGGCGTGGAGGTCCATCGTCAGCACCCGGTCGACACCCGCCGCCTCGAGCATGTCGGCGACCAGCTTGGCGCTGATCGGCTCGCGCGGGGCGCTCTTCTTGTCCTGCCGCGAGTACGGGTACCACGGCATGACGGCGGTCACCCGCTTGGCGGACGCCAGGCGGGCCGCGTTGGCCATGATCAGCAGCTCCATCAGCGAGTCGTTGGTCGGCGACGAGCAGGACTGGACGATGAACACGTCCGCGCCGCGGATCGACTCCTCGTAGCGGACGTAGACCTCGCCGTTGGTGAACGTCTTCAGCTCGGTGTGCCCCAGCTCGACGCCCAGGTGCTCAGCGATTCGCTCACCCAGGGCCGGGTTCGACCGGCCGGCGAACAGCATCAGCCGCTTGTGCGGGGCGCGCTCCACCCACGTCGGAGCCGAGGGCTGGCTCACGGGCGTGGTCGCCGCAGGGATCGTCGGGAACAGCGGAATCGGGGTCTCGACACTAACGCCGGCGTCGTCGTACATAGTCCTCGATGTTGGTCTGTTTTGCTCGCGCCACGCCCAGCGCGTCGGGCGGGACGTCGTCCGTGATGGCCGATCCGGCCGCTGTCCATGCTCCGTCTCCGATGGTCACCGGTGCGACGAAGACATTGTGGCTGCCCGTGCGGACGTTCTCGCCGAACACGGTCGGATGCTTGTCGAACCCGTCGTAGTTGGCCGTGATGCTCCCCGCGCCGATGTTGCTCCCCGCGCCGATCTGCGCATCCCCAATATACGAGAGATGGGGCACCTTCGCGCGCTCTCCGACCGTCGCGTTCTTCAGCTCGACGTAGGTGCCGGCCTTGGCGCCCCGCTCCAGCACCGTTCCCGGCCGCAGGTAGCAGAACGGCCCCACATCCGCGTCCGGGCCGATCGCCGCGTCCACGGCGACGACGTGCGGCCCGACGCTGGCACCGGCGGCGACCGACGTCGCACCGCGCAGCACGGTGAACGGGTGGATGGTCGCGTCCGCCTCGATGGTCACCCCGGCGTCGATGTACGTCGTCGCCGGGTCGACGATGCCGGCGCCGGCCATCATGTGCTCGTGGTTGATCCGCTCGCGCAGCCGCGAGGCTGCGACGGCCAGGTCGGCCCGGGTGTTGATGCCGTGGGCGACCCAGGGATCCGAGTGCCGGTGAGCGCGGACGCGCCGGCCGGCGGAGGCCAGGTGGCCGACCACGTCGGTCAGGTACAGCTCACCCTGTTCGTTGTCCGGCGTCAGCTCCTCGAGGCCCGGCCAGAGCAGGGACGAGCGAAACACGTAGATCCCGGAGTTGACCTCGGTGATCGCGCGCTGCTCCGGCGTCGTGTCACGCACCTCGACGATCGCATCGACGTCGCCGGCGGCATTGCGCACAATCCGGCCGAAGTCGACGCCGGTCGTCGCCGTGCGCTCGATCGTCAGCACCGTCGCGTCGGCGTCACTCGTGCGGTGCTCCTCGACCAGCGCCCGCAGCGTGCCCGCGTCGATCAGCGGTGTATCGCCGTAGAGCACCAGAATGTCTCCATCGTGCCCGTCCAGCGAGCCGCGCGCGGCCATGACGGCGTCGCCGGTCCCCCGCTGCTGATGCTGCACCGCGGTCGCCACCCGGTCCGGCAGGCGGTCGGTGACCGCGTCCGACTCCGGCGCGACGACCAACACGGTGCGGTCGGCGCCGACGCCCTGCGCAGCGCCGGTCGACCACTCGATCAGCGTCCGGCCGCAGGCCTCGTGCAGCACCTTGGGCAGGGACGATTTCATACGGGTGCCCTTCCCGGCGGCGAGGATCAGACAGGCGAGGGATGCGTGGCTCATCGGTGCGGTCTCGTCGACGTTGACTGGGGCGCCTGGATTCGAACCAGGGGTCACGGGACCAAAACCCGTTGCCTTACCGCTTGGCCACGCCCCATCGACCCGGCAGAGGCCGCACGAGTATAGGTCACGTCAGGTCAGGTCCGTCTGAGGTCGCCGAGCAGCACCAGCAGCATGATCAGCAGCAGGATCGCGCCGACGATGATCGCGATGAACATCCCGGCGAAGACCGCGGGGACGACCAGGCCGGCGATCGCCTGCGACGTAGCAACCACCCACAGCGGCCGGCGGACGGACTGCGGGACGCGGTTCCTGATCCACCAGTAGCCGAACACTGCAAGCAGCCCGATGGCCCACAGGAAGTGAAAGCCCTTGAAATAGGCGACCGCGGCCTCGCTCAGGCCGATCACGATCGCCAGCTTCAGGCTGTTGTCGCGCAGCCAGCGCATGGGCGACCGCCGCTTGCTCTGCTCGATGGTCATCCCGTCGCCGGAGATGTTCCACTGGGACATGGCCTGAATCCTACAACGGGGCGCATGGGATCGCGGTTGGGATCGCCGCAGCCATGCGCTCGGCGGCCCCGATGTCCTCGACGATGCCGAACACCGTCGGCCCGCTGCCGGAAACGGCCGCGGCCAGCGCGCCCCGGCCGCGCAGCTCGGCGAGCACCTCGGCGAGCTCGGGCCGCAGCCGGAGGGCGGGCGCCTGCAGATCGTTGGCCACAAGCCCGGCGACGCCGGCCGCGCCGCGCGCCGTGTGGACGCCCCGCACCAGGTCGCCGCGCACCGCCTCGAACAGCTCGTTCGGCTGACATTCCGCGTACACGGCGGCCGTCGAGAGCCCGTGGTCGGAGGGCACCAGCACGACGCCGTAGTCCCGCGGGAGATCGGTGACGTGCTGCAGCCGGTCGCCGCGGCCGGTGCCCAGCGCGGTCTCCAGCCCGGAGAGGAAGAAGGGGACGTCGGAGCCCAGGGTGCGGGCCATGGCGTACAGGTCGTCGACCTTGCGCCGGCGGGCGTAGTGGCGCAGCACGGCGGCCGCGTCCGACGACCCGCCGCCCAGGCCGCCCGCCACCGGGATCCGCTTGGTCAGCCGGACGCGTGCGGTCTCGCCGAGCAGCTCCAGCGCGCGGGTGACCAGCGTGTCGCCCTCGAATCCCTCGACCGTGGTCACCGGGGCCGACTGGATCTCCAGCTCGTCGTGCAGGTCGAGCGCCTGGAACAGCGTCGCCAGCCGGTGGAAGCCGTCCGGCCGCACGGGGCCGACGCGCAGCACCAAGTTGATCTTGGCCGGTGCGCGGACGGTCGTCACATCAGCTCCAGAAACTGCTCGGGCGCCAGCTGCTCGGCGCGCAGGCGGGCGTACCGCTCCGGCGGGGCGGGCAGGCCGGCCAGGTCCAGGGAGTTAGCGAGCGTCTTTCGGCGGTGGGAGAACGCCCCGCGGACGATCGAAACCAGCTGTGGCCAGCCGGGCCCGACCGGCGCGTCCGCCCGGCGCTCGAACGCCACCAGCGCGGAGTCCACGTTGGGCACCGGCGAGAACACCCGCCGCGAGACCGGCTTGCGGCCGAGCCGGCGGCAGCACAGCTGCACCAGCACCGAGACGGCGCCGTAGCTCTTCGTTCCCGGACCGGCGAACAGCCGGTCGGCGATCTCGCGCTGCACCATCACGCAGAAGCGCTCGCACGCCGGCAGGGCCTCCATGACCACCGGAGTCGCCACGTTGTAGGGCAGGTTCGCGCACAGCACGCCGGGCGGCGGGTCGAGCGAGCGCGGGTCGACGTCCAGCGCATCGGCGAAGCGCAGGCGCACGTTGTCCACTCCGGCAAGCGTCTCGGCGAGCGCCGGCTCGAGACGCCTGTCGATCTCGATCGCATGCACCAGCCGCACGCGGCCGGCGAGCCAGGTGGTGAGCACACCCAGCCCCGGCCCCACCTCGAGAACCACGTCCGTCGCCTCCAAGGGCAACAGCGTGCCGACCAGCTCGAGCACGTTGTCGTCGATCAGGAAGTTCTGGCCGAGCTCGCGGTCGGGCGTGATGCCGAACTCCTTGAGCCGCGCGATTGAGACCTGGGGCGCCACGCCGTCAGTATCTACCCGAGGGCGATCAGGGCGACGCCGGCGGCGACCGCCGCCGCGCCGACGGCCCTCGCCCGGCCCACCGGCTCGTGGAGGCGCACCGCCGCCATGCCCGCCGCGAACACGACGCTGGTCTCGCGGACGGCCGCGACGGCGGCGGCCGAGGCGAGCCGCAGCGCGACCAGCACCAGTGCATAGGCGGCGAACATCCCGGCGCCGGCGACCAGCGCCTGGGGCCGCAGCTCCCCACGCAGCCGGCCGGTGTGCCACGCCCAGGCCAGGCATGCGACGGCCGACGGCAGCAGCGCGAGCTCGAAGTAGACCGGGGCGGACGCGTGGACGATGCCGTGTTTGTCGATCAGCGTGTAGCCGGCGATGGTGACGCCGACGGCGAGCGCCAGTCCGACGTCCAGCGCGTGCTGCGGGCGGTGGAGCCCGCGGACGGCCATCACGCCGCCGGCGACCAGCACCACGCCCACGGCCGCGGCCGGGCCGGGCACTCCGGCGGCCAGCAGCACAAACAGCGGCGCCGAGCCGCGCGCGATCGGGTAGACGACGCTGACGTCGGCGCGCCCGTAGGCGGCCGCCAGCAGCACGATGTAGATCAGCTCGAACAGGGACGAGGCGACGATGAACGGCACCGCCGCCGACTCCAGGTGCCAGGACGCCACGGCGAACGGCGCTCCCACGGCGAGCGCGGCCGGCAGCAGAACGCCCGTGGCAGCCACGGGGTCGCGTGATCCGCCGAGGATGATGTTCCAGGCGGCGTGGATGACGGCCGCCGCCAGCGCCAGGATCAGCGCCTCGCTGCTCACCGCAGCCGGAACACGCGGTCGGCGTTGCGCTCGACCTGCGACTCGAGGACGCCGGGCTCCACCCCGCGCTCGGACGCCAGCAGCCGCAGCGTGTGCATCACGTTGGCCGGCTCGTTGCGGCGGCCGCGCATCGGCATGGGCGCCAGGTAGGGCGCGTCGGTCTCGGCCAGGATTCGGTCGTCGGGCACCCGCCGCGCCGCCTCGCGCAGCTCCTCGGCGCTGGGGTAGGTGACGTTGCCCGCAAAGGAGCAGTACCAGCCGCGGTCGATCGCCTCGTCGACCCGCTCGGGCGTCGAGAAGCAGTGCAGCACCACGTCCACCTCCGCGCCGGCCAGCATGGCGAACGTGTCGTCGGCCGCCTCGCGGGTATGGATGACCAGCGGCAGCCCGGCCTCGTTGGCCAGCACGATCTGCTCGGCGAACACCCGCCGCTGGTCCTCGCGGGGCGCGTTGTCACGGTAGTAGTCGAGACCGCACTCGCCGAGGGCGACCACCTGCGGATGCGGGAGCAGCGGCCTCAGCGCCTCGACATCCGCCTCCGCAGCCTCGTGCGGGTGCCAGCCGACCACGGCCCGGACGCCGTCGAAGCGGCCTGCCAGCACGATCGCCTGCTCGCGCCCGATCGTCAGGATCCGCGCCACGCCGGCCTCGGCGGCGCGCCCCACGACATCCTCGACCGGCCCCTCGCAGCCGTCGAGGTGCGCGTGGGTGTCGATCATCCGTCGGCGGCGACGCGCGGGAAGATCGGCGCCGGCTGGGTCGTCGCCGTACCCGCGGCGAGGCCGCCGTGGGCGGCCCGCTCCCACGACACGGCGCCGGGATCGCCGACCGACTCCAGGATGGTGGCGGCCGCCTTCGGGATGTACGGGTGCAGCAGCACGCCCAGCACGCGCACCGTGTCCGCCAGCGTGTACAGCGTCTCGTCGAGCTGCTGCGCGGCCGCGGGATCCTCGCTCTTGGCCAGCGCCCAGGGCTGGCGCTCCTCGACGAACCGGTTGGCGGCCCGCACCAGCGTCCAGATCTCCTCCAGCGCGCCGGTCAGGTCGACGGCGGCCAGGCGCTCGGCCACCCGATCGTGCACCGACTCGAGCTGGTTGATGCCCTCAGGGACGACGCCGTCGCGGTACCGGCCGACCATGGCCGTCGTCCGCGACACGAGGTTGCCCAGGTCGTTGGCCAGCTCGCCCTCGTAGCGGCGGTGCAGGCCCTCCCAGGTGACGTCGCCGTCCTGACCCCACTGCACCTCGCGCAGCAGGTAGAAGCGCAGCGCGTCGGCGCCCAGCAGATCGATCACCTCGAACGGGTCGATCACGTTGCCGAGCGTCTTCGACATCTTCTGGCCGCCGCTGGTGAAGTAGCCGTGCACGTACAGGCCCTGCGGCGGGTCGTACCCGGCCGCCATCAGCATCGCCGGCCAGACGATGCCGTGGAGGCGCAGGATGTCCTTCGCCATCACGTGCAGCGAGGTCGGCCAGAACGTCTCGGTGACGTCGCGGCCGAGGCCGTACTCGAGCGCAGTGCGGTAGTTGAGCAGCGCGTCGACCCACACGTAGATCGTCTGCTCCGGCTCCCACGGCAGTGGGACGCCCCAGGTGACGGTCGCTCGGCTGAACGAGACGTCCTCCAGGCCGCCGGCGATCAGCGACCGGGCCTCGTTGTAGCGGGCCCGCGGGCGCACGAACTCGGGGTTTCGGTCGTACAGCTCGAGCAGCTTCGGCGCCCAGGTCTTGAGCGGGAAGAACCAGTTGCGCTCCTCGACCCACTCCGCCTGCCGGTTGGGATGCAGCGGGCAGTAGTTGCCCGGCTGGATCAGCTCGCTCTCGTCGTAGAACACCTCGCACGAGCTGCAGTAGAGGCCGCCGTAGGCGCCCTCGTACAGCTCGCCCTTGTCCTTCAGCAGCTGCACGAAGTCCTGCACCCGGCGCTCGTGCTCGGGGTCGGTGGTGCGGATGAAGAAGTCGTGGCTGGACTCCATCGCCGCGGCGAGCGCGCGGAACCGCGCCGACACCATGTCGCAGAACTCCTTGGGCGGCATCCCGGCGGCCTCGGCGGCCCGGGCGACATTGCCGCCGTGCTCATCCGTGCCGGTCAGGAAGAAGACCTCCTCACCGCAACGGCGGCGGTGCCGAGCCAGCACGTCGGCGGCCACGGTCGTGTAGGCGTGCCCGAGGTGCGGGTCGGAGTTGACGTAGTAGATCGGTGTCGTGATCGAGAACGCCATCGCAGTGGGGCATCCTACTGGCCGCCCGTCAGCCGCCGGTAGATGGCGTTCCGGGGGTGGCCGCTGAGCGACGACGCGATTCCCGCCGCCCTGCGCGCGCCCACGGCGTCGGCCAGTTCCCGCAGCACGGCGTCCTCGATCGGCGCCGGCCGGGCCTCCACGCCGCCCAGCACGAGCGTGATCTCTCCGCGCGGCGGCTCGGGGAACCGGGCCGCCACCTCGGCGGCCATGCCACGCACCACCTCCTCGTGCAGCTTGGTCAGCTCGCGGCAGACGGCGAGCGGCCGGGAGGGGTCGCGTTCGGCCAGCGCCGCCAGCGTGGCCGGCAGCCGCCGCGGCGACTCGAAGGCGACGACCGGCAGCCCAGGCGCGTCCAGCCGGTCGAGCAGGCGGCCGATCGCCGCCGGGCTCTTCGGCAGGAAGCCGGCGAAGACGAAGCCGCCGCGGGCCATGCCCGAGGCGACCAGCGCGGCGGTCACGGCTGACGGGCCGGGCAGCACCTCGACCGTGAGCCCGGCCTCCAACACCGCAGAGATCAGCCGCGAGCCGGGGTCGGAGACGGCGGGCATCCCGGCGTCCGACAGCAGCCCGATGCGCTCGCCCGCACTGACCCGCTCGACCAGGCCGGGGATCCGGGCCGCCTCATTGTGCTCGGTCAGCGAGATCAGCGGCAGGGAGATGCCGTGGCGGCGAAGCAGCGTCTGCGAGTGGCGGGTGTCCTCGCAGGCCGCCGCGTCCGCGGTGCGCAGCGCATCCAGCACACGAAGGGTGACGTCGGCCAGATTCCCGATCGGCGTCGGGCAGACGACCAGCGCGCCGCTCACAACACCAGCGCGGCCGCGCCGAGCACGCCGGCGTCGTTGCCCAGGCTGGCGGCGACAACCCGTGTGTCGTGCTTGAGCGACGGCAGGGCGCGGCGCTGGTACTCCTCCCGGGCCGGGCGGAGCAGCAGGTCGCCCGCCGCGCTCCCGCCGCCCCCGATCACCACGACCTCCGGGTTGAAGATGTTGACCAGACTGGCAATGCCGATACCCAGGTACTGGCCGACCGTCCCCAGCACCTGCAGCGACTCGGCGTCGCCGATCCGGGCATGCTCGATCACGAACCGTGCGTCGAGCACCGCTCCGCCGCCACGCGCCTCGCGCAGTGTGCCGGCCGGGCGGGCGTCGGCGAGCGCATTGGCCTCACGCATGACCCCGGTTGCCGACGCCAGCACATCCAGGCAGCCGCGATTCGGGCAGTGACCCTGGCACGGCGGCCCATCCTCGTCGATGGTCATGTGGCCGAGCTCGGCCCCGGCGCCGGTGGAGCCGCGATAGGGCCGGCCGTCCAGGATCAGGCCGCCGCCGACGCCGGTGCCCAGCGTCAGCATGACGACGTTGCCGGCGCCCTTGGCGGCGCCGATCCGCCACTCGGCCAGGCACGCCACGTTGGCGTCGTTGTCGATCATGACATCGGTACTCAGCCGACTGCGCATCTCCTCGGCGAAGTCCAGATCCTCGAGCGGGATGTTGGTCGAGTCGAGCACGCGGCCGTGGCGCTGGTCGATCTGCGACGGCAGGCCGAAGCCGACGCCGCCGATCTCCGCGCCGTCCCGCACCTTCTCGACCAGGCGCTCGATCCCGTCCAGCAGCGAGCGCTGGCTGCGCAGGTCGGTCGGCTCCTGCCCGCGGGCGCCGATCTCGAAGCCCGGAGCGACGAGTGCGGCCTTGACGGTGGTGCCGCCGAGGTCGACGCCGACGACGGGCAGCGGGGAGGGATCGGGCATGGCGGTGGCTAACATAGCAACGTCTTGTCGGAGCAAACGAAGCCGAAGCGCTACAAGGTCTATCGCGGGGGCAGTGCCAGGAACGACGACCCGGACGCCGCGAGGTTCCGGTTCGGCGAGCCGGGCCCGGCCACCGTCGCCCCACCCCCGCAGCCGCCGCAGCTGCCGGGCCGGGACGTGGCCACCACGCAGCCGCCCCGGCGCTTTCGGATCGGCTGGAAGCGCGGCATACTGATCGCCCTCGGCGTGATCCTGGTCGTGCTGGTCGCGTGGGTCTACATGGGCTACAGAGCGTTCGCCGGCGAGGTCGAGAAGGCCAACAAGCGCCTCGACAAGCGCACAGAGGCGGCGCTCGTCCCCGGCGGCAGCATGCTCTCCGACCCCAACGTGACGCTCGTGCTCGGCTCGGACAGCCGCGGCAAGGGCACCAGCGCCCGGGCCGACTCGATCCTGCTGATGCGCACCAATCCGGACAAGCACACCGTGTCGATGCTCTCCATCCCGCGCGACATGTACGTGCAGATCCCCGGCCACGGCCTGTCCAAGATCAACGCCGCGTACGCCTACGGCGGCGCGCCGCTGCTGATCCGGACGATCCGCTCGTTCACCGGGATCCCGGTCAACCACGTCGTGCTGGTCGACTTCTCGGGCTTCGAGGATCTGATCGACGCGATGGGCGGCGTGACGATCAACAACCCGCGCAAGATCGTCGGCACCGGCACGTTCGACGGCATCCACTGGGTCTTCCCCAAGGGCGAGATCCACCTGGGCGGCCGCTGGGCGCTGGGCTACGCGCGTATCCGGCACACCACGAACCCGCAGGATTCGGACGTGTCGCGGACGGAGCGCCAGCAGCAGGTGATGAACGCGATCGCGCACACGCTGGTCAAGCCGACGAACATCTTCCGGCTGCCGACCATCGGGCGCGCCGTCGCGAAGCCGCTGGCGACCGACCTGTCGGCCAACGAGCTGCTCGAGATGGGTTGGGTCAAGTGGCGCGCCCAGAAGACCGTGCAGTGCCACCTCGGAGGATCGCCGCAGGTGATCGGCGGCCAGGACGTGATCGCGTCCGACCCGCAGAACAAGCAGGTCGTCGGGATGTACCTCGGCAACGTGGCTCCGCTGCCGGCGCCGAAGGGCGAGATCTACGCCCCCGGCTGCACCGTCAGCTGACGGTCAGGCCTCCGCGGCCTTCTTGGCCGACGAGCCCGAGTCGCCCGAGGACTTCGAGTCCTTGGAGGACGAGGAGGACGAGTCGCTCTTGGACGAGGAGTCGCCCTTGGAGGACGAGTCGCCGGTGTCCGACGCCTTCTTCTTCCCCCGCCCGTAGTCGGTCGTGTAGAAGCCGGATCCCTTGAAGTGGATCGCCACCGGGTGCAGCACGCGCCGCGACGGGGCGCCGCACACTTCGCACTCATCGAGCGGGTCGTCCGCGAACTTCTGGAGCACGTCGAACGTGTGCCCGTTCTCGCACAGGTACTCGTAGATCGGCATCACCCTCAGTATAGCGCCGGAGCCGGGTGGATTGGCACTGTCCCTTGGAGAGTGCCAACGCCGGCACGCCGCCGCACGGTGCCGGGGTCGGTGCCGGGCACAGTGCCAGGGCCGACAGCGGGGGCGACGGTTTCGGTGCGGGTTCTGGACGGGTCGTGGCGGGATCTGCACCCGGTGTGGGCTTGACCCGGAGCCGCGGAGACCGCATGCACCGTTAGCATCCCACCCGGTGCGCATCGCCATCGTCACCGACTTCTACTACCCCACCCTGGGCGGCATCACGGAGCACGTGGACGGCCAGGCCCGTGGGCTGACCGACCTCGGCCACGAGGTGACCGTGGTCACCGGCAGGGCGATCCAGGCGCCGCCGGTCGTCGACGACGCGATGGCCGTGCCCGATCCGACGTTCGAGGTGGTGCGCATGGGCACCGCGATCCGGCTGTACGTCCCCGGCTGGGGGAACGGCGCCGAGACGACGCACACGATCGGCCCCCGGCTGGGCCGCCGCCTGGGCTCGTTCTTCCGCGAGCGCGGCTTCGACGTCGTCCACGTCCACGCGCCGTACAACCCGCAGATGACCGCCTGGGCGATCGACAACACGCCGGACGACGCGCTCTCGGTCGCCACCTTCCACAGCGTCTTCCCGCAGACCACCGGGATGGACATCCAGGCCGAGCTGATCCGCCCGGCGATCGAGCGCCTGGACGGCCGGATCTGCGTCAGCGATGCCTGCATCGGCTCGCTCACGCCGTACTTCCCCTACGCGTACGACGTGATCCCCAACGGCATCGACGCCGACCACTTCTCGCCCGACGCAGAGCCGGTCGCGGAGCTGCTCGGCGACCACCGCAACATCGTCTTCATCGGCCGCTTCGACCCCCGCAACGGCGTCGACACGATGATCCGCGCCCATCAGCTGCTGTTCGCCGAGCGTGGCCCCGCCGTGCGGCTGATCGTCGTCGGCGACGGGCCGCTGCGCCGCGTCTACGAGCGGATGGTCAGCGACGAGGCCCGCCCCTACGTCCACTTCGCGGGCCGGCTGAACCGCAGCCGCCCGAACTACCTGGTCACCGGCGACATCTTCTGCACGCCCTGCGACCGGGCCTCGTTCGGGATGGTGCTGCTCGAGGCGATGAGCTGCGGCCGGGCCGTCGCCGCCAGCCGGATCAGCGGGTTCCAGCTGCTGATGGAGGACGGGCGCCAGGGCTTTCTGGTCAATCCCGCGAAGTCGCCGGAGCGCTTCGCCGACGCGCTGCGCACGCTGCTCGACGACGACGCCCTGCGCACGCGGATGGCCGCCGAGGGCCGCCGCACCGCGCTCGAGAACTACTCGTGGCCGACCGTGACGCGCCACCTCCAGGCCTACTACACCGACCTGATCGCGGGACGTCGACCGGCATGGGCAAGCGCCAGGTCATCACTCGCTTCGTAGGCGTCTCGATCGTCTGGTGCCTGATCTGGGGCACCGTCGCGGTCAAGGTGGGCGACGAGCTGGGCGACGCGATCTTCGCCATCGCGCTGATCGCGCTGTTCGCCGTCGCCTGGGGCGCGTTCACGCCCAACTCCCCGTTGTTCGGCCCCGTGATCGCCCGCGGGAAGCTCCCCAGCCCGAAGGCGGCGATCACGTTCGACGACGGGCCGAGCGACCTCCACACGCCACCCATCCTCGACGCCCTGCGCGACCGCGGCGCGAAGGCCACGTTCTTCGTGCTCGGCCGCAACGTCCGCGCGCACCCGGAGATCGTCCGCCGGATCGTCGAGGAGGGGCACGAGCTCGCCAGCCACGGCGAGGACCACTCGATCATGACGTTCGACGGGCCGGAGGCGATCGCCTACCAGCTGCGCTCGGCGGAGGAGGCGGTGGTCGAGGCAGTCGGCCAGCCGCCGGCACCGCTGTTCCGCACGCCGCACGGCTTTCGCAGCCCGTTCCTGACCACCGTGGCGAAGCGGCTCGGTTACCGGGTGGTCGGCTGGACGGCCGGCGTCTGGGACACCGCGCTGCCGGGCGTCGAGCGGATCGTCGGCCGCAGCGTGTCCCGCCTGAAGCCGGGGGCCATCCTGCTGCTTCACGACGCGGACGGATCGGGCAACGGCGGCGACCGCACGCAGACCGTCGAGGCGCTGCCGCGGATCATCGACCACGGCCACGAGCTCGGCCTCGAGTTCGTCACCGTGTCGGAGTTGGCGGCGGAGCTGCAGCCGCGCCGGCGGATGCTGCTGCGCGCCGCCTTCCTGGGCGCCGTCGTGGCGGCGATCGTCTACTTCGTCAGCAGCCGCTTCGGGCTGAAGTCGATCGGCGCGGTGATCACGACCGCCGACCCGGCGCTGGTCTCCGCGGCGCTGGTCGCCAACCTGGCGTCGGTCGGCGCGAAGGCGCTGACATGGCAGGCGGCCCTGGATGCGGTGCCCGCCGACGAGGAGGGCGGGGAGCGGATCCACGTCAAGCTGCTGGAGGAGGTCATCCCGGCGATCTTCATCGGCTTCCTGCTGAACACGGTGCTGGTCGCCCGGCTGGGCGAGGTCGTCCGCGTCTCCGTCCTGCGCCGCAAGCTGATCGCGCGCGGCGTCGACATGCCGGTGCCGACCGCCGTCGGCACGCTGGTCACCGAGCAGCTGCTGCTCGCGGTGACGCTGCTGGCGGTGCTGCTCGGCATCACCACGCTGGTCTCGATCCCCGGCTGGGCGGGCGACCTGCTGTGGGTGCTGGCCGCCGTGGTCTTCACGATCGCCGTCGTCGCCGGCGCGATCGAGGTCTGGGCCCGCTACCGGCGGCGGCAGGTGGGCAGCGACGAGGAGGGCGATCCGGTCGAACGCTGGTGGACGCTGCTCGGCCTGTCGGCGACCGCGATCTCGAGCGCGCTGCGGCACGGGCAGGCGATCTTCCGCCATCCCCGGCTGCTCGCCTGGGGGCTGTTCACGGCAGCGTTGTCATGGGTGGCGCAGATCGTCGGCATCCACTGGGCGCTCCACGCGTACGGCATCGACACCGGGATCGGCGTCGCCGGCCTCGTGTTCCTCACGTCCACGCTGGTCGGCCTGTTCCCGATCGTGCCCGGCAACATCGTCGTCTTCCAGGGCGCCACGGTTGCCGCGCTGACCTTCGCCACCAACGTCAGCGCCGAGAAGGCGTTCACGTTCTCGATCGGCCTGCAGCTGATCGAGGCGCTGCTGTCGGTCGGCCTCGGGTTCTTCTTCCTCTCCTACGAGGGTCTGTCGCTGGGCGAGCTGCGCACCGAGGCCGAGGCGTCGGACAAGGCCAGCGCGCCGTCGTAGAGCGCCCGGCCGATGACGATGCCGTCGGCGCCGGCCCGGGCCGCCGCGGCCACGTCGGATGCCGAACCGATGCCGCCCGCCGCCATCAGCAGCCCGGGCACCGCGTGGCGCACCGACTCCAGCAGCTCGAGGTCGGGGCCGAGGCCGGTGCCGTCGCGGTCGATCGAGGTGACCAGGAAGTCGCGGACGCCGGACTGGGCGAGGCGCTCGACGAACGCGATCGGGCCGCGGCCGGTGTCCTTCAGCCAGCCGGCCGCGCGGACGGTGCCGTCGCGAACGTCGGCGGCGACAGCTATGCGGGCCGACTGCACCGCGAGCCGGCCGACCAGGTTCGGCTCCTCGGCGGCCAGCGTCCCGATCAGCACCCGGGCCACGCCCAGCTCGAGCGCCTCGGCGACGTCCGCCTCGCTGCGCACCCCGCCGCCCACCTGGACGGCAAGTCCGGACTCGCGGACGAGCCGGCGGATCAGGTCGGCGTGCGCGGCCGGCCGGTGGCCGTCCCGCGCGGCGGACAGATCGATCACGTGCAGCAGCGTCGCCCCCTCCTGCGCGTACGACTCGGCCAGCTCCAGCGGATCGACGTCGTAGGCGGTGACCGCGTCGTAGCGGCCCTGACGGAGGCGGACGACGCTCCCGTCGAGCAGATCGATGGCAGGAATGGCGATGGCGGAGCGTTCTACCATGCTAAAATGGTAGCGCAATGGCCGAACAGTGGCACACACCGGATGTCGACGAGCTCGCGGACGCCTTCCTGGCCTGCCGTACACGCGACGAGGCGGCCCGCTTTCTGCGCGACATCTGCAGCCTCCACGAGCTGGTGACGCTCAGCCACCGCCTGCAGTGCGCGCGCCTGCTCGATGCCGGCACGCCGTACGCGCGCGTGGCCGCCGAGGTCGGCGCGTCGACCACCACCGTCACCCGGGTCGCCCACTGGCTGCGCCACGGCGAGGGCGGCTACCGGATCGTGCTCGACCGGCTGGCGAGGCGGCGCAAGCCGTGAGCCGGCCGTTCCGCCTCGCCCTCCCGTCCAAGGGACGCATGTACGAGCCCGCCGCGCGGCTGGCCCGCGAATGCGGCATCGAGGTCGACACGACCGGCCGCGCGCTGCACACGCACTGCCCGCAGTGGGACATCGAGGTGCTGTTCGCGCGCAGCGACGACATCCCGGTCTGGGCCCAGGACGGAGCCGTCGAGGCGGCAATCGCCGGGCGCAACCAGCTGATCGAGGCGCGGTCCGAGGCCCGGGAGCTGCTGCCCCTCGGCTTTGGGCGCTGCACGCTGACGCTGGCCGTCGCCGCGGCGTCGCCCGTGCAGCGCGCCGCCGAGCTCGGCGGAACCCGCGTCGCTACGGCATACCCCGTCGCCACCGCGGCGTTCTTCGCCGGCCAGGGGGTCGACGTGCAGATCGTCCCGATCCACGGATCGGTCGAGCTGGCGCCGCGGCTGGACGCCGCCGAGGCGATCGTCGACCTGGTCTCAACCGGCGAGACGATGCGCTCCAACGGCCTGCGCCCGGTGGCCGAGCTGTTGGAGTCGGAGGCGGTGCTGCTGGTGCGCCCCGACCTGTCGCCCGCCCAGGAGGCCGTCGCCGACGACCTGCGGGTGGTGATGCAGAGCGTGATCGCGGCCCGCGACAAGCGCTACCTGATGCTGAACGCGCCGGACGGCTCGCTGGACGAGGTGATCAGCCTGCTGCCCGGCCTCGACTCGCCGACCGTGCTGCCGCTCGCCCGCACCGGCATGCATGCCGTGCACGCGGTCGTCGACCGCCGCCAGGTGGTCGAGCTGCTCGGGCCGCTGCGCACCGCCGGCGCCAGCTCCATCCTGGTGCTCCCGATCGAGAACCTGGTGCCGTGATCCGCCCCGACCTCGCAGACATCGAGCCGTACCGCTGGCAGGAGGGCTGGGAGGGCGCCGTGCCGGAGGGTGTCCCGGTGCTCCGGCTCGACCAGAACACCCAGCCGCGCTCGCCCCGCTGGTACGCCGGCGCCGCCGCGCGGCTGGCGGCGGTGCCGGTCCACTCGTACCCGGACTCCCGCTACCGGCCGCTGCGCGAGGCCATCGCCGAGTACGCCGGCTTCCCGCCTGACCAGGTGATCCCCACCGACGGCGCCGATGAGGCGCTGATCCTGTGCGCGCTGCTCGCGCTCTCGCCCGGCGACCGGGCGTACGCCCGCCGTCCCCACTACGCGATGTTCGAGAACGCGACGCGGCTGGCCGGCGGTGTGCTCTCCGACGATCCCGCCGGCGCACGGCTGACCTGGATCTGCACCCCGCACAACCCGACCGGCGCGGACACGCCCGAGGAGGCGGCGGAGCGCCGCGACGGGCTGGTGGTGATCGATCAGGCGTACGTCGAGTTCGGCGGCACCGACCTCGCGCGCCTGGCCCAGGAGCGGGAGAACACTGTGGTCGTGCGGACGCTGAGCAAGGCGTTCGCCGTCGCAGCCGCGCGGGTCGGCTACATCCTCGCGCCGCCGGCGCTGGCGGCCAAACTCGAGGCGATCCGGCCGCCCGGCAGCATCTCCTCGCACTCGGCGGCGCTCGCCCAGCTGGCGCTCGCCGACCCGGACGAGATGTTGCGCAACGTCGCCGAGACGGTCGGCGAGCGCACGCGGATGACCGAGGCCTTGCGCGGCCTGGGCTGGCAGATCCCCGACTCCCGCACGAACTTCCTGTTCTGCAACCTTGGCGAGCCGAACACCGCCACCGTCGGGCGGCTGCTGGGTGCGGCGATCGTCGTCCGCACCTTCGACGCCCTGCCCAACCACATCCGGCTGACGCTGGGCACGCCGGCCGACAACGACCGCGTGCTGGAGGCGCTCGGCGCGTCGGCGCCGCCGGCCGCGACCGGTCGCGGCGGACGGACGGCGGCCGTCGAGCGGCGGACGCGCGAGACCCAGATCGCCTGCTCGGTCGATCTCGACGGCACCGGGGCGAGCCGCGTGACAACGGGCATCGGCTTCCTCGATCACATGCTGACGGCGCTCGCGCTGCACTCGATGATCGACGTCGACCTGACCTGCACAGGCGACCTGTGGGTGGACGCCCACCATACCGTCGAGGACGTCGCCATCGTGCTCGGCCAGGCGCTTGACGCCGCGCTCGGCGATCGCGCCGGCGTCGCCCGCTACGGCGACGCGCGCGCGCCGCTGGACGAAGCCCTCGCGCACGCCACGGTCGACCTGGGCGGCCGCGGGTTCTCGCGCGTCGACCTCGCGCTGCGCGGGCCGTCCCTGGGCGAGCTCCCGGTCACCCTGATCCCCCACTTCGCCGACTCCCTGTCGCGCAGCGGCCGGATGGCGATCCACCTCGAGGGCTCCGGCGACGACGACCACCACGTCGTCGAGGCCGCGTTCAAGGCGCTGGCCCTGGCGCTGCGCGAGGCCTGCGCCACGGACCCGCGCCGCGGCGGCGCGCTGCCCAGCACGAAGGGCGCGGTTTGATGCCGCGAGTCACGCTGATCGACCACGGCGCCGGCAACCTGCGCTCGCTGCGGGCCGCGTTCGAGCGGCTGGGGGCGGACGTCGAGGTGACGGCCGACGCCGATCGGGTCGCCGCCGCGGAGCGGGTCGTGCTGCCAGGGGTCGGCGCCGCGGCTCCGGCGATGCGGACGCTCGCGCGCACCGGCATGGCGGACGCGCTGCGCGAGCCGCCCTCGCTGCTCGGCGTCTGCCTGGGTATGCAGCTGCTGTTCGAGCAAAGCGCCGAGGGCGACGTCGCCTGCCTCGGCCTGCTGCCCGGCACCGTGGAGCGGATCGGCTGGGCCGAGCGGCTGCCGCACATGGGCTGGAACGACGTCGTCGCGACGGGCGATGGCCCGCTCCGTCCCGCGCTGCCGGCCGTCTGCTACTTCGCGCACTCCTACGCGGTGGCGCCCAGCGACCCCGCGGTCGTGGCGGCCGAGACCGACATCGGCGGCCGCGCGGTGCCCAGCGCGGTGGCGTCCGGCCGGGTGGCCGGCGTGCAGTTCCATCCCGAGAAGAGCGGCCCCGCCGGCCGGCGGATGCTGGAGGCGTGGCTTGCTGCGTAGGCGGATCATCCCCTGCCTGGACGTCCGCGGCGGCCGTCTGGTCAAGGGCATCAACTTCGAGTCGCTGCGCGACTGCGGCGACCCGGTGGATGCGGCCGAGCGCTACGCGGCGCAGGGCGCCGACGAGATCGTCTGGCTGAACATCTCGGCCGGCGACGAGGACTGGCGCGGTCTGCTGGAGGCGGTCGAGCGGGCGGCCGTGCGGGTCGACGTGCCGCTGTGCATCGGCGGCGGCGTCTCGTCCGTCGGCCGGGCCCGCGACCTGCTGAACGCCGGCGCGGACAAGGTCAGCTCGAACAGCGCGCCGCTCGACCGCCCGGAGCTGATCGGCGAGCTGGCCGAGCGGTTCGGCAGCCAGTGCGTCGTGGTCGCGATCGACGCCGCGGCCGACGGAGACGGCTCGTGGAGCGCCTTCGCCAGCGCCGGGCGGCGGCCGACCGGCCGCGACGCGGTGGCCTGGGCGGCAGAGGCGGCCGAGCGCGGCGCCGGCGAGCTGCTGGTCACCAGCATCGACACGGACGGCACGCTGGGCGGCTACGACATTGAGCTGCTGCGCCGGATCTGCGGCGCGGTCGGCGTGCCGGTGATCGCCTCGGGCGGCGCCGGCGGGCCGCGCGACCTGGCGTCGGCGCTCGAGGCGGGCGCGCAGGCGGCGCTGGCGGCGTCGATCTTCCACGACGGCGTCCACACGATCGCCGAGGTCAAGAAGGAGGTGGCCCGATGCGGCCTGCCGATGCGGATGTGACCCTCGGCCCGGGCGTGCTGATCCCCGCCATCGTGCAGGACGAGGCGACCGGCGACGTGCTGATGCTCGCCTACATGGACGCCGAGGCGCTGGAGGCGACGCGCGCCACCGGGCTCGCGCACTTCCACTCGCGGTCGCGCGACGAGCTGTGGCAGAAGGGCGCCACCTCGGGCAACACGATGGAGGTGCGCGACCTCGCGTTCGACTGCGACGGCGACACGATCCTGCTGCGCGTGCGGCCGGCCGGGCCCGCCTGCCACACCGGCGAGGAGACCTGCTTCGGGCCGCGCCGCGGCGACGTCACCTCGGTGCTGCCCGAGCTCGCGCGGGTGTTCGAGCAGCGGCGGCGGGAGGCCGGCGACGAGAGCTACGTGGCGGGCGTGCTGGCCGCCGACCGCGAGGTCGCCCAGCGCAAGGTCGGCGAGGAGGCGGTCGAGGTGCTGCTGGCGCCGGCGGGCAGCGGCGAGCTGGTCGCCGAGGTCGCCGACCTGTGGTTCCACTCGATGGTGCTGCTGGCGCGCGACGGGATCGACCCGCTGGCGCCGCTGGCCGAGCTGCGAAGCCGCCGGAAGTAGCATGTGCGCCGTGATCCGGCGCGTCCTCATCCCGCTGATCCTGGCCTCGCGCGCTGGCCTGCGGGCTGCAGCGGCTCGTCCGCGGGATCGTCGAGCTCCGCCGCCGCGTCCAGCAAGGAGACGGTGCGCACCGCGCAGACCTTGCCCGCCCAGGGAACGGCGAAGCTGCCCGACGGCCGTGTCTACACCGTGGCCGCCCCCGGACAGGTGCTGCGGCTCGACGACGTCACCCTGCATATCGACGGGCTGACCTGGTCGCCTGGCGCCGGACGCCACTCACGTGCCGCCCGGCGTCAAGTACGTGGCCACCGCCGATGTCACCATCGGCAACACGACGACCGACGCGCAGACCGTCGGCGCCGACCCAGATCTGGCTGCTCTCCGGCTCGAGCACCTTCGTCGCCAACCCGGGCGGCATCATCGGCAAGCAGGTGCCGGCCGGCAAGACGCGCGACGGCAAGGTCAGCTTCTACCTCCCCCGCAAGCAGGTCGGCGGGCTGCTGCTCTACCGGTTCGCCGACGCGGACGCGATCGCCAAGGCGACGCACGTCGGCGTCGCCCGCTACCGCAAGAGCTGATGGCCGACGACGTGACGCGCCTGGACGAGTACCGTCGCAAGCGCCACCGCGGCGCGACGCCGGAGCCGATGGACACCGGCGGCTCGGCTGGGGACGCCGAGCCGGTCTTCGTCATCCAGCGCCACGACGCCCGCCGCCTTCACTACGACCTGCGGCTCGAGATGTCCGGCACGCTCGCCAGCTGGGCGCTGCCCAAGGGGTTGCCGCTGGAGACCGGTGAGCGCTACCTGGCCGTCCACACCGAGGACCACCCGATGGAGTACGCCGACTTCTCGGGCGTTATCCCCAAGGGCCAGTACGGCGCCGGCCTGATGGAGATCTGGGACCGCGGCACCTACGTACTCGAGGAGCGCAAGCGCGACGGCGGGCTGACGGTGAACCTGCACGGCGAGCGGATGCAGGGCCGATGGACGCTCGTCCCGGCGCACCTGGACGGCGACGATCGCAACTGGCTGATCATCAAGAAACACGACGACGAGCCGCGCGATGCCGCCGCGGCGAGCACCGATCTGCTGCCGATGCTGGCCGGGCAGACCGAGCGGCTGCCCGCCGGCGACAGCTGGTTGTTCGAGGTCAAGTGGGACGGGTTCCGGGCGCTGGGCGCAGTGCGCGGCAACGATGCGACGCTGCGCAGCCGCACCGGCGTCGACCTCAGCTCGCGGTTCGCGGCGGTTGCCCGGGCGCTGCCCCACGCCGTGCGCACTTCCGACTGCGTGGTCGACGGCGAGGTGTGCGCGCTCGACGAGCAGGGCCGCCCGAGCTTCGGCCTGCTCCAGCGCGATGGCGGCCCGCTCGTCTACTACGTGTTCGACCTGCTCGAGCTGGAGCGCCGGCCGCTGGTCGACCAGCCGCTCGAGCGGCGGCGCGAGCAGTTGGAGGCGCTGATCCTGCCCGACAACCCGATCGTGCGGGTCTCGGCCGCGTTCGACGACGGCCAGGCGCTCTACCAGGCGGCGCTCGACCACGGGCTGGAGGGCGTGATGGCCAAGAAGCGCGGCTCGGCGTACCGGCCCGGTCGGCGCAGCCGCGAGTGGCTCAAACTGAAGGCCCGGCAGACGGCGGAGTTCACGGTGGCGGGGTTCACCCGCGGCGAGGGCTCGCGCGAGGATCTGGGTGCGCTGGTGCTCGCCGAGCCGGACGACGAGGGCGCCCTTCGCTGGGTGGGCAACGTCGGCAGCGGCCTGGACGGCGGCGAGGTGACGCGCCTATTGCGCCTGATGGAGCCGCTGCGCCGGACGTCGGCCACGATCTCGCCGGCGCCGCGGATGCCTCGCGTCAAGGCGCGCGATCTGCGCTGGGTCGAGCCGGAGCTGCGGGCCCGCGTGCAGTTCACCGAGCGGACGCGCGACGGGCGGCTGCGGGCGCCGGTCTACAAGGGGCTGGCGGCGAAGTCGGAGCGGTCGAAGCGGCGGGTCGAGCCGACCAACGCCGACAAGGTGTTCTTCCCCGACGACGGGATCACCAAGGGCGACGTGTTCGGGTTCTACGAGCGGATCGCGCCGGTGCTCGTCCCGCACCTCCGCGACCGGCCGTTCACGATGCTGCGCTATCCCGACGGCATCGCCGGCAAGCACTTCTTCCAGAAGGACGCGCCGTCGCACATGCCGCCGTTCGTGAAGCGGTTCGAGCACGAGGGGATCTCCTACGCGCTGGTCAACGACGCCGACTCATTGCTGTGGATGGCGAACATGGGCTGCATCGACCTCCACCCCTGGCTGGCCCGGCGCGACCGGCCCGACCGGCCCGACCTGGTGATGTTCGACCTCGATCCGGCGGACGGCGTGCCCTACGCGACCGTGGTCAAGGTGGCGCTGATCCTGCGCGACGCGCTGTCGGCGCTCGACCTGATCGGCGTGCCGAAGACCAGCGGCGGCAAGGGGATGCACGTGCTGGTGCCAGTCGAGCGGCGGTATGAGCACGCGGACGCGCGGGGGTTCGTCGCGGCCGTCGCGCGGGCGATCGCCGCCACGCATCCCGACCTGGTGACGACCCGGTGGCGCAAGTCGGAGCGCCACGGCGTGCTGATCGACGCCAACCAGAACGGGCTGGGCCGGACGACGGCGGGCGTCTACTCGGTGCGGCCGAAGCCGGGAGCGCCGGTGTCGACGCCGCTTCGCTGGGACGAGCTGGACGACAAGCTCGACCCCAGGGCGTTCACGACGGAGGCGGTCGAGCGGCGGATCAGCCGCTTCGGCGACCTCGCCGAGAGCCTCCGGACCCTGCGGCAGCGGCTGCCTTCTTAGCCGGCTTCTCGGCCGGCGTCTTGCGGCTCCCCTTGGTCTGGGAGAGCGACGCCTGGAGGGCGGCCAGCAGGTCGGGCGCGGCCGTGGTCTCGGCCTCGACGACGCGCTTGACCTCCTTGCCGTCGCGCTTCTGCTCGATCACCTCGAGCAGCCGGGCGCGGTAGTTGTCCTCGTACTGCGTCGGGTCGAAGCTGCCCGTGTAGTTCTTGATCAGCTCGATCGCCATCTCGAGCTGCTTCTTGTCGACGGCGACGCCGTCCGGCGCGATCCCCTCGGACGGGCGCACCTCGTCGTGGAAGAACATCTTCTCCAGCGTCAGCACGCCATCGCGGACGCGCAGGCAGCCGAGGTTCTCGCGTTCGTGGAACACGTAGGTCGCGATCGCCGCCAGGCCGGCCTTCTCCATCGCCTCGACCAGCAGCGCGTACACCGGCTCGCCGGTCTTGTCGGCGGCGCCCAGGTAGTAGGTGCGCTCGAAGTAGATCGGGTCGATCTCCGAGGTCGGCACGAAGTCGTGAACGGTGATCGTCTTGTACGCCTCGGGCGACGCGGCCTCGAAGTCCTCGTCGGTCAGGTAGATGAACTCGTCCTCCTCGACCTGGTAGGCCTTGACGATCTCGTCGTTGGGGACGGTCTTCTCCTCCAGCTTGCAGATCTTCTGGTAGCCGATCCGCCCGCCATCCGTCTCGTGGATCAGGTTGAACTTCAGATTCTGCTCACTGACGGCCGCGTACATCCGCACGGGCGCGTTCACCAGGCCGAAGCTGATGCTGCCTGTCCAGATCGCTCGTGGTCTTCCTGCTGGTGGCATGGTCCTCACAGGGTACGGGACGGAACGAGTTCGCGCACGTCGGCACGAATCCTCCCCTAGGCGGAGTCAGACCCGATCCGTGCCCACGCGTGCGTTTCGCCACACTTCGCACGCCGTCGTGACGCCTGCGTAACGCACGGCGCGGGGCCAACCGCGTGCGCCGGTGGAGCCGGGGCGACGGCGTCGCCCCTTCGTCACGGGCGTGCCGCAGCGCGCACTTCGCACGCACGGCGTGACGTTTTCGGGTCTGACCCCCCTCTGACCCCGCTTGAGTGAAATGGCTGCGACGAGGCGTGCCGATCCCGTCACGCCCCGTGCGCTCCGGGGCAGGCTTTCCGGCGTTCGTCACGACCCGCAGGCGTCACGCCGGCGAGCGGGAGAGCCCAGGCGGTCACGCGATCGTGACGCCTCGACGCGAGGTTGTTGCGCAAGCGGGGTCAGAGCGGGGTCTGACCCCGGAGGGCGTCAGAGGTCGCGGCCGAGCAAATCGGCGAGCGTCTCGCGACGCTGGACGAGGCGCGGCTCGCCGCCCTCGACGAGCACCGCCGCGGGCCGCGGCAGCAGGTTGTAGTTCGACGCCATGCTGGCCGCGTAGGCGCCCGTCGCGGGCACCGCCAGCAGGTCGCCGGGGTGCAGCTGCGGGAGCCGCGCGCGCTCGATCAGCACATCGCCGGACTCGCAGTGCTTGCCGGCGATCGCATAGACGCGGTCGGGATCGGCGTCGGCGCGGTCGCAGGCGATCGCCTCGTAGACCGCGCCATAGAGGGCCGGGCGCGGGTTGTCGGACATCCCGCCGTCCACCGCGGCGTACGTCACGCCGCCGGCCGTCTCCTTGACCGAACCCACCCGATACAGCGTGACGCCGGCCGGGCCGACGATCGAGCGGCCCGGCTCCACGATCAGCTCCGGCATCTCCAGCCCGTGGGCGATCAGCCGCTCCGCAAGGTGCGCGCAGATCTGCTCGAGCGCCGGCTCGATCGCCAGCTCCACCTCGCCCTCCGTGTAGGCGATCGCGAAGCCGCCGCCGACGTCCAGCACCGGCAGGTCGCCCAGCCCGTGCTCCTCGATGAACTCGGCCAGCCAGTCGACCACCTGGAGGTACGGCCCAGTATCCCCGATTTGCGAGCCCAGATGCACGTGCATGCCGCACGGCTGGACGTGCAGCAGCCCGGCCGCCGCGTCCAGCGCGTCCAGCACGTCGACCGGCGCGAAGCCGAACTTGGACGCGGAGTGGCCGGTGACGATCTTCGCGTGGGTGTCCGGCTCGATGCCCGGCGTCACCCGCACCAGCACCCGCTGCACGCGCCCGGTCTCGCCGGCCAGGCGGTCGATCCGCTCGAGCTCCCCGGCATGATCGACGACGATCAGCGCGGCGTGCGCGTCGATCGCCGCGCGTAGGTCACGCTCCGATGGGTTGTTGCCGTGCACGACAATGGAGGCAGGATCGGCACCCGCCCGCAGGGCGGCGGCGAGCTCTCCCTCCGAGGCGACATCGGCGCCCAGCCCCTCGCCGAACACCTCCCGCAGCACCGCGACGGTCGCGTTCGCCTTGCACGCGAACACGGCCCGCGCCGCCCCGGGGTACCAGTCGAGGCCGCGCAGGTACGCGGCCGCCCGGCCGCGGAGCGTCTGGGTGCAGTAGACGTACAGCGGCGTGCCGTACTCCTCGGCCAGCTCCGCGGCGCCGACGCCGCCGATCACCAGCCGCCCGTCCTCCACCCGCGCTGAGTCGGGCAGCGCGCTCACGCGCCGACCTCGGCACGGCAGCGCGCGAGCTGGTCGGCGAGCGCCTCCCGCGAGAGCCGCGCTCGGGCCGCCTCGGCCGCGGTCGGCCGGTCGAAGCGCTCGCCGGCCGCCACACGCGATGCCACCTGCTCGTGCGCGCGGCGAAACGGCACGCCCTCGCGCACCAGCTGCTCGGCGACGTCGGTCGCGACGGTCGTGCCGTCGCCGGCGGCCGCCGCCATCCGCTCGCCGTCGAACCGCAGACCCTCGACGCACACCTGCAGCGCGGCCAGCGCGCCCAGCAGGTCGTCGATCTGGCCGAACGCCGCGCGCTTGTCCTCCTGCAGGTCGCGGTTGTACGCCAGCGGCAGCCCCTTGAGCGTCGCCAGCAGCCCAGCCAGCCGCCCGATCGCCGTTCCCGCCTTGCCGCGCGCCAGCTCGGCGGCGTCCGGGTTCTTCTTCTGCGGCATCATCGAGCTGCCGGTGGCGGCGCCGTCGTCGAGCTCCGCGAAGCCGTACTCGGCGGACGTCCACAGCACCAGCTCCTCGCCGAGCCGCGACAGGTGGACGAAGCACAGCGCCGACGCGTAGCAGATGCCGGACACGTAGTCACGGTCGGCAACGGCATCCAGTGAGTTGTCGAACGTCCGTGCGAATCCCAGCTCCGACGCAGCCCACGCCGGGTCGAGCGGCAGGCTCGAGCCCGCCAGCGCGCCGGCGCCCAGCGGGCACACGTCCGATGCCTCGCGAACTGCCAGGAACCGCCGCACGTCGCGCGCCAGAGCCCAGGCGTGCGCGGCCAGATGATGGCCCAGCCACACCGGCTGCGCCCGCTGCCCGTGGGTGTACCCGGGGAGCACCAGGCCGCCGTCCGCCTCCGCCCGGTCGAGCAGCGCCCCGGCCAGCCCGCGGATGCCCGCGACCGCCTCGTCGCAGGCGTCCTTGGCCCACAAACGCATCGCGGTCTGCACCTGGTCGTTGCGGCTGCGGCCGGCGTGGACACGCGGGCCGAGATCGCCGAGCAGCCGCTCGATCGCCGAGTGCACGTCCTCGTCGGCGGCGTCGGGCTCGACCTCGACGCGCTCCAGCGCCTCGCAGATCCGCTCCGCCAGCTCCTCCTCGATCAGCCCCTGGCGGGCGAGCATCCGCACGTGCACGGCGCTCGCCCGCAGGTCGTAGGGCAGCAGCCGCCGGTCGACGGCCAGCGAGGCGGTGAAGTCCAGAATGGCGGGGTGCAGGCCGCCCTGGAGGCGGCCTGCCCACAGCGGATCGGTCACACGCCGACTGTATCGGCTGCGCTGGAAGCCGCCGCCCACGTCTTGGTCGGGAGCGACCAGACGTGGATGAACCCGGCCGCGGCGCCGTGCTGGAAGACGTCGCCCTCCTCGTAGGTCGCCAGCGCGTGGTCGTATAGCGACGACGCGGCCTTGCGGCCGACCACCGCGCACGACCCGCGGTAGAGCTTGACCTTCGCCGTGCCCGTCACCGGCGCCGTCGTCTCGTCCATGAACGCCTGCAGCGCCGAGCGCAGCGGCGAGAACCAGAGGCCGTTGTAGACCAGCGTCGCGTACTGCAGCGCGAGCTGCTGCTTGGTGTGCGCCAGGTCGCGCTCGCAGACCAGCTCCTCGACGCCCGCGTACGCGGTCAGCAGCAGCGCGGCCGCCGGCACCTCGTAGATCTCGCGGCTCTTGATTCCGACCAGCCGGTTCTCGATCATGTCCAGCCGGCCGACGCCGTGCGCGCCGGCGAGCGCGCCGGCCCGCTGGATCAGCGCGGGCAGCGGCAGCTCCTCGCCGTCGATCGCCACCGGCACGCCGTGCTGGAACGCGATCTCGACGACCTGCGGCGCGGCCAGCGCTTTCTCGGCCGCGATCGTCAGACCGAAGGCCTCCTCCGGCGGAGCAGCCCAGGGATCCTCGAGCGGGCCGGCCTCGATCGACCGCCCCCACAGGTTCTGGTCGATGGAGTACGCGGCGCCCGACTTGACGGGCACCTCGATGGCGTGCTCGTGGGCGTAGGCGATCTCCTGCTCCCGGGTCATGCCCCAGTCCCGCACCGGCGCCAGCACGGCCAGGTCGGGCGCGAGCGCCGACACCGCCGTCTCGAACCGCACCTGGTCGTTGCCCTTGCCGGTGCAGCCGTGGGCGACGGCCGTCGCGCCGTGCTCGCGGGCCACCGCCACCAGGTGCTTGGCGATCAGCGGCCGGGAGAGCGCCGAGACCAGCGGGTAGCGGCCCTCGTACAGCGCGCCGGCCTGGAGGATCGGCAGCACGTACTGCTCCGAGAACTCGTGCTTGGCGTCGACGACCACGACCTCCGCCGCGCCGGCCTTGTGCGCCCGCTCGGTGACGTGCTCGACGTCGATCGGCTGGCCGACGTCGACCAGCAGCGCGATCACGTCGGCCGAGTACTCGTCCGCAAGCCAGCGCAGGGCGACGGACGTGTCGAGCCCGCCGGAATACGCCAGAACGATGGTGTCCTTCACGTGTGATGCTCCTTCTTCAATCGCTCGATCAGCTGGATCAGGTCGTTCCCGGTGCTCGGCTCCCGTGCGATCAGCGCGATCGTGTCGTCGCCGGCGATGGTGCCGATGATCTCGGGGAGGGAGGCGTTGTCGAAGGCGATCGCGACCGGATGCGCGTTCGCGGGGCCGGTGCGGAGCACCGCCAGATTCGCCGACGCCTCCATGGTACGGACGAGGCCGAGCGCGATCACGACCTGCGCGATCGGGTCGGTCGGCGCGTCGTCTTCGGGGAGCGCGTAGACGAGGCGCCCGTGCCGCCTCACCCGCATCACGCCCAGCCGATCGAGGTCGCGTGAGACCGTCGCCTGGGTGACGTCAACGCCCATCCCGGCGAGCAGCTGCTGCAGCTGCTGCTGGGTGGAGACCTCGTGCTCGTCGAGCAGCTCGGCGATCATCCGCTGGCGGTCGTTCACGCGGTCACCATCGTGTCAGCTCCGATCCGCACGTGCCACACGCCCTGCGCGAGGGCCTCGGCGCCGGCCAGCAGCTTGGGGATCATCCCGCCGGTCACGTGCCCGTCGCCGATCAGACGCGGCAGGTCGGACGCTGCGATCCGCGGGATCACCCTGCCCTCCGCGGTCGAGCACGCCCGGCACGTCGGACAGGAACAGCAGCTCGCCGGCGCCCAGCGAGGCGGCCACCGCGGACGCGGCCAGGTCGGCGTTGACGTTGAGCGCGCCGGCCAGCGGTGAGATGACGGGGACGGCGCACGCAGCCAGCACGGCCCGGATGCCGATCCCGTCCACGCCGACCACCCGGCCGACGAGTCCCAGCCGCGTGTCGTCGACCGGCTCGCCGTCGAGCGCGCCGGCCATTCCCCGCGCCTCGATGCCCGCCCGGGTCAGCCGCCCGACCAGCGCCTCGCGCTCCTCGGCCAGCCCGGCGGCGACGATCTCGAGCACGTCCGGGTCGGTCACCCGCTGGCCGTCGACGAACCGGGGCTCGATCCCGGCGGCGAGGCACCGGTCGCTGATCCGCGGCCCTGCGCCGTGGACGACGACCGCCCCGGCGTCACGGGCACGAACCGACCCCAGTGCGGACACCAGCCCCGGCGCCCCGCCACCAACCTTGACAACGCAGATCACGGCCACAGCCCCTCGACCGGAAGCCCCAACCCCTCGTCGAGGCCGAGCATCAGGTTCGCGTTCTGGATCGTCTGGCCGGCGGCGCCCTTGACCAGGTTGTCGAGGGCGGCGGCGGCGATGACGACCGAGCGCTCCTCGTCGGCCCAGACGCTGATGTGGCAGGTGTTGGCTCCCCTGACGACCTGTGTCCGCGGTGCGTCGACCAGCTTGACGAAAGGCTCGCCGGCGTACCGCTCGGCGTACAGCTCCCGCAGCTCGTTCTGGGTCGCCGGCCCGGTCAGCCGCCCGTAGGCGGTGACCAGCAGGCCCCGTGAGAACGGCGCCAGGTGCGGTGTGAACGTCACGCTCAGCGGCCCGCCGGCGAGCGACCGCAGCTGCTCCTCGATCTCCAGCTGGTGGTGGTGCCCGACCGGCGAGTAGGGCTCGATGCCCTCGGCTGCGGAGCAGAAGTGCGTCCGCTCCGTCGCCTGCTTGCCGGCGCCCGACACCCCCGACTTGCCGTCGACGACCAGGTGCGGCTCGACCAGCCCCCGCTCGACGAGCGGGGCCAGGGCGAGCATCGCGGCCGTGGCGTAGCACCCGGGGTTGGCGACCTCGGCCGCACCGGCGATCCGCTCGCGGTGCAGCTCGGGCAGCCCGTACACCCACTCGCCGCGGTGGTCGGCGGCCAGGTCCACAACCGGCACACGCGCACCGGCCAGCTCCCGACCGAGCTCGGAGGTGGCGCCATGGGGTAACGCCAGCATCGCGAGATCGCACTCGGCCAGTGCGCGTGTGTCGGCCGTGCACGCGACGCCGCGCAGCAGGGGATGGCCCGCGAGCAGCCGCAGGAGCTCGCGCCCGGCGTAGCCGGTCGAGCCTGCGACGCCGACGGTCGCCGTGGCGGTGGGTGCGGTGAGAACGGCCATGTGCATGAGTATACATCGGCGATGAATATTTGTGCATCAGACCGCCCGGCGCGGGGCTCCCGCGGCCGCCGGTATCCTGCGGCCCGTGGCTGGACGCGTGCTGATCGTGGGCTGGGACGGAGCCGACTGGGACATCCTCGACCCGATGCTGGAGCGGAGCGAGCTGCCGCATCTGGCGGGGCTGATCGCCGCCGGCCAGAAGGGCGTCTCCCGCTCCTGCCTGCCCTCGCACTCGTGGGCGGCCTGGCCGACCTTCCTGACCGGGCGCGACCCGGCCGGGCACGGCGTCTTCGACATCCTCGAGTACCGCCCCGGCGTCAGCCGCCGGCTGCCGGTCTCGTACCGGTCGATCCTCGCCCCGACCTGGCCGCAGCGGCTGTCCGAGGCCGGGCGGACGACGCTGCTCGTTAACGTGCCGCTGACCTATCCGCCGCCCGACATCAAGGGCATCTCGATCGCCGGCGGCGTGGTGCCGCAGGGCGCGACCTACAGCCACCCGCCGGAGGCCGGGCCGCGCGTCGGCTGGCCGATCAACGGCGGATCGTGGACCACGTTCCGCCACCGGCCGCTCGACCTGATCGCCGACGTCGAGGACGTCAGCCGCCGCCGCGCGGCCGCCATGCGAACGCTGATGGACGAGAACGAGTGGGACGCCGCCTGCATGGTGTTCGTGTCGCCCGACCGGATCCAGCACTGCCTGCTGGAGTACGTCCACCCCGGCCACCCGGCGTTCCCGCAGGCGTCCGCCACACCGGTCGCCGCCAGCGTCCGCGGCGTCTACCAGCTGCTCGACCGCGAGCTGGGGACGCTGCTCGAGCGCACCGGGCCGGACGACCTGGTGCTGCTGATGTCAGACCACGGCCACCAGCCGTGCACCCGGGCGCTCAACATGAACCGGGTGCTCGAGCACCTCGGCCTGCTGAAGACGGGTCGCGGCTCGGCGCTGGTCTCGCTGCTCGCCTGGGGCCGCATCCGCTCGATGGCCCGCAAGACCTACGACCGGCTCGGCCTGCACGGCAAGGTCGGCGTGCCGACCACGCCGATCGACTGGGCGCACACCCGCGCCTACACCAGCGTGACGTCGACCGGCGAGGGCGTGTCGCTCGCCCTGCGCGGACGCGAGCCCGAGGGCATCGTGGACAAGGCCGACGCCGACCGAGTGCTCGACGAGATCTCGCAGGCGCTGCTCGAGTTCACCGATCCGGACACCGGGCAGCGGCCGATCGGCAGGGTGCGGCGCAAGGAGGAGGTGCTGTCGGGGCCCTACCTCGACCGCGCTCCCGACCTGCTGCTGGAGGCGGCACCGCTCTACAGCCTGACCCATGCGCGGCAGATGGTGGAGCGGGCCGACTGGCTGTCCGGCGACCACCGCCCCGAGGGCATCTACGTCGCAGCCGGCGCCGGCGTCAATCCCGGCCCCGGCCCCGAGATCTCACTGACCGACTTCGCCGCCCGCATCGCCGAGGCCGTCGGGCTGGAGCCGGACGCCGAGTGGAACCGCGCGCCGGCGGCCGAGCCGGTCTCCGTCTACAGCGAGGCGGAGGAGCGCGAGGTCGCGCAGCGACTGGCCGACCTCGGCTACGGCGACGGGTGATGTAACAAAGGGGTCTGACCCTGTTGTTACATCAGTTCAGGTAGCGCGGCTCGGCGAACACCCGCCGCACGATCGGCTCGAAGAACTCGACCGGCAGCGACTCGTAGTCGGGGTCGAAGCAGTTCTGGTCGTAGAGCTCGCAGAACTCGACGCAGGCGTCGTAGTGCGGGTGATCCTTGTACCGGTCGCGGGCGTTGCGGTCGCCGCCCGAGTGGTGCGCGTAGTAGTACATCTGGAAGAGCCCGTGGTAGGTGACGACCCAGCGGATCTCGTCGCTCACGTACGGACGCAGGATCGCCCCGGTCATCTCGCCGTGCGTGTACGGCGCCAGCTCGTCGCCGATGTCGTGCAGCAGCGCGGCGACGACGTACTCGTCGCCCCGCCCGTCCTTGTGCGCGCGGGTCGCGGACTGCAGCGAGTGCTCGTAGCGGGTCACCTGGTACCCGGTGTACGAGTCCTTCAGCCCGTCGAGCGCCGCCAGCAGGCGGTCGGGCAGCGAGGCGACGTAGACCTCCTCGTACCTGTCGAGGAGGTCGTAGTCGGCCTTGGTGCCGTCGGCCATGCGGGTGAAGGACACTGTCTCCACCCGCATAGCATTGCAGATCAGGCGGCGGTGGCGCCCGCCCCGATCGGGCACGACACGCCGGTGCCGCCGATCCCGCAGTAGCCCGCCGGGTTCTTGTGCAGGTACTGCTGGTGGTAGTCCTCGGCCGGGTAGTAGGTGCCGGCCTCGGCGATCTCGGTGGTGATCGGCCCCTTGCCCCGCTCGGCCAGCGCCGCCGCGTAGGCGTCGCGGGTGGCGATGGCAGCGTCACGCTGCTCCGGCGTCCGCCAGTAGATGGCCGACCGGTACTGCGTCCCGGTGTCGTTGCCCTGCCGCATGCCCTGGGTCGGGTCGTGGCCCTCCCAGAACTTGCGCAGCACCTCGGCGGTGGTGATCACGGACGGGTCGTAGGCGACCAGCACGACCTCTGCATGGCCGGTGCGGCCGCTGCAGACCTCGCGGTAGGTCGGGTTCGGGGTCGTCCCCCCGGCGTAGCCGACGGACGTCGTCCAGATGCCCGGGGTCTGCCAGAAGACGCGCTCGGCGCCCCAGAAGCAGCCCATGCCGACCAGCAGCCAGTCGATGCCGTCCGGAAACGGCGGCACCAGCGGCTTGCCGGCGAGCACGTCGTGCTCGGCGGGGACGTCGAAGGAGGGATGATCGCGGCCGGGCAGCGCCTCGGCGGCCTCGGGAACGCGGTCGGGCTTGCGAGAGAACAGCGACACGAATGCGTCCTTTCTCGAATCGGTGAGATGGTCATAGGGTAGTCCCGCCGGGTGGGCCGTTCGTTACATTCCCGGCCCATGGCGCCGGTCAGTGACCATCGCACGCTCCTGTCGGGCACGGCGCTGAACGTTGCCGGGCTCGCCGCCGGTGTTGTCGCCGCATACGGCGTGCAGCTCGTCTTCGCCCGCCAGCTGCCGACCGGCGGGCTGGGCCTGGTCACGGTGGCCGTCCAGGTCGCCTTCGTGGCGGCGGCCGGCAGCCGCTTCGGGATGGACCTGGCGACCGTGCGCGAGGTGGCGATCGGCGTCGGCGCCGCTGACCGCGCGCACCTACGCAGCCTGGTCGAGCGCTGCGCGCTGATCGCCGGGGCGGCCAGCGTGGTGGTCGGCCTGCTGCTGGTGGCGCTCGCGCCACTCACCGGCGGGCACCGCGACACGATCGCCATCGCGGCGGCCTCGGTGCCCTTCGCCGCCGTCGCGAACACCTATCTGGGCGCGACCCGCGGGCTCAAACAGATGTCCCAGACGCTCTGGGTCTACTGGATCGGCCAGCCCCTGGCGTGGATCGTGATCGCGGTCGCAGCCATCGCGCTGGGCGGCGGGACCGGCGCGGCGGTCTGGTCGTACGACGCCTCATGGCTGCTGGCCGCTGTGGCCGCATGGCGGATGTGGCGGCGGGCCGCCGCCGGGATGGGCGACGAGCCGGCCGGCCGAGACCGCGTCCGCGCAGCGCTGCGGTTCGGCGCGCCCCGTGCGCCGTCGGCGCTGCTCGCGCAGGCCCTCTTCTGGGCCGACCTGTGGGTGCTCGCGGCCTACGCCCCGCCGGGCGAGGTCGACACGTACTCGGCCGCGAGCCGGCTCGCACAGGTCGTGCTGCTGTTCCTGACGTCGCTCAACCTGCTGTTCTCGCCGTTCGCCGCCGACCTCCACGCCCGCGGACACCGGGAGCAGCTGGACGCGCTGTTCAAGAGCGCGACCCGCTGGGCGCTGGCGGCGACGATCCCCGTGGTGGTCGTGCTGTGCGTGGCCGCGCCCGACGCGCTGCGGGCGTTCGGGCCCGGTTACGAGGGCGGCGAGACGGCGCTGCGCATCCTGCTGATCGGCCAGCTGATCAACGCGGCCACCGGCAGCGTCGGGTTCATCCTGATCATGGTCGGCCGGACCGGCCTCGATCTGCTCGACAACGCGCTGGCGGTCGCCGTCCTGGTCGGGCTCGCGGCGCCGCTCGCCTCCAACCACGGCATGGAGGGGGCCGCGGTCGCGGCGGCCGTCGCGATCGGCGGCGTCAACCTGATCCGGCTCGTCCAGGTGCACCGGATCGTCAACATCCAGCCCTACTCGGCCGACTACCTGCTGCTGCTCGTCCCGGCCGCGGCATGCGCCGCGGCGGCGCTGGCCGCGCAGGCGCTGACCGGCGACTCGCGCTGGTGGTTCTCGCTGCTGGTGGTCGGCGCGGCCGGCGTCACGGCCTACGTCGTCGTCGCGCCAGTCGCGCTGACCGGGCAGGAGCGCTCGGCGATGCAGGGCGCGGCGCGCAGGATCACGAACCGGTCGTCGCGGTAGACCTCGGCCAGGCCGGGCAGCGCCGTGATGGCGTCGGCGACCTCTGACTGGTCCTCGAGGTCGACCAGCACATGCGTCACGTCCCAGCGGCTGAGCAGGTCGAGCCGCTCCTGCTCAGTCGTCGCCGGGTCGAAGAAGCGCTCTGAGTCCTGGCGCCGGCCGGCCGTGTCGATCTTCGGCTCCGCCCGCGTCCGCGCCTCGGGCAGGCCCACGGCGTAGACGGGCGCCTCGCCGACCAGCTCGAACAACCGGTGCTCCTCGCCCATCACCACCGGGAGCGGCTGGTTGTGGCGACGGAACCAGACCGCGACTCCCGGCGTCAGCCCGATCGCCAGATCGGCGCGCGGCGGCCGGTGCGGACCCGCCCGCGCCTCGTCCAGCACGGTGCCGCCGCTGTGCTGGATCGGCGCGACCAGCGTCGCCGCGATCAGCAGTGACGCCGCCCACCATGGGCCGCGGTCGATGTCGCGGCGCGGCTCGCGGATCAGCGCGACGACCGTCGCCGCAATGGCGGCGACGACCACCCAGCTGGCCGGCTCGCGCCAGAAATCCGGCTCGGCGCGGAGCGCGAGCAGCAGCGCCGCCAGGGCGACGGCGGCCGCGATCGACCACCGCCCGAGCAGCCGCGCGACGACGCAGGCTGCGGCCGCCAGCGCCACCGGCCAGGGCAGCAGCTGCCAGAAGCGGTGGAACTGCCCCATGCCGACCACGGCCATGACCGCCGTGTTCGCCCCGGGCACGAGCAACAGGCCGAGCATGCCCAGCATCGCGCCCGCCGCCGGCAGCGTCCGCCGGTAGCGGACGAGCAGGATGCAGGCGACGATCGCAACCAGCACGTAGCCGCGCCCGAACACCGGCGCCCAGGGGTACATCAGCAGCGCCCGCGCGCCATGGTGCACGAACTCGTCGGAGTGCGTGATGATCTCGCGCCGCTCGCCCCCGCGGATCGCCACCCACCAGATCCAGCCGGCGATGGCGACAGTCGCCACCCCGGACACGGCGATCGCCACCCCGGCAGAGCGGGCCGCGGCGAGATGGGCGCGCCACGAGCCGGCCAGGATGCCGGCCATCAGCGCGAGGCAGGGGATGGCGTAGGTCGGGTGGACGAGCGCGATCACCCCGATCACCGCCGCGCTCGCGTAGGCGCCCAGCAGCACGCCTCGCAGCGAGGCCAGGAACAGGATCACCACCGCCGGAGCCAGCACGAAGAAGGCGAACGGGGGCGGCTGGTTGATCTGCATGACCAGCCCGTTGATCAGCGTGCACAGATCCCAGGCGGCCACGACGGCGGCGAGATAGCCGGCCAGCCGCCAGCCGGTCAACCGCTGGGTCATCGCGTAGATGCCGAGGATCGCCGCCAGACCGCAGAGCGGCGCCAGCAGGATGAACGCCGAACCCGCGTCGACGCCGGCGACCCGGGCGACCCCCGCCCACGCCGCGTGCAGCAGCGGGAAGGCGTAGCCGGCGTGCGGCGCGCCGTCCTCGAATGACGAGATGGACGCCAGCGACAGCCCGTCGACGCGCTCGATCTTGCGCATCCGCCCGACGTGGAACAGCGCGTCACCGACCACGCCGGTGGACAGCCGCCAGGTGAGGAACGCGAACGCCACCGATGTCGTCGCGCCCGCGGCGATCTCGACCAGCGGCACCGCCTCGAGGGCGAGCGGCCGGCGCAGCGCGTACGCCATCCCGCCCCAGCCGAGGATCAGCACGGCGGCCAGCGGGTAGCCGAACGGCAGGGTGAACAGGAACGCCACGGCCAGCGGCACCGTCCACACGGCGAGGCCCAGCCCGAACGCCACTGGGATGGCGCCGGACATGCCGACGTGGCGCTCCAGGCGGAGCAGTCGGACGGCCGCCCAGCCGGGCACCAGCACGACGATCGCCGCCGCGCACCACACTGCAGGCCCGTCGAGGGCGAGCGGTCCGCGCGGCCAGCAGCCCCAGCGGGAGCAGCCCCAGGACGGCCACTTCGGCTCGGGTGCTCATCGGGGCGCCAGTGTACCGGCCGTCCCAACCGGCGCGATCCGACTGGGTCGTGTGGGAGAATCCCGCCCCGGCCGCCCGCACGGCCATCTCGATCTGCTCATACGACCAGGGAGCAAGGCGGATGCGAATTCTGATTCTCGGCGGCGACGGCTACCTTGGGTGGCCGACGGCGATGCGATTTTCCGGCAAGGGCAATGACGTCGCCGTGGTCGACGACTTCTCCCGCCGGCGCTGGCATGAGGAGGCGGGCACCGACTCGCTGACTCCGATCGCCTCGCTGGAGGAGCGGATCGACATCTGGAAAGACGTGTCCGGCAAGACCATCGAGCAGTACGTGGGCGACATCGCGGAGAACACGTTCATCGCCGACGTCGTGCGCGAGTTCCGGCCGGAGACGATCATCCACTACGGCGAGCAGCCGAGCGCGCCGTGGTCGATGAAGAACGTCGACAACTGCGTCGTCACCCAGCAGCGCAACGTGGTCGGCACGCTCAAGCTGCTGTGGGCGATGCGCGACCTCACGCCGGACGCCCACCTCGTCAAGCTGGGCACGATGGGCGAGTACGGCACGCCCAACATCGACATCGAAGAGGGCTACATCGAGATCGAGCACAACGGCCGCAAGGACACGCTGCCGTTCCCGAAGCTCCCAGGCTCGTTCTACCACCTGTCCAAGGTGCACGACAGCCACAACATCCACTTCGCCTGCCGGATCTGGGGCATCCGCGCGACCGACCTCAACCAGGGCGTCGTCTACGGCATCGAGACGCCGGAGACCAAGCTGGACGACCGGCTGGCCACTCGCTTCGACTACGACCAGGCTTTCGGCACGGCGCTGAACCGCTTCTGCGTCCAGGCGATGATCGGGCACCCGCTGACGGTCTACGGCTCCGGCGGTCAGACGCGCGGCCTGCTGAACATCGTCGACACGCTGCAGTGCGTCGAGCTGACGGTCGCCAACCCGGCCGACCCCGGCGAGATGCGCGTCTACAACCAGTTCACGGAGTCCTTCTCGGTCGCCGAGCTGGCCGCCAAGGTCAAGCACGCGGCCGGCGAGGTCGGCGTCGACGTCACCGTCGACACCATCCCGAATCCGCGCGTGGAGCTCGAGGACCACTACTACAACCCGGTGCACACCAAGCTGGCGTCGCTGGGCCTCCAGCCGACGCTGCTGTCCGAGACGCTGATCGAGTCGGTGCTGACGACGATCGACCGCTACAAGCACCGCGTGATCGCCGAGGGCATCGATCCGAGCACGCAATGGCGTGGCGAGCCGGTCGCCCAGCCCGCCTCCTAGCCGGACTCGCACTTCTGCTCTGTGGAGCCGGTCTGCTCGCGCAGGCCGGCTTCATGCTGCGTGACGCCGACCGGGCGCTGTCCGTGGAGCATCGAAGCGCGCTTCGCTCGCTGCTGCTGCGCGCCGACCGGGTGATCCCCGCCGGCGCGCCCTACGCGGCCACCAGCGTGGTGCGGTCGGACAACGCCCGCTACTACCTGTATCCGCGGCCGCGCGTGGCGACCGGCTTCGACCGCCCGTCGCTGGAACGCTCCGGCGTGCGCTGGGTGATCGTGACCAGCGACGCCGTACCCGTCAGCCTGCGCGGCGACGCGGGCTGGTACCGGGTGGTCGCCGCGACCGGCGCGGGACGGCTGATCGAGGTCACCCGGTGATCGCGTGGGCAGTCACGGCCGGCGGCTGCGCCGCGCTCGTCTGGAGCGGGCTGCCCTGGGCGCGCGGTCTCGCCGGATCACGCCCGGGCCGCTGGCCGCTGTACGGCCTCGGCTACCTGACCGGCACCGCGCTGGTCACGCTGGGGCTGCTGCTGGTCTCGCTGGCCGGCCTGCCGATCGGCCGGCTGACGCTGGCGATGGTCTGGATCTGCGTCCGGCTGACGGGCCGCCGGTTCGCCGACCGCACCCCGCCTGCCGCGGCGCCGGTGCCCGGGCCGATCGCCCCCGCGCTGCCGCTGCTCGGGCTGACCGCGGCGACACTCGCGTTCGGCCTGGTGCAGGCGCTGCGGCTGGGGCCGATCGAGGCGATCGACTTCCTCAAGGCCTGGGGGCTGAAGGGCACGGCCATGTTCCACGACGGCAACCTGCAGTTCGACGGCCTGTCCGGGCCGAACCTGTTCTACCCGCTGCAGGTGTCGAACCTGACCGGGGCGTTCTATGTCCTGCTGGGGCGGGTGGACGACTCGGTGGTGCGGCTGCCGGTGCGCTGTTCGGCGTCGCGCTGGCGCTGGTGCTGTGGTGGCTTGTGCGCGACCTGCTGCCGCCCGCTGGGGCGGCGCTCGCCGTCGCGCTGGCCGTTGCCACGCCGCAGTTCACCGTCCTGATGACGGACGGGCTGGCCGATCTGGTGCTGGCCGCCTACGTCACCGTCTGCGCGCTGGCCGCCTACCGGTGGCTGGAAGACGGCGGGAGCGAGTGGGCGTCGCTGTCCGGGTTCGCGGCCGGCGCCGCCGCCTGGACGAAGCTCGAGGGGGCGTTGTCCTGCCTGGTCATCCTGGCGGCGGTGCTGCTCGTCCGCCGCTCGCTGCGCACGCCCGGCCTCGGCGTGTGGCTGGCGTGGCTGGCCGTGTTCACACTGCCCTGGCAGCTGTACCAGCGGATCCACGGCATCCCGCTCAACCGCTCGCACTTCGCCACGCTCTACCTCGACCTGCCGTGGATCGTCCGCCACGTCTCGGAGACGCTCGCCGAGACGGCTCACTGGGGCGTGTTCTGGCCGCTGACGCTGGGTCTGGTCGCGCTGACCACGCCCTTCTGGTGGCCGACGCGGTACCGGCTGCTGGCCGCGGTCACGCTGCCCAACCTGGTGCTCACTCTGGGCGCCTACATGACCCACTACCGCGCCGGGGAGGCGGACAGCGTCGAGGCGACGGCGCACCGGCTGTACCTGCATGTTGCCCCGGGTGTCGCGGTGCTGGCGGCGGTGGGCGCTACACTCGCCCTCGGTGTGCTTCGCGCAGGGCGCGAGTCCCACGCCAACCCCGACCCGGAATCACTCCCGAGCCCCGTCTGATGCCGCTTACTCCCCTACGCGCCGCCGGCCTCGCGTTCGCCATCGTGTTCGCGGTGCTGGCAATCCGAGCGTACCGGCAGGGCAAGATCGGCAACGGCGACCTGCTGCTCCGGCTGGGCGTGTTCGTGCTGCCGCTGCTGGTGCTGTCGGCGGCGCCGGGCATCCTGACCACCGGCCTCGACGAGCTGTCGTTCAAGCGCGGCGGTGGCCGCCAGGTGGTCGGCGCGACGGTGATCGCGGTCGGCGTGCTGTTCATCTTCGCCTACCTGCTGTCCGGCCGGCAGGATCGGACGCGGCGCGACCTGACGCGGCTGATCGAGAACCTGGCGCTCCGCGACTTCCTCGAGACCGGGCACCCCGAGCAGTTCGCCGGGGGCATCGCCATCGTCATCCCGGCCTACAACGAGTCGAGCAACATCGTGCCGGTGATCGGCGCCCTGCCCGAGCGGATCTGCGGGCTCGAGCTGCACGCCATCGTGGTCGACGACGGGTCCGCGGACGACACGACCGGCCAGGCCCGGCGTGCCGGCGCGTCGGCGGTGTCGCTGCCGCTCAACCGCGGCCAGGGCGCCGCGCTGCGCACCGGCTACCGGCTGGCGCTGGCGACCGGCGCGGAGGTGGTCGTGACGATGGATGCCGACGGGCAGCACCAGCCGTCGGAGCTGTCGCGGCTGGTTAAGCCGATCGTGGACGGCGAGGCGGACGTGGTCGGCGGCTCGCGGGTGCTCGGCCAGGCGGACAAGAACGCGGCCGCGCGCGAGCTCGGGATCAAGGTGTTCGCGCAACTGTTGTCGTTGCTCACGTGGAGCCGCGTCACCGACCCGGCGTGCGGCTACCGCGCCGTGCGCACCGAGGCGCTGCGCCACCTGGAGTTCCGGCAGGACCAATTCCACAACTCCGAGTTCATCGTCGAGGCGTCGAAGCAGCATCTGCGCTCGATCGAGGTGCCGGTCACCATCACGCAGCGCATCTCCGGGACGAGCAAGAAGCCGGCCCACTTCCGCTACGGGCTAGGCTTCGCCAACGCGCTCGTCCGCGCCTGGCTCAGGTAGCCACCGCTCCTGGCACACCTGAGCGTCTGTTTAACCCCCAAGCCGATGTCTTCACTGGCGCCACAAGGGTTTGTGGGGGAGAATCTCGCGATGACTGACTATCCGCGGCTCAATCCGCCGGCCCGCCTGCTCTGCGGCCCCGGTCCCTCCAACATCCATCCGCAGGTGCTCGAGGCGATGCAGCAGCCGATGCTCGGGCACCTCGACCCCGAGTTCCACCGCATCCTCGATCAGCTGACCAACCTGCTGGCGGAGGTCTACCGCCGCGACGACGGCCTGACCATCGCGCTCTCGGCGAGCGGCACGTCGGGCATGGAGGCCGGCATCGCCTCGCTGGTGGAACCGGGCGAGACGGCGATCGTCGCCGCGGCCGGCTTCTTCGGGAACCGGATCGTCGACATCGCGCGGCGCCACGGCGCGAACGTGATCGACCTGCGCGCCCCCTACGGCCAGGCGGTCGCCAACGAGCGGATCCTGGACGAGCTCGCGAAGCATCCCGAGACCGGGCTGGTCGCCGTCGTGCATGCCGAGACGTCCACCGGCGTCGGCCATCCGCTGCAGGAGCTGGCGGAGGGCATGCGCGGCTCGGACGCGCTGCTGATGGCGGACTGCGTGACCTCGCTCGGCTCGATGGAGCTCGAGCCGCAGCGCTGGGGCGTCGACTACTGCTACTCGTGCTCGCAGAAGTGCCTGGGCGCGCCTCCCGGCATCTCGCCCGTCTCGCTCTCGCCGCAGGCGATGGAGCGGATCGGCAGGCGGACGACGCCGGTGCCGTTCTCGTTCGACTTCGAGCTGCTCGCGAAGTACTGGATCGAGCGGCCGGTCGTCTACCACCACACCACGCCCAACGTGCAGTACTACGCGCTGTACGAGGGGGTGCGGCTGGCGCTGGAGGAGGGACTGGAGAACCGCTGGGCCCGCCACGCGGAGGCCGGCGCGCACTTCCAGCAGGGCATGCGCGACCGCGGGTTCGAGATGCTCGCCGAGCCGGAGCTGCAGCTGGCGGCCCTGTCTGCCGTGCGGGTGCCCGAGGGCATCGATGGCACAGAGGTGCAGAGCCGGATGCTGGAGGAGCACGGGATCGAGGTCGGCGGCGGGCTCGGGCAGGACGCCCCACCGATCTGGCGCGTCGGGCTGATGGGCGTGAACGCGCACGTCGAGACAGCCGACCGGCTGCTCGAGGCGTTCGACGCCGTGCTCTCGCCCCACCACACGAGCGTGGCCCTGGGGAGCAGCACCTGATGGCGGTGCGCGACCGCCCCCACCGCAGCGAGCTGGCGGTGCCGGGCTCGAACCTCCGCGCCCTCGCGAAGGCGCCGACCCTGGGTGCCGACGTCGTGTTCCTCGATCTCGAGGATTCCGTTGCCCCAGACGACAAGGAACAGGCGCGCGAGAACGTGATCGCCGCCCTGAACGATGGCGACTGGTCGTCATGCTCCGTCTCCGTGCGGATCAACGGGCTGGACACCCACTGGTGCTACCGCGACATCGTGGAGGTCGTCGAGCGCGCGGGCGCACACCTCGACACGATCTTGATCCCCAAGGTGGGCACGCCGGCGGACGTCCTGTTCGTCGCCACCCTGCTCGACCAGATCGAGACGGCGCACGGCCTCCAGCGGATCAACCTGCACATCCTGATCGAGACGGCGCTGGGGATGGCAAACGTCGAGGCGATCGCCCAGACCTGCCCCGAGCGGCTGGAGGCGATGGTGTTCGGCGTCGCGGACTACGCCGCGTCGACCCAGGCGCGGACGACCAACATCGGCGGTGCCAACGAGGACTACAGCGTGCTCACCGACCCGGGCGACGACGGCATGCGGCAGCGCCACTGGGGCGACCAGTGGCACTTCGCACTCTCGCGGATGGTCGTTGCCTGCCGCGCATATGGACTGCGACCGATCGACGGGCCGTTCGGCGACTTCTCGGACGCGGAGGGCTACACGGCTGCGGCGCGGCGAGCGGCGCAGCTGGGGTGCGAGGGCAAGTGGGCAATCCACCCATCGCAGATCGCGCTGGCAAACGAGGTGTTCTCGCCGAGCGATGCCGAGGTGGAGCTCGCGCGGCGGATCCTGGAGGCGATGGAGCAGGCCGCGGCGGAGGGCAAGGGCGCCGTCTCCCTCGACGGCAAGCTGATCGATGCGGCGTCGATCAAGATGGCCGAGAACCTGGTCGCGCGCGTCGAGCGGATGGGAGTGCCCGCGTAGCCGACGACCCGCGGCTTGCCGAGGGTCTGGCGCTGCTCCGCGAGGGGCGCGGCTTCGAGGCGCACGAGCTGTTCGAGGACCTCTGGCGAGTGGCCGATCCCGGCGAACGCGACTTCTACCAGGGGCTCGTCCACGTCGCCGTCTCGCTGCACCTGGAGCGTCGCGGCAGCCTGACCGGGATGCGCAGCCAGCTGGGCAAGGCCCGGCGGCGGCTCGCGCCGTACGCTCCGGCGCACCTGGGCGTGGACGTCGCAGCCGTCACAGCTTGGTGCGACCGCTCGCTGGAGGCCGGCGGCTGCGACGGCAACCCGCCCGTGTACAAAGGGGTCTGACCCCGTTGTTACCGCGCTACGACAACGTCAGCCCTGTATCGCCGAACCAGTGCCACGTCCGCTGCACGCCGTCGGCCAGCACGACCGCCGGCCGGTAGCCGAGCCGCTCCTCCGCCTTGCCGATCAGCGAGTAGTTGCGCTGGATCTCGCCGGCCCGCGGCGGCTCGTGCTGCACCTCGAGGTCGCGGCCGCTGACCTCGCGGATCATGCCGACCAGGTCGTTGAGGCTGGTCTCGATGCCGCTCGCCAGCTGGAACACCTCGCCGCCGGCGCCGGGCGTGGTCGCCGCGCGGATCAGCCCGTTGGCCAGGTCGGTGACGAACACGAAATCGCGGGTCTGCGTGCCGTCGCCGTAGATCGTCAGCGGCTCGCCGGCCATCGCCTTGCGGATGAACAGCGGGATCACGTTTGTCTTGCGCGCCGATCGCGGGCCGTACGCGTTCGAGAACCGCACCGCCACGGCGTCCAACCCGTAGGCGCCATGGAACGCCGAGCAGTAGGCCTCGCCGGTCGCCTTGCCGGCGCCGTAGGGCGAGAGCGGCGCCATCGGCTTGTCCTCGCTCGCCGGGTACGCGTTGTCGCCGAGCGGGGCGTTGCTCGACGAGAAGACGAGGCGCGGCACGTCCGCCTGCTTGGCGGCCCACAGCGCGACCAGTGTCCCCCGCGCGTTCACGTCGAAGTTGTCGAGCGGGTTCTCGATCGAGTCGACCACGCCTGCGCCGGCCGCGAGATGGAACAGGATGTCGTTGCCTCGTGCGGCACCGGTCAGCCGCTCGACGTCGCGCACATCGCCCTCGACCACCTCGACGTCCAGCCCGTCCAGATGCTCGCGGCTGCCCGACGAGAGATCGTCGTAGATCCGCACCTCGTCGCCCCGCTCCAGCAGGAGCCGAGTGAGCGTGGAGCCGATGAAGCCGGCCCCGCCGGTGACGAGCACGCGTGCCACGACGGCGGAGTCTAGACAGGCGCGGAGTCGGACCGCCGCCGGTCGTGCTCCCAGCACGGCGCGCCCTCGAACGCCTCGAGGCCGGCGATCGGCTCGGGGCCGCGCTCGTCGTGCGCGCGCCGGCCGCCGCGCCGCAGCCGCTGGGCGCCCACCGCCAGCGCCCCGCCGACCACGCTGCCGACCATGAACGAGCGCAGCGCCCGCCGTCTGCTCGGCCGCTCGTTCATGTGACCTCGCGGTAGGCGGCGAAGCCGGCGATCAGCACGCCCAGCACCTGCACCCCGGCCCGCAGCCCCAGTCCGCTGTCGATCGAGATGACGATCCCCGGGACGACGTAGGCCCACACCGCGCCGCCGACGGCGATCCAGGCCACCGTCGTCGAGCGGTACCGCCCGCTGGCCCAGAGCACGGCGCGGCCGACCAGCAGCCCGACGACGAAGGCGATGATGAAGCTGAAGAACCCCAGTCCGGTCGTCCCGCCCGCCGCCAGCAGCAGCCCGAACAGCGTGCCCACGCCGAACGACACGAGCACCGAGCGGACGGCGCGGTCGGGTCGCAGCGTGGCGCGCGCGGAGCGCGGCAGGCGAGCGCAGTCCCGGCACTTGATGCCGACCGCCGACTGCACCATGCAGTCCGGGCAGATCGGCTTCCCGCAGTCCGAGCACCGCACCGCGGTCTCGACCCTGGGGTGGTTCGCGCACGGGACGGGCCCGCTGGAGATCTCGGTGCCTGCGGCCCCCGACACGCGGCCGAGTGTAGCATCGGCCGATGGCCGTCCCGTCGCGTCCCGGTCGCCCATGACCCGCGGCTTCTCGGGCCTGCTCAGGCTGGCGCCGGAGGTCGAGCAGGCGCTGATCCGCGGCCAGGGCGTGGTGGCGCTTGAGACCTCGCTGGTCGCCCACGGGCTTCCCCAGCCGGACGGCGTCGAGACCGCGCTGCGCAGCGAGCAGCGTGTCCGCGAGGCGGGGGCCGTGCCGGCGACGGTGGCGATGATCGACGGCGCCGTCCGGGTCGGCATCACCGAGGACGAGCTGCACATGCTGGCCGAGGCCGGGCCGGAGGTGCGCAAGGTCGGCCCGCGCGACCTGGCGCCCGCCGTCGTCTCCCGCGGGCTGGGCGCGACGACGGTCGGCGGCACGCTCGCCGTCTGCCGGATCGCCGGCATCCACTTCATGGCGACCGGCGGGATCGGCGGCGTGCACCGCGGCTTCGCCGACTCGTTCGACGTCTCGGCCGACCTCTACGAGCTCGCGGTCGCCGCCGTCTGCGTTGTCTGCTCGGGCGCGAAGTCGCTGCTCGACGTGCCGGCCACGATCGAGGCGCTCGAGTCCTACGGCGTCCCGCTGCTCGGCTACGGCACCGACACGTTCCCGCTGTTCTACCAGCGCGACAGCTCGCTGCCGGTCACCGACCGCGCTGACGACGTCGAGACCGTGGCCACGGTGGCCTCGACCCACTGGGGGTTCGCGCGGACGACGGGCGTGCTGGTCGCCCAGGCGCCGGCCGAGGAGGTGGCGATGACCGAGGAGGAGCTGGAGCCGCTGATCTCGGACGCCCTCGAGGAGGCGGCCGTCGAGGGCATCGCCGGGATGGATCTGACGCCCTACGTGCTGAGCGTGCTCCACGAGCGCACGGACGGCCGCACGCTGATCGCCAACCGGCGGCTGGTCGAGGACAACGCCGGGCTGGCCGGCGAGATCGCCGCGGCGTACTACTCGGACTGACCGCTGACCGGCGCGCCGCCCTCCGGGCGGAGCGCGTACAGCGTGGTGAACCCGGAGATGATCAGCCGGCCGGCCGCGACGATCGGGCCGTGGTACTCGCCGTCGTTGAAGTGCCAGCGGATGGCGCCGGTCCCCGGATCGAGCGCGTACATGTTGCCCGGCCTGGCCTTCTCGCCCATGTCGGCGACGTACACCAGGTTCCCGATGATCGTCGCCGACGACAGCGAGCGGTACGGCAGCTTGCGCGTCCACAGCCGCGCGCCGGTGCGCGCGTTCATCGCGCCGACCGTGCCGTCGTAGCTGGTCGAGAACACGACGCCGGAGGCAACGCCCGGCGAGCCGTACGCCCAGTCGGGGAACGTCGACGTCCACGCGACCTGCCCGGTGCTGGCGACGAACGAGTAGACCTTGCCGTCGGTGTTGCCGATGTAGACACGGCCGTAGGCGACCGCCGGTGAGGAGTAGAAGTTGCCCGAGCGGAACCCGCCTGACAGGCCGCTGGTGTGCGTGTCCCACAGCACCTTGCCGTCGCTGGCCCGGAGGCTGTACATGGTGCCGCCGTAGGCGCCGAAGAACACGCGGCCGCCGTCGACGGCCAGGCTGTCCTTGACCGCCCCCGCCGCGCGGTACTGCCACATGACCTTGCCGGTGAGCGCGTTCAGTGCGCGCACGGTGCCGTCGTTGCATCCGGTGAAGACGCGGCCGTCGACGACCACCATCGAGGACTCCACCTGGTCGGTCAGCTGCCGGCGCCATATCACGTGGCCGGTCTTCGCGTCGACCGCGTACACCGATCCGGGCCGGTCGAAGGTGCCGAAGTAGAGCTTGCCCTCCCAGATCGCCGGCTGGTCGGGGATCGAGCCGAACCGGCGCTTCCACAGCACCTTGCCGGTGAACACGTTGGACGCCACCAGCCAGCCGTCGTCGCGGCCGAGGTAGAGGACGCCCCGGTTGTAGGACGGCGGGAACTCGATCAGCGCATGCTGGTTGACCTTCCACGCCACCCGGTACGGCGGCTTGACCGCGTTCAGTTCGGTTGCGTTCCGGGTGCGTGAGTCGACCCGCCCGTAGAGCGGCCAGGACGGCGCCGAACCGATCCTTCTTCGGCGTCGCTGGCTGGTCGGTGCTGGGCAGCGTCGGATCGGATGCGGTGAACGGCAGGGTGGCCCCGGCATGCACGTCGCCAACGGGCTCGTGGACGATCCACCAGGCCACGCCGGCGCCCGCGACGACCAGGAGCGCGCACGCTGCGGCGCCGATGATCAGCAGGCGTCGGCGTCGGGACATGGGGCGTGATGGTAGCGAGAGGGGATTGGCGGACCCTGTCGGTCGAGTACCGTGGCGCCGTGGATCCATCGCGGCGCATCACGGTGGCCGTGGGCCTCTCCATGTTCGTCGACGCGGCCCTCTACCTGGCGGTCATCCCGCTGCTGCCGCACTACGTCGACCGTTTCGGGCTGAGTAGCCTGCAGGCCGGCGCGGTGGTCGCCGCGTACCCGGTCTCGGTGCCTATCGTGTCGATCGGCTGCATCGCCCTGGTGCCGCGGATCGGCGCGAAGCGGATCACCGTGTTCTCGGCATCGCTGATGGCCGTGTCGACGCTGATCTTCGCCTGGGCGCCAAGCGCGCTGGTGCTGGTGCTCGCCCGGTTCGTCCAGGGCGTCGCGTCCGGCTCGATCTGGACGGCCTCGATGGCCTGGGTCACCGACAACGCTCCGCCGGGCCGGCGCGGCCGCGAGTCCGGGATCGTGATGGGCATGCTCTCGGCCGGCTCGGTCGCCGGCCCGGCCGTCGGCGCGCTCGCCAGCTGGGCCGGCCAGGGCGTGGCGTTCGGCAGCGTCGCGATCGTCAGCCTGTTCGGGCTGGCGCTGGCCGCGGCGGCGCCGGCCGGGCACACCGTCGCCCACCAGTCGGCCATCGGTGCGGCGCTGCGGCGGGTGTCGCGGGAGCGGGCGACCAGGGCCGCGCTGTCGCTGACGCTGGTCGACGTGCTGGTGTTCGGCACCGTCGACCTGCTGGTGCCGCTCAACCTCGGCGACCGCGGGACGGCAGTGGCGGCGATCGCCGCGGCGCTGGCCGTCGGGGCGGCGCTGGGCGCCGTCTTCGGCCCGGTCGGCGGGCGCATGGTCGACCGGTACGGCCCCGGGCTGGTGGGGATGACCGCCTCCTGCCTGATCATCCCGATCCCGTTGCTGCTCGCGTTCTCGCCGCCGACGCCGCTGCAGCTGGCCGTGCTGGTGATCGGCGGCCCGCTGTTCGCCATCGTCGGCGCATCGATCTACCCGCTGTCGTCGATCGGCGCGGACAACGCCGGCGTGTCGCACGTCACCGCGACCGGGCTGATGGGCGCGGTCTGGGCCGGCGGTTTCACGGTCGTCCCCGTGATCGCCGGGGCGCTGGCCGAGGCGACGTCGGCGCCGGTCGCCTACGGCACGTCGCTGGCGCTGGCCGTGCTGCCGCTGCTGATGCTGCTGAGCATCGGCCGCGGCGTGCGGGCGCCGGCGACGCCCGGCGTCGAGCTCAGCGCGAGCGGTCCTGCGGCGCGACGACCAGGCGCCCCGTGAGATCGCCGTAGAGCGCGCGCACGAACAGCGCACAGAAGGGCCAGATCACGGGCTCGGCGATCGCCAGCGTGATGAACGTCTGCGTCTTGCCCGACGAGAACGAGAGCGTGACCAGCGCGACCGAGATCCAGATCGGCAGCGAGAACACGATCGCCAGCAGCCACACGCCCCACACGCGGCTGAAGTTGCGCAGCGCCAGCATGGCTCCGCGGGGAATCGCCCGCAGCGGTCCGCTGTCCCCGGCGGCGACGGATGGCACGGCGAGCAGCATCAGCGGCACCGCGATCAGCCCCAGGAATGGGAACAGCAGGACGACCAGCACGCCGGCGAGCACGCCCGTGAGCAAGCCCGAACACACGGTCGCCAGCCACCGCGAGCGGGTGGGAGGCGTGGGCAGGCCGCGCAGCACGACGAAGCCCAGCAACAGGAAGAACGCCGTCGTGTACGACATCAGCGCGACTGCGAAGATGCCCGCGGTCGAGCGTTCCGACGCTGTCCGCGATCAGAATCGGCACGCTGCCCAGCACCAGCAGGGCCAGCGCTGCCGCGACCAGGTCTGCCCAGGCCGACCCGAACCGGTGGACGGCGGTGGCGAAGAGGTCGAGCAGGGGCGCCGGGTCGCGCCCCTGCTCTTCGACCTGCTCGCTCACCCGGCGGCCCCGGCGACCGGCTCGCCGACGGCCACCGTGATCGTCCCGTCGGCGGCGCCGACCAGCACGGTGTCGCCCTCGCCGACCTCGCCGGAGAGGACCATCAGCGCGAGCGGGTTCTCCACCTCACGCTGCACGGTGCGCTTCAGCGGACGCGCACCGAACGCCGGGTCGTACCCGTGGGTCACCAGCAACCGCCGCGCGTCGTCGGTCAGGTCGAGGGTGATCCGCCGCTCGGCCAGCCGCTTGCGCAGGCTGCCCAGCTGGAGCTCGACGATCTCCTCGAGCTGATCCTCGCTGAGCTGCTGGAAGGTGACCATGTCGTCGATCCGGTTCAGGAACTCGGGCCGGAACGTCGCCTGCAGGTCGTCGGCATTGGAGGTCATGATCACGATCGTATTGCGGAAGTCGACCGTGCGCCCCTGGCCGTCGGTCAGCCGCCCGTCGTCCAGCAGCTGCAGCAGGATGTTGAACACGTCGTGGTGCGCCTTCTCGATCTCGTCGAGCAGCAGCACCGAGTAGGGCCGGCGGCGCACCGCCTCGGTCAGCTGGCCGCCCTCCTCGTAACCGACGTAGCCGGGCGGCGCGCCGACCAGCCGCGAGACGGCGTGCTTCTCCATGTACTCCGACATGTCGATCCGCACCATCGCCTTCTCGGTGTCGAACAGGAACTCGGCCAGCGCCTTGGCCAGCTCGGTCTTGCCGACGCCGGTCGGGCCCAGGAAGATGAACGAGCCGATCGGCCGGTCGGGGTCGCCCAGGCCGGCGCGCGAGCGGCGGATCGCGTCGGAGACTGCGCGGACGGCGTCGTCCTGTCCGACAACGCGCCGGTGCAGCCGCTCCTCCATGTGGATCAGCTTCTCGGTCTCGCCCTCGAGCAGCCGGCTGACCGGGATCCCGGTCCAGGCGCCCACCACCTCGGCGATGTCCTCGGCGCCGACCTCCTCCTTGAGCAGCGGCGTGCCGCTCTGCACCTCCTCAAGCCGCGCCATGGCCTTCTTCAGCTCGTCCTCGAGCTTCGGCAGGTCGCCGTAGGTCAGCTCGGCGGCGCGCTGGAGGTCGCCCATGCGCTGCGCGCGCTCGGCCTCCGCCCGCGTCTCCTCGATGGCGGCCTTCATGTTGCGCACGCGCTCGATGGCGTCCTTCTCGGACTGCCACTCGGCCATCATGCCGTCCAGCTGCTCGCGCAGGTTGGCGATCTCGGCGGCGATCGCGTCGCGCCGCTCGACCGCGCTCTCGGCGGTCTCCTTCTCCAGCGCCGCCTGCTCGATCTCGAGCTGGACGATCCGCCGCTGGACGACGTCGATCTCGTTGGGCATGGAGTCGATCTCGATCTTCAGCCGGGAGGCCGCCTCGTCCACCAGGTCGATGGCCTTGTCCGGCAGGAACCGGTCGGCGATGTAGCGGTCGGAGAGCATGCCCGCGGCGACGATGGCGTCGTCCGAGATGCGCACGCCGTGGTGCACCTCGTAGCGCTCCTTGAGGCCGCGCAGGATGGCGATCGTGTCGGCGACGCTGGGCTCGCCCACCAGCACCGGCTGGAACCGTCGCTCCAGCGCCGCGTCCTTCTCGATGTGCTTGCGGTACTCGTCCAGCGTGGTCGCGCCGACCGCCCGCAGCTCGCCGCGGGCCAGCATCGGTTTCAGCAGGTTGGCGGCGTCCACCGCGCCCTCGGCCGCGCCCGCGCCGACGATCGTGTGCAGCTCGTCGATGAACAGGATGATCCGGCCCTCGGCGGCGCTGATCTCGGCGAGCACGGCCTTCAGCCGCTCCTCGAACTCGCCGCGGTACTTGGAGCCGGCCAGCAGCGAGCCGACGTCGAGCGCCCACACGCGGCGGTCGAGCAGGCTCTCGGGCACGTCGCCGGAGGTGATCCGCTGGGCCAGCCCCTCGACGATGGCGGTCTTGCCGACGCCCGGCTCGCCGATCAGCACCGGATTGTTCTTGGTGCGACGGGACAGCACCTGGATCACCCGGCGCACCTCCTCGTCGCGGCCGATCACCGGGTCGAGCTTGCCCCGCTCGGCCATGTCGGTGAGGTCGCGGCCGAACTTGGCCAGCGCCTCGTAGGTGCCCTCGGCGTCCGCCGAGGTGACGTTGCGGCCGCCGCGGATCTCGGACACCGCCTTGAGCAGCGCGGCTCGGTCGAGGTCGGCGCTCGGCGCCAGTGCGAGCAGCAGGTGCTCGACGGCGACGTACTCGTCCTTCAGCGCCTCCGCCTCGGAGAACGCCTGCTCGAGCACCTTGCGCGTCGGCGCGCTGGCAGCCGGCTGCTGCTGGGCGCCCTCGATGCGGGGCAGCGACTCGACGGCGGCGGAGATGCGGGCGCGCAGCTCGGACGGGTTGGCGCCGGCCTTCTCCAGGATGCGCGCGGCGACGCTGCCCTCCTGGTCGAGCAGCGCGAGCAGCAGGTGCTGCGGTGTCAGTTCGGGATTTCCGAGCGAGACCGCCGTGCCCTGCGCGGAGGCGAAGGCCTCCTGAGACTTGACTGTCAGCTTCTGGAAGTCCATGGATCCTGTTTCATTCGCAGTATCGGGTGGTTCGGTGGGATGTAGGGCACGAGGTCGCGCCGGTAGCTGCGGTGGACGGTGTCGACGGCCCGCTTCTGCTCGAGCGCGGCCTGCACCAGCTGCGCCTGCAGCTTGGCGACCGTCGCCTTCAGCTCGCGCACCTGCTTCTCCAGGCCGAGCACCAGCTCGGCGCCGGTCAGGTTGACGCCGTGCTCCGACGTCAGCGCCGCGATCTCGCGGAGCGTCGCCAGGTCGGCGTCGGAGTAGCGGCGGGTGCCGCCGGGCGTCCGCCGCGGCCGCACCAGGCCGCGCGCCTCGTAGACGCGCAGCGTCTGCGGGTGCATGCCGGCCAGCTCCGCCGCGACCGAGATCGTGTAGCGGGGGTGGTTGTCGGTCACGCGCCGCCTCCGGTGAACAGCTTGTCGCGCGGGTCGCCGTGGCTGGCGCGCTGCAGCTCGTCGAGCTTCTCCAGCGTCTCCCGCTCCTGCTTGGAGACCTTGGACGGCACGGCGATCCGCACGCGGACGAGCATGTCGCCGCTGCCCTCGCCCTTCAGCTTCGGCGCTCCCCGTCCCTTGACGCGCAGCAGCTTGCCGTCGGTCGTGCCGGCGGGCACCTTGACCGTCACCCGCTCGCCGTCCGGCGTCGGGATCTCGATGCTCGCGCCCATCGCCGCCTCGGCGAAGGTCACGGGCACCTCGACGACCAGGTCCTCGCCGCGCCACTTGAACGTCGGGCTCTCGGTGACCTGGGTGACGACGTACAGATCGCCCGGCTCGCCGCCGCGCGGCGCCGCCTCGCCCTTGCCCTTGACCTTGATCCGGGTGCCGTTGCGCACGCCGGCCGGGATCCGCACGCGGTAGGTCTTGGTCGACCGCACGCGGCCGCTGCCGCCGCAGACTCCGCAGGGCGTCTCGATGATGGTGCCCGCGCCGCCGCACGTGCGGCAGGTGTTGGAGATCGAGAAGAAGCCCTGGCTCTCGGACGTTACGCCGCGGCCCTTGCAGTCCGGGCAGATCTTGGGCGACGTGCCGGGCGCCGCGCCGGTGCCGTGGCACGCGGTGCAGCCGACGGCCTTGACCACCGGCACCTTCAGCGTGACGCCGCGCAGCGCGTCCTCGAAGGACACGCGCACCGCCACCTCGATGTCCGCGCCCCGCGGAGGCGGGGGCGGCGAGGCGCCGGGGCCGCGGCGCCGCCGCCGCGGTTGAACAGCCCGCCGAACAGGTCTCCCAGGTCGAAGCCCTGGCCATTGCCCATGTCGAAGCCCTCGAAGCCGCCCGGCGTCGGGCCCTGGCCCGGCCGGAACGTCTGGCCGAAGGTGTCGTACTGCTTTCGCTTCTCCTTGTCGGAGAGGGTGTCGTACGCCTCCTGCACCTGCTTGAACCGCTCCTCCGCCGCCGCGTCCCCCGCGTTGTGGTCGGGGTGGTACTGGCGGGCGAGCTTGCGGTAGGCCTTCTTGATCTCGTCGTCCGACGCGCCCTTGGGCACGCCGAGCACCTCGTAGTGATCAGCCATCGCTCTCGGTCTCCGCCTCGTCCGGCCGGCCGCTCGACACGACCACGCGGGCCGGCCGGACGACGTGGTCGCCCAGCCGGTAGCCGCGCTGCCAGACCGCGGCGATGACGCCGTCGGGATGCTCCGACGGCTCGTGCGACAGCGCCTCGTGCACGTGCGGGTCGAACAGGTCGCCGGGCGCCGCCTCGATCTCGGCCAGGCCGCGGCGCTCGAGCACGTCGGTCAGCTGCTGGCGGACGAGCTGGACGCCCTCCGCCACCTTCGCCTCCTCGTGATGCTCCGAGGCGTCCAGCGCGCGCTCGAGGTTGTCGAGCACGGGCAGCAGCTCCTGCACCACCGACTCGGTGGCGTGCGCCGTCTGCCGCTGGGCGTCGCGGGCGACGCGCTTGCGGTAGTTGTCGAAGTCGGCCGCGACGCGGCGCAGGTCGGAGAGATACTCCTCCGCCTTGCGCCGCGCCTCGGCGAGCTCCGTCTCGACGTCGTCAGCGGGGAGATCCGCCTCCGTCGCCACGTCGGGCCGTTCCGCGTCGCTCACGCCCGGTCACCGGCCTCCTCGTCGACAACCTCGGCGTCGACGATCTCCTCTTCGGCGGGCTCCTCGTCCGCCGGCGCCTCGCCGCCCTGCGGCTGCGCCTCGGCCTGAGCCTGCTGGTAGACCATCTCTCCGAGCTTGAACGAGGCCTCGCGCAGCGCCTCGAGCTTGGCGCGGATGTCGGCCGCGTCGTCGCCCTCCAGCGCCTGCTTTGCCGCGTCGATCTTGGCGCGGATGTCCGAGCGGGTCTCCTCGTCCAGCTTGGACTCGTGTTCCATCAGCGACTTCTCGGTCGAGTAGATGACCTGCTCGGCGGTGTTGCGCGCCTCCGCCAGGTCCTTCATCCGCTTGTCGTCGTCGGCGTGCGACTCCGCATCGCGGATCATCTGGTTGACCTCGTCGTCGGACAGGCCCGAGCCGCCCTGGATCTGGATCTTCTGCTCATTGCCGGTGCCCATGTCCTTGGCCGACACGTGGATGATGCCGTTGGCGTCGATGTCGAACGCGACCTCGATCTGCGGCACGCCGCGCGGGGCCGGCGGGATGCCGACCAGCTGGAACTTGCCGAGCGTCTTGTTGTAGGCGGCCATCTCGCGCTCGCCCTGCAGGACGTGGATCTCGACCGACGTCTGCCCGTCCTCGGCGGTGGAGAAGATCTCCGACTTCCGCGTGGGGATGGTGGTGTTGCGCTCGATCAGCTTGGTCATCACGCCGCCCTTGGTCTCGATGCCCAGCGACAGCGGGGTGACGTCCAGCAGCAGCACGTCCTTGACCTCGCCCTTCAGCACGCCGCCCTGGATGGCGGCGCCGATGGCGACGACCTCGTCCGGGTTGACGCCGCGGTGCGGCTCCTTGCCGATCAGTTCCTTGACCTTCTCCTGCACCGCCGGCATGCGGGTCATGCCGCCGACCAGGATCACCTGGTCGATCTGCGACGAGGACAGGCCGGCGTCCGAGAGCGCCTGCTTGGTCGGCGCCACAGTGCGCTCGATCAGGTCGTGCGTCAGCTCGGTCAGCTTGGCCCGGGACAGCGTGGTGTCGAGGTGCTTGGGGCCCTCGCCCTCCACCGCCGTCACGAATGGCAGGTTGATGTTGGTTGACTGCGTGGTCGACAGCTCGATCTTGGCCTTCTCGGCGGCCTCGTACAGCCGCTGCAGGGCCATCGGATCCTTGGACAGGTCGATGCCGGTGTCCTTCTTGAACTCGGCGACCAGCCAGTCGACGATCGCCTTGTCGAAGTTGTCGCCGCCCAGGTGGTTGTCGCCGGACGTCGCCTTCACCTCGAAGACGCCGTCACCGAGCTCCAGGATCGACACGTCGAAGGTGCCGCCGCCCAGGTCGAAGACCAGGATCGTCTGATCCTGCTCCTTGTCCAGGCCATAGGCCAGCGCGGCCGCGGTCGGCTCGTTGATGATGCGCAGCACCTCGAGGCCGGCGATCTTGCCGGCGTCCTTGGTGGCGTTGCGCTGGGCGTCGTTGAAGTACGCGGGGACGGTGATCACGGCCTCCGTCACCGGCTCGCCCAGGTAGGACTCTGCGTCCGCCTTCAGCTTCTGCAGGATCATCGCCGAGATCTCCTGCGGCGGATACGTCTTGCCCTCGGCCGTGACGCGCGCGTCGGCGTTGGGGCCGGCCGCAACGTCGTAGGGCACCATCGTCTGCTCCTCGGCGACCTCGGCCAGCTTGCGGCCCATGAAGCGCTTGATCGAGAAGACGGTGTTCTTGGGGTTGGTCACCGCCTGGCGCTTGGCCGGGGTGCCGACCAACCGCTGGCCGTCCTTGGTGAACGCAACGACCGACGGGGTCGTGCGACCGCCTTCGGCGTTGGGGATGACTGTGGGCTCGCCGCCCTCCATGACCGCCATGCACGAGTTCGTCGTGCCGAGGTCGATTCCGAGTACCTTGCTCATCGAACGGGTTCCTCCTGATAGGTGCAGATCACGTGCAAAAAATCTCAGTCGAGTTATATCAGATTTTCTATTGGAGCACCACTTGAGAAGGCCGCGGGTCATCCTGCTCGACCTGGACGACACGATCCTGGACGACAGCGGCGGCGCCGAGCCGGCCTGGCGGGCGGTGTGCGCCGAGGCGGCGGTGGCGCTCGGCGGCACCGATCCGGACGTCCTGTTCGCGGCCGTCGACGAGGTGCGGACGTGGTTCTGGGACGACCCCGAGCGCCATCGCACCGGCCGCGCCGACCTGCACGCCGCCAGCCGGTCGATCATCGAGGAGGCGCTGCGGCGGACCGGCGCCGACGGCGGCGACGGGCTCGCCGACCGGCTCGCCGGCCGCTACCGCGCGCTGCGCGACGAGTCGATCGCCCCGCTCCCCGGCGCGCTTCAGACGCTCGACGACCTGCGGGACGCCGGCTTCCGGCTGGGCCTGATCACCAACGGCGCGGCCGATGTCCAGCGGGCCAAGATCGAGCGCTTCGACCTGGAGCGGCACTTCGACTACATCGGGATCGAGGGCGAGCGCGGCTTCGGCAAGCCCGACCCGCGCGCCTACCGGGCCGCGCTCGACGCGCTCGGCTGCCGGCCGGAGGACGCGTGGATGGCCGGCGACCGGCTGGACTGGGACGTGCTGGCGCCGATGGACGCGGGCATCGCCGGCGTGTGGGTCAACCCGGCCGACCTGCCGCCGGACGGCGCCGAGGCCGGCTACCGGATCGTGCGGACGATCGCCGAGCTGGTCGACGGCGTCAGCGCGACATGACCTCCTCGTAGCGCGGGCGCAGCTCGTCCCAGCGCTCCTGCCAGTCGACCTCGCGGCCGTCGAGCAGCCCCTCGAGCATGTCCAGGTGCGCGTGCCAGCCCGCGCCGAACCCGCTCAGCGAGTCGATCCGCTCGTGGGTCAGGACGACCCGGGTGCCGTCGCCGTCGGCCGTCAAGCTGAACCGGACGAGCGACTCGCCCTCTCCCTCGTCCCACGTGTAGGCGAGCTCCTCCGGCGGCTGCCACGTGACGATGCGGCCGGTGGCCGACGCGTCGCCGGCCCAGCGCAGCGTGACCGCGCCGTCCGGCCGCGGCTCGAGCTCGGCCTCGGCGACCAGCCAGACCGCCAGCTCGCCGGGATCCGTGAGCGCGCGCCACACGCGCTCGGGCGGATGCTCCAGCCTGCGCTCGAAGCGCAGCGTGCGCGGGCCGACCCGCTCGGCCATCGGGTGCTCGGTCATGGTCGCTCCTCCTGGTCGAGGTGGTGTTCCAGCCGGTCGAGGCCGTCCTCCCAGAAGCGGCGGTAGGTCTCGAGCCAGGCGTCGAGCTCGGCCAGCGGCGCCGGCTCGATTCGGTACATCCGCCGCTGCGCCTCCTCGCGCGCCGTCGCCAGGCCGGCCTCGCGCAGGACGCGCAGGTGGCGGGACACGGCCGGGCGCGAGATGCGGAAGTGCCCCGCGATCTCCCCCGCGCTGCGCTCGCCGGCGGCGAGCAGTTCGAGGATCCCACGCCGGGTGGGATCGGCCAGTGCGGCAAACGCCTCCATTCGGCTAGTGTAACACATCAGTTACGTAACGGAGCAGTTACGGATCGTCTGACGTAGGATCGCCCACCATGGATTGGCGGTCATTCACCGTCGCGGGGGAGCGACCCATCCATCACGGGGTGGTCGAGGGGCTGCGCACGTACTGGGTCGACAGGGGCGGAGAGTTCCGCGCCGTGCTCGTGTTCCGGGTCGGCGTCGCGGACGAGCCCCTGCCGCTGCGCGGCATCTGCCATCTGATCGAGCACCTGGCAATCGAGCCGAAGCAGCGGCTGTACACCTACAACGGCTGGTCGTCGATCGACGCCACCGGGTTCTGGGCCGAGGGGGGCCGGGACGAGGTGCTGGGTTACCTGACCGGGGTCGCAGGCCTCCTGCGGTCGCTGCCGATCGACCGGCTGGAGCCGGAGAAGCGGATCCTGACCACGGAGAGCCGGAACCAGAGCGGCTCGATCGCCTCGGCGCTGCTCACCGCCCGGTGCGGTGCACGGACGTACGGATCGGCGTCCTTCGAGGAGTTCGGGCTCTACCGGCTGGACGCCGAGCAGGTGACGGACTGGGCGTCCCGTCACTTCGTGGCCGAGAACGCGGTGCTCTACATGACGGGGCCGCCGCCGGACGGGTTCGTTCTCGACCTCCCCCGCGGCGAGTCCCGCGGCCTGCCGGCGACCCGGTCGATCGCCCGCCTCGACCTGCCCACATGCGTGACCATCGGGCAGGGCGGCGTCGGCGTGGGCCTCCTCGTCCCCAGGGGGCCGGCAACCGGGCTCGCTCTGGCGTCGCTGGTCTCGGCAGCAACCAAACGGCTGCGTCACGAGCTGGGCCTCTCCTACCACGTCTGGTCCCACTACCAGCTGGTCGGATCGGACGAGGCGCACCTGACCGTGGCCGCCGACTGCCTCGACACGAACGGCGGTCAGGTCGTGAGCGCCCTGCTGGAGGTCGTCGACGAGATGGCCACGCGCGGCCCCGACGCGGACGATCTCGCGTACGAGACCGAGCGGTTCACGCGCAGCATGACCACGCCCGAGGAGGCGATGGAGTGGATCGCAACCGGCGAGCTGATCGGCGCAACCGTCGACCAGTTGCGCGAGCAGATCGAGCTGATGCGCGGCGTGCAGGCGGCGGATGTGGCCGCGACGGTCAGGCAGGGGGCTGCGCAGATGATCATGCTCGTCCCCACCGATCAGCGCCCACCGCCGCGATTCCGCGCCTACCCCGACTTCAGCGAGCGGGCCGTTCAGGGCCGGATGGTGCGGCCGAAGGGGTTGATGCCGCGGATCGCGGCCCGCAAGGCGGGTCTCGTCCTGGGCGACGAGGGGCTGTCCGCTGTGTACACCGAGGACCGCGTCACCACGATCACGTGGAACGAGTGCGAAGCGTTGCTGGTGTGGCCGAACGGAACGGTGGCGCTGATCGGCTGCGACGGCGACCGGATCGGCGTGCCGGTCGAGGTCTTCGGCTCAGGTGGCTCAAAGCGTGTTCACGACGAGGCGATTCGCCACGTGCCACGCGAGCGGCTGATCCCGATGTGACTCAGCTGCCGCTGGAGGGCAGAAACGCGCGGAGGGGTTGAGCCGGCGGCTCTTCCCGCTGAGGAGGCGTGTCTGGCTCAGCCAACCGCTCGCCTCTCGGCGTCGGCTGATGCCAGCGTTTGCGCTCGATCCATGCCTTCAAGACGCTCATGCGCTCATAATACTGCGCGGCCGAGCCTGACGCGACCGCGGGACCCCTCGGAGACGTACCAGATGACGCACCGGAATCACGTCACGATTCCGTGAATCGGCGCACGGAACCGCAACGATCCATGCGCGGTTGGCGTTTACCCTGGCACTGTGCCCGGCACCGAGCCCGGCACGGCGCCCGGCACCGTGCCCGGCACCACCGCGGAGGGGCAGCCGCCGGCGAGCACGCACTCGCCGCAGCGCGGGCCGCGGGCGCGGCAGGTGCGGCGGCCGTGCTCGATCAGGAGCAGGTGGGCAGAGAGCATCTCGCCGTCCGGGGTCATCTCGGTGAGGATCGCGTGGGCGGCGTCCGCCGAGACCGTGTCGCCGATCAGCCCGAGGCGGCGGGAGACGCGGTGGACGTGCGTGTCGACGGGCATCACCGGCACGTCCAGGGAGAAGAGCAGCACGCAGGCGGCGGTCTTCGGCCCGACGCCGGGCAACGCGGTCAGCCACTCCTGCGCCTCCTCCGCGGGCACGTCGCCCAGCCATCGCAGGTCGAAGCCGTGCGGCTCGGCGGCCAGCGTCCGCAGCACCGCCTGGATCCGCGGCGCCTTCTGGTTCGCCAGCCCGCCGGAGCGCAGGACGTCGACCAGGTCGCCCTCGGCCGCGCCCAGCACGTCCTCCCACACCGGGTACGCCGCCCGCAGCGCGGCGAACGACCGCTCCGTGTTCGTGTCGCTGGTGTTCTGCGACAGGATCGTCATCACCAGCTCGTCGACCGGCGGTAGGCGCCGCGGATGCCGCGGCTCGCCGTACGCCTCGCGCAGGGCTGAAACGATCGCCTGTACCCTTCGAGTAGAGATGGACACCGTCCGCGACACTCTCGCACGGCCGCTCCGGGATCTGCGGATCTCCGTGACCGATCGCTGCAACTTCCGCTGCACCTACTGCATGCCGCGCGAGGTGTTCGGGCACGGCTACCAGTTCCTCGACCGCTCCGAGCTGCTGACGTTCGAGGAGGTCACGCGGGTGGCGCGGGTCTTCGTCCGCGGCGGCGTCGAGAAGCTCCGCGTGACCGGCGGCGAGCCGCTCCTGCGGCGCGACATCGAGACGCTGATCGGCATGCTCGACGGCCTCCGCGAGGACGGCCTGCGCGACCTGACGCTGACCACCAACGGCTCGATGCTGACCCGCAAGGCGGACGGGCTGCGCGCCGCCGGCCTCGACCGGATCACGGTCAGCCTGGACTCGCTCGACGACGAGGTGTTCCAGCGGATGAACGACGTCCGCTTCCCGGTGCAGCGCGTGCTGGACGGCATCGACGCCGCGGCAGCCGCCGGCCTCCCGGTCAAGGTGAACATGGTCGTCCAGCGCGGCGTCAACGACGACTCGATCGCCGACATGGCCGAGCGGTTCCGCGGCACCGGCACCATCCTGCGCTTCATCGAGTACATGGACGTCGGCACCAGCAACGGCTGGCAGCTCGAGGACGTCGTCCCCGCGGCCGAGATCGTGGCCCACCTCGCCGAGCGCTGGCCGGTCGAGCCGGTCGAGCCGAACTACCCGGGCGAGGTCGCATCGCGCTACCGCTACGCCGACGGCTTGGGCGAGATCGGCGTGATCGCCTCGGTCACCCAGCCCTTCTGCGGCGGGTGCACGCGGGCCCGCCTGTCGGCCGAGGGCGAGCTCTTCACCTGCTTGTTCGCGGCGCACGGCACCGACCTGCGGGCGCCGCTGCGCGAGGGCGCCGACGACGAGGCGCTGCACGCGCTGATCGGCGGGGTTTGGGGCCGCCGCGCCGACCGCTACTCCGAGCTCCGCACGGCCGAGACGGTGCGCCGCCCCAAGGTCGAGATGTCGCACATCGGCGGCTGATCACCCGCTGCTGCGATGGCGGCGTGGTCACCGTTCGATACCATTCTGCGACATGACGACCCTGGCTGCATCCGCGCGGACCCGCACCCGCGGGCGCGTCCTGCCGAAGGGCTGGCCGGACTTCCTGCTCCAGCTCCTGCTGTTCGCGCTCGTCGACCTGGCGTACGAGTCGAGCCGCATGCTGGCGACGGGCGACGTCGCCACCGCCTTCGTCCACGCACGTGACGTCGTCTCGGTCGAGCAGACGCTCGGCTTTTTCAACGAGATCTCGGTGCAGCGGTTCGCGCTCGACCACCCGCACATCCTGGACGTCGCGAACCTGACGTACTTCCACGCCCACTTCGGCGTGACCACGGTCTTCATGTTCTGGCTCTACCTGCGGCGCAACGACTACTACTACTTCATCCGCAACATCGTGTTCGCCTCGATGGCGATCGCGCTGGCCGGCTACATGCTCTACCCGACCGCGCCGCCGCGGATGCTGACCGACCTCGGCTTCACCGACACGCTGGAGAAGTTCGCGAGCATCAACCACGACTCCGGGGCGGTGCTGTCGCTGTCGAACCCGTTCGCCGCCGTGCCCAGCGTGCACACCTGCTTCTCGCTGATCATCGGGCTGTCGTGCTTCTTCCTGGTGAAGTGGCGCCCGCTGGGCATCGTCTGGCTGTTCTACCCGGCGCTGATCATCTTCTCGATCGTCGCCACGGGCAACCACTTCTGGCTGGACGCCATCCTCGGCGCCGGCGTCGCGGTGATCGCGTTCCTGATCGCCCGGGCGATCGAGCGGGTGCGCCCGACACTGCCGGACTCGGCCCGCCGTCGCCTGCGGATCGACCGGTCGGCCCCCGCCCCCGCCGCGTAACCGCACCGCCACCACTTGCGCGCAGCTCCTGCACGCGATAGCGTGCATGGTATAGTGAGTTCGATGGCAACTTCACTGGAACGACTCAAATCGGGGTACACCAACGGCGGCCGCAGCGTCGCGCAGGGCATGATGTCCCGCTTCCGCTCGGTGCCGTTCACCCCCAACCAGATGACGGTCACCGGCTTCCTGCTGAACGTGGTGGCGGCCGTTCTGCTGGTCGAGCAGCACTTCGTCTGGGCGACCGTGGCGTTCGTCGCCGGCAGCGTGATCGACGCGCTGGACGGCGCCGTTGCCCGCGCCCACGGCAAGATGACGCCGTTCGGCGGCTTTCTCGACTCCACCCTCGACCGCATGTCCGAGGGCGTCGTCCTCGGTGCGATCGCGCTGGTCTTCGCCGACCGCGATGAGATGGTCGCGCTGGCCTGCGTGTTCGTGGCGCTGGTGGGGTCGTTCCTGATCTCGTACACACGCGCCAAGGCCGAGGCGCTCGGCCTCAAGGGCGACGTCGGGCTGATGGCACGGCTGGAGCGGATCGTCGTGCTGGCGATCGCGATGCCGTTCGCAGGCTTCGGCTGGCCGCTGGAGGCGGTCATCTACCTGCTGGCGGCGACCACCGCATTCACCGTGCTTCAGCGCATGTATTCCGTCAAGAAGCAACTCGAATCCATCCAGGAGGGATAGGCATGGCCGATTCGGCCTCGCAGAACGGGCACCGGCCCAGCAGCGGCAAGGTGCGCGTCGCGATCGTCGGCGTGGGGAACTGCGCCTCGTCGCTCGTGCAGGGGGTCCAGTACTACAAGGACGCCAACCCCGAGGACTCCGTCCCCGGACTGATGCACGTCGACCTCGGGGGCTACCACATCTCCGACATCGAGTTCTCGGCGGCATTCGACGTCGATGCCGACAAGGTCGGCCGCGACCTCGGCGCGGCGGTCTTCCGCGGCCAGAACAACACCGTCAAGTTCTCGGACGTGCCCGAGCTGGGCGTGACCGTCAACCGCGGGATGACCCACGACGGCCTCGGCAAGTACCTGTCCCAGGTGATCACCAAGGCACCGGGCGAGACCTCCGATGTCGTCCGCATCCTCCAGGAGACGCAGACCGACGTCGTCGTCAGCTACCTCCCGGTCGGCTCCGAGGAGGCGACCAAGTGGTACGTCGAGCAGGTGCTGGCCGCCGGCTGCGGGTTCGTCAACTGCGTGCCGGTGTTCATCGCCCGCGAGGCCTACTGGCAGCGCCGCTTCGAGGAGAAGGGCCTGCCGATCGTCGGTGACGACATCAAGTCGCAGGTCGGCGCGACCATCGTCCACCGTCAGCTCACCCGCCTGTTCCGCGATCGCGGCGTCAAGCTCGAGCGCACTCACCAGCTGAACGTCGGCGGCAACACCGACTTCATGAACATGCTGGAGCGGGAGCGCCTGGAGTCGAAGAAGATCTCCAAGACCAACGCCGTCACGTCACAGCTCGACTACGACATCGGCGCGCGCAACGTGCACATCGGCCCGTCCGACTACGTGCAGTGGCTGGACGACCGCAAGTGGGCGTACATCCGCATGGAGGGCCGCTCCTTCGGCGACGTGCCGCTGAACATCGAGCTGAAGCTCGAGGTGATCGACTCGCCGAACTCGGCGGGCATCGTGATCGACGCCGTCCGCTGCGCGAAGCTGGCGATCGACAATGGCATCGCGGGCGCGCTGGAGTGGCCGTCGGCCTACTTCATGAAGTCCCCGCCGGTGCAGCATCCGGACGACCGCTGCCGCGACGAGGTCGAGGCGTTCATCGCCGCGAACCGGCCGTCGAAACGGTCGAAGAAGAAGGCCGCGGCTCCCGCCAAGGGGTGACCGACGCCCTCTCGATCTGCCTCGTCTGCCCCTACGCGCTGAACGGGGCGCATCCCGTCGCCGGACATGTCCGCGACGTGGCAACGGCTCTCGCTGGGCGCGGGCACCGGGTGACGGTGCTCGCGCCCAGCGCGTCGACGCAGGCGCTGCGCAGCGGCCGGCGGCGCTTTCGCAGCCTCGCGTCCGGCGACGGTGAGGCGCTGCTGGCGCTGACCGGCGAGCCGCTGGCCGTCGCCGTCGGGCCGTCCGTGCCGCTGGTCCAGCGCCACCGATCGCGGGGCGCCGGCATCCCCGTTGCGTCCAATGCCAACGTCGCCCTGGCGGTCACGCGCGGGGGCTTCGACGTCGTCGACGCCCACGAGCCGCACGTGCCAGGGATCTCCGCCGCCGCGGTCAAGCACGCCCGGGGGATCACCGTGGGCACGTTCCACACGGCCGTCGACCGGACGCTGGTCGCGCCGATCCGCGGCTCGCGGCGCGAGCGCTACCGGGCGCGGATCGATGCGTTGATCGCGACCAGCTCGCGGGCCGCCGAGCGGGCCGCGACGCTGTACCGCGGCGAGTACGCGATCGTGCCCGAGGTGATCGACCCGGTGTTCGCCCCCCGGCGAACGAACGGGCGCGCGATCGTCGCCACCTGGTCGACCGAGAGCCGGCCGCTGGCACGGGCGCTGATCCGGCTCGTCGCGCGCACGTCCGGGCTGACACTGACGCTGGTCTGGGACCGCGACAGCCGCCGGCCGCTGCGACCGCACGTGCCGGCCGCAGCGCGGGGCCGCGTCAGCGCCGTCGGGCCGCGCGATCCCCGGGAGCTGGCCGCGCTGATGGGCGCCGCCGACGTGGCCGTCTGCACAGCGGGCGACAGCCGCTTCGCGTGGGAGGCCCGCGCCTCGGGCTGCGCGGTGGTCTCGCAGGACGGGCTGCTCGGGCTCGCATACGCACCCGACCAGCCGCCGCTGGCGGCCGCCGCCGCGGCGCGCCTGCTGGACGACCAGGAGCTGCGGGAGCGGCTGATCGGCGAGGGCGCGGACGCGGTCGCCGAGCGCCGGCCCGAGCACGTGGCCGAACGGCTCGAGGGGATCTACCGCGGGGCGCTGAGCCGCCGCCGCACAGCCAAGCCGCGGCCGCAGAGCAAGCAGACGGTCGACGTCGACCTGCACATGCACACGAACCACTCGCACGACTGCGCCACCGACCCGGAGGCGCTGATCGACCACGCGATCTCGATCGGACTGGGCGCCATCGCGATCACCGACCACAACGAGATCGACGGGGCGTTCGAGGCCCAGCGCATCGTGCGCGAGAAGGACAAGCCACTGGTCGTGATCGCCGCCGAGGAGGTCAAGACCGCCGAGGGCGAGGTGATCGGCCTGTTCCTGACCGAGAAGATCGAGCGAGGCATGCCGATCGACGAGACGATCGCCGAGATCCAGCGGCAGGGCGGCCTGGTGCTGATGCCCCACCCGTTCGACCGGCTGCACACGATCCCCAGCGCGGCGACGCTGCACCGCCTGCTCGACGAGATCGACATCTTCGAGGTCTACAACTCGCGGCTGATGTTCGACACGTTCAACGACGATGCGCTGCGGTTCGCGACCAAGTACAACCTAGTGCAGTCGGCCGGTTCCGATTCCCATGTGCTGCAGGGCCTGGGCACGGCGATCAACCGCATCCCGCCCTTCGACGGGCCCGAGGAGTTCCTGGTCTCGATGCGGTACAACGAGATCATCCGGCGTCCCAAGAACCTGCTCTACCTGCAGGGGCTGAAGTGGGTGCAGCAGGTCAGCAAGACCGGCGCGTAGGCTTCCGCATCTCTATTCTCCACTAAATCGGTAATATTTATAGAGATAGAATCTCGTCAAGCTGGGTAAAAGGACGCGCATGCCACCGATCACCACCTCGTATCTGATCTGCTCGACGCCCCGCAGCGGCAGCACCTTGCTGTGCGAGGCGCTGCGAAACACGGGGCTTGCGGGCCGCCCCGAGGAGTACTTCCAGCACCGCATGCAGACCGGCGTGCCGCGGCGGCCGACCGAGTACTTCGAGGACGTGCGGAGCGCCGAGATCCTCGACATCCTCGGCACCTACACTCGGGTCGACGACGAGGAGATCCCCTTCGATCCGCGCGGGTTCGCGGACTACGCGGCGTTCCTCGACTGGGTGGCCGAAGCGGGCACCACGCCCAACGGCGTCTTCGGCGGAAAGGTCATGTGGGGCTACTTCAACGGCTTCGTCGATCGGCTCCGCGGTGTCGTCCGCAACGCGGTGATCGAGACGCCCGACGTCCTCGATCGGGTGTTCCCCGACCTCCACTACGTCTGGGTGACGCGGGAGGACAAGGTCGGCCAGGCGATCTCGTTGTGGAAGGCGATCCAGACGTGGACCTGGAGGCGAGACGACGGCGACGGCTCGCTGCCCGGCCACGAGCTGCGGTACAGCTTCGACGCCGTCGACCACCTGGCCAAGCAGCTGGTGCGCGACGAGGTCGAGTGGCACCAGTACTTCGAGCGCGTCGGCGTGCGGCCCCACACCGTCGTCTACGAGCAGTTCGTCGAGCGCTACGAGCAGACGGCCCTCGAGATCATGGCGTACCTGGGCGTCGAGTGCCCGGCCGGCCACACCTTCGGCGAGCGGCGGATGCGGCGGCAGGCGGACGAGCTCTCCCGCGACTGGTCGCAGCGGTACTGGGCAGAGGCGCAGCGGCGGCGCGAGGCGGCGGCCGGCGGCCGGCTGTCGGATCTCGCCCTTGGCTAGAGTCGCCGGCGTGACACCGCCGAACATCGTCTACCTCCACTCGCACGACACCGGGCGGTTCGTCCAGCCCTACGGCTACGGCGATCCCGACACCCCGGATCCAGGGGCTGGCGGAGCAGGGCGTGCTCTTCCGGCAGGCGTTCTGCGCCGCGCCGACGTGCTCGGCCAGCCGCGCCTGCCTGCTGACCGGCCAGTACGCGCACTCCAACGGCATGCTCGGGCTCGCCCACCGCGGCTGGTCGCTCAACGACTACAGCCACCACATCGTGCACAGCCTCCGGGACGCCGGCTACCGCTCGGCGCTGATCGGCGAGCAGCACATCTCGAAGCGCCCGGACGAGATCGGCTACGACCGCGTCATCAAGATCGACACGCACCGCGTCGACGACGTCGCGCCGGTGACGGTCGACCTGCTCCGCGAACCGCCCGGCAAGCCCTTCTTCCTGTCGGTCGGGTTCTTCGAGACGCACCGCGAGTTCTTCGAGCCGCTGCCCGGCGACGAGTTCTACCTCAAGCCTCCGCCCAACCTCCCGGACACGGCCGAGACCCGGCGGGACATGGCCTCCTTCGTCGCCAGCGCCCGGTCGCTCGACCGCGGCGTGGGCGCGGTGCTGGATGCCCTCGAGCGCTACGGCCATGCGGCCAACACGCTGGTCATCTGCACCACCGACCACGGCATCGCCTTCCCCGGCGCCAAGGCGACGATGACCGACCGCGGGCTCGGCGTGATGCTGATCATGCGCGGGCCGGGCGGGTTCGCGGGCGGCAAGGCATCCGACGCGCTGGTCTCGCACATCGACATCTACCCCGACGATCTGCGATCTGATCGGCATCCCGAAGCCGGACTGGCTGCAGGGCAGGTCGCTGATGCCGATCATCACCGGCGAGATCGACGAGATCCGCGACGCGGTGTTCGCGGAGGCGCACCTACCACGCCGCGTACGAGCCGCAGCGGGCGATCCGCACCCCGCGCTGGAAGTACGTGCGCCGGTTCGAGCCGCGCCTCGGGCCGGTGCTGCCGAACACGGACGACAGCCCCAGCAAGGATCTGTGGCTGCGCGACGGGTGGCCTGAGAACCTCTACGCGACCGAGCAGCTGTACGACCTCGAGCTCGATCCCAACGAGGCCTGGAACCGGATCGATGACCCGCGCCTGCACGAGACGGCGAACGAGCTTCGAGTCCGCCTGGAGCGCTGGATGGCCGGCACCGGAGATCCGCTGCTGGACGGCCCGATCGCGCCGCCGCCGGGAGCGCTGGTCAACGATGCGGACGGGGTCTCGGCGCTCGAGCCGCCGCAGGTCATCGCGTAGGACAGCGCCACTGGGGTCGATGGCACCCCCCAAAGGCCGGTCTGCGAGACTGCCGCGATGCACACCTCGTTCGCCATCGGCTTCAGCCTGGGCTTGTTCGTCGCCGCCCAGCTGGGCCCCATATCGCTGCTCCTGATCCGCTCGGTGATGCGCGGCGCGGTGATCACCGGGCTCGCGATCGGCGCCGGCGCGGCCGTGGTCGACACCGGCTACGCCTGCCTGGGCGTGCTGGGCGCTGCGCCGCTGGTCTCGATCGGCGCGATCCAGCTCGCCCTCGGCCTGGTCGGCTCGGCGGTGCTGGTCGCACTGGGCATCCGCACGCTGTGGAGCGCCTTCCGCGTCCGGCTCGGCGGTGAGACCGATGACGAGGTGGCGACGCCGCGCCGGGCCTTCATGACGTCGCTCGCCGCGACCGCCTCGAACCCGTTCACCATCGCGTCCTGGGCCGCCATCTTCGCTGCCGCCTCGACCGCGCAGGCCGCGGCGACGCCGACCGGCACCGCGGCGCTGGTGGCCGGGATCGGCATCGGCAGCATCTCCTGGTTCACGATCCTCGCGTGCGGCGTCGGCCTCGCCCGCAGGCACGTCGGAGAGCGCTTCCTGAGGGCCGTGGACGTCGTCGCCGGTGGCGGTCTGCTGGTGTTCGGAGTGCTCCTGGGCGCCCGCGCCGTGGCCGAAGAGTAGGAAAACACCGACCACCCGCTGAATACTGACGGGGTGAGCGTGGCCGACGACCAGATCTACGAGAAGTACCAGGCGAAGGCGATCGAGGAGACGAACGCCCTTGGCCACGAGATCTCGCAGTGGGTCAGCGAACGCCACCCCTCGCACGCCCCGGTGATCGGCACCGGGCATCCCCTCGCCGACATCATGCTGCTCAAGTACGCGCCCCAGCCCGCGGAGGTGCAGGAGGGCGTCGCGTTCTTCGGCCGCGCCGGCCAGGCCGTGCTGAAGAGCATCGACCGGCTGCGCGTCGACCCGATGAAGCTCTACGGCACGCTCTGCGTCAAGGCGGACGCCGAGCCCACCGACGAGGACATCGAGCACGCCCGCCAGTGGCTGACCCGCGAGATGCACATCGTCCAGCCCGCGATGATCGTGTCGATGGGCGAGCCCGCCCTCGACTTCCTGAACGGCCTTGAGTTCCCGCTCTCCCGGCCCGTCGCCTACCGGCCGGGCGAGATCCAGCGGTGGACGCCCTCGATCGAGGTGCTGCCCGTGCCGGACATCGACAGCTCCCTGAACGAAGCGGACGCCAAGCAGCAGTTCTGGACGGCGTTCAAGGTGCTGGGCGAGTGGTACGAGAACCTGCCGCCGTACTGAGGCGCGCAGGACTGGCGGCGGCCGCGCTGGCCGTCGTCGACGTCGTCTTCCCCCGGCTGCCCTCGGCGCCGGTCTGGGTGGAGGTGGCAAGCCTCGCGCTGGTCTCGATCCCGCTGGCCACCGTCTGCGTGCGCGAGCTGCTGCCGCTGACGGTGTTGCCCGCTCGGGCGCTGGCCGGCCTCTCCGCCGCGGCGGTCGCGGTCGCGGCGCTGCTCATCGTGATCGGGTTCGACGGCCTGCCGGCGACGATCGCCAAGCTGGTGGCCGCGGCGCTGGTCGGCATGGCGCTGGCATCGCTGCTCGAGTCGACGATCGAGATCGTGGTGATCGCGCTGCTGATCGCCGCCGTCGACATCTACAGCGTCGCCGCCGGCCCGACCAAGGTGATCGTCGAGCAGCACGAGCAGGTGCTGAACGCGTTCACGCTGGCGTTTCACCCGCTCGGCTCCGACGGCGTCGCCCAGATCGGCTCGAGCGACTTCGTGTTCTTCGCGCTGTTCCTGGCGGCCGCGGCACGGCTGCACCTGCGCGTCGCGTTGACCTGGTCGGCGATGACGTTGTCCTTCGGGCTGACGCTCGTGTTGTCGTACGTGTTCGACGCGGCCCTCCCTGCGCTGCCGCTGCTCTCCCTCGGATTCCTGGCAGCCAACGGCGACCTGCTGCTGGCCCGCTTCGGGGGGAGGGCGGGTTCACCCGAACGGGAGTGAGCGCGCTCCCCGTGGGAGCCGATGCATCTTATGATGCGCTCCCATGGCGGCTCCTTCGGCGTGCTTCGCGGCCTTCTCGTCGTCGCCGCGGCGTGCCTGCTCGCGCTGGGCTGGGGAGGCCCGGCGGCCGCCGACACGACCGCCACCGTCGCCGGCACCCAGCCTGACTGGGCCACGCCGGGCAACGACGAGGGCGACCAGCCCGGCGCCACGCGGATGGCGTTCTCGGTCTGGCTCGGCTGGCGCGACCAGAGCTCGCTGGCACAGCTGCTCGCCGACCAGCAGAACCCGGCGAGTCGCAGCTACCGGCACTGGCTCTCGCCGTCCGACTTTCGCGCGCGGTTCGCACCCGACCAGGGGGAGGTCGACGCGATCGAGCGGTGGCTGCAGTCGCAGGGGTTCGACGTGCTCAGCGTCCCGCGCAATCGGCTGTTCGTGACGGCCGGCGGCACGGTGTCCCAGGTGGAGCGCGCGTTCGGGGTCAACGAGGGGATCTACCGGCTGGACGGCAAGCTCGTGGCGGCGCCGTCGAACGACCCACACATCCCCAGGGCGCTGGCCGGCTCGGTGACCGCCATCACCGGGCTGGACGGCGCGATGAGCCTCGCCCGCCCGCGCTCCGACCCGCCGGGGCCGCCGCCGATCGGCAGGTCGGTCGGACCGTGCTCGCGCTGGTGGGGAGAGAAGCAGTCGGACAAGTACCCGAACCCGGTCGACCCGGGTCGGCCGCTGCCGTGGATCGTGTGCGGGTACACGCCGTCGCAGATCGCAAGCGCGTACCACGTCGACCTGCTGCACCACATGCACCTCACCGGCAAGCACCAGCGGATCGCGATCGTCGGCGCGTTCCGCTCGCCGACGATCCGCCAGGACGTCGACACGTTCTCGCGGCACTACCACCTGCCGAGGCTGGGCCATCGCTACACGGAGGTCGTCGCGCCGGGCACCGAGCGCTACCCGCGCGACGCGGCCGAGACGCAGAGCTGGTACATCGAGCAGGCGCTCGACGTCGAGTGGTCGCACGCGATGGCGCCCGACGCCGACATCACCTACGTGGCGGCGGCCAACGACGCCCGCGGCCTCGACCAGGCGCTGAACCACGCGGTCGACAACCGGCTCGGCGACGTCGTCTCCAACAGCTGGGGCATGCCGGAGCGCTGGGTGTCCTCCGGCGAGGTGCGGGCGCTGAACGCGGTGTTCCAGCAGGCCGCGGCGCAGGGCATCAGCGTGGTCGTCGCCTCGGGCGACGACGGCGACAACCAGGCCGCGTGGGGTCACATCTCGGTCGGCTTCCCGGACTCCAGCCCGCTGGTCACGTCGGTCGGCGGCACCAGCCTGGCGATCGACCGCTGGGGCCGGCGGATGTGGGAGACCGGCTGGGGCACGGGCGAGCTGCGCCTGAAGAACGAGGACTGGGTCGGCAGCATGCCGTTCGGCGACTTCATCTACGGCGGCGGCGGCGGGGTCAGCCACCTGTACGACCAGCCCGCGTATCAGGCCGGGGTCGTGCCAGCCGGGCTGTCCACGTGGAAGGGCCAGCCGCGCCGCGCGGAGCCGGACATCGCGCTGGACGCCGACCCGCAGACCGGGGTCATCTTCACGCAGAGCTGGGCCAAGCCCAACGGCGGCCTCCGGCAGGTCGACTCGTGGATCGGCGGCACCAGCCTCGGCGCGCCGCTGCTGGCGGGCATGACGGCGCTGGCCAACCAGGCCTGGCACGGCTCGCGCGGGCCGCTCAACCCATCGCTCTACCGCAGCGCCGGCACCGGCGTGTTCCACGACATCGTGCCGTCGGACGGCCGGCTGGCGGTGCTGCGCAACGGCCTCAACGCCAACGGCAAGGTCGTCACCCGGCTGCGGTCGCTCGACCACGACAGCTCGCTCTCGACGGCCCGCGGATGGGACGACGTCACCGGGCTGGGCTCGCCCGACGCGTTCCGGCTGCTGTTCGCGCTCAGGTAGCGTCCGCTCCATGCGGATCGTCTCGCTGCTGCCCAGCGCGACGGAGATCGTCGGCGCGCTGGGCCTGACGCACCTGCTGGTCGGGCGGTCGGCCGAGTGCGACTACCCGGTGGACGTGTCGCGCGCTCCCGGTGGTGACCAGCGCCCGGATCGACAGCGACGCGCTGAGCGGTGCCCAGATCGACCAGGCGGTCCGCGACGCCGTGCTCGACGGCAGCTCGCTGTACGCCGTGGACGCCGCGCTGATCCGCGAGCTCGACCCGGACCTGGTGATCACGCAGGACCTGTGCCGGGTGTGCGCCGTCAGCACCGACGAGGTGCGCCGGATCGAGGCGCTTGACTGCGACGTGCTCGCGCTCGACCCGCACACGATCGCCGAGATCGAGGAGTCGGTGCACACGGTCGCGCGGCGGCTCGGCCGGCCGGAGCTGGCGGCACCGGTGGTCGCCGGGATGCGCGAGACGATCGGCTCGGCGGCGGCCGCGGTCGACGGCCTGCCCCGGCGCCGGGTGTTCCTCGCCGAGTGGCACGACCCGCCCTTCGCGAGCGGCCACTGGCTCCCCGAGATGGTCGCGCTCGCCGGCGGCGCCGACGTGCTGGGCGAGGCGGGCGCGCCGTCGCGGCCGGTCACCTGGGACGACGTGGACGCCGCCGATCCCGAGATCGTGATCGTGGCGCCCTGCGGCTTCGACGCGGCGCGGGCCGCCGGCGAGACGGCGCTGCGCGGCGATCGCCCGATGGTCTGCGTCGACGCGAACGCCTACTACTCGCGGCCCGCCCCGCGGATCGCCGCCGGCGTCGCACAGCTGGCGCACCTTCTGCACCCGGGTGCCGCTCCCGACCCGGGCATGCCGGCGATCAGGCTCGCGTGAACCGCGCCACGCACTCGATGTGGTGCGTATGCGGGAACATGTCGACGGGCTGGACGCGCTCCAGCCGGTAGCCGCCCTCGGCCAGCTGGGCGGCGTTCGGCGCGAGCGTGGTCGGGTTGCAGCTGACGTAGACCAGCCGCTCCGGCGCGAGCTCGATCACCCGCCGCACCGACCTTGGGCGACAGGCCGGCGCGCGGCGGGTCGACGAAGACCACGCTCGGCCGCTCGGCCAGTTCCAGCAGCCGGCGCAGCTCCTTCGAGACGTCGCCTTCGATGAACTCTGCGTTCTCGACGCCGTTGCGGACGGCGTTGCGGCGGGCGCTCTGCACCGACTCGCCCGAGATCTCGACGCCGACCAGCCGGCCGGCGTGGCGGGCGGCCAGCAGGCCGATCGCGCCGGCACCGCAGTAGAGGTCCCAGACGACGTCGTCGGGGCGCAGACCGGCGTACGCGAGGGCGTGGCCGTAGAGGACGTCGCACATCTCCGTGTTGGTCTGCATGAAGGCGCCCGCCGAGAGCTCGAGCTCGATGTCGAGGACCCGCTCCCGGAAGGCCGGCTCGGCCGGCCAGCGTCGTCGCCGGCAGCCCGCCGGTCACCTCCGCCACGCCGTCGTTGACGGCGTGCAGCACGCCGGTCGCACCGGCCTCGACCAGCAGCTCCGCCAGCCGCTCCGCCGCCGGCAGCTCGCCCGGAGCGGTGACCAGCACCGCCAGCAGGTCGCCCGTGCGGCGGCCCTCGCGGGTGACCAGGTGGCGCAGGAAGCCGGAGCCCGAGCGCTGGTCGTACGGCTCGGCGCCGGCCTCTCGCGCCCACCGCTCGCACGCCTCGCGGGCGCGGTTGCTGGGATCGCCGGCGATCAGGCAGCGGTCGATCGGCAGCAGCTGGTCCCAGCGGCCGGCGACGTGGAAGCCGAGCGAGGGGCCGTCCGGCCCGGACGACCACGAGTACTCGAGCTTGTTGCGGTAGCCGAACTGCTGCGTCGCCGGCTCGATCGGCAGCAGCTCGTAGCCCTCCAGCCGCCCCAGACGCTCCAGCGCGTCGACCACCTGGGCCTGCTTGTGCTCCAGCTGGCGGGCGTACTCCAGGTCCTGCCACGCGCACCCGCCGCAGACGCCGAAGTGCGGGCACGGCGCCTCCACGCGCCCCGGCCCCGCCTCCAGCAGCTCGACGGCGCGGGCCTCGGCGTAGCGGCGCTTGTACTTCGTGACGCGCGCCCGAACGCGGTCGCCGGGCAGGGCCCGCGCGACGAACACGACCAGCTCGCCGTGCCGCGCGACGCCCCGCCCGCCGTACGCGAGGCTGTCGACGGTGAGCTCGAGCTCGTCCCCACGGGTCACGGCAGGCATGGGGCGGAAGTGTAGATTTCCGGCCCGTGGCGATCTCCGTGGATGCCTACCGAGCACGTCTGGAGGCGATGAATGCCGACTCCGGCGAGGAGTGGTACCGGCACTTCGCCGGTCTCAAGCCGACGCTCGAGCTGGCGGCCGTCGACGAGGAGTTCGAGGAGCTGTTCACGCTCGAGGCCTGCCGCGAGCTGGCCGACGCCGAGGCCCCGGCAGAGCTCCGGCGGGCCGCGGTCGAGGGCCACCTGACGGCGGCGACGCGCCCGATCACCGATCGCATCGCCACCCGGGAGGCCACGCTCGAGGTGACCGTCGAGCGGCGGACGATCCCCTACCGCGAGGTCGCGCCGGTGCTCGTCAACGAGCCGGACGCCCTGCGCCGACGGGCGCTGTACGACGCCCGCACCGCCGTCGTCGAGGACGCGATCAACCCGATGCTGGACGAGGCGCTGGCTGTGGAGCGCGAGCGCGTGGTGGAGCTCGGCTCGCCGACCCTGCGTGCGATGTACGAAGGCTTCGGCTGGGACCTGGACGGCCTGCTGGCGATGACCGAGGACGTGATCGCGCAGACCGAGCGGCTGCACGAGCGCGAGCTCGACCGCGCGCTGCGCTCACGGGTCGGCGTGCCGCTCGACTCCGCCGGCCCGCAGGACGTGTCGCGCCTGTGGCGGGCGCCCGAGTTCGATACCGCCTTCGCCGCCGATCGCGCGCTGCCGGCGCTGCGGGGGACGCTGGAGGGAATGGGCATCCATCTCGACCGCCAGCCGAACATCGAGCTCGACATCGACAGCCGGCCGGGCAAGATCCCCCGCGCCTTCTGCGCGCCGATTCTTGTGCCCGACCGCGTGATGCTGGTGATCCTGCCGCAGGGCGGCCACGACGACTGGCTGGCGCTGTTCCACGAGGCCGGCCACGCGCAGCACTTCGGGCACATGTCGAGGATGCTTCCGGCCGAGGATCGCGTCCGCGGCGACAACGGCGTCACCGAGGGCTGGGCGTTCCTGTTCGACCACCTGGTGACGACGCCGGCGTGGCTCGGCTGGCGGGTGGACGCGCCGCCGCAGGACTACGCCCGCTTCAACGCGCTCTACGACCTGCACATGCTGCGCCGCTACTGCGGCAAGCTGGCGTACGAGCTGGAGCTACACGGCGGCGCGTCGCCGGACGTGCTGGGCGAGCGGTACGTCCACCACCTGGGCCGGGCGACGCTCGTCCCGCCGCCGGCGGCCAACCGGCTGGTGGACGTCGACCCGCTGCTCTACTGCACCTCCTACCTGCGGGCGTGGGCGTTCGCGGCGCAGGTCTCCCGGTACCTGGAGGAGCGCTGGGGCCGCGAGTGGTTCCGCCGCCGGGCGGCGGGCCTGCTGCTCCGCGAGCTGTGGGAGCTCGGCCAGTCGCTGGACGCCGACCGCCTGCTGTACGAGCTGACCGGCGAGACGCTGTCCTTCGAGCCGCTGCTCGAGCGGATGCGCGAGCGGTTGGCGTGACGCAACAAATCGGGGTCTGACCCCGTTCTTTCACTCGGTGCAGATCCCGGCCCGCTCCAGCGCCCCGGCCAGCCGGTAGTCGGCCAGCACCCGGCCGAAGTCGCCGACCGGCTGGCTGACGCCGCGTACCGCACGGTATGCCAGCCGGCCGTCGCGCAGCGCGCCCGCCACGTCGCGGGTGGGATCGGCGAACCGGGCGACCACGTACTGGCCGTGCGCCTCGACCAGGTCGGCGCCGGCGCGGCGTAGCGCGACCACGGACTCGTCCGGGGCCGGCGTTCGCACCAGCACCCAGGCGGCGTTAGGCGCCGGACGCTGCTCGTGGAGGCGGTTGACCAGCGTGCAGCCGACGGCATCGCCCAGGTGCGGCCACTCCGAGAGCGGCGTGCCGTCCGGCGCCTCCAGCGTCGCGTACGCCCCGTACAGGCGGGCGGGGACGGTCGGCTCGGCCAGCCCGGCCGACGTCAGCAGCACGTCGTCGGGGCCGAACCTGTCCGCCAGGGAGATGCTCGCGTCACGCAGGTCGGGATTGAAGCCGTCGACGTCGCGGGCGATCGCGACGGTGCCCGGCAGCAGGAGCAGCACGGCGCCCGCCGTGGCCACGATCGGGCCGTGCGGCAGCCTCCTCCCCGCCTCGACGATCGCGTACGCCAGCGCCGCCGCGAAGCCGGGCAGCATGAACGACAGGTGGCGCTCCGGCGCGAAGTCGGACGACCCAGCCGTCAGCAGCGACAGGGTGATCAGCGGCTGCAGCAGCCAGACCGCGATCACCAGCGCGGCGCGCCGGTCGCGGCGGGCGAGCATCACCACCCCCGCCAGCGCCACCCCGGCCGGCACGAACCAGAACAGCGCGACGGTCGTGCCGAACCACGTCTCCCCGAGCGCGCGCCAGAGGCTGGTCGAGAACGGATCGATCACCCGGCCGCCCTGGCCCACGTCGTACTTGTCCTGCAGCGGGCTGTACACGTGGCGCAGCGCGAGCAGTGCGGCCGCCCCCAGCACCAGGGCGACGCTGGTCGCGACCAGCGGCCGCCGCGACCCGCCGCGGTCGCGCAGCAGCGGCCACAGCCCCAGCACGGCCAGCAGGATCAGCTCGGAGAACAGCGCGAACAGGCCGAACGGGTGCGAGCCGGCGAGCAGCAGGACCGAGACGCCCCAGGCCACCGCCCAGCGGAACTGCCGGGTGCGCAGCAGGATCAGCATCAACCACAGGCTCAGAAAGCTGGCCGAGAGCATCGCCGTGTAGCCGCGTGCGAACTGCCCGAGGTGCACGACCATCGGGGAGGTCGCGACGATCACCGCCATCACGGCGCCCTCGAAGCGGCCCAGCAGCTCGCGGCCGAAGCCGTAGGCCAGGCCGACCGCGGCCATGCCCAGCAGCGCCGAGGGAAGGCGCAGCCCGAACACGTCGTCGCGCAGCGCCAGCGAGGCATGCACCAGCAGGTAGTGCAGCGGCGGCCCGTGCCGGTAGTTGACCGCCGCATCCAGCACGCCGCGAACGGAATCCAGCGAGGCGACCTGCAGCGTCACCGACTCGTCGCTCTCGAGCGGCCGGAACACCAGACCGAACCCGAAGACGCACGCGCCGTAGCCAAGCGTGGCGATGCCGGCCAGCACCTCGGGCCAGTAGAGCGGTCAGGAACCGGCGCATGACGGCGGATTATCGCGGCCTCCCCACCCTGTACGCTTCACCCTCGGTGGAGATCGAGACTGCCGCCACATCCAGCACGACGCCCGTGGGCGCGCCCCGAGTGAGCATTGTCATCCCCGTGCTCAACGAGGAGCGGACGCTCGAGCCGCTCTACGACGGCATCGTCGAGGCGGTTGACGGCGCCGGCCTGGCCGCCGAGGTGATCTTCGTCGACGACGGCTCGACGGACGGGACGTTCGACATCCTGTCCCGGCTGCACGACCGGGACGACCGCGTCCGGGTCGTCTCCTTCAAGCGCAACTTCGGCCAGCACCCCGCGATGCACGCCGGCATCGCCCGGGCTCACGGCGAGATCGTCGTCACCATGGACGGCGACCTCCAGAACCAGCCGTCCGACCTGCCCAAGCTGGTCGCGGCGATCGACGCCGGCGCGGACGTCGCCAGCGGCCGCCGGCTGGAGCGGCGCGACGCGTTCTTCCTGCGCCGGCTGCCCTCGCGGATGATCAACGGGATGCTGGCGCGACTCACCCATGCCGACATCTCCGACTTCGGCTGCTCCTACAACGCGTACCGGCGCGACGCCATCGAGCTGGTGCTCGACCGGATCGGGCGCCAGAAGTTCACCAAGGCGCTGGTCTGCACGACCGGCGCGACCGTCGTCGAGGTCGAGCTCCAGCACGAGGCCCGCGCCGACGCCAGCCGCTACAGCATCACCGGCCTGATCCGCCTCGGGCTGTCCGTGCTCACCGGATTCTGGCCGCAGATGGTGCAGTGGGTGGGGGCTGCGCTGGCGATTCTGGGTATCCTGACTGCCGCGGTGGTCGGTCTCTGGGGCCTCGGCTTCTGGATCCGTCACGGTAACTTCCCGGGACCGCTGTTCCTGGGAGGGCTGGTGCTGTTCGTGCTCGGTTTGCAGGGCTTCCTGATGGCCGTGCTGGGCGAGTACCTGCAGCGCATCCAACGCGATGTCGAAGGCAGACCGATCTACTACATCGACAGGGAGCTGGGGTAGCACATCGACAGGGAGCTGGGGTAGCGGCACAGTGGAGCGCAAGCGGATTCTCGTCACCGGCGGCGCCGGGTTCATCTCCTCGAACATGATCCGGTACCTGCTCGGCGACACCGAACACGAGGTTGTCACGATGGACGCCCTCACCTACGCGGGCAACCTGGCGAACCTCGACGACGTCATCGATCACGACCGGCTGCGGTTCATCAAGGGCGACATCCGTGACGTCCGCGACGTCAGCGAGGCGCTGGACGGCGTCGACGTGATCGTCAACGCGGCCGCCGAGTCGCACGTGTCCAAGTCGATCGAGGAAGGCGGCTCGGAGTTCGTCACCACCAACGTCGTCGGCACGCAGGTGCTGCTGGACGCGATGCGCGAGCACCCGGTCGAGCGCTTCATCCTGATCTCATCGTCCGAGGTGTACGGCACCGCGGAGTCGGAGCCGATGACGGAGGATCACCCGCTCAACCCGCGCTCGCCGTACGCCGGCACCAAGGCGGGAGGCGACCGGCTGGCCTACTCGTACTGGTGCACGTACGACCTGCCGGTCACGATCATCCGCCCGTTCAACAACTACGGGCCGTACCAGCATCCCGAGAAGGTGATCCCGCGGTTCATCATCCAGGCACTCACCGACCAGCCGCTGACGATCCACGGCGGCGGGACGGCGAGCCGCGACTGGCTGCACGTGTTCGACACGGCCGAGGCGATCACCCGGGCGTGCGAGGTGCCTGTCGAGAACATCGTCGGCGAGACGATCAACGTCGCGACCGGGATCGACGAGTCGGTGGAGCAGATCGCGGACATGATCCTTGCCTCGCTGGGCAAGCCCGTCAGCCTCAAGCACCACATCGCCGACCGGCCGGGGCAGGTCGACACGCACATCGGCTCGACCGACCGTGCGGCGAAGCTGCTGGGCTGGCGCTCGAGCATCTCGTTCGAGGACGGCCTCGACCGGACGATCGCGTGGTATCGGGACAACCCGGCATGGTGGACGGCGGTCCTGGCCGGCGAGAAGACCGCGCAGACGGTCTGACGCTGGTCGTCCTCGGCGGCGGTCCCGCGCAGCGCCACGCGATCGACGCGGCGCAGGCGCTGGGCGTGCGCACCGTGGTCTGCGACGCCAACCCCGCGCGCGGCGACGTCGCCGTCTCGTCGGAGGACGCTCGAGGGCGTGCTGCGGACCGCGCGCGAGGCGGCTGCGCGCGGCCTGATCGCTCCGGGCACCGACTGGCCGGTGCGGGTGGCCGCCGAGGTGGCCGAGGAGCTCGACCTGCCGCATCCGCTCGACCTGGCGACGGCGCAGATCGCGACCGACAAGCTCGCGCAGCGCGAGCGGCTGGCCGCGGCCGGCGTCCCCCAGCCCGCCTGGTCGCTGGCCGGCCCGCCCTCGTTTCCGGTCGTCGTCAAGGCGGCCGACCGTCAGGGCCAGCGGGCGATGAGCATCGTCTCGCACGGCGACGAGCTGGGCGCGGCGGCCGACCGGGCGCGGCGCGGATCGCGCGGCCGGCGTCGTCCTCTACGAGGAGTTCGTGCCCGGCCCGGAGGTGACGGTGAACGGGTTCGCGGTGGACGGCCGGCACCACGTCGCCGCGGTTACCGCTCGCGATCACTTCGACGGCGCTCCCGGCGTCGCCCAGCGCCACGTGTTCCCGTCCGGCCAGGACGACGCCGCGGCGGCGCGGACGGCGGACGCGGCGATCGCGGCCCTGGGGATCCGCTCGGGCCCGACCTACACCCAGATCGTGCTGTCGCCGGACGGACCGCGGGTGATGGAGGTCGCGGCGCGCCTGGGCGGCGGCCACGACTCGGATCTCGTGCGGATCGCCACAGGTGTCGACCTGGCCACCGCCGCCGTCCGCGCGGCCCTCGGGATCCCCGTCCAGGAGCGGGATCTCGAGCCCTCGGCCGGCCCGGCATGCGTGATCGAGTTCCTGCGCGCGCCGGCGGGTGCGCTGGCCGGGGTGTCGGGGCCGCCGGAGGCCACGTTCTATCATCCTCCCGGGCATGTCTACGGGCCGCTGCGCATGGCGACCGACCGGGCCGGCTACGTGATCCGCACGGCGCCGACACGGGAGGAAGCCCTCGCGCAAGCTCGAACGGCAGCGGAAGCGGTCAGCTTCGAGGTGACATGAGCAGGGTCTCCACACGGCTTGCGATCGACGGCGGAGAACCCGCCCGCTCCACGCTGCTCGAGTTCTCGCCCGGCGTGATCGGCGACGAGGAGGTGCAGGCGGTCACCGCGACGCTGCGCTCCGGCTGGCTGACGTCCGGCCCCCGCGTCCGCGAGCTCGAGGAGCGGTTCGCCGTCTACGCCGGGTCGCCCCACGCGATCGCCACGTCGTCCTGCACCGAGGCGCTGCACCTCTCGCTGGTCGCCGCGGGCGTCGGCGTGGGCGACGAGGTGGTCACCAGCTCGTTCACCTGGCCGGCGACGGCCAACGCGATCGTCCACGCCGGCGCCATGCCCGTGTTCGCCGACATCGACGCCGGGTCGCTCAACCTCGACCCCGGCGCGTTCGCCGCCGCCGTCACCGGGCGGACGAAGGCGGTCATCCCGGTGCACATCGCCGGGGCGCCGTGCGACATGGATGCGATCGAGGCGATCGCCCGTGATCACGGCATCGTGATCGTGGAGGACGCCGCGCACGCCGTCGAGACGACCGTCGGCGACCGCAAGGTCGGATCGATCGGCGACTTCACCTGCTTCTCGCTGTACGCGACCAAGAGCCTCGCCGGCGGCGAGGGCGGCATCGCGACCATGTCCGACGACGCGGCGGCGGCGACCATGCGGCTGCTCCGCGCCCAGGGGATCACGCGCGATCCATGGCAGCGGCTGCAGAACCGCAGCCTCGGCCACTACGACGTCGTCCGCCCGGGCTACAAGGCGAATTTGGCGGACCTGCAGGCTGCGATGGCGCTGCCCAAGCTCGACCGGATCGACAAGCTGCACGCCCGCCGGGCGGCGCTGGTCGAGCGCTACGACGCGGGCGTCGCCGAGCTGGCCGGCATCGAACCGATCGCCCGCCCGCCGATCGGCGTCCACGCGCACCACCTGTACATCGTGCGCGTCGACCCGACCCTGGCCGGAGGCGACCGCGACCGTTACGCCGAGGCGCTGATGGCCGAGAACATCTCCACCGGCCTGCACTTCCTCCCGGTGCACCAGCTGACGTGGTACCGCGAGCATCTGCCCGCGCAGGATCTGCCGGAGACCGAGCTCGCGGGCGGCGAGGTGCTGTCCCTCCCGCTGTCCGCGGCGCACGACGAGAGCGACATCGACGACGCGCTGGGAGCGCTCGCGAAGCTCCACGCCGCGTTCACCAGATGAGCCGGCGAACACGCGTCGGGCTGGAGGGCCTGCTGTCGCTGATCCTGCTCGTCGTGCTGCTCTGGGTGAGCGACCCGGCGAGCATCTGGGACACGCTGACGGAGGCCGACGGGTGGTGGGTGCTGGCGGCGATCGCGGTCAATGTGGCCACGGTTCCGATGATGGCGTGGCGCTGGCAGATCCTGCTGCGCGCGAAGCTGATCCACATCCCGATCGGCTGGCTGACGCGCACGTACTTCGTGTCGCTGTTCGCCGGCCAGTTCCTGCCGGCGGCGATCGGCGGCGACGCCGTCCGCGCGGTCGAGCTGGGTCGCCGCACCGAGGACGCGCCGGAGGCCGTTGCCTCCGTGCTGATCGACCGGCTGGTCGGCGTTGTCTCGCTGGTCGCCCTGGCGCTGATCGCGTTCACGCTGGGCGGCCACGCAGCCGGCGGCGTCGAGGTCGTGCTCGCAGAGGCGGCCTTCGGCCTGGCGGCGGTGGCGATCCTCGGCCTGCTCTTCTCCCCCGGCCTGCGCGGGCTGGCGGCGCGCTTCCTGGAGCCGCGCGTCGAGGGCCGCCAGCTGGCGGCGGGGCAGCGTTTCTACGACGCGCTGCACAGCTATCGCGAGCACCGCTCCGTGCTGGCCGCCGTGTTCGCGCTGGCGCTGGTCGTGCAATTCGCCCGGATGGGGACGATCTGGATGCTGGTCAAGGCTCTGGGGCTGGATGGGCCGGGCGGCGTGCAGCTGTCCGAGGTGTTCGCGGTGGGGCCGGTGCTCTTCGCCGCACTGATCCTCCCGGTGTCGCTCAACGGCATCGGCGTGCGCGAGGCGGTATTCGTCTACCTGCTGCGCGATTCGACGACGACGTCGCAGGCGTTCGCGCTGGGCGTCGCGTTCTTCGCCGTCGGAGCCGCGACGGCCCTCGTCGGCGCGCTGATCCTGGGATTACGGCTGGTGCGCTACGGCGCCGACGCGGTGCGTCCGCGTACCCGAATCGAGGAATAACCCGACTGGCCATAAAGTGTCGGGCAGGTGCGGCCGATATCCGGGGCGACCCCATTCGGATGCCAAGGAGGCGACCGATGCAGCACCCAAACGAGATCGTGCTTCGACAGACCCCCGGACGTGACGCAACCGCTACGGAAATCGCCCGCTCACGCGGCGAGTTCCGCCGCCGGCCGCACGTGAGCGACGAGTCCGTCGCCGCTGTGCCGGTTGCCGTCGCCCCGGCTCGCCCGGTCCGTGAGACCCGCGCAACCGGCCGGAAGGATTACGGCCGCTCGCGCTTCTACCACTGATGCTCCGCAACCGTATGCGCACCACAGCCGCCGAGCGCAGCGAGCTCTTCGCCCTCGACCTGTTCGTCGCCGGACTGGCAATCGCCTGCGTCCTGGCCGCGCTGGTCGGCGCCGCGAGCTGAGCCACGAGCGCGGCGGGGGTCTGACCCCACCCCTGCCCGCTCCTGGGTGTGCCACGCCTAGAGCGTGATCGACGAGCCAGGCACGTGAGCCGGCGCCTGGTCTGCCCCCAGTGCGTCCAGCAGCCCGGGGAAGCGGGCGTCGAGGTCCTCCTGGCGCACCGACATCCAGCGCTCGGTGCCGGCCGCGCGCGTGCGAGTGACGCCCGCCTCGCGCAACAGGCGCAGGTGGTACGAGCAGGTCGACACCGGCATGTCGAGCTTGCTCTGCAGCGCGGCGCAGTTCTGCTCGCCCTGCTCGGCCAGCAGCCGCACGATCATCAGCCGCGCGGGATCGCCCAGCGCCCGCAGGACGGTCGCCAGGTCGATGTCATCGGTGTTTGGGTGGTGGATCGCTCGTGGCATGACGAAGGCTTCTCCGTACTCTGCTACGGTATCTCCATGACTTTGGAGATACCGAACAAAGTGTACACCAGGGAGGCGACGGAGGCGCGCCTGCTGGGCGGATACGGGCCGTTCGCCGCGGTGGCCGGGTTCGTGCTGCTTGCGCTGATCGCATCCTCCACTCCCACGCCGCTGTACTCGATCTACGCCGCCGAATGGGGATTCTCCCCGCTCGCCGTCACCGAGGTCTACGCCGTCTACGCGATCGGCGTCCTCGTCGCGCTGCTGCTCACCGGCGGATTGTCCGACCTGATCGGCCGGCGGCCGGTGATGATCTCCGCGCTGCTCGGCCTGATCACCGCCGAGGTCGCCTTCATGTTCGCCGGCGGGCTGGAGTGGCTGTACGCCGCCCGCTCCGTCCAGGGACTCTCGACCGGGCTCCTGCTCGGCGCGACCGGCGCCGCGCTCGTCGACTTGCACCCGCGCCGCGACGGCGGCCAGGCCGGCCTGGTCAACGGCATTGCCAGCGCCGCCGGCATCGGCATCGGCGCCGGGCTGTCCGGGCTGCTCGTGCAGTTCGCGCCCGACCCCGAGGTGACGCCGTACGTCGTGGTCGCCGTGCTGGCTGCGGGCGCAGCGGCCACCGCGTGGATGCTGCCCGAGACCGTCGCCCGCACCGGACGCGTCACGCTGACGCCTCGGGTGCCCCGCGTCCCCCGGGCGCTGTGGCGCACGTTTTCGCTGTCGGCGCTGGGCGTCACCGCCTCGTGGGCCGTCGGCGGGCTGTACCTCTCGCTCGGCCCGGGCATCATCTCCGAGATCCTGGGCGACCAGAACCACGCCGTCGGCGGCCTGTTCGTGTTCTCGGTCTGCGCATTCGCGGCGCTCGCCCAGTACCTGCTGCGGGACGTCGCGACGCGGCCGACCGTGGTCGGCGGGGCGACGCTGCTGGTGGTCGGCAGCCTGATCACGGCCGGGACGATCGCCGCCGACTCGCTGGCCGGCTTCCTGGCCGGGAGCGCCCTGGTCGGCCTCGGCTTCGGCGCCGCGTTCATGGGCGCGCTGCGCTCGCTCGCGGCCCAGCTTCCCCCGGCGCACCGCGCCGGCGTCATGTCCGCGTTCTTCGTGGTGGCATACACAGCGATCTCGATTCCCGCGATCGGCGCCGGCGTGGCAGCGGTTCACATCGGCATCGGATCGGCGGCCGCGTGGTTCGGCTGTGGCGTCGCGCTCGTGGCGGCGGCCGTGGCGATCGTCGGCTGGAACGAGCTCCGGCCCGCCGCCCGGACACCGTGACCGAAACGACGACGGGTGCAGCAGGCTTCCCCTGCCGCACCCGTCGATGGTGCACTCGTGACCTGCGTGGGTGCCTAGGTGATGCAGGCCTCGTTCGATGCGCCGATGGAGGCCGGAGCCCACGCCGATACGTTGCCGGCGTTGTCCACCGAGCGGTACTGGATGTAGGACGTGACACCGGAGGTGTTGAACGTCTTGGTCGATCCAGTCGTGGTGGCGCCCCACGTCGAGCCGGCGTTGGTCGAGATCCGGTACTCGTAGCGGAGGAACCCGGACGTGGCATCCGTCGAGCCACTGGCCGTGATCGTCCGGGCCGTGGTCGAGCAGGTGGCCGAGCCACCGCTGACCGACGGCGCGGTCGGGGCCACGGTGTCGATCTTGACCGTCACGCTGGCGCTGTAGGCGCTGACGTTGCCGGCCGCATCGACCGCCGCGAAGCGGACATACGTGGTGCCCTGAGCCGACACGCTCACCGAGCTGCCGGTGGTGAACGCCGACCAGGTGACGTTGTCGGATGAGGTCTGGTAGCGATACGTCACGCCACCCGACGTCGCGTCGGTCGAACCGCTCCCCGTCACCGACTGCGGGCTCGTGGCGAACCACGAGGCGCCGCCGCCGGTCAGGGTCGGCACGGAGGGGGCCACGGTGTCGATCTTGACCGTCACGCTGGCGCTGTAGGCGCTGACGTTGCTGGCCGCATCGACCGCCGCGAAGCGGACGTACGTGGTGCCCTGAGCCGACACGCTCACCAAGCTACCCGTGATCGCACCCGACCACGTGGTGTTGTCCGGCGAGGTCTGGTAGCGATACGTCACGCCACCCGACGTCGCGTCGGTCGAACCGCTCGCCGTCACCGACTGCGGGCTCGTGGTGAACCACGAGGCGCTGCCGCCGGTCAGGCTCGGCACCGACGGTGCCACCGAGTCCAGGTTGACCGTGGCCGAGGACGACCAGACGCTGACGTTGCCGCTGTTGTCGATCGCGCGGAACTGGACGTAGGTCGTGCCCTGGGTCGAGATGTCCACCGAGCTGCCGGCGGTCGCGCTCGACCACGTGCTGTTGTCCGGCGACGTCTGGTACTCGTACCCGGCGACGCCCGAGCCGTTCGGATCGGTCGAGCTCGCCGACACCGTCCACGGCGACGTGGTGTGCCAGCTGGCGCTGGAGCCGCTCACGGTCGGAACGGTCGGCGGGGTGCCGTCGATCCGCACCGTGCTGCCGTCGACCGGCGAGGACGGGGCCCAGGACGAGACGTGTCCCAGGATGTCCTTCGCGCGGAACTGGACGAGCGTCTCGCCCTCGGCCGACACGTTGACCGACGAGCCGTCGGTCGCCGGCGACCAGCTGGAGCCGCCGTCCGTGGACGTGCGGTACTGGTAGCCGGTGACACCGCTGCCCGGCGAGTCGGTCGAGCCCGACCCGGTGATCGGGTAGGTGCCCGGCACTGTCCAGCTCAGCGAGCCGCCGCTGACCGTCGCGGGAGTCGGGTTGCTGCGGTCGATGCGCACGGTCGCCTGGACGACGGCGGAGCGGTTGCCCGCGCCGTCGACGGCCTGGAACCGCACCAGCGTCTCGCCCTCGGCGGTCACCGAGATCGAGGAGCCGGAGCTGAGCGCCGACCAGGTGGTGCCACCGTCGGTCGACGTCTGCCGCTCGTAGTGGTTCATCGCAGCGCCGCCGGTGTCCGTCGAGCCGGACGCGGCGACCGCCACCGAGGCGACGTCCTTCCACGTCTGCGAGTCGTTGGTCACGGACGGGCTGGACGGCGCGATGCGGTCGATCCGCACCGTGCTGCCCGCCGTCGGCGTCGCCGGGGCGTACGCCGAGTGTCGCGCCGCGTTGTCGGTCGAGCGGAACTGCACCACGGTCTGGCCGACAGCGGTGATGTTCACGGACGAGCCGTTGACCGGCAGCGACCAGGTGTTCCCGCCGTCCGTGGACTTGCGGTACTGGTAGTTGAAGATGCCGCTCACCGCGTCGGTGGCACCGGCCGCGGAGACGGTGACGCTGGACGCGTTCGTCCACGAGTTCGAGCCGCCGGAGACGGTCGGCAGCGTCGGGTCGCCGTCGTCGAACCAGACGTCGGTCTGGCTCCACGCCGACACGAACCCGGCCTTGTCGACGGCGCGGAAGCGCACGTACGAGTGGCCCGGCGTCGTGATCGTCGCCCGGCTGCCGGCCGTCGCGACCGACCAGGTCGTGCCGTCGGCCGAGGTCTGGTACTCGTAGTTGGCGATGCCGGAGCCGGCGTCGCTCGAGCCGGTCGCGGAGACGCTGACCGAGGTGCCGGACTTCCACAGGCTGCCGCCGCCCACGATGTTCGGGGCGGTCGGGACGGTGCGGTCGATCCGCGCGTATGCGGTGACCCACGCCGAGACGTTGCCGGCGTTGTCGACGGAGTGGTACTGCACCCAGTTATTGCCCTCGTTGCTGACGGGCCATGTGGAGGCGTCCGAGACGGGGCCGTAGGTGAGCCCGCCGTTACTCGACCAGCGCACCTGATAGCGGCTGAACCCGGAGCCGCCGGCGTCGGTCGAGCCCGCGGCGTCAACCGTCACCGAGGCGACGTTCTGCCACGCGGCGGCGGTGCCGCCGCCGGTCACCGTCGGGGCGGTCGGCAGCGTCTTGTCCATCTTCACGGTGTTGGTCGCGTCGGCGACCGTCGGGAACCAAGCCGAGGTGTTGGCGGCCAGGTCGATCGCGCGGAACTGGGTGATCGTCGTGCCCGCGCCGCTCACCGAGGCGGTGGTGCCGCTGGTGATTGTGCCCCACGTGGAGCCGCCGTCCGTGGACTTGCGGTACTGGTAGCCCTTCAGGCCGCTCTCGGCATCCGAGCCGCCGGAGGCGGCCAGCGAGGCGGTCGTGTTGCGCCACGACAGCGAGCCGCCGGTGACGGCGGTCGGGCCGGTCGGATCGGTGAGATCGATCGACCAGGTGTAGGTCTTGGTCGTCGAGCCACCGGAGCCCGAGACCTTGACGGCAAAGGTGTGCGACCCGGCGGCCAGGCCGCTGTAGGTCTTGGACGTCGTGCAGGCGCTGAACGAGCCGCCGTCGATCTGACACGTGGTCGACGTGATGGTGCCGGACTTCGACCACTTGAAGGTCGGTCCGGCCACGTTCGACCACGCGGTCGGCTTCGAGGTGATCGTCACGCTCGGAGCCGTGTGCGGAACGTATGGCATGCCGAAGGCGGATGCCCCGCCTACCAGCAGGGCGATCACCACGATCAGCGGCGCGCGGAGCATTCGAGTTGACATGGGAGCATCCTTGGAAGAGAGCGAACGAACAGGGGTCAGTCTCATCGTGCTCAACCGTCCGCTCTATTTCTCCCCCCGTTCGGGGAGGACCGTCTACCCCGGGTAGGTACGCGGGATCAGGTCAGGCAGGCGGAGTTCGCAGCGCCGTTCGTGGTCGGCGCCCAGGCCGAGGCCAGGCCGACGTTGTCGACGGCGCGGAACTGCACGACGTAGCTGCCGGCGACGGACGGCGTGACGCTGCTCGCGGAGACCGTGGCGCCCCACGTGGTGCCGCCGTTGGTCGAGACGCGGTACTCGTAGTGGTTCACCCCGGAGCCCGAGTCGCTCGAGCTCTTGCCGGTGATGGTGCGCTTGGTCTTCGAGCAGGTGAGCGAGCCGCCGCTCACCGTTGGGGTCGTCGGCGCGGTGCGGTCGAGCTTCACGGTGTTGGTCGCGCCGCTCGAGCTGGGCGTCCATGCGGAGACGTTGCCCACGGCGTCAATGGTTCGGAACTGCACCTGGGTCGTGCCCTGGGCAGTGACCGCGACGCTGGCGCCGGTCGCCGTCCCCGACCAGCCGGAGCCGGCGTTGGTGCGGTACTGGTAGCCGGTCAGGCCGGACATCGTGTCCGAGCCGCCGGTCGCCGAGACCGTCACGGAGGCGAGGTTCTGCCAGGACAGAGAGCCGCCGGCGACCGTCGGAACCGCCGGGGCGGTGCGGTCGAGCCGCACGGTCGCCTGCGTCCAGCCGGACGCGTTGCCGACGTTGTCGACAGCGCGGAACTGCACCAGGGTCTCGCCCTGCGACGTGATGGCCTTCGAGGTCGCGCTGGCGGTGGACGACCAGGTCGTGCCGCCGTTGGTCGATGTCCGCACCTCGTAGTGGTTGAAGCCGGAGCCGCCTGTGTCGGTCGAGCCGGACGGGGTGACTGTAACGGACGTGGAGGTCAGCCACGACAGGTTGTTGCCGGTCACGGCCGGGGCCGTCGGGCCGGTGCGGTCGAGCTTGACGGTGTTCGACGCGCCCGCGCTCGCCGGCACCCACGCCGACACGTTGCCGGCGCCGTCGATCGACCTGAGCTGGACGATGGTGGTGCCCTCCGCGGTGACCGCGGCCGAGGTGCCCGCCGTCGCGGCCGACCACGTCGTGCCGCCGTTGGCCGACGTCCGGTACTGGTAGCCGGCCAGGCTGGAGCCGCCGGCGTCGGTGCTGCCGCTCGCGGAGATCGAGACGGAGGCCAGCGCCCGCCAGGACGTCGAGCCGCCGGTCACGGTCGGGGCGGTCGGCAGCGTGCGGTCGATCCGCAGCGTCGCCTGCACCCAGTTCGAGCGGAGGCCGACGCCGTCGATCGCCCGGAACTGCACCAGTGTCTGTCCCTCGGCGGTCGCCGACTTGGACGTCCCCGAGGTGATCGACGACCAGGTCGTGCCGCCGTCCGTGGACGTGCGGTACTCGTACCCGGTCAGGCCCGAGCCGGCGTCGGTCGAGGCCGACGCGGTGGCAGTCAGGGAGGCGACGCTCTGCCACGCCGAGGAGCCGCCGGACACAGTCGGGTCGCTCGGGGCGCTGCGGTCGAGCTTCGCGGTGCCCTGCACCCAGGAGGAGCTGTTGCCCGCGCCGTCGACGGCGCGGAAGCGCACCAGCGTCTGGCCCTCGGCCGAGACCGAGGTAGAGCTGCCGGACTGCGGGGCCGACCAGGTCGTCCCGCCGTCGGTCGACGTCTCGTACTCGTAGCCGCTGAGCGAGGCACCGCCGGCGTCGGTCGAGCCGGAGGCCGACAGCGACAGCGAGGCGACGTTCTGCCATGCCGACGATCCGCCGGACACGGTCGGAGCGGTCGGCGCCGTGTGGTCGAGGCGCACCGTCGCCTGCACCCAGTTCGAGGTCAGGCCCGCATTGTCGACCGCGCGGAACCGCACCAGCGTCTGGCCCTGGGCCGACACGGTCGCGCCGGCGCCGGCGGTGGAGCCCGACCAGGTCGAGCCGCCGTCGGTCGAGGTCTGGTACTCGTAGCCGGCGATCCCCGACCCGGCATCGGCCGAGCCGCTCGCCGTGATCGTGGACGATGCCGCGGAGCTCCAGGCAAGCGAGCCGCCGGCAAGCGTCGGGTCGGACGGGGCGCTGCGATCGATGCGGGCGGTGCCCTGAGCCCAGGCGGATGTGTTGCCCGCTCCGTCAACGGAGCGGAAGCGGACACGCGTGGCGCCCTCTGTGGAAACCAGCACCGAGGCGCCGGTGGTCGGCGACGACCAGGTGGCGCCGCCGTCAGTCGACGACTCGTGCTCGACGTGATCCAGGCCCGAGCCGCCGGCGTCGGTCGAGCCGGACGCCGCGAGGGCGACGGACGCGACGTTCTGCCACGCCGAGGAGCTGCCGCTGATGCCGGGGGCGGTCGGTGCCGTCCGGTCGAGGCGGACTGTGGCGCCGACCCAGGCCGACGCGAGTCCCGCGGCGTCGACCGCGCGGAACCGGACGAGCGTCTCACCCTCGGCCGAGACGGCGAGCAAGGAGCCGGCGGTGGGCGCCGACCAGGTCGAGCCGCCGTCGGTGGAGGTCTCGGACTCGTAGCGGTCGAGGCCCGAACTGGCGTCGGCGGAGCCGCTCGCGGTCACGGACTCGCTCGCCTGCGAGAGCCACGCGGACGAGCCGCCGGCCAGCGACGGGTCGCTCGGCGCCGTGCGATCGAGCCAGGCGTCGCCGGACATCCAGGCCGACGCGTTGCCCGCGGCATCGACGGCGCGGAAGCGCAGGCTGGTGCGGCCCTCGTCGGTCACGTCGGTGGTGTCGCCGGCGGTGGCGACACCCCACGTCGTCCCGCCGTCGGCCGAGATCTCGTACTCGTAGTGATCGAGGCCGGAAAGGCCGTCGGTCGAACCGCTCGCGGTGGCGGTAACGGAGGCGACCGACTGCCAGCCGGGCATCAGGCCCGACACCGACGGCGCGGACGGCGCCGTGCGGTCGAGCCGCACGGTCGCCTGCACCCACCCGGAGGTCAGACCGGCGCCATCGATGGCCCGGAAGCGCAGCACGGTCTCGCCCTCGGCGGTGATCGACGCGGTCGCGCCGGAGGTCGCGGACGACCAGGTCGAGCCACCGTCCGTCGAGGTCTCGTACTCGTAGTGGTCGATGCCGCTGCCCGGCGTGTCGGTCGCGCCGGAGGCGCTGACCAGCATCGAGGCCGAGTCGAACCAGGACGCCGAGCCGCCGGCGAGGGACGGGTCGGACGGCGCGGTGCGATCGATCCGCACTTCGGCCTGGGCCCACAGCGAGACGTTGCCGGCGGCGTCATGCGACCGGAACCGGACCAGCGTGTCGCCCTCATCGGAGACGGTGGTGGACGCAGCGGGAGCCTCGGCCGACCAGGTCGAGCCGCCGTTGGTCGAGGTCTCGACGGTCAGCGGATCGGCGGCCAGCCCCGAGCCTCCGGCGTCGGACAGCGGGCCGACGGTGACGTCGACGGACACGACGTTCTGCCACAGGGGCGACCCGCCCGACAGCACGGGCGTGCCGGGAGCGGTCTGATCGATCTTCACGGTGCCGGACGTATCCGGCGAGACCGGCGCCCACGCGGACACGTTGCCTGCCTTGTCTACAGCACGGAACTGCACCAGGCGAACGCCCGGGGCGGAGACCATCACCGGGTTCTGCACGGCCGGCGCCGACCAGGTCGTGCCGCCGTCGGTGGACACGTGGAACTGGTAGCCCGCCATGCCGGCGCCGCCGGCGTCGGTGGATCCCGTCGCGGCGATGGTGCGCACGCCTGCGAACCAGGCGTCCGAGCCGCCGCTCACGGAGGGCGCGGTCGGTACGGTGACGTCGACCCGCCAGGTCGCCGTGCGCGTGACGGTGCGGGTGCCGCGGACCTGGACGGTGAACGTGTGCACGCCCGGCTTCAGCGAGCGGTACGAGATCGACGTGCGGCAGGCGCGCCAGCGGTTACGGCCCAGCCTGCACCGGGTGCTCGTGATCTTCCCCGTCCGCTTCCACGCGAACGCCGCCGTGGTCGCACGCGTGACGGCGGCGGGCTTGGCGGTGATCGCGACGTTGGTCGCGGTCGCAGCGCCGGCCACGTCGGACTGGAGCGCGGCAGCCGCCGCCAGCGCAGCAAGCGCAGGCAGCAGGACACGCACGGAGGCACGACGCCGGGGGGAACGGCCGTCGGTAGGCACAGGCAACCTCGGGGGGGTCGTTTGAACGCTGATTCGAATATTCGCCAGGTCAGGGGACGCCGCGCCGCCCCCAATCGGGGGATTCGCGGGATAGACCACCCGGTGCGGCTCAGCCGATCGGCGAGACCCAGAGCTGCCGGCTGCGCGGGCCGTCGAACTCGCAGAAGAAGATGCGCTGCCAGCGGCCGAGCATCGGCGCGCCGCCGTCGACCGGGACGAGCTGCGACGATCCCGCGGCGATCGCCTTGACGTGGCTGTCGGAGTTGCCCTCCAGGTGCCGGTAGCCTGCGTCCCGGGGCACCAGCCGGCGCAGCACGTCGAGCACGTCCTCCGCCACCGCGGGGTCGTAGCCCTCGTTGATGGTCACGCCGGCGGTCGTGTGCGGGACGTGCAGCAGCACCGCGGCCGGCGCCGGGTCGAGCCGCGCGACCGCCTCCGCCACCAGATCAGTGACGTCGACCAGCTGCTCGCGGCCGCTCGTGCGGATCTCGATGCGCTCCATCCGGCGCATCCTTCCATATGCATACTTTTCCATCATGATGGTATACTCATGCACATGCTGGTCGACACCCCCCTTCCGCTCACCGGGCGCGACTTCCTGCGCGTCGAGGATCTCTCGACCGAGGAGATGGTCGCCGTACTCGATCTGGCCGACGAGCTGAAGGCGATGCAGGGCGCCCGGATGCCCCACGCACTGCTGCCCGGGCGGACGCTGGGGCTGATCTTCCAGAAGGCGTCTACGCGGACACGCGTGTCGTTCGAGGTCGGCATGTACCAGCTGGGCGGGAGCGCCGTCCACCTGTCCGCCGCCGAGATGCAGCTGGGACGAGGCGAGCCGATCCGCGATACGGGCATCGTGCTCGGCCGCTACCTGGACGCGATCATGATCCGCGCCAACTCGCACGCCGACGTCGAGGAGCTGGCGGCCGCGTCCGGCGCGCCGGTGATCAACGGCCTGACCGACCTGCACCACCCGTGCCAGGCGCTGGCCGACGTGCAGACGCTGCGCGAGCGGCTGGGCGACCTCGAGGGCAGGCGGCTGGCCTGGGTCGGCGACGGGCACGACAACGTGTGCCACTCGCTGCTCACGGCGGCCGGCCGGATGGGCATGCAGATCACGGTTGCCACGCCGGCCGGCTACGAGCCCGACCCGGACGTGGTGGCGGGCGCCGGCGCGGTGACGGTGGTCGAGGATCCGGTCGAGGCGGTCGAGGGCGCGGAGGCGGTGGTCACCGATGTCTGGACGAGCATGGGTCAGGAGGCGGAGCGGGATCAGCGACTTGCCGACCTGGCGCCATACCAGGTGAACGCCGAGCTGCTGGCCCACGCCGACCCTGAGCATGTCGTCCTCCACTGCCTCCCTGCCCACTGCGGCGAGGAGATCACGGAGGAGGTCCTGCACGGCCCCCACAGCGCCGCCTGGGACGAGGCCGAGAACCGCCTGCACGCCCAGAAGGCGCTGCTGGCAATGCTGCTCGCCTAACCATCCGGCGGCCGTCCACGTCCCATCCGTGACCGAGCGGTGAACGAGGCCCCCCTGGACCGTTGTACACTCTGCGCCCACCGTTCACGTGCCAGCTCCCCACGGGAGACCGAATGGATCAGCCCGATGTCCGCCTCGAGCGGGTAACCAAAGCGTTCGGAGAGGTCAAAGCCGTTGACGACCTCTCGCTTTCCTTCGAGCGGGGCGGGTTCGTCGCGCTGCTCGGCCCCTCCGGATGCGGCAAGACGACGACGCTGCGCATGATCGGCGGGTTCGAGGAGCCCACCAGCGGCACCGTGTACCTGGGCGAGCAGAACGTGACCGGCCTCCCGCCGTACAAGCGCGAGGTCAACACCGTCTTCCAGAACTACGCCCTGTTCCCGCACATGTCGATCCAGGACAACGTGGCGTTCGGGCTGCGCGAGCGCAAGGTGCCGAAGGCCGAGATCGCCAAGCGCGTTCCCGAGATGCTCGAGCTGGTCGAGCTGAAGGGCTTCGAGAAGCGCAAGCCGACGCAGCTGTCGGGTGGCCAGGCGCAGCGCGTCGCACTCGCCCGGGCCCTGATCAACCATCCGCGCGTGCTGCTGCTGGACGAGCCGCTGGGCGCTCTCGACCTGAAGCTGCGCAAGCAGATGCAGCTGGAGCTGAAGCGCATCCAGACCGAGGTCAACATCACCTTCATCCACGTCACGCACGACCAGGAAGAGGCGATGACGATGGCCGACCGGATCGCCGTGATGAACCAGGGCCGGATCGAGCAGATCGGGCCTCCGACCGAGCTCTACGAGCGGCCCGAACACGGCGTTCGTCGCCGGCTTCCTGGGCGTCAGCAACCTGCTCAACGCGAAGGTCTCCGGCAGCGACGCCGTGACGCTGCCCGACGGCACCGTCGCCCGTGTCGAGTCGGGCACCCTGAGCGGCGCGCCCCAGGAGGTGCGGATCGGGGTCAGGCCCGAGAAGATGCGCCTCGAGGCGGCGTCCGCGGGGGCCTCGTCGAACGGGGCGAACCAGCTCACCGGCACGGTTCGCGACGTCAGCTACATTGGCGTCAGCACGCAGTACATCGTCGACACCCAGGCCGGCGACGAGGTCGTCGTGTTCGCCCAGAACGCCGGCCGCACCACCGATCAGCTCCGGAACGGCGATGGCGTGCGGATCCTCTGGGATCCCGAGCACACGTTCGTGATCACGGATTCCGGCGAAGTCCCCAGCGTGGAGGAACTTGTATGAGTGGCAAGCGGATGAACGAGCTGGAGGCCCTTGCGCTGATGCGCGGCGGCATGACCCGGCGTGACGTGCTGCGCCGCTTCGGCGCGGCGGGGGGCGTCCTCGCCGCCGGCTCCCTGCTGGCGGCGTGCGGTGGGAGCAGCGGATCGACCGGCGGCGGGCCCAGCTCCTCCAGCGGCCCGGTCTCCATCGACAAGACGGTCGCTCCCAACTGGGTGTTCTCGAACTGGCCTCTTTACATCGATGTCAAGAACAAGACCGATCATCCGTCGCTCGACAAGTTCGACAAGCAGTTCAATACCAAGACCACGTACCAGGAGGACATCGAGGACAACGAGTCCTTCTTCGGGAAGGTGCAGGCGCAGCTCAAGGCGGGCCAGGACATCGGCCGCGACATCGTCACGCTGACCGACTGGATGGCCGCCAAGTGGGTGGCCCTCGACTACTGCGAGAAGCTCGACCTGAGCCTCCTGCCCAACGTCGAGGCGAATCTGGTCGACGCCCTCAAGGGCCGCTCGATCGACCCGACCAACGACCACTTGGTTCCGTGGCAGTCGGGCTTCACCGGCCTCGCCTACAACCCCGACCTGACCGGGTTCGAGGTGACGCAGGTGTCCGACCTGTGGAAGCCCGAGCTCAAGGGCAAGGTCACGGTGCTGACCGAGATGCGCGACACGCTCGGCCTGGTGATGCTGCAGATGGGCATCGACCCGACAAAGTGCACGGTCGACGACGCCCAGAAGGCGTGCGACTACATGCAGCCCTACGTCGACAGCGGCCAGATCCGGCGCTTCACCGGCAACGACTACGCCGCCGACCTGGCCAAGGGCAACGTGTACGCCTGCATGGCGTGGTCGGGCGACATCGTCCAGCTGCAGCTCGACAACCCGAAGCTGAAGTTCGTGTTCCCGCAGCAGGGCTCGATGCTCTGGACGGACAACATGATGATCCCCAAGAACGCGTCGCATCCGTACAACGCGCACCTGTGGATGAACTTCTACTACCAGCCTGAGATCGCGGCGATGGTCGAGGACTACGTGAACTACGTGTGTCCGGTGAACGGCGCCAAGGAGGTGCTGGTCAAGAACGATCCCAGCGTCGCGAACAACCCGCTGATCTTCCCGACGCAGGACAGCCTGGACAACGCCTTCGTGTTCAAGGCTCTGACGCCGGAGGACGAGCTGCAGTTCAACCAGGCGTTCCAGGCGTTGCAGGGCGCCTAGCATGGGATCGAAGCGCTCCTTCGCCGCCTATCCGCTGCTCGCACCGGGCGTCGGATGGCTGCTGATCTTCTTCTTCATCCCGATGGCGGCGATGTTCAAGAAGTCGCTGGAGACGCTTCACGTCAACCCGGACTACAGCCAGACCTACACGTTCGACTGGAACTGGAGCAACTACTCGGACGCGCTCAGCAAGTACCACGAGCAGTTCGTCCGGGCGTTCGAGTACGCGGCGATCGCGACCATCCTGGCGTTCGTGATCGCGTTCCCGCTGGCATACGTGATCGCCTTCCGGGGCGGCCGCTGGAAGAACCTGCTGCTGCTGCTGGTGATCGCACCGTTCTTCACCAACTACCTGATCCGCACGCTGGCCTGGCAGACGATCCTCGCCGACGACTCCTGGGTGACCCGCTTCCTCGACTGGATCGGGTTCATCTCGCTGACCGACGCCCTCGGGTGGACGACCGGCGGACACCTGCTTGCCACCCCGCTCGCCGTGGTCAGCGCCATCACCTACAACTACCTCGCGTTCATGATCCTGCCGCTGTACGTCAGCCTGGAGAAGATCGACGGGCGGCTGCTCGAGGCGTCGCTCGACCTGTACGCGAACAGGGTGAAGGCGTTCATGCGGGTGACGCTGCCGCTGGCGCTGCCGGGCGTGTTCGCCGGCACGCTGCTGACGTTCATCCCGGCGACCGGTGACTACATCAACGCCGAGCTGCTGGGCAGCACTCAGACCAAGATGATCGGCAACGTGATCCAGGGCCAGTTCCTGGTGTTCAACAACTACGCCACCGCCTCGGCGCTGTCGTTCTCGCTGATGGCGGTGGTGCTGGTGCTGATCATCATCTACGCGAGGGTGCTCGGCACCGAGGACGTGTCGACGGTCTGATGGCCGAGGCGACCACCACGCCCACCGAGTCCGGCGGCTACGACGCGCCGCTCTCGGCCGCGCCGGCCAAGCCGCCGTCGGCGTTCTGGCGGAAGGTGCGCTGGCAGGCGCTGAACGTGTTCGCAGCGGGGGTGCTGCTCTACCTCTTCCTGCCGATCACCGTCATCATCATCTTCTCGTTCAACGATCCGGCCGGTCGTTTCAACCTGACCTGGAACAAGTTCTCGCTGGACGCGTGGAAGCACCCGTTCGGCGTGCCCGGCCTGCAGCACGCGGTCGAGCTCTCGATCGGGATCGCGCTCGGTGCCACCCTGATCGCGACGGCGCTCGGCACCCTGATGGCGCTGGCGCTCGTCCGCTACAGCTTCCGCGGCCGCTCGACCACGAACTTCCTGGTGTTCACGCCGATGGCGACGCCGGAGATCGTGATGGGCTCATCGTTGCTGACGCTGTTCATCGCGCAGGCGAGCGTCATCTCCCTCGGCGTCTGGACGATCCTGATCGCCCACATCATGTTCTGCATCAGCTACGTGGTGGTCACGGTCAAGGCCCGCCTGACGGGCTTCGACCTGCGGCTCGAGGAGGCGGCGATGGATCTGTACGCCAACTCGTGGCGCACCTTCCGGCGGGTCACGCTGCCGCTGATCATGCCCGGCGTGGCCGCGGCGGCTGCGCTCAGCTTCGCGCTCTCGATCGACGACTTCGTGGTCACCCAGTTCAACAGCGGCAACGAGGTGACGTTCCCGCTCTTCATCTACGGCGCGTCGCGCAACGGCGTGCCGGTGCAGGTCAACGTGATCGGCTCGGCGATCTTCGGCATCGCCGTCGGCGGCATGTTCCTGAACCTGGCGTACCAGAACCGCAAGGCGAGGCGCGAGGCCGCCGTCGAGCGGCGGATGGTGGCGCAAGCGCAGTCCGCCGAGGCACACCTCGTCTAACGACTGCACCCCGCGCCGCTAGCGCGTCGTGTACGTCAGGTGCGTGACGCCCGGCGCGTCGATCACGCCGGCCAGCTGCAGCTTGGCGTTCGGGCCGACGTTGTCGAGCAGCCGTGCGCCGCCACCCAGGATCACCGGCACAAGGTCGATCCGGAGCTCATCCAATAGGCCGGCGTTCAGGTACTGCTGTCCGGCCTGCGCGCCGCCGCCGAGACCGATGTCCTTGTCGCCGGCGGCGTCCCGCGCCTGGCGCAACGCCGATTCGATGCCGTCGGTGACGAAGTGGAACGTCGTCCCGCCCTGCATCTCCAGCGGCTCGCGTGGATGGTGCGTGAGCACGAACACCGGGTGGTGGAAGGGCGGATCCTCGCCCCACCAGCCGTTCCACTGCTGATCCTCCCAGCGCCCCTGACCGCCGAACATGTTGCGCCCCATGATCGTCGCACCGGCGCTGGCTACCGCCTCCTCGATAACCACCGACGACTCGTTCACCTCGCCGCCCTCCAACCCGTGCGGCTGCCGCCAGGCGGCCAGGCCGAACACCCACCCATGCAGCTGTTCCCCGCCCTTGCCCAGCGGCTCGTCCAGGCTCTGGTCGGGTCCGGCGACGTAGCCGTCGAGCGACATCGAGATGCCCATCTTGAGTCGTGACATGTCCGTCCTCCAATCCGGTGTTGCCCGTCAGACCGCCCGAGCACGCAGGACTCATCGGTCAGACTGTCAGCGTCCGGCGCTCGCCGCCGGCGATCACGGTATAGGTTCCCGGCGCGAGGGCGCCGAGGTCGACGCGCGTCGCCTTCAGCATGGCGAGCTCTGCGCAGGCTGCACCGGGATCGTCGCTTCCTTCCACCACCCGCAGCCGGACGGTCGCCTCGCCGACGCCGACGGTGACCGACCGCAGGACGGAGCACGGCGCGATGCCGCTCCACCAACGGACGACCGCGTACGCGGCGCCGTCGCGCGTGCCGACCCTCAGGCCGGACGGCGACACCGGCCTGAGCGGGCCGCCGCCGGGATGCGGCACGACCCACGTCGGCGTGAACGGCGGCATCACCCGGCCGTCCGAGTCGCCGGGCCCGCTGATGGGGACGTCCGGCGCGACGGAGTGCGACGACGACCCGGTCGCCGGCCGCGACGGGGCGGTGGCCGAGGCGGCCTGGCCGCAGCCGGCGGCGAGCAGGGCGAGCAGGAGGAGGCTGGTGAGTATCTTCATGCCCGTCTGACGCGCGCCGCAGCGTGCCGGTTCCCGCGCGGCCTGACTGCTACCCTCCCCCGTCGTGCGTTTGTTCCATGAGCACGAGCAGGTCGCGATCTGCCATGATCGCGACTCCGGCCTTCGGGCCATCATCGCCGTCCACGACACCACCCTGGGGCCGGGCCTCGGCGGCATCCGCATGTGGACGTACCCGAGCGACGACGCGGCGATGCTCGACGTGCTGCGGTTGTCCGAGGGGATGACCTACAAGAACTCGCTGGCCGGCTTGCCGCTGGGCGGCGGCAAGACGGTCGTCGTCGGCGATCCGCGCACCGACAAGACGCCCGCTAAGTTCGTCGCGCTGGGCGGGTTCATCGAGCGCCTGAACGGCTCGTACCTGGCGGCTGAGGACGTCGGTACGACGACGGACGACGCCGAGCTGGTCGCCACCCGTACGCAGCACATCACCGGCCTGCCGGTGGCCCGCGGCGGCTCCGGCGACCCCTCGCCGATGACCGCCTGGGGCGTCGTCTGCGGCATTCGCGCCGCCCTGGCCGAGGCCCGCGTCGGCGACGGCGGGCTGGAGGGCGTCCACGTGGCGGTGCAGGGCCTGGGCCACGTCGGAGCGGACGTTGCCCGCCACCTGCTGGAGGCGCGCGCCCGGGTGACGGTTGCAGACATCTACGCCGACCGCGTGCAGCCGCTGGCCGAGCTGGGCGCCGAGGAGGCGCCGCCGGACGCTGTGCACGCGATCGAGTGCGACGTCCTGTCGCCGTGCGCGCTGGGCGCCGGGATCAACGGCACCACGCTTCCGGAGCTGCGCTGCCGGATCATCGCCGGCGCGGCCAACAACCAGCTTGCCGACGAGACGATGGGCGACGAGCTGCAGGCCCGCGGCATCCTCTACGCACCGGACTTCGCGATCAACGCCGGCGGCGTGATCAACATCGGCGAGGAGCTGCAGGGGCCGTACGACCCGGACCGGGCGCGGCGCAGCGTCGAGCGGATCGGCGACACGCTGGCCGCCGTGTTCGAGCGGGCGCGGGAGACCGGCGTTTCGACGCACACTGCGGCGCTGGCGATGGCCCGCGAGCGGATCGACGCCGCCCGCACCGCTTCAGCTAACCGGTAGCACCAGCTCTCTGAACAGGTGCTCGAGCATCGCCTGCGGGTCGTCGCACATGCCCGTGTGGATCGGCGAGGGCTGGATCACCGTGCTGGCCGGCGCCGCCAGCCAGTGAAAGCGGCGGCTGCGGTCGAACTGCGCGATCGGGCCCCCGGCCGGGTCGCCGGCCGCGATCGCGCAGATCGCGTCGAGGTGCGGCCGGATCGCGGCGGGATCGGCGGAGGGGGCGAGCGCGGCCAGCCGCGCCTCGTCCAGCTGCACGCGGGCGGCCAGGAACTCGAGCGGCGCGCTGTAGAGCACGACGCCGGCGTTCAGCTGCTCGCCGCGGTCGACCCGCGGGACGACGCGCACGATCACGTACTGGAACGGCTTTGCCTCAGGCGGGAGCGAGCCGGGCACGCTCGGCCTCCTCGACGAACGGCCGCGGCGGCTCGAGCCGGCGCAGCAGGTAGCGGACGTAGGTCTCGGCGGGCTCGCCGCCCAGCCAGGCGGCGGGCACCGCCGCCAGCACCTCGCGCAGCAGCTCGGGCGTGACCCGCGGCGCGAGCCGCTCGTCGGCCTCGCCGATCGGGTCGGCGACCGGCAGCAGCACGTGCTCGGCGATCGCCGGGAACGCGCCGCGGGCGTGGGCGTCCGGGTCGTCCCAGCTGTGCTGGACGTACAGCGCGGCGCCGTGGTCGATCAGCCACAGCCGTCCGTGCCACATCAGCAGGTTCGGGTTGCGCGGCGAGCGGTCGACGTTGGTCACCAGCCCGTCGAACCACACGACGTCCGCCGCCAGCGCCGGGTCGATGCCGCCGTCGGCAACCGGGCTGTAGGTCAGCGCGCCGGGCAGGAAGTCCATGCCCAGGTTGGTGCCGGCGCTGGCGGCCAGCAGGTCCTGGATCTCGGCGTCCGGCTCAGCGCGGCCGATCGCCGGGTCGAGCTCCAGCAGCACCAGGTCGGGCACCGGCAGCCCCAGCGCGCGGGCCAGCTCGCCGGCGATCAGCTCGGCGGCCAGCGCCTTGCTCCCCTGCCCCGCACCGCGGAACTTGAGCACGTAGAGGCCGTCGTCCTCGGCCTCGACCAGGCCGGGCAGCGAGCCGCCCTCGCGCAGCGGCGTCACGTACCGGGTGGCGGCCAGGTGCCGCAGCTCGAGCGCCGCCGGTGCCGGCACGGCCTCAGGCGGAAGCTGCCCCGACGCCGTACGCCTGCATGGTGAGCACGATCCGGTCGGATCGCAGGACGCCGTTCGGGTTCAGGCGGTGGCTGGGGAGCAGTCGCGGGTCGTCGCCGCGCCGCTCCTCCTCCACCGTGACGGTCTGCTCGTGGAGGTCGAGGCGGACGAGGTACTCGTACCAGGAGATGTCCCAGACGACGGTGATCCGCACCGGCCGGGGCAGGTCGCAGCCGGCGTCGCCGACGTGCACGATCGGCTCGCCCAGGCTCCGGGAGATGGCGACGACGCGCTCGATGTGCTCGCTGCGGTTGAACGCGTCCAGCGCGATCCGGCGGACGGTGCGTGGGTCGCCCTCGCGGCGCCGCGCCTCGGCCAGGTCGGCGTAGCGCTTGCGCTCGCGGTCGAGCTCTTGCTCGAGCAGGTCGAGCCGGCTCTCCAGCTGGCCGATCTGCGAGGTGCGCTGGTCGAGCTCGGCGGCCGCCTGGTGGTGGCGGTGGATCGCCTCACGGCCAGTCGCGTCGGCCTGCGCGGCGGCCTCGTCGCTGCGCTTCTTGGCCTCGGCCAGCTGGCGCAGCTCGCGCTCACGCTTGCGCAGCTCGCCGGTCAGCTCCTTCATCTCGCGCTTGACGGTGCGCAGCTCGCCGGCCTGCTGCTCGGCCTTGGCCAGCGCAGTGCGCACCTGGTCGAGGTCGAACTCGACGCTCTGCAGCTGGCCCCGCAGGCGGTCGATCAGGTTCTCGCGCTCCCGCAGCAGATGATCCTTGGGCGGGTTCGCGTGCACGGCGACGATCGGCGTGCCGTCGGCCCGCCAGCCGCGCCGCTCGGCGCGGTCATAGCAGAGCGGGCAGACCTTCTGGAAGCGCTTGGACGCCGGGTCCTGGTACAGCCGCGCCGGTTCCCCCACCAGCAGGTGGCGGCGGCACAGGGCGCAACTCGCGGTGTTTTCGGCCGTCTTTGACACTCCGTCCTCTCGAAGCGCGGACCGCGGATTCTACCCGGACGGGCAGGGCGCCGCTGGCGGACGTCGAACGGGGCGTGTTCAGCAGCTGGGCGTCGTGCTCTGCATCGCGTCCGCGACGCGGTCGACGCCCGCCTGCACCTCGAGCCGGTAGACGCCGGCGCCGGCCGTCGTCACCTGCACCATGCCGTCCGCCGTTGGGGCCACGCAGGCGCTGCCGAAGGTCATCCGCCAGTACGGGCTGTAGCGGACGCGCACGGTGTAGCTGCCCGGGCCGGAGACCTCGAACAGCACCTTCTCGCCGGTCAGCGTGATCAGCTGCGCCTGCTCGTCGGCGGGGCCGCTGACGATCGGCGTCGCCGCCGGCAGCTCGTAGAAGCGCCAGTGGCGGGTCTCGCCGACCAGGCGCAGGCCCGAGCGGCCCGAGCGGAGCAGCTTCGCCTCGGCCAGCGAGCTGTAGTCGAGCGCCGTGTCCGGCAGCAGCACGTAGCGGACGCCGAGCTGGCGCAGCCACGCCTGATACGTCGCGGCGTTCAGCTGCGCGTCGTCGTACAGCACGGTGTTCTGCGGGAAGTCGTCCTGGCGGTACCAGCCGCGGGCCAGCGGCGCGATCCGGGCCAGGTAGTAGGCGTCCCAGTGACCCCAGGTGGAGACGGCCTCGACCCGGTAGCCCTCGACCGGGTGCCGGTCCAGGAACTGGACGGCCGGGTGCCAGTACGACGGCTCGCCGGCCTCGCTGTTCCAGGCCGAGTAGGCGTTGCGGACGGTCGGGCCGACCTGTACCGCCATCACGACGGCCAGCAGCGGCACCAGCACGAGCTTGCGGCGACGCTCGCCGACGTTCGCGGCCAGCCACAGCAGCGGCATGCCGGCCAGCAGGAACAGGCGGTTGGCGTTCGACCCGATCGGGCTCTTCAGCAGAAAGGCGATCAGGTTGAGGCCGAGGTAGGCGGCGAACAGCATGCGCAGCGAGTGCGCGCGGCGGCTGGCGCCGCAGACGAACAGGCCGGCCAGCCCGAAGCCGAGCATCATCGCGGCGTCCTGCAGGTCGTACGGGTACCAGGCGTTCGTCGAGAAGGCGCGCTGCATGAAGACACCCGTCAGGAACACGCCGACCACCGCCGCGAAGGCGACCGGGTTCGCGCGCAACACGGCGAGCGGCCGGGCCTGTCCGAGCAGGACGCCCGCCAGGACGGCGACCAGCAGGGCGAAGGCCAGCGGCGAGAAGCCCAGGGTCGCGAACACGGCCAGCGCGAACGGGATCCGGCGGCCGCGGCCGTACTGGAGCAGCCCCAGCGCCACCACGGCGCAGGCGGCGCCGGTCAGGAACGGGTAGATGCCGGACACCATGGCGATCACCGGCGCCGTCGCGGCGAACGCCACGCTCGGCCCGCGCGCGGCCGGGCGGCCGAACGCCCGCTGGCTGATCAGCGCGAAGCTGCCGCAGAGCAGCGCGGCCGAGACCACCAGCACCGCGACCTGGCCGAACCAGGCGGCCAGCGGGTAGTAGAAGACGCTGTAGGTGACGAACTCGTAGCGGCCCGCGTACCAGTAGTTGTTCCACAGCTCGAAGCCGGCGTGCCGGTAGAGCCAGGTCTGGAACAGGTGCGACGGCGCGTCGCCGCTGGGCGTCATCCCCAAGCCCATGGCAAGGGTGATCGACGCCGCGATCGCGGCGCAGGTCAAGGGGAGCGCCATTCGGCGCAGGCGGATGCGAGCCGTCAGGGACACGGGTTGGACGAACCATACCCACCTTCGCCGCCGGGCATGTCCCGCCTCCCTTGCGGCTAGAATCGGCCGCGCGGGGCGTTAGCTCAGCTGGGAGAGCACCAGCTTTGCAAGCTGGGGGTCACCGGTTCGATCCCGGTACGCTCCACCTCACGGAAGCCCGCTCCAGAAGCGGGCTTCTGGCTTTCAGAGCAGGCAGCCGGCCAGCCGGCTGAGGGGCGCTTGGGCCGTTTTTGGGCCGTTTGGACTTGGCCTGGGGCCCCACCTGGGCCCGGCGGCCTGAGCGGCCTGAGCCGCCGGCTGCCGGCACCCCATGCCAGGCCCTGGCCGTTGGGCCGCCCGTGGCCTGAGCGCCGGCCCTGGGCCGCCAGCCGCGCCGGGGTACGATCCGGCCATGGCGCTGGACGACGACCTGGACCGCACGGCCAGGCGCAGCGTGCGCGAGTTCGTCCGCCTCAAGTCGCACCTGCCCGAACTGGACCCGCTGCGCCTGCTGCCCGAGGACGACGAGGACGAGCCGTGCTACATGGCCGTCAACGTGGACCTGGCCGCCGTTGCCAGTGATGGCGAGCAGGTGCGGGAGGTGCGCCCCTGCGGAGGCAGAGGTCGCATGTTCGAATCGTGCCGGGCGCATGGCTCAACCAGGCGGTTTTCGAAGGCCCGAAATCCCGAAAAGTGCACCCCGACCAGGGTCGCCACGACCATTCCACGTTCTCCCATCTGCGTCCGGCTGCGTTGTATCCGACCACGCCCCTGCGGCACATCAGGTTCCCGCTAAAGCGGCATCGTTCTATGCTCGCGTCCAACTTCGTCTTCCTGCACCCGCGCGGGTCGTGCGGACGTGATCGCAGACCGGCAAGAGGTGGCGAGGTAGCGGGGAAGCGTCAGCCGTTGACCACGTTGACGATTGCGATGATGCCGACGACGACGATGACCGAGCGGAGCGTGGACGGCTTCAGCCGTTGCCCGTAGCGGGCTCCCAGGTGCGCTCCGAGCATGGAGGTGACCGCTATCACCGCGGACGGCGCCCACTCGACGTGCACGGTCGAAATGAAGTACACGCCGGCGACACCGTTGACGAGGCCGGCCAGGAGGTTCTTGAGCCCGTTGGTGGATTGCAGATCCTGCGCCAACGCGACACCGAGGATTCCGAGCAGAAAGATCCCCTGCCCAGCGCCGAAATAGCCGCCGTACACGCCCGATGCAAACACCGCCAGCGCGGTGACAACGCCACGACGACGGCTCGGGCGGACACATCCCTGGAGCCGAGCGCGCAGCCTTGTCTGGAACACGGTCAACACCAGCGCAACCGCGATGAAGACCGGGACAATCGCGTCGAAGGTGGAAGCCGGCAGGCTCAGGAGCAGGACCGCCCCGACCACGCCACCGAGCACGGACGCCGCTCCCAGCCTGACCACGTTTGCACGCTGTCCGGCCAGCCGGCCGCGATAGCCCCACGCGCCCGCGAGCGACCCGGGCACCAACCCGATCGTGTTAGACACGTTGGCCGTGACCGGGGGATACCCAAAGGCGAGCAGCACCGGGAACGTAACCAGCGTGCCGCTACCGACCACGGAGTTGATCGTACCGGCCGCGATACCGGCAAGCCCCAGCAGGACGATCTGAAGGGCGCTCACCGAGCCACGACCTGGCCGCACCCGTCGTGCAGCAAGTTGCGCCCTCCGCGGGCGACCATTGCCATCAACTGCGTAGTCATCTGTTCCGCATACGCATTGGATCGCCAGCCGGATGCGGCGACGGTCTAGCGAGTCATGGAGCCGAGGCGGCGACCTCTCGTTCGAAGAACGCGTTGGCATTGCTCAGGCGAGTCACGATTCTGAGTGATCCCGTGATCACATCGCTCCCGAGCCGGGGAACCGAGGACAACGTGATCATTCCGTGTTGCGGCCGAGATTGGTGCTCTTCCCTGCTCAGCGACCTGGTCGCTAGGCTCTGTGGCATGGATCGGGCAGCGCCGAACGCGATGCGTGCGGTGGTGGTTGAGCGGTTCGGGCCGCCCGAGGTGATGCGGGTTCATCACATCGAATGTCCGCATCCGGGTCCGCGGCAGCTTCTTGTGCGCGTCTGGGCTGCGGGCGTGAACCCGGTCGACGCGCAGAATCGCTCGGATGGAAGCTGGGCGGCGCTGGAACTGCCGTTTGTGCCGGGAAGCGATGCCTCGGGTGTGATTGTCGCGGTGGGAAGCGCGGTCGATGGATTCAAGGCGGGTGACGAGGTCTTCTACTTCAGTGACTTTCTCGGTAACCACCAGGGCAGCTACGCGGAATACCAGGTCGTCGACGTCGATGTCGTGGCCCGCAGACCGACGAAACTCAGCCACGTCGAGGCGGCGGCAGTTCCGTTGGCGGGCGGGACGGCCTACGAGCTCGCGGCGCGGCGACTCGAGGTGTCTCCCGGGGAATGGCTGCTCATCTTCGGAGCCGCTGGCGGTGTTGGCTCGTTCCTCGTGCAGATCGCGAAGGCCAGGGGCGCCCGGGTCGCCGCGATTGCAAGCGCTCCGAATCACGACTACCTGAAGGATCTCGGTGCGGACGTGACTTTCGACTACCGAGCGGAAGATGTCGTGTCGTTGGTCGCCGAGCAGCTAGGCTCGGTCGACGCCGTCGCAGATCTGGTTGGGGGCGATGTCGTGGAACGCAGCCTGCCTGTGCTCCGGGAGGGGGGCCGGGCCGCCAGCATCTGCGCGCTAACCGGTGACTTTGAGTTGGCGATCGACCGGAACATCGCGCTACACGGCGTGTTGGTGCGGCCCGATGCCGACCGTCTCGCTGAACTGGCATTGCTCCTGGGCGACGGCCCTGTAGGCCCGCCGGCGATAGAGGTCTTCGCACTTGACGATGTGGTCGCTTCCCACAAGCGAATCGAGCGCGGCCATGGGCGCGGACGTGTAGTGCTCGATCTTCTCGGCGACGGGATGTGACGCCCGACGTCTCGCGATCGCCGCGGGAGCCTCGATTCGACGAACTGGAAGCCATCCCCGCGTTCGCACACCAGGATCGCCGTCGACCCGCAGGCAAGATGCCGCCCACCACTCTCAGCTCCGCTTCCTGCTGATAGTCGGGAGTCAGTCTAGTCACGTTCTGGCCCAGTGGGTCTCCGAGCCCGCGACTTGGTCACGGAAAGGGACGAAACCGTGATGAGAGCGAGGTCAGCCACCTTCCAAGTCAGGCAGTCCGCGCGACGATGGCGCAGCAGTGCCCCCTCCATTCCGAGAAGGCGTCAGGGCCATCGGCCGCGGCTGATGACTCCTTGGGATCCTCCCAAGAGTCCTCGACACACAGCGAGCGGGTCGCCGATCGTCGCCGAGACCACGCCGCGCAATCGTCCGCTTCAGAGCATGAACCTGGGACAGTGAGCTAGTGCGCCCGGGCGTTTCGTCACCTAGAGGCTGGTCTTCGTCACCCCGTACACAACCTCTCCAGGACGCGCGGTATATCTTGCATGCTATTATCAGCTGCGATCCTTATCGCCTCATTAGAGGCAGCATTTCCTCAGTCGAGCTGGGAAGGCTCCGCCCGCCTTCAGATGAAGATGAGCGGGTGAGAGTGGCGATCAGTTTCGCGAGCGGCCCAGCCGGTCTAGGCGAGCAACTCGGTTTCGATCGGTGAGCGGCCTCGCGCTCTCGGACTGAGCTTGGCATCGCCGATGCGCGTGCCCAGGTCGATCGCCTGCCGGTCGATCGCGGCGATGGCGTCGGCGCCGATGTCGTCGAGCAGTCGGACGCGGATCTCGCCCCCATCGGCCTGCGCCCATCCGCCAACCACGCGGCCGTCGCACCAGACCGTCGGCGACGCATTGCCGTTTCGGTCGAAGAGGAGCGGCGCGTGGTCGCCGAGGTACCAGCCGCGGTCTTTCCAGCCCATGGTGGTCGCGTCCAGCGCGGGCAGCAGCGCCGTCCACGGGTCGACGGCGCGCTCGGGCTCGACGTCGTCGGCGAGCACAATCCCGGGGGCGCCATCCAGCTCGACGATGGCCGTGTCAAGCTTGGCAATCGCCGCGCGGGTCGCGCCAAGCGACCACCCGCTCCACCACGCGAGATCCTCCACGGTCGCCGGGCCAAACGCGCGCAGCCAGCGCTGTGCGAGCTCGACGCGTGCCTCGGCAGCCGGCAGCTCGCCGACAGCTCCCGGGTGCCACACGCCCATCGCCGCCCAGCGAAACTGGGTCGAGGTCCAGCTGCCTCGCGGCCGGGCTCGAACCGCCCTGCCCTGTGCCCCGAGCACCGTCAGCAGGCGGCTGATGGCCCGCTGCTTGAGTTCGAACTTCGTGCCTGCGCCGACCACCAGCTCGGCCGTGAGATACGGGTCGTCGGCCGCCAGCTCCGCCGCGGTCGCCTCACCCTGCGCCGCGAGCGAGGCGAGGGCTGCGGCCTCCGCGGTGCGCACCCATACCTCCGCGTCACCGTCGCCAAGGCCCGCCGCCTCGACCAGCGCCACCAATTTCCTGCGCTCCCGCGCAGCGACCTCGCGCGAGCAGGCGGCGAGCAGGACGGCTGCGGTATCCAACGGCGTCACGAACATCGTTCGACGCATCGCCAACACGCGCAACAGGGCACGGTCCTCATACAGTGCGCGCTCTACACAGGCAACGTCACCGTCGCGCATCCGCGCCCATGCCGACAGGAACACCGACATGGCATCGGTGCCATGCAAGGCGACGACGCTCGCGGCCGCCGCGACAGGGTTAGCCGCCTTGACCTCGGCAGCCAGGCGATGGCGCCGCCCGATCCTCGTGCGACGCTCGGCCAGCGTCATCCTGGACACAGCCGCAGCATGAGCCGTCGAGCCCCGGCTGTCCAGCTTCACGCTAGGTGGCGACGTGGCTGCGAGCCGACTCGCATGGCGGGCACTGCGTTTCGCCGACGTTCCGGTAGATCGACAGATGCGTACCACAGCGGTGATGGCCGGCATCATCGCGCTGGGCGTCGGCCTGATCGCGCTGGGCCATGGCTACTGAACCACGTACGGCATGCCGATGGCAGCGTTCCACTGATCGCCGCTCGCGGTGGACGCCGAGCGGATACGGCAGCTCGGCTACCGCACGGTGGACCTGCCGGTCGACCGGCTGACCGGTGATCCCGGCCCGGTGGTGTGGGCGGACCCGCTCGGGCAGCTGCTCGAGCGGAGGCTCCGCACCTCGCCCCGGCTGCAGCAGCCGAGGCGGGTATGGTTTACGTCGTTCGGGCGGCCTCATGCGTGCGCGCGAGAGGGGACGGCGGGTTGGCGAAGTCGACCGCACTACCACCCTCCGGTGCCAGAGCGGCATTCGGGTGGAGGCAAGTAACGAGCTGGTCGAGGCCGACCCGAGAGAGGAGGAGTATCGGCCAGTGGGTGACCTCGTGGAGTTGGGAATCTCGCTGGTCGCGAAGCACCCGGCCGTGACGATGGTCAAGCTGGCCGGCTCGCGGTCTCGCGGCACCCACGAGGAGGTCTCCGACTGGGACTTCGCCATCGAGACCTCGAACTTCGGCGCCGTTGCGCGTGACCTGCCCTCGCTCGTGGAGCCGCTCGCGCCGCTCGCGGCACAGTGGGAGCCGCTGGGTCACTTCCCCGCCTACATGATGCTCTTGCGGGGTCCGACAAAGGTCGAGTACCTGTTTCTCGACCACACCCAGGAGCCCAGGCCCCCGGTGACCCCCAGCCCCGAGGCGCTGCCGGCCATTGACGCCCACTTCTGGGACTGGCTTTGGTGGTTAGCTAGCAAAGCCAGCGTCGGGCGACACGAGTTGGTCGAGCAGCACCTGCCTCAGCTCTACCGGCATCTCCTGGAGCCGATGGGCGCGGATTCCGCGCCGGGCAGTATCGAAGCAGCAGCCCGCGTCTTCCTCGTCCGCCGCGGCGAACTCGAGCGGCGCTTCGGCATACACGTATCGCGAACGCTCGAACATGAGGTGCGTCAGGGCATACACCGCCTCGGCTACGACGTCTAGCACGGCGATTGCGATCAGAGCGGTTCGCGGGCGCGGCGGTTGCCACACCGAGCGAGGCATCCGGCCGGGAGCCAGCTAGCCCGAAACGACCGCGGCCGACTCGACGTCCTTCGCATCGTCTGGGCGGCGGCATTCGAGCGCGCGTGGTTGACGTCGTCTGAGCGCGTCCACCATCTGCAGGACACGGCACGCCCGGAATTCGCTGGGATTCGCGGACTTGTTGAGGACCTAGGAAACCTGAACAATGTGCCCGCCGCTGGGGGTGTTCCGTCCTAACGTGAAGCAAACGCGTTCGCCCGGGTTGGACGGGGCGGTCCTAGCCTTGAACTGTTCAACGTACAAGGGGGATGGATGAGCATGCAAGCTAGAGCCGCGGCGATGCGTCAGCGCAGTCGGGTCGGGTCGAGGTTGAGGCCCGTTGAGTCGATCGGGTGCTGGATGGGGAGGGTGGTGCGCTGCTTGAGTGTTCTGGCGCTCGTCGCCGGTGTCGGACTGCTGGGGCTTGCGAGACCGGCGCAGGCGCAGGCGCAGTCGAGGGTGGCGGTGATCGTGATGGAGAACAAGGCATACTCGAAGATCGTTGGCAGTGCAAAAGCTCCGTACATCAACTCGCTGATCCCACAAGGCAGGCTGTTCACCAACTATTTCGCGGTGATCAACGGCAGTCTCCACAACTACTTTGCGATGACCAGTGGCCTGACCGCACGGCAATCCCCACCCTCCGCGAACATCTTTCAAGCGATCGATGCCACCGGCGGGTCGGTCACCTGGACCGAGTTCGAGGAGTCGATGTCAGGCAACTGTGGCGCGGGGACGATTGGAAACGTGCCCGGGAGCACCGAGCCGCTCTACAGCCGGGGACACGATCCGGCCTACCAGTATCGCCAAAACGCATCCTGCGCACAGCACGACGTGCCGCTGACCAGCGCCACGTTCCAGCCGGCGGCGCTGCCCGCCTTCTCCTACATCGTGCCCAATCAGTGCAACGACATGCATTCCCTGCCGACAGCAGGCCAAGCCTGCCCCGCCTTCTACGGCGCGAACAGCGGCTCGAACACCGTCACGATGGGCGACAACTGGCTGCGTGTGGTGGTTCCCCAGCTGCTCGCCCAGCCCGACCTGACCGTGCTGGTCACGTTCGATGAGGGCAGCGCCGGCACACAGCGGATCCTCATGCTCGAACTCGGCGCTGGCGTCACCAGCGGATCAACCGACGGGACCGCATACAACCACTACGGCCTCGAGGCGGGCCTCTACAACACCTTCGCACTCGGCACCGCACCCAACAACGGCGCCACCGCCACGCCACTGCCGATCCCCTAATCATGGTTGCAACCGGAGTCGCCGCTATGCATGCGCGCGTGTGCGCGCGAGGACGTGAGGCTGGCGACGACCTCCGCACCCCGACCCCGGCTACAGGAGCCGAAGCGGGTAGGGGTTTCGTCTACTGCGGTTCGGGTGTCGGCGCGAAATAGTGGAACCATGCAGCGGCGGATCGCGGTAGTGATCGTGCTCGGCTCACCGGTCTACTCGCTCGCGTTCGGCCCGTTCGGCGTTTTCTTGGTTCCCGTCGTGACGACGGCGGCGGGCCCTTGGATCTGGCCGGGTATTGCGCGGCGGCGGTTGGCGATGCTCGGTGCGACCGTGACCGGGACGATGATCGTCGTGTACTTCCTGGCGGTGTTCGCCTTTTACGGCCTTGGCGGGCCGACTGGTGCGTGGCTGTGGGCCGGCCCGCTGACCGGCCTGCTCGTGTATGTGGTCGGATGCCCGTACGCGCTACGTCGTCCTTGGCGGTGGCCCGTGCTCGTGGCCGTTGCCTTGTTGGCAATCGCTGCCGTCGGGGCCGTCGCGATGGCGATCGGCGTTCGGTTCGAGGCATGACTAAGTGCGCGATCCCGTCGCTCGCTCGTGTCGCCAACTGGTCGATGGGCTCCAAAGGGGCTCGTCAGCATTGCCAGCAGGCTCATCCTGCTGGCAGTGCTCGATGCCGGCGACGCTTGGACGTCGTGGCCTCCGAGTCGAAGCTGGGGCGGCGGCGCACTGGCGCCACCCGCATTGCGGGCCATTCCGGGTTGTCGCTTGACCCGGGCCCGGCCGTTCGTCACGCTGCCACTATGCGGGCATGGCGGTGGCGCGCGGCGGGGCTCGCGGCCCTCGCGGGGCTGCTGAGCGCGACTGCCTGCGGCGGCACCCAGACGTCGGGGACTGTGCACTCGCCGGTGGCCGTCGCGTGCGGCTGGATGACGGGGACGACGCCACACGTGCGCAGCGTCGTTGTGATCATGATGGAGAACCACGCCGCGTCCGTGCTCGACGCAATGCCACGGCTGCAGGCGCTGTCGCAGGTCTGCGCCCACGCGACCGACTACCACGCGGTCGCCCATCCCAGCCTGCCCAACTACATCGCCCTGACCAGCGGTGGGATTCCCGCCGGCATTGTCCACTCCGACTGCTCGCCCGGCGGCGCGTGCCTCGACCACGGGCCGAGCGTGTTCTCGGAGGCCAAGGGGTCGTGGCGCGTGTGGGCCGAATCGATGCGGACGCCCTGCCAGCTGACGACCGCGGGCAGGTACGCCGTGCGGCACACCGCCGCCCCCTACTACACGGAGGTGCGCGCACAGTGCGCGAGCCGGCAGATTCCCCTCGACGAGGCCACCAGCGGGCTGGCCGCGGCGATCCGATCGGGTCGGCTGCCCGCGTTCTCCCTGGTCGTCCCGAACGTGACCAACGACCAGCATGGCGGCTGCGTGCCGTGCGGCGACCGGTTCGCCGCGCGCTGGGCGACGCGGATCGCCGCCAGCCCCGAGTACCGCCGTGGCGACGTCGCCGTGATCGTCGTCTGGGACGAGGACGACCACAGCAGCAACAACCATGTGCCGATGGTCGCACTCTCGCCCTACACCCAGCGGGGGTCGGTGCTGGGCCAGCCGCTCACGCACTACGACCTGCTGCGGGCGATCGAAGACGCACTCGGCTACCCGCCACTGGGCGCCGCCCGAACCGCCAGCCCCACCCTCGGCCGCCAGCTCGGCATCGCCGCCTAGCGTCAGTGCGGTGAGGGGTAAGAGATCGCTGTTGTAGCTCTGAAGGACGGCTGACACGTGGATGCCGATGTGAGCTATCGGCGCGCCGATCGGGTTCAGCGTGACGCCAGAGCACGGCGGCGGCCAGCGTTGCACCACCCGGGTGCGCCGTGGCGTCCTGGCGGAGCACGATCACGACATCACCAGGCGAAGGCGACAGCTACGCCCCACGGAGCGGCGGAGCGGGCCGCCTGGCTGGGGTCAGGGGCCGGGCGGCTTGCTCCGCCGCGTGGGAGGTGGTTTGCGGGCCGCCGAGCTGCTGGTTGAGAGGAACCGCGGCGGCCCACAGGCGGCTAGCTTCGAGCCGCTGCTTTGACTTCCTCCCATCGCTCGGTGATTCATGAAGAGCCGCCGCGAAGAGCAGTACATACGGGCTGCGGCTTCGCCTCGTGCGGGCGGCCCTATGCGTGCGCGCGTGTGGAGCGCACCTCCCCGGCGACCCGCACCCCGACCACGCGCTGCAGGAGCCGAAGCGGGGGGATGGGCACACTACTACCGGCGACGCTGCGGCAGCCGGCGTGGGCCAGGCGTCGTCAGCCGCCGTGTGACTGGGCGGCGAGTTCGGCGGCCAGCCGGTCGAGCTCCGGCACCTCGGTGCGCAGGCTGGGCAGATTGACCACGATCCCCTCCTGAGTCGTGCGGGCGATCACCACGACGGCCTCCTCGTCGGGCGAGGGGTTTTCTTCGCGGTGGGGGACGTAGGGCGGCACGTACACGTAGTCGCCTGGGCCGGTTTCGATCCGGCGCTCGACGGCATCCTCGACGAACACGAAGGACGGGTGGCCACAGACGACGTAGATGCCGGTCTCGGCTTCGCCGTGGTGGTGGTCGCCGGAGGCCATCCCGGGCGCGACGACGGTCTTACCCATCCACAGCTTGCGCGACCCGTGCCGCTTCCCCGAGATCGCCTCATAGCGGCGCATACCCGGGGTCTGCGCGGTGTCGTCGCTCAGTTCGTGGCTGCCCGTGTGGTGCAGCTGCCGGTGCCAGGCGGCATTGCCGGGCGTGGTTGCGTCCGCGTCGTGCTGCTCGCCCACCCGGGCAGGATAGTCCGCGGCCTCGTTCCTGCGCTGCGTGCGCGGCGCCTGCCGACCGAGTCGCTGATCATTCCTACGCTTGAATCGGCCGTCGTCACTGCGCTGCCTGGCGAGCGCTGCCGAATGCCGATTGGCGGGCAAACGCCGAGCTCGATCACACTCATTCGACGCGCCGCGCTGAGCACGCTGGCGGTCGTCGACCGCTACCCCACGGGCGACCAGCCGAAGCAGGTCGAGCGGGCCGCCTGTCTTCCGACTGGTGCCTTGCCTCCTCCGCCTGACGGACAAGCTCGTGATCACGCTGCGCGCGGTCGAGAAGTACGTCTCGACCATCTTCGGCAAGCTGGGGCTGCCCTCTGCCGGCAGCGACTCGCGGCGTGTGCTCGCGGTGCTGCTCTACGTGCGCTCCTGACGCGATCCGGCGCATGCGACACCTCGTCGGCGATCTGCTCAACCATGCAGCGTTCGGCGGCGGACGCCGGCAACCGTCAGATCGCGATCTTGAGATCCAGGATCGGCGTGCCGTCGATCGCCTCCAGCGCGTCGACCAGGAGCCGGCACCCGTACCGCTGATCCACGGTCACACCGTGCGGGCCGATCGGGTTCGGCCGGTCGGGCGAGCGGATGGCGAATACGCCGGGCGTCGATCGTCGCGGGGTGCAGGGAGGACATCAAGACGCTCCGCCGCCGACGCGTCGACGACGATCACCTGTACGAGGTGGCCGGCGTGGCGATTCTTCCGGCGGTCGGTGCGCCGGGTGCCGGAAGTGTGCGTAGCGTTGAAGGACTGCCGTTACGTAGGCGCGGGTTTCGAGGATCGCGGGTACCGCTTGGGCGCGTTCGACTGCGGTCGGGCCTGCGTTGTAGGCGGCGAGGGCGAGTCGGATGCTGCCGTGGAAGCGGCTGAGTAGCTGTCGGAGATAACGGCAGCCCGCTGAGATCGATTCCCGCGGACTTGTCGGATCCGTGACGCCCAGGGCGCGTGCCGTCAACGGTGTCAGCTGCATCAGTCCCCGAGCGCCGCTCTGGCGGTTGTATGCCTGCCGATCGAAGTGCGATTCCTGCTCGATGACAGCGGCGACGAGCGCCGGGTCGAGCCGATACGCGTCCGCCTGCTTCTCGATCACGGCGGCATACGGCCACTGCGTTATCCTCCTCGCTGGTGAGCGACGTTCACCTCGCGGCTGAGCGTGCCGGCCTTCAGGCCCCAGCTCGAGGCTCAGTGCCAGCAGCGGTAGCGTCACGGCGGCCCTCGTCCTCGGCGAGCGGAGCGATCGGCGAACACTGGGACCCACCTTGCCCAACGCAGGCCGCGCGATCCGAACGCCTTCATCAGCCGCGATCAGCGCGGGCACGAGCACGCCGTCAAACACCAAAACCGCCAGCCCCTCGTGTCCCAGCCGGCGTACACCACTCCCCGTGCCGCTTGTCATCGCGTCGCTTTCGACGTCACCCGCTCCGCACCCTCCTTGCCAGGCGCGCTCGGCTCCTGTAACGGAGGGTCGGGGCGCGGAGCCTGGCACAGTCGACCCGATCCTCCACGCGCGCGCATGCATAGGGCCGCCAGGGACGAGTCGAACCTCGGCCCTGGACAGCACGCACCTCCGACTCTCGCCGCTGGAGTCGGGGTGCGGGAGCCCGGCACAGTCACCCGATCCCATACACGCGCACGCATAGGGCTGGTCGAAGGAGGCGAATGTACCCCATTCGCAGCACAGCCACTAAGGACCGCTTCACGTGGTTGCCATCCGGCTTCCCCGCGGAGACGACACGGAGTACTAGTCGGAGTCAGGAGAAACGGGGGCGGCCACCAAGGCCTAGGCTCCCATCGGTCGTTGCCCCTGGCCCCCGCGCGCGCGGATAACACGTCACCCTCCGGGCCGGGCGGGAGGATGTACGATTCGTCACGTCGGGTGCGTCCCCTATCGCCCGACCTGCCAGGACGGCGGGGCTCCAACCGGGCTCGACGACCCCGTGAGCGGAGTCGTTCGCCGGCTCCCGCCGTCCGCCCGACTTTTCCGCGTCCGCGGCTCGTCGTGCACCTATGAGACGCCGGCCACCGCGCTCGGCGAGTGATGGTTCGCACCACCGCCCGGCTAGGCATCTCCGCACGCGCCGCGACCGCCGCGATCGACGACGTGGATCGAGTCAGTCGAGGAGGATGCCCGCCGTTATCACTACGGGCGGCGACCCGCCGAGCGACGGGGTGCGGGGTCGGCCAGGTTGCGCTCGATGGGTATTGGGGTCCTTGCCTGACGGCCGAACTCGTTCGCAGTCTCAGGGCATTCTGATCAGTGCGTGCTCGTCTATAATGGCGATGAAGCTCCGTTTCTTTGCGGTCGAGGATCCGTGGTATGGCTCTGTTTGGAATCCTGCTCGGTGTAGGTCTCATCGCTGGCTTGCTCGCAGCGGTGCGCGCGGCTCGAGCTCGCCCACGTCGGCGGCAGCCGATCCTCGTCCGCGTCGACGCGGCGGCGGAAGGCTCGGTCTCCATCGTCGGCGCACGGAGCGGGCTTTGGTATAGGGACGCCGACTCGGTCGACGAGGCGCGGCAGGCCGCGATCCGGCTCGGCGTCGAGGCGACTCGGCAAGCGGTCCTCGAGCCGTATCTCGTCGTTCCCCGCGACGCCGTCCCGCCGTCGGCCTATCGCCTGCCCGAGTCGAGCCGCTAGCCCGATCCTGCGCGCCGCGCGAGGAGCTCGTCGATCGACCGGCGGAGCGGGCGAACGAAGCCCGGTGCGGCGGAGTGCGGTGTGGCCCGCTCGCCTGCAACGTCGCAACCGGTGCCGAGCTGGACATCCGCGACCACCCCGAACCGGCGTCCGTGCCGACTCGAATAGCTTGATGTGTTGCCTTACTAGACAGCATTCTCAGGGGGAACTCTACGGGCACACCTTGACGCCTGGGGCGGATAGGCCTCCCATGCCGTCCGCTTCGATTTGAATCTGTGAGCCGGTTTCGTGCCGTCTATGCCGTCCCGTGCCGCCCCTTCAACAGCTTGCAAGCTGGGGGTCACCGGTTCGATCCCGGTACGCTCCACCTCTCGGAAGCCCGCTCCAGCAGCGGGCTTCCGCGTCTCAGGGCCAGCGGCTCGGAGGCCGGAAATCAGCAAGCGACCCGGCTCAACTCCCGCTCTCGTACTCCCAGATGGCGTAGTCGACGTCGCCGGCGGTCGTTCCGAGGCGTGTTGCGACCTCGCTCAGCAGCGCCTGCGCGTCCCGAGCGTTCACGCGCCGGTCGAGGACTCGCTCGAGGAAGCGCTTCACCATGCGGTCGAACTTGATGAGATCGGTGTCTCCGGCCAGCATGAACAGGTTGGCGACACCGGTGCCCGGGCCTTGGCCGGGCACCGCGCGCAGCGCACGGCGCAACTCGGCATCTGCACTGCGCCCCTCCATGTCCTGCAGAACCTTGATCGCGTGTGCGTCGAGCACGCGGGCCATTCGGAGCGCCGCCTCGGAGCGAAGGATCGCGCTCGGGTGCGGCGACGTGGGCCGCATGTTTTGGAGCACGTCGGTCGCAAACCGCTGGGAGCCGATCTCCTCGATCTGCTCAATCAGATCCGCGACGGTCGCCTGCTCCTCGCGCGATGGGAGCACGTCAGCGCTCGGTCGATAGCGCGGCAGCCGGTATCGCTCGCAGTAGCGCCCGATCAGCTTGTTGACCGTCACATAGGTGGCACCCAGGTTGTAGACGGTGTCCAGGATGCATAGCGGCAGGCTGGCGTAGCGATACCCGTCGCCCCGCGCGCGGAGCGGCGGCAAGGCGGCGACGATCAGATCAGCATCGTCGTTTTCGGACCGCGACTCCAACACCACCTCCAAGCGCAGCTCCGCCGACGCCGCGGATGCCGGCCGGCCATCCGGACAGCCGGGAGATGCGGGGTCGAAGCTCTCCTACGCGTCAATTCCCTGCGGCCGCCTCGCGGGCCTTTCTGACACGCTCGAGATCGCTCGCGTGTGACCGGCCAGCGGTTATCGAATAGTCGATTCTGTTGCAGAGGCGGTGGGCAAGCACGGCGTTGTCGACGGCTCTGTGGCCGCCTTGTCGCTTCGGGCGCGGAAAATGCTCGTGGGTCGGCGACCAATCGGTGTTCTGCTCGGCCGGCTCGAAGTAACACGCACCCCCCAGCTCTTCGGGACAGAAGCACTCGGGCATCCTGCACACCACCTGCGTGATGTACCCCTGCTCTGCCGCCTGGATGAGGATGCCCTTCACACCCAAACGCTTGAGCTTCCTGGCCGCTTCCGCTCCTCGCGCCGGATCGAGCGGTGGTCGACTCACATCAAGAGTTTGCGTAGCCGGCGACGGTTTAGGTCAGTCGCCCAGCCGGCGCTCGATCAGCTGGTTGAGCTGGCGCGTGAGCAGCGTCGTCACCACGGCGACGCCGATGTAGGCGGCCCACTGTCGCTTAGTCACCCGATCGCGCTCGGCCTTGGTCTTGCGCGCACGCATGGTGCCGGTCACGGCGGGCTTGACCACCAGGTTGGCGATATCAGCTGCACTCATCAGTTCTGCCTCCGTCGAGATCGACACGGTTGCATTCCGGATGCCCGAGGTGTGGCCCGCGCAAAACACCGCCGGTCGTCCCGAACGGATGCCGATGTCTCCTGGGGCGGCTAGTCGTCGTCGAGCTTCTCGGTGACATACTCGGCGGCCTCGCCGGTCTTCTCGACGACCTGATACAGCGGGTTCCGGAGGACCACGTGCTCGATCTCGGCGACCTCGTGCCCGGGCTTCACGATGAACTGGGTCGGTTTGGCGCGGACGGTCTCGAACTCGTGCGCCGAGATCGGGATCCGCTCGGCGCAGTCCCGATCGGAGCACTCGCAGTAGAACTCGATCGGCTCGGCGGCGCGACCCTGCCGCTCGGCCGTTTCGTCGATGCGATCATTGGCTTTGCGGAACAGCACCTCGTTCATCGCAAGCCGCTCCTCCCGCGAACGCATGGCGCAAATCGTAGCCCGCACAGGCCTCCCCGGCGGCCTTACAGCGTGCGGGACGACCAGAGCAGCCCCGCCAGCACCACGCTGGTCACGGACACGACCAGGCCGATGATCCACGCCGAGACGTCCTGGGTGCCGAGGATCGCGGCGACCGCCACCGAGATGCCGACGATGCCGCAGGTCGCGACGAGGCGGACGGCGGCCGACTCGGCCCCCCGCCGCGGCCGCTGCCGCCGGTTGAGGAACGGCACTGCCGGCGCGTCGAGGTCGGGCGGGCGATCAGCCGACGCGTCCAGGTCGCGTGGGCGATCGGCCGTCACGTCGAGCGGGTCGTCGGGCTGAGACGGGTCGGACACATGCTCTCAGTGCCCCGTTGTCCGCGCCACGAATCCTTTGCCTACCGCCGCTACAGGTGGCAGTTCACCACCAGCTTCTCCGATGCAATGGTGTATCTGAGCACGGGCGCCGAGCACAACCCGTGCACGACCACGCCTCGACGACCCGCTGCACGGCGCCAGTCGACCAGCTCGAACCCGAGGGCGTACTGGTCAGCTGGTCGCGCTGGTATTCCCCGGGCTTCGGGCTGGAACGACTGAGCGGCACGCCGACCAGGATCGCCGGGCATCGCGCCAAGCTCACAATCGGCGCGCCGCTGGAATGGTGCGCCAGGATCGGAGGGCAACGCAGCGTCATCGCGTCGATCGCACTCCCGGAGAGCTCATGGACGGGAATGGATGCCTCTGGCGAGCTGACTGCCGATACTCAGACCGCGGCAACCACAACTGCGACCACGGCCAGCGCGCTCACGGCGCCAACCCATCGATCCACCGCACCCGGCGTGATGATCCGGGTCGAGATCTCGCCGGGGTCGCCGCCTCGGTCGACCATCACGGCGCCGGCGACGGCCAGCAGCGAGCGGCCCAGGCCGAATCCGATCCCCAGCGCGAGCGCGGCCTGCCAGCCAGCGGCGGCGCTGAGCGCGAGCAGCGCGTAGACCAGCGGCGTGGTCAGGTGGGTAATCACGCCGACGCCGAGCAGGTAGCCGAAGTAGACGCGGCCGACGCGGGTCGACATCGCCCACTCCCGGTTCGCCTGGACGCCCGAGCGGTCGAACGGGAACCCTGTGCGGCCGCTCAGGTGCCAGATCAGCGCCAGGACGGCGAGCACCGCCGCGGCGACCGCCCACCACCAGCCGTCGAGCAGCCCGCCGATCCCCGCGGCGATCAGTGCGATCGTCGCGCCGCCGGCGCAGGCGCCGACAGCGAAGGCGCCTGCTGCTCGTACTCGGGTGAGAGGGTCACGCCCTCCCGACGCGATCAGGTACGCGTTTGCCGCTCAGCCGGAGCGGCTGTCCAGCAGCCCGACGACGATGCCGAAGCCCGCCGCCGCGACCAGCTCGATCACCGGGCAGCCCCGGTCAGCCGGCTCCACGACGTCTCGGGATCCCCGGTGTCGACGGCCATCACCCCGCCGGCGACGGCATCCGGTGCTGAGTGGCAGCCACCGATCACGGTCTGCGTCGTCTTGTAGCTGATGCAGATGTGCCCGGCCTTCTCACAGCCCGACGTCTTGCAATCGCAGCACGTGCTCTGGACGCGCACCTTGCCCTGGGCGGTGCACTTCGTGGTCGTGCACGTCCAGCAGCCGGTGCCGCTCCAGGTCGAGGCCCGGCCCAGGCAGTGGTTCCCGTCGTTCTTGCAGGTTGCGCCGGTGCCGCAGCGACATGCGGCCGGCCGGCTGCTGACGTTGCAGCACTGGCCGTTCCCGCAGCCGCGCGGGCAGCCGAGGCCGGCCGGGCTCTCGCAGTGGCTGGCGTAGCCGAACGCCTCCGTCGGCGAGACCAGCTTGCCGGCGGCGGCGAACGCCACTCCGGCGAAGGTCGCGTTGGCGGCGCGGCGGAGGAAGTGGCGGCGGTTGACGGCCACGGCGAGCCTGGTGCTGAGTCCACGAACCTGATCGGTCACGGCGCTGCGCCCCTTTCGACGGTGATGACACGAGGCGCGGGCAGCGCCTCGGCGAGCTGGTCTTCGACATCTTGACGGGAGTTGATCAGCCGCTTCGAGACGATCACGCCGTCGGCGGCCACCAGGAATGCGAACGGCACGGCAGAGACGTCCCACTGCTCGTGAGCCGCGTCGTCGGGGACGGTGCCGACCGTCCACCCGGGCGCGTCGTCCACGGGCCGGTCGGGCCGCGGCTTGGCGCTGCCGTCCACCCAGGCGAACTCGACGCCCTGCCACTGCTCGGGCAGCGACTGCAGCTCCCCGGCGAGGTCGACGCAGATCGCGCAGCTGGGCAGCGCGAACACCATCAGCCGCGCGCGCAGGCCGTTGGGCGAGCCGCCCCACGTCAGGCCGCGCTCCGCCCCGTCCAGCCCCTCGAGGGCGACGGCCGGCGCGCGGCTGCCGACGTCCAGGCCCTGCATCGAGACCTGGGCATGCGGCGCCAGGTAGCTCATCCCGAACTGGCGGTAGAGCAGCAGCACCAGTCCAAGCAGCCCGGCGACCAGGATCCAGAGCAGAACGTACGACACCCAGAATGCGTCGCTCATGCCCGGTTCACCAGCCGCCGGTGAATGGTCGCGATGGAGACGATCAGCGGGAGCTCGACGACGATCAGGCCGAGCAGCACGCCCGCCGTCACCGGCGCCAGCAGGTCGCGGGCGGCGATCTCGGACGGCGCGACCAACGCCACCGCGGCCACCGCCAGCACGACGGTGTTGCGGGTCAGCGTGAGCCGCCGGGCGACGGCCGGCTCGGGGACGAAGCTCATCGTCCAGCAGCCGCACTCGGCCAGCCCCGGCGCCGCCGCGATCCGCAGCGTGAATGCGCCGACCAGCAGCAGCGCGAGCGCCGGGCCGATCCACGTGCCGGCCATGACCAGGCCGGCCGTCAGCAGCTCCAGGCCCGCAACCAGCCACAGCGCCGGGCCGGCAGCGCCGGCGATCGACTTCGGCGCCAACCCGCGGTACGCACGCGCGAACTCGGTGCGATGTCCGAGCTTCCAGCTAGCGGACAACACCAGAACGGTCGCCAACACGACCCTACAGGTCCACGCGATTCCGAGCGCCACCGAGAGACCCCCATCTCCGCAGGGTTCTAATTTGAGCTGACTGTCTCAATTCGGAGCAACCGATGTCAAGAGCGTTCGATCACGAACCGCGCACGCCCGTCGGCCTGCGTCTGTGTGCCACGGGTCAGGCCGGGCCCAGGCAGCGCAGGATTTCGAGCCCGCCGCTGACCTGCACGTCGGTCACGGCGGCCGGCACCGCCAGCGTGTCACCGGCACGCGCCGGCCGGCCGTCGATCTCACCCTCGCCGGCGGTCACGATCCAGATCGCGAACCGGCCCGCCGGGGACGGATCGACGTCGGCCCAGAAGAACTCGCGCGCCTCGTCGGGCAACGCTGTGACGGGTTGGTGCGCTCGCAGGTCGAACGCGCCGAGCGCGACGTCCCAGCCCATGCCCAGGTGGGTGTCGTCCGGGTCGATCGGGTAGCCGCGCCACTCGCACACGATCGAGAAGTCGGTCGGCTCCTGCAGCTCCGCGATCAGCACGCCGGCGCCGATCGAGTGGGGAATCCCCGCGGGCACGTAGATCACGTCGCCGGCCCCCACGGGCACGCGGTGCAGCGACCCGAGCAGCGACTCGACGTCCTGGGACTCGATCCACCGCCGGTAGATCGCCGCGGACACAGGCTCGCGCAGCCCGATCCACACGTCGGCGTGCTCCTCGCGGGTGGCCAGCACGATCCAGGCCTCGGTCTTGCCGAATGGCGACCCCAGGTGCTCGGCCGCGAACGCGCGGCTGGGATGGGCATGCACCGGCAGCCGCTGCGCCGCGTCCAGCAGCTTGACCAGCACGCCCGTCGTGCCGGCCGCGGCCGCCGGGCCCAGCCAGCCCTCCGGGTCGGCGGCGATCGCGTCACGCAGCAGCCCGCCGCCGGCGAGCCGCGACAACCCGGCCTCGGGCTCGTCCCTGCCCGGGTTGCTAGCCGTCGTCACCGATCCGACCCAGTCCTCGGGATGGTCGGTGTCGCGCTCGGGATCGCCCCGCAGCCGGTCGATCAGCAATCCACCCTGGTAGAAGCGGTAGACGCGGGTCGGGGTCAGCCGTTCCGGGCGCACGTCGCTAGCCTATCGGCATGCACGACGGCCTCGCCTGGCTCGCCGAGTCGCCGGAGGGGGCCGAATGGCTGGAGCGGCTTCCCGGCGTGCTGAGCGACTGCGCGGCCCGCTGGTCGCTCGAGCTGAGCGAGCCGTTCGCCGAGGCGTTCGAGTCGCTGGCCATGCCCGCGGAGCGGGCGGACGGCTCGCACGTCGTGCTCAAGGTGGCGTTCCGCGGCCGCGAGAACGAGCACGAGGCTGCCGCCCTCGCGCACTGGTCGGGGGACGGCGCTGTTGTCCTGCTCGACTACGAACCTGAGTGCAACGCGCTGCTGCTCGAGCGGGCCGAGCCGGGCACGCCGCTGGCATCTGAGCCACTGCAGGCGGCGTTGGACGTGATCGCCGACCTGCTCCCGCGCCTGTGGCAGCCCGCGGGGCCGCCGTTCCGAACGCTCGCCGAGGAGGCGGCGTGGTGGGCCGGCGACATCGAGCGCGACTGGGAGAGCGCCGGGCGGCCGATCGAGCGGGAGCTGCTCGACGTGGCGCTGGCGGCGCTGCACGACCTCCCCGGAACACAGGGCGAGCTGGTGCTCGTCCACCAGGATCTCCACGCGGGCAACGTGCTCCGCGCCCAGCGTCAGCGATGGCTGGCGATCGACCCGAAGCCGATTCTGGCCGAGCGCGAGTTCTCGCTCGCGCCGATCGTGCGCGGCACCGAGCTCGGCCACAGCCGCGAGGCGGTGCTTCGACGGCTCGACCGGCTGTGCGAGGCGCTCGACCTCGACCGCGACCGGGCGCGGCGGTGGACGATCGTCCAGACGCTGGCGTGGGCGATCACCGACTCCGGCACGATCGAGGAGCACGTCGAGGCGAGCAGGTGGCTCGCCGAGGATGCCTAGCGCCCGGCGGCGGTCTGGCGGTCGGCGATCTCGGTCAGCCAGACCGCGCAGCTGACGGCCACCGCGGCGACGGCTGCCGGTACCAGCCACAGCGAGACGGTGGCGGCGGCGACCCCGGCTGCGATCGTCACGGACCACATGAGCGCCGAGATGGCAAGAGCTGTTCGCAGGCCGCGGTGGAGCCGGGCCCTGTCGGCTGGGGTGTAGGGCATCGTCGTACTGCCGCCGGAGGGGAGTCGGGGCCTGTGGCGCCCCGGTCGGCGGTCGCGGAGGACTATCGCGGATCGAAGTTTGGAGAACATTGCGGGAGCCATCGCCGTACGTGGCAAGCTTCCTACACCGGCCGGACGGAGGCGTTGACCGGGCGGCGGTCGTCTGGTCTACTGGTGGCGATGCGGGGTGGACGGCGTTCAGGGCTGGCGATGGAGTGCAAGGCCGAATCGGTCGCGCGCCACGTCGGCGTCCCCGAAGAGAGCTCGCCGGCCGACGGCTACACCCGGCGTGGCGTGCTCCAGGCGGGGGCGGTACTGGGCGGCGCTGCGCTGCTTGCCGCCGGCGGCCTGGGCACGACGCGGGCGCGGGCCGCGAGCCGCAGCGGCGCGCCCGACGCGTCGGTGGCGATCGTCGGCGCCGGGCTGGCGGGGATCGCCGCCGCCTACCAGCTGCACCGCGTCGGCGTCGGCTCACAGGTCTTCGAGTCGCGGGGGCGAATCGGCGGCCGCTGCTGGACGGCGCGAGGCTTCGCGGACGGCCAGGTGGCCGAGCACGGCGGCGAGTTCATCGACACCAGGCACGTGCACATCCGCCAGCTCGTGCGCCAGCTGGGCCTCGAGCTCGACGACCTGTGGTCGGCGCGCTACGGCTCCTTCTACCCGTTGTGGGCGGACGGCGGCCGCGTGCCGCACCGCGACCTGAAGGCGGCGATGGACATGATCAGCGACGCCGCTGCGGCCGAGGCGAAAAGGGTAGGCGTGCTGCGCGCGAACGGCTCCGTGACCACGGCTGCGCTGTCGTACGGGACTGCCACCTCCGCCGCCGTGCGTCTCGACCAGCTGACTATGGCCGAGTGGCTGGAGGCGCACGTCCCCGGCGTTCTCGGCACCGCGGTCGGCAAGATCATCGACGAGGTGATGGGCAGCTGGTACGGCGCCAACCTCGACCGGTTGTCCGCGGTCAACTGGATCGACTTCTTCGTCATCCCCTATCCGGGCGGCGACGAGCGCTGGCATGTCCACGGAGGCAACGACCTGGTAACGACTCGCGGCGCCGAGACGCTGCCCGCCGGCTCGATCCACCGACAGACGGTGCTGCGGGCGATCCGGCGCGTCGGCAGCCGCTACGAGCTGACCTTCGACGGGCACCGGCCGGTGGTCGCCGACTTCGTGATCCTGACCCTTCCCTTCACGACGCTGCGCGACGTCGACTACGCGGGCGCTGGGTTCTCGGCGCACAAGCGCGCGGCCATCGAGCAGCTGGCGATGGGCGACGACTCGAAGGTGCTGATCCAGTACGACCGGCGGCCGTGGCGGATGAGCGACTGGAGCGCGTCGCTGGAGTCGGTCGACCCGGACTTCGACACCTGGGAGAGCTCCGCGGCACAGCCCGGCACGGCGGGGCTGATCACGGCCTACGCCGGCGGCCGCACGGCCCGCGAGTGGAGCGCGCCCGATCCCCACGGCCCCGCGCCGACGGCGCTCCGCGACCAGGTGCTGCACCGCATCGACCAGGCCGTGCCGGGCACCCGCGAGCACTTCAACGGGCACGCGTGGGCCGACCTCTGGCCGCACGACCAGTGGACGAAGGGCTCTTACGCCGCGTTCGGACGGGCGCAGTACACGCGGTTCTGGGAGGGCACCGGGCGGGCCGAGGGCAACGTGCACTTCGCCGGCGAGGCGACGTCGACCTACAGCCAGGGATTCCTCAACGGCGGCGTCGAGAGCGGCGACCGCGCGGCGATCGAGATCATGCGCAAGCTGCGCGTGCGCGTGCCGTCATCGCTCGCGAACCTGCCTTACTCCAAGCAGCGGGGCTGAGCGCCTAGACCGTCAGTCCCGGTCTGCCTCCAGCATCGCCGCGAGGCCGATCGCCGCCGCTA